>CAYUZU010000016.1:0-113021 GCA_964448675.1 uncultured Planctomycetales bacterium
GACACCTCGCACAACCGCACTACCCAAACTTCAACCTACCGATGAATAATCCGGGTTAGATGAAGATCGTCCGCTCGCCGCGGGGCTTCGGCCACCACAGCAGCGCGAGACCGGCGACCAGTGGCGCGACGACGTACACCAGCGCGTCCCACATACTGCCGGGCGGCGGGCCGGTGCCGAGCAACGCGTGCGCCAGGGGCACGCTGGCGGACGTCAGCGCGATGAGCGCCCCGGCACACACCAGGATGCAGCCGAAGAAGCCACGCGCGAAGTGCATCCCGCTGTCGTTCCGCCGCCCGGCCAGCAGCAGCAGGCTGCCGATGACCAGCGGCACGAACACGACCACCGGCGGCACACCGTTGGACACCAACCCAACTATCTCATCGTTGGCATGCCACACGCCGCGTTCAACCATGGCGTGCGTCTGCACGCGCGCCGGCTGCGCCAGCAGGGCCACCGCCAGCCCCAGCGTCATCAGCACCTTGCCGAGCATCCCCACGCCCGAACGCCCGTGCCGCGACGTGAAAGACGGTGCGGCCGCTTCCGGTTGGTTGGGCGGCGCCGGCGGCACGGCCTGCATGCCGGCGCGCTGTGCAGTGTCACCCGCGTCGGCACTCGGTGGCGGCGGCGGCACGTTCGGCCCGGGCCGGGCTTCGGCACCGACGATGTCCGGCTCGGGCGGTCCACCCGGGCCCGGCAACGTAGCGCGCCCGCGCGTCACCGGCCACAGCGCCGCGGTCGCCTGAATCAACAGGCTCTGCGCCGCACACAGACCGACCGCGAAGAACACGTAATCATCGACATCCGCAATCGCGGCGGCAATGCCACCGACGATCGCCGGCCAGAGGGCATCCCAGCCGTCGACCTTGCCGCGGCGGCCGTCCTCGATGCGGCGATTCCAGTCGAACAACAGTAACACCACCAGGGGCGCGACGATGATCGCCGGAAACTCGTTGCTGAAGTCCTGGGCCACCAGGAAGCCGGGGAACATGCACGCCCCGCCGAGGGCCGCATACGCCAGCCGGTCGATCACCGTGTTCCGCGTCAGGGACCGCTGCAGCAACCACAAGTGGGCCAGCAACGGCCCCACGACACTGCCGATCATCAGCATGATCAGCGTGACGGTCAGTTCTTCGGGCTCCCGGCTCGGCCGGAAGATCGCGACCATCAACAACGAGACCATTACGGTCACGGCCACCAGGATCGTGATCTGCGGCCAGCGGCGCACCTGCGGCGTTTCGGCACGACGGCGGACCGCGTGCGCATGACCAGCGCCGCGCGCCTGCCGGCGCCCGGCCTGCGGGCGCCCCATGCGCTGCTCCAGCCGGCCGGCACGCTCCTCGAGCTTGCGGCTCAGTTGCTCCAGCTTCTCCTGCATCCGCGGCGGCAGGTTCGCCGGCGCGCCGTGCGCCACGTCTCGGACGTCGAGCGGCGGCGGTTGCGGCGGCCGTGGCGGCGAGGTCATCGTGCGCTGCGGATCGTCGCCGTCCTCCACGCGCGGCACCTGCGTGAGCTGGCTGGCATCGAACGACGACGCCCCCTGCTGGAAGTCGTCGAGCTCCATGACCGCGGCGAGCATTTCCTCGGCGTCCTGGTAGCGGTCGTTCGGGTCCTTCTCGAGCGCCTTGGCGATGATACGCGCAAACGGCGCCGGCACGCCGCTGAGATCCGGCTCGTCGCGCAGGTGCCGCATCAGCACCTCGCCCATGCTCGAGCCGGTGAACGGCAGTCGGCCGGTGAGCATCTCGTAGAGGATCACGCCGAGGGCGTAGATGTCGATCGCCTTGGTGTAGCTGCCGGAGCCGATTTCCGGCGCCATGTAGTGCACGGTGCCGACACTGACGGTTTGGCCGCTGTGCTTGGAAACCGAGATGTGCTTGCTGAGCCCGTAGTCGCCGATCTTCACGTAGCCGTCGTCATAGAAGATGTTGCCGGGCTTGAGGTCGCGGTGCACGATGCCGCGCTCGTGCAGGTAGCTCAGGCCCTTGGCGATCCCCTCAAACAGGAACGCAACCTTGTGCCCCGACATGCCGCCCGACTCGGCGATGAGCATGTCGCGCAGCGACGGGCCGGAAATGTACTCCATCACGACGAACGGCTCGCCGGCTTCGTTCTTGCGCACGTCGTAGATCGTGACCAGGTACGGGCTCTTGAGGTTCATTACGTGCGCAATGCCGCGCAGCTCGACGTCCGGATTCTCGCGCAGATACTTCAGCGCAATCTGCTTGCCGGAGTCGGCGACGGCGTAGTACACCTCGCCAAACCCGCCGCGGCCGACGGCGCGTTGTATTGTCACGCCCTCGAGCGGCCGATCACCATGTTTGAACGTGTATGCCATGTCTGCACCCTAGCAGAAGCCTGGCCGAGCCCGTGACGCCCGACCTATGCGGTTGATCTTCCCAGCGCGTACGGCTTCACCGTGACACATAATCCGTCGAATTCCAGCGTTTGCCCACTGCCGACCGGCTGCACCGGTGCGGTGAGATGCCCGCCACCCGCCGTCTGCCGCGCGTGCAGCACGTCGCCGCGGCCGAACAAGACCACCTGCCCGCGCCCTTCGCGCGTCCGCACGTGACAGGTCGCGCCGCCACCAACGATGCACGTGTCCTGAAACAGGATCACGTCGCTGACGTCCTGCGGCAATCGGCAGCGGTGCGACAGCCGCAATGCCGCCGACGCACTCTTGGCACTCGGCCGGGCAAACGTCAGCTTGGCATGGTCGCCGAGCGTGATGCGATCGCCGTCGTGCAACATCGCCTGCTGCACCCGCTTGCGGTTCACCTGCACCGGGCCGTAGGCGTGGATGAAGTAGTCTTCGCCACGGCGGACGATGTCCGCGTGGTGCGATTCGACATCCGCCGGCAACGGCACGTCAATCTCGGCACTGGTCCCCGCCCGGCCGATGCGCACCAGGTCGCGATGCAAGAGCAAGCTGCTGCCGCCGCCGTCGACCAGCATGAGTAATGGCTGATCGAGCCGCACCCCCTCGCCAATCGCGTCGCGCACGTCCATGGTCGGGACGGGTGGCGGCGCGGCGCGGGCGGGCGTCTCGGGCGGCGGCGCATCCGCCACTCGCGGCTGGCCCGCACTCGACGCGAACAAGCCCAGCGGCGAGGCCATCAGCGCTTCCTGCCCCGCCGTGATCTGGTTCAGCGCGTCGAGGCTCGCATTCACCCACGCCGCATCCGGCTGCACCGCCTTGAGCCGCAGCAGCGACTGGCGCAGGCCGGTATAGTCTGTGGCCGCCAACTGCGATGCAGCGCGTGACGTGAGGTCCAGCACCCGCTCGCAATCGGTCAGCGTCGGGTCGGCCGGCAGCAGCGCGTCGAGCGCCGCTCGCGCCGCCATCAGGCGCTCGATGCGCCCGGCACCGTGCCACTGGCGAATCTGATCACGGCAGGCCGCGGCCAGGCGCCCGACGAAACGCTCAGTCTCCTGCGTACGGCCAAAACGCCGGCCGGCATCGCGCCAATACCGCACGGCGGCCAGCACGTCGTTGCGATCGAGGGCCTCGCGGGCCTGGTCGAGCAATTGCGTGCTGCGCTCGGCCCGCTGTTCCAGCTCGCCCGCCAGGGCCTCACGCCGCTCGCTGTCTTCGACGCGCTCCACATTGTACCGCACGGTTTCGAGCCGCCCGGCACGGAGCTGGTCAGCCGCGCGGTTGTAGGCTTCGCGGTTCTCGGCGGCCTGCTGGGCGCCGGCCTGCATGTCCTCGGTGATACGCTGTCGCAAGGTCTCAACGTCGGGGTTCGAGCGGCCCAGCGTCGCCAGCGTGTCCAGGTCGGCCAGGGCCTCACGGTAGCGACCGGCCTGGCGGTGCAGGCGGGCGCGCGCGATCAGGGGACGGACGAGGGCGTCGAGGAGTTGCTGCCCCCGCGGGTTGGCGCGGATGTCAGGCTCGCGGGCGGCGGCGAGGGCATCGTCCAGCCGGCCCTGCTGCAAGGCCTTTTCCGCGGCACGTATTCGCACATTGAGCCAGCGAGCGAACATGACCAATCCTCTCGGCTGCGCGTCCGGAAGTCGGACGCGATTCTATCACCATTAGCGGCGGCCGGGGCCGAAACCGCACCCGGCACGTCGCGTCGGAGAGGTATTCGCGCCGGCCGCGGCGATATTCGGCTGGCAGAGGGGTGGAAAGGCGGGATCGGCGCGCTGCGGCTTGTTCGAAACGGCCTGCGAGATCCCGGGGAAGCGGGCCTGTGACATCGCCCGAGAGCGGCGGCGCGCGGCACACGTTCTCGGACCGCCGACCAACCTGCGCTGGGGGCATCAAAATCGTCTTGACCAACCGCAGTTCACCAGCGCGCGATGAACCGATTCAATTGATCGCTCCCCATCATTGTTGATCATTCTGCAGCGGCCCGGGCGCGCGCCGGCATTTGATTCCGTGGGGGTGGCCAACCATACAACTGATGGTGTGGCCTCGCAGGGCTCCGAAGCGGAGGAATGGCATCATGCACGCCAGCACGCTGTCCGCAGCGATTGTCTCGCTGTGCCTGTGTTGCGCCGCGGGCCACGCGGCTGAGCCGTTCTTCATGGGACTGGGGGATCTCCCAGGCGGAAACACGCTGAGCCGGGCGTACGGGATCTCGGCGGACGGTACGACGGTGGTGGGGCACAGCCATACCGACCAGGGCTACCAGCCGTTCCGCTGGACGCTGGCGGAGGGCCTGGTGCCGATCGGGCTGCCGGGGACGACCGACGTGACGGCGGCGTGGGATGCCGACGACGACGGGTCGATTGTCATCGGCCAGGGGCAGAACGGTGCGTGGCGCTGGTCCAGCAGTGCGGGCTACGAGTCGCTGTTACCGCTTGCGGGCCACGCGGCCTCGGTCGCGCTTGAGTGTTCGAACGACGGATCGGTAATCGTGGGCTGCAGCTCGTTTGGAAGCTCGACTTCCAATCGGCAACCGTGCCGCTGGATCGATTCGACCGAAGCCCTCGTGCTGGAAGGCGAGTGGCACAGTGCGGGGGTGAACGGCTGCTCCGCCAATGGCGCCGTTCTCGTCGGCTTTGACACGGAAGACGGTCCGTTCCGGTGGAGCGAGGCTCAAGGCAAAGAACAACTGAGCCCGCAGCGAGACGGCGGCACGGCGACCGCGACGTCGGCGGACGGCTCGATCGTCGTCGGCACCGTCTGGGGCGCCGGGCACCAGCCGATGGTGGGGGTGATATGGGAAGAGACCGGGACCGAGACCGTCCTGCCCGACGTGCTCGGCGCGGCGCAGGCTTTTGCGTACCCGTGTGGTATCTCCGCCGACGGATCCACGGTGGTGGGGAGCACGGGGTACGTTTCGGGTGCCTGTTTATACGACCCGCAGGGGGGATCGCGGCTGCTGGCTGACGTGCTGACCGATGAGTACAGGCTGGATGTCGCGGGTTGGCACCTGAGCTATGCGTATGCAGTCTCCGCAGACGGCACGACCATCGCCGGCTGGGGGTTACGCGACGGCCACACGGAAGCCTTCGTCGCCCGCCTGCCCGAGCCGGCCACACTCACCGCGCTGCTGCTCCTTGTCGTCTGTCGGCGGCGGTAGGCCGCAGCATTCAAGAGGCGAAAAGCAACATGCGAGAACAGGCTGGCGGTACGTGCGGCGTCGCGCCACTTCGCCGCGGCCTGCCCCGCGCTTTTACTTGAACTGCCACTGGCCGACGGTCGCGACGGCGCCCTGGTCGCCAAAGTGCTCGGTGAACAGCTTGAAGTAGTGCATCTCTTCCTTGTTGCGCACGATGGGGTGGTCGCGCTGCACGCGGGCCAGCTCGTCGTCGCTGTAGGCCTGCTCAAAGTGCTGCGGCAGCAGGTGGGCGGCCCCCGACCCCTGCGAGAATTCCTGCTTGAGACGCTCGGTGATCGAGCGCGGCAGCAGCCCTTCGTACGCCTTGCGGAAGATCCACTTCTCGACCAGCCGGCCGTCGTCCTCGCGCAACTTGTACGCTGGCGGGATGCGCAGGGCGTAGTCGAACAGATCGCCGCAGATCAGCGGCGTGACGACGCGGACAGAATTCGCCAGGTTGGTGCGATCCAGGCGCAGGCTGGCGTTGTTGTGCAGGTAGCGGAAAAGGTCGATCTGCCGCAGGAAGAGTTCGTCGGATGGGACGCTCTTGAGATGGGCGTAGCCACAGAAGAGCTCGTCGCCCCCCTCGCCGGAGAGCAGCACCTCATAGCCGGCGCGGGCCGCGTGACGCGAGATGAGGTAGTTTGACGCGGCACTGCGGACCAGCGACGGGTCAAAGGACTCGAGGGCGTAGATGACCTGCGGGAGCGCCTCGAGCAGCGTGTCGAGGTCAATGACGACCTCTTCGTGGTCGGTGCCGAGGTGTTCGGCAACGGTGCGGGCGGCGGCGAGATCGCCGCTGTCGGCCGAGCCGATCGCGAACGTGCGGATGCGCTCGCTGTCGCCGAAGCGCTCCTGGTAGTGTTTGCTGGCGACGCAGGTGATCGCGCTGGAGTCCATGCCGCCGCTGAGCAGGCAGGCGGTGGGCCGGGCGAAGTCGACGCGGGCGCGCAGGCTGCGCTCGATGATGTCGCGCACGTTGGCGGCCATATCGTCGGGGGGGTCGGTGACGAACTCGGGCGGGCTGTCGGGCAACCTGGCAAAGGCCGCGATTTCGCCGGCCTCGGTCATGGTGTGGGCGGCGGGGAACTCGTGAACGTCATCGGTGACGGCGACCAGCGCCTTGAGCTCGGAGGCGAAGCACAGCGCGCCGTTGTTGCGGCCATAGAACATGGTCTTGATGCCGAGCAGGTCGCGGGCCGCGATGAGCTTGTCGCGATCGACGATGACGAAGGCGAATATGGCATCGCCCAGCGCGTCGAACAAACCGTCGACGCCGCGCTCGCGATAGAGCTTCAGGATCACCTGCTCATCGCGAAAGGGGCCGGCGGAGATGCCGAGCTCGGCCGCCAAAGTTGCCGCATTGCCAATTTCACCGTCGTAGCAGATGTGCAGATCGGCGCGGTCCGGTGCGGGGACGGGCACCACCGCCTTGGCGGGGTCGGCGTCTGGGCAGTTGGCATGCAGGTAGTTCTGACCGAGGGCGATCCCCTGCCGCGCGTGCGTGCCGGCGACGTACGGGCCCCGGTGCGCCAGGCGCTCCATCATGCGTTCGACGTTCTTCTCGGCGTTGGGGCCGCAGGCGACCGCGAATCCGCTCATCGTGCGCTCCTTCTTGGAAAGGTCGGGCGTTCGTTCAGTTGACTTCGCTTGCATACGCCGGCGGGCAAGCTATTCCTCAGCGGCCGCGCAATAGTCCGGGCGCTCGGCCCAGCGGGCAACGTTGCTCATGACGACGTCGTCGTCGTTGTAGGCCTCGCGCAGCAGCTTGTGGTAAGCGGCCTCTTCCGCCGAACGCAAACCCGCCGCGGAATGCTGTGCGAGGTAGCTCTCGACGTCATCGGCAGGCAGGAAGCGGTCGAGCCCGCATCCCAGCAGATCGACGGTGCCGCTGCCTTCGTCAAATTGTGCCTTGACGCGCCAGGTAATCTCCTCGGGCAGCAGATCTTCACATGCCTTGCGCAGCACCCACTTCTCCTGCCAGTCACCCCGTGGTGATTGCTGCAACTTCAGGCCGGCGGGCACCGTCTGGCCCAGCCGGATGAATTCGGTATCAAGGAACGGGACGCGGCCTTCGATCGAATGCGCCATGGTCAGTCGGTCGACGCGCTGCAGGTTTACGTTGTGCAGCGATTGCACGCTGCGGCGCAGCTCGTGGTGCAGCGTCTCTTCGCTCGGGACGCCACGATAGTAGCGATAGCCGGCGAACAGCTCGTCAGCGCCCTCGCCGGTGAGGATGACCTTGACGTGCTGGGCGGCCAGGCGCGAGGTGAAGTAGCACGGGATCGCGCTGCGCACGAGATCCTGATCGAAGGACTCGAGGTGATAGATGATCTCGGGCAGCTTCTCCAGCACCTCCTCAAACGTGAAGCTGTACTCGTGGTGAATCGTGCCGAGATGGTCGGCGACAACGCGCGCCGCCGCCAGGTCGTCGCTGCCCGCGACACCCACGGAGAAGGTGTGCAACTCGTCGAGGTGCTGGCGGGCAATGGCGGCAATGAGGCTCGAATCGAGCCCGCCGGAGAGAAACGCGCCCACCGGCACGTCACTCATGAGGCGCTTTTCGACAGCGTGTTCGAGCGTCGTGCGAATGCGGCGGCAGTGCTCTTCAGTGCCGCAATCCTCGGGCCAGACGTCGGGCACTTCATAGAAGCGCTGATAGCCGTGCTTCGAGTGATACCAGGTGCCGGCGGGAAACTCCTCGACGTTGTCGGCCACGCCGACCAGAGCTTTGAGCTCGGACGCGAACACGTAGCCGTCATGACGCGTGCCGACGTACAGCGGCTTGATGCCGATCGCGTCGCGCGCGAGAAACAGCTCGTCGCCGTCGGCGATCGCGAAGGCGAACATGCCATCGAGCCGCTCGGCGACGCCGGTGCCGTGCTCCTCCCACAGGTGCAGGGCGGCTTCGGTATCGCTGCGGGTATGGAAGTTGTGTCGCGCTTCGAGCTCGCGCCGCAATGTCGGAAAGTTGTAGAATTCGCCGTTGCCAACGATCACGCGCCGGCGATCTTCCGAGAAGATCGGCTGGTTTCCGCCGGCCGGGTCCATGATGGACAGCCGCTGGTGGCCGAGCGTGCCGCGCAGCGACGACCACATCCCGTTGGCATCGGGACCGCGGTGCACGAGCCGTTGCATCATGCCTGCAATCAGTGCTTCATTCTCGGCGCCCCACAATCCGGCAAAACCACACATCTTATGCAACTCCCTCTCTTCGCGACGCCGGCAAAGACTGGCTGGCGCGCCTGGCTCCCCCGCCGGGCCCGCTTACGACTTGTTCACCTCGTAGATTGCGACGAGGCCGTGGCCACACCCGGCGCCACGTTGTCCCTCCAGTTCGATATTGCGCAAGGCCAGACCGAGTTGCGGCTCGACCCACTCCGAGCGCGGATCGTCCGCCTCGACCGTGTCCATCACGTCGATCGCCGTGCGCAGCCGTGTCATCGCGCGGCGGAGCATGTCCGACGCGTTGTCCGGCACGTTGGGCAGTGCCTGGCCAGCGTCGGCACTGTGCAGCGCTTCGACCGTGAATCGCACGAGCGCGTTCCAGTCGGCGTTCACGCGCCGCAGCACATCGGCCGGGCCGTCACAGCCCGCGGGCAGGTGCAGGTCGAACAGCAGCGTCTCGAGTTCGGTGCGGCACAGCGGCTCGTGCAGGCGATTCACTGCTGAGCGCAACGGCCGTGCCTGCGCGTTGTAGTCGCCCGACTCCATGTGACGCCCGACGAACAGCGAGCGGTCGAAGAGGTCTTTCTCGGCAAGCGCCACGCCGGACGCCTGACTGACGCGTTGAAAGACGCGACGCGCCTCGTCGGCGGCGAGCAAACGCAGCGGGAAGCTGTCGATCTCGCGCGTCTTGCGCTCTTCGGCCGAGTAGATGTACGAGATGCGATAGTCCATCCAGTGCTCGCGCGACAAGTCGGCATCCCACAGCTCGACCCACTCGTAGGCATAGCGCCCGAGCCAGTCGACCAGGATGATTGCACCATCGTCGGCCTGTTGCGCGATTTCGACCAGCAGCTTGACCGTGTCGTCCTCGCCCAGGTGCGACAGCGTGCCGAACGACGCGAAGTAGATGTCGAACGGCGGTTCGGCGGCGTCGAAGGGCAGCCCCTCACGCAGGTCGGCCTGAAGAAAACGCGCAGCCTGCGCATCGCGGTGCCGCTGCCGTGCCTGGTCCAGCAGTGCCGGGTTGAGCTCCAGGCCGGTATAGCTGTCGACATGCTGCAACGGGAAGAGCGCAGCGTCGGCCGCGGCCGCGGGCGCATCGCCACGGAGCATGTGCATGAGTGTCTCGTAACCATCGCCACTGCCGCAACCGAGGTCGGCCAGCCGCAGCTTGCGGCCCTGGTGCAGCCGCCGGTCGACCAAGGCCTGGAGGTGCGGTCGCAAGCGCAGCCGCAACGACTGGTCTTCCCAGTGGATGCGGACGTTGTCGTACTTGCCCTGCAGGCCGGTGACGCGATCGTAGCGGCCGCTGTCGGCGGCCTGGGCGTAGGCACTGATCTCGGTGGAACTCATCGGCGCCTACCCCGCCGCCTTCCGCAGTTCTTCGAGGCGGTCCACCGCCTCGAACGCATCGCGGCAGTAGCCGTCGGCGCCGATCTTCTGGGCGAACTCCGCAGAGACGGGCGCACCGCCGACGATGATGCGGACCTGGTCGCGCAAGCCGGCGTCCTTGAGCGCATCGATCACGACGGGCATCTTGGTCATGGTCGAGGTCAGCAGCGCGGACAACCCGACGAAGCGGGCCCCGGTCTTGCGCACCTCCTCGACGACGCGGTCGGCGGGCACCGATGTACCAAGATCGACAACGTCGTAGCCGGCACCTTTCAGGAGCGTACTGACGATGTTCTTGCCGATATCGTGACGATCGCCTTCGACCGTCGCAATAATGACCAGCCCCTTGCGCTCCACGTCGGAATCGACCAGGTGCGGCTTGAGCAGGTCCATCGCGGCACTGACGCACTCGGCACCGGCGAGCATGTCGGGGATGAGGTACTCGCTGCTCTCGTATTTCGCGCCGACCTCTTCCATCGCGGGCGACAACGCGTCGGCGATAATGCGCGACACGGGGATCTTCTTCTCGAGGGCGAGCTCGACGAGCTCGGTAACGCCGGGCTGGCCTTCCATGTCACCATCAAAGCCCTCGTCCTGCTCGTCGACCCGGCCGAGAATCGTGTTCTTCCTGATGCTGGCGAGAATCTCTGCTTCGTTCATCGGTTACCTCACAGTTTGAATCGTTCGGCCGAAACCAGGCCGGGCACTTCGGCACGAATCGCAGCCAGGGTTTCGTCGGGCAGCGGCTCGCCGGGGGTCGCGCGGACGGCCGCGACCCGCTCGCAGGCCAGCTCCAGCACGCGATCGTGGTCACGATCACTCTCGAGCGGGTACGGGTTGGACACGACGCCACGGCGGATTTGCTTGCGGATCAGCCGCGCGAACAGCCGTGTGCCTGACTGCATGACCTTGCGGATATCGCTCAGAGCGGCGTCGACGTCGGCCTGCTCCCAACGGACGGGACGCAGGATCTCCTTGACCACGCCGATGTTCGCGTTGTCGATCACGGCCTGAGCCGGGCTGAATGTGCCGGTGCGATCGAGCAGGCCAAAAGCGTAGTGAATGTACTGCGCACCGGCCTGGGCCACGGCCAGTTGCGAGAAAGTTTTCTCGACGGAGGCCTGCAGGCCGGGCACCTTGCTGTCCCCCACGCCCGCGGTCGAGTAGCACGGCACACCATAGCGCCGGGCGAGTTGCACACAGGCGACGTTGTAGTGAATGAACTCCGGCGCGCCGTAAAGATCGTGCAGCGTGTCGAGCCGGGCGCGGACGGGGACCGCGCCGTACAGCACCGGGGCCCCGGGGCGCACCAGTTGCGTCAGGGTGATGCCGGCCAGGATCTCGGCATTGATGAGCATCACCATGCCTTCCTCCTGCACCGGCGCGGTCGAGCCGCCCTGCGGCGACGAGGAGATGACCAGCGGCAGGCCCTCCCGAGCGATCGCAATGACCTTCTCGGTCGTGTCGTCAACCATCTGCAGCGGGCTCTTGACCAGGCACGCAATGAAGGACAGTAGCGGTGCGGCGCGGAAGGCCTCGACTCCGCCGGCGATGATCTCGCCCATGCGAATTACGTGCGGCAGGGCGGCGAGGTCGGTCAGGCCGGCCTGCACATGGCGCGTCATGTACATCAGGCTGGCGAGGAAAACGTTGACGTCCTTGTTGGCGTCGGTGATGTCGTCGTCCTGCACGTTGACATTGCGGATGAAGAAATCCAGGTTCTCGAGCGTGTTGCACAGCCGGGCGGAGTCGGCCAGCTTCTGAACGCTGCCGCGCGTGGCTTCGTGCACGACGCGGGCGGCGATGTTGGCCGCGCCATTGCCCGCGCCGGGCGGGGTGACGCGCGTCTCGAGGAAGGTGTTGGTTTCGGATCCGGTGCCGAAGTACACGCGCGGCACCGCGGCATCCAGCACGAGATTGTCCGCGGGGTTGCGCGCGCCGAGCACGACGCGCGACGGCGCGCTGTCGAGCGCCTCGGTCACGATCTTGGCGGGGATGCGGACCACCCAGGCCTGGTCGCGCTCGCTGCGGTCGACCTGGCAACCATGCTGGGAGAAGAACGAAACCGCCTCTTCGTTAAAGCACACAACGCCGGGATCCTGGAGAAGCTCCAGTGAGCCGCGGTGCAGGACGTCCATCTGGGCGTCGTCGAGTCGGCGCTTGGGCTCGACCACCACGCCGGGGCGACACTCGGCCGTTTCGATCGTAGACGCGCTATTGCCCATCAAATCTCCCCTTTCCGCACGCGCCGGGCGTAGCGCCGGCAGTGCCGGTCCTTCCCCGCGAGCAGCTCGCCCAGCGTGACCGCCCAGAGCAGGCCGTCGCGCGTCGGGTCGCAGATTGCGGAGTCCAGCCCGTTAATCAGCGCCGCCAGAAGAAAGGCGTGGTTGATCTGGGCCCGCTCCGGCAGGCCGTGCGAGACATTGGAGAGCCCCAGCGTCGTCTTCGCCTCGGGAAAACGCTGCTTGATCTCGCGCAGCGTGGCGAAGGTAATCTGCGCCTGGCTGATGTCGCTGCACATCGGCAGCACCAGCGGGTCAAAGAAGAGCTTGCTCTCGGCCACGCCGGCCTTTTCTGCGGCGGCGGTGATCGTCTCGCACACGGCGAGCCGCTGTCCCGTTTCGGGCGGGATGCCCGTATCGTCCATCGCCAACGCGATCACACCACACTCGCGCGCCGCCGCCAGTTCCAGCAGCGGCACGAGACGATCGGACTCGCCATTGACGGAGTTCAGCAGGAACGCCCGGCGGCCATCGAGGTGTTCCGCCGAGCGGCGCAGCACCAGGGGATCGGACGAATCCAGGGCGAAGTCCTTTTCGGTGGTGCGCAGCGCGATGTCGATCAGCCAGTTGAGGTCGGCCACCTCCTGCTCGGGGTCGCCGCTGCCCGTGCCGGCATTGAGATCGATATAGGTCGCGCCGGCCGCATCCTGGTTGCGGATTTCGGTCGCGATCCGGTCTTCGTCGTGTTCGCGGATGGCTTCGCGAATGCTCTTGCGTGTCGCGTTGACTCGCTCGCCGATGATGATCATTGCGTTGGGGATCCTCCGAGCGCGTCCTGGGAAATGGCGGGGAAGTCGCCCATCAACTGCTTGGCGAGGCCGTCGTCGATGTGCGGCGTCACGGGCTCGCCCAGGATGCCCTGCACGACCTCGTGGGCCCGGGCGGCGCTGGACTTGCTGCCGGCGGCCTCCCAGGTCTCGCGTGGCTCGCGGTCGCTGAGAGGCGGGACATAGTGCTCGCGTCGCATGTGCTTGCGCGTGTGTCGATTGGCGACGAAGTTGCCCCCGGGGCCGGCCGCCTTGATCGCGTCCAGTGCAAGCGTCTGGTCATCCACACGAATACCACGGACGGCGCGCAGGGCCATGCCGAGCAGGTCGTTGTCGAGGACGAGCTTCTCCTTGCTGACGGTCAGGGCGAACTCCATCAGCCCCGCCGCGTCGTGAATGAACTCGCCGCCCGCCAGCGCCACGAGCAGGTTGGTGATTGCCGACTCGTAACCGCACTGGCTATCGAGCGTCTTGGCGTCACTGATGCCTGCGGTGGCGTAATACGGGATGCCATAGTAGCGGGCGAGTTGCGCGGTGGCGGCGTTGATCATGCCGCTTTCGACCGGGCCGCCCAGATACTTCATGTCCCGCATGTCCGCCGCGCTGGACACGCAGCCGTAGATCACCGGTGCACCAGCGTTGACCAGTTGCGTCGTCATCACGTTGATCAGCGCGTCGCAATTCTGGATCACCAGCGTGCCGGCGAGTGTCACGGGCGAGGTCGCGCCACACAACGGCTCGGCGGGAACCGCGACGGGGATGCCCTCGCGGGCAACCTGGGCCATGAAAGCACCATACTTGCCGTCCAGCCGCAGCGGGCTGATCCCGCAGGTTATCAGCGAGATGAACGGTCGTTCGCGCAGGGCTTCGGGCGAGCCGGCAACGCGCTCGGCCATCGCGATGGCATGGCGGATGCCGTCGGCCGTGTAGACACCGCCCATTACGTGCTTGGACGTATGGTAGAGGCCGGCGAAGAAGCGATTGACGTCCACGTCGTCGACGTCCAACTCGTTCGGATACGTCGGCAGCAGCATGAAGTGCACGTTCTCGAGCTGGTCGACGATGCGGATTACGTCGACGAGATCGTGCATCTGCGCCGGGCGGCGCTGGCCCGTGTCATAGTCGAGGATGTTCAGCGCCGTGCCGCCGGTGCCGCAATAGACGTTGCCCGCACCCAGCTCCAGGTCGGTGCCGGGCCGGCGGCCGTAGAGCGTCACCTTGGACGGTACCGTCGCGAGCAGATCGTTGACGGCGCGTTCCTTGATGCGGACCACGCGGCGCTCGGAGTCGACCGTCGTATCCAGCCGCCGGAGCAGCTCGAAGATCTCGGGTTCGTGCACCTCGAAGCCGACGTCCGCCAGGACGGTCATGCTCGCATCGTGGATTTTCTGGATATCGTCAGCGCTGAGCGGCGCGTAGGGAAAGGTCCGTGGGGCGACCTCGATGCGGCCGGACAAGACGCTGGTCGTCGAGTCGTTCATTACTTCTTCCTGTGTAGGGGCGTCTGCGGTGATTGCAGTCACGGCGCGGACAACTACTGCATGGGCAGGCGGCTTCGGTGACGTCGTCCACCAGCCCCGCACCAAACAGGCCCGAAATCGACTTGCGCGGCGACATCATGAAATCGTCCGACAACACGACCCCGGCCGCGCCGGGCGGCAGCAGCGCGAAAACCTTCTCTTGCTCGCGGACCGACCAATCGCAGTAGCCCGCACTGAACGGCAGGCCGAGCGCCTGCGTCGGCGGCAGGCTCTCGGCAATCTCCTGCTCGACGCGGGCCACCATCGATTCGGCGGCGGCCGATGCGGCTGCGTCCACCACCACGCCATAATCCGGACGGCGTTGCATGCACGCGTCGATGTACTCGTCGACCTCGGACCCGAGCGTCACCACGTAGGCGTACACGCGGCGACAGGGCCGCATCGCCTGTGCCAGCCGCGCGCTGCGCAACGTTTCCTTGTCACCCACGTGCACACGTCCCGATTCGACACAGATGGGATGGCTGCGATACGCGAAGCGGCAAGCCATGCGCTCCCGAATCTCGCCCACGGCCGTCTCGATCTGACGGCGCAGGCGGCCGTGTACGCGTTGGCCGGGCGGACAGCCGAGCGTCGCGAGAATCTGCGCACTCGGCAGTTCGAGATCGCAGTCAGTGAATTCGGATACTCTCACATCTGGTTCCTTGTGCGCGGCGCCGGCTGCCCGCATCTGGAGCACCGCACCGCCGGGGTTTGGGTACCGTAGCTTCGCTGCCGAAGCTGACAGGCCCCTGACACCAGGTTGAATCCGTTGTTATTCCAGCCGTAAGTACCGCGGCCCCAGCCGACGCCTACGGCGACTCGTTTCCGACCGGCGGCGCCGACCCCACATCAAACTCGCCCGTCGTAAGGTGCGGCGAAACGTCCAGTTTCTCCGCCTCCATCATGGCGGCGATCCGTTGCAGCGTGGACAGCATCAGCATCTGCTCCCAGTCCCGCAGCTTGTCGAGCTCCTTGCGGAACTGGTCCTGCAACAACGACGGCGCACGGCCGAGCAACTCCTGACCAGCTGGCGTGACGCTGATATTGACTGCGCGTCGATCATGCTCATCACGCGTCCGCTGGAGCAGCCCGCGTTTCTCCAGACGGTCCAGAATGCCCGTCACCGTGGGCTGGCTCAGGTGGACGGCACGTGCCAGGCTGCCAATCGGCGTCCGGCCAAGCTGTGCCGTCTTCCGCAAGACCGCCAGTTGCGGTCCGGTCAGGCCTACGTTTTCCACCAGCCGTCGCGAATGCAGTTCCACCGCATGCATGATCCGGCGGATGGCAGCGACGATCTGGTCCTCAGTATCCAGTGGTACCGACACGCGTGTAGCCTCCGAGCCAGCAGCCACCATTTGGATCGAAATAAAAATAATAGGACAAGATGGATTGGCTGTCAATCCCATCGGCGTTCGCCAGGGGCCATTTGCGGAAAAACTCCGGAAACGACGTGTGTTAGCGCATTGCTCATACTCGCCGGGACCCGCCTCCCACCCACAACTTTTCCATCCAACAAAATGAAATCATGCGTAATTCATGCCAGGATAGGGACTTGGAGCATGAATTTTCTGTAAGATGGAGCTTCCCCCATCCCCGCGCGAGGGGCACGGCGAAATGCCGGCGAAATACCGGCTCTATTGATTCATGCGCGATCGCTTAAGGCAGGTCTGCGGGTTGTGCCAGCGGCGTAAGCTCGATGTTGCGGAAGTGAATCGCCGTACCCTCCGACTGCAGTCCGATCTTGCCCGGAATCTCCAGGACGCGCCGCGCTTCGTTCACTCGCACGCCGTTGATCTCGAGTACGACCCGATCGCGATCCACCGTGATCTCGTAACGGTTCCATTCGCCGGGCGGCTTCTCAGCGGCGTGCAGCTTCCTGGTCCGCCGACCTTCGGTCCGCCGCGGATCGGTCACCATGGGGAAGTCGCCGATGTTCCAAAAGTCACCCGCGTGGCCGTGCTGGAGCTGGCCTTCGACGCAGCGCGGCCACACGCGGTCTGCACCAATGATGCGCAGCAGCACGCCGCTGTTCCCGCCCTGCTTCGTCGCGGGATCCCAGCGCCACTCGAGTTCGAGCACGTAGTTGGCGTAATCCGCGCTCGTACGGAGATAACCCGCCGGGCGGCCGCGACACACCAGGACCCCGTCCTCCACCCGCCAGACCTGGGCCGGGTCGGTGCCATCGGGCAGAAACGCGGTCCAGCCCGCCAGATCGCGCCCGTTGAACAGCGAGACCGGCTTGCCGGGCCGTAGCGGTGCGCCCAGCGCGGTCAGCAACTCTTCCCGGTGGCGCCGATACGCTGCAACGTCCTTGTTGTAATCGTGGCAGGCACGCAGGTTCCGGTTGATCAGGTACTCGGCCGCGTCTGGATCGCGGATCTTCAGCATGCGCAGCATCTCGGCGTCTTCGAGGCCGATGCGGTGTGCCTCGAAACGCTGCCCCGACAGCGGCCCCGCCTCCCCCGGGTAGACCACGTGCGAATCGCCCGGGGGCAGGAAGTTCGGCGGCCCGCTACCGTGCGGCACCACGCTCTGCTCGAGCGGGTCCACGCCGGGACGATAGTGATTGAGCCCCCAGTGCAGGAACCCCGCCAAGTCGTACTTCTCGAGGGCCCAGCCGATGTAGACCGGCCGCAGCCGCTCCTGGTCCAGCAGGCGGTTCAGCCACGGGCCACCCGGCGCCAGGCAGGTATACGCCCAGACGCGGTCGCCGGCGGCCTTGCGCTGCTCGAAGAAATCGCGGTGGCGCTCGTAGGCCTGGATCTGCGGACACCACACGCCGACGGCGCCGACGAGCTGCTGCGACATGGTCGCCTCGAAGATCTGCACGCCGGGCAGGTGCTGTCGCACCTGCTCCGCCAGCGCGCGGTAGCTCTCGGCGTTGGTGTCAGTCGGCTCGTCGGCGAGGTGCTGCAGGTACTGGACGTGTGGCGGCAGCTCCAGCTCGGCCAGCGCCGCGTGGAGCGCGGCGAGAAACGCGGCAAGCTCGCCTTTCCCCTGCTCGCTCGTCACATCGCTGCCGGTCAGGACGAAGTCGAGCCGGGCCGAGCCCCAATCCCCCTTGTGCCGGCCGGCAAGGTGACCGCCCTCGACGCAGGTAAAGCCGCGGTCGAGGAATAGCCGCACGTAGCGCTGCAGCCGCGGCCGATCGAGCACGATCGTGCCGTCGTCCTGGCGTTGCGTGAAGTCTCCCCAGCGGACCCAGAACGTGTTCTGGCGGCCGCGCGCCATCAGGTCGGCGTACTCGCCGAGCATGGCCCAATATGGTTCGCTCCACTGCTTCAGGTCGTGACGCTGCGCAATGAGCCCCGTGCTGAACCAGTTCGTGTAGCCACGGGACTGGGGCCCTCGCACCGGCACGTTGACCGGATGCACATCGAGCTCCCAGCGCAGCCGCTGCTGCCAGTCGCCCGATTCCAGCGCGATCTGGTACGTCCTGCGCTCCGCGTCGGCGTCGTAATCAATCGGCAATTCGACGCGCAAAGCCACGGCGCCGCTTTCGTCGACGCGGACGGTGCCATCCGTCGGCTCCAGCACCTCGTACACGCGAAACGGCGCCTCGCGCACGACGTGGGGGTTCGGCTTGTCATCCCAGGCCTCCGTCCGGCTGCCAAGGCCGGTGTTCTGCTCGACCGGCACGTCGATGAGCTGATAGAAGACGGCGTCGCTCACCGGCGTGTCGTCGTGCAGCAGCCGGCAGCGAACCGGCGCGTCCGGCGCCAGCCCGCGGACCAGGACATGCAACCCCGCCGGTACGCCGCGGGGCGTCGCGCCCGCGTAGTGCTCGGCGCCATGCTGAACGTCGGTGTCGGGGCAGATGACGGCGAGTTCATCGAACAGCGCGGCCTGGCGGGCAAAAGCGGCGGGCACGAGCAACAACGACAAGAACAGCAATCCTTCGCAACGCACGGGGTTCTCCCAATCAGAAGTTGCCGGTGGTCGGCGCGGCCGTCCGGAACCGGGGCCGCGTCTGCCCGGCATGATACTCGCTCCTGCCGTGCGGGGCAGCCAGCGGCCCGTCGCAGCACCGCGGCCGCCGGGGGCAGTATGGACTATAGTCAACGGAGGCGTGTCGGAGTCCGAACGAGGAGGTGAATCATGCCCATGGCCGCACTGTTGACGGGTATCGCGCTCATCCTGGTGGGGATTGTCGGTTTCTTCGCGACCGGAATGGTCAGCTGGACGGCGTGGATCCCGGCTTTCTTCGGCCTGCCGCTGGCACTGCTCGGCGTCGCAGGACGACGCGCCGCGTGGCGCAAGCACGCGATGCATGCGGCGGCGGGACTCGCACTGCTGGGCCTGCTGGGCAGTGCCCTGGGCGTTCCGAAGGTGATTCGCATGATTGCGGGTGGCGCGGTCGAGCGGCCTGGGGCGGCCATCTCGCAGGCGGTGATGGCGGTGGTCTGCCTCGTGTTTGTCGCACTGGCCGTCAAGTCGTTCATCGATGCCCGCTGCCAGCAAACGCCAGACGCCACCCCGCAAGCCTGAGGTGGCGTCATCGCCGCGCGGCCGCGGTCGTCAGGCGCCCTGTCGCAGGTGGCGCACCGTCGCGCGCGTTTCCTTTGCCGCCAGCAGCACCGGCGGCAGTGACAGCACGGTCGTGATCAGGCAAAGCGTGCAGCCCGCATGGAACAGCGTCGGCTGCGCAACGGCCAGCAACAGACTCACCAGCGCCAGGCTGGCAATCAGGGCGCTCTCGACCAGCACCACCCGCGGCATGGTGCGCCAGCGCGTCGTGCCACCCACCATCGCCGCGACGGCTTCCGCCAGGTAGCCGGCAGCGCCCAGCAGAGCATCCGGAACCGGGAGCAGCGTCGAAATCCAACTCTCGCGCAGAATGACCCGGCTGCCGTCTCCGAAGAAAGGCTCCCAGACGTGCTCGACCAGGCCGAGCTGATAGAGGCCCAGATAAGCCGCGATTCCGCACCCGCCGAGCGCCAGTACGACCCTGGCGATACGCGGCGGCCATGAAGAGGGACTCGGTCCGCCATCGCGCGCAGGGGGTATGTGGTCAGTACCGGTCGTGCCGCCAGGTCCTCGCTGGTTTCCAGATTCCGCCATACAGAGCGCCTTCACCACGTGACTGGTTGCCGTCTATCGCTCGGGGCTGAAGCTGGAATAACCGCAACGTGAAGGCAGCGTAATCGGCCTGCTTCATGCCGGCGCGGTTGAAGGCGGGTTCAGACGGCGTTCAGGCGGTGTTCAGCCCGGGGCTGTTCGCTATCAGGCATGAAAACCACCAAACATGGGAGGACATCCACCATGTCAATCCGCACATCGGGATTCGCCCCTTATTCGTTCGCTACTGGGCTCGCTCTGGCCTTGCTGGCACTGGTCGCGGGCTGCCACCGGCAAAACGCGCGCGTGCAACCCGACCCGCCCGGTCAGCCTAACTCGCCAACCATCTTCTACTTCGGCGGCTCGGGCGAGGCCGAGCTTGTCCTGGATTGGGCCAGTGGTGTCGAGGCCGGCCTGCGCGCGGCGGGCTTGGACGGCGCGTTCCACGAGGTCGAATGGCAGACCGGCCTCGGCCCCCTGGCCGATCACGAACTGTCGCAGAAACACAAGCGCGAGGCCGCCGATGCGGCTGCCCGGATCGCGCGTCAGCGCCGCGCGCACCCGGGTGCACCGGTTCACCTGATCGGGCTTTCGACCGGGACGGCGGTGGCCGTGTATACGCTTGAGGCGTTGCCGCAAGGCACGACGGTGCACAACGTGGCGCTCTTGTCCTCTTCGCTCAGTCGCCGCTACGACCTGCGACCGGCGCTCGCGCACGTCACGGGGGCGGTCTACGTCACCGTTTCGCGCGAAGACGAAGTTCTGCGCACCGCGACCAAGGCGCTGGGGACGGCGTCCGAAAAGACCGGGAGGGCAGCTGGTCTCGTCGGCTTCGCACAAGGAACCGCCGTCCCGACCGGCGCGCGTATCCACGCGCTGGCCTGGCGTCCCGCGTACGAACGGCTGGGCTGGGACGGCAGCCACACCGGCGTCACCAGTGAGGAGTTCGTCGAGCAAGTGCTGGCACCCCGTCTGCTGCGGTAGCCCCACGGCCGCCTCCGCCACGGCCGGCGCCAGGGCGAGGGGCCTGCAATGCGCAGCCCGCCGCCCCCGAAGAACCAGCGGATTACACCGCTGTCAGATCACGTCGTTATACTACGCACGGGCACGATCACTTCTCCGTGCTCCCGAAGGAACACGTGCGCCGGCCGCACGACGCACCAAACGCCGGAGTTTGACATGACCGCTCGCAACCACGGGCACCCGCCCGACGTGACCGAAGCGCTGGGGCCGCGCAGGCCACACCGGCGACGTTGGCGCGTCGAAAACTGGCTCGCCATCGCAGCTGCTGCTGCGTTCGGTGCCTTCGGCGGTCTCGGGGCATTCACGTTCGGCTACGGCGATGGCGCCGCGTACCTGACCAACGACCCGAAGGCCTGTGCCAACTGCCACATCATGCACGGCCACTATGATTCGTGGCTCAAGTCCAGCCACGAGAACGTCGCCACCTGCAACGACTGCCACCTGCCGCATGACTTCATCGGCAAGTGGATCACCAAGGCGGACAACGGCTTCTTTCATTCGCTCGCGTTCACGACGGGGGTCTTTCACGAGCCGATCCGGATCAAGCCACGCAATCGCCGGGTGACGCAGGGCGCCTGCCTGCACTGCCACCAGGATTTCGTCGACCACATGCTTCCAACCCAACCGGGCGGCGACATGCTGCTGTGCGTGCACTGCCACACCGACGTCGGCCACGCGCAGCGCTGAGCCCCCAACCGCATGCGAGCCTCTCATGAACAATGAAACCACCGCCTCCCGGACAACCCCTCCGCCGCCGCAACGGCCGCACAAGTCGCCCCGCATCCTGACGATGGGGCTGGCCTTTCTGGTGGCCGTGGCCGGCACGGCCGTGGTCACCTACGTGCTGGTGGTGATGTTCCAGCGCAAGCAGGAGGCGCGGACGCCGTTCGTGCGCGTGGTGGAGGTCGACGAGATCACCTCCGACCCCGAGCCGTGGGGCCGCAACTGGCCACACCAGTTCGACGGGTGGAAGTCGACGGCGGGCGACGCGTTCTACGGCGGCTCGAGCGCGATGCCCGCCAGCAAGCTCGAGCAGCAGCCGTGGCTCAAGCGGCTCTACGCGGGCTACGCCTTCAGCATCGACTATCGCGAGGCGCGCGGCCACGCCTACATGCTGTACGACCAGGGCGTGACCGAACGCGTCACGCAGAAACCGCAAGCCGGCGCGTGCCTGCACTGCCACGCGTCGAATACCGTCGCCTACCGCATGGTCGGCCTGGAGGCCATGGGGCGGCCCCACGACCGGGAAGCCCTCGCCGCCGGTTTTCAGATGGACGCCGTCATCCGCGGCTTCGAGGAAGTCAGCACGAAGCCCTACTTCGAGGTCTACCGGCTGATCCGCGCCGCCCCCGATGGCACCCCCGACGAGCACGAGCCGGTCTTTCCGCAGCCACCGACCGGCGGCTTCACCGGCGAGATCGCGGGCGAGCCCGTGCAGCCGGCGGACATGCCGGAGGGCGAGGTGCACCCGGTCACCTGCATCGACTGCCACGACCCGGCAGACATGAAGGTCCGCATCACGCGGCCGGCGTTCGTGCTGGGCATCGCGGCGCTGGCCGCGAGCGACGCTGCGGTGCCGCACCTGCCGAGCATCGAGCGCTGGCGGCGTGGCGGGCGGGAGGCGCAGTACAACCCCAACGAACACGCCTCGCGCCAGGAGATGCGCACCTTCGTCTGTGCGCAATGCCACGTCGAGTACTACTGCGCGACCCGGGCCACCCTGACGTATCCCTGGGGCAATGGCCTGTCGATGGATGCCGCCGAGCAGTTCTGGGACGAGATGACCTTCCCCGACGGCACGTCTTTCTACGACTACGAGCACGGGGAGACCGGGGCGCGCGTCTACAAGGTGCAGCACCCGGAGTTCGAGCTGTGGAGCCAGGGCGTGCACGCCCGCAGCGGCGTGAGTTGTGCGGACTGCCACATGCCGTACCAGCGCGAGGGCGCGATGAAGGTGAGCAATCACAATGTGCGCAGTCCGCTCAACTACATCAACAATGCCTGCCAGCACTGCCATAACGTGCCGGAGAGCGAGCTGCGCGACAAGGTCGCGGCGATTCAATCGCGCACCAAGGCGATGACCGAGCGCGCCGGCCACGCCATGACCGACATGCTCGACGCGATTCTCGAAGCCCAGGCGGCCGGCGCACCAGCAGCAGAGCTCGCCGAGGTGTTCGACCTGCAACGCAAGGCGATGTGGCGCCTCGACTACATCTCGAGCGAGAACTCACGCGGCTTCCACGCCGACCAGGAGGCGGTGCGCATCCTCGGCGAGTCGATCGACTTCAGCCGCCAGGCCCAGGCCATGGCCCTGCGGCTGCGCGCCCCCGCCGCCCCCAGCACCAAGTCGATCCCCAAGGAGCCGGTGAAGGGCGTGACGCCGACCGAGAAGGCGCCCGGCGACGGACCGTGACGCGCGGCCGGCGCCGCGGATTACGGCGAATTGAGCCGGTTTTCAGCGGATCCTCATCCGCTTCGATGAAACACTGACCAGGAACGAAGCTGCAATCGGCTCGTCCGCGCGACGATGCCGTCCGCCAGTCACAAGGAGCCGAACTGATGCCCGAGCGCATAAACGCGAAGCAGGCGCGAGAAGACCTCCGGGCGGGTGCGATGCTCGTCTGTGCGTACAACGACACCGAGAAGTGCGAAGGGTTCGGGATCGATCCGGCCATCCCCTACCCCGAGCTCGCGTCACGCCTCGATGCGGTGCCCGAATCGCAGGAGCTCATCTTCTTCTGCGCCTGACCGAACGACGAGACTGCCGCCGGTCGGGCGGCCGAGATGGAAGAGCAGGGCTACGAAAACGTCCGCGTTCTGGACGGCGGCGTCAGCGCCTGGAAGGAATCAGGCTGAACGGGGCACGCCCCCTGCGCTGCCACAACACGAACGCCGCCAGTCCGGGTCAGGACTGTGCCGTGCCCCACAACGCGGCGTGCCGGCTGAGTTCCGCCGCGTTGCCGAGGTCGAGTTTGGTCTTGATGTGCTCGCGGTGGGTTTCCACGGTCTTGACGCTGAGCGAGAGCCGGTCAGCGATTTCGCGCGTGCCGAGGCCGCGGCCGATCAACTCGAAGATCTCGAGCTCGCGATCGGTCAGGCTCTCGATCCCGCGCGCCCGCTCCTGCGTCGGACTCACGCCGCGCCGCACTAGCCGATCCGCAATCGGCTGGCTCAGCGCCAGTTCGCCGCGGGCGACCTTCCGCAACGACGCGAGAATCTCGTCCGCCGGCCGCGCCTTGTTGACGTAGCCGAGTGCGCCCGCGCGCAAGGCACGTTCGGCAAACACCGCGTCGTCATGGATCGAGACGAACAGGATGCGCAGGTTGCTGTCGAGCGCCAGCATGTCCCGGGCAAGCTCCAGCCCGCTGCCATCGGGCAGCGAAACATCGACCAGCGCCAGGTCCGGCCGCTCCTTGCGCACGTGCTCCAGTGCTTCCGCGACGTTGCCCGCCTCGCCACAGATCGCGAAATCCGAATTACCGCTGAGTGTCTCGCGCAGCCCGCGCCGCATCATGGGATGGTCATCCACGATCAAGACCCGCAACGCCGACATGACAGCTATCCTCCCTGCCCATGGTCACTGACAGTCGAGTGGAAGCGAGCAGGCAACGATGGTGCCGCCCGCCGGCCCACGCCGTATGTCAATCGACGCCCCGATCACCTTGGCCCGATGTTGCATGATCTGCAGCCCGGTCCCCAAGTTGTGCGCATTATCGGGCATACCAACGCCGTCATCACGGACTTCTAGCAACAGGATATCATCTCTGAGCGACAAGGCGATGGCAATTCTTTGGGGGTGACCATGCTTCAGGGCGTTCGTAACCGCTTCTGAGGCCATGCGATACAAATGGACCGCCTCATCCGGGCCGGCGATCGGGACCGGGCCCGCCACCTCCACCTCACATGCCACCCCGCTGCGCTGCGTCACCCCGGCGGCCAACTCCCCCAATGCCGCGACGAAGGTGTCCGCCTCCAACGCCGGCGGCACCAGTCCCCGCACCATCGCCCGCGTATCATCCAGGCCCTGCCGCAGGCTCGCCGTCAGTTCCTCGAGCTCGTCGGCACCAGGCGCCGTGCCGGCACGAGCCTGCCGGGCCAAGCGTTCACACATCAAGGCGAGCCCGGCGAGGTCCTGCCCGACGGTGTCGTGCAGTTCGCGGCCCAACCGCTGCTGCTCGGCGATCAAGGCCCGCGCCAGGCTGCGCTCAAACCGCTCGCGCTCCGCGACGCGACCGAGCTGGGTACCAATGCTCGCCATCGAGTCGAGCAGCCGCTCGGTCGGTTCGATCCGGTGATCGGAGAAGAACTCCAGCACCCCGACCACCTCATCGCCGACGAAAACCGGGAACGCGGCCCCGCACGCCAGGCCCAAGTCATCCCCGGTGTCCGCCCGGCGCGCCACCAGTTCGGATCGCAGATCATCCGCCCATTGCACTTCCCTGGCGGCATAAGCGCGGCCCGGCAGGCCTTGCCCGCTGACCAGGCGCATTCCCACCGTGGCCTCGCGGAAGCGGCGGAAGCGGCCCGGCCGGGATTCGTAGTGGGAACGGACCGGCAGCAGGACGGGTGGATCGTCGTCCACGACGATATACGCATGGCCGAAGCACCAGCCATTGTGCTCGCTGATCCGGCGCACTGCGTAATTCAGCACTTCCTCGAACGACGACGCCTGGTTGGCGGCGGCCACCACATCACTCAACAGGCGCAGGATGCCGGTCTGGTCGGCGACGCGCTGCTCGAGTTCCGTATTCAGCCGTTGCAGCGCCGCCTCCGCCTCCTTGCGCTTCGTAACGTCCGCGCTCGATCCGACCATGCCCAGGAACTCGCCAGCCGGCGACCAACGTGGCCGGCCCCATGATTCGAGCCAGCGCCACTGCCCATCGGCCCGCTTGACGCGCACCTCGGCGGTGAATGGCCGGCGCTCGCACATGGAGGCGCGGAACTCGTCCAGGTAGAGCTCCCGATCCTCCGGATGCAGCAAGTCCAGCCATTCCTCCGGTGTGAAGTCCTCCACCGGAATCCCGAAGAACTCACCAAACGTGCGGTTGACGAATTCCTGCCTGCCGGTGGCGTCGTGCACCCACACGATCAGCGGCAAGCCGTCCGCCATCGTCCGGAAGCGCTCCTTGCTCTCGCGCAGCGCGCGCTCGATATGCTTGCGCTCCGTGATATCGCGCAGCGCCACACGCCACTGGCCGGTGGCGGGCTCGTCCTGTGGATGGTGCGTGGTTTCCAGCAGGACCCAGCGCGGCGGATCGGTGTCGGCAGCAAGCCGGAGCTCGGCCAGCTGTCTGCTGGCGGTCCGGGCGGCCTCGCGCAAGTGCAGGTAGCAGGCGTCGCGCTCTTCGATTGCAACCAGCTTCTCCAGCGGTTGCCCGATGAGGCGGTTCCCCTCGATCCGGAGAATGGCGGCCGCAGTGAGGTTGGCATTACGGACGATGCGGTGGGCATCGAGCGTCAGGTAGCCCACGGGGGCCAGCTCGTAGAGGTCAAGGTAGCGGTCGCGGGTGGCGGCCAGCTCGAGCTGCGCCGTGCGCAGCTCTTCGTTCTGGATCTCGAGCTCGGCCTGGTGCACGCGCAGCTCGTAGACCAGGTCGCGGACCTGCGCGGACGACAAGGCCGTCACATCCAGCGATTGCGGATCGAGCCGGGCCTCGGCCCGCCGCCGCAGGCGTTCTTCGGGGGCATCGTCAGCGTTGGGCGGTGGCGCGGGTGTCATGAGGTAGTCGGCTCGTCGGGGTCCTCGGGGGCGTCGGCGTACTCGGGGTAGAACGTGCGCAGACATTCCGGACACAAGCCGTGGCTGAAGCGCGTATCGGTATGCTGGCTGATGTACACGTCGAGCCGCTCCCAGTAACCCGCGTCGTCCCGCACGCGCCGGCAGTGCGCACAGATCGGCAGCAAGCCGCGCAACGTCTTGACGGCGGCCAGGGCTTTGCGCAATTCGGCGACCACGCGCTCGCGCTCGGCTTCGGCCTGCTTCGCGCGGGTGACATCCGTCAGGGCGACGCGGTACTCGGTGTCCACCGCCGTGCCGCTGCCCCCGGCCACCAGGTCGAGCCGGGCGTAGAAGGTGCTGGCGTCGGGGCGCGTGAAACGCAACTCGCAGGTGGTCTCTGCCGCGCCGCTCATCGCCTCATGCAGGTAGGAAAAGCAGGTATCGCGATCGTCGCGGGCGACGAATTGCTCGAGCCGCGCGCCGGGCAACTGCTGCCGTGCGGTGCCGAGCAGGGCGGCGGCGGTGAGATTGGCCTCGCGAATGACCTTGTGGCGATCCAGCGTCACGTAGCCCACGGGGGCGAACTCGTAAAGATCCAGGTAGCGGTCGCGGGCAGCGGCCAGCTCGAATTGCGCCGCGCGCAGCTCTTCGTTCTGGATCTCGAGCTCGGCCTGGTGCACGCGCAGCTCGTGGACCTGGCGGGCGGCGTCGGCCGCGGAGCGTTTCTTCGTGTCGGGTGGCTCCGACGTCACGCGCGCCTCGGCGCGTTGTCGCAGGCTGGTCGGGTTCGTGCCGGGTTTCTTGGCGGGGTTCTGTTCGCTCATACCTCTCGGTCCGTGACATCTTCCATTGCCAGCAGGATCAGGTCCGGCTGGTCGTCCCCCTGTCGCAAGCGCCGGGCGTTGAGCACGAATTCGCGCCGGCCGATGCGCGGGAAGTCATGCGCCACCGCGAAATCGGCAAAGGTCGAATCGTGTGGCAGAATGTCCTCCAGCAGCTCGCGCAATCGGGGGATGTCCCACTGTCCGTCCCCCAGATCATACACACGGCGCCCCTGTACTTCTGCCGGCTTGTCGTGAAAAGTGCGATAGAACGCGTCATTGGCGGAACGGACGCTTAGATCTTCGTTCAGGACGAGCAAGGGCTCGCGTACCGTCTGGACGATGCTCTCGAAGTACTCCTGGGTGTGTTGGGCAGACTGCTCGGCCCGCTTGAGCGCGTCGATCGCGATAAACGTCATGACCACGCCGTCGATGACGTTGTCGGACGTGCGGTACGGCAGGATGCGCATCATCAGCCAGCGGCCGTCGTCGGTCTGGATGTGCTTTTCCTGGCGCTCGAGCGTACGCAGCACGCGGCGGCAATCCTCGATGAGCTGCGGGTGGTCGAAGTGCCACGCGAGGTCCGCGAGCGGGCGGTTGAGGTCGCTGGGGACAAGGTGAATGAGGTCGCGGGCCTGCTCGGTGTAGCGCTTGATGCGGAGCTGGTCGTTGAGGAAGACGGTGGCGACATCGAGGCCATTGAGCAGGTTCTGCATGTCGTCGTTGGCATGCGAGAGCTCGTCGATCTTGGCGTTGAGCTCGGCGTTGACCGTGGATAGCTCCTCGTTGAGCGACTGCATCTCCTCCTTGGACGTTTCGAGCTCTTCGTTGGCGCTCTGGAGCTCCTCGTTGGCCGATTTCAACTCCTCGTTCGACGATTCGAGCTCTTCGACGGTGGACTGCAACGACTCCTGGCTGTGGCGCAGCTCCTCCTCGAGCTCGTTGAGCCGCCCGGCGTCGTCCGCGGCCGGCGGCGCGGCCTGCTTGTCGGCCGGGGGCGCGGCCCGCGGCGACGCCGGCCGGAGCGTAACCAGGTACAGTCCTCGGAGGGATGCCGGCTCGCGAACGGGCGTGATCACGAGGTCGACCGCCGTCTCGTCGCCGTTGGTCTTGACCGCAACAGCCTTGCGCACGATCTCGCGCTGCTCCTTGGCGGCGCGGCGCAGGGCAGCGGCCAGGGGCGTGCCCAGGCCCTTGCGCGCCATTTCGAGCAGGTTGTGCTGTGGCTCGCCCTCGGCGGGCTCGAGGTACATCCCGGTGCGCCCGTGGATATAGACGATGTTGCCGTTGTCTTCGATTACCAGCGTCGTCGGAGCGAAACGCCGCAAAAGCAGACGCTGCACCTGCGCCTCGGCCCGGGGCTCCGGCCCGTGGGCCGGCCCGGCTTCGTCCCCCCCTTCGGCATCGTGCGGCATGCGGCGTACGTGCATCGGTGTCTCGAGGATCGGTGGGTGAACGCCGGTGCTGACGTCCTTGCGCTGGTAGATCTTCCACTTGCGGTCGACCGGCTCGAAGAGGTTGTCCAGCGGGCCAACGGTCTCGGACGGTCCGAGGAACAGCAGGCCCCCCGGGCGCAGGGCATAGTGGAACGTGGGCAGCAGCTTCTTCTGGAGCTCCGTTTCGAAGTAGATCAGCAGGTTGCGGCAGACGACCAGGTCGAGCCGGGTAAACGGCGGGTCGCTCAGGACGTTGTGCGGGGCAAAGATGACCAGCTCGCGGATTTCCTTGTTGACGCGGTACGCGTCCTGGTTGTGGGTGAAGTAGCGCTTGAGCTGCTCCTCCGAAACGTCGGCCGCGATACCGCTGGGATAAGCGCCACTGCGCGCCTTCTCGATGGCCTGGGCGTCCAGGTCGGTGGCGAAGAGCTGCGCTTCCAAGGGACGCTCGAGCTTCTTGAGGCACTCGTGCAGAACGATGGCGACCGAATAGGCCTCTTCGCCGGTGGCACAGCCCGGCACCCAGATCCGGTAGAGGTAACGATCGCCGAGCGCGCGCAACTGCTCGGTGATGGACTCGGCCAGCGCCGCGAAGGCGGGCGGGTCGCGAAAGAAGCTGGTCACCGTGATGAGCAGCTCGCGGAACAACAGGCTGGCCTCGTGCTTGTGGTCCTTGAGGTAGCGGACGTATTCGTGCGGCGCCTGGATCCGGTGCACGTTCATGCGGCGCTCGATGCGGCGGCGGATGGTGCTGAGCTTGTACGCGCTGAAGTCGTTGCCCGTGCGCATCCGCAGTGTGCCGAGGATCTGGTGCAGGGCGTCGCGCGGGAACTCGGGCTCGTAGCGGGTCGGCACGCGGCCGTGCCTTTGCAATTCGTCAATGTAGGCTGCGAGCTGGGCCGGCATGTCGCTGGGCCGCAATACGAAATCGACCATCCCGGTGCCCTCGGCGCTGGCGGGCATGCCGGCGAACTTGGCGGTTTGCGGTTTCTGCACCATGGCCATGCCGGCTTCGGCCTTGACCGCACGCACACCAATCGTGCCGTCGCTGCCGGTGCCGGAGAGAATGACGCAGATGGCGTGGTCGCGCTGGTCGGCGGCGAGCGACCGCAGGAAGTGGTCCACGGGCAGGTGCACGTTACCACCCGTATCCGAGAGCTTGAGCACGCCGCCGTCGATGGTCAGGTTGTCCCGCGGCGGGGCGACGTAGACGTGGTCGGGCTCGACCCCGAGGCCGTCGGACGCTTCGGCCACCGGTAGTGACGTGTGCTTGGCCAGCAGCTCGGGCAGCATGCTGGTGTGTTCGCGATGCATGTGGGTGACCACGACGAAGGCGCAGCCGGTGTCGGCGGGCAGGTGGGTGAAGAACTCCTGGAGGGCCTCGAGACCGCCGGCGGAGGCGCCGAGCCCGACGACGGGGAAGGCGGTGCGCTTGGGCAGTCCCGCCGCGGGCGGGTGTTCGGCTGCCTTGCGGTCCGCCGGCGCCGGCTGGGCCGACTTCTTCGTGGACGTGTTCGCGGCGGCCTTCTTTGATGTGGCTTGCTGTGATGTCGTTTTCTGCGCGCCGGCTTTGGCCTGTGCGGCGTCGCGGCTGGCGGACTGCTTGCGCTTGGTGGTGGCTTGCTTCTGCCGGCCCTTGGCGGCGGCGGCCTTCTTGGTGGTCTTGCCGGTCTTCTTCTTGGCTGCCATGGTGATGACCTCAACCGGCGGCGCGGCGCGCGGCCACGCGCGGGTCCACAGGCGGTGTCCGGGGGCGACTTCATGGAACGAATTGCAGCGAAACCCGAGCGACTTGGCGCATCCTACCGCGCCGGCCGGATCTCGCTATCGCGCCGGCCGGATCTCGCTATCGCGCCGGTCCCCGGGGCCAGGCTGGGGGAATCCCCGAGGCCGGCGCCGGGCTTGCGCGGACAATCGGGCGGCAAGAGCGTTTCATTCGCGCAAAGCACCCCGTGCCGCGGGGGTGTCAGGCGGTATTGGGGGGGCACGGGGCCGCCAGAGGGCTGCAGGCTGCCCCGAGCGTCGCGTACAGGAACATTGCGCCGGCTTTGGTGGAATCCCCGATTGTTGGAAGTCAGCCAACGTGCGATTCTTATAGGTGGAATGAGGAACGGGCCGACCGGCGTGGTCGGCACTCCTGTTCGGGCCAGAGATGCTTGGCGAAGCAACAACACGGATGATGGGGGCCGACGCGCGAACGCGTGGCCACCGGACGCCGACGGAACGGAAGGCAGATCATGAGAGTTCGAGAATGCATGACGATGCGGCCGGTTACGATTGGGCCGGACACCGGTTTGCAGGAGGCGCTGGACCTGATGGCGGCGCATGGCCTGCGGCACCTGCCCGTGATGGACGCCGACGGGAAGTTCGTAGGGATTGTGCGCGATCATCACGTGCGGGCGGCACAGGGGGGCGGCGAAGGCCCGAAGGAGGCGGGGCGCGATATCCTGTCGGTGACGGAGCTCGGCACGCCCACGCTGCACGGGAACGAGTCGGTGGAGAATGCATGGACGGTGCTGGGCCGCAACCCGGGGTTCAACCCCTTGCCGGTGGTGAACGATGGCAAGCTGACGGGCACGGTCTCGCAGCATGACCTGTTGCGGGCCATGGCCGGGTTGCCGCGGCGGGATGAGCTGGAGACGGGCAAGGCCACGTTGCTGCTGGACGAGTGGGCGGCGCGGTCGGCGCCGCTAGCGGCGTCGCGGCGGTCGCACGGTGCAACCCCGGTAGCGACCCGGCAGGCGAGCCGCCCGTCGGCAGGATGACGTGATCCGAGGGGTGCCCGGCACCTGGCAAGGGGGCTCAGGTGCCGGGCTCCGCCGGGCACGAGGGGAAGACAGGTTCGGGGGTGTCCCGAGTTCATTGATGACCCGTTCGACGCTGGCGACGTCCAGCGTGTCGAACAGTGCGCGGGCGTGATCCAGCGCGCATGGCACCGTGCCGGAAGGCCGCACCACACCGTCGGTGACGTGGATGCTCACGTCCGCGGCGTCGCTACGTCTGCGCCCCCGGCTCGGATGCGGCCTGCGACGTCCGGCACTCGCCGGCCTGTCGCAACTGCCAGCGGGCCAGCAGCGGCCCGAAGATCTCGAACAGCACGGTCGTGGCGATGACCAGAGACAGCACCTGCCCGCCTTGTTCGGGCATCTGCTCCTGGGCGAGCAGCGCGAAGCCCAGCGCCACACCGGCCTGCGGCAGCAGGCACCAGCCGATGCGATGGCTCACGTTGGCGCCGGCGTTGGTGAGCCGGCCCGTCACGATGCCGCCGCCGATGAGCCCCGCAGCGCGCGCCGCCACGTACACGATGCCAATGGCGCCCAGCGCGGACAACGTGCTGACATCGAGCTTGAGGCCCGCCAGCACGAAGAAGACCGCGAGGAACGGCTCGCTGACGCCTTCGAGCTGGTGGAAGGGCCGCTGGTGGTGCCGCGCGCGGTTCGCGACGACGGCGCCCATGACCATGGCCGCGAGCAGGTACGACACCTCGAGTACGGTGGCCAGCCCGCTGCACAGGAAGACGAAGCCCATCGCTTCGACCAGGGTCGGCTCGCCCTGGCGCACGCGTCCGGTGACCCAGGCCATCGGAAAGCCGATCAGTGCACCAAGCACCGCGGCCCCGAGCACCTCCCACAGGCCGTTGAGCAGTTGTTGTCCGGCGGCGCCCTCGCCCGCGAAGGTCTGGGCCGTCACGAAGAGCACGCTGAAGATGAGCACGCCCCAGGCGTCGTCGATGGCGACGACGCCGAGCAGGGTACGCGTGAGCGACCCCTTGGCCTTCCCTTCGCGGACCGTCTCGAAGATGGCCGCCGGCGCGGAGGCCGGCGCGATGCCGGCCATGACCAGGGCCAGCGGCAGGGGGGCCCCCGCGACGAGCAGCGCGATGGCGACCACCAGGGCCGCCGCGAGCGATTCGCCGACGGAGATCCACAGGACCGCCTTGCCCTGCTGCTTGAGCTCCTTGCCCATGAAGCGCTCGCCGAGCAGGAACCCGACCATCGCCAGCGCCATGTGAGCGATGAAGGGGAACCACTTGGTGGCCTGCTGCGGCACGATGTCGAGCACGGAGGAACCGCAAACGACGCCCAGCACCAGCAGCAGCGTGACGCGCGGCACGTGAATGAGGGGGCCGGTCACGTAAGCCAGATAGCCGGCGAGCAACATGGCCCCCAGCAGAATCAGCGTCATTCCCTGATCAAGGTGCATCGGCGACCTTCTTTGGCGGCGTCACCGCGCACTCCACGACACCGGATCGCAGATGCTGCTTCCACTCGCTGCGGGCCGCCGGCGTGGGCGGAGGGCGGGGCGCGTCGCGCGACCGTGATGACGCCACGACGCGCCCCAGGGGCCACGGTAGTCGCTGTGGCGTGCCTGGTGTTACGGCGCGTAGTATTCCGGGCCGTAATGCACGCTCAGATTGTTGTCGACGGCGACCGCACCGCCTTCGTAGGCGTTTTCGGTGGCGGCCTCCCGCTCGTTCCAGGTATCCACCACGCCCGACAGCGTCACGATGCCGTCATCGACGGTGACGGTAACTTCGTCGCTGTCGACGAACGGGCTCCACCAGAGCTCGTCCTCGACGTCCTCGTGGATTTCCCAGTCGGACTCGGTCGCGGTGTAGGCGTTCGGATAGACATACCAATCGTAATCGTACGTGTACCAGTCCTCATCGACGTACGGGTCGTAGGTGACCACCTCGTAGTCGTCGTCGACCACCAGGTTGTTGTCGACCGCCACGACGCCATAGACGCCGGCCGCCGCATCGCCGGCCTGCAGCTTCTCGAAGTAGGTGTCGACGGTCCCCGACAGCGTCACTTCACCGTTGCCCACCCAGACACCGACCTCGAAGCGTTCGACGTAGGGGTCGCGCCGCAAGGCATCGCGCACGTGATCGACGATCGTCGAGTCGCTCGGCGTGCTCGGGCGCACATCGATGCGGTTCTTGACGCGCCACACGCCGACAATGTTGCGCGCGGTGCGAGCCGCGGCGTTCCTGGACTTGAGGTTGTCCAGCTTGCCGCCGAGCTTCACCACGCCGTTGTCGACCGCCACGTCGACCTGCTTCGCTGCCACGCGCGCGTCGTAGCGCAACGCGTCCTTGACTGCCTGGCGAATCTCCTGGTCACTCTTCTGGACGTACTTGTCCTTGCGGAAGCGGTCGTCACGCGCCCACGTCTCGACCTCGAGATCGTCGGCCGCGACCATTTCCACGCCCATCACCCACGCGCCGCTGCGGGCCTGGCGTTTTTCGGCGGCACTGCCGACCGTGCCGGTCAACTCGACGCGGCCGTCATCGACGCGCACGCGGATCAGGGCGTCATCGACAAGCGCGTTCCAGTTGAGCGCCTGGACGATCTCGGCACGGATCTCGGCGTCGCTGCGCTCCATCCGGTAGTCGATGTCGATTTCGTTCTTCACCCCGCGCACGCCGCGAACGCTCTTGGCGACCTTGCCGGCGAGCTGCTTCTCCTGCCACGACTCGACCGTGCCCTGCAGCATCACGACGCCGTCGTTCACACTCGGCTCGATCTCCCACGAGTCGGTCGCCGGATCGACCAGCAGCGCATCGTGCACGTCCTGGCGTACGGCCGCGTCATCTCGCCCGGTGTCGGCGATCTTGATCCTGTTGACCACGCCGCGTACGCCCTTGACGGTCTCCGCCACCCGGACCGCGCGGTCCTTGGCCATGATGTTGTTCACCGTGCCGGACAGCTTGACGATGCCGTCCTTGACGTCGATATCGATCACGTAGCCGGGCACGCCGTGCTTGATGAACAGGGCGTCGCTGACCGCGTCGGCGATCGTCGCGTCCGTCATTTCGTTTGTCGCGGCGCCGAGCACGCTCCCCGGGGCGGCGACAATCAGACCCGCCGCCAGCACCAACGGCATCAGGATCGGCTTGGCTTGGACTCTTGCTCTTTGCATTGCAAACCTCCTTCTCAGGCAGAGCTCGCAGGAAAAACCCGCCTACGCGTCGTGCGGGCTCGTTCGTCCAACGCCACTTTTGCGGCGCCGGACTGAAAGTGATCTGACCCGGCAGTGAATTCCGCGTAATCGCGAAGCCGCGAGGCGTCGCGCCGCAGGCGCGCGGCGTTTACAGCGATTTCAGGCGATGTTCAAACGGGTTTCAGCGTGGCTCAGCACGCTCCGATCATGAAGCGCGGGCTGCGCACTCGTGGGCCTGCCCGCCCGAGACGCCCCATGCAGGAGTACCGCGATGGCGACCCGCTACGAAAACCGCGTCGAAGCAGGACAGCAGTTGGCCGAATCACTGCAGCACTTGGCCGCACGCGATCCGCTGGTGCTGGCGCTGCCGCGGGGCGGCGTGCCGGTCGCCTTCCAGGTCGCCCAGGTGCTGAACGCCGAGCTCGATGTGCTCCTGGTACGCAAGCTCGGCGTGCCCGGCCACGAGGAGCTGGCCTTTGGCGCAATCGCCACCGGCGGTGCCCGCGTGATGAACGACGAGGTCGTCGCGCATGCCGATCTGACCGAAGCGGCGATCGAACGGGTGGTGCAGCGCGAACGGGAGGAGTTGCAACGCCGCGAACAGGCGTATCGCGACGATCGCGCGGCCCCTGAATTCACCGAGCGCCACGTGATCGTGGTCGACGACGGCCTGGCTACGGGCGCGACCATGAGTGCGGGCGTGCGCGCCCTGCGGGCGCAGCGTACGGCGAGCATCACGACCGCCGTGCCGGTCGGGCCGCCGGACGCCGTCAACGAGCTTGCGCAGCAGGCGGACGAAGTCATCTGCCCGTCGCAGCCGATGTCGTTCGCGGCCATTGGTCAGTGGTACGTGGACTTCTCCCAGACGACGGACCAGGAGGTCCGCGAACTGCTGAAACGCAACTGGGAGCAGGCGGCCGGCCGCGCCGGTTCCTGAGCGGCGCGGCTACACCGGATCGACGCGACGACGCGAATACGAAACCGACAGGAGAACGTCGTGGCAACTTCGAAAACACTGCACCATGAACAGATTATCGTGCCCGCCGACGGCGCGCGCCTGCAAGGCGATCTCAGCATGCCGGAGCAGGCCGCGGCCATCGTCCTCTTTGCCCACGGCAGCGGCAGCAGTCGTCGCAGTCCGCGCAATCGGACCGTGGCCGACGGATTGCATGCCGGCGGCTTCGGCACGCTGCTCTTTGACCTGCTCACGGAGAACGAGCAGGAATCAGACGACCGGAGCGGCGCGCTGCGCTTCGACATCGACCTGCTCACCAGCCGCCTCAACGGCGCGACCGACTGGCTCGAGACGCAGCCGGCCGCCCGTGACCTGCCGGTGGGGCTTTTCGGCGCGAGCACCGGCGCCGCGGCGGCCCTCGGTACCGCCGCCGACCGTGCCGGCCTGATCGGCGCCGTGGTTTCGCGTGGCGGGCGCCCGGACCTGGCGGCGGACGCGTTACCGAAGGTGAAGGCGCCAACCCTGCTGATTGTCGGGGGGCGTGACGAGCAGGTGATCCAGTTGAATCGCCAGGCGGCGAACCTGCTCGAGGCCAAGCACCAGCTCGAAATCGTCCCGGAGGCCGGCCATCTGTTCGAGGAGCCCGGCAAACTGGAGGAGGTCGCGCGGCTGACGCGCGACTGGTTCGCGCAGCACCTCGCGGCGAAATCCTGAGCAGCAGCGTCATGTACGGCAGCCAGACACTCGGTGTCAAGGACGACCGCGAACGAGACCAGGCGGGCAGCATCCGGCCCGGTGCAAGGCCGGCGCGGTGGGCGCTCGTGCCGGCGGGGCTGTCCGCGCTGCGGCTGCTGCTGGCGGTGGCGTTTCCGTTCACCAACGCCGTCGGCGGCATCATCGTCGTTCTCATGGCGGCCGCGAGTGACGGCCTCGACGGGCTGCTGGCACGCCGCTGGGGCGTGACGACGCGCTGGGGCAGCGTCCTGGACGCCATCACCGACAAGGTGTTCCTGTGGACCGCGCTGGTGACGCTTGCGGCGCGCGGCGTGCTGGCTGCGTGGACGTTGCCGCTGCTGCTGGTGCGTGACCTGGTGGTCGTGCCGGGCGTGAGCGTGGCGTTCGCGGCGCGCGGCTGGCGCGGCATGCAAGATGTCGATCACCCGCTGGAAAGCCGTCTGGCCACGCTCGCGATGTTCCTGGTCGTTATCTGCCAGCTCGCACTGCCCGACCGAACGACGTTGAATCACCTCGTCCTCGCGGCGGGGATCATCCTCAGCATGGCGACCGCCGTGCTGTTCCTCTGGCGGTTCCGCCAACCGGCGGACGCCACAGTCAATCGCGATTCCGAGAATTCCGGCTGAAGGAGAGCAATCATGCCTCAAAGCCCTGTTGCTGCCATAGAAACCACCGTGAACAAGACCCACGTCTGGCTGAAGGAGCTGATGGACATCGGCAACTTCAGCGACGAAGCCCAGGCGTATTCGGCGCTGCGGGCGGCGCTGCATTCTGTCCGCGATCGCCTGACCGTCGACGAGGCTGTCGACTTGGGCGCGCAGATCCCGATGCTCGTGCGCGGCTTCTACTACGAGGGCTGGAAGCCGTCGCTGGCACCGAACAAGGAGCGCAGCATGCAGGCCTTCCTCGACAGCATCAGCGAAAGCCTGCGCGGCAATACGAATATCGGCCCTGAACGCGCGGCCCGCGCCACGTTTGAACTCCTGAATCGCCAGATTACCGCCGGCGAAATGCAGGACGTCAAGGGAATGATGCCGACCGAAGTCCGCGACCTGTGGAGCTGACGCCGATGGCCAACCGCCTGTCTCTCAGGCGCGGGCCGGCGTTGCCCAGCACGAACGCGGACGCCCCGGCCCCCGGTTGGGCGCGACACCGGGCCGGCCGCCGCACGCACCGCGGTACCGCCCGACAACTTCACCAGAACCAGGTAGCCATATGGAGAACGCTCGTGAGCATGGTGCCGTCTGAATCCAGAGAAAAACCTCACATCGAGATCGATACGCAGAACTGTACGCTGACACCGGAACAGGCCGACAAGATCGACGCCGCGCTCGCGCCGCTGCGCGAGGTCATCCAGCGCTTTCCGGTCGCCGACCTGTACATCACCATCATCCACCACGCCCGCAGCGGCGACTACCAGGTGAAGACCAGCCTGATCCTGCCCGGACAGACACTCTTCACCGGCGATCGGGCCGCCGAGCTGTTGACGGCCTACCTGCGTTGCGCGCGCAAGCTGGTGCGCAAGGTCGAGTCGTACAAGGCCGACCTCGAGAACGAAGAGGAGATCCGCAAGCAGCAGAAGGGCACCCAGCAGGACGTTCTTCCCGATCGCCCCTGCGATTTCCAGGAGGTGGCCCGGGCGGTGGACGCGCAGGACTATGCCGCGTTCCGCCGCGCGACGCTGATGTACGACGAGCCGCTGCGCAAGCGGGCCGGCCGCTGGGTGCAACGCTTCCCCGAGGCCGAAGCCCGGCTCCAGGTCGACTTCAAGCTCGCCGACCTCGTCGAGGAGGTCTTCCTCAACGCGTTCGAGGACTACCAGCGCTGGCCATCGCACGAGGACTTCGGCGACTGGCTCGAGGATCTCATTGACCCGTCGCTCCGCGCTCTGCTCGACGACCCGGACCAGGAACTGCGCAACGTGAGTTTCGCGCGGACGCTGCATGGCCAGCAGGAATAGCGGGCTCGTCGCACCCGACCGGCAGCGCCGCCGGCCCAGGCCGGAGAATCAACCGCATGCTCGAGTTCATCACCGACATCGTTTCTGCTTTGCTGCTCGCAGCCCTGGCCACCACGCTGGGGCCGCGCCTGCTCCCGCGACTGAAGCACACGCGCGGTGTGGCGATCTTCGCGGTGGTGTTCGTCGTGACGGCCGCCGTCGGCCTGCTCGCGACGCCGCTGGGGGCGCCCGTCTTCGATGCCGCCGTTCTCGTCGTGGCCATGTTCGTCACGATGGCCGCGGTGCTGCTGCTCGCGGCGCAGCGCGGCACGGTGCCGCCCGTGGTCGAGCCGAGTGACGCGGCCCCCGGCCCCGACGAGCGCCGCTGGGCCGCCCTGGGCGTGGCCTTTTCGTACTTGTGGTTTGCCTTGCTGTTTCTCGCACTGATCGGCACGCAGTGGCTGGCCTACTGAATCGGTGCGTGCTCCGCGAACCCGCCGACCGCGATGTCTGCAAACGGCCGCCGGCAGCGCGCACCAGCCGACGGCCGCAACCAAAGGCCGGGAGGGCCCTATGCCAAGCATCTTGTCCGCGCTCGACCGCATCTTGATCGCGTTCATGCGGCGCTGGGGCACGCTCAGCCTGCGACTGTCCCTGGCCGTCGTGTTCGCGTGGTTCGGCCTGCTCAAGCCGCTCGGGCTGTCGCCGGTCGATCCGCTGGTCATGAAGACGGTCGCGTGGCTGCCGCTGTTCACGCCGGCGCAATGGGGCCTGCTCATCGGCTGGTGGGAAGTCGCCATCGGGCTGGCGTTTCTGCACCCGGCCACGACGCGTCTCGCGCTGGTTCTCCTGGCCCTGCACCTGGTCGGCACGTTCATGCCGCTGGTGATCGTCCCCGAGCGCACGTTTCAAGCGGGCCACATCCCCTACGCGCCCACGCTCGCGGGCCAGTACATCTTCAAGAACCTGATCGTGATCGCCGCCGCCCTCACCGTCGGCGGCACGCTGCGCACCGGCCCCGCGCGGGACGCCGGGAGGCCCGGCTAGATCACGCGTGGCGCGCGTCGGCCGCGGCCAGCGCGGCACCGCACTGCTGCATGTGCCGCACGATTGTCGCCACGCCGTTGGCGCGCGAAGGCGAGAGGTTGCTCGTCAGGCCGATGTCCTGCAGGAAGTGCAGCTCGGCGTCCGCCACGTCTTCGGGCGGCTGGTCGTGCAACGCGCGCAGCATCAGGCTGAGCACGCCCTTGATGATGAGCGAATCGCTGTCGGCCTCGAACTGCATGCGGCCGCCATCCACGGTCGACCGAATCCACACCTGCGATTGACAGCCGGGCAGGGCGTTCTCGTCGGTCGGCAGGTCCGCGGCCGGCGGCGCCAGGGCCTTGCCCAGCTCGATCAGGTGCTCGTACTTGTCGAACCAGTCGTGCAAACCGGCAAACTCGTCGACAATCTGCTGCTGTCGGCGCTCAATCGTCATCGTTCCGCTTTCTGCCCGGTGCCAACTTCGGCCATTACGACAGCATCGACCGGGCCTTCGCCACACCCTCGGCGAAGCGGTCGACCTCTTCTGTGGAATTATAGACGGCGAAACTCGCGCGAACCGCGCCGGCGGTTCCGTACCGGCGCAGCAACGGCTCGGCACAGTGCGTGCCCGAGCGCACCGCAACGCCGAGCTTGTCCAGAATCAACGCCACATCGTAGCCCCCCGCCTCGGCGATATTGAACGACAACGCGCCGCAACGATCCACCCGCGGGCCATACAGCCGTACCCCCGCGATCTCGGTCAGCTGCGCGACGGCCTGCTCCATGAGCCGGCGCTCGTGCGCCGCCACCGCGTCCAGCCCCAACGCGTCCAGGTAGTCGATCGCCGCCGCCAAGCTGAGCGCCCCGGCGATGTTCGGCGTGCCCGCCTCGAACCGCAGCGGCAGATCGGCGTACGTCGCGTCGTGCGTGCGGACCGACTGCACCATGCCGCCCCCAACCCGGCCGGGCGTCAGCCGCTCCAGCCATTCCCGCTTGCCGTAGAGCACGCCAATGCCGGTCTCGGCATACATCTTGTGCCCGGAGCACGCCAAGAAGTCGCAATCCAGCGCCTGCACATCCACCGGCAGGTGCGGCACCGACTGGGCCCCGTCGACGAGCACCGGCACGTCGCGCGCGTGGGCCAGCGCCACGACTTCGCGCACCGGGTTCACCACTCCCAGGACGTTCGACACGTGCGTCAGCGCGACCAGCCGCGTCCGGTCCGTCAAGAGACCAGCGAAAGCGTCGAGCTCCAGCGTCCCATCCTCGCGAAACGGAACAACATGCAACCGCGCACCGGTTCGCCGGCACAGCACCTGCCACGGCAACAGGTTCGAATGATGCTCCATCTCCGTCACGATCACGTCGTGATCGCCGGTCAGCGTCTCGGCCAAGCCGTCAGCGACCAGGTTGATCGCCTCAGTGGCGCCATGCGTGAAGACGACCTCCGCCGCCTCGCGCGCATTGATGAACCGCTGCACGCGGGCGCGGGCCGCTTCGTACGCGGCACTGGCCTGCTCGCTGAGCTGGTGCACGCCGCGATGCACACTGCTGTTCGACTCGCGATAGAACGACTGCACGCAATCCAGCACCGCCCGCGGCTTGTGGGTCGTCGCGGCATTGTCGAGATACACCAGTGGCCGGCCGTGCACGCGCCGGTCGAGAATCGGGAAATCCGCCCGCACCGCGACCACGTCCAACCCCCCGGCGGCCGCCAGGCTATGCGGGGATGCCGGTTTCGCGGGGGTTGTTGTCATCACGGCTCCATTCGAACCAACCGCCGTCATACAGCGCGACCCGCGGCCATCCCATCAGCCAGGCATTGAAGCACGCCTCGCTGCCGCGCCAGCCCGTCCCGCAGTAGAACGCGTTGTATTTGTCGGGGGTGACCCCGACCTGGGCCCAGTTCGCTTCGATTTCGTGGTACTCGCGCGCCGTATGATCGACGTTGCGGTAGTTCTCCATGTGATAGGCGTCGCTGCCGCAGTTGCCGAACACGGCGCCGGGAATACGTCCCTTCGGCTCGATGTAATTGTAGCCGCTCACTTCGCCGATGAACTCGCGCCAGCTCCGCACGCTGACCAGGTTCTTGTCGGGAGCGCGCAGAATCTCCTTCGCTGCCGGCAGATCGACAATCAGCTCGGGACGCTGGGGAATGGCCGCGCCGAAATCCGCCACCGGCGTGGCCGGCGTGCTCGCGGTGGTCGTCGCGTAGCCGGCGTCGAGCCAGGCCTGCAATCCGCCGTTCAGCACGCGCACGTCGCGCACGCCCGCATACAGCATGATCAGCGCACAGCGTATCGCACCGAGCTGGCCCGCACTGCTGCCCGGATAGGGGTCGTCGTCGTTCGGGAAGGCGAAGCGCCCGTACAGAATCACCGTCGTGTCGTGGGTGATGCCGGCCTGCTCCAGCGCCGCCCCGAGCGCTGCCGGCGCGCGGCGATTCCAGGTGTCGGGAGACTCGAGCGAATTCGTGTCGATGGCGACGGCGCCGGGAATGTGCCCCTCGTCATACGCCGCCGGGTTGCGGTAGTGCGCATGGCAGAGCACGAACCGATCGTTTTCATACTCCGGTGCCGCACCGGTGCGCAACAGCTGCTCCAGCCACGTGGCCGGCACGAGGTGCCGGTAGCGCGGCAACTGCGCCAGCGGCCGCTGCGGATCCCCGCACCATTCCGCGACGAACCGGTCGTATTTCCGCACGTCCTCGTAGCCGGCACGCTTGAAATGCTGCGCGACCCGCTCGCTGTCGTCGCGACCATAGCCGTAGACGACGACCTGGTGCGCCGGGTCGATCCCCTTGGTCCGCACCGCGTCGAGCCAGTCGATGTACCCCGTCCACTTCGACGGCAGGCTCTTGGCCCCCGGGATGTGGCCGCCGCGCGGTTCGTCATGCAGGCGCCAGCCGTTGTAGGCGTCCACCGGGCGCACATCGACCAGGCGCACCCGCGCCGCGCTGCCCAGGTCAGCGATCTCCGCCGTCGTCACTTCGGTCGTGGATTGCACCATGGCCTGAACCCGTGTGAATTCCGCGCTCGCGGCGACCGGCCGACGTGTCCGGCCAGCTACGCCGGCACGCGGCGCACGCGCGAGAATCGCTCGCAGCCCGCCACCTTGTTTCCCGTATAACCGATATCGGCGGCGCGACGCAAGGGTACGCCGCTGCAGGCACGCGGGCCGCAAACGGCGCGTCAGCCGCCCCGCTCTGCGGAAACCGCCGGCGGCGCCGCGAGCCCCTGCCGGCGATACCAGTCCTCGGGGTCGGCCTGCAGCGCGTCCATCATCTTGTTGACGGTGCTCATGAGACTGTGCTTCGGCTTCCAGCCGAGTAGTTCCTGTGCCCGCGAGATATCGAGCTCGTAATGATCGTCGGCCAGGTCGACCATCCACGGCTTGATGAACGGCTCTTCGACACCCGGCGCGTGCTCCTGCAGCCATGCCCCGGACTTCGCCACCGCCTTGGGGATTTGATGCGTCTTCCAGTCCGGCTCATCGTGCAGCAGCCGCGCAAACGCCTGCTGCAGGTCGCCGTAGCCGGGCGTTTCCGGTTCGCCGATGAGGATCGGCACGACACGGCGCGGCAGGTCGTTGCGCCGTGCCACGACTTGCCAGAAGGCCGCGACGAGATCGTCGATGTGCACGAACGCCTGGCCGCGGTCGGTGGCGCCGGGATAGACGGTCGCCGTCACCCGGCGTTCGTGAATACGCTGGATCTGGTGCGACAGCGGCAGCGAGCCGCAATCGTCGGTGTACACCCCCGCGATGCGCAGCAGCACCGCCGGCACGTCACCATGCTCGGCGAACACGACATTCTCCGCGGCCACCTTCGACTTGGGATAGTCCCACTTGGCCTCCAGTGGCTGATCCTCATCGAGCGGCTGGCCGGGCTCCGTCGGCGCATGCACGAGCATGGTGCTGGAGAAGACGAACTGCTCGGCGGACAGCTCCCGCGCCGCGTGCAGCGCCCGTTTGGTGCCCTGCACGGTGATCTTGTCGTAGAGCTCGCTGGGCGCGCCGGCGAAATCGTAGTAGGCGGCGAGCTGGATCAGCGATGCAATCGGGCCGCTGTGGCGCTCGCGCAGTTTGCGCGTCACGCCCTCGACCTGCTCGTCGGAGGTAACGTCAATCTCGTGAAACTCGGCCCCGTCGGGCAGCGGCTCCTCGGGTGAACGGATATCCAGGGCAAAGACGCGATATGGCCCGGCGAAACGCCGTGCCAGCGCCGCCCCGATCAGACCGGTGCTGCCGACGATGACGATGGCCGGTTTGTCGTTGCTTGCAGGCATGGTTTGCTCTCCTGTACCGGGCGTCCGCGAAGGCGACCGAAACCGCGGGCCGCGCATCGCGTCGCAAACACCCTTTGTGCCGTACACGTTAGCGCCGGCATGTGACAGCGTCCTGAACAGGGCCTGACACGTGCGTCACACCGCACCACCCCGACGGGCCGCCTTACAACCCGTTCAGCCGATATTCACCTTTTAATCAGGTGGACTCAGCATGCTGGTCCCACATACGGGTCGCATTCTCATGTCCGATTCGGGCCGCGCGGATACTGCACACATACGTCGTGAGGCCGTACGTCGTCGCGACCAGCGACCCGCACAGACCGCCATGCAGGAGACGAACATGGGCACCCGTGCACACCTCGGCCGACAACTCATCGTGATCAGCGCTGCCAGCCTGGCGCTTCTGCTGGCAGGCTGCGAAGGCACCGACCAGCAACCGCAGGAATCCGAGCCAGCAACCGGGCAACAGCCCGCAGAAGCGCAGGCCGCGGCACCACCTTTCGGCACCGCTGCGGATGTCGAGCGGGCGGCGTCCTTGTGGCAGGAGATGGCCGACTACAAGCAGGACTGGGCGGCGTATCCCGGCCTCGACGGATGGCAGGAAGGCAAGAGCCCCCACGGCGCGGTGCTGCGCTATTACGTCAACGAGACGGCGGCGGCGGGCACCACGAGCTTCGAAGACGGCGCGATCCTCGTCAAGGAGAACTACAGCGAGGAGAGCGAAGACGCGCTCAAGTCCGTCACGGCCATGCAGAAGGTCGCCGGCTACGATCCCGACCACGCCAACTGGTTCTGGGTCAAGTTCGCGCCCGGCGGCGACGTAATGGCGAACGAGAAGGACATGAAGCTCGCGGGGCGCGTTGCCAAAGGCATGGACAAGGGCTGCATCGCCTGTCATGCCGCCGCGGCCGGCGGCGACTACGTCTTCGCCAACGACGACTGACGAACGTGTCCGGCGCTCCGCCGCCACCATGACGCGATCAACCGATCACGTTTCGCCGTGCACCTCGCGACCCTTCCAGCCGTCAAACCGGCGGGCTGTCTTGTAGAGTTCATGCGCGCCGTCTTCGGCCAGGGGCTTGACGCGCTCGCGCAGCGCCTTCATCTCCGTCGCGGTCATCGGCTGCAAGGTTCGCGCAAGCCGCAGGTTGTCCCGCAGCAGTTCAACCGAGCCCATCCCGCTCACGATCGTCGCGACGGGCAGCGCCGCCGCGTAGCGCCACAACTCCTCGACGCTGCACTGGCCCGTCTCCAGCAGCTCACCGCCGCCACGCGTCTTCATCGCCAGCGGCGCGATCTTCCGGCGTTCGAGCACCGGCAGCACCCATTTCTCGAAGCTGCGGTAGTGCGGATCGAACGGGTTGAGCGGCAGCTGAACCGCGTCCCAGGGAAAGCCGTACGCCAGCATCTTGAGATGAATGCGCGGCGCCTTGTGGCCCGTGAAGCCGATGTAGCGGACTTTGCCCTGCTTTCTCGCCACCTCGGCGGCCTCGATCCCGCCACCGGGGGCGAAGATGCGATCGGGATCGTCGTCGTAGATCACCTCGTGGTATTGCCACAGGTCGATGTGATCCGTCTGCAGCCGCCGCAAGCTGTCCTCGAGGTGCTGCATGGCCATCTTCTTGTCGCGGCCATGGTGCTTGGTCATCAGGAAGGCCCGGTCCCGACGCCCCTTCAGCGCCCGCCCCATGCGCTTCTCGCTCTCGCCGTGGTGGTACTCCCACGCGTTGTCGAGGAAGTTGACACCGTTGTCGAGCGCTTCGTGAATGATGCGCACGGACTCCCGTTCGCTCGGCTTACCAATGTGAAAACCGCCCACGCAAAGCAGACTCACCCGGTCGTCATGCCGCCCGAAACGCCGCCGGGGAACCCCGTCGTTCGTCCCGCCCACAACGTCACCAGCGGCGTGCACCACGCCCGGCACCACCAGGACGGATGCTGTGGTCGCAGTCCGCATCAGGAACTCCCTTCGGCTGGGGTGGCCACTCAGCGGGGACTCCGCCCGATCGGCGGCACCACCGGCCGTCGTGTGATCGTTGCTCATTCGTGTACTCCGGGACCGGCGTCACTCGTCGCGACCAGCGACCCGCGCGGGGGGCGACGTCGCCTCGATCGCGGTGAAGCGCTCGAGCACGTGGTACGTATGGTTCGCCTCGGGGGGCACGACCCAGGCATCGCCCGGCTCGAGGCGCACCTTCTGGCCTTCGATCTCGAGTTCCGCGACCCCGTCCACCACGTAACCGACCGTCTCGTAGGGGCGGGTCTGCGGGGTCTTGTCGTCCGACGGCTCCATGTCGCGCCACAACCGCATGCTCATCTTCTTGCCGGCGACGAGGTAGATCTGCCCCATGTCTCCGGTGGGTGAATGAGAGGCATTCACTTTCTTGACTGTCGTGTCGGTCATTCCGGTCTCCTTGCTCCGGCCACGTGTTCTCCAGGCACGTCCTTTCGCGTTCCCGTCCGGTGGAGTTTCCAACGCCGGAATGACACCCGTGTGACTCGGGCCTGAATCTGCCGTCAGCCACGGCCTAGCCCGGTCCCAGTTCCGACCCGGCCAGACCGTTCGTCGTATCGGGGCGCGATGCCACGCGAAACGCGAGCCGCGTCGTCTGGCCGTCCTCGGCATCGATGCACAGGCCGACGTCCGCTTCGTCAGCGGTCTTCTGCACCCGCACCGATTTCGGCCGCGCGACCAGCACGCGCGTCGTCCGCCTCTCTGTGCCACCCTGCAGTACGAAGCTGGTGCCGTGCGGGTTGGGCACCGCCATCAGCGACGCCAGGGGCAGGCCGCGCGCCAGTTGGCGTTGCGCCTCGTCGTCGGCCGGCGCGCACTCGGCCGCGTCCTTCGTCGGAAATACGTCCAGCTCGACCAGCCAGCCGCGATGCCGCCGCGTGAACTCCTCGGCGAACCGGTGCCAATCCGTGCGTGGAATCTCCCGCTCGATCATGTCGTTCCCTGTCACAACCCGGGCGCTCCCGCCACGGGCCGCCTTTGCTGCTCACCTGCCCCTTACCGCAGTGCCGCGAACTTCTTCCGCCATGCCTGCGCAATCCGCTCGACCTTCGACCGCGTGTCCGCCAGTGCCTGCTGCTGGACCGCCCCCTCGGCGTTCTTCCAGAAGCGCTCCGGCTTCGGATCCTCGAAATCACAGATCCGCGCGATCGCGTCATACACATACCGGCGCACCGTGCCGTCCTCCTTGACCAACAGTGGCAACATGTGCTCGGCCCCCGCGGGCGTGCACTGCCGCAGCGCCCGGCGGGCCTGCTCGTCATCGCGCGCCGCGCGCACCAGGGTCTCGACGCTGCTTCCGGTGGAGAGCGCAGCGAGCGTCTGATAGACGTCACGCCGCAGCCCGCGGCTGACCCGCGACCGCTTGAGCAACTCGGCCACGGTCTCGTCCGCCTTCGTGATCAGGAACTCGCGGATGAGCTGCAGCGCCCCGCGAACCTCGCGCAAATCGAGCTTGCGCTTGGTGAGCAGTTCCTCCAGCTCCTCGTCATACAGCTCCTCGCGATACGTGTTGAACAACTGGGCCATCTGCTTCAGGGCCCGGCTCTTGCGCGCGACGCTGTGGGGCTGGATTCTGCCCACGAGCTCGCCATCGGGCGTGGCCACCAGCAGAAACAGCCCATAGCCCACCGTGACCCCCAACTCCTTCAGCAATTGCCGGGTGGTCGAGGAGTGCGCGAGCTTCACCGGAATGAAGCGCTCCGCGACGAAGCCACGAACCACCGGATCCCGGAACACCTCTTCCTGCGCATCCTCGAGATCGCTCTCGTCAAAGTCATCGTCGCCGGGCAGGTAGAACAACAGCGGGCGCTGTGCCTGCCGCGCGGCAGCCACTGCCTGATTGACATTGACACGCCATTGAATCGGCCGCTGCGCCAGCACCGCCGAAACACAACCGGCCACCAGAAACAGCGCCAAGCCCCTGGTTCGCATTTGCGTGATCATCTCATCTTCTCCTTGCGGGCGGGGCCCGTCTGATCTTGCCGCGAAGCGTACGCCGGACGCCTGAATCACGGGTGAGCGCAACATTTCACCGCTGCAATGCCCCACGGCCGCCGCCGCGGATTAAGATCAATTCAGGCGCTCGTCAGGCCGCTTTCAGGACGTGCGCCGCTACTGCGGCAGGATCGACCCATGGAAGGCCAACCGCGCAACAAGCACCTCGAAGTCGTCAAGCTCTCGCTGAAGCTGGGCAACCAGATGATCCTGCGCGACGTGAACATCGATTTCTGGCCCGGCCACGTGCACGCACTGATCGGCCCCAACGGCGCGGGCAAGTCCACCCTGGCCAACACGATCATGGGCCTCACGGGCTACCGTGATTTTGAGGGGGATCTCCTGCTCGATGGCACGTCGCTCAAGCCGCTGCCGCTGGAAGAGCGCGCCCGCCGCGGCATCACGCTCGCCTGGCAGGAGCCTGCCCGCTACGAAGGCCTGCCGGTGGAGGATTTCGTCCTGGCCGGCGCGCGGGAGAAGTCCGCCCAGACCCTCGGCCGGGCGCTGGAGCGCGTCGGGCTCGACCCGCAGCGGTACGCCAGCCGCAAGGTGGACCGCACCCTGAGCGGCGGCGAGCGCAAACGTCTCGAGCTGGCGTCGATCCTCGCCATGCAGCCGCAGATCGTGCTGATGGACGAGCCGGACTCCGGCATCGATGTCGACGCGCTCAGCAAGATCCTCGACGCCGTCCACGACCTGAAACAGGCCGGCGCCACCGTCATCCTCATCACGCACAGCCTGACGGTGCTGCGGGCGGCCGAACACGCGTTCCTGTTCTGTTGTGGGCGGCTGGTGGATAAGGGACGCGTGGAACGCATCGCGAACTACTTCGAGCGGAGCTGCATTCCGTGCGACCATCGCGACGCCCGCGAGGTCGCGCCGACCGGGGAAGGTGGATGAGCGTGTCCGACGAGTCGACGATTGCCGCCTTGTACAAATCGATCGGCGCCGGTGCGCACGACCCAGCCGCCGCCCGCATCGTGGTGCATGGCAACGAGGTCGTCGGCAAGGAGCTTGTGCCGGGGCTCGACGTCGACACCGAAGAGACGGCCGACGGCATCAACGCGGTGATCACCGTCAGGGGCGGGGTGCAGATCGAACGCCCCGTGCACATGTGTTTCGGCGTGTTGCCCGAGACGGGGCGTCAGCACATCGGCCTGCAGATCCGCATGGAGCCGGCCGCACGGGCTTCGCTGCTCGCGCACTGCGCCTTTCCGAACGCCCGCGACGTCACCCACGAGATGGACGCCGACATCGTGGTCGCTGACGGCGCCGCCTACAGCTACATCGAGCGCCACGTGCACGGGCCTGAAGGCGGCGTCGTGGTCGTCCCCAAGGCGCGCGTGCAGATCGGCGCCGACGCCCGCTTCAACACCGAATTCCAGCTGATCCACGGCAACGTCGGCCGCATCGACGTCGATTACCACGCCACCGTCGGCGACCGCAGCACGCTCGAGATGGCCACGCGCATCAGCGGCCGCGGCGACGACGTGATCAAGCTGCACGAGGCCGCCGATCTCGTCGGTGAGGCCGCCCGCGGCGTGCTGAACAGCTACATCGCCGTCCGCGAGCGGGCCCGGGCCGAGATCCGCAACACACTGGTCGCCAGCGGCCCATACGCCCGCGGCCACGTCGACTGCAAGGAAATCGTCCAGGATGACGCGACCGCCGCCGCCATCCCGATCGTCGAGGCGCGCCATGCCAAGGCGCACGTCACGCACGAGGCCGCCATCGGCAGCGTCGACACCAAGCAGCTCGAGACGCTAATGGCCCGCGGGCTCGACGAGGACGCGGCCGTCGATCTCATCATCCGCGGCCTGCTGAGCTGAGCGCCGGCGGCGCCAGCTCCTCTGCCGACGTGCTGCCGGCTTTCACACCCGACAGGCCGGCTGAAGTTCTTTTCAGACGAGTGTAAGCCCCCCGTCAGCACCCGGCGCCATGCTGCCGTCCGTACAGGCTCAACCCGAGACGTACGGACCGAGACAAGGAGACAAGAGCATGCTGCCGAGAAACCACCATACGATGCGCGGGGTTGCCCTGGCTGCAGCCGCGGCGTTCGCCGGCTCGCTGGCATTTGCCCAGGCGGAGCAGGAGCAGACCCAGCGCAAGATGAAACAGCGCCGCGCCGCGGCCACCACCGCGGCCGAACAGAACCAGCTCGACATCGACAAGGCCGCCAAACACATGAACAAGGCGGACATCGGCCTGGCGGACATCATCACCACGGCCGAGAAGAAGGTCAGCGGCACGGCCCTCGCCGCCCGCGTGGCGACGCCACTGAAGAAGATGCACTTCGAGGTGCTGTGCGTCACCGAGGACGGCAAGCTCAAGCGCGTCACCGTGGACGGCAGAAAGAACAAGGCGGTCAAGACCGTCGCCGTCACCGAGACCGCGCGGACGGCGCGCGACACCGACTGGGTCGTGGGCGTGATCCAGTACACCGTCTTTCGCCCGGTGCAACACAGCACCCTGGTGGATACCAGCGTCATCAACGAGGCCGGCCAGGAGCTGGGTGAACTCGAGCAGTTCGCAATCGATCCCCACAGCGGCCGCGTCGTCTATGGTGCCGTGGCGTTCGACAAGGCCTGGGCCATGGACGAGAAGTACTTCGCCGTGCCCGTGCCCGCGCTCCACCTCTATGGCGCGGATTACCTGGGGCTTGACGTAACCCGCAACGAAATGGCCAACGCCGAGGGCTTCAACGAGGAACAGTGGCCCAATCGCCCGAACTGGCGCTGGGCGGCGGATCTCCACGCACACACGAGCCCCGCGTTCGAACTCGTGGCGGATGAGCGCGAGAATCGGCTCAAGCGCCGCGGCAGCCGTGGGGCGGCCGACCTGGTCCGCAAGTCCGAGGCGATCATCGGCATGACCGTCACGAACGAAGCCGGCACCGAGCTCGGCACCATCGAAGACCTGTACATCGACCCCGACCGCGCCCATGTCGCCTACGTGGTCGTGGCCCATGGCGGCACGCTGGGCTTTGACGAGATGCTGACGGCCGTCCCGTGGGCGGCCTTCGACTGGTACGCTGGCAACGGGCCGGTGCTGGACATCACCGAAGCGCGACTCGAGCAGGCCCCGCGCTGTACCGAGGCCAATGTCCTCACGCGCACCGACCCCGACTGGGTCGCCAACGTCTACGACTTCTTCAACCTGAAGCCGTACTGGGTCACCGAGCGCTCGACGGACAAGGAACCACGCGAGATGTAGCGGCGTCCGCGACGCAGGCGTATCAGACACCATGAGCGGGTCGCGTGCCGCAGGTCCGCACTGCGGCCCGGCCCGCCATTCACGTTGGTCGCGGGCGCGGCCGAGCGTCAACGACCCGAGTCGAATCACCACGAACCCCGGGACGTCCATGAGCGAACGCGGCAACGGGCACGGCAGGGTCGAGTCGATCAAGGGCAGCGTCATCGACGTGTACTTCGCCAACGCGCTGCCGGCCGTGGACTCCGCCCTGCGCACCGGCCCCGACGACAGCATCGTCATCGAGGTCGTGTCGCACCTCGATCGGCACCGCATTCGCGGCGTCGCCATCACCCCCAGCCAGGGCCTGGCCCGCGGGGACGCCGTCACCGACACCGGCCGGCCGCTGGAGATCCCCACCGGGCAGGCCACGCTGGGGCGCGTCTTCAACGTCATGGGCGACGTCATCGACAAGCAGGACCCACCGAGCGGCGCCCGGCGGCGGTCGATCCACCAGCCGCCTGCCCCGCTCTCCGAGCGCACGACGCATTCCGAAATCTTCGCCACCGGCATCAAGGCCATCGACGTGCTCGCCCCGCTCGAACGCGGCGGCAAGGCCGGCCTCTTCGGCGGCGCGGGGGTCGGCAAGACCGTGCTCATCATGGAGCTCATCCACAATACCAGCGGGCGGCACGGCGGCGTCAGCGTTTTCGCCGGCGTCGGCGAGCGCAGCCGCGAGGGCGAAGAGCTCTACCGTGAGCTCGAAGAAGTCGACGTGCTCGATCGCGCGGTGCTGGTCTTCGGCCAGATGAACGAGCAGCCCGGGGCCCGCTTTCGCGTCGGCCATGCCGCCCTCACCGTCGCCGAGCACTTTCGCGACACCGAGCGGCGCGACGTGCTGCTGCTGATCGACAACATCTTCCGCTTCGTCCAGGCCGGCATGGAAGTGTCCGGTCTGATGGGACGCCTGCCGTCGCGCCTCGGCTATCAGCCAACGCTCGCGACCGAGCTGGCCGAGCTCGAAGAGCGCATCTGCAGCACGCGCAGCGCGTCGATCACCTCGGTCCAGGCCGTCTACGTCCCCGCCGACGACTTCACCGATCCGGCCGCCGTGCACACGTTCGGGCACCTGTCGGCGTCCATCGTGCTGTCACGCGATCGCGCCAGCCAGGGGCTCTACCCGGCGATCGACCTGCTGAAATCCGGCTCCAATATGCTCACGCCGGGCGTGGTAGGCGAACGGCATTATCGCGTCGCGCAGGAGATCCGCAGCACGCTGGCCCAATACGAGGAAGTCAAGGACATCATCGCCATGCTCGGCCTCGAAGAGCTCTCGCAAGAGGATCAGCAGGCAGTCCACCGCGCCCGGCGGCTCGAGCGCTTCTTCACGCAGCCCTTCTTCGTTACCGAGCAGTTCACCGGCCAGGATGGTCGCATGGTCGAGCTGGCGGACGCCATTGACGGTTGCGAGCGCATCCTCAACGACGAGTTCGCCGATGAATCGGAGCAGGCACTCTACATGATCGGCGCGATCGACGAGGCCAAGCGCAAGCAGCAGCCCCGCGACACCGGCCGGAAGGACGGCAGCGACGAAGACCAGGGGGAGCGCGCATGAGATTGAAGATCCTGCTGCCGACGGAGGTGCTGCTGGACCGCGACGTGACGCAGGTCAGTGCCGAAGCCGCCAACGGCCAGTTCGCGTTGCTGCCGCGGCACGTGGATTTCGTCGCCCCGCTGGTGCCCAGCGTGCTGGCCTTCGCCCCGGAAAGCGGCACGACCGTGTACGTCGGCATCGACGAGGGCGTATTGGTCAAGGTCGGTGACGAGGTGCTCGTGTCCGTGCGCCAGGCAACACACAGCGGCACCCTGGATGAGGTCGCGCAACGCGTGGATGAAGAGTTCCGCGTGATGGACGAACACGAACGCAAGGCACGGTCCGCCGCCGCCAGACTCGAAGCGGGGCTGGTGCGACGGTTCCTGGACGTACGCGGACAGGTGCCGGCATGAAGCCCGACGACCAGGCGGATCACAGCGGCCAGACGCGCCGCCTCGGGACGGCGATCTCGCGCCGCGCCGCACGCAAACGCCGTGCGCAGCGACAGCGCGACTCGAGCGTGTGGTTCGGCCTGGGCATGTTCGGCATGGTCGGCTGGTCGGTGGCCGTGCCGACCCTGGCGGGCGTCGCCCTGGGACTGTGGATCGACGCGCGTTGGCCCAGTCCGTACTCGTGGACGCTCATGCTGTTGGTGCCGGGTTTGGCCGTCGGCTGCCTGAACGCGTGGTATTGGATCAACCGCGAGCGGCGCAATATCGAAGCTGCCCGCCGCGAAGCGAACGAGGTGAATGATGAGTGATGTGCTGTCGTTGAGCGCCGCGGTCGTGGGCGGGGCCGCCCTGGCAGGCGTGATGTTTGGCGGCCTGTGGTGGACGCTGCGCCGCTTGCCCGCGGCGCGCCACCCCGCGTTGCTCGCGGTCGCGAGCTTCTTCTGCCGCCTGGGGATCGTGGCGGCGGGTTTCGTTGTCGTGATGGCCGGCGACTGGCACCGCGGTCTGGCGGCCCTGCTCGGCTTCCTCATCGGGCGCACGATTCTGCTGCGCCTGGTCGGTCCGCCGCGACCGGTCGCCACCGCGAGCGGAGCCTGACCCATGACGGTTACGCCCGACCAGACGGTGTACTGGCGCTGGGGCGTGGTCGTGCTGAACGCGACCATCGTCAACACCTGGATCGTGATGGCCCTGCTGGTGTTCGTGAGCTGGCTCGCGACGCGCAAGGTGGCGGTCACGATGGCACCCTCGCGCTGGCAGAACGCCCTGGAGGCGGTCGTCGCCGGCATCCGCAAGGAGATTCGGGACATCAGCCGCGACCGGCCCGAGCGCTACCTGCCCTTCGTCGGCACGCTCTTCCTGCTGATCGCGATCGCGAACTTCCTGAGCGTCGTACCCGGCTACAACCCGCCCACCGGCTCGCTCTCGACGACCGCCGCCCTGGCCGCCTGCGTCTTCGTCGCGGTGCCGGTCTTCGCCATCGCGCAAAAGGGCGTGGGCGGCTACCTGAAGCAGTACGTGCAGCCGACCCCCATCATGCTGCCGTTCAACGTCATCGGCGAACTCTCGCGCACGCTGGCGCTGGCCGTGCGACTGTTCGGCAACATCCTGAGCGGCACATTGATCGTGGGCGTGCTGGTCAGCCTCGCCCCGCTGTTCTTCCCGATCCTGATGCGCGCCTTCGGCCTGCTCATCGGCCTGATCCAAGCTTACATCTTCGCCGTGCTGGCGATGGTCTACATCGCGTCGGCGGCGCGCATGCAACAGCAGCGCGCACAACCGGACGAACATCCCCCTGCGACGGAAGGAGCTTAAGCCATGACAAGCGTCGACCTGGTGGCCGTCGCGTCCATCTTCACCGCCGGCATCACCATCGGCATCGGGGCCATCGGCCCGGCCATCGGCGAAGGCCGCGCGCTGGCATCAGCGCTGCAGGCCCTGGCCCAGCAGCCGGACGAGTCCAACACCATTTCGCGAACCCTGTTCGTCGGCCTGGCGATGATCGAATCGACCGCGATCTACTGCTTCGTGATCTCGATCATCCTGATCTTCGTGAACCCGTTCTGGGAACACGTGCTGGGCCAGACCGGAGGCTAAGCCGTGGGGATCGACTGGTTCACATTCGCCGCCCAGATCGTCAACTTCCTCGTCCTGATCGGATTGCTCTGGCACTTCGCCTACAAGCCGATCATCCGGGCCATGGACGAGCGCGAGGATTCCATCCGCCAGCGGCTCGACGAGGCCGATCAGCAGCGCGCGGAGGCCGACGAGAAGGCCCGCGAGCTCGATCGGCAGCGGGACGAACTCGAAGCGCAACGCGAAGACCTCCTCACCCAGGCGCGCAACGAGGCCGAGGAGAAGCGCAAGGCCCTGCTCGACGAAGCGCGCCAACGCGTGCAGCAGAGCGAGGCCGAGTGGCGCGACAGCCTCACCCGGCGCAAGGCCGAACTCGCTGACAGCCTCCGGCGCCGCACCGGCCGGCACGTGGTGAACGCGACGCGGCAATTCGTGCGCGACATGGCCGACGACGCCCTCGAGAAACACGTCGTGGACGTGTTCGAGCGGCGGCTGGACGACCTCGACAAAGACACGTCGCGCGCTCTGCAGCAGGCCATTCGGGCCGCCGACGGCCAGGTGACCATCGCCAGCGCGTTCGCCCTGGGCGACGACCTGCAACGGCAACTGCGTGATCGCGTTGCCGCGCTGGTCAACGGCGACACCCGACCGGACTTCGACACCGACCCGGACCTGATCTGCGGCGTCGAGCTGCGCGCCGGCGATCGGCACCTCGCCTGGAGCGCCCGCGAGTACCTCGCCGACCTGCAGGATCAGATCGAAGCCGCCATCACCAGCGCCAGCCAATCCGCCGGCGAGCAAGCCCACGACCACACGCCGGACAGCGAGCAACAGTCGCGGACCGACGACAACAACGACGACAACGAGCAGAAGTCCGATGAGTGAAAGCGACCCGACGACACACACCCTGCTCGACCAGACCGACAAGCTGCTCGAGCGCGCCGTCCAGCAGACCCAACCGACGCTGCGGGTCGAGGAAACCGGCACGGTCCTCGGTGTCGGCGAAGGCATCGCCTGGGTCGGCGGGCTGCCGCGCGTCCGCTACCAGGAGCTCGTGCGCTTCCCCGGCAACGTCCTGGGGATGACGCTTAATCTCGAACCGGACCGCGTCGGCGTCGTGCTGCTCGATGAAGGCGCGGACCTCGCCGCCGGCCAGCAGGTCCGCCGCACCCAGCGCGTGGCCGACATCCCCGTCGGCGACGAGCTTCGCGGCCGCATCATCGACGCCATCGGCCGCCCGCGCGACCAGCGCGGCCCGCTTGCGGACACCCACCGGCTGCCGGTCGAACGCGCCGCCCCCGCGATCATGGACCGCGCGCCGGTAGAGACGCCACTGCAAACCGGCCTCAAGGTCGTCGACGCACTCGTGCCCATCGGCCGCGGTCAGCGCGAACTGATCCTGGGCGACCGCCAGACCGGCAAGACCGCGATCGCGATCGACACGATCATCAACCAGCGTGATACCGGCGTCGCCTGCGTCTACTGCGCGATCGGCCAGCAGAGCTCCTCGGTCGCCCGCGTCATCGCCGACCTCGAAGAGCACGACGCCCGCGACCACACGACCTTCATCATCGCCGGCGACGATGACCCGCCCGGCCAGCGCTTCATCGCACCCTATGCCGCCATGAGCATCGGTGAGCACCTGCGCGACAACGGCCGCGACGCCCTGGTCGTTTTCGATGACCTCACGCGGCACGCCCGCGCCTACCGCGAGATCTCCTTGCTGCTGCGCCGCCCGCCGGGACGCGAAGCCTACCCCGGCGACATCTTCTACTTGCACGCCCGGCTGCTGGAGCGTGCCACGCACCTCCGCGACGAGCACGGCGGCGGCTCGCTGACCGCGCTGCCCATCATCGAGACGCAGGCCCAGAACATCTCGGCGTACATCCCGACCAACCTCGTCTCGATCACCGACGGCCAGGTCTACCTCGCGCCGCAGCTCTTCCAGAAGGGCATCATGCCGGCCATCGACGTCGGCAAGTCGGTCTCGCGCGTCGGCGGCAAGACGCAACTCCCCGCCTACCGCGCCGTCGCCGGTGACCTGCGGCTGTCGTATTCGCAGTTCAACGAACTCGAGGCCTTCGCCCGCTTCGGCACGCGTCTCGACGAGGAAACGCAACAGACGCTGCGCCGCGGGCGCCGCGTGCGCGAGATTCTCAAGCAGCCGCAGAGCACCCCGCTGCCCGTCGCAGAGCAGATCGTCGCGCTGCTGGCAACCACCGAGGGGCTGCTCGACCAGGTCCCGCGCGACAAGGTGAGACCGGCCGAAGAGGCCGTCCGCACCGCCGTGCGCGAGCAGGGCGGCGAGATCGCGCAACGCATCGTGGCGGGCGAGAAGCTGCGTGACGAGGATCGTCGCCAGCTGGTCGACCTCGCCCGCGAGCAGTTGGACGCGTACCAGAAGGAGTCCGATGATGGCGACGCTCGAGAGCCTGCGCCGCAAGGTTGAGGCCACCGAGGACCTGCAATCGGTCGTGCGGACCATGAAGGCCCTCGCCGCCGTCAATATTCGCCAGTACGAGCAGGCCGCCGCCGCGCTGCTGGAGTATCGCCGCACCGTCGAGCTCGGCCTGCGCGTGCTGCTGCGTCACGCCCAGCCGCGCCGCCAGGCACGCCGCCAGGCGGAGCAGACCGCCGCCCTGGTCGCCGTCGGCACCGACCAGGGCATGTGCGGGCAGTTCAATGAGGAAGTCGCCGACCAGGTCGCCACCGTGTTGCGCAGCGACGCACAGCCGGCACCGACCTGGCGCATCCTGGCGATCGGCGCGAAGCTCACCGCCGCCCTCACCGCCCGCCGTCACCCGGTGGCTGCCACGCAGTACGTGCCCGGCTCCGCCAGTGCCATCACGTATGACGTGCGCAGCGCGCTGGCCACGATCGAGGCGTGGCAGGCCGAGCACGGGCCGCTGCAGCGCGTCATGATCGTGTATACGCAATACGAGCAGCAGGAGACGACGCCGCGCGGCCGGCAACTGCTGCCGATGGACGAGCACTGGCTGGGGCGAATTCGCGCGCGGCCCTGGCCGACGCGCGAGCTGCCGCTGTTCACCGCGCCGGCCGACGCGCTGCTGTCACACCTCGTGCGGCAGTATCTCTTCGTCGAGTTGCACGGGGCCATGGCCGAATCGCTCGCAGCTGAGAACGCCACGCGGCTGCGCGCCATGCAATCCGCCGAGAAGAACATCGACGAGCAGCTCGACGAGCTGAACACGCGCTACAACCGCCAGCGGCAGAACAGCATCACGGCCGAGTTGCTGGACGTGATCTCCGGCAGCGAAGCGGTCGCCGGGTGACCCGGGCGGCGCCGCGCGGCCACACGGACCTTACGCATAATTCAGACACCTGTCAGCCGCCCTTCAGTCGCACGGCGCAGGATTCCGGCGGTCGCGGTTTGCGCCGGCGGCGCAGTGCGACGACACGGTTCAGACGACTTCAGCCAGAACCCGCATGCACAAGGAGTAACGCGTGAGTCACTTGATTGCCGTCGCTTTCGATGATGAGCAGCGCGCTGACGAAGTCCGCAGCGAACTGCTGCGCCTGCAGAAGGAGTACCTGGTCGATCTCGAAGACGCCGTCGTGGCCCTCCGCAAGCCGGACGGCAAGATCAAGCTCCGCCAACTGTACAACGTCACCACCAGTGGTGCGATCACCGGCGGCTTCTGGGGCACCTTGATCGGCCTGCTGTTCCTCAACCCGCTGTTCGGACTGGCGGTCGGGGCGGCCGCCGGCGGGGTGGCCGGCGCACTGACCGATGTCGGCATCGATGACAAGTTCATGAAGGAGTTGGCGCAACGCGTTCAGCCCGGATCGTCCGTCCTGTTCGTGCTGGTACGCCAGGCCACGCCGGACAAGGTCCTGGGCGAGCTCGAGCGCTACGACGGCCACGTGCTGCACACGTCGCTGTCGCACGAAGATGAACAGCGCCTGCGCCAGGCGGTCGAAGGTGCCGCGGTAAGCTGATGCGGTCGCCCCCGGGGCACCCGGAGGCGCAGCATCGCCCGTACCGTCAGACGCATGAGTTCGTTCCAGCAAGACAATGGGCTGCGAAACCGCCGGGCGGATGACCAGCCGGGCGGCGCAGACATGCCGCGCAAGCAGGGGCACGAGCACGGCGGCCACGACCACCAGCAACACCATGCAAGGATGGCGGCCGACTTCCAGCGCCGCTTCTGGGTCTCGCTCGCGCTGACGCTGCCGGTGCTGCTGCTCTCCCCCATGATCCAGGGATGGCTGGGCCTCGCAACGGCCTGGGACTTCGCCGGCGATGCGTGGGTGCAATGGCTGCTGGCGACGGTGATCTTCGCCTATGGTGGCTGGCCATTCCTCACCGGCCTCGTCAGCGAGCTGCGCGACCGCAGCCCGGGCATGATGACGCTCATCGGACTGGCTATTGCGGTCGCGTACGGCTACAGCAGTGCAGTGGTCTTCGGCGTGTCCGGTCGCGTGTTCTTCTGGGAGCTCGCCACGCTGATCGACGTGATGCTGCTGGGCCACTGGATCGAGATGCGCTCCGTCATGGGCGCCTCGAGCGCACTCGAAGAGCTCGCCGAGATGATGCCGAGTACCGCACACCGGCTGATTGACGGCGCAGACACCGAAGACGTGGGGATCGACGAGTTGTCCAAGGGTGATCGCGTCCTGGTCAAGCCGGGCGAGAAAATCCCCACCGACGGCCGGATCAGCGACGGCCAGACCGCCGTCAACGAATCGATGATCACCGGCGAGAGCAAGCCGGTCGAGAAACAGCCCGGCGACGATGTGGTGGCGGGGGCCATCAACGGCGACGCGGCCATCACGGTGGAGGTCCAGAAGACCGGCGACGAAACCTACCTGTCGCAGGTCGTCGACATGGTCCGCCAGGCGCAGGAATCCCGCTCGCAGACGCAGAACCTCGCGGACCGGGCGGCGTTCTGGCTGACGATGATCGCGCTGAGCGCCGGCGGCGTGACGCTGCTGATCTGGTGGCTCGCGGTCGGCCGGCCCTTCGACTTCTCCCTCGAACGCACCGTCACTGTCATGGTCATCACGTGTCCACACGCGCTCGGGCTGGCGATTCCGCTGGTCGTCGCGGTGTCGACGGCACTGGCCGCCCGCAACGGACTGCTGGTGCGTGACCGCGCTGCATTCGAGCGGGCCCGCCGCCTGGATGCCGTGGTGTTCGACAAGACCGGCACGCTCACGACCGGCACCTTCGGCGTGACCGACATCGTGCCTCTTGACGGTCAAAGCGACGCAGACGTGCTGCGCACAGCCGCCACTGTCGAACGACAATCCGAGCATCCAATCGCCCAGGGCATCGTGGCCGAGGCCGACAAGCGTCAACTCGAGCTCGGCAGCGCGTCGGACTTCAAGGCGATTCCCGGCAAGGGCGCCGAAGCCCGGCTCGACGGAGAGATCGTGCGCGTGGTCAGCGCCGGCTACCTCGACGAGAACAACATCGCCGTCGACGACGAACGCGTCACGGCTCTCGCGTCCGCCGGCAAGACGACGGTGTACGTGCTCGAGGATCATCGCCCCGTCGGAGCGCTCGCACTGGCCGACGTGATCCGTGACGAGTCGCGCGAGGCGCTGCGCCGCTTGCGCGACGATCACGGGGTGCGCGTGATGATGGTCACCGGCGATGCCAATGACGTGGCTCATCACGTCGCAAAGGAACTCGGTCTGGATGAGTACTTCGCCGAGATCCTCCCTGACGAGAAGGCGAACAAGATCCGCGAATTGCAGCAGCGCGGCCTGCGTGTGGCCATGGTCGGCGACGGCGTCAACGATGCGCCCGCCCTGACCCAAGCCGATGTGGGAATCGCCATCGGCGCCGGTACCGACGTGGCCGTTGAGGCCGGAGATGTCGTCCTCGTGCGCTCGGACCCGCGCGACGCGGCGGCAGTCGTGCGCCTGGCCGACGCGACCTACGCCAAGATGGTGCAGAATCTCTGGTGGGCCACCGGCTACAACGCCCTCACGATTCCGCTCGCCGCCGGCGTGCTGTACCCGGTCGGCATTCTGCTGTCGCCGGCGGTCGGCGCCGGCCTGATGTCCCTGTCAACCGTGATCGTCGCCATCAACGCCCGGCTGCTGCGTCTCGGTGGCAACGGGAAGCATGACGCGGACGGACCCGTCCGCCGCAGGCGAGTCTAGGCTTCGCTGTCGGCCGGCGCCGGCGTTGTCTCGCCACCGAATGCCCCCACGATGCGCTCCTGAAGACGTTGGTTGAGGCTGTAGACGACGGGAATGATCAGCAGCGTCAGGCCGGTCGTCGCGAGCAGGCCGGCGGCGACGGCCACGCCCAGCGGCGCGCGCGACGTCCCGCCCGCACCGAACCCCACCGCGATCGGCAGCAGCCCGAGCACGGTGGAAATCGTCGTCATGATGACCGGACGAAAGCGGATCCGGGCGGCCTCCTTCGCGGCGTCCACCGCATCGCGCCCCGCGCGTGTCAGCGTGTTGGCGTAATCGACCAGCAGAATCGCGTTCTTGGTCGCCATGCCCGCCAGCATGATCAGTCCGATGAACGAGAAGATGTTGAACGACATTCCGACCAGCCACAGCGCACCGAACGCCCCCACGCCGGCCAGCGGCAAGGTCAACAGAATGGTGAACGGGTGGATGAACGACTCGAACTGCCCGGCGAGCACCAGGTAGACGAACACGATCGAGAACACCAGCGCGATCGTCAGGTAGTAAAACGACTCGCGAAAGTCCTCGGTCCGGCCGGCAACCGCGTAGGACGTGTCCGCCCCCAGGTTCTCCGCGAAGTGCGCCTCCAGCCCGCGCAAGGCCTGGCCGAGGGTCACGTCCGGTGGACTCGCCGCGGAGATCGTCGCCGACCGCAGCCGGTTGTAGTGGTGGATCGCGCTGGGACCGACCGCCTCTTCATGCCGCACGAGATTGCCCAGGGACACGAGCTGACCGTGCCGGTTGCGGACGTACAGCAGATCCAGCGCCGCTGGCACCATCTGCCCCTTGCCGATGATCTCGGGGATGACCTCGTAGCGCTCCGCGTTGCGCTCGATTTCGGAGATGTCCGGCTCGCCGAGCAGGTAGCGCAGCGTGTTGGCGATTTCGGCCACGGTGACGCCCATCTGGCTGGCCTTGTCGCGCTGGATCCACACGTCCACCTGCGGCTTGTTCATCTTCAGGTCCGAGTTGACGCCCAGGTACGCGGGCTGCTGCCGCATCCAGGCCATGATGTCGGCCTGCTCCCGGGCGAGGGCCGCCAGGTCCGGCTGCTGCAGCACGACCTGCAGCGCCGCCCCGCGCGCCAGCCCAAGCCCCGGCTCGACCGCGTACGCCTCGCCGCCGGCCAGCAACGCCAGGCGCTCACGCAATCCCTGCACGATGTCCACCTGCGCCCGCGTGCGCTCGCCACGCGGCACCAGCCGCACGAACACGATGCCCTCGTTCACGCGGCCCGGGCCGGCGGTGCGTGCCAGGCCGATCGCGAGGAAGAAGTGCTTCACTTCCGGCGTGGCCGACAGCACGTCCTCGATCTCGCGCGCGTAGGCGTCGGTGTGGCGCAGCGTCGCGCCCTCGGGCGTCTCGAAGCGGATGAGAAACTGCGAGCGGTCGATCGGCGGTGTGAACTCCTGCGGCAGATCGCGCACCGTCAGCACCATCAGCACCAGCGCCGCCACGCCCACCAGGATCGTTGCGAGCCGGTGATGAAAGGCGCGCTCGACAATCCAGGCGTACCCGGCCTCGATGCGCTCGAGAGCGTCCTCGGACCACTGGTACACCCGATTCGGCTGCTCGGGTACGCGCAGAAACCGCGCACAGAGCATCGGCGTCAACGTGAGCGCCGCGAACGTCGAGGCGAACACCGTTACGGCAACCGTCAGGCTGAACTCGAAGAAGAAGCGGCCGATGAGTCCCGCGGTGAACGCGACCGGGATGAACACCGCCGCCAGCGACAGCGTGTTGGCGATGTTCGGGAACGCGACGCGGCCAGTGCCCTTGCGCGTCGCCTCCGGCGCGGCCGCGCCCTGCTCCATGTTGCGGTAACTGCTCTCGAGCACGATGACGGCGTCGTCAATCACGATGCCGATCGCGAGAATCAGTGCCAGCAGCGTCAGCACGTTGAGGCTGAAACCGAGGAGGTAGATGATCGCCAGCCCGCCCAGCAATGAGACGGGAATCGCCACGGTGGTGATGATCGTGCCCCGCAGGCTGCGCAGGAAGCCGAGCACGACCAGCATGACCAGCCCCGTGGCGAGGAACACCGTCACGACCAGGTCACGAACGCTCTGCTTGATGTAGATCGAGTTGTCGGTGGCGACCGTGTGCTGCAGACCCGCCGGGAAGTCGGCGGCGAGCCTCTGCATGCGCTGCCGGACGGCGTCCGCAAGGGCCACCGTGTTGGCGTCGGTCTGCTTGACCACGCCCAGCCCCACCGTGAGCCTCTGCTTGAAACGCGCTGTCTGGCGGTCGTTCTCCACACCGGCGACGGCCCGGCCCACGTCGCCGATGCGCACCACCGCCCCGTCGCGCGACGTGATGATCAGGTTGTTGAGCGGCTCGGCCGCGGCGAACTGGCCGCGCGTCTTGACGAGGAACTCGCGGTGTTCGCTCTCGATGCGCCCGGACGGGATCTTCACGTTGTTGGCGCGAATGGTCCGGACGACGTCCTGCACCGTCACGCCGTGGGCCGCGAGGCGCGCCGGGTCGAGCCGCACGCGGACGGCATAGAGGCGCTCGCCGCCGATGAGGACCTGCCCCACCCCGCGGATGTTCTCCAGGCGCTCCTTGAGCGTCTCGTCCGCGTAGCGCGTCAGCCGGACGGCGTCCCAGCGCTCGTCGCCGGTGAGCGCGATCCACATGATCGGCTGGGCGTCGGGGTCGAGCTTGCGGACGATCGGCGCTTCGATGCTGTCCGGGAGTTCGCGCGCCGCGCGGTCGACGCGGTCGCGGACGTCCTGGGCCGCAACGTCGATGTCACGCCACAACTCGAATTCGGCCGTGACCGTGGCGACCTCCTCGCGCGCCGTCGACTCCAGCCGCTTGAGCCCTTCGATCGTGTTGATCCGTTCTTCGAGCGGTTCGACAACCTCGGTCTCGATCACCTCGGGCTCGGCGCCGGGCAGCACCACGTTGACACTGACGATGGGGAACTCGATATCGGGGTTCTCGCGAATCGGCAGCTGGAAATAGGCGTAAAGCCCGAAGATGGCCACGATGATGAAGACCACCAGCGTCAGCACCGGCCGGCGAATACAGAAGCTCCAGATCATGGCCGGTGCGCCTCCGTCGGACGGGTCGCCCGCCGTGTCGCGGGGCGCGTCGTGGCGGCGCTGCCGCTCTCACGCCGAACGACCCGGACGGTATCGCCGTCCTGCAGCCGCATGTGACCGGTGCGGACCACCTCGTCGCCGGGCCGAATCCCGGCAGCGACGGCGACGCGGCCCGGCGCGCGCAGATCGATCTCGATGTCGCGCCGCCGCGCCCGGTTCCCTTCCACCACGAACACCACGTACCCGGTGCGCAAACTGACGAGACACTCTTCCGGTACGACCGGCCGGTCGGCATGTGTCGCCGTCACGACCTCCGCCTGCACGAACGCCCCCGGCTTCAACGAGCGGTCCGGATTGGCGACGTGCGCCTTGACCCGGAACCTGCGTGACGCCGGATCCACCACCGGCCCGACAAACACCACTTCGCCATCGAATTCACGGTCTGGATAGGCCGCGCTCGTGGCCAGCACCCGCAGCCCCGGGCGGATCTGGCCCGCGTGCTCTTCCGGCAACCAGAAGGCCACCTCGAGCGGGTCGGTCGTGTAGAGATACGTGAGCTGGTCGCCGGCATCCACGAAGTCACCCACGTCCACCAGCTGCCGCGTCATACGGCCGGCCCGCGGCGCACGCACACGGGTGTCCTCGATCTGCTCGGCGACGACCTGCACCTCCGCCGCCAGCTGCTCGACGCGCGCCTGCAACGCCTGGTGACGATCACGGGCGTCCTTGAACTCCTCGGTGGCCGCGACGCCCTGCTCACGCAGCCGCCGCAAACGCTCGAGGTTCCACGCCGCGTTGGTCAGGTCGGCCCGCGCCGACTTCAGGGCGGCCTGCCGCGCCGCCCGCTGTCGCTGCAGCTCCTCGTCGTCCAGCCGCAGCAGCAGATCACCCCGCGCCACCCGCTGCCCTTCTTCGAAGCGGATCTGCTCGACCACGCCGGCGACCTCGGCGCGAATCTCGACCTCGGCCACGGCCTGCAGCGACCCGATGCCGCGCGCCGTCTCCTGCAACGTCTCGACCCGGGCCGTGACCGTCGTCACGGGCGTGGCCCTTGCCGACTTGCTCCCGCCGGCTTCCGTTTCGCCGCACCCGCCGAGCACAGGCAGCACGGCCGCCACCGCTGCCGCGCCCAGCAGCACCGGCCGGCCGCACCGCGCCGCCACGCGGCGCATCCGCGCGGTCGACCCCCGCGTGGCACCTGCATCCGACTCAGTCATGTGTGATCGCTCCGGCGGACGCGGCGCCGGCCGACGCGTTCTCGCCCGGCAGGTTCGTGCGGAACACCGGCCGCCCCTCGAGCGCGTGGTGCCCGAGCACGGCCGTCGCCGCGTTCCAGCCCATGTGCATGCTGCCGCCCGGCCTCAGCTCGCGCCCGTGCATGTACTCGGGGAATGTCCAGTCCGCGCCGTCGGTTTCGCTCTCGTTGGCGCGGTGAATCGCGGCCAGATGACGCCGCGCCGCCGTGCCATGCCCCCGCTGCGCGAGGTCCGCCACGTAAAACCCCGTGATCATCGGCCACAGGCCGCCGTTCTGGTATTCGTACGGCTCGTTCTTGAACGTGTGCGAAAACGTCATCTGCAGGTCGTCCCACGCCTCGTCCTTGGGCGTGATCACCGGGTGGAACGCCGGCAGCAGCGGCAATTCCCGCGGGGTGAGCTCGTTGGCGATGAAGTTGTCCACCTCTTCACGCTGCCCGTCATCGGCCACCCCCAGCAGCGACACCAGCACGTTCGCCAGCGCGTCGAAACGGAAGCCGTAGCTGGCCGGCGAGAAGAACGGCATCCAGTAGCAACCGCAACGATGCGGCGCCGCCTGGCGGCCGCGCCTGTACAGGACCTCGTGGTACACGTCGTCCGGCACCTCGTCGCCGTCGAGAAACCAGTAGTTCGCGCGGATCAGGTGACGCAGCCGGCTGATCGACTGTTTCTGGGTGTGATCCTCGCCGCCGAACCGCTGTTGTCGCAGGGCCGCCAGTTCGCGCTGCGCCTGCAGGTAGAGCAACTGGTCATACAGCACGTAGCCCGTCTGCAGGTATTCGTCGGCCCAGTCGCCGGTGATCGGCACGTACAGCAGGCCGCGCGTGTTGAACTCCCACGAGCCCAACAGGTAGCGCGTCTGCTCGATGGGCTCCCGGAGCTCGTCCACCAGCGCCTCGTCCCCGGTCGCCCGCCAATACTGGCCGCAACTGATGATGAACCACAGATCGGCGTCCACGCGGCCGGTCGTGCCGCCATAGCTCACCCGCTCCGAGACGGGATCGACGTTGCTGGGGATCTCGCCGTGCGGTCCCTGGTAGCGCGCCAGCGTCCGCAGCGTGCAGCGGCAGGCCTCCACCAGGTCGTCGTCACCGGCCGCCAGTGCCGCCAGGCCGATGATGCAGCTGTCGCGGCCCCAGATGCGGCGATAGTTGGCGTTGTCGGTCGGCGTCGCGAGGAAGCCCTGCTTCACGCGACAACGCCGCAGCAGCGCCAGCGATTTCTCGTACCCCGTCGCGAACAGGTCTGTATCTGACTGCACCATGGTTCCTCACTCGGTCTCCGCGCGCCGGCTCGCCATCACCACGAACCCGTCACTTCTCGTCAGCCGCCGGCTCGGCAGCGAGATCCTGGAGCTGCTGCAGCGTGTCGCGCAGCCGCTGCAACTGCTCCGCCGCCTGGCCGAACTGCTGCTCACTCTGCAGCCGCAGGTAGCTCTCGAAGGCGTCGTTCGCCTGTCGTGCCAGTTCCTGCACCGACTGGTCCGCCAGCGCGGCGGCGCCGCCGAGATCGGCCCGGCCGCCCTCGAACAGGCCCAGCAGCGCCTCGTCGAACGTGTCGGCGTAGCTCAGCGTGTCGCCGTGCATCACGGCCACCAGCCGCAACTCGGGATAGGCCGCCGTGTCGGCCTGCAGGTAAATGGGCTCGACGTAGATCAGCGTGTCCTCGATCGGAATCGCCAGCACGTTGCCGCGCAGCACGTTCGAGCCACGCTGGTCCCACAGCGTGAGCTGGCCTGACAGGTGCCGGTCCTGGTCGATCTTGGTCTCGACCTGCTGCGGGCCGAGCACCCGCTTCTCCTTGGGGAACTTGTACGCCAGGAAGCGCCCGTAGTTCTCGTCGTCACACATGCCCGCGATCCAGCCGATGAGCACCTGTCGGTTCTTGGGCGTGAACGGCAGGATCAGCACGAACTCGGGCTCGTCCGCGCCGGGCAGTTGCCACATCACGTAGTACGGCTCCACCGGCTGCACCTGGGCGTAGTACTTCTCGGTGGCGCGCACCCACAGGTCCTCCTGGTTGTAGAACACCGCCGGGTCGTCCATGTGGTACTTGGCGTACACCAGGCCCTGGGCCAGCAGAAACCCCTCGGGATAGCGGACGTGCGCGCGCAGGCCCGGCGGCATCTCGTCCGCGTCCCTGAACAGCGCCGGGAACGCGTTGCGCCACACCCGCACCACAGGATCTTCGTCATCGAAAACATAGAAGTCCGTCGCACCGTCGTAGGCGTTGACCACCACTTTCACGGCGTTGCGCACGTAGTTGACGCCGCGGAAGTACCCAAGGGTCGCGTTGGCCTCGTCCAGGGTGCCGGCCGGCCGCAGGTTGTAGCCGCCGGCCGCCTGGCCGACGAACGGCTCGCTGTAAGGGAAGCGTCGCGAGGTCGTGTAGGCATCGACGATCCAGTAGAGCTGGCCATCGACCAGCACGATGTAGGCGTCCTCGTCGAATTCCAGGAACGGCGCCAGCTTCTTCACGCGGTCGTGCACCGTGCGGTGGAACATCACGCGACTGTCCGCCTGCGGATACGACGACAATACGAATCTCGTACTGTTGAACAGGTAACCCAGCACGAACTTGCGCCACAGGTTGCGCAGCTGCACGCCCCCCGTGCCGTCGTAGCGCACGTAGACGTTCTCATCGCCGCTGGGGTGATCGAACTCCTTCTCGGTGCTGTTGGCCACCACCGGCTCCCGCGTCAGCTCACCGTAGTAGATCTCCGGGCGATCGACCGCGAGGTCCGAGTGCGTCGCCTGCGGCGGGATATCCTTGACGAGCAGGTGCGGCAACCCGTCCGGCGTGAAGTCGTTGACCGTCGCCAGCGTCAGGCCGTAGCCGTGCGTGTACTTGAAGCGGCGGTTCACGAAGGTCTGGCTCTGCGGCGGCAGGTTGTCCGGCTGGAGCTCGCGGGCCGACACCATGACCTGCTCGTAGCGATCACCGATCGTGTAGCGGTCGATGTCGACGTCGTCGAACGCGTAGTACAGGCGGATCTCCTGGAACTGCTTGTACACCTCGTCGAGCGCGCGGTAATCCCACAGACGAACGTCATCGAGGATGTGCTCGTTGGCGCGGGCCATCTCGCGCGTGAATTCCTCGGCGGCAGGGAACTGCCGCTCCTCCACCTCGTGCAGTCGAAAAGCGTGGCGCGTGAATTCGATGTTGTTGGCGATGTAGCGCCGCTCGAACGTGATCTCGTTCGGTTCGACCACGATCCACTGGATGAATCCCGGCACGACACCGAGCGCCAGAAACCAGGCCACGCCGATGCCCGTCCAGGCAGCCCCGAAGCTGACCAGGTCCGACGCTTCCGCAGCCTCCGCCGGCAAGCGGCGCGCTACGCGGGCGCGGATCGGCGGCAGGCCGCAGCTGGCCCCCAGCAGCAGCGTGAGCCCGGCAACAACGAAATACGCCGGCAGGCGGATGTGAACATCGGTCCAGCCGGCGCCGGCCACCACGCCGGCCTGCGAATACAGCAGGTGAAACACGGCCAGCAGCGCCCCGAGCGCGACCACGAGTGCCAGCGCCGCGCTCGCCGCGGCGAGCGCCCGTGCCCCGGGCACGCGCCCCGCTGCGCCGGCGCGCTCCAGTACGATAGTACCGCTGCCATCCGGCGTGGTGCGCCAGCCGAAGCGAGCCACCAGCGCCGCGACGAGCCCGATGACCGCGAGCCACGCCAGCAGACTGTGCAGGTGGTCCAACAGCGGCAGGACGAACATGTAGAAGCCGGCATCGAGGCCGAGGATCGGGTCGCGCATGTCCGCGCTCACGCGATTGAAGAACACCAGCACCGCTTGCCATACCTGCATGCCCCACAGGCCACCCACGATCGCTCCGGCCAGCAGTGGCCAGCTGCGCGCGTGGAACTGGTCGCGCGAGATGAACCGTGTCAGCACGAAGACGCCCGCCAGCCCCAGCACCGCCCCCGCCAGCGCCGTCCCCACCTGCGTCCAGACCACCGTCCATAAGCGGCCGGCATAACCGATGGCATCAAACCAGAGCCACTCGCCCCAGAACCCGAGCAACGCAAAGAACAACACCGCACCGATCAGCAGGCCGATGCCGCCGGCGATGCGAACCTTCTTGCGCGCAGCGATCCCACTGATGGCCAGCGCGATCCCGCCCCCGTAGAGCAGAAACTGGAGCACAGCGAACATGGAACACTCCCGCGAGCTTCGGTACGAACGATTCGGCTCCCCTTGTCTCGGGCACGACAGAGGGTGCTGCGCCGGCCTGAATGCCGGCTGACGGTGACCTGAACACCCCGTAATCACGCCACCCGCCGTCACCCGGCCGACGAGCGCCGGATTCCTGCACCCGAGCGCCGGCGGCGCGACATTACGCACAGTTCAGCGAAGCTTCAGCCACGCGTCAGCACCACGGGCAATACTTGGTTTCAAGTTGGCGCCTGCAGCACATTCCGCTTTGGGCGTTCGTGACTGCCGGTATTCCCCGAGAGGAGTTCAAACATGTCAGTTGCCAAGAACATCGAAATCAGTGCCACGTCCACCGAGAGCTTCGGCGACGCCATTCGTCGTGGCATCGCCCGCACGACAGACTCGGTGAACGACGTCCAGGGCGCGTGGATCAAGGAACAGCAGGTTCGCGTCGACCAGGGCGAAATCGCCGAGTACCGCGTCAACATGATGGTGACCTTCGTGGTCAGCGAGTCGTCCAAGTGACGAGCCCGCCGCGTGCGGTAGCGAGGGCCGTCGTGGAAAACGCCGAAATCGCCGACGTCCTGGACGAGATTGCCGATCTGCTGGAGATCCAGGAGGCGGATCAGTTTCGCGTGCGCTCCTACCGCAACGCAGCCCGGTCGGTCCGCGACGCCAGTGAGCGTCTGGCCGACCTGGTCGCGGACGGCCGGGACCTGAGCAAGCTGCCCAATATCGGCAACAGCACCGCGGAGAACATCCGTGAACTGGTGGAGGACGGGACCTGCCAGCGACTGGCAGACCTCCGCCAGCAGACGCCGGCCGAACTCACCGATTTCCTGAACGTGCCGGGACTCGGGCCGAAGAAGGCCAAGGCGCTGCACGACGAGCTCGGGGTTGCGACGATCGACGAACTCAAGGAAGCCGCGCAACAAAACAAGGTGCGCGACGTTTCCGGGATGGGGGCCAAGACCGAACAGCGCATTCTGCAGGGCATCGAGAATCTCAAGCAGCACGCCGGGCGCATCCGCCTGAAGGAAGCGCAGGCCTACGTCCATGCACTGGGCGCGCACCTCGACGACATTTCGCAGATCAGAAACTGGCAGGTGGCGGGCAGCTATCGGCGCCGCAAGGAGAGCATCGGTGACCTCGACGTCATCATCCAGGCGACCGATCGCGAGAAAACCGCAGACCAGCTCACCGAGCACGAGACCGTGGCCGACGTCATCAGCAAGGGCACCGACAAGGTGCGCGTCCGCTTGCGCAACGGCCTGGCCGTCGACTTTCTCTTTTTCGAAGCGCAGGCCTTCGGCTCGGCGCTGCTGTACTTCACCGGCTCAAAGGCGCACAACATCGCCCTGCGCAAGCGGGCCCAGGGCAACGACTGGAAACTCAACGAGCGCGGGTTGTTCGATGGGCGCAAGCGCCTGGCGGGCGAGACCGAGAAGGAGGTCTACAAGAAGCTGGACCTCCCCTGGATTCCGCCCGAGCTGCGCGAGGATCGCGGCGAGATCGATGCCGCCCGGAACGACAAGCTGCCCCGGCTCATCGAGCTGGACGACATCCGCGGCGATCTGCACGCCCATACCAGGGCGTCAGACGGCCAGCACACCATCGAGACCATGGCCAGGGCGGCCCAGGACAAGGGCTACGACTACCTGGCCATCACGGATCATTCGAAAGCCGTGCGCGTCGCCAACGGGCTCGACGAGGAACGCCTGCGCAAGCACGTCGACGACATCCGCGCGGTCAACAGCAAGCTCGACGAGTTTCGTCTGCTCGCCGGCGTGGAGGTCGACATCCTCGAGGACGGCCGGCTCGACCTCGACGAGGACCTGCTCGCCGGGCTCGACTGGGTCAACGCCTCCGTGCACTCCCGGTTCGAGCTCCCCAAGGACAAGATGACCGAGCGCGTGGTCCGGGCCATCGAGAGCGGCGTGGTCAACTGCATCGCGCACCCGCTCGGCCGCCAGCTCGGCAGCCGCGCGGAGATCGCGCTCGACCTCGACAAGGTCTTCGCGGCCTGTACCGAGAATGGCGTCTGCCTGGAGATCAACGCCTATCCCGATCGGCTCGACCTGCCCGACATCCACTGCCAGCGGGCCAAGGAGGCCGGCGTCGAGATCGTGATCTCGACCGATGCCCACAAAACCGACGACCTCGACTTCATGCAGTTCGGTATCGACGTGGCCCGCCGCGGCTGGCTCGAGAAGAAGGACATCGTGAACACGGTGACAGCGCGCACCCTCGAGAAACGCACGGATTGACGCCATGGCCACGCGACAGCGCATGTCCGTCCCCGACACGAAGAAGAAGGCACGTCAGCGTGCCGAAGAGCTGCGGGCGGAGATCGCGCACCACGACCACCGCTACTACGTCCTGGACGATCCGGATCTCTCCGATGCCGAGTATGACGAGCTGAAGCGCGAGCTGGAGCAGATCGAAAACGACTACCCCGAACTGGTCACGCCGGACAGCCCGACCCAGCGTGTCGGCGCGCCGCCGCGCGAAGAGCTCGGCACGATCAGCCACCGCAGCCCAATGCGCAGCCTGCAGGCCATCCAGGACGAGGACGGCCTCCGCCGCTTCTACGACACCTGCCGCGACCAACTCCATCAGCAGCGCGTCCCGCTGGTCGGCGAGCCCAAGTACGACGGCGTCAGCATCGAGCTCGTCTACGAGAACGGCCACTACACCACGGCCGCCACCCGCGGCGACGGCCAGACCGGCGAGGACGTCACGCCAAACGTGCGCACCATCCGCCAGGTGCCGCTGCAACTGCTCGACAGTGACGTGCCCACACCCAGGCGGCTCGTCGTCCGCGGCGAAATCTACATGAGCAAGGACGAATTCGCCGAGTTCAACCGGCACCAGGAGCACGACGGCAACAAGACCTTCGCCAATCCCCGCAACGCCGCCTCCGGCAGCCTCCGCCAGCTGGACCCCGACATCACCGCCCGGCGTCCGCTGCGCCTGTTCTGTTGGGAAATCGCGCCCGATTGCACCGGCCGGCCCGATACACAGTGGCAATCCGTGGAGCGCCTGCGTGAGCTCGGCCTGCCGACCTGCGAACACGTGCGGCGCATCGACACGCTCGACGACGCAATCGCCTGGTACCGCGAAATGGCGAACCGGCGCGACGACCTCCCCTACGAAATCGACGGCTGCGTCTTCAAGGTCAACAACCTCGCCGACCACGACAAGCTCGGCGTACGCGCCAGCAACCCCCGCTGGGCCATCGCGTTCAAATTCGCTTCACGCCGCCAGACCACGCGCATCGAGTCCATCGAGGCCTACGTCGGCCGCACCGGCAAGCTCACCCCGGTCGCCATCCTCGATCCGGTCCGCATCGGTGGCGTGGAAGTGACCCACGTCAGCCTTCACAACCAGGACGAGATCGAGCGCCAGGATGTGCGCGTCGGCGACACCGTCCTCGTCGAACGTGCTGGCGATGTCATTCCGCACGTCGTCAAGGTCATCAGGCAGAAACGCTCCGGCAACGAGAAGAAGTACCGCCTGCCCCAGAAATGTCCCGCCTGCGGGCAGCCCGTCACCAAGACCGAAGGCGAAGCCGCCACGCGCTGCACCAATGCCGCCTGCCCGGCCCAGCTCAAGCGCAGCCTGCAGCATTTCGGCTCGAAGCAGGCCCTGGATATCGACGGACTCGGCGAGAAGATCGTCGATCAACTCGTCGAGCGCGACATGGTCGCGTCGCCGGCGGACCTGTTCGACCTCGGCGTCGACGATCTGACGCGACTCGAGCGCATGGGCGCGAAGAGTGCCCAGCACCTCGTCGACGCGATCCAATCCGCCAGGGACGTATCACTTTCCCGGCTCGTTTACGGCCTCGGCATCCCGCATATCGGCCGCGCCCTGGCGGACACACTCGCCGCCGAATTCGGGTCGCTCGACGAGCTGCAGGAGGCCGACAGGCAACGTTTGCTCGACATCCCCGACGTCGGCGCCACGGTGGCGGACGCGATCGCGGACTGGTTCGCCAACAAGCCGAACCGGCAGCTGATTCGCGCGCTTCAGAAACAAGGGATCGATCCGAAATCCGCCCAACCGCGGGGCCAGCGACTCAGAGGGAAGACCCTGGTCATCACCGGCACGCTCGACCGGATGACGCGTGACGAGGCGCAGCAGGCCATCCGCCGCCAGGGGGGCCGCGCCAGCTCCAGCGTCTCGGGCAGCACCGATTACCTGGTGGTCGGGTCCGATCCCGGCGACACCAAGCTGCAGCACGCGGACGAGCACGACGTCGCACGACTCGACGAGGATGGCTTCCTGGGATTGGTCGGCGAGAAGTAACGGGGCGCACCGTCGCATTACAGCACCGTCACGCCGCCGTCATCTGACGTTCAACTCATGACGCATAATCGGATCGTGTTGTCATCAGCGAGCCGTGGACCGCGAGCGATTGTCCGCATTCTTCGAAAGGAACCCCCATGAGACGCTTGCACCGATACCGCACACCGCTCATTACCCTCGCCGCCGCCGGCGTGCTCCTTGCCGCCGGCGGTGCGCTGTATGCCCAGCAGTACATGGGCCAGAAGAAGAGTCCGATCGAGGATCCCGACACGTACATGCCGGTGGTGATCGAGAAGACCTTCTCGGAGATCATGAAGCAGGACAAGGCGGCGCAGTCTGACGTAATGGCAGAGCAACAGCGCCTGCTCGAAAAACGCTACGACCTGGGGGACAACCCGTCCGACGTCATGATGTCCGCCGGCCGCAAGCCGGTGCAACAGGGCGTGCGCGTCAAGCTGCACGGCGGGGTCAGCTGGGACGAGCTCGCCACCATGAAACCCGCGGAAATCAAGCGCAAGGACGTCTTCCCCATGGGTTTCCGCCCGTTGCCACACGCCAAGCACTCCACCGGCGGCCAGGTGTTCCCGCAGAATCAGATCGACGCGATGCTGGAGAAGGAGCAGCGCAACCTGGAGCGTTTCGATGTTTCGTTCGACCTGCCCGATCACCTCACGCCCGAGTTCCCGCCGCCGATCTACCTGACCACGCGGCCCGACCTGGGCGACGTGTCACGGGGCGAGGTGCTGAGCATCAAGAACTACTACGAGATCTTCAAGGGCATTCTCACGCCCGTGCAGATGAGCGGCATGCGCCTGCTGCTTACACCCTTCCCGCAGCAGCAGTTCAACCAGACCGAAGACCGCAAGGTGGCCGAGCCGAGCCTGGGCGTGACCTGTCTCGATTGTCACGTGAATTTCCACACCAATGCCGCATTCCACCTGAACCCCGATACCCGGCCGCAGGCGGCCCGCTTCCGTCTCGACACGGTCAGCCTGCGCGGCATGTTCAACCAGCAGATTCACGGGTCGAAACGCTCGCTGCGCTCGGTCGAGGACTTCACCGAGTTCGAGCAGCGCACGGCGTACTTCGATGGCGACCACGTCATCGGCACCAAGAAGGGGCTGCACCTGCCGGCGCGGTCCGAACAGGTCGCCATGATGGCCCAGATGCAGAACATGATCGACTTCCCGCCCGCGCCCAAGCTCGACGCGGTCGGCCGGCTCGACCCGGACAAGGCGACCGACCTGGAGATGCTCGGCCAGCAGGTCTTCTTCGGCAAGGGCCAGTGCGGCGTATGTCACCCGGCCCCGTTCTACCTGGACGACCGGATGCACGACCTGCACCTCGAGCGGTTCTACGAAGCCGAGATGGTCAACGACCAGTACAACATCGCCGACGGGCCGATCAAGACATTCACGCTCCGCGGCATCAAGGACTCGCCGCCGTACCATCACGACGGCCGCCTGCTGACGCTGGAAGACACCGTCGAGTTCTTCAATGTCGTGCTGCAACTGGAGCTCACCGGCAAGGAAAAGGACGCGCTGGTCGCATTCATGCGCTGCCTGTAATCAAGCGGTCGGTGGCTGTCCGCGACATGTCGACCTGACAGGCGATTCAGGTCATTGTCACGCGCGATTCACGCGGGCTCCGTAGCCTCTCCTGCCAACCCGCGGCAGGCCGAGGTTGCGGGGCCCCTTGTACGCGATGGAGTCGCTGGCTATGCGTATCGCCGTATTCGAAGTCGAACCGTGGGAGCGCGAGGCCCTGGCACCGCTCGCCGAGCAGCACGAACTCCGCTTCAGCGACCGCCCGCTCAAGCCGGCCCAGGCGGCGGACTACGCCGACACCGAGGTACTGTGCCCATTCATCTACTCGGAGCTGGACGCTGAGACGCTGGAGCAGCTCCCGCAGCTGCGCCTGATCACGACGCGCTCGACGGGCGTCGACCACATCGATCACGACTACTGCGCTGCGCATGGCATCACGGTCTGCAACGTCCCGGAATACGGCGAGACCACCGTCGCCGAGCACGTGTTCGCCCTGCTGCTGACCATCAGCCACAACACCTTCCACGCCATCGATCGCACGCGCAAAGGCGATTTCTCGCTCCAGGGGCTGCGCGGCTTCGACCTGGCGGGCAAGACCATGGGCGTCATCGGCACCGGCAGCATCGGCCAGCACGTGATCCGCATGGCCAGGGGCTTCGCGATGGAGGCCATCGCCTACGACGTGAAGCCGCGCGCAGAACTGGCGACCCAGCTCGGCTTCACCTATCGCCCGCTCGACCAGCTCCTGGCCGAAGCCGACATCATCACGCTGCACGTGCCGGGCACGCCCAAGACCCACCACATGATCTCGCACGAGCAGTTCGCGAAGATGAAAGACGGCGTCGTGCTGATCAATACCGCGCGCGGCGGCCTGATCGACGTGCAGGCGCTGATGCAGGCGTTCGCCGACGGCAAGGTGCGCGCCGCCGGCCTCGACGTGCTTTCCGAAGAGCCGACGGTCCGCGAAGAAGCGGAACTGCTCCGCTCCGCCTTCCACAAGCGCCACAACCTCGAGACGCTGCTGGCCAACCACGTGCTGCTGCGCCTGCGCAACGCGTACATCACGCCGCACAGCGCGTTCTGCACCGACGAAGCCGTGCGCCGCATCCTCGACGTCACCCAGGAGAACATCGCGGCCTTCGCCACCGGCGCGGCCCGGCACGTCGTCACGAGCGGGTCGGCCGCCCCCAAACAGTCCAGTCAGGAAAGGTCAAGCCCAGCATGAAAACCACGCTCGAACTGATCCGACAACTCAAGCGTCCAGCCGATACCAGGATTGTCCTGCTGGTGCTCGACGGGCTGGGCGGGCTGCCCGTGAAGGCCGGCGGCGCTACCGAGCTCGAATCCGCCCGCACACCCAACATGGACGACTTGGCCGCCCGCGGCACCTGCGGGCTGCACCAGCCCTGCGGCACCGCGATCACGCCCGGCAGCGGCCCCGGCCACCTGGCCCTGTTCGGGTACGACCCGCTGGCATACCAGATCGGCCGTGGCGTGCTGAGCGCGCTGGGCAGCGACTTTCCGCTCACCGGGCGCGACGTGGCGGCCCGTGGCAATTTCTGCACGGTCGACGACACCGGCCGCGTGACCGATCGACGGGCCGGACGCATCAGCACCGAAAAGAACCACGAACTCTGCGAGCGCCTGGCACAGATCGACCTGCCCGACGTCGAGGTCTTCGTCCAGACAGTCAAGGAACACCGCTTCCTGCTCGTGCTGCGCGGCGCGGGTCTCAGCGGCGACGTGGCGGACACCGATCCCCAGCGGACCGGCATCGAGCCGAACGCGCCACGGGCCATGTCCGAAACCGCCGCTGCACGCACCACGGCCGATCTCGTCAGCGAGTTCGTCAAGCAGGCCGGCCAGCGGCTGCGTGACGCGCACCCGGCGAACATGCTGCTGTTACGCGGGTTCGCGAAGCGGCCCGACTGGCCGACATTCCCCGATGTCTTCGGGTTGCGCGCGGCCGCTGTCGCCGACTACCCCATGTATCGCGGCGTGGCCCGACTCGTCGGCATGGACGCGCTCGACGCCGCCGCCGACATGGAGCAGAAGATCGAGCAGGTCCGCGCGAAGTGGAACGACTACGACTTCTTCTTCGTCCACCACAAGAAGAGCGACAGCGCCGGTGAAGACGGGGACTTCGACAGCAAGGCCCAGGAACTCGAAAAGGTCGACGCCGCCCTGCCGCAGCTGCTGGATCTCGAGCCCGACGTGATCCTGATCACCGGCGACCATTCGACGCCCGCGGCACTCGCCCAGCACAGCTGGCACCCCGTCCCCCTCGTGCTCTGGTCGGCACACTGCCGGCCCGATCGGGTGGAGCGTTTCGGCGAACATGACTGCGTCGCCGGCGGGCTCGGCCCGCAGTTGGCGACCACCGACCTGATGCCGCTGGCGGCGGCCAACGCACTGCGACTGGAGAAGTTCGGCGCGTAGCTGCAGCGTCCTACCTTCAGGACGCCGTGCCACCTTCTTCGCCACCGGCGGAGGGCGTGCGGAACCACGCGCGCCGCGGCTGACCGGCTTCTTCCGGGTCATCGCCCGTGCGAACTTCGCGCGGCTGATCAGTGATGCCGGCATCCTCTTCGGCATGCGCGACGTGGAAGCCCGCCTGCCGCGCCTGCTCGGCCAGTGGCGGCCAGGCGCCCGGGGCGTCCTCGAAGTACAGCACGGCGTCGGGCGGCAGCTCGCCCGGGCGATAGACGCGGGTCGAGCGTTCCTCGATCAACACCGGCGCCCCCGCCGTGGCCGCCTCGTGCTCGTCCGTCAGCGTGCCGGTGTGTGTGACGCGGCGTTGGTGCTTGGCCTGCTGTTCACTGTCGAAATCCGCCATCCGCCAGTACACGTTCATCGTTGCCACGAGTCATCTCCCACTGGGTCGGGGCTGACGGCGCGTCCGCCGTATGCCCTTCATACCTGGATCACGCGAAACGCGAGCATGTGTCGTTTCGCTGACGGCGGGCTGAATACCGACTGACAATACTGTTAGCAATTGCACCGCGGGGTTTTGCGCGCATAGTGTTCATGAGGACAAGCCCGCCCCTGGCGCCACCGAGGAGTCCGCCATGCCCGAACTGCCTGATGTCGAGACTTTTCGCAGCTACATCGATGCCACCGCGCTGCACAAGCGCGTCGAGCGTGCGACCGACGTGGACACGGACCTGCTCGTCGGCACCGCCGCGGCCTCGCTGAAGCGACGGCTGTCCGACGCCACCCTCGAGCGCACGCAACGCCACGGCAAGTATCTCGGCCTGCAGCTCGACGCCGGTGCTTGGCTGGTGCTGCATTTCGGCATGACCGGCTACCCCGAATACGCCAAGCGCAACGGCGACCCGCCGCAGCACACGCGCCTGCTGCTGCAGTTCGACAACGGCTATCACCTGGCCTACGTCAACCAGCGCAAGCTGGGCCAGGTACGGATCGTGGCCGACTTCGCGCAGTTCGTCGCCGACGAGAAGCTCGGTCCCGACGCGCTGGCGATCGAGCAGGACGCGTTTGTCGATCTGCTCGCCGACGGCCGCGGCACCCTCAAGACCCGGCTGATGAACCAGAATCTCATCGCCGGACTGGGGAATGTCTATGTGGACGAGATCTGCTTCCAGGCGCAGCTGCACCCGGGCGTCGGCGTGGCCGACCTCGGTGACGACGACGCCACCGAATTGTGGCGCACCATGCGTCACGTCCTGCGCAGCGCGGTCAAGCGCCGCGCCAACCCGGAGGAATTCCCGGACGGGTGGCTGACCCGCCACCGTGGCGAAGCGGAATGTCCGCGCTGCGGCGGCCCACTGGAACAAACCAGGATCGGCGGCCGCACCACGCACTACTGCCCCCAGTGCCAGCCAGCGCCCTGAGTTCGCGCGGCGGCGGCCCGTACCTCAACCCGTCACGTAGCGCCGCAAGTCGCGCGCATTGTCGACGGCGTAGGCGTTCTCGTCGTTGTTGAAGTAGGCATACACGTCGCAGCCGTCGCACAGCCAGGTCTCGATGCGCCGGGCGATCGCCGTCAACGCCTGAGGGGAATAGCGGCCGGCATACTTGTTGTCCTGGTTCGGACCGTGAAAACGCAGGTACGTCCAGTCGGCCGTGCGCTCATGCGGATGGTCCGGCAGCAGGTCATGCAGGCACAACGCCACCCCGTGCTCGCGCAGCGCCGCGTACACGTCGTCGCACAGCCAGGACGCGTGGCGCACCTCGAGAACCCAGCGCAGCCGCTGTGGCAAGGCCGCCAGAAAGTCCCCCAGCCGCGCCGTGTCCACCCGCCACGCCGGCGGCAACTGCACCAGGATCGGGCCGAGGTACGCGCCCAGGCGCTCGGCCCGCTCGACGAACGGCTCCACGTGCTGGTCGGGGTCCTTGAGATGCTTGAGGTGCGATCCGTAGCGGCTGTACTTCAATGCGTAGCGAAAGCCGGGCGGCGTCTGCTCGCGCCACTGGTCGAATGTCTCGGCGGCCGGCAGGTTGTAGAACGTATTGTTGATCTCGACCGCGTCGAACTGCTCGGCGTAGACATCGAACCAGCCGGTCTTCGGGACACCCTCGGGGTAGAAGCGACCGCGCCAGTGGTCATACTGGTAGCCCGACGTGCCGACGCGCAGTTCACCACGTTTGGCCATGGCAGTCCCCTTGCTGTGGCGGCCGCGACTGAGCTAGGCGGCGCCGGGGAACCGGATCAGCGGCTTGATGATCCCTTCCTCCTTCGTGCGCATCAGCTCGAACGCCCGTCCGACCTCGTCGAACGAGAAGGTGTGTGTGGTCATCGGCGTCGGATCGACGCGCCCGGTCTCCAGCAGTCGCAGCAGGCGCCCCATGCGCACCTTGCCGCCGGGACAGAGGGCGGTGCGGATCGTCTTGTCACTCATGCCGACGCCCCAGGCAATGCGCGGGATCTTCACGTAGTCGCCCTCGCCGTGATAACCGATGTTGGAGATGACGCCGCCGGGCCGCGTCGCCTTCACACACGCCGCAAATGTGATCTGGGCGCCGAGGGCCTCGATCGCGGCGTCGACGCCCGTGCCGTCGGTCAGTTCCATGATCGCGTCAACCGGGTCGACCTCGTTGTAGTCGATGACCTCATCGGCGCCGTAGTGGCGGGCCAGCTCCTTGCGCTGCGGCATGCTCTCGACGGCGAACACGCGCCCCGCGCCGCGCAGCCGGCAACCCACGGTGGCCATCAGGCCGACCGGGCCTTGGGCGAACACCGCCGCCGTGCCGCCTATCGGTATTTCCGCGTTCTCCGCGCCGGCAAAGCCGGTGGACATCATGTCGCACGTGTAAACGGCCTTCTCGTCCGGCACGCCATCAGGAATCGGCGCCAGGTTCGCCTCGGCGGCGTTTACGTGAAAGTACTCGGCAAAGACGCCGTCTTTCACGTTGGCGAATTTCCAGCCGCCCAGTGTGTCCTGGCATTGCGACGTGAAGCCGCGCAGGCAGTTGTGACAGCGATAGCAGGGCGTGATCGCGTTGACCGCCACACGGTCGCCGCGTTTGACGCTCGTGACCGCCGTGCCGACCTTGTGCACCACGCCGACGGCCTCGTGGCCGAGCGTGAGGTTCTCGCGCGGGCCGACACCGCCGTGGACGGTATGCACATCGGACGTACAGACCAGCGCCGCGCGTGTCTGGATGATGGCGTCGTTCGGTCCGGGCTCGTCCAGGTCGGGCTTGTCGATGAAACCGACCTCGCCGATCTTCTTCATGACGAAGGCTTGCATGTTGCGCTCCTGCGGTTGATGGCCGGACTGGCTGGCGGTTACCACGCTTTCCGATTCGTCTTCAGCTTCGGCGCCGTTCCTGAAAACGAGATAACCGCGACATAACGGCGTTGAAGGTGCCAGCGGCATTACGCGCCGTTCAGTGCGATTTCAGGCCGGCTTCAGTGAGCGGAAGTACGCTCCGTCAGCATTGGACAGCAAAGGAGACGGATCCAATGACCAGTGGAGCGAATCCCATGGAAAACATCGACACGACCAGGCTCAACGAGCTGCAGCGGGAGCACGACGACCTGCTGGTCCTGAACGTGCTCTCGACCGAAGCGTACCGGGAGCGCCATATCCCGGGATCCGAGAGTGCGCCGCTCGGGGATGATAGCTTCGTAGAGAACGTGCAGCATATGGCTGGCAGCCGCGATCGGCCGGTCGTCGTGTACTGCGCCAGTCGCGAATGTGAAGCGTCGGAAAAAGCCGCCGCACAACTGGAGCAGGCCGGCTTCGACCGGGTCTACGACTACACGGGCGGTATGCGCGAATGGCAGGAGGCCGGTCAGCCGGTTCAGGCCGGTGTCGCCCCGGGCGCTTGATTCGACGCCACCCCCGTACGTTCACACACAGAAAGCCGCAAGGGAGTACCAACATGTTGGCACGCAACGCAACCGCGCAATGGCAAGGCAATCTCAAGGAAGGTAAGGGGAAGATCGAGTTGGGCAGTGGCGCCTGGTCCGGGCCCTACTCGTTCAAGACCCGCTTCGAGGACGAGCAAGGCACCAACCCCGAGGAGCTCATCGGTGCGGCCCACGCCGGCTGCTTCTCGATGGCGCTCGGGCACGCGCTGGGCGAGGCCGGCTACCGGGCCACACGGATCGAGACCACCGCGAACGTGCAGCTGGACAAGGATGAAGCCAAGGGCGGCTTCGTCATCAAGCTGATTCGCCTCGTGAGCGAGGCCGAGGTGCCCGAGGTCGACGAAGGAGAATTCAAGCGCCTCGCCAACGAGGCGAAGGACACCTGCCCGGTGTCCAAGGCGCTGGCCGGCACGACCATCACGCTCGAGGCGGCGCTGGTCCAATAAGCCGCGCCGTCCTGTAACAAGAGGAGCATTCATGGCTGCCAAACTGAGTAACAAACGCGTGGCCCTGCTCGTGACCGACGGGTTCGAACAGGTCGAACTGACGTCGCCACAGTCCGCGCTGCACGGCGCCGGCGCAAAGACGTCGATCGTCTCGCCCAACGACGAGCGCGTGCGCGGCTGGGAGCATACCGACTGGGGCGAGACCTTCGACGTCGATGCCCCCGTCGCGTCGGCCCGGGCCGCGGATTTCGACGCCCTCGTTCTGCCTGGCGGCGTGATGAACCCGGACAAGCTGCGCTGCAACGAGCAGGCGACCCGGCTCGTCCGCGAGTTCTTCGATCAGAAAAAACCGGTGGCAGCCATCTGTCACGGCCCCTGGACGCTGATCGACGCCGGCCTGGCCAAGGGCCGACGGCTGACCTCCTACCACTCCATCCGCACCGACCTCGTCAACGCGGGCGCGGACTGGGTCAACGAAGAGGTCGTGGTCGACGGCAACTTGATCACCAGCCGCAACCCGGACGATCTGGAAGCATTCAATAACATGCTGATCGAGCAGCTGGTCCAGGCCGAACAACCGGCCGGTCGGGCCTGAATGGCGATCTGAACCGCAGCGCCGGCGAGCTTACAGGGCGCTCAGACTGAATTAACACCGGGTTCAGCCGGCCCGGCCAAGCTGCATCATGAACAAGCGCGGGACGCGCCGCCGAGCGCGGCCCGGCCCCACGGTCCGCGAACACGAGGAAACAAGAGCAATGCGCCGCTACGCGAAACAGATCCGCGGCCTGAAGATCCGGGCCACCGACGGCGACATCGGCCACGTCGCCGACGGCTACTTCGACGACCGCCAATGGACCATCCGCTACGTCGTCGCCGACACCGGCGGCTGGTTGAGCGGCCGGCAGGTGCTGATTTCGCCGGCGGCGCTGCGCGGTGTAGCCCACCAGGACGGGGCCCTGCTGGTCGATTTGACGCGGCAACAGGTCGAAAACAGCCCGAGCGTCGCCACCGACAGCCCCGTATCGCGCCAGCTCGAAGAGCAACTGAGCAAGTACTACGGCTGGCCCAGCTACTGGTCACCGCGCGCCGGCGCGGTGGACCTGCCACCGCCCGGCGAGCCCCCGCCGCGGGTCACCGAGAAGGTCGAACAAGCCCGGGCGGCAGCAACGCCGCAGCCCGCCGGCGATCCGCACCTGCGCAGCATACGCGAGGTGACCGGCTATCACGTCCACGCCAGCGACGGCGCGATCGGCCACGTCGAGGACTTCGTCGTGGATGCACGGCAATGGGTGATTCGCTTCGTGATGATCGATACGCGCAATTGGTTGCCGGGGCGCAAGGTGCTCGTCGCGCCCAACTGGTTCACGGGTGTGGACTGGGGGCAGCGCGAGGCGCGAACCGACCTGACGCGCGACGCGATCGAAAAGAGTCCGCCGTACGAGCCCGAGGCGGAAGTGACCGAGGAGTACGCGGGGGAGCTTCACGATTTCTACGGGCGACCGAATCGATGGACCAGCGCTTCGGCTGCCCCGGTCCACTGGTAATTGCACGCTCGCGCCCGGCCGCGAATCAAGCGTTGGAGGTAGTGCCATGCAATCAACCGCACGCGATACGCAAGTCGACACCGACACGTTCAGCCTGGAAACGCTCCGGGCGATCCACGACGACCTGGCGGCGCCGCCCGCCGACGGCGAGCGTCCCATCGACCCGCCGCAGCCCTCCCAGCCGCCGATCACGCCACCCAAGCCGAGCCCGAATCCCTCGTCTCCGCCACCACACAAGGCGCCGCCGGAAGAGCCCACACCCACGCCACCGCCGGAGCAGCCGAGCCGGCCCGAGCCGCCGGCGCCCACGCCGGGCGACGGCCAGCAGCCGCGCCATCCCGGCCGATAGCACCGGCCTGCCCCCGGTCGTGGTCACGAGTTCCCGCACATGATCGCCGCTATCTCCCTGCTGATCGTGCTGAGCGTGTCGATCTTCATCACCCGCGTGGCCACCGCTGCCCTGACACACACCGGCCTCTCGCGTGAGGCGGCCCGCTTTCAGGCGCGCTCCGCATTCACCGGCGTGGGCTTCACGACCAACGAAGCCGAGAAGGTCGTCAACCATCCGGTGCGGCGCCGGATCCTGATGCTGCTCATGCTGCTCGGCAACGCCGGCATCGTTACCGTCATCTCCTCGATGATCCTCACGTTCGTCGGGCGCGACGACAGCGAGCCGAACTACCTGCTCCGCGCCGGCCTGCTGATCGGGGGCATTGCCCTCCTGTGGACCGCCGCCTACAGCCGGTGGCTCGATCGCCACCTGCACCGCCTGATCCGCTGGACGCTGGCGCGCTTCACGGATCTCGACGTGCGCGACTACGCCAATCTGCTGCACCTGGGCGGCGATTACGGCGTAATGGAGTTGCACGTGGAGAGGGACGACTGGATGGCCGACCAGACACTGGTCGACCTCCGGCTGCGCGACGAAGGCGTCCTCGTGCTCGGTATCCAGCCCGCGAACGGCGAATACGTCGGTGCGCCGACGCGCAACACCCGGATCGTGCCGGGCGACACCGTCGTGCTCTACGGCCGCGACAAGAACCTCAAGTCGCTCGACCGTCGCTCGCGGCGCATCGGCGGCCAATTGGCCCACCTGGACGCGGTCTCGGAGCAGCGCCGCATCGAGCAGGAAACCGAGACCTCCCAGCAGACGCGCGAACAGCAGCACCGCCAGCCCGCGCCGCCGGCCGACGAGACGAGCTGACAGGTGCGCGAAAGAAAAGGGGCACACGCCGAGCGTGTGCCCCGCGGGGCGTCGCTCCAGTAGCGCTGCCGACGCTAGTCCACGATCACGTCGAGCTCGTTGTGCACCAGGATGGCGCCGCCTTCCAGGGCGTTCTCCGTCGCGGCCCGGCGCTCGGCCCAGTCATCCGCCACGCCGGTCAGCGTGGCCGTTCCGTTTTCGACCGTGACGTTGATCTCCTCGGAATCGACGAACGGGCTCCACCAGAGCTCTTCCTCGATGTCCTCCTTGATCTCGCGGTCCGACTTCGCCAGAGGCGGCGGCGCATAGTCGTACCAGCCATACTCGTACACGTTCCAGTCGTAGACGTACGGGTCGAACACGATCGGCCGGTCCTTCTCGGCCACGACCAGTGCGTTGCTGACATCGACCACACCCTTGACCCGCGAAGCGGCATCCTCGGCCTGGGCCTTCTCGAAGTAGGAATCGACGGCCCCCGACAGGTACGCCGTCCCCTCGACCACCCGCACGTTGATCTCGTAACGATCCACGTACGGGTCACGCAACAGCGTCCGCCGCACCGCGTCCTCGATCTGCTCCGTGGTGCGCTCCTGCATCGGCCGCACCTTCAGGCGATTCTCGACCCGCGACACGCCGACCGTGTTCCGCGCCGTCTGCGCTGCCGCGCGCCGGGCCTTCAGGTCGCCGACCACACCCCGCACGGTCACCACGCTGCCGCGGACATCGAGCCGGACGTCATCGACCGGCACCCGCGGGTCGCGGATGTACGCCGCCCGGATCGCGTCGCGGATTTCGCCCGCCGGCTTGGCGGCGTACTCGCGCCGGCGCCGGTGTTCGCGGCGCGTCGCCGGCTCGACCGTCAGCTCGGTCGCATCGACTTCTTCGACGCCGGCAACCCAGGCGTCATAGCGGGCCTGGCGCTTCTCGGCGGCGCTGCCGACCGTGCCGCTGAGCGCCACCGTCCCATGGTCGACCGTCACGTCGATCTCCTCGTGATCGACCAGCGCGTCCCACTCGAGCGCTGCCATCACTTCCGGCTTGATCTCCCGATCCGGCCGCTCCGTCTCGTAGTCGATCGTGACGTCGTTGGTGATTCCTTTGACGCCGCTGACGCCCATCACGACCCTGGCCGCCAGTTGCTTCTCCTGCCACGAGTCCACCTGCCCCGTCACCGTGACATAGCCGGCCTGGTCCACGACCGCGTCGAGCTCGTACGAGTCGGTCGCCGCATCCGCCAGCAGCGCCGCAAGCACGTTCTCGCGAAGCTCGGCGGGACTGCGGTCCTGGCGCGGCGCCACTGTGATGCGGTTGACGATGGCCCGCACGCCCTTCACGGTCTCGGCCAGCCGCGTCGCGCGCCGCTTGGCCAGCAGGTTGCCGGCGGTTCCTGTCAGCGTGACGACGCCGTCATCACAACGGACGTCGACCGGATCGAACGGCACGGCCTTGTCGAAGTACAGTGCGTCCTCGACCGCGTCGCAGATCGTCTCGTCCGACAGCGTCTGCGACTTCGCCACGGCGGCTGGTGTCAACAGCAGTCCGGCGCAACATGCGACCACCCCGATCCACCAGTGCTGCGGGATTGCCAACGTCGTTCTCATGCTTGTGCCTCCATTTCTGTATCAACCCGGCACGACACCCCCGAGTTCGCTATAACGACGACGCTAGGGAGCGAAGCTGAGTCCCGGCTGACTTCCGCATGAAAGCGGCGTAAGCGCCCCCTGCGCCGACTTACCGGGCTGTAATGTGCAATTCAGCTTCCGTTCAGCGTGTTTCATCACGCTGGCAGTGGGCGGCGGGACGCTTTGCCGCCCGCGGAACCGGCGCGCGCCGGGCCCGACCAGGACTGAAACGGATGAGGTCTTCCATGAACACCCCAGGTTTGACCGAACAATCGCTGCGGCAACTCGTCGAAGCCGGGGAGGCGCCCTGCGTCTCCATATACATTCCGCTCAATCCCGACGGCACCGATCGCGAACAGGCCACCATCCGCCTCAAGAACCAGCTCGACCGCGCGACGAAGGCCCTCAAGACGCGCGGCATGGATGCCCGTGAGTCCGAGTCGCTGCTGGCCCCGCTGCGCGCCATGACCGAACCCGAGGTGCTGCCGGTCGGCGGCGCGGTCACCTTGGCGTTCTTCCGCTCGCCGGGCATGTTCGAGACCTTCGGCCTGCCCGAAGCGACCCCGGAGACCGCGGTCGTCAACGACACGTTTCACGTCAAGCCGCTGCTCGCGCTGGTGAACGCCGACAGTCGGTTCCGGCTGCTCGCCCTGACCCAGAACGAGGTTCGCGTCTACGAGGGCGGGCGCTATCACATCGCACCGGTCGAGGTTCCCGAACTGCCTGAGAGCTTGTCGGCCGCACTGCGTTACGACGACGATGACGACGACGAGACCATACAGTTCCACACGGGCGACGCGTCGAACGCCGGCGACCGGCCAGCCGTGTTCCACGGCCAAGTCAGCACCAGGGACGAGCACAAGGACAGCATCCTGCGCTTCTGCCAACTGGTGGACAACGCCGTCAGCCGACACTTCGAAAACCACGACATACCGCTGCTGCTGGCGGCTCCCGAGCCGCTGCCCGGCATCTACCGCCAGGCGAACAGCTATCCGAATCTGCACGAGCAGGTCATTTCCGGCGATCCACGTTGGCTCAGCGACGAGGCGCTGCACACGCAGGCCTGGGAAATCGTGGCCCCGGAGATCGAGCGCCGGCGCGCCGGCGCCGTAAGTACCCTGCACGAAGCCCTCGCCAAGGACCGCGCCTCGACCGATCTCGGCAACGTCCTGGCAGCCGCCGAAAACGCACGCGTCGATACCATCTTCGTCGCGACCGACGTGCAGCGCAGCAAGCCCTCCGCGACACCCGCCGGCGGCAGCCCCCCGACGCTGCCGCCCGACCCCGTGGGCGAAGAGCGCATCAACCAAGCCGTGGTCAAGACACTGCGGCACGGCGGCCACACCGTCGGGGTCGCGCTCGAGCAGATGCCACACGCCGCGCCGGTCGCGGCGCTGTACCGCTACTGACCGGCACGGCCGACACCAGACCGGCGCCGGGCGCGACCCCGCGCCCGCCAGCCCGTATACCGACAGGATGCAAGCATGAAATGGCTGAAATGGCTTCCGTGGCGGTTCGTGATCGCGCGGCTCGCGCGCTCGCAGGGGTTCATCGACCCGATCGCCGTCTATTCCAAACTGCAGCAGTTCGCCCAGCCGTCCGAGGTTGCCGAGCCGGTCGAGCTCATGCGCGCCGGCGTCATTCTCCAGGCACGCGGACTCATTAACACGCGCGCTATCCAGCACAACCTCGACTGGGTGTGGCCCTACTGGGTCGAGCGTCAGTTCAACCCGCACGATCCGTCGTTCGTGCCGCGGGCCTTCTCGCTCACGCACGTGAATCTCACCCACCGCAACTGGACGGCCATCGGCCTGCCGGACTGCGCCCAGATGCCGCTCGTCGATCCACGCGGCCTGGTCACGCCACTGTTCGACGGCTGGTCGCTCGACACCTGGGTGATCCCTGCGGACGGACCGCCACTGCTGCCATCACGCACGGCCGACGGCAACGCCCACCAGCGCATGGCCGACGGCGCTGATGTCGCGGTCGCCACACGGACCCGCCGCAACGGCCTCGCGCTCAACAGCCACGCGGCGGTCGTCGACGTCAACGGCGTCCCCGTCTGCCGCCTGTACACGGAAGGCCAGGCCAACACGCCCGCGTGGCTGGTCGTGTCCATCCGGCCGACCAACCCCGAAGGCGTCAGCTTCATCGAGCGGATCACGTTCGATGACCAGCACGACGGGCAGCCGCACTTCCGCATCAACAACGACGGCACCGCGCGCCTGCACCACGCGCCCGACCGCGTGTTCATGTGCGACTATCGTCAGGGTGACGTCTTCCGCGAACTGCCCGACGGCCAGCAGGCGCGCAGCATCAACTGCGACATCGGCCTGGCGTCCGCCGCCGCCGCCTACGCCCTCGAGCCCGGTCAGGCACGCACCCTCGCGGTCGACGTGCCGCTCACCGGGCCCAGCGCGCACCCGGAGCCCGGCCTCAAGCACCGCCGCACACCGCAATTCTCCGCATCGCACCGCCATGACACCTGGACGCGGGCGCTCGCCAATACCTGCACCCTGCAGGCGCCCGACGCGAAGATCGAGTTCCTGTTCCGCAACGCGCTGCGCAACCTCGTGCTGTTCTCGCCCGACGAGGTCTACCCCGGCCCGTTCACGTCCAAGCGCTTCTGGTTCCGCGACGCGGCGTTCATCCTCAACGCGCTGCTGACCGTGGGGCTCACCGACCGCGCGCGGCGCGTGCTGCAGCACTACCCCGACCGGCAACAGCTCAGCGGCTTCTTCCGCTCGCAGGAAGGCGAGTGGGACGCCAACGGACAGGCCATCTGGGCCATCGACCGCTTCCGCCGCCTCACCGGGCAACCCCTCAGCGACACGTTCGTCCAGGCCGTTCGCCGCGGGGCCCACTGGATCGGCCGCAAGCGACTGGCCGATGATCTCGCCCAGCCGCACGCGGGGCTGTTGCCCGCCGGCTTCAGCGCCGAACACCTGGGACCCAATGACTACTTCTACTGGGACGACTTCTGGTCGGGTGCCGGCCTGCGCTGCGCCGCCGCCATCCTGGAGAGCGCGAACAACCAGGCCGAAGCCGCGTGGGCCATGCACGAGGCCGAGCGCCTGTCGCAGGCCATCGACCGCAGCCTGGAGCAAACCGCCGCGCGGCGGCGCCACCCCGGCGTACCGGCCTCGCCCTACCGGCGCATGGACGCCGGCGCGATCGGCTCGCTCGCCGGCAGCTACCCGACGCAGTTCTGGTCGCCGGGTGATCCGCGCATGCTGGCCACCGCCGATTTCATCTTCGACAACTGCACGGTGCACGACGGCTTCTTCCAGGACGTCATCCACTCCGGCATCAATGCCTACCTCACGCTGCACCTGGCCGAGGTGCTGCTGCGCGCCGGCGACCCGCGGCACGAGCGGCTCGTCCGCGGCCTGGTCGAGCTGGCCTCGCCGACCGGCAACTGGCCCGAGGCCATTCACCCCCACACCCGCGGCGGCTGCATGGGCGACGGCCAGCACATCTGGGCCGCCGCCGAGTGGGTGCTTATGCTGCGCAATTGGTTCGTGCGTGAGGAAGAGGATCGCCTGGTTCTCGGCAGCGGCCTTCCCGACGCGTGGCTGAGAGCCGACTCGCCCAGCCGCTTCGGCCCCACCGCGACGCCGTTCGGCCCGGTCACGGTCGAGGTGATCCCCGGCGCCGACGACATCCAGGTGAAGTGGAAGGCCCATTGGCGCGGCGCCGCGCCGCCCATCGAAGTGGCCCTGGCCGGGACATCGCAGCAGGTGGCCGGCGACCGCGCGGAAGTGCGCGTGCCGCGCGCCGATGTGGATCAGCAAGTCGAGGTGCGTTGATGAACATCGCCATGTTCACCAACCTGTATCTGCCGCTCGTCGGCGGCATTCAGCGCTCCATTGCGACATTCAAGCGGGAACTCGAACAGCGCGGCCATCATGTCCTGGTCGTCACGCCGAAACTGGCCGACCAGCCGCTCGACGACCCCGCGGTGGTCCAGGTCCCCGCCATCCAGAACTTCAATGGCAGCGATTTCTCGGTGGCGCTGCCGATCCCGGGCTACCTGTCGCATACGCTCGACGAGTTTGCGCCCGACATCGTCCACTCGCACCATCCGTTCTTCCTGGGCGACACCGCCGTGCGGGCCGCCACCAAGCGCGCTTGCCCGCTGGTCTTCACCTATCACACGATGTGGGAACACTACCTGCACTACGCGCCCGCCGATTCGCCGGCCATGCAGACGTTCGTCAAGCGCATGGCCGCCGAGTACTGCGAGCTGTGCGACCAGGTCATCGCGCCGTGCGAGAGCATCGCCGAGATCCTGCGCGACCGCGGCGTGACCACCCCCATCCACGCCATCCCCACCGGGATCGACGCGGCACGGTTCGCCAGCGGCGCGCGCGACGCGGGCCGGCAGCGGCTCGACATCCCGCCCGCTGCCCTGCTCGCCGGCTATATCGGCCGGCTCGGCCCGGAGAAGAACCTCCACGTCGTCGCGGATGCCCTGGTCCGGCTTTGCCGGCAACGCGACGATGCCCGCGCCCTCATCGTCGGCCGCGGCGACATGGTCCCCGAGCTGCGGCGGACCTTCGACGACGCCGGCCTGCATGAGCGCCTTCATATGCCGGGCGTGCTCGAGGGCCAGGAACTGGTGGACGCCTACCACGCGCTCGACGTCTTCGTGTTCGCCTCCAAGAGCGAGACACAGGGCCTCGTCCTCGCCGAAGCGATGGCCGCACACCGGCCGGTCGTTGCCCTCGACGCGCCCGGCGCGCGCGACATCGTCGTTGACGGCCGGAACGGCCGGCTCGTCGAGCACGAAGACCCCGCCCGCCTGGCCGATGCGATCACGGACATCGCCGACCTGCCGCAAGCCCAGCGCACAGCGCTGCAGGACGCCGCCGCCGAAACCGGCACGCACTTCTCCAGCGATCAGTGTGCGACCCGTCTCGTGGAGCTCTACAAGGAAGTGCTGCAGCGCAAGACCAAGTCGCGCACGTCGGCGACCAGCGCCTGGACCCGATCGCTGGAGCGCCTCGGCGCCGAGTGGCACCTGTGGAGTGGTCGGGCCGCAGCGGTCGCCGATGCAGCCCAGACCGACAAGCAGCGCGGTTGATTCAGACCTTCCAGTTCATGCTTGGCGCCGCCACCTGCGTCCAGTAGGCCGGCCGCCCGTAGTAGTCATACAGCTGGCCTTCATAGTCGCGATTGATCGGCTGCGCGGGATCGTAACCCGGCGACGCCTTGATCGCCTCGCGGCTGAGTTCCGTCAGCGCCTTGGACGTGTGCCAGTTGAACCGCGCGAACCAGTCCGGCGCCAGAATCACCTTGCGGCCCGGCAGCCAGTTACGCGTGTCGATCACGACGTAACGCACCACCCAGCTCTCGTCGTCCACGATGAAGTCCTCAACGTGGCCGAGCTCGCCGTCGGCCGCCTGCACGTGATACCCGGCCACCTGCCGCATGCTGCGCAGGTGCGGATCGGCTTCCTCCGGGGACTGACCGCCGGCTGCCGCGGCATCGCTGTGCGCCATTTGCGGCGCGACCGGGGGCGGCGGGGTCCCGCTGGCAACCGAGCCCATCGTCAGTGCGCCCGGCGCCCAGTAACGCGGCCACTCGAAGTAGTCGACGATGTCGCTTTCGAGCTGGCGCGACACCGGCTCGTCCGCACCCACGTCCGGACTCTGCTCGATCTGCGCCTTGGTCAGCGCGACCGGCACGATGTTCTTGGCCCAGTCGGGTTGTCCCAATGACACCGGCGACACCAGCACCTGACGACCCGGCAGCCAGGCATGGGTGTCCACCACCAGATAGCGCGTCACCCATACCGCATCGTCGAAGAACAGGTCGTGGACCTTGCCGATCTCCCCGTCCTTGGCGTCAATACGATAGCCACGCAACTGCAACGCACTGCGCAACATGATCATCTCCCTTCTCTGACAAACTCGACGCCTCGCAGCGCCCGATGTCGCTCGCTACACATGCGCCTCGGGCCGCCACGCGTCGATGCGCCAGGCACCCGGCCGAAACGCACTCGCCATGAAGTCCTGGGCCTCGGCCACCCGCGCGACCTGCCCGGCACCGGTGCTCTGCGGCAGCGGCGCCGCGTCCAGCTGTTCAAAATGCACGGCGCCGGCCTGCTCCAGCGCCTCCACCACCGCGAACGTCTCCTGCTGCGGCAGGTGCAGCGCACCGAGCAGGCAATCCGCCATCGCGACTTTGCCGAGTCGATACGGCGCCGCAAATCGTTCGCCGAAACAACCGCGCAAGTAGCGCGGCGCCTGTTCCAGAACATGGTTCGATACCATCGTCTCGCCTCCTGGCCAGACGGCTCGCCCGAGACGGCGTCAGACCGCGCAGCATGCACTACGCGTTCCACACAATGATCATGCACCACCGCGCTGAAGACCTGCTGAACTTCGACTTACGTCGCTGTAATCTCTCATCATCCCCCCGGGCCCCGTCAGTCTTGCCCACAGGCCATCAGCCGCGTGTGCAGGTCTTCCACGTCCGACCGCCGACACAGTTCCGTTCCCGGCGTCATCACGGCCGCCGCCCCGGCCGCGACGCCATAACACACCGCCGCCCGCAATCCCATCTCGCGCGCCAGCCCCAGCACGATGCCCGCCATCATGCTGTCCCCGGCCCCGACCTTGCTGCGGATCGGCACCGCGGGCGTGCGCACCCGCTCGACATGATCCGCCGTCACGAACAGCACCCCCGCGGCCCCCAGCGACAGCACCAGCACCTCGCAGCGCCCCTGCGCCACCAATTCACGCGCCAGAGCCTCCTGCTGCTCTTCCGATTCGAACGGCTCCCCGGTGAGCTCCTCGAATTCCCGGGCGTTCGGCTTGAGCAGAAACACGCCTTCCTCGCCCGCCTCGCGTAACGGCGCACCGCTGCTGTCCAGAAGAAAACGCGCGCCGACCCCCTTGGCAGCGTGGCCGACCCGCGCGTACATGTCCGTCGGCACACCAGGAGGCAGGCTGCCGCTGGCCACGACATAGGCCGACGCGCCGGCCTCTTCGACCCGCGCCACGCAGCGCTGCCACTCGTCGGCGCTCAGCCGCGCTCCGGGCATGCCGAAGCGGTATTGCTGCTGGGTCGATGTCTCGTAGATCGTGAGGTTCTCGCGCGTCCAGCCGGCGCACGCCACGCACGACACTTCGACGCCCTCGTCCGCCAGCAGCCCCGTGAGCATGTCCCCGGTCGGCCCGCCCGCGGGCAGCACCGCCGTCGATCGGCCCCCGAGCTTGCGGATCGCGCGCGAGACATTGACGCCGCCGCCGCCGGGCTCACGCCGCGGCTCGGTGCAGCGCAGCTTGCGCTCGGCGACGACATCCTGCACCTCGGCGGACTTGTCCACCGCCGGGTTCATGGTAAGCGTGGCGACCTTCTGCACGCTGCGCGCCCTCCGTCAGCAAGATACCGGCACCGCACGGGGCCTTCACGCCTGGGCGGAAGGCACGACGTTCCGCTCGGTGCTCAGTACATAGCCGGTACCGACCACCGTGTGGATCAGCGGCGTTTCGAAGCCCTTGTCGATCTTGCTGCGCAGCCGCGAGACATACACCTCGATCACGTTGCTTTCGTCCTGGAATAGTAGGTCCCACACGCGCTCGCCGATATTGGTGCGCGTCAGCACGCGTTCCGGATTGCGCATGAAATACTCGAGCAGGGCAAACTCCTTGGTGGTCAACTCGAGCGGCCTGCTGTCGCGCGTCACCTTGCGCGCCACGAGATCCATCTCCACCCCGCCGAAACGCAGCCTGGCGCCTTCCAGCGATTGCGAGCGGCGCAGCAGCGCCCGCACCCGCGCGGTCAGCTCCTCGAAATCGAAGGGCTTCGTCAAATAGTCGTCCGCGCCGGCCTCCAGCCCCGACACCTTCTCGTCGGTCGACGACAGCGCCGTCAGCATCAGCACCGGCGTCGCGACGCCGCGACGCCGCAGCTCCCGGCAGACCTGCACGCCGTCATGGTCCGGCAGCATCAGGTCGAGGATGATGACGTCATACCCGTCACGGGCTGCCATCTCCTCGCCCTTGCGGCCCGACGGCGTCACGTCCGCGGTATACCCCTGCTCTTCGAGTCCCTTCTTGATGAGTTCGGCCAGTCGTTCGTTGTCTTCGATCACCAGTATTCGCATGGTTCACCTCCGGGCGCAGTGCGCACTTCAGCTTCGAGTTCATTCTTGTTACTGCGCTTTTAGACAAGAGCCCCCCAGCCCGCAATCGGACGCCGGACTTAGTCGGATACGACCTTGGTCGTACGAATCCCCGCTACCTGCGCCAGCAGCACGAGATGCGGCAGCGAATTCGCCCGCATTTTCTCCATCACCCGCGCCCGGTGGATCTTCACCGTCTTCTCGCTGATGCCCCACGCGTCGGCGATTTCACGGTTCGTGTGCCCTGCCACGACGCGCTCCAGCACCTGCCGCTCACGCGGCGTCAACGCCGCCACGCGCCGGCCCACCGCCTCGCGATCCGCCGCGCTGCGCCGTACCTCCTCGTCCTGCTGCAGGGCGCGCTGCACCGCTTCGAGCAGCAACTGCTCGTTGAACGGCTTCTCCACGAAGTCCACCGCGCCGGCCTTCATCGCCCGCACGCTCATCGGCACGTCCGCATACGCGGTCATGAACACGATCGGCACCCGCACGCCACGCTCCACCAGCTGCGCCTGCAGTTCGAGCCCGCTGAGCCCCGGCATGCGCACATCCAGCAGCAGGCACCCCGGCTGCCGGGCTTCGTATTGCTCCAGAAACGCCTGCGCCGTCGCGAACGCCTGCCAGCGCACCCGCTGGCTGTCGAAGAGCTGGCCCAGGACGCGCCGGATCGACGGATCATCATCCACGATGAACACCGTCGGCCGCATGCTGTCGCCTCGTGTCGCTTCCAACCTGCGCTATTCCTTTGATGGCAGCCGGATGGTGATCGTCGTACCCCGTCCCACAGCCGTTTCGATGTCGATCGCCCCGCCGTGGTCCTCCACGATCCCGTGGGCGATGCTCAACCCCAGCCCCGTGCCACCCTCGCGCACCCGCGTCGTATAGAAGGGATCAAACGCGTGCCGCTTCACGTCCGGTGGCATCCCCACGCCCTCGTCCTGCACGATCAGCCGCACCTCGCCGTCCCGCGCGCTCGAACGGACACACACCGTCTTGCCGGAATCACTGGCATGCGCCGCGTTCGTGATCAGGTTGATGATGACCTGTTCGAGTTCGGTCGGGTCACCGGCGATGGGCGGCAGATCCTCCGCCAACTCCAGCGCTGTCCTCACGCCGTTGTGACGCAACTCGGTGCGGCACAGTTCCTCGGCCGCCCGCACCACCGTGTTGAGGTCCAGAAGGCGCCGCTCCGAAGGCTCCTGCCGCGCGAACCGCTGCACGTTGCGCACGATCCGTCCGCAGCGCCGCGCATCCTCGATCAGGTCGTCGAGCATCTCGTCAACCTCCTGCCCCAGGTGGCGGCGCCGCAGCAGCTGCGCCGTCATCACAACCGAAGCCAGCGGGTTGTTCACCTCGTGCGCGATCCCCGCCGCCAGCGTCCCGATCGACGTCAGCCGCTCGTTGCGGCGCAGCTTCTCCTCGCGCAGCACCTCGTCCGTAACATCAATCGAGACGCTCAACACCTGGCTCGGCGCCTGATCCACCGACGGCGCAAACAGCACGCTCCAACTCCGGACCCAGCGCCACTCCCCGTCCGCACGCCGCATCCGCACCTGCCACGTGACCGGCTGCTCGCGCCGGCCGCGATACACCTCGTCCTTGGCGCCGCGGGCCCGCTTGAGGTCGTCCGGATGCACCGCTTCCAGCAGGTCGTCAAAGCCCGACCGAAGCAGCTGCTCCGCCGTCAGCCCGAGAAACGTCGCCATCTGGGTATTCGCGAAGACATAGCGATTCGCCCGCACATCGTGCACGCGAATCATCGTCGGCGCCGTGTCCGTGATCTTCTGGGTAAACCACATGCTGTCACGCAGGGCGCGGTCCAGCCGATCCCGCTCGATCACCCGCCCCAGTTGCGTACCGACACTTGCCATCGCATCGAGCAGCTCGCCGCCCGGATCAACCACCTCGTCCGCAAAGAACTCCAGCACCCCCACCACGTCGGTCCCCACCAGCACCGGAAACGCCGCCGCCGTCACCACCCCCAACTCCTCCGCCAGCCGGGCCCGCTCCGCATCGAGCTCGCGCTCGACACCGCGCGTCCATTCCGGCTGCCCACTGGCATACACGCGCCCGGCCAGACCCTCCCCGCGCAACAGGCGCACCCCCTGCATCGCCTCGCGCAGAACATCGAATCGCCCCGGCGCGTGGTCGTACGACGCGTTGACCGGCGTGATGAACCCCGGATCGTCCTGGCGCGGCAGGTATGCTTGCCCGAAAGCCCAACCCGTATGCCGGCACACCTGCGCCAGCGCGAAACACAACGCCTCGTCAACGGACTCCGCGAAATTCGCCGCCGTCGCGACGTCGCGCAACAGCCGCAGCGTCTCGGCCTGCTCGCGGATGCGCTTCCCCAACGTCGACGCGCGACCGCGCAGCCGGGATTCCGAGACAACGCGCTCGACCGCCTCGTCACGCTGGGCGTACTGCTGCCCGCGGGCGCGCGCCGCCAGCCGCATCACGCTGGCCACGTTGTCCAGGCTGATCGGTCGCGTCAGGATCACCGTGTTTGCCACCCCGGCCAGCTCATGCACCGACGCGCTGTCGGCATCATCCGTGACGACCACCAGCGGAAAATCAGACCACGACCGCTGCGACGCCATCAACTGCCGCAACTGGCCCACACCCGCATCGCCCAGCCGCTCCACCACCGCCAGCGCCGCCGCCGCACCCCGCAGCATTTCCGCGCACAACTCCTCGATGTCCGCACAGCCGTGCACCACCAGCCCGCGTCCCGCAATCGCCTGGCGCAACGCCTCCTCACGCTCCCCACGTTCATACAACAGCAATACCCGTCGTTCCTGCAGCCGATCTGGCAATCGCCGCTCACTCATGCCGAAGCACCTGCGAACCTCGCGCCGCCGCGACCACCCCGCATCCGTCTACCGATTCGTCCACCCGACATCCTAACACGAACCCCCCACGATAACGAAGCTGTCAGCCCCCACCATCCCAGTATGGCGTCCGGCCAAACGCCTCATGCAGTTCACGCTCATACGCACGCGTTACCGGGCCGCTGGGATCGTGCGGCGGCGCCTGCTCGACCTGCCGGCGATCCACCTCCACCTTCGCCGTGCCCTTGTGCCAGTCCACGTCACCCACCCAGGGCGGCGCGACCAGCACGCGACGTCCGGCCAGCGCCTCGGGTAGCTCGACCGCCAGATAGCGAACCGTCCAGTCGGCATCATCGACGACGAAGTCCGCCAGGTCCCCGATGGGGCCACCACGCGCCATCACCTCATACCCGACCACCTCACGCACGCTGCGCAGGTGCGGGTCATCGTCACGCGGGCCCGACGCGTACGCCTCGACTTCCGCCTTCATCCGGCGGCGTTGCGCCGCTGACCCGGCCCCCGCCGGCGCCGGCATGCCCCAATACGCCGGCCACGCGTAATGCGCCACCAGACGCTCCTCTTCCTGCCGCGATACCGGCGGGTTCACATTCGGCGCCGGTGCTTCGCGAATCTGATCACGCGTGAGCACCATGCGCAGCCGCGCCGCCGTCCAGTCGGCCCGTGCAACGTCGACCGGCGACAGCAGCACCCGCCGGTTCATCAACCACGGACCGGCATCGACCACGAAGTAGCGGATGACCCACGCGTGGTCGTCAAACAGGAAATCATGGATCGTGCCGAGCTCCCCGTTCACCGCATCGATCGTGAACCGCCTCAGGTCGGCGAGGTTTCTCAGCATCTATCTCTCCTCGGCGACATCCCACAAGCGATGCGGCGCGCACCGATCGCTGGCCAGCAACACACCGCACTCATATACCGTCACCAGGAGAGCATCCCACCCCGTCTTTAAACGCGCCTGAATCCACTCTGAATATCGTGTAATCCCCGCCCGCCACGACGCCCGCCACGCGCCGCCTGGACGCGTCAGAACGGCGGCAACTGCGCCTCGCTGGCGCCCACGATTGCGCCCGCCTCAACCTCCACCAGCCACGCCGGCCGACACACCGCCCCACGCACCACCACCAGTGGCACCGGCCCGAACCGCGCGCGAATCGCGTCGCGAACCAGTACACCGTCGCTCATGTCCCGTACGTAAGCAATCAGCTGGCACACAGCGCCCGTCCCGGCGCCCCCCGTCGCCAGCAGCGCGTCAATATTCGCCAGCGTACGCTCCAGCTGTCGCGCAACGTTCCCCACATGCCGCGTCCGCCCCGCGTCATCGATGCTCGCCGTCCCCGAGATCCACAGGTGCCGCCGATCGCGATATGCGATCGCCGTCCCGCGCTCGAACGTCACGCCATAGGCGTCCGTGGCGCTCAGCTGCGCCGGCACGCGCAGAAATCGCACCTGCGCCGGCTCCAAACCCTCGATCGCGTAGCCGTCCATCACCACCCGCGCCGCCGCCGCGGGCCCTACCCCCTCAATCCCCGTGCTGGCGATGTAGTGCGTGTCAGCCGTCAGGCTGCGCTCGGCGAACAGCCGCCGCCGCGCCGCCGCCATCGCCTCATAATCCCGATCAATATCCCGCACGAGAATCCAGGTGCGGACGACATGGTCCGCCAGCGTCATGCCGTGTGCGCCCAGGTGCGCCTCGTATGCCTGAAACAGCGCCGCCGTTTGCGCGTCAGGTCGGTCCGACGTCACGTCGTGCAACCCACACGTCCAGTGATGCGCCAGCGCCCCGCGCCGCACCACGACCGATGCACCATCCCGGCGTTTGTCGGGCGCACCGCCCTCGTCGCTGATGTGATACGCCCACAACGCAACCTTGGCAGCGCCCAGCGGCGGCTGGCCAACCCATGCCACGGCGCAGGCGTCGCCATCCGCCGCTCCACTGGCAAACGGGCTCTCCGCCAGAATCGCCGTCTGATTCGCAATATCACTGCAGAACAGCCGCCGCACCACAGCCGTGCCCGAACCCAGCCCCAGGCCGGCGCGCACCTCCGCGTCGCCGCGCTCCAGCCACGCCAACTGCTCGGCGAATCCGCCATACGCCGTCGGCCGAGCGGCGACGTAGGCTTCCTCCACACCATCGCGGCCGCGAAACCGGGCCACCTCGGCCCGCACCGGCACACGGTCACATACGATCTCGTCGCAGCGTACACCCGTCACGTCAGCCAGCGTCGGCTTCACCATGGCACCACCTCGAACGGAATCGCCGGCAACACGCCAACCACCACGCGGCGCGTGTGCTCCGTTCCCTCGCGATCGGTCCGCGTGACCTGCAGGCTGGCTTCGACAATCAGGTTGCCCGCCAGCCCGACCTCCGTCGCCTCCGTCGCCGCCAATTCGAACACCACCGCCTTGTCCTCACGCTGCAAGTCACCCAGCGTCACGCCCGCGGGCGGATCGACCAGGCCGAATTCGATCTGGCGGATGCGCGGATGTCGCGGCGTCACCACGCGCACTTCGGCCGCGCTGCCCGCCGGAATCCGTACCGGTCCCTCGCCAACCAGCCGAAACGCCCGCGGCCCGCGCCGCCCGCCGTCCACCCACACCATCATCGTCTCGACCGGCGTCAGGTGCCGATACAGGAACGCCTGCATCATGTCCTCGGCCGGCACAACCGGCCGCGTCACGGTCCGCCCGTCAATCTTCGCCCGCCCCTCCAGTACCAGCACGGCCGGCGTTTCCAATCCGCGCACCGGCGCATCCAGCGTCATCCGCACCCGGTCCTGCCCCGCCGGAATCCGGGCCCCCGACAACGCAAACCCCGGCGGCGCATCCTGCAGCGCCACCTCGATCGGCCCCGTGTACCCGTCGCGACGCAGCGCGTGCACCTCGAGCGGCGCTGACAACCCCGCCCGCACGTTGATGCTCGATGGCGCCACGCGCAGCTCGAAATCCGGCTGCGGCAGCCCGACGCGCAGGCGATACGCATACGCGGCGCCACCGTGTGAGCGCGTGTCGCTCACCTGCACGCAGTACGTCCCCTTGGCCGGCAACGTCGCCTGCAGGTACGGGTCGGCATGGTGCGTCAGGTCCCCCATCCCCATGTGCAGGTGGCCGTCCTTGTGGGCGTAATCATCGTTCCACGCCACCACATTGCCCGCTTCGTCCAGCAGCCGCACCAGGCCGTCCAGCGGCGACCGCGCACGCCGCGCCGTGACCTCGACGACAATTTCGTCGCCGCGCCGCCCCGCGAACTGGTAATGATCCAGGTCGCCCGGCTCGTCGATGCGCCCGTCAATGATCGTCGGCGGCCCGATCCGCTGCGCATCGGCCGGCGTGTCGTTGTCCTCGTTCTCCAGCCGTGCCCGCAGCGCGCTCACCGCGTACGTCACCAGGTTGCACGTGCCCGCGCCGCGCCCCAGCGGCTTCTGCCGAATGCCCGGTGCCTCCGCGGCCCCGTCAATGAAGAACCGATCCGAGTACAGGTTCCACCCCGCCGCGATCACGTAGCGCTTTTGCCCCGCCTGACAGCCCAGCGGATACACCGACGTGATGTACGGCCGCTCACTGATGCTGACCCGATAGACGAAATCCTCACGCCCGCGATAGATCGCGTCGCGAATCTCCAGCGTATACACCCCGTCCGCGGGAATCTCGCAATAGAACACCGGATCCGGGCTGAACTGAAAATCGTCAACGAACGCCAGCTCCTCGTCATTCGCGTCATACAACGCCAGTGTCGCCTGAAACCACCCCGGCACCGCGTCCGCCAGGTACGGCACCAACTGCCGCGCCTGCGCCTCGATCACCAGCCCCTGCCCCTGCCGCGCCGAAAACCGGAACCGATCCGCGTCCCCCGGCATGATCTGCCCGTTGATCGTGATCGGAAGCTCCAGCGGCGGCTCGGTCGGCAGAAACTCCACCACCCGCACATCACCCACTTCGTGCTCGTGCGATTCCGGCAGCGTCCCCACCTGGAAACACATCGGATTCGTCAGCCCCAGACGCGTCTGCAACCGCAACTCGCGGTTTCCCGGCGGCGCATCGCGATCGATGGTCACCCGCACGAGCACCGTCGCCGCCAGCTGCAGGTTCCGCTGCCCGGTGAGCATGCTGCGCAGCGTATTCACCGCGTGCAGCAACTCCGGAATGCTCTTGTCGTCGAGCTCGTGCAGCAGCGGGTGCTCGGGCAGCTTCACCCCCTCCGGATTATCCGTACCCGCCGCGCGGCCGCGAGCCAGCCCCAGCCGCCGCAGCGCACGCCCCGGCGCGGTCTCGGACACCTCGCCGCGTGCGACCATCTCCTCCCAGCGCTGCGCAAACACCGTTCGGATGCGCGCGGCGAGCGCCTCGCGCTCTTCCTTCCCGATCGCTCGCAGCGGGGGATAGTCCTGTACGACCTCCGCGCGAACGCCTTCACCGGTCAGGTACACCGCCGACACGCCGCGCAGATACTGCCCGCCCAGCGTCACCAGAAACGTCGTGCCGCGCTGGCCACCCGCCGGATAGATGTACCCGACGTGCGGCGCAGGCTGCGCCCCCTGTCCCCAGCTTTGCGCCACGACAGCGAGCAGCGCCATCATCATTCCCGTCCGCGCTGCATTCATGACGACATGATCTCCTTCAAGCGCCCGCCGCTCTTCACGCCGTCGCTCGCCTTCGGCAACACGCGCGCCGCCACACCACGGTCATTCGGCAGCGGTCCTTCCGGATCAATCCCCATCAGCTCGTAGATGCTCCCGATCAGATCGTGCGGATACACCGGCCGTTCGACCACGTTCGACCCCGTCGTATCCGACCGTCCCACGACCCGACCACCGCGAAAACCGCCACCGGCCACCACCACGCTGAAACAACGCCCGAAGTGCCCGCGCCCGCCATTCCACGGTGGCTCCCACTGCACGCGCGGTGTACGGCCGAACTCGCCGCCCCACCACACGATCGTGCTGTCCAGCATACCGCGCTCGGCCAGGTCTGACAGCAGCGTCGCCATACCCTGGTCCATCTCCGGCAGCTTGCGCTGCATCGTCTGGAAGTGCTGCTTGTGCGTGTCCCAGCCCTTGTAGTTGATCGTCACATACGGCACCCCCGCCTCCACCAGCCGCCGCGCCACCAGGCACGATTGACCGAACGTGCTTCGCCCGTAGCGCTCGCGCAGCTCGTCCTTTTCGTTCGACAGGTCGAATAGCGCGCGGGCCTCACCGAACATCATCTCGTACGCCTTCGTTTCACACGCATCGAGCTTCGCGAAACGCTCGTGCGCCGGCAGCGCCTTGCCCAGCGAATCCAGCGCGTGCAGCAGATCGCGCCGCCGCAACTGCCGCTCGTCCGAGATGCCCCTGGCCACGATTCCCTCGACCGCGAACCGCGCCTGGTTCGGATCGCCACCCGTCGCAAACGGCTTGAAGCGCTGCCCCAGAAAGCCCGCCTCCGAGAAGCGCCCCTGCGGCTCAGTCAGCACGATATACGGCGGCACAATCCCCTCGTACCCGCCGTCGTACCCCTTGAACACCGACACCACCGCCCCGGCACACGGAAACACCAGCCGTCCCGGCTCGCGCCCCGTCTGCACCAGGTACGACGCCGTCTCGTGGGCGTTGATCCCGTGTGTCATGCTGCGGATGATCGCGTACTTGTCCGCCTGCTGCGCCAGTTGCGGCAGCAACTGCCCCACGCGCACCCCCGACACGTTCGTGGCGATCGTCTCGTTCAGCGGCCCGGTGTAGTCCCGCCCCGCCTCGGGCTTCGGGTCGAACGTGTCCAGATGCGCCGGCCCACCCCACATCCAGATCTGGATCACGGACTTCGCCGGGGCGCTGCCGGCCGGCTTGCTCGCCCGCGGCTGCGCCCACACCCGGCCCGTCCCCAGCAGCGACAGCCCGGCCGCGCCCATGACACCGCACCGCAATGCGTCCCGCCGCGTCAGCGTATTCTGCTTCTTGCGTTGATTCATGCTTCGCCCTCTTCGCGCCGTGCGCCGTCGGCCCGCTCAGTGCCGGTACAGAAACTCCTTGCTGTTGAGCAACGCCCACACCAGGTCCTGCACCACCTCGTTCCGACCGGCCTCACTCGCGTCGGCATACGCTTCGATCACGGCCACCTCATCAGTTGTCGGATAGCGCGACAGGATCGTCAGATACAACGAGCGGATCAGCTTCTGTCCGTCTCCGCGCGCCATCCGGATCAGACGGCGCAGCGGCGGGCTGCGCGCGATCTTCGTCTGGATCTGGCTCGAGTTCAGCAGGTGCAGCCGCTGCGCATCCGTCGGCTCGTTGTCGCGCTCGCCCATCAAGCCCGTGTCCCGCGCCGGCCGGCCGAACATCTCCAGAAACGGGCTGCTGATGCTGCCATCCGCCAGGGCGATCGTCCGCTGCTCTTCGGGGATATACGTGAAGGGCTCGGGAATCGCGCTCGTGTACTTCTCGGCGCTGCCACAGATCGCGTTCAGCGCGTCAATCAACACCTCCGCATCCAGCCGCCGCACCGCGTAACAACCGAAGCACTTCTCCACGTCCGGGTCATCACTGCGCGGCAGCGACGACTGCTGATACGTCGCCGAATTCAGGATCAGCCGATAGATGTGTCGCTGGTCATACTCTGCCTTGACCAACTCGTCCGCCAGGTACCCCAGCAACACCGGATTCGCCGGCGGATTGTCCGCACGAAAATCATCCGCCTCATGCACAATCCCGCGCCCCAGCAGCCACGCCCAGATCCGATTCACCGCACACCGCGCAAACCACGGATTGTCCGCCTGGATCAACCAGTCCGCGAATACACGCCGCGGATCCTGCCCGACCACGATCTGCACCCGGTTGCCGTTCGGCAGCACCGCCTGCAGCGGCCGCGTCGCCGCCGGATCGACATGGACGATCTCTTCCTTCCACTCCGCGGTGCCCTTGAACGCCAGCCGCGAGAAGAACGCCTCCAGCCCCGCACGCTGCCGCTCGGACCAATGCTCCAGCCGCGTCCCCATGAACGTCAGCGCCGCCGCCCGCGCCAGTGTCGCCGGGTCCTGGCCCTGCACCGCACGCCAGAAATTCACCGGCGGCACACGGAAATTGCTGCCTGTCGCGGTCAGCAGCTCGCGCGCAAAATCATCGTACGGCATGTTCCGCTTGATCGCTTCGCGCACCCAGTGGTGATAGGCCTGCACCGCGTTCGGCCACAGGTTGATCGGGTACTCGGACTTCACCCGCAGCACGTCGCACCACTTCAGCGCCCAGTAATCCGCGAACTCGTTACGCACCAGCAGCGCATCAATCAGCCGCCCCCGCTTGTCCGCCCGATCGTCCGCCAGGAACACCCGCACCTCGTCCGCCGTGGGCAGCGTGCCGATCACGTCCAGGTATACGCGCCGCACGAACACCGCGTCCGAACACCGCCGCGCCGGCTCGATCCCCCGCGCACGCAGCACCGCCAACACGTGCTCGTCAATCGGGTTCACCACGCCGAAGGGCGTGTCATCCTCGTAGATGGCCGGCGGCGCAGCGCCGTGCGCTCCGCTCGATCCACCCGCACACAGCACCCCGAACACGAGGGTGCTCACCAGCACCATCACCCGCATCCGCGTCATACCACACTCCCCCGCGTGTCGCCCGTCGCGGTCGCCGACCCAGCGCCGCCCAGTTCGCGCTCACACGCCGCCGCAAGCGACCGCAATCCCGCCATCATTTCGCCAAACGCCGTCAGGTCGAGCGACTGGTCGCCATCGCTCCAGGCCCGCGCCGGCTCCGGATGGACCTCGATCAACAGCCCGTCCGCACCGCACGCCAGCGCCGCGCGACACATCGGCGCCACCAGGTGCGCCCGCCCCGTGCCGTGCGACGGATCCACCACCACCGGCAGGCCGCTCAGCCGCCGCGCCTCCGGCACAACCGCCAGCGCCAGCGTGTTCCGCACGTATTCCTCGAACGTCCGAATCCCGCGCTCGCAAAGAACGACGTTCGGATTCCCCGCCCGCTGCACGTAGGCCGCCGCCATCAGGAACTCCTCCAGCGTGGCGCTCCAGCCGCGTTTGAGCAGCACGGGCCGGCCCTGCTCACCAACCGCCCGCAACAGCGGCGTGTTGTGCATGTTCCGCGACCCCACCTGCAGCACGTCAGCCACTTCCGCGACCCGTGCGATCTGCTCGCGCGCCATCACCTCGGTCACGATCGCCAGCCCCGTCTGCTCCCGCACCCGCGCCAAAATCGCCAGCGCCGCGTCCCCCAGCCCCTGGAACGAATACGGCGCCGTCCGTGGCTTGAACGCCCCACCCCGCAGCGCCACCGCCCCGGCCGCCGCCACCGCGTGCGCCGTCTCCAGCAGCCGCCCCTCGTCCTCGACGCTGCACGGGCCCGCAATCACCGCCAGCCTGCCCCCGCCCACCGTCAAGTCCGGCCCCAGCGGCACCTCGCGCGGGGCATCCGCCGGCACCTGGCACAAGTCGCGAACCTGCGACGCGTGCTCGACTACGTCCGCTACCGCCGGCAGTCGCCGCAGGCGGGCCGCGTCGAGCCCCGCGCCGGCGGCGAGCACCTCGATCACGCAGGGCGGCCCCCCGGCGCTCGGCCGTCCGATAGCATCCATCGCCGGCAGCGCCTGGAGGACGCCGGCGATATCCTGGGGGCTACAGGCAGCGTCCATTACAACGAACATGGCGTCCCTCATGCGCACCGGCGACCGGCGTGGCTGCGCGGTTCATCCGGCTAAACGCCCCAAACGAGCCGCTATTGCCGATTCCGGCCGCGGGTGCCCGCTCAGATTGGCCGGCGCAATGCCGCCAGCATCGCCGGCCGGACCGCGTCAGGCAAATCCGCCAAGACCCGCTCCAGCGCCGCCGGGCCCGCTTTCTGCTTGACGAGGGCGGCGGCGTGACGCAGGGCCGAGTCGCGCTCCATGCAGAATTCGCGAAACGCGACCATCAATTCGTCGCGCGACCACTGGCTGAGCGGGTCCGCCACGTCCGCCTGCCGCCGCGCCCACTGCACCAGCGACGCCGGTTCCTCATCGTACGTGTACAGCGACGCCAGCAGGGCGACGCGCTGCGCGGGTGTGCCGATGAACTCCCGCACCGAGACCGGCAGGTTCACCAGGCGGTCGTCCAGCGTGCGCTTGCCCAGCGTATCGAGCCAGCCCGCGGCCCGCTGCTGCTCCGGCGCGGGCTCGACCAGCCGCGCCGGCGGCACCACGAGCATGCGATGGCCAGTCACGAACTGCACCGAAACGCGATGCACGGGCTGCCCCCCCACCGTCGTGGCCTGCACGCGCAGCACCTCCCCGTCACCCCACTCGGGCCGCGCGGGATTCCGCACCTTGCGTCCGACCAGCGCCGCGTTGACCGGCAAATCGCTCATACGCGCATCATACCCGCTTCGCGGCACCTCGCTCAGCCACTCCAGAAACGCGTATAGATTTTTACATCAATATCATTGACATGAACCGCAACGATCCGGTACCGTACCGACCAACGATGAGGCGAGGTCTCCCCATGCCGAGAAAGCCCCAGGAATGCCGCTATACCGTACTAGAGCTCGATGGCCTGCGCTACGCGGTGCTGCGCGAATCGCGACTCCGCACCGTTTGCCGCCGTGCCGGCGTCGTACCCCGCCCACCCGACGAGCCAAATACGCCGCGCCCGTCGCTGGCCGGGTTTGAGGCCGACGACGCGCGCCTGGCCGAGCGTCTGATCGAGCGCCGCAAAGCGACGGGCCTCTGCCAGGCCGAGCTTGCCCGTCGCGCCGGCGTGCGCGTTGAAACGCTGAACCGCATCGAGCGCGGTCGTACGACACCGGACTTCGCCACCGTGCGCAAGCTGGTCATCGCGATGAAGGACGCCGAGGCCGCGATCGGCGCGAGCACATGAACAACGATCAAACCCGGAGGAGTCACCCGTGCCGACGACGAGCCAACGCGAGGAAGTTGTCAATCGCGTCCGTTCCCTTGCCGCCCAGCAGGCCGATGTGGATTCGGCCGAGGTCACCGAGTCCACGCACTTGTTCAATGACCTGAACTACGACAGCCTGGACGCCGTCGAGTTCTCCATGCTGCTCGAGGACGAATTCGACATTCACATCCCTGACGAGCAGGCAGAGAGCGTCAAGACTGTCGGCGATGCGGTCAGGCTGCTTGTGCAGTCTCGCGAACGGCAACGCGGCGCATAAGACCCACTGCCCCACCGGCTGACCGCTGATCGCAGGAAGCCGATCGCTGCCCCCACTGGGAACCGATGACTGACAACTGTGCTCCCCCATTGGCGGTCTTCATTTCGAATCCTGCGTTTCCCACGGCCACACCTGCGGGCTCGCCGGATCGATGCGATACGTTACGTGCAGATCGTCATCGTAGAACGGGCTCGTCACGTCCGTCGCCGGATCGAACCCCAACCCGTTCCACATCGCGTTGTCGCGGTAGGCATCCTGCGGTGCCACGCGCTCGCCATGCGCATCGACGAAGATCGTCGACGCCTTGCCCAGGTGCCGCTGCGACATGAACGTGCGCTGATTATGCCAGGCGTACGGCTCCAGCGCGCCCCCGCTCGTGGTCGTCTCGCTGTACAGCGGGATGTACGTCGGATCGAGCGTGTAACCGTGATTGCCGAACCGCTCCGGCTGCTTCCAGGCGTTGGGGTTGTCGGCCGTGCCGCTCCCCTCATCGAGGTGCGCCTTCCGCTCGCCGGCCGGATAGCCCGGCGCCGTTCCGTCGCAGTCGGCGAAGGCGATTGTCTTCGACGGCGCGCGCATCTCGCGGATCGGAAACGCCTCGAACGGACGATGGCGATTGCGCGGGTCACGGTTGTTCCGTGAGCTGCCCACGTATTTGTAGTTGTACCCGTACGAGTTGTTCCGCCCCACCGCCCAGTCCGCCGTCGCGGGACAGCTCTGCACCGCAAACCCCGCGACGTAGTCCGCCATCGCGTTAAACCAGCGGATGCGCGTGTCCGGCTTGCTGGGGTCGGAGGGGAAATCCGGGTGGCTGTAATCCGTCCGCAACCGCCACTGGTGCGCGGGATAATGGCCGTGCTCGTTGTGATAGATCGTCATCCCGTGCGCCAGCTCGCGGCAACGCGCCAGGCACTGCACCGACCGCGCCTGCTCCCGCGCCCGGCCGAGCGACGGCAGCAGAATCGAGATCAGCAGCGCGATGATCGCGACCACCACCAGCAGCTCGATCAGTGTGAAACCCCCGCTGATGTCATTCCGCACCCGCACGTTCGCCCGCGCCACGCCCCCGGTTACCGTCTGTCGCATGACCACACCCGTTTTCTTCGCGGTCCACTCAAAACCGGCCATCCCCCTGACACCGACGTCGCAGCATGCCCGACTACGCCCGCCCCAATTGCACCACCAGCGCCACGATCAGCGCCGCCAGACCCGCAATCGTCAGCACACCCGCCACGATCACGATGATGACGAAACGCTTGCTCTGCTCCTTCACCAGCACCGTCAGCGAATCGTGCTGCTCGCGCTGCACCTGGTTGAGCTGCTGCAGCACCTCCACCTGTGCACTGCCCGACGAGCTCAGCGCATCCACCGCGCGCCCGAAATGCTGCATCGAATGCATCAACTGCGTGTCCGACTCCTGCCCCACCTCCAGCTGCTTGGCCACCGTCCGGATCGCCTCCGCCTGCGTCACCAGCGCATCCGGCACGCGCCCCAGGTTCTCGCTGATCTGGCTGGCCTGCTTGCTGGCCCCCTCGCTGTTGCGCGCAATCGCCTGCAGGCAATCCCCCTGCGACTTCTGCGTCTCGGCCAGTTGCTCCAGCACGCTGCCCACGTGCGACAACGTGTCACGCAGCTCGACCGAGCGCTGGTTCTGCTGCTCGAAATGCTGCTGCAGCGCCCCCACCATCTCCACCACCTGCCGCGACATCTCGCGATTCTGCGCCTGCCGGGCCGAACGCCGCCGCCACCACGGCGCCGACGTCGCATCCGCCCGCAATGCCAACGCCTCGCCGCCACTCTCGTCCTCACGCGACCGGCTCTTGATCACGCCCCCGCCACGATCATCGTGGGTGATATTCGGACCGCGCTGTGCCGAGCGAAACATCCCGCCGACCCGCTTCCAGAACGTATCCTGCTGCGCCATGACGCACACCTCGCGATTGCTGTTCTTATCCGCCTCACTCGAAACCGGCGTCAATTATAGGGTCCTGCAGCAGGCCGTGCGAAGCGCCACACGCACAGAAAAAAGACCCCGCCGCTGCGCAAATCGTAAACTCTACCTGGAATTTCGCCGATGCACGCGCGACCACACCGAGCGCACGTGCAGCCCGAGGCAGATCATGAGCGTTGCGGGCGTCACGACAACCATGCTCAACCCGGCCACCACCGGGACCACAGCAACACGCGCCGCGCCACCGCTTCGGCCGGCAGCTCCCGCCACCTCCGCGACGCCGCGTCCCGCCGAGTCCACCAACTGCACCTGCGGCCAGTCACCATGTGCCTGCGCCGCGCCGGCCGCGCTCGAAACCGAGGACCAGCTCGAGCTCTCCCCCGAAGCCCTGCAGGACCGCGAACTTACCGAACAGGAGCAGGCCGAGGTCAACAAGCTCAAGCAGCGCGAACAGGAAGTCCGCGCCCACGAAAACGCCCACCTCGCCGCCGCCGGCGGCCATGCCCGCGGCGGCGCCCACTACGATTACACCACCGGGCCCGACGGCCAGCGCTACATCACCGGCGGCGAAGTGAAGATCGACACGTCACCCGTGCCCAACGACCCCCAGGCCACCATCCAGAAGATGCAGACCATCCGCCAGGCCGCCCTCGCGCCGGCCGACCCCAGCGCCCAGGACCGCCGTGTCGCCGCCAAGGCCGACGCCGAGATCCGCCAGGCCCGGGCAAAGCTGAGCGAGCAACAGGCCGACCAGCGCAAGGCGCGCGCCAAGGAGGCACAGCCGCCCGCTGCACGCCAGCACGGCAACGATGCGCGCAGCGCCGATGGCGCGCGGCGCGACCGTGGCGTCACCATGCGGGACGGCGGCACGGCGCTGGATGGCGGCGTGCCGACCGGCGCGCGCAGCGCGGCCGCGGCCGACCACGCCCGCAGCGCTGGCGAACCCGCTGCCGCCGCGTACGGTCCTGCGATGAACCCGCCCGCCGTGCACGGTACCGCAGATGATCGTGCAAACCCCGCCGGGGCGCCCGCCGCCCGTGGCTTCGTCGCCGGCACCGCCCGTCTTGCCCATCCCTCCGCCGGCCGCGCACTGGACCTGATCGCCTGATCGCGCTCCTCCGCCTTGGCAGGACATCGCGTGGCTTTGCTCGTGCAGTTTCGCCCGTGCGGTCTTTCCCGTGTGGTGGCACCGGCCAGGCCCTGGTCACGCCAGTCCGCCCGGCCGTCGCAGTTCATGTCGCCGGCCAGCACCTGCTCGACCAAGTTGCCGTCCTCGTCATACCGCAGACCCTGCGCCATGCCGGTGGCCCCGTCAACTGTGACGAATCGATTGCTCCTCGGTGGCTTCCTCACTGGCGCCTCTCTTCGCCGGTGTGCCGCACTCGGGACAAGTACCGGAGCGGTTGCTTCGAAGATTGTAGCCGCAGTTCACACAGCACCCCTGTCGAACCCGTTTGGCTCGCGTGATGTTCCTTCCGGTCAAACGTAGCAACCAAACACCCGGCCATGCCGCCACCAACGCGAGCGGAATCCAAACTGGCGTGCGTAACGTCGTATGGTAAACGGATCTTCCTGTAGTGATATTATCGTGATGGTAACGCTCCACACCGAGGTGTGGCCTGCCGATCCTCCAGTCCAAGCCGTATGAATGCCGTTCTCCGGGGGCCGGAGCCCAAGAGCGTACGTCGATCATGAGGGCCCCAGCAGAGGCGCGGGCGACAACACCATTCTGTTTGAATCGCTCCTTCTCTGTGGAAAACGGCGAACGCCACGCATCAACAACCGGGTGCAATCGCATGTGGGCATCGAGTGCTGTTGACATTTGCCCGGTTTCAAGCGAAGTCGGAACGCGATATCTGGACCGCCCAAGGTGCCACTCGACAGCCCACTCGCCCAGCCTCCAATGCCCCCGACTCATGGGCCTCCAGCTTTGAACCTCCAAAACACCAACAGCCACGGCGATGACCGTGAGTATCACCGCCCCAATCGGCCACCTCTGATTCACTCTGCCCGGCGTCCATCGACACTCAAACATCATTTGATCCGCGACCACACAGTAGAACCTATCTCAAAACCTCTTTGAGCAGCAACATCGTACAGCCGAGATGAAGGAAGCCCTGGAACAACGTGGTCGACTTCTCCCACCGAATGCACAGCCGGCGGAAGTGTTGAATCCAGCCGATCGTGCGCTCGACCGTCCAGCGCCGCTTGTGACGGCGCAGCGGTCGGCCATCCTGCGTGACGTTCTCCGGCTTGCGATTCGCGCGGTGTGGCGCGATCATCTCGATCCCTTCTTCCGCCAGTTCCTCGTCCAGCTTGTCGCTGTCGTACGCCTTGTCGCCGATGATGCGCTCCGGGTCCTCCTCGGTCAGCATGAAGTCGAACAACCGCTGCACGAGCGTGCTCTCATGGGGGCTGGCCGAGCAGGTGTCGATCGCCACCGGCAGGCCGCGCGCATCCACCAGCACCATGATTTTCACGCCTTTTCCGGCCTTCGTCTTGCCGATCCCGTCGCCGCCGCTCACGACCAGCAGCACAAGCACAATCCCGATCAGCCCTGAAATCCCGAAGCCCATGATACTCATGGCAGCAATGCGTCGCTACCTCCCAGCAATCCACTAACAGTCCGCCGCGGAAGTCGGTTTCGTACGGGTCTCACGCGGCTGTGCAGCGATCGCGGTAAGCTGGCCGCCAGTGCAAACGCCGGCTGAATATTGCAGCGCCTGACCGGGCGTGGTGGCGGGGTCACCTCGGATCGCTGCCGGGCGCCGGCGTGCCTTCATTGCTGCCACGAATCCACACGAGCACCGGGACCATGATTACCCAGAGCGCCACGCTCCGCATCGCGGCGTCCCGTTCCTGCGTCAAGATCGCAACCGGCACGCACAGCGTCGGCACCAGCAGCGTTCCCCACAAACAGGCGCGCCACCACGCCCGGACGTAGCGGCCGAAGGTCAACTCGCGTTTCGGCGCGGTCCGGAGGTAGGCCAGGCAGCCAAGCAGCGCCTCCGCGACCACCATGGCCAGCAGGGCCACGGACGTAATCGGCACGAGGCACGGATCGAAGATGCGCCATGGGTCAAACGTCGGCGCCACCAGCCAGTCGGTCCGCTCGGGCCGCCAGTCCGGCAGGAGCACCTGATACAGCAACCCCTGCGTGGCGGGGATCAGCGTCCAGTGCCACACCACGATCAGCCCCAGCCGTATCGCGGTCGCCGCGGTATCACTGCTGAGCGTGCGGTCGGTCGCGGCTCCTCCGACATGACGCATCCCCGACCACAACCAGCGCATTGCCCACCGCCGCCACGCCCGGTGCGGAGCGCCGGCTGCGGCCGCCGTGCTCGCGCCGCACTCGGGACACCGGCCGGTGGTGTTTCCCGTCAGGCAGTAGCCGCAGCGCTGACAATGCCCGTAAGGTGTCTTGGGCCACCGCAGAATCAGCCACAAGCACGCCGCCCCGGCCACAAACGCAAGCGGCCATAACGGCAGTTGCAGGTAATACCTGCCGAACTGCTGGAATGACTCGTAGGCACAACGCACGCCGTACCACCCTGTGCTTATGCCCGACTGCCCTGCGTGCATTGCGGGGGGTTCGCACCACGCATAGATACACATCCCACGGAGCGTAACCATCCAGCGCCCAATACACACAGTGCTCTCTACCACAACACTGCCCACCGTAGCGACGAGTACGAGGGCCAGCATCACGGTCACGATAAAGTGCCTTCTGCGGGCGACTCTGTTCATTGTCCACGCACTTTGTGGTAGAACCTATCCCAAAACCTCTTTGAGCAACAGCATCGTACAGCCGAGATGAAGGAAGCCCTGGAACAACGTGGTCGACTTCTCCCAC
>CAYUZU010000017.1:0-109781 GCA_964448675.1 uncultured Planctomycetales bacterium
ACGTGGCCGGTTTTGAACCGATTATCACTGGCCGGTTCTCAAGTGATCGGTGACAGCCGGATTACGTCGACGAGGCGGTTTGTCAGTTCGCCGATGAGGACGGCAACCCGGCCACGCCGGCCACGGTGCATTTCTACCTCCAGGACGGCAACTACAACGTGGTGGCGCTGGTCGATGCGGCCGGCGGGCTTGCGGCGCAGTACGCGTACGAGCCGTACGGCCTGCTGGCGGTGGTCGACCTGGATCCGAATGCGCCGGTGAACCGGCTGGGCCACCAGGGGCTGTTCTTTGAGCGGTTTTACGGCCCGTTCGGCGGCCCGCCCGCCCCGCCGCTCTCGGCGCCCGCCTTGGTCGCGGCCGACCCCGCGGCCGGCGTCCCGGCCGGCCTGTACCACAACCGCAACCGCTGGTACAGCCCGGACTTGGGGCGTTTCGTCCAGCGGGATATGAACGAGACCGCCCTGCCGGTCCTGGCCGTCCTGGCGATGAACGGCGCCGCGCTGGACGCGTTCCTGTCGGGCCTCGACCCACACGGCCAGTTTAGCGACGGCGCGAATCTCTATCTGTACGTCGGGGCGAATCCCGTGAATCGTCGTGACGCCCGCGGGTTGTACTACGACCCGTTTGAGGACGTGGATGGTGTCCTCGCAGGTATCGTGGGTGAGAACATCGCCGCAGTCGCCTCCGCCAAGTCATTCCTCGGGCAGTCCATGAACATTGCGCTCATGGCTGGGCGACTCGCTTTTGCGTTTGTACCTGGATCTGATGCGCTGATGCTGTCCCTGGCGCTCATGCGGGGCGACGATGTGGATTGGACCGATTTCCTTGGAGCGGGCCTGGATCTCATGGGCCCCATCGGGAAGGTTGCCGGCGCGGTAGTAGGCACAGCTTCGGCGTACAAGCTCGGAGTACGGACGGTCAAGAATCTCCAGCGGAGTGGTCGAGGTTTGTTCGGGCGCGTCGGGGGCCTTTGCTTCGCGGCGGGGACATTGGTTGTCATGGCGGACGGCACGATGACTCCCATAGAGCGGATCCGCAGCGGCGACCGCGTTCTGAGCGATATTGCCCCAGACCGTCCCGGTGGTCTGGAACCGGGACTGGTGACAGGGACGTCCTCTCGGCGGTGCGAAGAGACGTTACGGATTGAGCTCTCGGTCGAAGATCACCGTCTGTGCGTGCAGGTGACAGCAGAGCACCCATTCTATCTGCCCGAATCGAACGCATTTGTCCCCGCCAGAGATCTGCAAAGCGGGCAACGGCTCCTGGATTGCCACGGCCGGGATGTTCGCGTGGTCAAGACCGAAGTATGTGCCCATTCACCCCCAATCCTCGTCTATAATCTCGCTGTATCCGAGGCGGAGAACTATTTCGTCGCGGCGAGAAGCGGCGCAGCGACCGTGCTGGTGCATAACGGGTGCCACTTCCCCCTGATATCTAAGATCGACAAAGACTGGTTTCAGAAAGGTTGCCATGTCAAGGTAAAGGGAATCGAGGTAAGTGTACTTCCTGGTACAAACGGCGGCTTCGTAGTGAAACCGACGTTCAGCAGCCAGGCGCGCGATGCCGGAGCGGCGATCAAGGTCGTTGAGAACCTGGTAGCGGGTAATGAATTCTTCCGTAGAGGTCTGCATTCCGCAGTAACACGCGCGGTGGACTTTGCACGCGGACAAGGCCGTCATGACAAGGCATTCGAATACATGATGCTAGCCAAGGCACTTGAACGATTGGGGATCTAGATGGCGGATACGCTCGCAACGTTCCTTCGAGATGGAACACTTGGACCACTGAAGCTCGGCATGTCGCTGGACGAGGTCCTGGACGTTCTCGGCGCGCCGGGAGATACCGGGCAGTGCGGTCAAAGCAAGATCCTGCAGTACGGCGGCCTTGAAGTCAGCTTCGAGCGGCGTCGCACGCTGGCACTGATCGCGCTGTACTTCCAGCGCGGCCGGCAAACGCTGCCGGCGGCCTTGGCCTATACCGGCTTCCTGCCGACGTCATCGACCACGCGATCCGAGTTCGAGGACTACACCGCCAGACACGAGATCCCCGTTGTCATAGAACCCACGCTGACCTTTGAATCCCAGGTCGGCCTCAAGTGCGGTCGCGGTGCGATGGCGGTATTTGACGCGGCCGGCGATCAGCTGATTGACAGCATTCAGTTCTAGCGTACCCCCAGCAAGGCCCAGCGGCAGTCTGGCCAGCGTACGTGATCCTGCGGGACGGCAGGGCTCAGTGCTGCGAACCGCAAGCTGTTCGACGCCGCTCGAAGGGACTACTGGAAGCGAATGTGGGATGAGGGGCGCTTTGCCCATCTGCCCACGGAGTAACGGAACATGGCCATCTACGATGCGCTGCTGGCTCGACGCGCTGAACTCGTTGGCCGCATGGCGCCCCCGAAAGGATGTTGAGCGCCTCGCGTTGGCGCTGGGGCCAGTGCCAGTAGAGGAGCTGCTTCGAATCTACCGCGCGTTTCCTGTCTGTGGGATGTATGTGTGGTTCTTGAGCACGGACGGCCGCGTGTCGGCACCTGGGCCTGAATTTGGGGTGGACGACGATTACGAAGCGGTAGATTCCGAGTTCGCTTTCGACTGGGAGTCGCCCGCTTTTGCCAGCGAGGATCTCGCAAGGGACCCAGCCCTGAGAGTCGCGGTGCGCGCCGGGTATGTTCCAATCGGACGGTGTGCCCATGGGGGCGACCCGTACTTCGTGAGGCTGGCTGACCTGTCGAAAGAAGTCACGCCGCTTCAGCAGATCTACCTCGATGGCGTGCAGTTAGTAGAACCATTCTCTATACCCGCAGACGCCATAGACCACGTAGCAGATTCGATGGAGGAGCTGATTCGGGTCGCGGCCTTTGACAAGCCGGTGGTGTAGGGCTGGCAGAAAATGGTGATGCCGATTGTACGGGAGGCTGGCGTACCAAGGGGTTCGTGCGTGATAATTGGGCGTGGCCGCGAAGGCACGGCCGAGGAGCGGGTGGACTTGTAAGCGTCTGCGGTGTGTACCTGAGGTTGGTCGACGCGGCCGGCGGGCTCGCCGCGCAGTACGCCTAACACCGGGACATCGAGTTTGGACATACGAGAACGGTTGGGGCTGGGCCGGTGCATTGAAGCAGACCGACGCACTAATGGACCCGAACGGTGAGCCGGTCGAAGTGGTGGATGTTCTTGTCGACCTTACGCCGACAGTGGTTTACAATCTGGAGGTTGACGGCACGTTCACGTACTTCGCGCAAGGCGTGTGGGTGCACAACAATAGCTGTGACATAGATTACCTGACGCCCACAGGTAATTATCCTAGCTGGGGTGCTGTTCAACAGCGATTCTGGAAGCTGTTTGGAATGGGCGGCCCCCCAAAGCGAATCGCCAAGGTGCGATACGCTGATGGGCGGGAGGGCTTTCTCGAGGTCACGATGGAACTGCATCACAAGGCGGGACGTGCAGAGAATCAGCCGCACTCACTGGACAAATTGGTTGCATTGTGGCCGTGGGAGCATGCGAAGCTGGATCCGAGCAGGTACCCGGGCTACGAATTCATTGGCTGGTGGGACTGATGTCAGTGACAAGCTTGATTCACCGCCTCCGCGAGCTGCGGATGACCGATGAGGACGGGCAGCCGTGCTGGGTGCGGTGGAATGACGGGTTGCGCGAGGAGCATCTTGCGCGGTACGAGCGGTCACTCGGCGTCGTGTTGCCGGCTAGCTTCCGCGCGATGTGGGCGTTCTCCGATGGCTGCGACCTGTGCGGCCTGATGATCCAGAGCGCGGCGGAGCAGGTGTTTCTGGACGGGCGACTGCTGACGTTTCACAATTGGGGCAACGGCGACTTCGATTGCCTGGACTTTGGGCGGCCGGGCGCGGAGGTGCCGGTGGTGTTCATGAACCACGGACCGGACGTCACGGCGTTCGTTGCGGCGTCGTTCGAAGCGTGGCTGGCGGGCGTGCTCGATGAACTGCTGCGCACAGGGACGTTGGCCCACCCGCGCGACTGCATGTACCGAGGCGGGGCGTTGCTGTACGCGCCCGTCGTGCAGGAGTTGGCGGGCAGGGACTGTGAGTTGAACCGCGAATAGAATGGCAGTAGCGCTCGTTGCGTGACGAGGGTTGCTTCACAGGCATGCCGGGGTTGTCAAGAATGTCGATCTACGATGCGCTGACCGCACGGCGCGATGCTTTGGTGGGCTATCGGGCACCGGCGAGGGATGTGGAGCGTCTGGAGGCTGCTGTGGCAGGTCATGACGTAGCGCCGCTCATGAGGGTGTACCGGGAACTGAACGTCTGCTACATGGGGCTGGAGTTCGTAATTGAGGACGGGGTGGCGCTGGCGCCCGGCCCGGACTTTGGCCAGGTGGACGATGACTGGGTCATAGAGCGTGAGCATCGCTTCTACTGGCACCCACCGCGCTTCATTCTGCGCGAACTCGCCTCATATCCCGCCAGTCAGGCCGCCCTGAGGGCGGGGTACCTTCCAATAGGCGGGGGGGCCCGCGGAGGTGACACGTATTTCGTTCGAATCGACGAGATTGCACAATCGCGGCAGTCACTGTGGCAGATCTATGCGCCCGGCACAAACGCAGAGAGCACTCCGCCGGTGCCAGAGGACGCGCTTACACTTGTATGCGACTTTCTCGCAGAAGTGATTCGGGTGGCTTCGTTTGACAAGCCGCGTTATTGACGAGTGGATCGATCATCTCGGGCCCATACGGGGCGCAACTACCTCGCATGCTACCTTGGCGATCATCCCTTGGACGTTGAAGGGCTCGCTGCGAAACTGAGCGGGCAGGTGTTCGCCACGAAGCGCGCCTCTGTGCTGCAGCTCTACGACAAGCCCGAAGACTGGGGGGTGAACCGGCTGGGCCACCAGGGGCTGTTCTATGAGCGGTTCTACGGCCCGATCGGCGGCCCGCCCGCCCCGCCGCTCTCGGCGCCCGCTCTCGTGGCAGCCGACCCCGCGGCCGGCGTCCCGGCCGGCCTGTACCACAACCGCAACCGCTGGTACAGCCCGGACTTGGGGCGTTTCGTCCAGCGGGATATGAACGAGACCGCCCTGCCGATCCTCGCCGTCCTGGCCATGAACGGCGCGGCGCTGGATGCATTCCTCTCGGGCTTCGAGCCGGTCGGGCACTACGGGGATGGGTTGAACCTGTACCTGTACGCTGGCGCGAATCCGCTCACGCGCCGGGATGCACTGGGGCTCGATTGGCACCATTTCTACCCACAGTATCTCGGCGGGAACTCTGACGGGCCGGGCGTTTGGCTCAGCTCTTCAGACCACACGACATTTCACGCTACTCTAAAGAACTCGCTTGGTGACGGAACACCAGAGGCGCAGCGCCGGGTTTGGCTTACTTTAGGTGAAAAGGAGCGAAAACGGCGCCTCACACTTGCGGCGCAAGCGTCAGGCCTGGACGTCGATTCCAATGAGTTCAAGAATCTACTGCAGAAATCGTATCAAGCGGCGAAGAAACACGGCGTAGCGGTCGAATGGGCTAAGATGAAGCCGGGAAACCACTACCGGGTGCCTCGGTGTTGCGGTGGCCCGCGTAGGATCGCCACCGCCAAGATACCAGGAACAAGCAAATTGCGCGCCGTCGCGCGAGGCACGGCTGCCGCGTCAGGAGTGGTGACGGCGGCGTCGTTGCTGGCGCTAACGGACATAACAAACACGAATCTGCTGGAATTGGCGCGGGCTACAGTTCGCGCCCGAGAAAATGGGGGCTTGCGCTTGTGGGACGAGGCCTTCGCGCTCTATGATTTCTATGAATTAACGGGCGAGTCGTTCTCAGCTGGCTATGCGTGGCTCGAATGGTCGGAGGGGCTTTGACGCAATGATCCAGTTCTTCCGCTACAAGACGCTGGCCTTGCCACTGGAGGCGGTGGCGCTTTCCCCGATCGTGTCCCAGATGCGCCAGCGATTCGGGATCGACTGCGGCCGTACGGCAGATTGGATCACCCGGTTCTCCGCTGAGAAGGAAGTCTACGCCGCCATCCGGGAAGCTTGGCGGGAAACGCACTTGCCGCTGCGATTGTGGTCCGAGCGCATCTCAGACATCTGCGCCTATCACGACGGCGAGGCCGGCCTGTTCGGTATCCTAGTGTCACTAGCGGACATGCAACCACAGGTGGTGCTGCAGCAGGCACCGCTCGACCGACAGCACTGCGCCAGCGAATTGTCGCGGCTGTATGGCACGGCGCCCGACGTGCTGGTGGACCTCTGGTCGGCGGTTCCTGGCCTGACCCTCGAGCCGGACGTGGTGGCGGCTCTGCCGGAGTTTGTCCAGCGGCCGATGGAGCGGCTGGCGAAGGCGAATTATGGCCCTGAGTCGACGGTCGACGATTGCGTGCGGGCCGACGTTGCGCTACCGGATGGGGAACGAGCCGCGTGCGAGCTGGTATGGTTCAGACAGGGACTCCAATGCCAGTTTGTCGTTCTCGACAAGTCGCTGTACCCGTACACGAACCTGGGTGATGAAGACGGTTGTTTTCGTCCGCTGGGGCTCAGCGTCGATGAAGTCGTCGATCTGCTGCTCAGGTCGCCAGCGAAGTTCCAGACAGCGGTCAGCCGCGCCGTGGATCCTCATGCCGCGCCGATCGAGTGGCGGCGGCCCGGAGACGCGGTGCGTGAGCGGTTTGGTCGCCTGGACGTGCTCGACCGTGCGGCGGTGACGCTGCGGGCGGCGGAGCGGGCGTGCGAGGGCGCGGATGATTCGCCGGTATGGGACGACGTGCACCAAGTGATCGACGCATGCCGCGACGCGATTATCCTGGGCACGAACGTCGATGCTGAGGCTGCGCAGCTGGCCGACGATATTGGAGGCAAATGGCTGGAGTGTTCGAACCGGTATGTGCAGACCACGCTTCTGGGCCATTTCGATGATATCGTCCAGGCCATCAACGGCCAGAACGACGCGCTGTACTACCCGCTCTATCGCCTGCAGCCGGGGGCCGCGTGCCCCCCGGTGTACGAGACGATTGCGGAGGACATCGACCTGCTGGAGAGGTACCGTGCTGAATCCGGGGATCCGAGCGGCCAGCGGGCGCGGGCGAAGCTGCTGAACGACCCGTTGTAGTGCGACGAGCGATACCGGCGGGGCGCGGCACGGGAGCGCGTTGAACCGTCGTCGGCACACCTCGTAATTCAGCGGCGGGCCGGTCACGGCGGCGTACGTCCATGATGCTGCGGGCAATCTCGTCTTCGATGGCCGGCTGCTGTACCTCTACGACGGGTGCAATCGGCTGGTGCAGGTCAATGCGGCCGGTGGGCTGACGCCGGCGCATTTCACGGCCGACGGCTACTTCGTCGACGCCGACAACGCACCCGTCGGCGCGACGCTGGCGCGGTTCGTGTACGACGGGCTGGTCGACGCGGCCGGCCTGTACCACAACCGCAACCGCTGGTACGATCCGGCGTTAGGGCGCTTTGTCCAACGCGAGATGAACGAGAGTGCCCTGCCGGTCCTGGCCGTCCTGGCCATGAACGGCGCGGCGCTGGATGCATTCCTCTCCGGCTTCGAGCCGGTCGGGTACTACGGCGACGGGGCGAATCTCTATCGGTACATCGGTGCGGATCCAATCAACGACCGCGACCCCAGCGGCATGTTCTCACTGCTGGGGATGCTGGGATCGATGACCAGCCGCGGCATGCAGGCTTACAACACGTACGAAGCTGTCGGCTACGCTCGCCGCTTCGTCGCGGCGCTCATGGCGGGGACTGGGCTGCATGCCGTCATGACGGAATTGGTCGTCGAACTGGCGATGGACCGGGTCGGAGGTAAACTCCTTGACGCCGCCACCAGCGCATTCCGCTTCGGAAAGCGGATGTTCGGCTCGTTGTGGGGGAAGGGCCGCAAGGGCTGGACCCAGATAACGGACATGTGGGGCAGAGGACGCGCTGGTGGCGGGCTGTTCCGCGGGGTGTACAAGTCTTTCACTCGCGGGAACTTTCGGCATAATCTGAAGGTGCTGACGCGTGTTGATGCCCCAAGCAACGTGCAGGCGCACCACGTGCTCCCGATTAGCCATCAACGGCACTTTGATGCGGTCGGTATCAACATCCATGAGCCGAAGTGGGGCGCTTGGTGGGATGGTAGTATCCACCCGAGCAGCAGTTCAGCGTACCGAAAGGACTGGAATGCTTTCTTCCAACTCCATCCACGCGCGACAGCGGCACAGGTCCAGGCCAAAGCGCGGGAACTGGCCGACATCTATGGTTTCTCCGTCAACTTCTGAGGCATGATATGGCCAATCCGAGGTTTTTTGTCATGGAACTGCAGCATGAGCCAGACTCGCTACATCTCCACCCGATGAACCTGCAAGTCAACCACGAAGCTGTCCTGCGAAACGAAGTCCGGCTGGAGCACCCACTGCATCTCGAATTGGCTGCCGGTGCGAGCGGTCGAGCACTCCGGGACTTGATCGGAGCGAGCCTCGTTTCAATACGGCTGGTTTCTGATCGCGTCGTCGACCTCTTGCAAGGGTTCACAGGATGGGCCACGTATGCCGTCGAGGTGAGAGGCGAAGCTGGATCAACGATTAGCGGCTACCACGGGCTGTCCATTACGGGTCGTTGCGGCCCCATTGACGACAGTCGCAGTCAACCGCGGTTGTCGCCGCCACCGTGTCCCGGGGGACGGTGGTCGCGTAAGTGGTGTGGCCTGTATTTTGACGAGAGTACATGGGACGGCAACGACTTCTTTGTGCCAGATGGGACGACAATGATCATGGCTGTCGAGCCTGTCAAGGAGGTGATGGAGAGCGAGTACGTCAGCAACGTCGGCTTCATCCCGCAAGGGGACTGCGTGAACACGCGCATTCCGGCCGAGGTTCTGGGCTTCTCACCCCCCGCAGGCGAGCACCACGGACCACGCTAAGTGCCTATGAACACAGTCGTGGGGCAGAGACGCGGAGGGCGCGGCGAGGTAGTTCAATCCCTGTGTCAATTGGTCCGGGGCATCCTGCGGTCACGGCTTTCACGCTGCTTGGGTTTTCGCCTTTCTTCGCCTTCGTCTTGGTTTGGGGCAGCTCGATCCGGCTGCGCAGGTGCGCGGCTTTCAAGCGCCGCCAGTTCTGACTTAGCCGCAGCAGCACCTGATGCACCAGGCACACGCCGCTCTTGGTCTTCTTGAAGCGCTTGGCCGCATTCGTCCGCAGCCGTACGCCGGCGAACGGCGACTCGACCACGTTGCTTGTCCGCAGGTGCGACCAGTGCTGCTCCGGGAACTGGTAGAACGTCAGACAACGATCCGAATCATCTTCCAGACACGCCGCCGCCCGGCCGTAGCCCGCCTGCCGATAGTCCGCGATCAGCGCGGCCGCCAGCTTTCGCGCGGCTTGCTCACTGTCCGCCTGCCAGAGCGCCCGCAGCCGCTTGACCGCCTCGGCCTGTTCGGCCTGCGGCAGCTTGTCGACCACGTTCAGGGGTTGCCGCCCAACACGCGCACGGTAGAGTACAATGGCGTTCGTGCGATTCCCGACGCAATTACGGAAAGCAGCGTTGTTGAGATCAAGGATGCGAAACGCGTGTCGTTTACAGAGCAGCTCAGGACGATCGCAGGATGGGGTCGCGCCAATAATAAGCAGCCAATCCTCTACGTTTCGCATCGCGCCCAGACGATCTCCAAGAGAGTATATGAGCATTTCAGGGTGATACCGATTGAGTGCTAAGCCGCCCTCACGCAAGCGACCGTGGAATACACGCGACATGCGCGTCGATGGGTACTTCATGCATCCGGATGACCTGCGCGCATACGTTGCCGAGGATATCTTCAGTTGGCCAGAGTGTTTGCGACCCGAAACGTATGGCTATGCTGAACGTCGAAGCAAGTCTGACAAGCGAGTCGATGACATAACAGGCTACCGGGCGTTCGTTCACGCGAACAGTGGGGGTTTCATGCTGCATGGTCGGGAGATTCTCGCAGATGTGTCCATTTTCGACAATATGCCGTCAGGAATCACCGCCTGGTGCAGCTTGCGCGTTGCCCGCGAGCATCCGGAGACGGTGCTGGATGTGCTCGCGTCACTTGCTCGTGGGAACGCCATGTATGGCTTTGCATGTGATACCGAAGAGCGCGAGGCGCGCAATCAATACATAGTGCGGTATGAGTTGGGGAAGTCGTACGGTTGGTTTGGTCGAGATTTCGAACGCTATGTCCCAGGCCTCTACTGGGCAAATTGGTTCTCGAAGCGATACGTCAAGCATATCGGCATCGATCCACTGCAGCTTCACGCTCAGCTTGGCGGCGAACTGCGGGCGGTGGATGACCGCGGTGACTTGCTGGTCTTGTTCGATAGCCCGTTCGCGTGGAAATCGCACTACGAGCACGTGGGCAACGTCATTCGCCGTACGGATCGAGTTTTCTCGCGCGATCAGGTCGAGCTCCCCCGGGTCCTCGGGGCCCGTGAGCACGACGAGTGGTCCGCGTGGGTGTTCCGCGAATGGCCATGAGTCAGGCGAGGGGCATTGTGTCCGCGGGAGCGAGCCATGAAGGATACCAAAGAGCTGGTCCAGCAGTTCGCCGAGCATGTCATCCTTCAGAAGGAGGCCATCCGCGTAGGTGACACGCGAGCGGGCAATCGGCATGCGGACGCGTATATTCGCGCCTGGGAGGAGTTGCGGGCGTTGGGCCACCCGGGGCGTGAGGCGTAGGCGGTGCTGCTCGATGACCCGCGACCCGACGTGCGGGCCATGGCCGCGGCGCATCTGCTGCGCTATCCGCCCATCGACTCCTCAGCTCAGGGTAAAGGGGCCGACGGGCGGACTCAATGCCTCAGCTTAACACCTGTCCAACTGAGGAGGGGCACGCAATACGTCGCTCTTCTCAGTCCCTTTCCCGATTCCACGTACCCACAAAAGCGCCACACGCCGCCAATACCCAGCAATCCCCTCCCCGCCTCAGCTTGGGCACATTTGCGCGGCTAACCTCCCCTCCAGGCACACGACGCAACACCGTGAACCCACCGTGCGCATGGCGAGCGCGGCGCCTGCGGCCAGTGCCGCGCGCCTTCTGACCGGCTTGCATTGCAGCCGTGTAACGCCGGCGCGGGAAGAGTCTCATTTAGCCCCCCCAAAATCATGAGACTCTTGAGACTCTTGATGGCCGCTGGAGCGATGCCTGCCGTTCGGATTCCGAGCCGTCGGCGCCAGCCGCCGGTCCGAGAGCTTGCGCCCAGGGCTCTGTTTCGGCCCATGCAGAGTCCGGCCAATGCATCACTGGCGAGACGCCAGTGCCACAAGGGCAAAGCAGATCGTGCCGGACGCGAACGTGCCGCTGGCGCGGTCGATGGACGAGCTCGGCAACTGGGTCGGGGATCCGGCCGACCCGACGGAGCCCGGGCTCGCGCGGCGGGACGATTTCGACGGCAGCGGGTTCAGTCCGCCGGACGCGTGGGTCGATGGCTGGCACGCGGTCAACTCTGCCAACCAGATCACCGAAACCACCACCGACGACGGCAGCGGGCCGGTCACCACCGCCTACGTCCACGATGCGGCCGGCAATCTCATCTTCGATGGCCGGCTGCTGTACCTCTACGACGGGTGCAATCGGCTGGTGCAGGTGAACGAGGCCGGCGGGCTGACGGTCGCGGATTTCGCCGGGGCGGGGTACTTCGAAGAGATCGAGACGGCGCCGGTCGGGCCGGTGCTGGCACGGTTCGTCTACGACGGGCTGGGCCGGCTGATCCGCACCGAACGGTGGGACACCTACCAGAACTACGAGTCTGAAGCGTTTTATTACGACGGGGTGCGGCGGCTGGTCGAGGTCGATGCGGCCGACGCGAATGCGCCGGTGCTGCGGGAGTACGTCTGGGGGCCGGATTACGTCGACGAGGCGGTTTGTCAGTTCGCCGACGAGGACGGCAACCCGGCGACGCCGGCCACGGTGCATTTCTACCTTCAGGACGGCAACTACAACGTGGTGGCGCTGGTCGACGCGGCCGGCGGGCTTGCGGCGCAGTACGCCTACGAGCCGTACGGCCTGCTGGTGGTGGTCGATCTCGACCCCAATGCGCCGGTGAACCGGCTGGGCCACCAGGGGCTGTTCTTTGAGCGGTTTTACGGCCCGTTCGGCGGCCCGCCCGCCCCGCCGCTCTCGGCGCCCGCCTTGGTCGCGGCCGACCCCGCGGCCGGCGTCCCGGCCGGCCTGTACCACAACCGCAACCGCTGGTACAGCCCCGACTTGGGGCGCTTCGTCCAACGCGACATGAACGAGAGTGCCCTGCCGATCCTCGCCGTCCTGGCGATGAACGGCGCGGCGCTGGATGCATTCCTCTCCGGCTTCGAACCGGTCGGCCACTACGGCGACGGGTTGAACCTGTATCTCTACGCCGGCGCCAACCCGCTCACGCGCCGGGATGCACTGGGCCTCAGCTGGGGGTACGACGACGAGATCGATGACTTGATTGCCGATCGGAATGGCAACGCACTTGCGGCCGTCGGGATCATCCATGAGGGCGCGAAGTTCGCCGCGTTGGGCATGGGCGCGGCACTCAAGGTGGCGGCCGCATTGTTGCCGGGTGCGGGGTTGATTGACCTCTACGGTTCCGGCAGCGCGATACTCTCCGGCGACGCGGGCTTCTGGGATTACGTGGCCGTTGTCGGGGTGGCCTCGCCGGCCGTGTACAAAGCCCTGAAGTGGGGCGGGAAGATGTTCAAGGCAAGCCGGTTCGGCGGCAAGTTGCGGTCGAGTTTCGCCCGTTGGTTCGGCCGCGGCGGGCCGTGCAACTGCTTTGTCGCCGGGACGTTGATCGAGACCCCGAACGGGCCCGTCCCGATCGAGAGCATCGAACAGGGCGATATCGTCTTCACGCGAGCGCAGGAGGAGCCGTCCGCGCCGATCGTGTGTGGTGAGGTGACGCGAGTGTTTCGGAACGTGACGTCCCTGATCATGTGGGTAACGATGGCGAGCGGTCAGGTGCTGGGAATGACGCCGACGCACCGCGTCTGGACGGTCGAACAGGAGTGGATGTACGCGGGCGCGCTGGTGGCGGGCGACACGTTCACCACGATCGACGGTGAAATTGCGGCGGTAGAGTCGGTCGCACTCGACTGGACCACCACGGAGACGTACAATTTCGAGGTCGACGGTACGTTCACGTACTTCGCCGACCGGGTGTGGGTGCATAACGACAGCTGTGATCTTGTCCAACACCTGCACCATGTGCTGCCGAAGTTCCTGAAGGGTGCGGAAGATGGCATCAGGGTGCCGGTGACTGCCGGCGACCATGTTGGGAAAGGTGGGTATCACTCCGGCCTGATTATGGCATTGACGGACGCTGGCATTCGGCGTGGTACGGGCACATGGAAGAAATATCTCGAGCTGTACCCAGACAAACTCACCGATGCGTACGGCGTGCTCATGAACTACACTCGGGCGTATGACGCGAAGCATGGGACGAATCTGGTTTCGAGTATATGGGAACAAGTTACAATCCAAATGAGAAACTGGCACTGACGATGTTCTACATGCCCCAGGAACTGCGTGACGACCTATTCGTGCTGCCCGACCCGCTGTGGCATCGGGATGTAGTGGGGCAGTCATTCTGCCGCACGTGCGAGCGGGTGCTACCCGGCACTTTCCCACGTTCGATTGACGCGCGGCTCACACAAGTCCCTGCTGACACCGTCGTAAGCGGTGTTTTTCCGCTGGGCGTAGGCGTGGCCCATGTCGAACTGCTGCGCGTCTTGCGTCCTTATATGGATGAGTTCGCGTTCGGCCGCTGTCTCGACCGCGACGGCACCGTCCTGCCGGACTACGGCACGTTCTACACGCCGGACATAGTTATTGAGCGGACGGACGAGGGAGAGTACCATGAGTGTCCGGATTGCGGCTCGATTCGAACCGCAACACGGGACTACGGATTCCTAACCGAAGATGCAATCAAGGGACGGCGGGTGCTGCAGCCGTATGCGACGACGCTGCTGATCGCCGAGGAACTCGTGCCTCTGTTGGATCGCAGCAAGCTGCCGCCGTTCGAGCTGATTCCGTATCCGGTGCGGCCGCCGTTGCCGCCGGACTACCGCTCGCCGTATGAGCGGGCGACCGAGCTGCTGAAGGCAGCGTTCGGCGGCGACCTGCGTGCCGCGCACGCGGCGGTGGAGCAGGAGGCTCGTCGCATTCGGATGCCGGAGGGCAACCACGAGATGGGCATCATCTTGCAGGGCATGGAGCTGATTGTGTCCGGCCACGTGACCTGCGGAATGATGCGCGTGTCGAGCATCCGCGTTCCGGAATAGGTTCTCCCAGACGGCAGGATTGACTGCATGCTCCAACGAAAGCCACACGGCGAGAGCGACTGCCCCTGGGTCCACTGTTCGCGGCGCGTCGCGGCGTAGAACATGACGACCGACGACGTGACTGAGCGCCTGGGCATACCCCCAGATGGCGGGACTGCCGGGCAGCGCGACGTTGAGCCTGCAAGAACACCAGGATCCCGGCGGAGTTTCTCTGACTTACCGCGTGACACCGCATCAGCAAACCGTACGGCGTCCGGGCGCTGGGCAACCCTGCCAACCAGATCACCGAGACGGTGACCGACGACGGCGGCGGGCCGGTCACGGCGGCGTACGTCCATGATGCTGCGGGGAATCTCGTTTTCGATGGCCGGCTGCTGTACCTCTACGACGGGTGCAATCGGCTGACGGACGATGAGCGTCGTCTGTTCGATGCCGCCCGTGAACGGTACTGGAAGCGGCAATGGGACGAGGGCCGCTTCCGAGACTTACCGGAGTAGTCCCATATGTCCATTTACGATGTGCTGGCAACGCGGCGCGACGAGTTCATTGGCTATCGAGCGCCGGTCGAGGACGTGCAACGCCTGGAAGCAGTTCTGGCGGGTCACGATGCGGAGGCACTGATACGTGCGTACCGGGAGTTGGACATCTGCGGCATGGGCTTGGCGTTCGTGATTGCGGATCGCACGGCGCTGGCACCCGGGCCAGATTTCGGCGAGGTCGACGACGACTGGATCGCGCAGCAAGAGCACTGCTTCTACTGGACACCGCCTCGCTTCATCCTTCGCGACCTAGCTTCCCTTCCTGTAAGTCGGGCTGCCTTGGCAGGGGGCCACCTCAAGGTCGGGGTGTGTGCCTACGGCGGTGATCCCTACGTCGTGCGTGTCAGCGAGTTGGCACAGCCGCAGCAGGCTTTGTGGCGGATATACTGGCCGCGCGTTGACCCGGAGGGAGACGTGCCAGTGCCACCGGAAGCCCTGACTTTGGTGTGTCCCTCTCTGGCGGACGTGGTCCGGGTTGCGCTCTTCGAGGAACCCTATCTGGAGTAACCGCGGCTCAACCGACCGCACCCGATTTCCAGCGCAAGCTGCGCCTACTCGCGGCGCGAGGACTCGCGCGGCAACGTCTTCCATTATGCCTACGACGAGCGTGGCCGGCTGACGGACACGTGGGTCGAGGACTGCACGTTTTTCTATGACACGACGAGCTGGACGCCGGCCGTCCGGGTGCATCACGTCGCGTACGGCTACACCGACGATGGGCTGCTGTCGCTGGTGACGGCCTACTCGCAAGTTGGCGGTGTCGAGCAGATTGTGGCGCAATGGGGATGGCGGAGGCGTTGAGTATCGACAACGAGTTTCTAAGAGACATAGCCATCACGACCGTCAAGCTGAAGCGAGGCGACAGGATCTCGTTGATGGATGAGGTATTCGTGTACTATGACATGTACATGCTCACGCAGGATCCGTATTCCGCGGCGTGGGGCTGGATGGAATGGGGCAAAGACGTGGGCCTACACGATTAGGAGATTGGCGTGGTGCCGTTGACACCGCCATTCGATCCGAATCTGCTGCCGTTGATCGGGCGGCAGGCGGCGGAGCACAACTGGCTTGACGTGGACGACACGGTCGCATGGCTTCTGGAACTCAACAACGTGGACGCGATGGCGGCGGCGGTTCGCACGGCGTGGCGGCGCTGCTCGCTGCCACTACGGGAGTGGGCCGACAGCATCCTCGCCGTCGAGGCGTTTACGGACGATCGCCTATCGGTGCTTGGCTTGGCGGTAACGGTGCAAGATGCGCGCGCGTGGAACGAGGCGCCGCGGGACGCTACCGCACCCGCCAGCGAACAGGGTGAGGCGCCGGCGCGGGTGGTCGTGCAGCAGGCACCGCTACCGCCGGCCGCGCTGGCGGAACTGAAGCACCAGTGGGGTGAGGCCGTGCCGGCCGTGCTGTGGGAAGTGGTAGCCGCGGCGCCGGGGCTCCGCCTGAACGAGACCGGCGACTTGGCGCAGACGGTGTACTTCCGACAGCCGCTGCGCCACGTGCGGCACTGGTTGACGCCGCGGCCGCCGCCGAACGCCACCTTCTACGACGATCCGTTCGCGGAGTTGCGGGAAGAGCTGGAGCTGTACTTGATGGAGGTGGCGGGTGACGGGCTAGCGAATCAGTTCCTGCTGGGCGGCGACGGCGGCCTGCATTTCTTCGACTACGCGGAGCCGGCGTTTCGCACGTGTCGCGTGAGCATCGAGGCGTTGGTGGAGACCTACTTTGAGTGGCCGGAATGCGTGCTTGACAATGCGTTTCTGGGGATGGGGTAAAGGCGTGTGGTTTGATGCAGATGGGTTCCCAGATTTTGGCCGGCACGTGACGCAAGATGTTCCGATAACGCCTAGCCGACCGCTTGTGCAATTGCTTCGTGGGCGGGACGGAGATCGCGACGCCAGCCGGACCAGTACCCATTGAATCCATCGAACCCGGCGATGAAGTGATTACGCTCGATCAGTTGCACCCAGAATCAGCGCCGACGACGGGCAGGGTAACACGGATCTTCCGGCGGGTGGCGCCGGTGGTTCTGTGGCTGACGCTGTCCAACGGGCAGGTAATGGGCACAACACCGGGGCACCGAGTTTGGAGATACGAGAACGGTTGGGGCTGGGCCGGTGCATTGAAGCAGACCGACGCACTAATGGACCCGAACGGTGAGCCGGTCGAAGCGGTGGATGTTCTTGTCGACCTTACGCCGACAGTGGTTTACAATCTGGAGGTCGACGGCACCTTCACGTACTTCGCGCAAGGCGTGTGGGTGCACAATAACAGCTGTCGCATCAACAGCTTCTCAATCTGGGACTGGAAGGGTTACCCGGCGGGAGTGCGAAAGCCAGCGGGGCCGTTTGTCTTGATTGAGGGGGCGCACTACGACACCGCCCGAGCTGCCGCAAACAGAGCAACTGATGCTTATCGTCGTGCGAAAGGAGGGTATACAGGCAAGCAAGTGCATCACGTTCACCCAGTTAAGTTCGGTGGCGATCCCAGTGACTGGAACAATCTGGAAGCCGTTGATCTTGGAACGCACACCGAACTAAACAACTTCTGGAGGCGTGTGCAGAGCAACGTTGAAGGGAGGCAATAAGCGGTGCATCCGCGGATTCGCGACATTCTGCGACGGTGCCGTATGACGCAAGGGGCATCCCGGAGTGCGCTCACTGCTTTGCAGCGGCGCGTGGGGATATCGCTCCCTCGAGACTATGTTGGGTTAATGCACGACACCGACGGCTGCGAGGGACCTGTTGGTGAACAGAACTACTTGTGGATTTACTCTGTGGACGAAGTGCTTCTAGTGTACGAAAGGGGGCTTGTTAGCGCTGAGCTTCCCGGGCTTATTGTCTTCGCAACAAACGGTGGCGACGCCGGGTACGCATTCGATACTCGGACACCGGAGATGCCGATTCTGTACGTGTCATTGAGTGATCCGACCGGCCTACCGCAAAAGCCGATGGGTGCGAACATCGCGGAGTGGCTGGAGCGGGTTGAGACGTTTGATTACAAGTGAGCACAGCCTGGCAGGCGCGCGGGGGACGGCGGCGGGCCGGTCACGGCGGCGTACGTCCATGATGCTACGGGGAATCTCGTTTTCGATGGCCGGCTGCTGTACCTCTACGACGGGTGCAATCGGCTGGTGCAGGTGAACGAGGCCGGCGGGCTGACGGTCGCGGATTTCGCCGGGGCGGGGTACTTCGAAGAGATCGAGACGGCGCCGGTCGCCACAGGTGCGAGAATGCACCCCCCGCACCGCGCCGCGGCGGCCAGCAGCGGTTACAATGGCGCGTGCGCCGCCGACCGACTGGCGAGCCCGGTTGCGGCGAGTGAAGGATGGAGTTCAAGGATGACCCGCCGACGGTTTCCCTTCCTGTTGTTCGGGGTGGTCGGATTGTGTCTGTGTGCTGGCTGCGACGGCCCGCTGGGGGATTTCATCAGCCGCGCCGTGCCGCTGGACAGCGGTGCGAAGAGCGAGCTGGTGGCGGCCCGGTACATGGCGGGGGACTACCCCGGCACGATCAACCACACGCTCGATGACGCGGTGGTGGTGTACCATTTCACCTACACCAACGGCATCACGCTGTTCGCGTTGCACGAGTTGCACCAGCTCACCGCGGACCCGCGCTACGGCACGCAGGTGCGCGCGTCGCTACGGCATTACCTCGAGAGCGACGACTATCGTTCCGACGGCGGGGATGAGCCGATCGACTATCTGGGGGCGATGGCGCACGCGGCCCTGGTGCATGCCGAGGCGCATGAGGATGGTGCACTGCGGGCGGCGGCGCTGGATGCGGCGCGGTACTTCCTGGAGGACGCGGCGCGCACGCCGGCCGGTTTGCTGGGATATCACGAGGATCCGGCGCGGGGGCGGATCTGGGCGGATGCGCTGTTCATGACAATGCCGCTGCTGGCGAAGGCCGGGCGGGTGCTGGACGATTCACGCTATTATGACGATGTGCTGGCGAATTTCCGCGGCTATGCGGAGCGGTTGCGTGATCCGAACACCGGTTTATATCACCAGGGGTACAACTGGCACGGTGCGGGGGCGTCGCCGGGGTTCTGGGGGCGTGCGAACGGGTATGTGGCGGTGGCGCAGGTGGAGGCGTTGCGGGCGTTGCCGGCGGATTATCCCGGGCGGGCGGGGCTGCTGGCGGATTTTCGCGATTTCGCCGCGGCGCTCGTAGTCCGGCAGGATGCGTTGGGGCGCTGGCACCAGTTGCTCGATGAGCCGGCGACGTATGCGGAGTCGTCGTGTACGGGTCTGCTGACGTATGCGTTGGCACGGGGCGTAACGGAGGGGTGGCTGGACGCGTCGTATCGCGAGGCGGCGCGGCGGGGGGCGGAAGCGACGGCGGCGTTCGTGACACTCGATGGTGACATCGAGAACGTGTGTCCGGGGACGGGAACCCAAGCGTCGCGCGAGGCGTATCGCAATCGCGGGCCGCGAACCAACGATTCACATGGCGTGGGGCCGGTGCTATTGGGGCTGTATGGCGGGCTGCTGGTGGAGGAGGGTACGCCATGAACTTGCGGGGAGAGAAGGCAAGCGCCTGGTGCTGGCGGGCGGTGCTCGGTGGCGTGTGTGTGGTGTGTGGTGTGCTGTCAGCGTGTGACCTGGCGGCGTTGCCGCTGCCGGCCGTTGGAACGTGGGCACGGCACACGATCAGCAGCGCGTGGCGCGGGGCGGATGGCGCGCGGCTGGGGGATGTTGATGGGGACGGCGACATGGATGTCGTCGCGGGCTGGGAAGAGAGTGGCGTGGTGACAGTTCACCTGAATCCGGGCGCGGCGCGGGCGACGGGGGGTTGGCCGAGCGTTGTGGTGGGGGCGGTGGCGGATGTCGAAGATGCGGTGCTCGTGGATGTGGATGGCGATGGTGCTTTGGACGTGGTGAGTTGTGCGGAGGGGGACACACGCCAGGTGAATGTGCATTGGGGGCCAGATGACGCGAGCGACGTGACCGATGGCGACGCGTGGCGGACGGCGTCGTTTTCGGCGGTGCACGGCATGGCGCGCTGGATGTTCTGCGCGCCGGGGGATGTCGATGGGGATGGGCGCATCGACCTCGTCGTAGGGGCCAAAGGGGATGATGCGCCGTTGGGCTATCTGCGCGCGCCAGCGACGCCACGGAACGTGGACGCGTGGACGTTCGTGCCGCTGACAACGGTGCGGTGGACGATGTCGGTCGTGGTGCATGACGTCGATGCGGATGGAGACGAGGACGTGGTGTACACGGATCGCAAGGGGGGCGCGCGCGGCTGTTGGTGGCTGGAGAACCTGGGAACGGCTTCGTGGTCGCGGCACCTGATCGGCACGAGCGATGACGAGTTGATGTTCCTGGATTTGGCGGATCTTGACGGGAACGGGTGGCGGGAGGTGCTGGTAGCTACGGACGCGCGCGAGGTGTTGCACTTTGTGCCGGGGGCGGATGTGACGCTGCCGTGGTTGGTGCGGCGCCTGAGCTGGTCGGATGCGTTCGGTACGGGCAAGGGGGTACGGGCCGGTGATCTGGATGGCGATGGTGTGGCGGAGGTGGTGTTCTCGTGTGAGAACGCGGACGGACGGGCGGGGCTCGGCCGGTTGGCGGCGACGACGGTGGGCGCGGTGGCCACGTGGGCGGCGAGGCCACTGGGGGGCGAGGCGGGCGACAAGTTTGACCTGGTGCAACTGGTGGATGTGGACGCGGATGGCGACTTGGATGTGGTTACGACGGAGGAATCTGCGGGGCTGGGGGTGGTGTGGTACGAAAACCCGGGGCCGGTGGCAGAAGGAACGCAGTGACGGCGCGGGAAGGGGCGGCGTGGTTGGTCCGCGCCGATGGTCAGTCTGCCGGCGGGGCGATCTGAATACGGAACTTGTCTGCTGTCGGGTCGTCGGTGCGTAGCATCACCGCCGGCCAGGGCGTTCCCGGGCCGTGGTTTGCGTCGTGCCAGCGGTATTCCGGTTCGACCGTCAGCACGAGTCCCGCACGCCTGTTTGCGCTGGCAATTTCGCACATGGTTCACCCCGTGATTGTTGATGCCGGCCGACCACCCCGCCCGCAGCATCATGTCTGGTTATCCGAGCACCCACCGCGTTGGTGCACAAATTGCTACGGCCGGGCGAACTCCTGCGCGTGCAGCAGCTCGCACTCGCGGATGATCTGGGCCGCGGCCGCGGGGTCGGGCTTGGCGATGAGCGTCCCGTTGAGCTCGCTGTCGCCGAGGGGCTCGGGCAACTCGCCGCTGAGCAGGTGCAGCTTGAGGTAGATCGACTCGAGCGAAACCTCCAGCGTGCCGTCGCGCTGCTCGTCGGGATAGGCGAAGCCGGTGCCGGTGTATTCCGCGACGCCGTCGCTGGTCGCGACGATGTACCGCACCAGCGCATTGGACGTGCTGCGGTTGGCGGGCGTGCGGCCGGGCCGCGGCTGCCAGTACACGTGTACGTGCAGGTACTGGGCGGTCGGCGGGTCGTTGTCGGGACGGACGGTACGGGCGGCGATGTGGCAGTCCTCGCCGGCGTCGGTGCGGTAGGCGCAGCGGTCGAAAACGACCTTGAACGGCTCCGGAAAGTAGGGGTCCCGGTGCGAGACGATCTCGACCTGCGAGACCGGTCGCTGGCAGCCGACCGATGGCAGCAACAGCGCCGCCAGCAGCAGCGGCAGGATCAGGCGCAGCGGGTTATTCATCATCGGTGAAGATCGCACTGGAAGTCGCCGCCGGGCGGGCCGTGCCGCCGATGCCCAACAGCTGGAGCGCGTCGCGCTCGACCACGCCGCGGAGCTGCTCGCGCGGGATGGACGGCAGGCTGCTGCCATGGCTGAACTGGTTGACGGTGTACAGGGCCTCGATGCAGGCGGCAGGCGACCGATAGGGGAAATCGCTCCCAAAGAGCAGCTTGTCCATGACGCCGTATTCATACGCTGCCAGCAGGGCAGAGTAGCTGAGCCAGGGTTGGGGCAGCAGGCCGGCGACGTTCGCGTACATGTTCGCGTGCTTGCCGAGCAGAACCACGGTCTGGTCGACCCAGGGGTGGCCGAGACGGGCCATGACGATCCGCAGGTTCGGGAACGCCTGGGCGACCTCGTCGAGCAGCAGCGGCTGGGCGAACTCCATCTTGGCCACCGGGCTGCGGTGCCCCAAGTCGAACAGCACCGGCATGTTACGCCGGGCACACTCGGCATAGAGGTTCATCGCGCGGGTGTCGGCAGGATGGAAGTTCTGCAGCGCGGGCGAGACCACCACGCCCTTGAGGTTGAGCTCGCCCTGGGCGATGCGGAGCTCCTCGACCCAATCGCGATCGAGCGGGTCGATGCCGGCGAAACCGACCATCTTGCCGGAATGCCGGCGGACGTACTCGGCGACGAAGCGGTTGGGGATCTCGGCCCGGAGGTAGCTGCTCTTGAAGGCGAGCACGATGGCCTTGTCGACCGGATCGGCCGCCTCGAGGTGGTGCCGCTCGTCGGCGCGCACCGTCCGCACCAGGGGCGTCGCCTCGCCGAGCGGCGCCTGCGAATTCCAGACCTGCGTGTGGCAATCAACGATCATGCTCGGCCACCACCTGTATCAGTGTGCACCGTTGAGCGTTCCCGGCCCCGCGCCGAGCCTAGCCCGCTCGCATGCTCAAGCACAATATGTAGGGGCGATGGTAGCAACGGCCGGCCGAAAGCGTCAAGCGACGGTGTCGGGATTTCGTCACCCACCCAAAAAGCCCGAGCCGGCTCCGGAACCGGATTCGGCGTCCAGAACGGGCCGCAGCAGGGCCATCGCCTCGGCCACGTCGCGGGCGACCGGCAGCCGCATGGCGTCGGGCTGTTCGGCAAAGATCGGCTCGCACACGGGGCGCCAGTGCTCGCCCACGAGCACCATCGTGGTGCCCATCGGCTCGAGGAGCTTCTTGTTGAGCAACTCCCAGACCAGGGCAAGCTCCAGCAGCGTGCCGGTGCCGCCCGGGAGCACGACATAGGCCCGGCCAAGGCGTACGAGCGTGTTGAGCCGAGCATGCAGGTCGAAGGTCGGGATCTCCTGGCGGACATAAGGGTTGGCCCCCACGCGGCCGCGGAAGATGGCGCAGGTCACGCCGATGGTATGGCCACCGGCGTCCGCAGCCCCGCGCGCCGACGCCTCCATCGTGCCGCCGTAACCACCGTTGCAGACGGCCCAGCCGGCGCCGGCAATGGCGTGGCCGAGCTCGTAGGCGAGCTGGTAGGCGGGCGTGTCCACCGCGGGCCGGGCGCTGCCGAAAATGGTCACGATGGGCTTGCTCAAGTGGGTTCCCTCCGGCGCGGCAACGGCTCAGGTGGCGACAGGCGACTTGTAGAGCGCGACGAACAGCGGGCAGCGCTCGAGCAACTCGTCGCGCGTGCCGACGTCGACAATGCGGCCGGCGTCCATCACGACGATGCGCTCGGCCATCTCCATGACGGTGTGGCGGTGCGCGATGAGAAACGTCGTGCGGCCCTGGCGGAGTTCGTCGAGGGCGGCGTGGATCTTGCGTTCGCTCTCGGCGTCGATTTCGCTGGTCGCCTCGTCAAAGATCACGATCGAAGCCGGCTTGAGAAACGCGCGGGCGATGGCGATGCGCTGCCGCTGGCCGCCGGAGACGCTCGTGCCGAACTCGCCCATGAGGGTCTCGTAACGATCGGGCCACTGCTCGATGAACTCGGCGGCGTAGGCGTGTCGGGCGGCGCGCTGCACGTCTTCCAGCGTCGCGCTCTGCTTGCCGTAGGCGATGTTGTCGAAGACCGAGCGGGCAAAGATCACCGGGCGCTGCGACACGACCGCGATCTGCATGCGGAGCTGGCGCAGGCTGAGCTCATGCACGTCGAGGCCGTCGATGCGCACGTGGCCGGCGTCGGGGTCGAGCAGGCGGGGCAGCGTCTTGACCAGCGTGCTCTTGCCGGAGCCGTTGGGGCCGACGATCGCGATGCACTCGCCGGGCTGCACGTCCAGCGAGACGTCGGCCAGGGCGGGCGGCTCCTGCGTGGGCGTGTAGCGGAACCAGACCTGCTCGAACTGCACGGCGCGCGGACCGTCGCCGGCGAGCTTCTTCGCGTGGCGCGGCGAGCGTTCTTCGGGCTGATCGAGAAAGTCCCAGACGCGGGTCGAGGCGGCACCGGCGCGCTGCACCATGTTGTAGACGTTGGCGATCTTGCGGATCGGATCGAGCATCGCGGCCAACAGGCCCACCATCAGGATGAACTGCGACGGTTCGATGTCACCCTGGAACGTGCGCGACGCCAGCCAGACAATGCCCGCGGACGTCGCGATGACGCCGATGACCTCGATCAGCGGCGACGCCAGGGCCTCGATCCAGGCCAGCTTGAGCAGTTGGCGGAGCATGCGACGTTCGACCTGCCACATGCGCTTGCGCTCGTGCCCCTCGCGGCCGTAACCCTTGACCGTGTCGGCGCCCTGCAAGGTTTCCTCGAGGCCGCCGAGCATGACGCCGTAGCCTTCGAGCAGACGCGTGGTGGCCTTGCGGACCTTGCGGCCGAAGTACCATAGCAGGCCAACCGCGATCGGCAGCAGCGCCAGCACGACCAGCGTCAGCCGGGCGTCGAGCAGCAGGGCGACGCCCAAGACGCATACGGCCTTGAGCGGCTCGCGGGCGACCTTGCCAAAGAGCGTCGTGACGCCGAGGAAGATCTCGCGCGTGTCCGAGAGGAACTGGTTGACGCGGTTGGACACGTCGCCGGCGATCGCGGTCAGCGGCACGCGCAGGGCCTTGCGATACATGCGGCGCCGGAGGTCCATCATGCTGCGGTGGGTGGCCCGCAGGACAAGGTACTGCGAGAGCACGCGAAAGACGTTGCCAACCAGGTTCAGTACGACCAACCCACCCAGCAGGATGAGCAGCGTCCGCATGCGGGTCGCGGGCGTGTCCGCTTCCGGGAACCAGCCCGCGACACTTCGCAACACATCCGCGTACGGCTCGTACCACCCCCCCTTGCCGGCCGCCGCGTCGGCCTTCTCCAGGATCCAGGCGTGCAGCGGCTGTTCACCAACGATCGCCTGGAGCACAGGCAGCAGGCCGCCGAGGGTGCCGGCGTAGGTCAGGGCCACGCCGAGGCCCAGGACAAGGCCGAGGATCATGGTGCGGCGATGGGGGTAGATGAGGCGCAGGGTGCGCCAGAAGGCCCGGCGGAGCTCGCGTTTGGCGGGCCCGTTGCCGGCGCGCTGTGCGAGCAGGCCCCGGTCCGAGGCGCCGGTGTTGGGCATGCCGTTGCTCAAAGGCTTCGCGGGCTCCGCAGGCGGCCGTGGCAGCGTGGAGGCGGGCCGATCCCGCCCAACTGCTGCCGACGCTGCACGATAGCGGTGCTTGGTGCGGGCGGCAACCGGAGACGGGCGGGCGCGGGATTCCCTCCGCGATCTCGCAGCGAATCCGGGCCGCCACTGGCCGAACTGTCAGTTTGACACTGCCAGCCCGACAGCCGGGCCGCGCCGGTCACCAGCGCCCGGGCGGGGGCCTTGCATTATAAAGCCCTGCTGAATATAAGCTTGCGCGACATCCGCCCCCGGGCCGCGCTCTGGCACCGCGTTTGCAAAGAGCCTGGCAACAGGCGGTGGGTCTGCGCCGCCGGGTCTGGAGAGATCCATAACGCTGCGAACCAGCAATGATTTCGAGCTAGGAAGGAGACGACTGCATGGCGGTCAAACAACTCGCGTTCGAGCACGACGCCCAGAAGGCCATTCTCGCCGGCGTCGAGAAGCTCGCCTCCGCGGTCAAGAGCACGTATGGGCCCCGCGGCCGGAATGCCGTTCTCGACAAGGGCTGGGGCGGACCGACGGTCACCAAGGACGGCGTCACCGTCGCCGAGGAAATCGAGCTTCACGACAAGTACGAGAACATGGGCGCCCAACTCGTCAAGGAAGCGGCCAGTAAGACAAGTGACGTCGCGGGCGACGGGACCACCGCCGCCACCGTCCTGGCCGAGGCGATCTACAAGGAGGGGCTCAGGGCGGTCACGGCTGGCTACGACCCCAACGGGATCAATCGCGGCGTCGAGGCGGCGGTTCGGGCAGTGGTCGAGGAGATCGGCAAGAATGCCCGCCCGGTCAAGCTGGACGCCAAGGACAACGCCGACGTCGTGAACATCGCGAGCATCTCCGCCAACAACGACCGCAGCATCGGCGAGTTGCTGGCCAGTTGTTTCGCGAAGGTCGGCAAGGACGGGGTCATCACGGTCGAGGAGGGGAAGAGCCTCGATACGCACTATGACGTGGTCGAGGGCATGCAGTTCGACCGCGGTTATCTCAGCCCGCACTTCGTCACGAATCCGGACGAGATGGAGGTCGTGCTGGAGAAGGCCTTCGTGCTGGTGTACGAAGAGAAGATCAGCTCGGTCACCAAGCTCGTGCCGCTGCTGGAGAAGGTCGCCGAGACCAAGCGCCCGCTGCTGATCATTGCCGAGGACGTCGAGGGCGAAGCGCTGGCCACCCTGGTGGTCAACAAGCTGCGCGGCATCCTCCAGGTGGCGGCGGTCAAGGCGCCCGGCTATGGCGATCGGCGCAAGGCCATGATGGAGGACATCGCGATCCTCACCGGTGGCAAGCCGATCTTCAAGGACCTGGGGATCGAGCTCGACAGCGTCACGATCGCCGACCTGGGCCAGACCAAGCGCGTCCGCATCGACAACGACAACACGACGATTGTCGAAGGCGCGGGCGAGAGCAAGATGATCCAGTCGCGCATCGAGCAGATTCGCCGCGAGATCGAGCAGACCACCAGCGACTACGACCGCGAAAAGCTGCAGGAGCGGCTGGCGAAGCTGGCGGGCGGCGTGGCGCAAATCAACGTCGGGGCCGCCTCGGAAGCGGAACTGAAAGAGAAGAAGGCACGCGTCGAAGACGCATTGCACGCCACGCGGGCGGCGATCGAGGAAGGCGTGGTGCCCGGCGGCGGCGTGGCCGTCCTGCGAGCCCGCAAGGCCCTTGACAACCTGCGCGTCAAGGGCGACGACGAGAAGGTCGGCGTGAAAATCGTGCGCGATGCCCTGACCGTGCCGATCCGCCAGATTGCCGCGAACGCCGGCTTTGAAGCCGCCGTCATCCAGAAGAAGGTCGAGAGCAACACCAACGCCAACTTCGGCTTCAACGCCGCCGCCGGTGAGTACGAAGACCTGATGAAAGCCGGCATCATCGACCCGGCCAAGGTCGTGCGCAGCGCGTTGGAGAACGGCAGCAGCGTCGCCCGCATCCTGCTCTCCAGTGCGTGCCTGATCGCCGAGAAGCCCGGCAAGAAGGGCGCCGCCGGCGGTCCGGGCATGGACGACGAGATGGGCGGCATGGGCGGCATGGGGGGCATGGGCGGCATGCCCGGCATGGGCGGCATGGGCGGCATGGGCATGATGTGATCAATGATCAGTGAAGCGCCGTCAGTGATCCGTTTTCCGTTGTCAGGTATCAGCGCATCGGCGTGGCGCAGCGTGATTGGCGCCGGCCTGGTGCGAGCAAGAAAAGCAAAGAACGCCACACGCTTCTGAGGAGATAGACCAATGGCAACCGCCACCGCGAAGAAACTGAAGATCCGTCCGTTGGATGACCGTATCGTCGTCGAGCCGTTCGAGGCCGAGGAGAAGACCGCCGGCGGCATCGTGCTGCCCGACACCGCCCGCGAAAAGCCGCAGCAGGGCAAAGTCATCGCCGTCGGCCCCGGCAAGCTGCTGGACAGCGGCGAGCGCGGCCAGATGTCGCTGAAGACGGGCGACGCCGTCTTCTACGGCAAGTACAGCGGCACGAACATCGAGATCAACGGCGAGGAGTACGTCATTCTGCGCGAGACCGACGTGCTCGCGGTCCAGGAATAGTGCGAGGAATCTGCAATGGTCAATGTCCGCTGAGATCGACGACGTTCGCACCGCAACGGACCGCTCTTGGCTGGACGCTTGAACATTGAGCCCGGAAAGGAACTTTCGAATATGCCCGCGAAACAACTGATGTACGCCGAACACGCCCGCCGGGAGATCCTCGAAGGCGTGCGCAAGCTGGCCCGGACGGTCAAGTCGACGCTGGGCCCGGTCGGTCACAACGTCATCCTGCACAAGTCGTGGGGCGCGCCGCGCATCACGAAGGACGGCGTGACGGTCAGCAAGGAAATCGAGCTGCCCGATCCGTTCGAGAACATGGGCGCCAAGCTCGTCAACGAAGTCGCCAGCAAGACATCCGACGTGGCCGGCGACGGCACCACCACCGCCACCGTCCTGGCCGAGGCCATCTACGCCGAAGGTCTCAAGAACGTCACCGCCGGCGCGGCACCGATCGCGCTCAAGCGCGGCATCGACGCGGCGGTCGACGTCGCGGTCGAGGCGATCCGCAAGCAGGCCGTCAAGATCCGTGACAAGAACGACATCTCCAAGGTCGCGACCATCAGCGCCAACGGCGACAAGGCCGTCGGCAAGATCCTGTCGGACGCGTTCGACAAGGTCGGCAAGGACGGCGTGGTCGAGGTCGAGGAAGGCAAGGGCCTGGAGACGACCTGGGAGCACGTCGAAGGCATGCAGTTCGACAAGGGCTACGTGTCGCCCTATTTCGTCACGAACCCGACCGCCATGGAGGCGGTGCTCGACGATCCCTATATCCTGATCTTCGAAAAGAAGATCAGCTCCATTCGCGATATGGTCGGCCTGCTCGAGAAAGTGCTCAACGTCGGCAAGCCGCTCCTGCTCATCGCCGAGGACGTCGAGGGCGAGGCCCTGGCCGCGCTCGTCGTCAACAAGCTGCGCGGCACGCTGAACGTGGCGGCGGTGAAGGCGCCGGGCTTCGGCGAGCGGCGCAAGGCCATGATGGGCGATATCGCGGCGCTCACCGGCGGGGAGTTCATCAGCGAGGATCGCGGCGTGAAGCTCGAGAACGTCGAGCTCGACATGCTCGGCCGCGCTAAGAAGGTCGTCATTACCAAGGATGACACCACCCTGATCGAGGGCGCCGGCAAGAAGAAGGCCATCGAAGCACGCATCGCGCAGATTCGCACGCAGATCGACAAGACCACCAGCGACTACGACCGCGAGAAGCTCCAGGAACGCCTGGCCAAGCTCACCGGCGGCGTGGCCCTGGTGCAGGTTGGTGGCGCGACCGAGATCGAGGTCAAGGAGCGCAAGGACCTCGTCGACGACGCGTTTCATGCCACCAAGGCCGCAGCCGACGAAGGCGTGGTCCCCGGTGGCGGTGTGGCGTTCCTGCGGGCCATCAAGGCCGTCAACGACGCCGCCAAGAAGGTCGAGGGTGACGAGGCGATCGGTTATCGCATCATCGCCCGCGCGCTCGAGTATCCCACACGTCAGATCGCGACCAATGCCGGCGCCGACGGCGGCGTGGTGGTCGACGAAGTCCTGGCGCAGACCAAGAACGTGGGCTACGACGCGGCCAAGGGCGAGTACGTCGACATGTTCGACGCGGGCATCATCGACCCGGCCAAGGTGGCGCGCGTCGCGTTGCAGAACGCCGCCAGCGTGGCGGGCCTGATGCTCACCACCGACGTCCTCTGCACCGAGTACAAGGAAGACAAGCACGAGGACATCGAAGGCGCGACGCACTAGGCACGCGGACGCACGGACATGCAGCGACAGGGGCGTGCGCTCGTGCGGCCGCCCCTGTCTCGCTATCCGGCACACGTGCCGTGGCGAATGAAACAGACGCCGAAATGCCGATAGAATCCTCCAGGGCCCCGCCACGGGGCGGATTCGCGACCGGGATCAGAGCCGAGGCCTATGGTGACGACCAAACGCGACTATTACGAAGTGCTCGGCGTCGCACGCAGTGCGGGCGCGGACGAGATCAAGCGGGCCTATCGGCAGGCGGCGCTGAAGTACCACCCCGACCGCAACAAGGAACCCGGCGCCGAGGACCGCTTCAAGGAGGCCGCCGAGGCCTACGAGGTCCTGTCTGACCCCGAGAAGCGGCAGCGCTACGACCGCTTCGGGCACCAGGGACTCAACGGCGTCGGGATGCACGACTTCGGCGGCATGGGCGTCGAGGACATCTTCAGCATCTTCGGCGACCTGTTCGGCGACTCGTTCGGCGGCGGCTTCGGCGGACGCTCACGCCGGCGGGCGGACCGCGGCGTCGACATCCAGGCCATGATCGACATCGAGCTCAGCGAAGTGCTCACGGGTGTCGAGAAGACGCTCCGCTTTCAGCGGCAGGACTACTGCGAGCGGTGCAGTGGGTCGGGGGCCGAGCCCGGCTCCGACCGGCGCACGTGCTCCACCTGTGGCGGCTACGGCCAGGTCGAGCAGCAGACCTCCATGGGCTTCTTCGTCACACGCAGCATCGTCGAGTGCCCGCAGTGTCGCGGCCGCGGCTGGTCGGTCGACAAGCCATGCAAGTCGTGCAGCGGCAGCGGGCGTACCGAGCGCGAGCGCATGCTCGAGGTCAAGGTGCCCGCGGGCGTCCACGACGGACAGAGCATCCGGCTGCGCGGCGAAGGTGAGCCCAGCCGCAGCGGCACGGCCCGCGGCGATCTGCGCTGCATCATCCGCGTGAAGGAGCATCCGTTTCTGCAGCGCGATGGCGATCATCTCGTTTGCCGCCTGCCGATCGGCTTCACGCAGGCGGCGCTGGGCGGCCAGGTCGATGTGCCGACACTGACCGACAAGACGCCGCTGCGGATCCCCCCCGGCACGCAACACGGCGCCATCTTCCAGCTCGCGGGCAAGGGGTTGCCGAACCTGCGGAGCGGGCGCCGCGGCAACCAGATCGTGCAGGTGCTGATTGAGGTGCCGAAGAAGCTCAGCCGCGAGCAGGAAGAGCTGCTGCGCAAGTTCGCCGCCACCGAAGACAAGCACGTCCTGCCCGAAACGCGGGGCTTTTTCGAGCGCGTGAAGCAGTATCTCACCGGCGACAGCAACGAGTCGGAGTAAGTGCATGATGAAGAACAAGGCCCAAGAGGACATTCGCGACCAGACACCGCCGGACGACGACACGGTCGAGCTGAGCGACGAAGCCGCTGCGGCGGACGAGCCGGCGGAAGCCGTCGACGAGGTCACGGCGCTGCGGCAGGAAGTGGGTCGGCTGAGTGACGAACGGCTGCGGCTGGCGGCCGAACTGCAGAACCAGCAGAAGCGGGCCCAGCGCGAGCGACAGGAGGCGCTGCGCTATGCCGAAGCGGATTTCGCCCGCGAGTTGCTCGTGATCATCGACGACCTCGAACGCACGCTGGCCTCCGCCGAGGAAACGCCCGCGGCCGGGCCGGTCACGGACGGCGTGCGGATCGTCTACGACCACTTCATGAAGATCCTGGGGCAGCGCGGCATCCGGCGCATCGAGGCGGCGGGCCACCCGTTCGACCCGACGTATCACGAGGCGATGATGCAGCAGCCCAGCGATGAGCACCCGGCGGGGACCGTGGTGCAGGAACTGCAGTGCGGGTATACAATGCACGATCGCGTGCTGCGGTGCAGCCGGGTGATTGTGTCGACCGGGCCCGCGGCGCCCGCGGAAGGGTGAGAAGCCACAGAAAGTGAGGTAGCGCGAATGCCGACGTATGACTATCGCTGTCGGGATTGCGGTCACGAGTTCGAGCAGTTCCAGTCCATCACGGCCGCGCCGCTCAAGAAGTGCCCCAGTTGCGGGCGGCGGACGCTGTGCCGGCTGATCGGCACGGGCGGCGGCATTCTTTTCAAGGGGTCGGGTTTCTACCAGACCGACTACCGTAGCGATGCGTACAAGAAAGCCGCCAAAGCCGAGACCGAGTCGGGCACCAAGAAGACCTCGGACAGCGGCAACAAGAGCACCGAAAAAGCTGCGACCGGCAGTGGCGGCGACACCAAGGCGGCGGCCGCCAGCTAGTTACGACAGGACGAGGCGTACCGAGGCGGCGGCTTGACGCGCCGCGCCCGGCACCGTAAAAGGCCGCTGAGATGGCCAAGACCCAACCCATCGAATTGACCGTGATCACGCCGGAGCGGCAGGTGCTGACCGACTCCGTCGGCGAGGTCGTGATTCCCGCGCATGACGGCGAGCTGGGGATTCTGCACAACCGCGCGCCGCTGATGTGCGAGTTGGGCATCGGCCAGTTGCGTTACGCCCGGGACGGCCAGGTGCACCGGACGTTCATCGACGGGGGCTTCGCACAGGTCGTGCATAACCGCGTCATCGTCCTCACGCCGCGCGCGCTGCGGAGCTCGGAGATCACCGACGAGACCGTGCGTGACGCCGAGCAGGCGGCCAGCGCAGCGACCGGCACCGATCCCGATTCCACCATCGCACGGACCCGGGCCCAGCAACAGGCCCGGATCCTGCGGCACCTCCAGGCGGTTCGTTAAAGCCGTCAGCACTGCCCCCCGCAGCTTCGCTCGCCACGGCTCCAGCACGATCGGTTCCCCCGAAAAAGAGATCGCGACCCTCGCAAGATCAAGCCACCTCAATTTCGCACATTCACACCCCTTTGAAGTAATAACCGAAGCCAGCCGATACGTTTCACTAGGTGTTTTTCTCTGTCGCGTGCGATGTTTCCCGAGGCACGGAAGGGACATTGCTCCGAACCGTGTCCGGTACGACCGCGCGCCGGACATTATTGATCTTTCCGGTATCAAAACAGGCCGTAGGCGATTCAACGGAAACCGGAACCCACATCGCGGGAGGCACGAGCCATGACGCTGGGGCAGAAACTGGTGACCACTTTTCTCGGTTGCGGCCTGGTGCCGTTGGCTGTCGTGGGAGTCACGAGCTACATGACGGCAACGGGCGGCATGTCCCACGTCGAGGAGCAGGGCAGTGCCGACCTGGAGCAGAAGGCCTACAACCAGCTCGTCGCGCTGCGTGATGTGAAGAAGGGGCAGATCGAAAAGTACTTTGACGAACGCCAGGGCGATATGGGCGTGCTCGTCGAGACCGTCAAGACGCTTCGATCAGAAGCCTTCAACAAGCTGACGGCCGTCCGGGAAGTGAAACGCAGCGCCGTCGAGCGGTACTTTGAATCAATTCACGATCAGATGCTGACGTTTTCCGAAGACCGGATGATCGTGCAGGCCATGCAGGAGTTCGCCGACGCGTTTCGCCGATTTCGCGAGGAAAGCCAGGTCGACGCGGAGACGCTGGCGCAGCAGCGGGCGGCGCTGCGAACTTATTACGCACAGGACTTCGCGGGCGAGTACGCGTCCCAGAACGAGGGCACCCAGCCGGCCGTGGATGCGATCTTCGGCCCGCTGGACGAGGACTCCATCGCGCTGCAATACGCTTTCATCAAGGGCAACCCCCACCCGCTGGGGGCGAAGCACCTGCTCGACCGGCCGGCGGACGAATCCACTTACAGCGCGATTCACGAGCGCGTTCATCCGATTATTCGCCGGTACCTGGAGGAGTTCGGGTACTACGACATCTTCCTGGCCGACCCGGAAACGGGCGACATCGTCTATTCGGTCTTCAAGGAACTGGATTACAGCACGTCACTGATCGACGGCCCGTACGCCGACACGAATTTTGGCCGCGTCTTCCGCATGGCAAACGCGGAGGACAACAAGGACGCCGTGATTCTGGTTGACTACGAGCAGTACCCGCCGTCGTACGAAGCGCCGGCCAGCTTCATCGCGTCGCCGATATTCGATGGGAACAAGAAGGTCGGGGTGGCGTTATTCCAGATGCCGATCGATCGGCTGAACGCGATCATGACAGAGCGTGCTGGGCTTGGCGAGACTGGCGAGACGTACCTCGTGGGGCCAGACCACCTGATGCGTTCCGATTCATACCTGAGCCCAGAGACGCACAGCGTGGCGCGGTCGTTCCGCAATCCGACAACCGGGCAGGTGAAAACCGATGCCGTCCAGCGGGCCCTGTCGGGCGAGCGCGGGGCGGAAGTGATCGTTGATTACAATGGCAACCCGGTGCTGAGCGCATATTGCCCGGTGGAGCTGCTGGGGATTCGCTGGGCGCTGCTGGCCGAAGTGGACGTCGCCGAGGCCTTCTGTCCGCACGCCACGGGCAGCGAGAAGGACTTCTTCACGCAATACACCGAGCTGTACGGCTACTACGACCTGTTCCTGTTGAACCCGGACGGGTATTGCTTCTATACGGTCTGTCACGAAGCGGACTATCAGACGAACCTCGCCAACGGGAAGTACAAGGACTCCAATCTCGGCGCACTGGTGCGCGAGGTGGTCAAGTCCAAGGACTTCGGATTTGCCGACTTTGCGCCATATGCTCCAAGCAACGGCGCGCCGGCGGCGTTCATTGCCGAGCCCGTACTGCACCAAGGCGAGCCCGAGGTCATTGTCGCGCTGCAACTGCCACTGGATGCAGTGAACGCGATCATGGGCGTGCGCGCCGGCATGGGCGAGACGGGCGAGACGTATCTGGTCGGGCCCGACCACCTCATGCGGTCGGACTCGTACCTCGATCCCGACAACCACAGTGTGGTTGGTTCCTTCGCGAACCCGGCGCAGGGATCGGTCGAGACTGCGGCCGTCGAGCAGGCCCTCGGCGGGGCAACGGGCGCGGAGATCATCACCGACTACAACGGCAACCCGGTGCTGAGCGCCTATGCGCCGATCAACGTCTTTGGCACACGCTGGGCCCTGCTGGCGGAAATCGACGAGGCCGAGGCCATGGCGGCCGTGGCGGGCATGAACCACACCGCAGCCGGCGCGCAGAATCAGATGGTGACCTGGATGAGCGTGATCGGGGCGATCGCCGCCATCATCGTGGCGGTCGTCGGTGTGTCTTTCGCGCGCTCGATCAGCAAACCCATCAACCGCATCATCGCGGGCCTGAACGAGGGTTCGGCCCAGGTACACGACGCCGCCGCCCAGGTCTCATCCGCTTCACAGCAATTGGCCGAAGGGTCGAGCGAGCAGGCAGCATCACTCGAGGAGACGTCGAGTTCGCTGGAGCAGATGGCGGCGATGACGCGGACGAATGCTGACAACGCCCGTCAGGCAAACGCGCTGTCTGAAGAGGCACGTGATGCCGCCAACACCGGCGACCAGACGATGCACAAGCTGAACGACGCCATGACAGGGATCAACGAATCGTCAGACAAGATCAGCAAGATCATCAAGGTGCAGGAGGAAATCGCGTTCCAGACGAATCTGCTGGCACTGAACGCGGCTGTCGAAGCGGCCCGCGCCGGTGAGCATGGCAAGGGCTTTGCCGTGGTCGCCGGAGAGGTGCGCAACCTGGCGCAGCGCGCTGCGGAAGCGGCGCGTGAAACGACGCAACTGATCGAGGATTCGGTCACACGGGCCCGCGACGGATCGTCCGTGGCTGGCGATGTGGGCAATGCGCTCGGGTCGATCGTCGGGAGTGTCGAAAAGGTCAGCGAGCTGATCAATGGTATCGCCGGCGCTTCGGAGCAGCAGGCCCAGGGCGTGGAGCAGGTCAACCACGCCATGAGTCAGATGGACAAGGTCACACAACAGAACGCGGCCTCTGCCGAAGAGTGTGCATCTGCGTCCGAGGAATTGTCCGCGCAGGCCCAGAACGTGCGCAGCATGGTCGACGAGCTGGTGCGGGTGGTTGGCGGCCGGGCCGATCAAGCGACGGCGCCGTCCCCGAGTGCAGCCCCCCACCCGGTGCAGCATCGGGCACCAGCACCGTCGCAGCCCCCGGCACCCGCGACGCACGCTGAGACAACGGCGCCCCGGCACAAGGAAAGGCCTTCTGACACCGACCTGGACGACTTCTGATCATCCCGGTGGCGTAGCGCTGTTCCGATTCCAAGGCACGGCATGGTAGAATGCCCGTGAGGGCCTGGGCAGTGCCGCGTTGGTGTACGCGGGTTTTGCTCGGGCTGGTTTCCGGGAGCCATGCGTCATGGAAGTCTTCGTCAGCGAGCCCATTGCGCCGCGCCGCGGCACCTTTGATACAGCGGCGATGGCTTCCGGGCTGCCCGGGTTGCCAGGCGGGTTCGAGTGGCGCGGTACCCCCTACGCGGTGCTTCAGACGCTCGAAACCTGGAAGCAGTCGGCCCATGAAGGTGGACGCCCTAGCGCCGAGCGCTACCTGCGACGTCATTACTTCAAGTTGCGCATGTCGGATCGATCGGTCTGGACCGTCTACTTCACGCGGCAGGCCGCGCGCGGGGGCCCGGCGCGCCAACGCTGGTTTCTGCTCACGGTTGACAACGAATCGGGGACCTGAGGGCCGGCCCGGACGTGCCGCCGCGACCGCTGGCATTCAATCCCGTCAAGCCCTATGATGCAATCGAGCGCCCCTCCGCTGGTCAACCCACGCGGCGGGCGGCGCCAAGTCCTGTTCAAGCCGCCGAAGGCTGTGTCCGGAGAACTCTATGGGCAAGAGTGGACGACCCAAGCGGGTGACCATTCGTGACGTGGCGCGCGCTGCCGGCGTATCGGTCGGAGCGGCGTCCACCGCACTGAGCAAGTCGAAGAGCAACGTGGCGCTGTCGAAGGAGACGCGCGACCGGGTCCTGAAGGTGGCCCGCGAGCTGCGCTACCGCCCGCTGAGCGCCGCCCGTGCCATGGCCGGCGCCCAGTTCCATACCATCGGCGTGCTGGCGACCGAGTTCTGCATGGTGGGCAGCTTCCACAGCAACGTGTTGCGCGGCATCGCCAACGAGGCGACCGAGGTCGGCTACGACCTGATGCTCAAGATCGTACGCAGCAAGCTCGACATGGAATCGTCCAGCATCTTCAGCGAGCACCAGATCGAGGGCGTGATCATCCCCGGCGACGCCGAGAAACGGACGCACGCCGCCCTGCGCCACTTCGATATTCCGCACGTGTGGCTCAACACGGATCTCCACGACCCCTACAACTGCATTCACGCCGATGACGTGCAGGGTACGGCGCTGGCCGTCGACCACCTCGTCCGGCTCGGCCACAAGCGCATCGCGTACTGCCACCACGGCAGCGGTGAGCAGCACCACCTCACGATCAAGCGCGAACGTGGCTACCTGGAGGGCATGAAGGCCCACGGGCTCGACCCGATGCCGACCTACGACCGCTACATGGACGTGGCCGAGCACGTGAACCTCTACCTCGACATGAAGCCGCGGCCGACGGCGCTGGTGATGTTCTCGGACGCGATGGCGATTCTCGCCTGCAACGCGTTGATCAAGCGCGGCTTGCGCGTCCCCGACGACATGAGCGTGGTCGGGCACGAGGGCGTGATTCTGCACGAGTACGGCTTCATCAAGCTGACCACGGTCACCGCGCCGGTGCTGGAGATGGGCAAGGCCGCCGTCCGCATGCTCGTGCAGCAAATCGAGGAGTACGAGCCGGTGCCGTCGCTGGTGCTGCCCGAGAAGCTTGACGTGAACGACTCGACCGCCCCTCCGCCGTCCGCCCCCTAGGAATCCGCCAGAACGCACCGAAAACCACCTGAAATCCACCCCGCGCCCACCCGGCGCTTGGCAGCCGCACGGCGCAGACCTACACTGCGAAGCCCGATCCTGTGGCGCGCCGCCGGGGCGGCGCTGGACCGTCCACGCGGAGATTTCGACGATGAGCGTGCGCAACCTGGAGTACCTGTTCAATCCCCGCTCGGTGGCGGTGGTCGGTGCATCGAACAGCCCGAAGAGCATCGGCGGCGTCCTGATGCGCAACCTGCTGAAGTCAGGCTTCGACGGCCCGATCATGCCGGTCAACCCCAAGTACCAGGCCGTCGCCGGTGTGCTGACGTACCCGGACATCCCGAGCCTGCCGGTCGCGCCCGAGCTCGCCGTCATCTGCACCCCGCCACAGACGGTACCGGACGTGGTGCATCAGCTCGGCGAGAAGGGCACGCGCGCGGCCGCCGTCATCACCGCCGGCCTGTCGGCCCCCTACCGCGACGGGCGATCGATCCAGGACGCGATGCTCAACGCGGCCCGGCCCTACACCCTGCGGCTGCTCGGGCCGAACTGCGTGGGCATGCTGGTGCCCGGCATCGGGCTCAACGCCACCTTCGCCCACACCGAGATCACGCGCGGTCCGCTGGCGTTCGTCTCGCAGTCGGGCGGGTTCTGCACCGCCACGCTGGACTGGGCCCGGGCCCGCGGTATCGGGTTCTCCCACTTCGTCTCGCTGGGCAACAGCGCCGACGTGGACTTCGGCGACGTGCTGGATTACCTCGGCAGTGCGCCCGAGACACGCGCCATCCTGCTCTACATGGAATCGATCGGCGCCGATGAAGCCCGCAAGTTCATGTCCGCCGCGCGCTCGGCCGCCCGCAACAAGCACGTGCTGGCAATCAAGGCCGGCCGTAACGCCGAAGGCGCCCGCGCCGCCGCCTCGCACACCGGGGCGCTCGCGGGCGCGGACAACGTCTACGATGCAGCACTGCGCCGCGCGGGCATCCTGCGCGTCTACGACCTCGACGAGCTGTTCGACGCGGTCGAGACGCTGGCCCGTTCACGGCCGCTGCGCGGCGAGCGGCTGGCGATCCTGACGAACGGCGGCGGACCGGGCGTCATCGCGACCGATGCGCTGGTCGAGAACGGCGGCACGCTGGCGGAGTTCAACGAAACCACGATGAAGAAGCTCCACGAGCGCCTGCCGGGCACCTGGTCGCACGGCAACCCGGTCGACATGATCGGTGATGCCAACGCCCAGACGTACGTGGACAGCCTGCAGATCCTGCTGGATGACCCCGGCGTCGACGCCGTACTCGTGATGAACGCCCCGAGCGCCATCGCGCCGCCGGAGGACTCTGCGCGGGCGATCGTCGACGTCATTCGTGATGCGAAGCTGCCGGTGTTGACCAGCTGGGTCGGGGGCGAGGCGGCCGGCCGGGCGCGGCAGACATTCTCCAACGCCGAAATCCCGACGTACGACACGCCCGAGAACGCCGTGCGGGCATTCATGCACATGGTGCGCTACCGCCGGAACCAGCAGATCCTGACCGAGGTGCCGCCATCGGCCCCGACCGATTTCACGCCAACGCCGGGGGCGGCGCGGGCCGTGATCGAGCAGGCCCTCGCCGAGGATCGTGACCTGCTGACCGAGCCGGAAGCCAAGCAAGTGCTGGCCGCCTACGGCATTCCGGTGGTCGAGACACGCGTCGCGGCGACCCCCGAAGAAGCCGCCGCGCTCGCCGGCCAGATCGGCTTTCCCACCGCCATCAAGGTGCTGTCGCCGGACATCACGCACAAGTCGGATGTCGGCGGCGTGGTGCTGGGGCTCGACACGGCGGATGAAGTGCTCGAGGCCGCGACCAGCATGCGCAACCGCATCGCCAAGCACTTTCCCAACGCCCAGCTCACCGGCTTCACCGTGCAGAAGATGGCCAATCGCCCACAGGCGCACGAACTCATCATCGGCATGACCACCGACGATATCTTCGGGCCGGTGATCCTGTTCGGGCGCGGCGGGACGGCGGTCGAGATCATCGGCGATCGCGAGGTCGCCCTGCCGCCGTTGAACATGAGTCTCGCCCGCCACCTGATCGAGCGCACGCAGGTCTTCAAGCTGCTCAAGGGCTATCGCGATCGGCCGGCGGCAGATATCGACGCGATCTGCCTCGCGCTGATTCAGATGTCGCAGCTGATCGTCGATCGGCCCGAGATCGTCGAGCTCGATATCAACCCGCTGTTCGCCGACGACCAGGGCGTGCTGGCGCTCGATGCCCGCGTGCGCGTGACGATGACCCGCTCCGTCGGCGGTGGCAAGCGCCTCGCAATCCGGCCTTACCCCCGGCACCTGGAAGACACGATCAAGCTGCCGTCGGGACGCGAGGTGCTGGTGCGGCCCATCCGCCCCGAGGACCTGCCGGCACACGAGGACTTCGTCGCCAAGCTGACGCCCGAGGACTTGCGGCTGCGACTGCTGGGCGTGACGCGTGACATCCCGCGGACGGAGATGGCCCGGCTGACACAAATCGACTATGACCGCGAGATGGCATTCATCGCGATCGACCCCCAGAAGGAAGGTCGTGGCGTGACCCTGGCGGTCGTGCGGGCCATGACCAACCCCGACAATACGCAGGCCGATTTCGCCGTCATGGTGCGTTCCGACCTGAAGCGCATGGGGCTCGGCACGGCGATGATGAACAAGATCATCGAGTACTGCCGCGATCGCGGCACGAACATGATCACCGGACACCTGCTCAAGGAAAACGTGGGGATGCTCAATCTGACCAGGAAGCTCGGGTTCGAAGCCGAGCCGCTGCCGGGTTCGGACCTGATCTCGGTGTCGCTGAAGCTGAAGTAGGTGCGAGTCGTCAGTGGTCAGTCGCTTGCAGCTGTCAGCGATCGGCCGGGACGTCGTCCGTCGGTACTGTCCGGCGGCGCAGCCTGCCCCCGCTTTGTCGCGCCAGCGCTTGCTTGTCCATCCCTCAACCCCCTGCTCCCCTTCGCCACTTCTTCCCGCACGCGCTATTCGATCACCACGATGTGCACTTCGCCCGGGCCGTGGACGCCGGTGATGAGGATGCCCTCGATGTCGGCGGTCTTGCTCGGGCCGCTGATGAGGTTGATATTCGCCGGCAGATCGGCCCCCGCCGGCAGCGCCGCGAAGTAATCGAAGAGGTCCGGCACAATCTGGCCGCCGGCGACCACCGCGATGTGCACCGCTGGAATCAGCGAGCTGCCGCGCGCCGTATCCGGCCCCGAGGTGCACACGATCGTCCCCGTCTCCGCAATCGCCGCGGTAACGCCGGTGACGGCCGCGCCGGCGTCGAACAGGGCGGCGGCGTCGCGGTCGCCGGTGGCCTGGATGCCCTCCAGCTCGAGCGCTTCGAGCAGGTGCTGGCCGCGGGGTCGGGTCAGCGCGGTCTGATCGTGCGGCTCGACGATGATGCGGCCCACAGTACGGCTGCGCAGCAGATCGAGCACCTGCGTCACCCAGCCGTCATCGGTCGTGCGATAGACGCGGCAGCCGGCCGCCGTCGCCGCCGTCACGAACTGGGCGACGGTGTCCTGCGAGGCGTCGATCTCGCGCAACGCGTCGAGCGGCTCGCCGGGCAGTGGCGTGGGTGTCTCGCGCGGTGGCAGGTGCTGTCGCAACGCCGCCAGGAAACTGTCCAGGTCGCTGCTGCCGCCCGTCGTGTGGTCGGCGCGCGGGTCATCACGATTCACGGCGCAATCCTCCCTGCCACAAGCGTCGAAAGCTGCGACCGGCCGGCCGTGGCATGTCGCGCGTCGCTGTCCAATCCGCCAGGGGGCCGCTGCCCCGGCGGGCGTAGCCATCACCCTCATCGCGCACCGCGCGGCGCATGAGTCGCTGGCCCAGGCGATAAGCCCACGGCCGGCGCATCGCCCAGGCCCACAACCGGAACAGCAGGCGCTTGGACCGCGGCTGGCGGTCGCGGGCGGCGGCGCGCAGCTTGACGAGCAGCTCGGGGATATCGATCTGCACCGGGCAGGCATCGCGGCACGCGCCGCACAGACTCGACACGCGCGCGAGCTCCTCGTGCTGGCGCCCGTACAGCAGCGGCGACAGCACGCTGCCGATCGGCCCGGGATACACGCTGTTGTAGGCGTGCCCGCCAACGTTGCGGTACGCCGGGCAGGCATTGAGACACGCGCCGCAGCGCACGCAGCGCAGCACCTCCGGCAGGTCACCCGTGAGGATGTCGCCGCGGCCGTTGTCAAGCAGCACCACGTGCAGTTCCGCGGGGCCGTCCAAATCGTCGGCGCGGCGCGGGCCGTTGATCAGGTTGGTGTAGCTGCCCATCGGCTGGCCGGTGCTCGAGCGGGCGATCAGCTTGAGCAGCACCGGCAGATCCGTCATGCGCGGCAGGATCTTCTCGATTCCCAGCAGGGCGACGTGCACACGCGGGCGTGTCGTGCTCATGCGCCCGTTGCCCTCGTTGGTGAGCAGGCACAGCGTGCCCGTTTCGGCGATCGCGAAGTTGACGCCGGTAATGCCGAGATCGCACTCGCGGAAGATGCTGCGCAGGTAGCGCCGCGCGATGCGCGTCATCTCCTTGGGATCCTCGGTGTACGGACAGCCCAGCTCGCGGGCCAGCGCCCGGGCCACCTGCTGGCGGTCCTTGTGGATGATCGGCGTGATGATGTGGCTGGGCTTGTCGTGGTCGAGCTGCACGATGAACTCGCCGAGGTCGGTCTCCACGGGCCGCACGCCGGCACGCTCCAGCGCGTCGTTCAGGTGCACCTCCTCGCTGGTCATGCTCTTGCCCTTGACGGCCAGCTTCAGCCCACGCGCGGCGGCGAGGTCGGTGATAATGCGGCAGGCGGCGTCGGCGTCGGGCGCGAAATGCACCTGCGCCCCGCGCGCCTGCACCTGGGCGACGAACTGCTCCAGGTACTGCGGCAGGTTCTCCAGTACGTGCTGGCGAATCTGCGCAGCGCGCGAACGCAACGCGTCCGCGTGGCGCAGGCGCCCGAGCGACTCGACGCGCGCATCGACCTTGCGCCAGGTCGCCAGGTGCACCGCGCGCACCACGCGCTCGTCGGCGGCGGCCACAGCGATCCGCTCACGCAGCTTGGCATCCGTACTCACGCCACCGCCTCCCCGACCGTGGTCGCCGCCAGCACCTCCGCCAGGTGGCGGAAACGCAGCGGCAAGCCGCGCCGGTGCGCCCCGCCAGCCAGCTGCATGGTGCAGGCCGCCTCGTTGGAAATGACCAGTTCGGCCCCGGTGGCGGCGAGCTGGTCGAGCTTGTCGTTGAGCATCGCGCCGCTCAGCTCCGGATAGTCCACCGCAAAGACACCGCCGAAACCGCAGCAGAGGTCCGGCCGGGCCGGCGTTCGCAGGTCAGTGGCGCCACGCAGCCAACCGAGCAGGTCGTCGAGCGAGTACACCTCGCGGGCGTGACACGGATAGTGAAACGTCACCGGCTCGGCAATCTGCACGTGCCGGGCGATGTCGGCACCGAGCTGGTCACGCAGAAAAGTGTGAAACTCCCACGTCTTGTCGGCCAGGGCGGCAACACGCTCGTCATGCGGCCGCAGGGCGGGGCCATGCTGCCTGAGCATCGTGGCACACGACGCCGACGGGGTGACAACGCGATCATAGCCGTCAAAGACGTGGGCCGTTCGTTCGACGAGCGCCGCGGCTTCGCTGTGAAAACCGCTGTTGTACGCCGGCTGGCCGCAGCAGGTCTGCGCCTTGGGAAAATGCACGCGGCAGCCGAAGTGCCGCAGCACGCGCACCACGGCGGCCCCGACCTGCGGGTAGAACGTGTCGGTCAGGCAGGTAACGAACAGGGCCACATCCATCGCGTCTTCCTTCCCCCGAGATCGTACCGCGCAGCGGGAGAAACTGCAGCCGGGGCGGGAAAAGGGCTTGCGGCCCGCGCATAAGAAGGCCCGGAACGGCGCAGGTGTCGTCCCGGGCCTGCTCGCAATCCGTGTTCGGTTCTAGAACGAGACCTGGAGCTGCATGCGCCAGATCAGCGCGTCGTCGTTCACGTTGGCCAGGCTGTAGCGGCTGCTCGAGATCGGCGCCTCGGAGACCTTCGTCACGTCGGTCTGCAACTTGATCTTGTCCTGCACGATGTAGTAGTTCAGGCCGCCGGCATACGTCCAGACACCTTCGGTCCCGCCGATGTTCGACAGGATACCACCGATGCGCCCGACGACCTCCCACTTCTTCTCCTGGCCGGGAATCGGCAGGAAGTAACCGCACTGGACGTAGCCGCCGTGCTGCACCGTGGTGGACTCGTCGCCCGTGAGCTGGAAGAACGGCGTGAACGGCGGGCTGCCGGTGCTCCGCATGTCGACGATGCGGACGATGTATTCGCCCGTGGCCGAGAAGCCCATGTACTTGAAGGCGCTCTCGAGGCCGAACTGGTGCCACTGCGTCCCCTGCGTGTCGGTCAGGCCGAAGCCGCCGTCACCGAAGAAGGCTCGGCGGACAAACGGCATCCGCGACGTGCCATCGTGCCAATCCTCGTTGAAGACGTAGTGGAAGCCGACATCCATCCCGGGTGTATCGCTGATGTTGTGGTCCGCCTGCGTGCCCATGTCGTGCGATTCATCGCCGAGGGCGTGCCAAACCGTGCGGAACAGGATCACGGGGTTGTTGTCGTGGCCATTGGTGTAGAGCGCTTCGTCCGTGGTGATCGTGCGGCCGATGCCGACCCCCTCGCCGTTGGACACCTGGTTCGCGACGTCCAGGTAGTAGTCCACCTTGCCGTCGAACAGCTGGCCCCACAGCCGGGCACCGATGCCGTAGCCCAGACCGAAGACCGCGTCGACGATCGGCCGATCGACGAATTGCAGGTTGGCGTCGCTGGTCATCTGCGCGCGGGTCGAGGCGAACTTCAGCAAACCGGCCGCGAAGTGCAGCTCGTCGACGAAGCGGTAGTCCACCCACAACTCGCTGATGATCCAGTCGTACGCGTCGGCCTCGTCCGCCTCCATCTCGATGTAGTACGTCCAGTCGGGCGAGTACGCATGACCGAACACCCCGAACCGCGCGCGGTTCAGGTCGAAACCGCTGCGATCACTCCGGCGGAAGCCGGGCAGCAGGTAGTCGTTCTCCGGCTGCGACTGGTAATACGTCCAGCGGAACTGCATCCGCCCGAAGAAGGTCATCTTGAACTTGTCATCGACGCTGCGGATGAAAAAGCCGTCGTCGTAGCCGGCCTGCAGCGTGGACGGCATCATGCTCTCGCGGAATTCCTCCTCGCTGAGCACCTGCCGAATCTGCGACTTCATCATCTCGGTCCGCGCGCGGTTCACATCCTGCTGGGCCGCGGCGGCCACCTGCTGCTCCAGGGCTTCGATCTGCTCGGCCTGCTGCTGCGCCAAGGCTTCGAGCTTCGCGATCTCCGCGTCGGTCACCGCGGCACCGGCGGCGAGCAGCGGAGTGGCGAGCACGCCCAGCGCGACCATGCCCAGCAAGAGTCTCCCGTGACGCTGTTTCATGACGCATCTCCTGTAGCGAGCTTGAAGTGAGGGAAACGATCCATCCTGAGTCGGCCCGCATTCCGCGCCAGCGTGGCCGACCCTCCCTGTTCCATCGTCCGATAGCATACCGGACCAAGCGCGTTTGAAAAGGGCTCGGGGCGGCCAGGCAGAGTTTTGTGCCACAGCGTTCGCGAAGCCGTCCACGAACCCGCGGCGACGGGGCCGTGCCCGGTTCCGGAGCCGCGCGGCCCCAGCGCCCCCGGTGGCGGACGTCCTGGCGCCCGCGCGCCACCCCGCCAAGGCACGATGCGTCATAACCGACGCCAGACAAAAGATTTGCGGATCTCACTCTCGGAATTGTCCGCAGAAAAAAACGCGGCGTTCTGTCGGCGTGACGCGAAAATCGCGCTATCAAAACCGCTGGTCACTGCCTAATATCAATACTGGTTAAGGAACGGGACGATGCTCCTGCTGGGCCGGCATGTGCTGCCGCCCGGCGGCCGGGCATCGACGAAGCAACTGATCGGACCTAAGCGTTGGGGCCGCTCACTTCCCGCTGCCGCAGCTCGTGTACGACAAAGGAGGATGGGATGTCGTCGTTGCAGCATCGACGTGCTCAATACACCCAGGCTCGTCACCGTCAACCCCTGGTTATCGCCCTCGTGCTGAGCTGCTGCGCAGCAACCGGCCTGGCACAGCAAGCCGCCGCCGTCTCGGTGCTGGACGATTCTTCGTCCGGCCTCACGCTCCGCTGCTCGATCAACGATTACCGCTGGGCGCCCGTTCGCATCAACGGCGACACCTACTCGCTGCTGACGGTCGACGGCGAACCGCGCCTGGCCGCCGCCGGCTCGCCCGCCCTGCCGCACGTGACGCGCAGCGTGGTCGTACCCGCGGGCAAGCAGCTCCGGGTGTCGGTGGACGAAGCCCGCTCGACCTATCGCGAAATCACCAACGTCGACATCGCACCGTCGCGCGGCGCCATTCTGCGCACGGTCGATCCGCGCACCGTGCCGTACATGTTCGAGCTGAGCGTCTACGCCAACGACGCGTTCTTCCCCGGCAAACTGGCGGATCTTGGCGATCCCTACTACCTGCGCGAGCAGCGCGGCGTCGTGGTCGACCTGTTTCCCTTCCAGTACAACCCCGTGTCGCGGACGCTGCGCGTCTACACGTCGCTGACGGTCTCGATCGAGTTCGAGGACCTCGGCGGCATCAGCGCGTTTGACGACGCGGGCACGCAGGCCCGCAAGCCGAGCCGGGCATTCGAGAACCTCTACGCCGCCCACTTCATCAATTACACGCCGGATCGCTATCCCGATCTGAACGAGCAAGGCGAGCTGCTGATCATCTGTCACGATGCCTGGATCGACAACGTGATGCCGCTGGCCGCGCACAAGGAGTCCATCGGCATCCCGACGACGGTCGTGGGGGTGTCCACCATCGGCAACAACGCCTCGAGCATCGGCAACTACATCCAGAACGCCTACGACAACGGCAACCTGGCCTTCGTGCTGCTGGTCGGCGACGCGGTCCACGTCGCGCCGCCCATGTCCGGCAGCGACCCGACGGACCCGGTGTACGCCAAGGTCGCCGGCCTCGACAACTACCCCGACATTCTGGTCGGGCGCTTCTCGGCCGAGGACGCCGACGATGTCGACACGCAGGTCGAGCGCACCATCAGCTACGAGCTGGCACCCGCCACGCAGGAGGACTGGTTCTGGCGCGGCGTGGGGATCGCGTCCAGCGAGGGTGCCGGCCAGGGCGACGAGGGCCAGGCCGACTACGTCCACATGGGCGAAATCCGCCAGTGGCTGCTCGACGGCGGCTACACCGAGGTCGACGAGATCTACGATCCGGCGGCGTCGGACGCCATGGTGGCCGCGGCGGTGAATGCCGGGCGCGGCATCATCAACTACACCGGCCACGGGACGGCGACGGCCTGGTCGACGACGGGCTTCAACATCTTCGACGTGAATGCCCTGACGAACACCAACATGCTGCCGTTTATCGTCAGCGTCGCGTGCGTGAACGGCCAGTTCGACGATCGCACCTGCTTCGCCGAGACCTGGTTGCGCGCCACGCACGACGGCGAGCCCAGCGGCGCGATCGCGATGTACGCCTCGTCCATCGACCAGTACTGGGCGCCGCCGATGGAAGCCCAGGACGAGCTCAATCAGCTCTATCTCGCCGGGGCGTACGAGCACTACGGCACGCTGTGCTACGCGGGCTCGTGCGCAATGATCGACGCGTACGGCGCCGACGGCATCCGGATGTTCAATACGTGGCACATCTTCGGCGATCCGTCGTTGCAGGTGGTCGGCACGGCGCAGCCACCGAGCGGGATGCGCGTCGCGCCGGCGACCGACGCGGCCGCGGCCGGGCCGGTGGGCGGCCCGTACACCCCGGCCTCGTTCGAGTACGTCATCGAGAACGTCGATGAGGCGGCGTTCGATTTCGAGGTAACCTGGTCGGCCGCGTGGCTCGATGTCAGCAACACCAGTGGCACGCTCGCACCGGGCGGCAGCGCCACCGTCACCGTGACCCTCAACGCGGCGGCCAACGGCCTGCCCGCGGGTGATCACAGCGACGAGTTGGTGTTCACCAATCTGACCACCCATGACGGCGATACCAGCCGTACGGTCAGCGTCGAGAGCGGCGCGCCGCAGGCGGTGTACGCCTGGTACCTCGACAGTGATCCGGGCTGGGACAAGCAAGGTCAGTGGGCCTTCGGTGTGCCGCTGGGGCTCGGCGGCGGTTCGTGGGGCAATCCCGATCCGACCGGCGGCGCTACCGGCGAGAACGTCTATGGCGTCAACCTGGCGGGTGATTACAGCACGGCGGTGGGTGGCCCGTACCACCTGACGCTCGGACCGGTCAACATGCGCCACTACACCGACACGGTGCTGCGCTTCCAGCGCTGGCTCAACAGCGACTACGAGCCCTACGTTACGTCGTCGGTCGAAGTGTCCACCAACGGCACGGCCTGGACGGAAGTCTTCGTGAACTCCAGCACCGACCCCACCGCCGACGACGCGTGGTATCCGCAGGAGATCGATATCGCCGATATCGCCGACGGCAGCGAAACGCTCTACGTCCGCTGGAGCTACGGCATCGGCCGCTCAGGCGCCTTCGCCTACTCCGGCTGGAACATCGACGATGTGGAGCTCTGGGCCCGTGACCTGGCCCCGCCGGTATGCCGCGGCGACGCGAACTGCAGCGGTGCGGTGGACTGGCGGGACATCGACTTCTTCGTGGCCGCGATGAACGACAACGAGGCCGCGTGGGAAGCCATGTTCGCCGACGGGCCGACGTGCCCGTTCGCCAGTTGTGACGCCAATGCCGACGGCAACGTCAACTGGCGCGACATCGATCCGCTGGTCAGCCTGATGAACACCACCTGCCCCTAGCTAGGGCGGCGTGGCGATTAGCAAACGGTGCATGACAAGCCGTCAGGGTGAGGTGTCGTCCGTCGGGGGCTCGACGGGCGGGAGTTCGTCGCTCGGCGGCAATTCGCCCTCTTCCTGGATCAGCCCCATCGACTTGAAGTGCTCACGCAACTGCACGTACTGTCGCAGATAGGGGCTCTCTTCCCGCGTGGCCACGACTTCCTTGATCGTCTCGGCGGCGGCGGTCAGGTGGGCCATCGCGTTGGGGTAGTCGAAGAACGCCGCCTGGTGCTGCGCTGCCGCGCGGGACGCGTTCGGCACCCAGCGCGTGGTCGCAGGGGCGGCGCCGGCGGCGGATTCGAAGTTGCGCTGCGCGCTTTGCGACAGCTGTAACCCGCCCTGCTGGGCGGCCGCGATGCGCTCCTGGGCGGCCGCGGGATCAAAGGCGAATTCGACACTCGGACTCAGCCGGTTCACGGTGTCCATGGTTTCGAGCAGGGCCCCGGTCGCCCGCAGGCGCTGGGCCTGGATCTGGGCGCCAAGCAGTTCGGCGGTGCCCTGGGCGCTGCGGCCAAAGAGCTTGAGGTAGTCGTCACCGAGGATCATCGACAACCGCGGGTTCTTGCGCGGCTGGTCGCGCTCGCTCTGCGCGCTGCGCACGTCGCTGATCCAGCGCGTGGCCGTCGTCTGGGCCTGGCCGAACGCCGATGCCGCACTGGCGGCGGCCCGGAGCGCCTCCTCTTCCTTGGCGGCGGCCTGCTCGACCAACGGGGCGATGGTCTCGTCGAACAGTGATTTCTGCGCCGCGGCGAGCTCCGCCTTCCGCGTGCTCAGCTCGTCGAGCTGCTGCCGCACCGCGGCGCTGGTCGTCTCGACGTAGGTGATGTGGTCTTCCAGTGCCTTGACGGCGTCCCCCAGGCGCTGCGCCGTTTCGCGCTGCAGGGCCAGGTCACTCTTGAGCTCCTCGAGACCGACGACGATTTCGCCGCCGCGGATGTCCGCCTGCAACGGATCGGCCCCGACCAGTTGCGCCCCGCGCAACCCACCTTTACGCAGGCGCTGCAGGCGCCCCTCGAGCTCGCGCAGCTTCCTGGTGACCGCCAGGTACGCCTGCCGGTACTGGTTGAACGAGGCATCGTCACCTGCCACGAAGCCCTCGGTCTGCAGCTTCAGGTGACGCGCCTGGGCCATCGCCAGATCCTGCTCGACCCGGGCGATCTCGTCCTCACGCTCGGCGACCAGCTGCTCCAGCTCACCGACGCGGTTGTTCACCGCGGCACGTTGCGACCGGAACTGCGCAAGGTCCGCACGCAGGTCGTCCATGCCGGCGTCGACCTGACGCTGCCGCATTTGCTGCTCGCGCGCGTCGGCCAACTGCCAGTCGGTCGCCAGCCCGACGAGGTCGGCCAGGTGCTGACTCTGCTGCAGCCGCAGGTCGTGCGCCTCGCCTTTGAGCAACGTCGCCTTGACGTATTCGCCCATGCCCAGGGCCTGCGGCACCCCCACCGCGTCCGAACTCGCCCCGCGCGCCGCCCGGGCATCCGCCATGGCCTGCTGCAGGACCTGCTCGTTCTCCTTGACGGCCTGCCGCATGCCGCTGACCGCCTGGTTGACGCGACCGGTACTGACGGAGAACGGCTGGATTTCGGGCCGGTCCAGCCCGTGCTTGGCCGCGGCCTGTTCCGCCTGCCGCACCCACTGGGAGGAATCGCGCCGGAGGGCGTCGAGCTCCTCCTGGGCCAGCTCAACCGCCTTGTCGAGGTCAGCGGTGTCGATCGCCTCGAGATCGGCCAGCCGCGCCGCCCGGGGCAGGCTCACACTCACGCGGGCCAGTTGGCGCCGGGCCAAGGCTTCCTGCTGCCAGGCTTCCTGGACCGCCGGCTGGTTGCCCGCGAACAAACTCGGAACGTAGATGGCCGCCGCCAGGATCACCAGACCCAGGACAACGCCGATAAGGATGGACGCTTTCACAACTTACCTCCGCGGGTCGAATTCGATACCGCCTGCTTGTCCGCGAACCGATTTCGGACCCGCCAGCGGCACATGCGCCCACAATTCACCATAGTGCTGTGTACCCCGGGGGTCCCCACCTGTCAATCCGCACCGCCCCCAGCCGGCCGCGTGGCGGGCGCGCCACCGACCGCCGCCGGAAGTCGATCGAGCCACGCCTGCCACTGGCCCTCGGTCGTGCTGCCGACCAGGCGGCCCTGCGCGTCAATCACGAACACATGCGGAATGCGTCGCACGCCCCAACTGCGGACGAACACGTTGCCCCAGCCGAACTCGTCGTTGAACTGCGGCCAGTGGATCCCGAGCCGCTGGCATGCGGCGTTGGTCGCCTCCGGCGTGACATCCAGGCTCACCCCCACCGCCCGGACGCGCGGGTGAGCCTGGAGGTAAGCTTCCACCTGCTCGGCCGCTGCGACCGCCTCCGCATCGAACCGGGCCCACACGACGATCAGCAGCGGATGCCCGCGGTACTCCCGGGTGTCGACCGGGTGGCCATGGGTCGATGTAAACGCCAGCCAGAACGGCTTGCCGACCGATTCCACCCGATTCCACTCCGCCATGAGCGCCTTGGTGGCGGCGTGAGCCGGAAAATGCTCACCCATGTGGCGGATCACCGCCTGCATCCCGTCGCGATTCCCCTGCCGCAGCGCATGCTCGAACAAAACCGTCGCCAGCCGCGGCACGTGGCGACTCGCGGGGTAGCGCTCGATGTAGAGGCGGTAGGCCGCGAGCATCTCCCGCTCGGCCGAGTCGTCCGCCCCGACCAGCGGCTGCGTCGCAGGCGGGCGGTTGTCTTGTTCGCCCACGTCGCGGAGTACGATGATCTGCCAGTAGGCGGCCTCGTGCTCGGCGGCCGGACTCGGCGGGTCGCGCAGGAGGTCGTCCACGCGGCGGCGCAGCGGATCGAGATCACCATCGGCCAGCGTGGCCGCTTCGAACATGGTGGCCAGCTCGAGCTTGATCGCCGCGTCGCGGTGCGTACCGCCCGGGTAGGCGGTCAGGTACAGCCGGAGCTGCTCCAGCAGTTCAACACGGCGCGGCGCCGCCTGCGCCAGCCATAGTCCAAACGGCTGCTCGCTCGCCGGATCGCGGCCGAGCTGCTGGATCTTCTGCCAGAGGGCCTCTTCCTGGGCGGTGATGCTGTCGTCCGGCGCGGCGGACCGGGCCGCGGCCGCCGCGATGAGCAGCCCGGCTGCAAGCGTGGCCGCGATGCACGCCGGGCGCGGCCACGGCCGCGGGGCGTGGTGAGCCGGGCGCAAGATCGCAGCACGAGGGGGCCGGGGCGGCATCAGATCACCAGTGCGACCAGTCGTCGACGCGCAGCACGATGAGGTACAATACGAGGTTCGTCATGCCGTGCAGCAGCGTCAGGCACAGCACGCTGCGCGTCCAGTAGAAGACGAGATTGAACACCATCCAGCAGGGGATACTCACGGCCCAGTTGTCCGGGTGCTGCAGCGTCGACAGCAGCGACGTACCGAGGAATGACAGCCACGTGAACTTGCCCAGCGGCACCTTCTCGAAGTTCTCCCAGTCGATCAGCACCCGCAGCATGAACGCACGCCAGAAGATCTCCTCGACCACCGGCACGGCCGTGATCGCGACCAGCATCCGCAGCAGCCACGTGGCACGGAACAGGTCCTTGCTCCCCAGCGCCAGACGCGGATCGACAACCTCCTTCTCGCCCGGGAACAGCGGCAGCCGTTCCGGCACGCCGATCTGGTCGAACCAGACCTGGCCGGCGGCCCAGCCCCAGGCGACGAGCGCCCCGCCGATGATCGCCACCCACCAATAGGGTTTGCCCCAGGGCGGCAGGTGCCTGCGGAAGACCCACACGACCGCCAGCGAACCCACGCCGCGGGCACCGATCGCGATCCACTGCCAATCGACCGGGACCGCCTGCGTGACGCCCAGCAGCAGCAGGTACGTCATGAACGGGGCCATCAGCACGACGTCGGGACGCGTGCGACCCAGGTGATCAATCGGGGAGGTCGGCGGACGCGAGCGGGATGTCGATGCGTTGACGCTCATCGGCCTCCTTTGGCGGCCTGCCACGGCGGCGGGCGGCGAGACGCGCACTATAGCCCGTCGCGGGCTCACCTCCAAAGCCCGCAGCAGTAGCCGATCGCGTGCCAGTGGCCGGCGATTCCGCTATCCTGTCCACCTTGGACGCGACACCGGCCGGGCAAACGCCCGGCTCGCAGTGCCGTGACACGCGGCGGCCGGCGCGACTAACCCCGACCGGGGCCGATGTGTCCTATGTGGGAGGCGAACGTGGGCGGTCGTGCGCTCGCGGTTCGGGTCTGGAAACTCACGATCGAGGATAACGCCATGCGCAACAAGCGGTTGATGGTGCTGGGAATGTGGCTGCTGGGCGGACTCTGTGCAGCGGCCGCGGGACAGGATCTGTCCGCCGAAAAGATGAAACTGCTGGCCAAGCGGTCCGCGGAGGCGGACGCCTACCGCAAGCTGGCCGAGGCGGTCTACGGGATGCAGATCAACTCGCGAACATTCGTGGAGGATTTCGTCGCCCAATCCGACGAAATCCGCGGCGAGGTGGACACGTTCGTCAAGGGCGTGCGGCTCGGTACGCCAACCTGGTACGAGGACTACTCCTGCGAAGTCCCGGCCGAGGTCACCGTCGCCAAGGTGATCGAAACGCTGCGCACGGCGCACAGCCGGCACTACGACGGGGACGACATTGAAGCCGGCGACTTCGAGTCGATGACCAGGCGCATCGAGAAACGCGTGATCAAGGCCATCGGCATGGGGGCGCCGCGCGTGGACTTGCCGCCCGATCTGCCGATCGGCGTGACCGAGCAGCTCGGCCCGCCGCCGGCCGATGCACCGCAGGCACCGTACCCGGAAATCTGGCGCACGCTGGGGCCGCGCGGTGTCCAGGCGCGCCTGATGGCGCAGCGGGCGGCCCGGCTGGACGCGATCCGCAAGCTGGCCGAACGGATCAAGGGGCTGCGGCTGACGTCGAAGACGATGGTGCGCGACTTCGTCACCGAGAGTGATATCATCACGACCGACTTGATGACGCACCTGAATACGGCGGGTGAGGAAACCAGCACGTATTATCACAGCAACGAACTGATCGTCGAGGTCACGATGCGCATGCCGACCGAGCAGGTCATCACCACGATCAAGCGCCTGCACAGCCGCTACTACGATGGTGACGACGTCGAGGGGCACGACGTCGAAAAGATCACCAAGCGCGTCGTGAAGAAGGACTTCGAGGCAACGGGCATGGGTATTCCGCCGGCTAAGTACATCCAGGCCTATGAACAGGCCGCCCAGGTCGAGTTGCCCGGCTGGGCCGAGGAATACGTCACCGCCACGGGCACCGCGACCGATCCGGCCTTCGGCACGCCACAGGGGCGGCTCAAGGCGATCCGCGCGGCCGAGGTCGACGCCAAACGCAAGCTGATCGAGAAGATCCACGGCCTGACGATCCGCAGCGAGACCAAGGTCGAGGACTTCGTCACGCAATACGATCACGTCGCGGCGGCGGCGAACGGCTTCATCGTGGATGCGACGATTCTCGAGAGCAACGTCGGCGCCGACAGCGCCACCGTCACCGTCGGCGTGCCCGGCTTGCGCGTGTGGGAAGTGGTCAACGAGGAACTGCGCCGCCAGCAGCGGCACTGATCGCTGCCGGTGACAGAGGAGACGCGAGATGTTTCGTTCACTACGTCCGTTCGGACTGCTGCTCGGCAGCCTGTTCGCACTCATGCTCGTCTGGGGCTGCAACGAGCCTGAGCGACGCAAGGTCACGTATACCCAGGAAGAGCAACACGGTGAGGTGGAGGAAACGTCACCGGGCGAGATGGTCGTCGAGTAGAATCGTGACGGCATGATCGGGCTCGCGAGGACAACCGGGTGCCGGGTCGCGCTGCTGATCGCTGGCGCATGTGCCGCGCTCGTGGCGGCCACGACGGCAGCCGACCAGCCGCTGACCACGCCGCAGGTGCGTCTGTTGCAGCAGGTGGCCCTGGGCAAGGCGCGGACGGCGCTGCTCGACGAGGTGCGGCGCCTGCCGATTTCTGTGCAGAAAACGGTGGGCGACTGGCTGGCGCAGGACGCCGACCTGGATCGCGCCGTGCGCCTCTGGGTCCGCGCGCAACCACGCCACGGCCAGCCGCGCCTCTACAGCGACGGCGTGTGCGAGGCGGATGTGCTCGTTATGCCTGACGGGCTGCGCGATCGGCTGCTGGCACTGCTGGACGAATACGGCCCCGCGGCCCAGGCGTCGCAAGTCGACGCCGCCAGCCTGCGGGCATCTGCCGGCCGCTGGCCCGTCTTGTGGGCGACGGGACGGTCGCAACTGCGCGATCACCAGCGCAGCGACCACGAGCCGGGCTGGGCCAACGTCACCAGCGAAGGCATGCTGCTCGCGCGCCGGGCGGCCGAGGCCGACGCCTACCAGGCCCTGCTCGACGAGGCCGGCCGACTCAAAGTCACCCAGGCGCGCCGGCTGCGCGAATTCCTGCAAAGCGGCAACACAGTGCGCGACGCCGTGCGTGACGCCATCCGGCGGGCGGCGACGGCTCGGGTCGAGTTTGCGCCGGACCAGGTTGCCGTCGCGCAGGTGAGCCTCGACATCCGCGTATTGCTCCGCATTCTCACGCAGGTCCATGCCGAGCATTACGCGGGCGACGCCTTCGCGGCGGCGGACTTTCGCGAGATGGCGTTGCTGGCGGGTCGCGGCGCGATCAGTGCGCAGGGGCTCGCCCCGCCGCCGGAGCGCACCATCCTGCGCAATCGCTACGAGCCGATCGAGTACAACGCACCCGACTGGGCCGCCCAGACGCTTCGCGCCGGCGGGCGCTTCGTGCCACCCGAGGACGAAGCGGTCCCCTCCGACGCCGCGCTGACCGCGGCCCGCCTCAGCGCGGCGGACGCAATGCGCGAGAAGGTCGAAGCGCTCGTCATCCAGCAAAGCGTGACCGTCAGCGACTTTGTCGGCTACCACCAGGCGCTCAAGGAAGACGTGACGCGGTTTCTGACCGGCGTACGGCTCACGGGGCGGCCGCGTGAGCTGGCCGACGGCGGTGTACTGGTCGAGGTCGAGCTGCCATTGCGGCGACTGTGGGAGCTGGTGCGGCAGCACATGAAGCTCGAGGAAGTCGATCCACCCGAGAAAGAAACGCAGGAGGCACCATGAGGGTCTGCGTGCTGTGCGCGGCGCTGGTTTTCGTGACGGCTGGAGCGGCCCTGGCGCAGGAAGCCGCGCGGCCGGAGCGCGCGGATGATGATGCGCTGCGCCGTGTCGTCGTCACCGCCGAGGGCTATACCAAAGACGACGCGCTGCAACAGGCGTTGCGCAAGGCGCTCGAGAAAGGCGCCGGCACGGAGATCGCGTCGCATTCGGAAGTGCGCGACTTCGTCCTCGTCCGCGACACGATCTATAGCCGGGCAGCCGGCATCGTCTCGGAATACACGGTGCTCGAGGGACCCGAGGAAATCGCCGGCGGGGCGTGGTCAATCAAGATCGAAGCCCTGGTGCGGCCCGACGCGGTGGCCCGGGCATGGGGCGAGGTGCAGAACCTGCTGGACCAGATCGGGCGACCCAAGATCATGGTGTGGGTCGACGAGCGCATCGACGGCCGGCTGCAGGATGCCTCTATCGTCGAGAGCCGGATCGAGCAGCTGTTCCTGGAGCAGGGCTTCGAGCTGGTCGATCGCGCGGCAACGGAAGCCATCCGCCGGCGCGAGGCCCGCGACGCCGAAGACACGAACGACACGGCCAAGCTGGCGCGGCTGGCAAAGGACGCCGGTGCCCACATCCTCATCCGCGGTTCGGCGGAGGCCAATCGGGCGGGGCTGCGCGACATCTACGGCGTAACGGCCGCGTTCTACAACTGCTCGGCCCAGGCCAAGATCTACTACACCGACACCGGCCAGCTCCTGGTCAGCGAGTCGATCCCGACGCGTGACCGCGGCGTGCGGTCGTACCACGAGTTCAGCCCGCAGGCAGCGCGGCAGGCCCTCGTCGCGGCGACGTTCCCCGACTCGCCGCGACGCCGCGAACCGGCCCTGGCGACCAGGCTGCTGGATTCGGTCATGCGGCAATGGTCGACGATCATCACGGCGGGCGGCACGATCGAGCTCGCGATCGACCGGCTCGACTTCAAGACGTTCGTGCAGCTCAAGCGTGCCTTGGGCGAGCTCGAGCGCGTGCAGTCGGTCAACGCGGACTTCAGCAAGAACACCGGCCTGTTCCGCCTCAAGTCCCAGGTGTCGGCCCAGACGCTCGCCGAGCAGCTGATCGAGGACCCGTTCGACGACTGGATCGAGGTGCTCGACCTGAAACCCAACCGCATCCAGGCCCGGGCGGTGAGCCGGCCCGCGACCCGGCCGGGTTAGGACCGCGATCCGGCGATCGGCCGTCGTGCAGTGCGTCCGCGGATGCAGGTCGCGCCGTGGCGCGCCTTCGGTCCTTCGAGCGACCGTTCTGCCGCCCGGAGTCCCTGTTCCACGAGTGGTGCATTCCGTGCCCGGCGCGGACTTCGCAGGGGGGCTCTCACTCACGAGCAAGTCCCGCCATCGGCCAAAAACGGTCTTCAAGGGTGCCACGGCTCTCGAGCGGATTTCGCATACCGGCAGTTCACACCACCGTCAATCGTCGTGCGAGAGGTCCACCGCCACCGCCGCGCGTTCGAACGCCGCCCCACCCTCAACCGAACCAGCCGGCAACCCCCCCCTTTTTCCAGTCACGCGGCCTGCGACCTTACGGCGACACGCGCTGCGTTGTTGTCGCCGAGACGTTCGCACCTTCCTGCAATACCTTTACTGCCCGCCGCCATGTCGGGTCATCATCAGCATAAGCAGAAACCGGGTCAGAGAGCGTGATGTCGGGCGCAATGCCCATGTCCTCGATCGGCGTTCCATCCGGCATCAGATCCACCCAGCGCGAGTACCAAACGTGGATCGGCAAATCGGGCAGTGCGAAAGGCCTGGGGTTACCGCTCGCGCCGCGCGTGCGCATCCCTATCGTCGTAACGTGCGGCAATGCAGACATCATCTGTACCAGCGCCTCGCCGCTGCTCATGCACTTGCCGCCAATAAGGCACACAACCGGGCCAACATAAGGATCATCACCGGCCGCCAAGGTGCGTGGGGCCGGCGGGCTGAGGTCAGTATGCGCCGCACCCTGACGCTGGCGGCTCGCGGCGTACACAACGTCCTTCTCGCAGAAGAACGTCGCGATCTCGCGCGCAAGCGCCTCGCTGCCACCGCTGCACCCACCACGCAGATCCACGATGAACCCCGGCGCGCCCCGCAGCTTCCCCAATGCAACCAGCGTCTGCTGAACAACCGCGGGCGTCGCGGCACTCTGCCGGGCAATAATCAGAACGCCGTAACCCTCACGCGTGCGCCCGACAATCGCGAACTCGCCGCAGTCGACCCATTCGGCCAGGGCCGCTCGCACGTACTTGGGCGACCAGTTGCGCTGCCAGGGCCGCTCGTATGTACCGATCACACCGTCCGGCGTATCAACCCATACGTGCAGATCCTCGAGATGAGCGAGCATGTCGCGCAGCAGATTCACGAAGTCGCTCAGCGTGACACAATCCGCCACGTGCGGACGGTATTCGCCGCGCAGCTTGCGCCAATCGACCTCCTTCAACGCGAAGTAGCTGTAGCTCCGATCCATGCTCCCCCACAACGCGTCAAATGCCGCTGTCAGCCGGGCAGGGGTGATCTCCACGGGCGCTGGCCGCAGGTGCAAGTCACGCGCCGGGGCTTCGATCCCATTGCGAATCAGCGGCGGCTCCAGCACGCGAATCGTGTAGACGCCCGCCGGCACCTGGACCTCGAACCGTCCACCCGGGTCCGTCATGCCGGCGTACTCGAACGTTGCATTGCTGATCGTGAAACGGAACCGATTGGTCTTGTTCGATAAGCCCGCGCGCTTCTCCATGGCGGTCAATGGACGCTCGATTCGCCCAGCGAAGACTTCGCCCGGTTGCAAACGAAAGTCGATCGTGAAATCGTCACCAGGCGACAACAACTTCCCTTCCTGCCACGACCCCGACACGTAACTTGCATGCGTCACCACGATTTCAGCAAGCCGAAGCCGCGCACCACCGACCCAGCGTACGGTCATCTCGTAACGCCCCTGCTCGTTCGTTTGCACCCGTAAGGCGCGAAAGTCCAAAGGCCGGGCCTCGCCACAACGATTGACCCGAACAGTGGCACCCGCGACCGGCTTTCCCGCCGCATCGACGACCCTGCCGCGCAGTATCGCATTCGTCGCCGCCGCGTCATCATCGGCCGCAGTGCAACCGACACTGCACGCCATCAGCACACACCACGCCGCGCTGCGCGCCACGCCCCGCCTGATGACAACCTCCGCATTCAGCATGCGTCGTCCTTTCTCCTGTTGCGGTCCGAATCTCATCGCCTCAGCCAAACGCCCATTTCGGTTGCCGCCTGCCGCAGGAAGCATGGTGAAGGGCCGATACGGAGCCGCATTCCCCATTCGCTTCCCACGAGCAGAGACAGGCAGAACGTGGATTCTAAGGCAATCCGCATTTCTTCGTCGCGTCAATCGCCCCTGTCTGACGGCCCGGACTCTTCGGGTACAGTGTCCTGACACCGCAGCATTGTGGAACCTGCGCCAAACGCGCCGCGCAAGCCGTCCATCCCTCAGCAATCACATCCGACGCAGCCCGCACGGCAGCGCCTCGCGTCACGTGTGGCACGCGCGTCGCCGACTGCCCGCAGCCAGGATCATCAGCAATACGCCCGCCACGGGTTCTGGCACGAGCGCGATTCGCAAGCCGATGTCGTTGTCGGCATGGGCCGGCAAGACGCCAACCCGCTTGCTGGCATTGAGATCGGTGGCGCCGTAGAAGCACGAGCCGCCCCGCACGCACCGTTGATTGCCCCACACCATCTCCTCGGTCCACTCCTTGACGTTGCCCCCCTGATCGTAAGTACCATAGCTGCTGCCGGAATTGGTGAAGGCACCGACTTCGGTACGGTAATAGGGGAAGCCGATCGTGTAACCCAGCTCATAGAAGTTGGCACTGTTGCCCGGGTCGGGGTGTTGCAGATCATTGCCGGGCACGGTGTGCGACTGCGTCGGATACGACCAGTAGCCGTTCTCAGGCGCACCAGCCTGATGATACGCGGCCTTATACCACTCGTCCTCGGTCGGAATCACATACGTGGCCGCCGGCTCACGCACGACCGCCGTCAATTCTTCATCCGTCATCGCGCCGTTCAGCGCATACGACCCGTCCTCGGTCGTGCCGGGGCCCTGGGCGCCGGATGGCTGACCGTTGCTAAGCCAATTGGCATAGCGTGCTGCGTCGCCCCAATTCACGAAGTTTACAGGACGACGAGCCCAATCGTTGGGAACGCTGTATGCGAAACTTCCCGCCACGCCACTACGCTCGATCCGGCAGCCGTAGCTATGCTCGATCATGTCGGGCGCATAGAGTTCGTATGGATCCGTAGCCGCGACGGCGTTCAGGAACGTCACGTAGTCGCTGGCAGTCACTTCGAATCGGCCGATCTGATAGTCATAATCAACAGCGCCGCAAAGCCGATCCGGACCGGCGCCACCGACGCCAGTGCCCGACCACTCCGGCCAGTTGCCTGCGTCACCGACAGGGACGAGGTCTATTACCTGAGAAACAGCCGACGACGGCAGCGCAGCACCGTAGAGCGCGGGTGCCGCGACCAGTACACAAGTCGTCGCAACGACGGTGAGATACGTGTAAGACAGGTGCATGAGGTTCTCCTGCAACCGGCGCCGTGACGTCCAGATACGACGAACAAGTGGCAGCCGCCACGGTAACGGCTTCTGATTGGGTTGATTGTGCGTTTACTTGCGCTAACGTGACCCTCGCGCCCGTCGCGCAGCAAGCCGCACGCGAGCGCGAGGGTAGGGCATGGGAATCACTCAAGAGGAACGGCGACGGAACAGAGTCGCGACCACGAGCATCAAGCCCGCCGCTGGCTCCGGCGTCAGCGTGGTAATCCACCCCGTCGCGTAGGCCGACTCGCCATCCGGGAAATTAAGGCCGACGCTGATCTCGGCATTGTCGTCAATGTCCTGCATCTGCCCCCAATCCAGGGCCAGGGGCAAACTGTCATCTTCGATCCAGAAACCGCTCTCTTCCATCATGCCCAGACCGAAGTACTGGAGGTTCACGCCGGCCGGAGTCTCGCCAACGCCGCGAACAACGATGCGGTCCCAGATATTCCACGGCTCACCCGGCACCGGCTCGTCGTTGTGGATCTCCAGGCCCACGGTCGGCGCCGCGATGACGGTATCCTCAAATTGCATCACCAATGACAGCCCGACGTACTCACCTTCATTCGGGTCGCGGTTCGTGTCCGGCGTGTCCGTATCGTAGCTGAACGATCCAGTGAAAGTGCGCGCACCGCCGAAGTGGCCGGCGGGGTCGGTCACATTGCGTAACTCTCCCGAAAACTCGTAAGCGACAATGGCGGCATCTGTCGCGGACACCGCCAGTCCGATCGCAACTTGCAGCGCAAGCAATCTGCGTACAGTCATGTCTCCGTCCTTCTCCTTCTCGTGACAATCTCCGTGCAGGCGCCCCGGTGGCGCAGCACAACTGGTCATTCACAGTGCGCGTACGATGACCCCAAATGACCCGGGCTGCCCCGGCGAATGGGCGATCCACCGCATCACCCGGGGCGATCAAGCTCAACTGGCCAGCCAGCCAGTTTTTCGGTCATTGCAGAGAAAGATACGAATCCCCCACGTGGGCATTCAAGCACTTGCGACATTTCTGGACAACTTTCAGACAGATACCGACACCACGAGCACGGCTGTCGTCCCCCGGACTCTCGCCCCCTATGAACGACGCCTCCCCGCCCGCTCCACAAGCAACGCCCGCAAACCCCGCTCCAAGTCATGCCAGAAGTCATCCCCCAGCCCCGCACCCGCGACAGTCGCCAACGCCAGGCTCGTGCCGTCCAGTATGCTCATGTACGTCGTCGCGATCACCTTCACCGGCAGCACTGGCACAAGCGCACCACGATCAACCATGTCCTGCAAACCGCTCCGCAATGCGCCACGAAAGCCACAGTAGCTGTGACTCAGCACCTTGCGCACCAACCTGCTGTGTCGCGCCGTGCCAAGTCCTTCCAGAAACAGCGCAAAGTGCCTCGGGTTCTCCGCGTAGAGCGCCGCGAACGTCTGCACCATCTTCGATGTCAATTGCCGTGCTGACCGTGATTGCGCCAGAACGTCCTGCATTAGCGCAATAGCCTGCTCCATGTTCCGATCAAGGACCTGTGCGAACATCTGCTCCTTCGTGTTGAAGTGATAGTGCAGCAGCCCGCGACTCACCCCAGCCTGCCGCGCAATCTTGTCAAAAGTGGCCTCCCCGTACCCGTGCCGGGCAATCATCGTACCCGCAGCCGCTAGGATCCGCTCAGTGGCCGGCGTCGCTGGACGTTTCTTGCGCGACATACGGACGTGTCCTCCACCGCGGTCGGGCACCGTGCTCACGCGGGGCAAGGCTGGACGTGTGACGCCGGCTCGTACATCACCGGCAGGCCACCCCGCATCTTCATCCGGAGAAGTTAGAACGAGTTTGCCCGGCGACCACGGCGAAGTCCAGCCATTCCGCCAAGATCGGTCGGGCACTGGCGCTCGCCGGCGACGAGCAACGCGGACGACGCCACCTGCCGCTGGCGCCGGGTTCGTCAGCGGCGAGCACCCGCCGTACACCAACACGGCGCCTTATGGTGCATTGGGCGCTTGTTTGGCGTTTATGAACCAGAAAGGCGCCTATTATAGGGCCTACGTTGACGCGTTCATAACTGCTTTCTATAGTGATTCAGGAGAGTCATCCAGAAACCCTCGACCAATGCGCGTACAGACAGTCTTCATTACCGTTCGATTCACCCTCGCCGTCTTGGCCACGGTGGCGCTGTCGTTGCCGGCCAATGCCGTGCTGACCGTCTGCCCCGCATGCACCAGCAACCACAACGCACCCGCGCAACCAGCCCAAGCCCCAAGCGCGTGTTGCAGCACGCATTGTTCGCCATCTCCCTCCAACACGACCGATGCGCAATCACCGCGGCAGGCCCCCGGCGAATCGGACACACCTCCCGGCTGCCCGGAGGATTGCCCCGCACCCTGCTGCGCTGGCAAGCTGACTTGTACGCCGCCGGTCGCGATTATGGTTCCATTTGCCATCGCTGCACACGATGCCGTCCTGACGATGCCGCAGTCCGTTAATCCCGCGCCGCCTGATAACGGGATCTTCCGCCCTCCGCGCGCCTAGACCGCCCGCTCACCCTCGTTCCTGCTGTCAACTGAGACGATACCCCGCGCGCATGCGCTGCGCGTACAGAATCAACCGGAAGAGGCGGTTCAAATGGCCAGCACGACACCTGACTTGTCCACGCTTTCCCGCGCACCCACGTCGGGCACCGCGCAACATGAGGCCAGCAGTACCGAGACAGTGCCTCTGCCTCGAGCACGCTGGCGCACCCGCGTCCTGCTTCCCGGTGCCATCTTTGCGGCGACCGCGGCCCTGCTCGGCGTGGCCGCCGGTGACGTGCTCTGGCCGGCAAAGTCCGTCCGCGTGGTCCCGGTGCTCGTCAAGACCGACGTTGACGCCCAGCCCGAAGGCAGCGTCGTCGCGCAGGCGCCCGGCTGGATCGAGCCTGATCCGTTTCCGATCTATGTAACCGCACTCGCCGATGGCGTCGTCGCAGAGGTGCTGGTCCTGGAGGGCGAGGCCGTCGACGCGGGCCAGCTGGTCGTACGGCTGGTCGACGACGATGCACGCATCGCGCTGAACGAAGCCGAGGCCGCCCTGGCCGAACGCCGGGCCGCGCTGGAAGCCGCGCGGGCCCAACTCGCCGAGGCCCAGGACAACTGGGACCACCCGATCGAGCTGACCCGCAAGCTGGAGACCGCCAAGGCCAAGCTCGCACAGAAGAACGCCGAGCTGGCGCGCTGGCCTGCCGAGCTGGAGCGCGAGCAGGCCCAGGCCGTCTACCTCGAGGCCGAGTACGGACGGCTGCAGCCGCTGCACGAAAAGGGCCAGGCCAGCGACATCGAGCTCATCCAGGCACGCCAGGCGCATCTCGCGCAGCAGGCCACCGTCGAAGCCACACGCCGCCGCGAAGCGATCCTCGAAGCCCAGGTTGCCGATCTGACGGCGGAGGTCCGCGCCGCCGCGCGGGACCTCGAGCTCCGCATCGCGGACACGCGGGCCCTGGCCGAGGCGCGTGCCGCGGTCCGGCGGGCCGAGGCGGCCGTCGACACGGCGCAGGCCGCACGCGACGACGCCGCGTTGCGGCTGGAGCGCATGGAGATCCACGCGCCGGTCAGTGGCCGCATCATGGTGCGGCTCGTCGGCCCGGGCTCGAAGGTGATTCAACGGATGGACAGCCCGCACTCGGCCCACGTGATCCACGTCTACGACCCGCAGAAGCTGCAGGTGCGTGTGGACGTGCCGCTGGTCGACGCGGCCAAGGTCGGCGTCGGTCAACCGGCCGAGATCATCGCCGACGTGCTGCCGGACCGCGTCTTCGCCGGGCGCGTGACGCGGGTCGTCCACGAAGCGGACGTCCAGAAGAACACCTTGCAGGTGAAGGTCGCCATCGAAGACCCGTCGCCGGAGCTCAAGCCGGAGATGCTGGCCCGGGCGCGCTTCCTCGCCGTGCCGGACCCCGACGCCAAGGAAGACACGATGCGCGCCGCCGAACGCCTGTTCGTCCCGGAAGACACCCTTCAGGAACATGAGGGCGAATCGTTCGTCTGGCTCGCCGACCAGGTGGACAACGTGGCCCGCCGGCAGCCGGTGTCACCTGGCCGTGCCGTCATCGACGGCTGGACGCTGGTCCGCGACGGCCTGCAGCCCGGCGACCGCGTCATCGTCGACGCCCCGGCCGACCTGAGCGACGGCCAGCGCATCCGGATTACCGAGGACCAACGCAACTGACCCCGTCGCGTCCGCGTGACGGCAGGAGAATAGACATGGCTCTGATTGAATGTCGCCAACTGACCCGCACCTATTCGAAGGGCGGCAGCACGATTACCCCGCTGGACCACCTCGACCTCGACGTGGCGGCCGGCGAGTTCCTCGCCCTGATGGGCCCGTCAGGCAGCGGCAAGACGACGCTGCTCAATCTCATCGCGGGCATCGACAAGCCCACCGCCGGCAGCCTGCGCATCGACGGCACCGAGCTGGCGAACCTGTCGCGCGGCCAGCTCGCCGCCTGGCGCAGCGACTACATCGGCTACATCTTCCAGCTCTACAACCTGGTGCCGACGCTCACCGCCTACGAGAACGTCGAGTTGCCGTTGCTGCTTCACAACCTCAATCGCAAGGAACGCCATCGCAAAGTCGCCCTGGCACTCGAACTCGTCGGGATCGCCGATCGGCACGATCACTTTCCCCGCCAGCTCTCCGGCGGCCAGGAGCAGCGCGTCGCCATCGCCCGGGCGATCGTCACCGACCCCAGGATCCTGGTCGCGGACGAGCCCACCGGTGACCTCGACGCGAGCAGCGCCAAGGCCATCATGGCCCTGCTCACCCGGCTCAACGAAGAGCTCGGCAAGACGCTGGTGATGGTGACGCACGACGCGCACTCGGCCGAGTACGCCAGCCGGACACTGCACCTGGACAAGGGCCGCCTGATCGAGTCGCCCCAGCAGGCCATCGCGACGGAGGTGCCGTCATGATGACACCCAAGTTCATCCCGCTCGTGCTCAAGCAGGTGTGGCGCGCCCGCATTCGCAGCCTGCTGACCATTGCCGGTGTGACGGTCGCGATGTTCCTGTTCGCCGCGGTGCAGGCCATGCAGGCCGGCGTCGAGGCCGCGACCACGCAGCAAGCCGACGACACCACGCTCGTCGTCTACCGCAAGGACCGCTACTGCCCCTACTCCAGCCGCATGCCGCAATCGTACGAACAGCAGCTGCGCCAGATCCCCGGCGTCAAGGCCGTCGTGCCGATCAAGATCGTCGTCAGCAATTGCCGCACCAGCCTGGATGTGGTGACATTCCGCGGCGTGCCGCGCGACGCGTTCATCGAGACGTTCGTACCAAGCTTCGAGATCATGCGCGGCTCCGTCGCGGCATGGGAACGCCGCAGCGACGCCGCCCTGCTCGGCGACGTGCTGGCCACGCGGCGCGGCCTGAAGGTCGGCGATCGCTTCGAGGCCGCCGGTATCACCAGCTACGTCGCCGGCATCATTCGCTCGGACGAGCCGCAGGATCAGAACGTCGCCTACGTCCACCTGGACTTCCTGCAGTTCGCATCGGGCAGTCGCGCCGGCGGCATCGTCACGCAGTTCAACGTGCGCGTCGACGACCCGCAGCAGCTTGACGCGGTCGCCGGCCGCATCGACGAGCAGTTCGCCCCCGCCCAGGAGCCCACGCAGACCAGCGCCGAGAAGGCGTTCATCGCCCGGGCCGCGTCCGACATCATCGAGATCGTCGGCTTCATGCGCTGGCTCGGCTGGGGTTGCCTCGCGGCTGTGCTGGCCCTGGTAGGTAACGCCATCGTGCTGTCCGTACAGGACCGCATCCGCGAACACGCCATCCTGCAGACGCTCGGCTTCCGCGGCCACCAGATCACGCGACTGATCGTCAGCGAAGGACTCATCCTGAGCCTCAGCGGCGCGCTGCTCGGCTGTGCGGCTTCGTTCCTGTTCCTGCGTTACGCGGCCCTGGCGTTCACCGTCGAAAGCCACAGCATTCCGGTGCTGGCCACTCCCGCGGTCTTCGGCTGGGGTGTGCTGATCGCCGCGGCGGTGGGCGTGGCCGCCAGCCTGGTGCCCGCGTGGCAGGCCGGCCGCCGCGAAATCGTGTCCTGCTTCCGGGCGGCCTAGGAGGTATAGCGCATGCGACGATTGCCCTTCGAATACGCCGTGCGAAACCTGGGCCGCTCCAAGGTCCGGCTGGCGGCCAGCGTGCTGGGTAGTGCGCTGGTCGTGGCGCTCGTGCTGGCGGCGGGCGGTTTCGTCCGCGGCATGGAACGCAGCCTGTCGATCAGCGGCTCGCCCGCCAACGTGATCCTGCTGGGCGCGGGCAGCGAGGAGAGCCTCGAACGCAGCCAGATCGGCATGAACGTCCCGACGCTCGTCGCCGCCAGCGTCGGCGGGATCAAGTCGCGCCTCGGCGTCGACTATGTCTCGCCCGAGGTCCACATGGCGGTTGTCGTGCGCCTCGCGAAGAACGCACCACACGAGTTCCAGGCCGTCATGCGCGGCGTCACTCCAGCCGCATTCCTCGTGCACCCGCAGGTGAAGATCATTGACGGCCGCGCGCCACGGCTGGGTGAATACGAGATCATGGTCGGACGCCTCGCAGCGACGCGCCTGGGCGTCCGGCAGGCCGACCTCGCCATCGGACGCCAGATCTGGTTCGACAACCATGCCTGGACCATCACCGGCCATTTCGCCGCCCCGCAGACCGTCATGGACGCGGAAATCTGGCTGCCGCTCACCGACATGCAGATCGCCACGCGCCGCGACACGCTCTCCTGCGTCGTGCTCACGCTGGACGACGCCACGCTCGAAGACGTGTCCGTCTGGGCCGCCCAGCGGCTCGACCTCGAACTCGTCGCAGTGCGCGAGGCGGATTACTACGCCGGCCTGCTCGCCTTCTACAGCCCCGTGCGTGCCATGATCTGGGTCACCGCCGCCCTCATCGCATTGGGCGGGTTGTTCGGTGGCCTGAACACGATGTACGCGGCGTTCGTGACGCGCGTGCGCGAATTGGGCGCCCTGCAGACGCTCGGCTTCTCGCGCGCCGCGATCGTGACCAGCTTCCTGCAGGAATCCCTGCTGGTGACCGCCGCCGGCGGCGCGACGGCCGCTTTTCTTGCGCTGCTGCTCCTGGACGGCGTGGCCGTGCGGTTCTCAATGGGGGCGTTCGCGCTGTCGATCGATGCACCGGTGTTGATCGGCGGTCTCGCCGCCGGTGCCGGGCTGGCGCTGATCGGCGTGATCCCGCCCCTGTGGCGCTGCCTGCGGCTGCCCATCGTGGAGGCACTGCGCACCAGCTGAAGAAATGCAAACGCACTGGACGACTGAACGATCTGTCTCTTACGAAACCGAATGAAACGGAGATTCACGCGATGAAGAACGTTCGACTGCTGGCGAGCACGCTGCTGGTGGCCGCCCTGCTCCCGTTGACCGCTTGCGAGAAACCACCCGCTCCCCAGGAGACCGGCGGCAATGCGGCAAGCGCCGGCCTGCCCAGCGACATGTTCCTGGCCGAGGCGCCGGACGCCGCCCGCGGCGTTGGCGAAGTCAAGGCCGACGCCGATGCGAGCGGCCCCATCGTCGTGCACGGCCGCATCGGCGGGCGCGTCGAGCCGTTCGTCGACGGCGCGGCAGTGTTCCTGCTCACCGACGCCGAGATCAAGACCTGCGACGAGCTGCACGGCGACACCTGCCCCACGCCGTGGGACTATTGCTGCGAGCCGCGCGACAGTCTGCGGGCCAACATCGCCACCGTGCAGATTGTGGACGATGCCGGCAAGCCGATGAAGCTCAGCATCAAGGGACAGCACGGCCTGAAACCCAAAGCGCACGTGACGATCGTCGGCGAGATCGACCAGCACGACGCCGACACGCTGGTCATCAACGCCCGACAGATCTACGTCGCGCCGGAAGAAGCGTAGCATCTGTCGCCTGACACCCCTCCCGCTCGGGGAGGGGTCGGCGGCGGGGCTTCTCCGCGCTGGCCATCAACCGCACCCCGCGTCCGCGCCGGACCACGCAGCAATCACGGCGGCGCAGCCCGCCGGTCCATGCCTGGCGACACCGCGCGGGCGCGCTATGGCCGAATACTGCTGGAGGTGGCCAGGCCGGTGAAGCGGCCCGAGCCCAGGGTCCACTCGGGGATGCCCTCGGGCCACACCGACACCGACACGGTGAAGTCGTCGTCGATGTTGTCGTACTCGAAGTTGAGCCCCACATACCAGCGCGGCAGCTTGCGGATGTACGTCGCGGTGATCTCGCCGAGCTCGCCGGTGTCGACATCCCACCAGCCGCGGACGGCGGTGATGTGCTTCTGGCTGATGCGGTAGTTCCAGCCGCCGCCGACCAGGCTCATGTCGATGTCGCCCGCGTAGCGCGCCCCGACCACATAGGCCAGCCGCGGGTTGCGCTCGATCGCCAGCGACACGTTGTGCCGATCGTACGACAAGTCGTTCAAGTCGATGTTGAAGTCGTACAGCAGCGCCGTCGTGTCGCTCAGGCGGTGAATCAGGTCACCGGCGAGATAGTTCCGCGTGCGGCTGTTCTCCGGCCGCAGCGGATTGGCGTAGCCGTTGGACTCATCGTCGCGCCCGTGCACGTCGCCGAAGAACCCGACCTCCAGATTCAACGTGAGCACATCCACCGTGCGGCGCGCGCCGGCCGGGCCACGCTTGGTCTGCCACTTCTGCCGCAAGCCCGCCGTCACGCCGTAGAAGTCGTCGATCGTCTCCACCCCGTAATCAAACGGCGTGATCAGCTCGCTGCGCGTGTTGCTGTGGCCCCACCACGCGGCGAAATCGGGGCTGATGATGTGGCGGATGCGGTGAATGTCGAACAGCTCGGACTCGATCTCGTCATAGACCCGGCTGAAGCTCGTGCCGCCACGCACGCCATACACGCCCAGCCCGCGCCACAGCCCGCCATCATCCAGCGGCTGGCCGTCCCAGTACGTCCCGCGCACCGTCGCGAACGGCACCAACTGCACCGGCCCCAGCTTCAGCGGCAGCTCGGCTTCCTGCCGCACGTCCGCCCGGAACGTCACGTCGCTGCGACCCAGGTTGCTGAACCGCCGGTCGTCGAAGAAGAAGCGGTCATCCGGCCGATAGCGCACGGCGCCGACGCGTGACTCGTGGTACAGCACGATCGGATCGAGGAACGTGTCGCCGATGCGCCGATACGTCAGGTCCGGCAGGTGCTCGGTCTGGGTGTAGAAATCGAGCAGGCGCCAGTTGGCCAGCAGCGTGATCGCCTCGTTGTCCTCGGCACGCTTGAGATAGAGCAGCGTCTCCTGCTCCTTGCCCTCGTGGAACTCCGACTTCTCGTATTCCTCGAGGAAATAATCGTCGCTGATATAGGACAGTTCGACCGTCGCCTCCCAGTCATACGGCAGGAAATGCCGGTGCCGCCACAGGACGCGGCCACGCTCCGACGTGCTCGGCTCCTCATAGGCCCGGCGCAGCGGCCCGAGGTTGTCCTCGCCCTCGTCGTGAATGTAGTAGCTGCGGAACAGGCCGTAGTGATTCTCCTGCGCGTAGTCGAGGTCCACGCCGGTGGCCGGCCCGCGATCGGAGAAGTAATCCAGCCGCAGCGTGCTGTCGTAGCCTTCGGGCGGCTCGACCCCCAGCAGGTTGAACAGGTACCAGCGCGATTCGAACTCCACCCCGAAGTCGCCACTGTAACCCGTCCGAATGCCGCGGATCAGCGTCTCGCTCTCCTGCAGCGTCCCCCGGCTGTAGGGCCACCACGAGATCGGCACCCCCTCGACATTGAACGTCGTGTTCGTCATTTCGTACGAGCCGGTGATCGGACCATTCGGCTGACCATCCGCATCGCGCCGCGTCTCGTCCCGCAGCACCACGCGCTCGGCACCGACGTGGTAGCTCGGCGTGTGAAACTCGCTGGTGGTGATCTTCGCATGCGTCGCCGCGACTTCACGCGCCGAGAGCTGCCGGATCTCTGCCGCGCGCATGTACAGCGGGATGCCGCGCTGCGGCATGTCCGCCCGAAACACCGCATCCAGAATCACCGCCCGGCTCACCTCGAAATCGTAGTACAGCCGGGACGCCCGCACGAAGCGCGTCCCCATCGAGAGAACAACGTCCCCCTCGAGGTACACCGCCCGAATCTGGCCGACGCCCTCGCCCAGTCCGAATGGCCCGCGCTCACCCTCGTCCTCCGGCGGCGGCGGTGCCTCCGGCGGCGGCTGTACCCCGCGCGGCGGCGGCACGGGCTCTTCGCCGGACACCGGCGCGTCTTCCGGCGCCAGCGCGTCAGTTTCGTCCTCCGCGGCCGCATCATCCAGCAGCGCGCGGCCCGCCCCCGCGACCGGAAACACGACCGCATTGTCGGCCCGAATCTCCAGCATCGGCGCGTCCGGCCCGCCGGCCTGCGAGAAGTACACCCCGCCCGTGGATACGTACACCCGCTCCTTCGCCGGCGTCGTCGCGACCTCCACCTGCGGCAGGCGGTAGCGCACCACCTGCGGCGGCCGCGTCACCTCGGGGTGCCGCATCTGGCTGGCGCGAACGACTTCCGGTCGGGCCTCCGGGGCCTGGCGCGGACGCTTGGCACTGCCGGCCCGGTCGCGCAACGCCTGCTGGTACAGCGGCGATTCCGGCAGCGGCTCGCTCACGTGGGCGTCCTGGCTCGTGATGATCGGCCCCAACGTCCGCAGCCCGCGCACCAGCAGGACGTGGTCGATCGTGACGGTCCCGCCCGGCTCGCGCACCTCCGCGTCTTCAGACAGGTAAACCGTCAGCTCGCGATAGTCCGGCCCGTCCGCCCGCTCGCGCGGCGTGATCCATACGACCGCGTTCTTGGCAGACATCCGCCGCGAGCCCATCTGCATCTGAAAGCCGCCATTGAACATCAGCACCCAGGAGCCGTCTTCCTCGGTCCAGCGGCGCAGGTAGCGGCCGTGCAACGTCACGTCGCGGTCGCTGATTTCCGACGCCAGCAGCGGCTGTTCGGCCGGATTGGGTTGGGCGGCGGTCGGCGGCGCCGCGGCAAGCACTGCCAGCCCCACCGCCAGCCAAACGGGCACGGGTACCCGTCGGCCTGCTGGTGCCGGCAGCACGCCGCCTCTGTCTTTCCGTAACTGATCGGACCGCACCAAATGATTCCCACACAGGGTGACTCTCTCGCGGGCCATTATCGACCCCCCTGCCGACGGGTCAATAGCGGCAATCGCGCCGGGCGCGTCGATCTTCGCCGCAAGCGTGCTATAATGTGAGTTTTCGTTGGCGGGGAGGAGCGCACGCGACCAGCGAGGCGCGAGGTTCAATGACGCCAGACATTCGTCACTATTGCGGTTTGTGCGGCGTGGCCAACCACGCCGAGGCCGCCGAGCTCACCTACCTGGGACTCTACGCGCAGCAGCACCGCGGCCAGGAGTCCGCCGGCCTCTGCACCGCCGACGGCCAGGCGATCCAGTTCCGCGGCGGCGTGGGTCTCGTCACCGATGCGATCAGCGCCCAGGACCTCGAGCAGATCCGCAATCCGCTCGCCATCGGCCACGTGCGCTACTCGACCACCGGCTCGTGCAGCAAGTCCAACACGCAGCCGCTGCTGGTGACCTGCTCCATCGGCGACGTCGCCATCTGCCACAACGGCAACCTCGTCAACGCCGGCGCCTTGCGCACCGAGTACGAAGAGCACGGGCATATCTTCGTCACGACCTCCGACACCGAGGTCATTCTGCACATGCTGGCCGACAAGCGCTTCGCCGAGAAGCCCGACCCGCTGGCGGCCGTCCTGCGCCATCTATGCGGCTCTTACTGCCTGCTGCTGATGTATCCCGACCGGATCGAGGCCGTGCGCGATCCCTCCGGCAACCGCCCGCTGTGCCTGGGCAAGCTCGACGGTGCCTGGATCGTCGCCAGCGAAACCTGTGCCCTGGACATCCTCGACGCGGAATACGTCCGCGAGGTCGAGCCCGGCGAGATCGTCACCCTGTCCAAAGACGGCCTTTCCTCGCGGCGCTTCATCGAAGAAGGCGTCGTCCGCAAGGCCCATTGCATCTTCGAGCACGTCTACTTCGCCGATCCGTCGAGCCAGGTCTTCGGCGACAACGTGCACATGGTCAGGATGGAAATGGGCCGCGCGCTCGCGCGCGAGGCGCCGGTGGATGCCGACCTCGTCATCGCCGTGCCCAACTGCGCCCGTTGCGCCGCCCTGGGCTACCACGAGGCCTCGGGTATCCCCATCGGCCGCGGCTTCACCACCAACCACTACATCGGCCGCTCGTTCATCCAGCCCACCCAGACCATCCGCGACCTGACCGTCCGGCTCAAGCTCAACCCCATTCGCGGCAGCGTCGCGGGCAAGCGCGTGATCGTGGTCGAGGATTCCGTCGTACGCGGCACCACCACGCGCGGCAAGATGCAGACGCTCCGCAAGGCCGGCGCCCAGGAGATCCACCTCCGCGTTGCCAGCCCGCCCATCCGCCACCCCTGCTACTACGGCATCGACTTCCCCAGCCGCGAAGAGCTCGTCGCCAACACGCGCACCGTCGACGAGATTCGGCGGTTCCTCGGCGTCGATTCGCTTTCGTATCTCTCTCTCGAGGGCATGCTCGCGGCCAGCCGCACCGTCAACAGCGACTTCTGCCACGCGTGCTTCTCGGGCGACTACCCGATTCCGATCGACCCGACCTTCCAGAAGGACCTGTTCGAGCTGCGGCAAATGCGCTTCCCCTACGCCGCCGCCCGCGATCAGGTCGCCGACTGAAGCCGCTGCCATGCCACCGCCGCCGCAGCCCGCAGCGCCGGGTCGTCGTCGTGGGCCGCTTCGCGCAGCGCCGCCAGCGTCGCCGCATCGCCTTCGCCCACGTTGCCCAGCGCAACCGCCGCGTTCCGTCGCCACATGGCGCGCTTCGCGCGCCGCAGCGCACTGCCACGCGTCAGCCGGCGATACTCACCGCTGCGAAGCCGCAGCAACTGCAGCAGCTCGACACGGGCCGGACGCCGTTCCGCGTTGACCTCCGGCTGGCGCCCGCGTGGCGCCCGCGCGTTGTACGGGCATACCTGCTGGCAGATGTCGCAGCCGAAGACCCAGTCCCCAGCCAGCCGCGCCAGATCCGCCGCAATCTCCGCGCGATGCTCGATCGTCAGGTATGAAATGCATCGCCGCGCGTCCATCTGGTACGGCGCCACCAACGCTCCGGTCGGACACGTGTCCACACAACGGGAGCAGGACCCGCAACGATCGGCCAACGGCTCGTCCGGCGGCAGGTCGAGCGTGGTGACGATTTCGCCCAGGAGGAGGTAAGACCCCCAATGCGGATGCAGCAGACAGGTGTTTCTTCCGATCCAGCCCAGCCCCGCCGCCGCCGCCAGCTCGCGCTCCAGCAGCGGCCCGGTGTCGACAAAAGTGCGGGCGGCGAAGTCCTCGCCCAGTTGTTGCTTCAGATTCGCAACAACCGTTTCGAGCATGCGGCGCAGGACGACGTGATAATCGACCCCCCGCGCATATTGTGCGATGCGGCCGTGCGCCGTTTCGCTGCCGCGGCATGCGTCAAGAATATCAGTCTTTCGCCGGTACCCGTCGCTGCGCTTGTAGCCAACGGCGGCCGAGACAATCGTTCTCGCTCCCGAAAGCAACTCGCGCGGGTCGGAGCGCAAATCGGGGTATCGGGCGAGGTAACGCATGCGACCGCCATGGCCCGCGGCGACCCATTCCCTATAATACTTCGCGCGTGGAAGCGGTTCGGCCCGGCTGATGCCAGCCAGGTCGAAACCCGCCTCACGGGCGAGAGTTTTCACGAGCTTCGCTTTCGCGGCCGGCGTCATTTTCGTCGATGATACCTGGGTCTGTACCGCCGAATCTACGCACTAGCACGTGTAGTGCCGGCCGGCGGACGAGTCTATGCCAGCGCGGAGTGCCTTCATGTTCAACTACGACTGGTTCCACGGGACGGGGTTGCGCCGACAGATCGACGAGGCGAAGCGACGCTGCGCCCTGCGCAGATTCCCCGACATGGACCAGCGACCGGCCGGCAACGGCAACCAGCAGATCCAGGAGTACCTCGACAAGCTCGAGACCCGGATCATCCTCTACCTGAAGGACGGCCTGAGCTACGAAATGCGCGAGATTGCCGACATCGGCATCAGCAGCGCGTTGGCATTTGAGTGTACCCCGGTCGATGAAAACTACCAAGTCGGGGCTTATGTGATCGTCGTCCCATTCGACGACATCGCACGCGTTGAGGTGTTTGCCGTCAATCCCGACGAAAAGCCCCAGGAAAACATCCGCATTCCGGGCTTCAAGTCGGGCGCGGCAGACGCACGCGACTGAGGATCCGGGGTCGGTGGCGCTCACTCCGGCACAAGGGACCGTGCCGACGCCATCGGCCGGACGAACACGGGAACACTGGCGCGGCGGGTGGATGCCGACCCTGCCATGATGGACGCAGACAAGGTTGTGGCCTGATGAAACGATGTCTCTCCACCCTCGCCGTCGCCCTTCTCCTTGTGATGCTGAGCGGCTGCGGCGCCTCGTTCGGCCCACAGGCCAAGTACGGGATCACGTTCTACTGCCCGGGCGCCGGCAATGTCGACATGGGCGACGCCGGCATCCGCGAGGGCCTCGAACGGGCCGGTTACCGCGGCCAGGTCGTGCGTGTCACCTGGTCCCTCTCCTTCAATCCCGCGATCGACCAGACCGTCAAACCCATCGCACGCCTCGGCGCCGCGCGCCTGGCCGGTCAGATCCAGGATTACATCGATCGCTATCCCGACCGCGAGGTGAATCTCATCGGTCTGTCGGCCGGCTCGGGCGTGGCAATCTGGGCCCTCGAAGCCCTCAAGCCCGGCTACCGCGTCGACAACGTCGTGCTGCTCGCTTCGAGCCTGTCCTCCGACTACGACGTGAGCGAAGCCCTGCGGCACGTCAATGGCCAGGTCTACAACTACTACTCACCCAATGACGCCGTCCTCACCGGCCCGATGAAGGTGGTCGGCACCATCGACGGCAAGCTCCTCGCCGACGGCGCCGGCTCCGTCGGCCTGCACTCACCCAACAACAGCAACCGCGTGGTCAACATTCGCTGGCGCCCCGAGTTCCGTCGCTACGGCTACAACGGCGGCCACATTGACGGCACCGCGCCGTCCTTCGTGCACCACTATGTCGCGCGGCACATCGTCACGCCGCGTTCGGCCGGCTTGCTCGATACCGCCGCCTCGCGCCGCCTGCTGCGGGCCCTGCGCGGACAGATCGACGACACCGTAGCCCTGGTCGACGATGCCGGCGACGAACCGACCGCTGTCGTGGCCCAGGCCACTCCCCCGCCGCCGGTCGCGCCCGCACGGCCGCTCCCGCCCCGGCGTTCGGTGCCGCCGCCGCCGCGCGATACCAGGCCGGCCGAACTGGCCCGGCTCATCAAGGTGCTCAGTGGCGAGACGACGCCGGCCGCCGAACCGCCAGAGACAACCCCCGCCACGATCGCACACGCGCGCGGCAGCGTGAGGCCGCTGGCCGACGACCCGACCACCAGCGAAGAAATCGTCAGTCTCGACCTTTGGCGACTGCGGCAAAAAGCCGCCGCCATTCGGCAGGAGATAATGACTCGGGCCGAGCCTCAGGACTGACCCCCGCCCGCTGAAACACCGCCACCATCCGGGCCTCCTCCCAATCCCGGAACAGGCGGCGCAGCATCTTGCGCCGCTGGGCGAACCCCCGCTGCACGAACCGCACGAACCCGGCCACGTCGTCGACCTCCACTGCCGCCGCTGGCCGCGGCTGGATCAACACCATCACCGATTCCACCTTGGGCCGCGGCCAGAACGCCGCCGGCGGCAGGATCGCGATCGGCCGCACCTCGGCCAGCGTCTGCACAATCACCGAGACCGGGCCGTAGGCATCCGTCCGCGGCTGGCCGCCCAGACGCTGCCCCACCTCCTTCTGGATCGTGCAGACCAGCCGCTCGAGTCGCGGCTCGACATGCAGCAAATCCACGATCAGCGGCGTGGCGATCTGGTAGGGCAGGTTCGCCACCAGCTTGTAGGCCCCACCCCGCCGCGGCGGCCGCGCCCGCAGCGCTTCCAGCACCAGCGCGTTGACCTGGTGCTTGCCGGACAGGGCGTCGGCCTGCACCAGCGACAACTTTTTCTCCCCCCCCAGCCGCTCGCGCAGCAGCGCCTGGAGCCCGTGATCGATTTCGACAGCCACGACCGCCGCCCCGCTGGCCAGCAGCAGCTCGGTTAGCGAGCCGGTGCCGGCGCCCACTTCGAGCACCGTGTCCGCGGCCCGCATCTCGGCCGTCGCGAGCAGCTTCCGCATCTGGTTCATGTCGATCAGGAAGTTCTGGCCGTAACGGTGCTGCGGGGCGAGCTCGTACTGGGCGAGCAGGCGGCGGATCTCGGATTGCGTCTGGCCGGCCATACACCCGATGGTCGTGATTTTCGGTCGTTGCGGCAAGCCTCAACCCGCCGGACCGGGTTCTCCGGGGCCGGTAATGGTCTGGAATTGAGCTTGCATGTTCTCAGACCGATACGCACACAAGAGCGGGGCGCGTTCTGCGCCCGCTCGCTGCCGCATCCTGAAGGAGGATCGCCGTGGGTAGCATAAGTTCAGGCATGGGCTTGATTTCCGGAATGGATCACCAGTCCATCGTCGACCAGCTTATCGCGATCGACGCCCGACCGCGTGACCTGCTCGAAGAACGGATCGGCACGCTCGACGCGCAGCGAACCGCGTACCTGGAGATCTCTGCGCGGATCACCGCACTCCTTGCGCATGTCCAGTTTCTCTCGCGCCCGAGCTCGTTCCGCGGCCGCACGGCCAACTCCTCCAACCCCAACGCCCTCAGCGCGACCGCGGCCCTGGGCACGCAGGCGGGCGCCTACGACTTTGTCGTGCGCTCGCTGGCCTCGACCCACCAGCTCGTCAGCCGCGGTTTCCAGAGCACCAGCACGCCGCTGTCCGCGGGCACCCTGACCATCGAATCCGCCCAGGCCCGCTTGAACCGCACCACCAACCTCGAGCAACTCAACGGCTTCACCGGCGTTCGCCGGGGCAGCTTCCGTCTCACCGACTCGTCCGGCAACGCGGCGACGGTCGACCTCACCGACGTGGTCACACTCGACGAGGTCATCGACCGCATCAACGATGCCGACGTGGCCGTCACCGCCACGGTGCGCGGCGATCAGATCATGCTGCGTGACGAGGCGGGCGGCAGCGGCACCATGCGCGTCGCAGAGGTGGATGGCGGGGCCACGGCCGCCGACCTGGGCTTCGGCCTGGGTAACCGCAGCGACTTCGACCAGGACGGCGCGCTCGTCGGCGGCAATCTCATGTCACTCAGCGACACCACTCCGCTGGACGCCCTGAACGACGGACTCGGCCTGCGCAGCGCCGTCGCCGGCGTCGACTTCACCATGACCGTCGGTGACACCGACATCGGCGTCTCGATCAACGACAACATCGGCGCGGACACGCGCCTCGAACGCCTCAACCACGGCCAGGGCGTGCGCCTGGGCACGCTGCGCGTCATTTCGCGCGACGGGGACCGGGCGACCGTCGACCTCTCCGGCGCCGAGACGGTCAGTGACGTGCGCGATGCCCTGCAGGCGGCGTTCGACGATGATCGCCTCACCGTGACCCTCAGCGGCAGCCGGCTGATCATCCGCGACAGCACGACGCTCGACCCCGACGAGGACACCGAGTACGACTTCAGCATCGAGGACATCGACGGCTACGCGGCCAAGGACCTCGGCATCGAAGGCACGGCGACAACCAACCAGATCAACGGCCGCGACATCCTCCACATCGACAACATTGCGGACGTGCTCGCCGCCATCAATCATGCCAAGAACAATGTCGATCCGGCCACCGGCGTCGGCCAGCTTGTCACCGCCACCGTCGATGCGGACGGCCACGGCATCGTATTGCAGACCAGCGACGGCCAGGACCTGGTGCTCCGCGCCAACGGCAGCAGCAAAGCCCTCGCGGATTTGGGCTTCGGCGAAGATACCTACGCCGGCGGCGCCGCGGCCGGCACGCGCATCCTCGGCGGCCTCAACACCGCGATGCTCAAGACGCTCAACGGTGGCAACAGCTACGAATTCGGCACGCTGCGCATCGAGGCCCGCGGCAACGTCGCGCTGGTCGACGTAAGCGGCGCCGACACCCTCGCCGAGCTGGTGGACACCATCAACCAGGCCTCCGCCGACAACAACCTCGGCATCGAGGTCGGCTACGACAATACCGGCACGAAGCTGGTCGTCGGCAACAGCGACGGCTCCGACGAGCTGATCACCATCAGTGACCACCACGGCACGTTCGCCGAGGCCGTCGGCCTGACCGGGTCGCAGTCACGCTTCACCAGCGACAACCTCCAGCGGCAGTACATCTCCGAGGCCACGCGCCTGGAAGATCTCAACAACGGCCGCGGCGTCTCCCCCGGGACCATCCGCATCACCAATTCGCGCGGCCAGATGCGCAGCATCACGTTCCCCGCGTCTGGTGCCGAAACGCTGCAGGACGTGATCGACGAGATCAACAACAGCGGCATCGGCTTCGACATCAACGTCGAGGCCCGCATCAATGACACCGGCGACGGTCTGGAGCTCATCGATCACTCCGGCGGCGCCGGCACACTGAAGGTCGAGGACGAGACCGGCGCGATGGCGCGCGATCTCAACATCGCCGGCGAATCCAGCACCGGCGCAATCGACGGCTCGTACGAGTACCACGTGGACGTCAGCGGCAACGACACCCTCGAGTCCCTCGCCGAGCGCATCGGCCAGGAAACCACGCTCGCCGAAGCCACGCTCCTCAATGACGGCAGCGCCGCGGCGCCGTACCGCCTCAACCTGACCTCGCGCGTCGGCGGCCGCGCCGGCGAGTTGATCATCTCCGAGGACTTCTCGGACGGCGGCTTCGGCATGGCGACACTCACGCGCGCTGCCGACGCCCGGGTCCTCTTCGGCGGCAGCGCCGGCACCGGCGTCCTGCTCACCAGCGACGCCAACACGTTCAACAACGTCGTCGCGGGCATGGACATCACCGTCAGCCAGGTCTCCGACACACCGGTGTCCGTGACGGTCGCCGAAGACATGGAAAGCGTGCTCGAGACTTTCCGGGAGCTCGTATCCGACTTCAACGACGCGGTCAGCAAGATCGATGACGTCAGCGATTACGACCCGGAGACCGAAGAGAAGGGCGTCCTGCTGGGCGAAAGCGCGCTGCGCATGTCGCGCAACCGGCTCACCCGCGCGTTCGAACGCTACGTCGCCGGCGCCGGCGGCGGCCTGCGCAGCCTGCGCGATATCGGCGTCGAGTTCAGCGGCGGCACCACCCTCAGCTTCGACGAGGAGAAGTTCCGCGAGGCCTACGCCACAAACCCCGACGGCGTCGTCGGCCTGCTGACCGACGAGGACTTCGGCCTCGCTCACCAGCTCGAAGAGCAACTCAAGACGATCACCGACCCGGATGGCTTGATCGACCAGCGGACCGACACGCTGGAAGACCAGAGGAAGCTGCTCAACGAACGCATCGAGTACATGAACGAGCGGCTCGACCAGAAGCGCGCACGACTACTGCGTGAGTTCCAGGTCATGGAAACCGTCCTCGCCGAGATGCAGTCGCAGCAGAACGCATTATTGAACCTCCAGGCGTCCGCCGGCAGCAGCGGCGCCGGCCTGACGAGCCTGATGGGGCTGTAGTCGCCGGGCGAAGAGGCCACAAAGTCGCCCCTGAAAAGAACTTAAAAGCAGTTGGCCATCCCGGGCACCGCCCGGCGCGCCGCGCCAGCCACGGGCTGGTGAGCGTACTAACCGGTGTTTGACGCTGAACCGATACCCCCGACATGACCTATACACCGAACGCGTCGCAGGAATACCTGAAGAATGCGGTCCTGACCGCGACCCCGGAGCAACTGCAGCTCATGCTGTACGATGGGGCGATCCGGTTTGCCACGCGCGGCCTGGAAGCGGTTCAGGCAAACGACCGCGAGGGCGCCTTCAACGCCCTCGATCGGGCCCAGCGCATCGTGCTCGAGCTCAACCAGGGTATTCGGCGTGAGGTCAACCCGGAGCTCGCCGATCAAATGGCCGCCCTGTACAATTTCGTCTACAACCGCCTGATCGAGGGGAACATCAACCAGGACCAGGCCGCGCTGGAGGATGCGTTGCGGATCCTGCGCCACCTGCGCGAAACCTGGGTCATGCTGATGGACAAGCTCGCCCAGGAGCAGTCCACCCCGAAAGCCGTCGCCCCGCAGGACATCGTCCCGCCACGCCCGACCCCCGTCGTGACCCCTGCCGAAGAGGAAGGATCGGGCTTCAGCGCCGAGGGCTGAGCAGCCCGCTGGCCCCCGTAAGCCCTCCCGGGCCTTTCCGTTACGGCCACACGCGCCTAAGCAATGGTTATGTCGGGAATAACGCGCCGCGGGAGGTCGACAGCCAGCCCGGCGTGCTATATCATCCCGCCCCGATAAGCGTCGCAGGAACCAGTCGGGAGGACCGTTCATGTCCGATGTTTGCCGGGTCGCGCTACTGGGGCAGAAGTTCATGGGCCGGGCCCACAGCAATGCCTATCTCAAGGCCCCCCGGTTCTTCAACCTGCCGAAAACGCCCGTGATGCACACCATCGTGGGCCTGGATCTCATCTCCCTGGCACCCTTCGCGGACCGCTGGGGCTGGCAACACTACAGCACCAACTGGAAAGAGGCGATCAAGAGCTCCGAAATCGACCTCGTCGACGTGAGCACCCCCAATTCCATGCACGCCGAGCAGGCCGTGGCGGCCTTGTCGGCCGGCAAGCACGTCGCCTGCGAAAAGCCGCTGGCCCATACGCTCAAAGACGCCCGCGCCATGAAGAACGCCGCGGCCAAGTCGCGCAAGGCCAAGACGTTCGTGTGGTACAACTATCGCCGCTGCCCGGCGGTGGCGCTGGCCCACCGCCTCGTGCGCGAGGGGCGGCTCGGACGGATCTACCACATTCGCGCCTCGTACCTGCAGGACTGGGGCGGGCCCGACACGCCGCTGGCGTGGCGTTTTCAGAAAAAGTACGCGGGATCGGGGGCTCATGGCGACCTCAACGCGCACATTGTTGATATGGCGCGCTTCATCACGGGCCAGGAGGTCGTCGAAGTCAGCGGGGCCATCGCCGAGACGTTCATCACCGAGCGGCCCGTCCCCGAGGGGGCCGCCAAGGGTGGCATCTCGTCCGGGCGAAAGAAGAAGAAGAAGGCCACGATGGGCAAGAGTGACGTCGACGACTGCGTCCTGTTCCTCGCGCGGTTCAAGGACGGTGCCGTCGGCAGCTTCGAGGCCACCCGCCTGGCCACCGGCAATCAGAACAACAACAACATCGAAATCAACGGCGAGCTCGGTTCGATCCACTTCGGCTTCGAGGACATGAACCTGCTGTGGTGGTACGACAGCAGCGACAGCAAGGCCACCGCCGGCTGGCGTCGGATCATGTGCACTTCCGCCGGCGATCACCCGTATGCGGGTGCCTGGTGGCCCGACGCGCACATCATCGGCTACGAGCACACCTTCGTGAACATGGTGGCCGACATGATGGCGTTCCTGGCAGGTGAGGAGCCCACGGTGCCGCTGCCGGACTTCGCCGACGCGTACGAGACGCAGCGTGTGCTCGAAGCCGCCCTGCTGGCGGCCAGGCATCGCGCCGCGGTCAAACTGAGCGAGGTCAAGTAGACCGACGCCGCGGCCACACGATGGAGGAACCTGCCATGCCACGAAGCCGCATTCACGCCCTGCTGACGGCCATGGGCCTCGGCTGCGTCCTGCTCGCCACGGGCTGCGCCAGCACGACCATCAGCGGCGAGGGCACACGAATGGAGCAGGTCTTCACCGGCAATGTCGGCATCCGCGGCGAGGACCACGACATCGTCATGCTGCCCGGCTCCGAAGTGCTCAAGCTGTCGATCATGGGCGAGGATGTGTACGTCGACGTGCTCGACGGCGCCACGATCGACAAGATCGAGATCGTCGGCAACGACAACGAGGTCGTCTGCCCGGAAGAGATGTCGTTCGAGCAGAGCATTATCGGCGAAGGCAACCGCATCCGCCGGCGCTAGCGCACCCGACGCCTCACAGCGGCTGCGGCGCCGCGGTCAGGTACGTCTGGCGCAGCAGGTCCCATATCCCGGTCGTGACCAGCACGCGCCACAGCACGATCGCCCCCACCAGCAAGGCAGCCAGGTAGAGCAGGTAGAAGCGGCGCCTGAGGCGGCGTGGGCGTTGCATGCGTCGTGTCTCCCGGTCCGGGCGCCCGCTGTCGAGCGCAGCCGCGCCCATGTCGGCCGGCACGGATGATACCGATAATCACCACCGGCGCCACCCCGCACGGCCCTGATGCAGCCTCCAGCCGATCTGGCCGATCTCAAGGATAAGAGCGAAACAGTGCATCATGGATGGAGTGCCTATGCGCGCGCACCATCATGCCGCGGGGTTGCCCGTGGCGTGGGTTCATCGCGGCTCTCGTCGGGGTGCGGCGGTCGGCGCGCGCCCGCGATCACCCGGTCACGCACGATCGGCGGGAGGGGCACCATGCCGCAGGTGAAACTGCGCGCCCGGCTCCTGCTGCCGCTGGTCGCGGTCCTGCTGGGCATGTTGGCGGCGTTCGTCTGGGCGACCTATGCCCTGGAGCGGCACGACATCCGCGCGCACACCAGTGCCGAGCGCGAACAGGTCGAGGCCCTGCTGCACGCCAAGCTCCAGGACGACGTGGTCGGCCTTTCCTCCGCGCTCAACGCGCTGGACTGCAACGTGACGCTGCGGGAAGCCTGGCGCGCGCGTGATCGCGATCTGCTCTGCCACGCCGCTCTGCCGATCTATGAACGATTGAACGAAGTGGCGCGTGTGACGCACTTCTACTTCCACGAAGTCGACGGGACGAACTTCCTGCGGGTGCACTGCCCGCAACGCTACGGTGACGAAATCGATCGATTCACCATGCACCAGGCGCGGTCCAGCGGCGCCCCGGCGGCGGGGATCGAACTCGGCCCGCTGGGCACCTTCACGCTGCGCGTGGTCCAGCCGTGGCGCGAAGATGGACGCATCATCGGCTATCTCGAGCTCGGTGAAGAAATCGATCACGTCGTGCACCGAGTCGCCGACGTTATCGACGTCGATCTCGTCGTGTGCGTGGACAAGGAACACCTCGACCGCGCCGGCTGGGAGGCCGGCCTCGCGATGCTCGGGCGCCGCGGCGACTGGTCCCGGTTCGCGGACATGGCGATCGTCGGGCAGACCTGCGATGAACTGCCCGCGGCTGTCGTCGCGTGGCTGCGCGATGGCGCCGCACACGACCGGACGGTGCGCGCCGGCGACCGCCGACTGTCGCTCGGCACGGTGCCACTGACGGATGTCGCGGGGAGCGCCGTCGGCCGAATCGTCGTGCTGCAGAATGTCACGCGCCACTGGTCGCTGCTGGGCCAGACGATCGGTACGATCGCGATCGTCTTCGGCACCGGGGGCTTGCTGCTGGTGGTCCTGCTCAGCCGGGTTCTCGGCGGTACCGAGCACGCGCTGGCGCAGTCGCAGCGCGAGCTGCAGAAGAGCGAGGCGCTGCTGAACGAGACGGGACGCACGGCGCGCGTCGGCGGCTGGGAGTACCACCCGTTCACCAACTTCGTCTACTGGACTGACGAGGTGCGCCGCATCGTCGAGCTGCCCGCCGACTTCGACCCGACGCTACGCAACGCGCTGCGCTTCTACACGCCGGAGAGCCGGCACAAGCTGCTCCGCGCCATCAAGGCCGCGCTGGCGGACGGCACGCCGTGGGACCTGGAATGCGAGCTGACGACGCCGTCGGGGCGCCATGTCTGGGCCCGGGTGATCGGGCGGCCCCACCGCGAGCAGGGCCGCACGGTGCGGCTGATGGGCGCCTTCCAGGACGTCACCGACCTCAAGCGGGCGGAGCGTGAACTCCGCAGCAGCGAGGAACGTTACCGCCAGCTCATCGACAACATACGCATGGGGATCGCACTGGTCGATTGTGACCACAACATCATCACGGCCAATGCCGCGATGGCGGCCATGGTCGGGCACACGCCGGACTCGCTGACCGGCCGCAAGTGCTATCACCTCTTCCAGCAGCGCACGAGCGAGTGCGAGCGGTGCCCTGGCCAGCGGTGCGTGCGCAGCGGGCGGACCGAGGAGAGCGCGGCCGTCACGCATCGGCCCGACGGCACGCGATTCTCGACGCGCGTGCGGGCCTTTCCGGTGCGCGACGCGGCGGGCCAGGTCACCGGGTTCATCGAGGTGGTCGAGGACGTCACGGAGCAGGAAGCGGCCCAGCAGGCGGTGCGCCGCAGTGAAGAGCAGTTCCGCATGCTGTTCGAGAACGCCAACGACGCGATCGTGTGGGTGGATCCGGCCAGCGGCGCAATCGTGAACTGCAACCTGGCCGCCGAGGGGCTGCTGCACAAGAAGCGCCACGAGATCGTCGGCCGCCATGCCAGCGATATGCATCCGCCGGCAATGCGGGCCTACTATGAAGAGCTGCTGCGGCCGGGCTTCCATACGGATGACAGCGTCGACCGCGAAGCCCAGGTGATTACCGGCGACGGCGCGATCAAGGAGGTGCAGGTCGCGCTGTCCATCGCGCCGACAGAGAACGGGCAGATCGTCCAGGCCATCCTGCGCGACGTGACCGCACAGCGCCGGGCGCAAGCCGCGCTGCGCGAGAGCAATTCGCGCCTGGTCGGCGCGCTCGAGCGCGAACGGCGCGTGAAGACCGAGCTCGAAGCGGCCATGGAGCAACTGGCCGCCGCCACGCAGACGGCCCAACAGGCCAACCAGGCCAAGAGCGAGTTCCTGGCCAACATGAGCCACGAGATCCGCACGCCGATGACCGCCATTCTCGGCTTCGCGGATGCGCTGCAGGATCCGACGCTCGGGCACGCCGAGCAGCTGGAAGCGATCCGGACCATTCAACGCAACGGCAACTACCTGCTGAACATCCTCAACGACATCCTGGACATCTCCAAGATCGAAGCCGGCAAGCTCGAGATGGAGCACATCCCGGTGCGGGTGGTCGACCTGGCCGCGGAGGTGCAGTCGCTGATGCACGTGCGGGCGGACGCCAAGGGCCTGCGGCTGCGCGTAACCGGCACCGGGCCACTCCCCGAGGTCATCCGCAGCGACCCCGTGCGGCTCAAGCAGATCCTCGTGAACCTGATGGGCAACGCCATCAAGTTCACGGAAACCGGCAGCGTGCAGTTGTCCCTGAGCTTCGTCCCGGCCAACCGGCACGGCGCCGGCCAACCCGCGGCACCACAGCTCCGCTTCGACGTGACCGACACCGGCGTCGGCATGCGCCCCGAGGAAATGGCGCGGCTCTTCCAGCCCTTCACACAGGTCGATTCCTCCGTCACCCGCCAGTTCGGCGGCACGGGGCTCGGGCTCACCATCAGCCGGCGTCTGGCCCACATGCTCGGCGGCGACATTACGGTGCAGAGCGAACCGGGCGTCGGCAGCACGTTTACGGTGACCGTCGCGACCGGGCCGCTCGATGACGTGACCATGCTCGATGATCCCGAGGCGAGCCTGCATGTGCGGCCCGCCGACGACCGGCTGCCGGCCGCCGACAAGCATGACATCCGCGGACGCATCCTGCTGGTCGAGGACGGGCCGGACAACCAGCGCCTGATCTCGTCCATTCTGCGCCGGGCCGGCGCCAAGGTCTCGCTGGCACCGAACGGCCAGGTGGCGGTCGACAAGGCGCTGCGGGCCGCGGGGCGCGGCCGGCCGTTTCACGTGATCCTGATGGACATGCAGATGCCGGTCATGGACGGCTACAGCGCCACCAGCCTGCTGCGGCAACGCGGCTACCGTGGCAAGATCGTGGCCCTGACAGCCCACGCCATGGCACACGACCGTGACCGCTGCCTGCAGGTGGGCTGTGATGACTACGTCAGCAAGCCCGTCGACCGCGAAGTGCTGTTCGAGACCTTGAAGCGCTATCTCCCCCGCGCGGCGCCCGCGTCGGCGCCCTGACCCCCCGCGCCAGCGCTCAGCCCGCCGATTCCGGCGCGCTCAGCAGATCGTCAACCGCGTGCGCCAGGTCCGCCAGGGACAGCGGCTTCTCAAAAGCGCACGACGCCCCCAGTCCACAGGCACTCTCCAGGAACAGCTTGTTCGACGGCGCACTGATCGCGATGACCTTCACGCGCGGCTGCTCCTTGCGGATGTAGCAGATCGTCTCGATGCCGTCGCGCTCCGGCATCACGATGTCGGTGATGACCAGGTCGAACTCGTGCGTCTGCAGCGCCGCGATCGCGGCATTGCCATCCCCTGCCTCGTGGACGCTGTAGCCGTGATCCTCGAGCTTGCGCTTGAGGATGTGACGGACGGCCGCTTCGTCGTCGACCACAAGGATGCTGCGGGTGAGCATGCTGGAATCGTGTTCCGACCTCACGATGTGACCTCTAATGGCAGCCAACGCCGCCGACATGACTGAAGGCAAGGGGCATCGGGGACACTCGACACCCGGCCAGGCGGCACAGCCCCCTGCGCGGCCCAATTCACGCGCTGTGCGGCGACCTCGCCAGTCTCAAGCCCAGTACCGCGTGCATGATACCCGATTATCGGGCCAACGCGAGCCCACCGCATCCGGTTACGACGCAACGCTGTCACCGGTCACGGATCCGCCCCAACCCGTCGTGCACCGGACTACTTATCGTCACATCGCCGCGGGACGACAAGGAGATTCTTCGCGTCCTCACGGGCGGGCCGGCGGGAACGCCGCGAAGGGGGTTGAAAGCCCGATCGGGGACGACGACACTGGTATTGATCACTTTCTTCTCGGGACCTTGCGAGAGTCTCATCATGTGCAGCCGAAAAGCCGAGCCGGCCCCGCGGCACGCCGATCGCGACCAGGACTGGCTGGACGCGGGGGGTACCGGTGACGACCTCACGCTGTCGTTCGACGACGAGTTGCTTGAAACGGAAGAGGCACCGCCGGTAACGCTGAGCGCCGAAACCACGGAGGCGCGCTACGAGATCGTCGAGCATATCGGACGCGGCGGGCAGGCGGACGTTTACAAGGCGATCGATCGGCGGCTGGGCCGGGTGGTGGCGCTGAAGCGCATCCGGCCGGATCGGCCGCAGACGCGTCGCGCGGTGCAGCGGTTCGTGCAGGAGGCGCGGGCGATCGCGCGCCTGAACCACTTCAATATCGTGCAGGTCTACGACATCGGCCAGGACGACGACGGCCTGTTCATCGCGATGGAGTACATCGAGGGGGAGTCGCTGGGCGTGAAGCTGCGGCGCGACGGGGCGCAATCGCTGCGCTACGCGCTCGACCTGGGACGCCAGCTGTGCCGCGCGCTGGACATCGCGCACAGTCAGGGCGTCATCCACCGTGACGTCAAGCCACGCAACATCCTGCTCAGCAAGGACGGCGTGCCCAAGCTGGTCGACTTCGGCCTGGCCTCGACCGGTAACAGCGAAGATGGCACGGCCGAGGGGGCCGGGCTGGGGACGTTGTACTACGCGGCGCCGGAGCAGTTCGCCAGCGCGCGGGGGGTGGACGCGCGGGCGGACGTGTTTGCCGTGGGGGCGACGCTGTACGAGGTGATCACCGGCCAGTCGCCGAGCCAGGTGCGCGAGTCGCTGCTGCCGGACGCCGTCCGCCCCGTGCTGCTCAAGGCGCTGGCACGCGACCGCGAAGACCGCTACGCCGCCGTCGACGAGCTGGAGCAGGCCCTGCGCAACATCGCCCTGGCCCAGGCGGCCACCGAGGCGACCAACACCACGGCGCTGCAGGTGATCCGGTGCGCGCGCTGTGGGCACGAGAACCCGGGCGCGGTCGAGTTCTGCGGCTCGTGCGGCTTCGCGCTGTCGCAGGTGCGCTCCATCGCGGCGCTGCTGGAGAGCGCCCGCGAGCAGGCGCGGCGCAACAACCTCGACGACGCCCTGCACCAGTACCAGACCGTGCTCACGATCGATCCGCAGAACGAAACCGCCCGCGACGCGGCGGCCGACGTGCGCCGGCGACTCGACCGCATCGCCACGCTGCGCGAGCGGGCCAACCTGCGCGCGGCCGCGGGGCAGCTCCAGCATGCCGTCAAGACGTGGCAATCGGTGCTGGAGCTGCTGCCGGGCGACACCGAAGCCAAAGCACAGATCCGCAAGTGCGTCGACCAGATCCGGGCGCGCAAGGTCGAGCAGATCATCGCCGCCGCGCGCGAGAACATCGCGCAGTTCGCGTTCGCCGCGGCGCGGGACAAGTGCGAGCAGGTGCTCAAGATCGATCGCCAGAGCCAGGAGGCGATCGCGCTGCTGAAGTTCATCAAGCGGGCGCGGCAGCCATGGCTCAAGAACCTGATTCGCGCGGGCGTCCAGGCCTATCGCCAGCAGAAGTACGAATCGGCCTACGAACGCTTCTTCAACGCCTATCACGAAGCAAAGCACTTCGCCGCCCAGAGCGACGTGCAGAAGATCCAGGAAGGGATGGAGATGTCGCGGCTCGCGCCGGCGCTGCGCGAAATCTACAACCTCGTGGCGGCGCAGTCCTTTGTCGCCGCTTTCGCGCAGCTCGACCAGCTCGACCAGCGGCACGGCTCGCGCCGCGCGAAGCAGATCCTCGCCCGTGCCCGGCGCTATGTCGACAAGCACTTCGCCCGCAAGGTGGAGCAGGAGAAGCAGGAAGCCGACCTGGCCGCCCGCGCGCGGCGCCGCAAGCGCCGGCGGCGACTGCTGACGGCCGGCGCCAGCGTGGTCGTGCTGGTGCTGCTGGTTCTTGGCGGCATGGCGCTGCAGCAGCGCGGCGCGCGCGCCGCGCTGGCGGACGAGATCCGCACCGCCCACCAGGCCGGCGACCTGAACGCCACTCTCGCCAAGCTGGAGCGCTTCACCGACCTGGGCGGCAATTACGGCGCGGTGGCATCCGTTTGTGACGACCTGCGCGACAAACAGCTCGGCGCGTGGCTGCGCGCCAACCGCGTCGCCGAGGCCAAGTACTGCGCCGGAATCCTGGCCCGGCTCGGTACCGGCGGCGAACCGGGCGCGATTCTCTTCGGCGTGGCCGAAGACAGCTTCACGGAGAATTACCGGGCGCAGCGCTGGCCGGCGGTATTCGCGTCGCTCGGCCTGATGGCAACGCATCGCCCCGCCAGCGTCGACGACGAGCAGGTGGCCCGGCGCGTGCGTGCGGTGCTGGACAGCTTCGTCGAAACGCCGGCGGACATCTCCAAGGGCGCGCCGCACTGGGAGTCGCTCCAGGCCTCGCTGGACGAGAGTTTCGCGTCGGACCGGCCCCTGTGGCACCTGCTGCGCCCGGAAGACCACCAGCGGCTGATGCTGGCGCGGCTGCGGCTGGCCCTGCTGGCTGGCGACGGCGGCCGCTGCAAGGTCCTGCGGCAGCAAGTCGACAAGGACGATGCGTCACAGCCGGGAACGGCCCTGGTCACCGCACACGCCGAAGGGATCATCAATGAGGTCCGGGCCCGGTGTCAGACGGCCGAGGACATCCCCAAGGGCGAGCAGGCGCTGGAGACTTGCGCACGGCTGGTGGAGGATCGGGCGGTGATGCGGCCGGGCTGGGCGTGGTTGACCGACAAGGCGCTCGAGCACGAGCGGTGGGAGGAAGCCTGGCGCTTTGCCGCCAAGATGGATGAGGGGTTGGAAGGCGACGAGCGCCCGGGGGGCGCGCGCATCGCGAACGCGTGCGCGGCACTCAAGGAAGCCGCCCGGGAAGACCTCGACGAGCGGGCCTACGACCAGGCACGTGCGAAGCTGCGGGCCATCCTGTGCCTGGCCAACAACAACCTCTGCCGCGCCGCCGAGAGCACCATCCACACGTACATGTACCAGATCGGCCGGCGCAACCACTGGTCCGACGGTCGCGACCTCGTCGTCGAGCTCGAGGAGGCCGCGCCGGGCTGCGCGGCGGCCCGGCTGGCGTTCGAACGGCTGTTCATCCAGGCGCGCGGAGAGCGCAAGACCGATGTGATCCGGGAACTGGTGGTCGAGCTCAAGTCCTCATCGGCGAGCCGCCGCAACGCCGAGCGGTATCTCGACGACAACCTCGGCGCACTGCTGGATGATGCCTGCAAGACGATGGAGCACGGCGAAGACTGGGCACGGGCCAACGTGGTCGACACGCTGATCGAGCTCGTGCCGCTGCTGGAGATCGCCAATCATCGCGGGCGGCGCTTTTGCAGCCAGCAGCGCAGCAAACTGTCCGAGGAGCTTTCGGAGGCCTACGAGCTCGCCGACGGCGAAGCGGCTCGTGAGCGTATCAAGAAGCTGGCACGATTGCTCGGCGTCGGCGTGCGCACCTGACGCAACGGGACGGGCGGCCGGCGTGACGCCAGCGCCATTCCGGCCCGGCGGCTCAGGTGGTCGCGGACGTCGGCTCGGCTTCGCCTTCCTCCGGCGTCGGCGTCGTCTCGTCGTCCGCTTCCTTTACGTCCTGCATCTCCGGCGGGAGGGGAATGTCTGATCCGGGTGCCAGCGCCGCGCACACGGAGACCACCTCGCCGCCGACCGCACGGTAGCCGGAAACGCCCTCGAGCGGCTCGAGCACCTCGGGATTCGTCGCGACGACGCTGACGAGAAACTCCTGCACCTGGCACGCCGTCGCCTCGTCGAGCCGGGGCGAGGCGATCACCAGCCGCGTCGGCAACGCCACGGTCCGGGCGACGATCCGCAGCTCTTCGCGGCCGGGATCCCCGTCGGCACTGCTCTTCTCGTCCAGCGCTTCCCATTCGGCTTCGTCAATGAAACCGGCGTCGGCGCTGCCGGCGAGCACCGCCTGGGCCACCGAGCGCCCGCTGGGCATGTGCCGCAGCGATCCCGGCACCGGCAGGCCGTCGAGCGCGAGATCGGTCGGCTCGAGGCCGGCATCGGCCAGCAGCCGCAGGGCGGCATGATGCGTGCGGGCGTCGTCATGTTGCCCGAACGCGACGGTCTTGCCGCGCAGTTCGGCGACGTCGTGCACGTCGGAGCGCAGCGGCACCACGAGCAGGGCGCTGCGCACGAGGCGGCCCTGCTCGTCCTCGGGGGCGGCGAGCACTTTGCACGCCATGCTCTCCGAGAGACGCGCATACTGCGTGGGTGTGACGATCGCCACGCTGTACCAGCCGCTCTTGAGACCACTCTCGGCCTGGAAGGCGAAGCACTGGTCGACCGCGACGGGCCGGTCGAGCTTGTCGGACATGACCCGCTGCAGGGCGGCGTAATTGGGGAAAGGATTCAGCGCCTGGACCGCCGCGCCGGGCTTGCCGTCGATGACGAGCGCGGTCGCGAGGGGCTTCTTCGAGAGGCCGATGGCGCTCAGGCCGTGGCGCGTGGTGGACTCGCAGCCGGTGAGCACCACGACAGCCGAAACAACCAGGAAGCTCCGCACAAGGTCGTTCGTTCGCCGCATGTCGAAAACTCCTTCGCCGCGCAAGTCATGCGCTCGCATCCGTACCGTAGTCGAGCAGCGCGTCACGCTCGAAGACGGGACCGTCCTGACAAGCCAGTTTCCACGTCCAGCCGTCCGGGGCCTGCGCATCACGCTGCTTCACGACGCAGGACAGGCACGTGCCCAAGCCACAGCCCATCTGCCGCTCGATACAGAGCTGGCACGCAAGGCCCAGCTCACGCGTCAGCCCCGCGACGGCCTTTAACATTCCATCGGGCCCACAGGCCAACACGGTTGCGTCGAGTTTGGCAGCCGACCGGCCGGCGTGCCAGCGTCGCAGGCCGTCGGTCACCAACCCGCGCAGCCCGAGCGAGCCATCGTCACTGGTCACGATCGCAGGAAACGGCGCCGCGGCCGGCAAGGCCAGGCAGGACAGGGGGCCCCCCGCCGGGTCGGGCTCGCCGACCAGCGGGACAGGGAAGAGATCACGAGCACGGGCGCCGACGATGAGCGTGACGTCCTCTTGCCCGGTTTCGAAAAGCCGCCGCGCCAGGAACAGCAGCGGGGGAATCCCGACGCCGCCGCCCACCAGGACCCGCGGTCGGCGTGCTTTCAGATCACCGAAACCGCGCCCAAGCGGCCCGGTGATGTTCAGCGTGTCACCCGGCTGGAGCCGATCGAGCCAGCGGGTCCCAACGCCGATGGCATGTGAAAGCACGCACAGGTGGGTGCGCCCCGCCGAATCAACCCATTGGTCCGCAATGCTGAATGGCCGGCGCAGGTAGGCCCGCGGGACCAGGACATCGGGATTCGAAAGGGACGGAAATCCGTCTTCCGGCCAGTCGGCGGCGGCGTCGGGGTTGTCCTCGGGGTCGTGGCAAAGCAGTTGGAGGAACTGGCCGGGGTCGGCCGGCGGGAAGTCGGCGACGGTCACTTCGATCCAGACATGGTCGCGGCACGGTTCATCGCGCCGCACGACGCGCGCATCCGCTGAACATCGCGTTGTTGCAGCCGCACACATTGCCGATTGTCCTTGCGCTCGAGCCGTCCGACGTGGCTTCGTTGACGGCCCCCGATTGTACCATGAATTCAGCGGGAACAGGGCTCGCGGACGCAGAAGAACCTGCCGCACGTCACGGCGCCGGCAGCCCAAAAAAACTTCCGGGTCCGAACCTGATGGTCGAACCCGGAAGCGCGCCACGGCTAGAACAGCCGCAATATCAGATAGATCATGGCGGGAGGCCGAAGCCTCCAGGCACCCCGGACTATATCAGATTGGTCGCGCGGTGTCTACAAATTGCTCCCGATTTGGCCGAGGGGGAAGAAATCACATAAGTGTCTGACAAAAAACAACTTGCGAACGCGCCAAAACAGCCCGATCGCGGCCGGCAGTCGCTCCGGGATCGCTCACGATCGCCCGCCGCGGGCACCGCCCGGGTACCATGGACCGGCGGTCGGATTTCCGGCGGCCGCAGCGTACACGCTGCGCCAAAACGCGCGGTTCTTTGTGCGGTGTCAGCGCCCATGAACAAGCCCATTCACGAAGTCGCCATCGCCATTGTGCGTCACGACGGCGCCTGGCTGGTGGCCCGACGCAACAGCGCTGCACACCTCGGCGGCCTCTGGGAGTTTCCGGGCGGTAAGCTGCTCGCCGGTGAAACGCCTGCGGACGCCGCGCGCCGCGAGCTGCAAGAGGAATGCGACGTCACGGCCGACGTGGCGCATGTGCTGCACACCTTCGGCAGTGAACATTCGGATCGAGTCGTGCGAATCACGCCGGTGATTTGTCGCTGGCGGGCCGGCACGCCCCAGCCGTTGGGCAACGACGAGTGCCGCTGGGTCACGACTGACGAGCTATTGCGCCTGCCGATGCCGCCGATCAACGCGGCCATCATCGCCGCGGTGCGCTCCGAGCCATCCGATTTCACCGCCTGAGTGGCGTGCCCCCGCCGGCGTCCCGATCAGCGCTCGCCTTCGCGCCAAGCCGCGAGTTCGCTGTCGAGCACCTGCGCCTCGGGCAGTTCGAGCGCCCGGGCGATATCAAGCGCCATTTGCAGCCGCTTGGCCGCCGCCGCGTGATCGCCGAGCGCCTTCTGCGAGTAGGCCATGCCGCGCAGGCACACCAGCTGGTTGGGCAAGTCCGTCGATGCGAGGCCCTCGTAGGCCTGCTTGAACTCCGCCAGAGCCTCGGCGGGCTGCTCCATGGCATGAAACACACTCGCGATCGCGATGCGCACGCGCGGCTTGACATCCTCCTCCGCCAGTGCGAGGCACTGCTGCATGGCCTCGACCGCCGCGGCCCAGTGCTGCCGCTGTCGATAGCATTGCCCCAGGTACAGCCACGCGCTGGCCTGGTGCCCGCGCGAGTCCAGTTGCCGCGCCATGTCCAGTGTGCGCTTGTGCAGTGCGATCGCTGCTTCGGCATCGCCAAGCTGATCGCAGATCATCGCCAGCTTGCTGGCGGCCGGGATCGCCCCGAGCAGGTCGTTGCGGGCCACAAGGAGATCAAACAGCCGCTGCTGCGTCTCGCGCGCCGCCCGCAGGTGTGCCTGCTGACCCGCGACACGCCCGTCGCGCCCCTGCGTCTCGCCGGCCGGGTCGCGCCAGCCGACGTGCACATCCGCAATCCACGACAGCGCCGTCTGCTCGGCGTGCGGATCCGCGGCTGTGCGTGCCAGCGTCAGGGCCGACTCGGCACGCGTCAACGCCGCCTGCGAGGCCCCACGCGCCTGCGCCAGCATGCTGAGCGACAGCTCCGCACTCGACCGATCCAGTGCATCCTCGTCCTTGCGGGCGAGATCGCTGAGCACGCGCAGGCGACTTGCGGCGGCACTGGCGCCGCGGCGACCGAGCTGCATCTCGAGCTGTGCGAGCAGCCCGAGCGCGGGCCGATAGCGCTTGTCGCTGTCCACCGCCTGCAGGGCGTAGCGCATCGCGTCCTTCATGTTGTTGTCACGCGCCGCCGTCGTCGCCCGCGCAAAGTACTCCACGGCACTGACCGAATCGCTCGGCGAACCGAAGCGGGTCGCAACTTCCTGCTCCGACAGTGCTGCGCCGGGGAATCGCGCGGTCACCAGGACGGTGGCGGCGTTGAGCGTCGCGAACAGGCGGTCCGCCGACGGCGCCATGCGGACGGTGTCCGCCGACTTCGCCCCGAGCGACCGCAGCGCCAGCTTCAGGCTCATCTCCGCCGCGTGCCCGCGACACTCACCCTCCAGCAGGTAGTCGGCGCCGAGCGCCGCGGCCGCCCGCGCCAGCGGAACGTCGTCGGGCTTGCCGGCGCCGGCGAGCTCCTGCCGCGCCTGGTGCAGGCGAATCGTGGGGATAGCGCACACCCCGGGCACCCGCCGCAGCCGCCGCGTGAGCACCTCCGACACAGCCGTCCCGATCCAGGCGTCGCGCGGATCGCCGTCCGCCGCCGGCTCGATCGGCGCCACCGCAATGGTCGGGCGATCGTCGACCGGCTTCGCCGACGGATCATCAGCCCCCGACGCCGCAACGGCACCGCCCAGCAGCACGAAGACAAGCCCCAGCGCGGCGGGCCGCCGCCCGCGGCAGTCGTCGCTCAGTGGTCCAGACATCACGTCTCGCTCCTATGGTGGCTGATCGCGCCCGTGTTCGCAGGCGCAGAATCTCACAGAGCAGGTCAGCGTTCGGCGGGCACCGACAGGTCAGCCGGCTCGGCCCCCTGCGCCAACGCTTCCAGATCGGCCGCAGTGAAGAGTCGTGTGAATACCTCGGCGTGCTCGGCTTCCTCGCGATAGCGCGGATCGAGCTGAAACGCCGTGCGCAACGCCACAGCCGCCTCATCCCGGTTCACCAGGTTGGCGTGTGCCAGCGCCAGCAGGAAATGCGCCGAGGGTCGGCGCGGGTGAAGCTCGGTCGCGCGGCGGGCATGGCGCACCGCGGCCTCCAGCTGGTTGCGTGTCAACTCGGTCACGGCCAGCGCCTCCCACGCCGGCGCATGATCCGGGGCCAGCGCGACGGCCTGCTCGAGCTGCTCGGCGGCCATGTCCAGCTCGTTCATCCGCAACGCCCACTCGCCCAGCGCATAGTGCGCCGCCGCCCGCTGCGGCTCGGCGGCGACGGCGGACTCGAGGATCTCGCGCGCGGCCGTCATCTGGTTCGCCGCGACCAGCGCCATGCCGCGCCACACATCCACCTCGTAGGCATCCGGCCCGAAGGTGCGCCAGTCGTCCGTGGACACGGGGGTCGACGGCAGCGGGTCATCCAGGTGGGCCTTGACATAGTCCAGCGCCGCCAGGGCCTTTACGTGTCCATCTTCACTCTGGGCCGCTTGCGACAGCGCCACCGCGTGAACAAAACGAAACGCCGGATCGAGCGGTGCGGGGACGTCTCCGGCGGCGTTGAGCAGTTCCACCAGCCGATCCCAGCGCTGCAGCTCCATGGCCACCCGCGTCAACAGGAGCAGGTCGTAGCTCGGCAGCGCGCGGGGCGCGGTGACTTGCGCGAGGGCCTCGTCGGCCGCGGCCGCGTTTCCGTTGATATGGTGCGCGGCCGCCAACAGCGCGGCGGCCGAACTCGACGCGGCCGCGTGCTCGGCGAGCTGCGCGGCGCGCGAGGCGGCTTCCTCGTTGCGACCGCGTGCCACCGCACACCGCGTGGCGGCCTCGATGTACGGCAGCAGGTCCTGGTTCTGGGCGGCCGCCCGCTCGGCAAAGGCGTCGGCCTGGCGGTCATCGGACAGCAGCCGCGCCACGATCGCCAGCCGCAGCCACGTCTCGCCACCCCAGCGCGCCTCGTCCAGGTGACGCGTGGCCGTGGCGATCGCCGCGGCCGCTTCGGCGGGTCGCGCGATGTCGAACGGCGTGCTCGGGTTCGGGCTGGTCGACTGGAACAGCTGGGCCCGGACGGTCGGCTCGGCCGGTACTGCCGGGGCCGCGGGGGCGGTCGGCGGCGTCTCGGGCGTTGGCGCCGGCTCGCGGGCCGCCAGCGAGGACACCTGCGCCGCCAGCGCGTCCAGGCGCCGTTCGACCGCCGCGAGGCGATCCTGCAACTGCGCAACATCACCGGCGACGACCGTGGCCTGCTCGGTGGCGGCCCCCAGCTGCGTACCCTGCCGCTGCAGTGCCCCGCCGACGTAGACCATCAGCGCGATCAGCGCCAACAGGAACACCACGGTGGAGCTGAGCCAATAAGCGTACATGCGCTCGAGCGCACCGCGCTTGCCGGCCGGATTGGACCGCCGTCCCGTATCGTCTTTCTCTGCCATGGTCAGGTGCCTCTTACTGCGGCTCAGGTCTCGTCATCGTGGTCGGTCGAATCGTCGGCGTCGCCCCGCCGCCGGTCCCCGTCCGGCGCTGGGGGATGTTCGGCGGTGGCGGCCGCGATCTGCTCGTCGGTCAGGCGATAGTGCTTCCATGCATCGACGTACTCGGTCGGTTTGCCCGCCAGCGGACTGCGGATGATCCGTCCCGCACGAATCACCAGGTAGGCCCCGACGACGAACAGCAGGATCAGCAGGGCCGACACGAGCAGGATCGTGAGCAGAATCGTCAACCGCGCCAGGCGGCGCGATTCCAGCTCGGGGTCGCCCAGCGCCGCCCCGGCCCCCGTCACGCCGAAACGCGCCATGAACAGATAGACGCCCGCACACACGATCAAGACCAGGGCGATCAACACGCCCAGGATCGCGGCGCGGCCGTAGCTCGTCTGCGGAGATCGTGTCACGCGCGGCCTGCTCCAATTACTGGTCGACCTGCTGCGGGGCGGCGTCGGCCAGCTCCTGTTCCAGCTCATCAAGCAATTGCGCGGCCCGCGGCGAGAGCTCGCGCGGGACGCGAATACGCAAGACCGCGTAGAGATCGCCGGTCTTGTCGCTGCGCTCGTCATGAATGCCGAGAGCGCGCAGCCGCAGCCGCGTCCCGCCGCCGGTCCCTGGTGGCACTCTCACGGTCATCGGGCCGTTGGGCGTGGGCACCTCGACTCGCGCGCCGCGCACGGCTTGCAGAAACGAAATGCCCAGTTCGACGCTGAGATCGAGCCCGTCACGGCGGAAGTGCGGGTGCGGCTGCACGTGGCAGCGAACCATGAGGTCACCGCGGCCGCCCGGGCCGGCCTGTCCCCGACCGCGAAGCCGGATCCGCTGGCCGTCGTGCACGCCCGCTGGCACGCGAAACTGGATCCGCTCGTCGCCGTTGCGACCATCACTCGTCAGAATCACCTCGCGCTGGGTGCCGCGGACGGCCTCGTCGAACGTGAGGTTGACGTCGTGCTCGATATCACGTCCGGGGGTGGCGGGACGCGCCGCCGCACGCCGGCCCCCGCCGCGGCGGCCACGACTGAAGAACTGCTCGAAGATGCTCGACAGATCGCCCATCGAGCCGAAGTCGAAGTGCACCTTCTGGAAGCCGCCGCGTTGCTCCTGGGACCAGGCATGGAAATCGGGCCGGGGCCCGCCGGCGCCGAACTGGTCGTATTGCTGGCGTTTGCGCGGGTCCTTGAGCACCTCGTACGCCGCCTGAACTTCCTTGAAGCGCTGCGCCGCGGACGCGTCGTCGGGGTTGCGGTCGGGGTGGTGCGCCTTGGCGAGGCGGCGGTAGGCGCGCTTGATCTCCGCCTGGTCGGCCGAACGGCTCACGCCGAGAATCTCGTAGGGATCCTTGCTGGTCATCGACCCTCTCTCGACAACGGGGCGGGCGGCAACAGCAACCGGATTCTACGGCGGCCGCGTGGGGTGGGCAACGCGGGGCCGACGCGCCCGCTACGAGAAACGCCGGGCGGCAAGGGCCCGGCGTGTCTGCTCGCGGTCCGGTTGTATCAGGCGTGGGCAAGGTGCGATCGCCGGCAAGATGCCCGGGCGCCGCGTCACCCGCACCACCGGTCAGGGCATCTTCTTGAGCTCCATCGCGGCTTCGTCCGCCCAGATAGTGCCGTCACACTCCTTCATCACCTTCATGAACAGCTCTTCGGCGTCCTGGTTCTCGCCAATGTAGAGATAGGAACGGGCCCGCGAGAGCCAATCGCGGCACTCGGGCGCCATCTGATAGTCGCGGACATGGTCCATGACGCGGCGGTCATCGCGCATCCGCTCGAGAATGGTCTTGGCCTTCTGGGCCGTATTGACATCGGGGTAATCCTCGGCGATGCGCTCGAGGATCTCGTACGCCTGGCCGATCTCCTCCCAGGTGCGCGGCTGCGTGCGCAGCAACTCGGTCGCGTCGTAGAGCAGCCTCTCGGCAGCGTCCTTGCGCTTGAGTCGATCGAGCACCGCCTCGACCTCGTCGTAGCGTTTCTTCAGCGCGTTGAGCTTGAGCCGTGCCGCGCGGCCGACATGCAACCCCAGGTAGCGGGTCTTGATGTCGCGCAGCTTCAGCACCGCCTGCTCGAACTTCTTGTCGTCGGCGAGATTCGACGCCTGGGCCAGCTCGTCGCGTCCGACGAGCTCCAGCAGGTCCAGCACCTTGTGGCAGCGGTTCTTGATGCGGTCGCCCAGCAATGCGTGGCCATCCGCCTTTTCGGCGGCATGAAACGCCTGGCGAAACTCCTCGTTGCTGAGATGCTGCCACGCCCGCTGCAGCTCTTCCTCGACCACGGCCCGGTCGATCGGGTGCGTCTTGGTGGGCGGCGATTGGGAGATCAGCTCGGCGAACGTCTCCATCATCTTGTTGATGCCGCTCGCCCCCGGCCAGCCTGACCAGGCGATCTTCCCGTTCGGATCAATCACCACCACGCGCGGGAAGCTCGAGATGTCATATTCCTTGTACGAGTCTGAGCGCGTGCCCACCGGGAACATCACGAGCTCTTTCTTCAGCATCGGCTCGACCCGGACGCGGTCCGCGTCGGTCAGGCCGATGATATAGACGCCCCGCGCGCGCCCGAACTGCGAGCCCACGAGGTTCATCAGCGGCATCACGTTTTCGCCACCCGGGTGCCACGAGACCCAGAAGAACAGCACGACCGTCATGCCACGCAGCTCGGCCAGGGAGATTGGCTCGTCAACGTTCAGCCATTCCTCCGCCTCGATGTCGGGCGCATACTTGCCCTCCTTCAGATCCGCTCGCACCAACGGACAAGCCAGGATCAGCACGCAGGCCAGTGAGATAATCAGTGATCGCATCGCTTGCCTCCGCTTCTGTCAGCGAACCAGGTTTCCCCATCCAAACGGATGAAACCATCTGTTTATAACCGCCCCGCCGCGGATCTCAAGGTCGCAAGTTGTCGACCCGGCCGCCCAACAGTACCGTACCCGTACGCGTTCCCGGGGCCAGGAGTAGCCGGTCATGAGCGACAACGCCACACCGATGCTGCAAATGCAGGCCATCCGCAAGTCCTTTGGCCACGTCGAGGTGCTCCACGGCGTGGATCTCGAGTTGCGGGCGGGCGAGGTGCACGCCCTCGTCGGCGAGAACGGGGCCGGCAAGAGCACCCTGATCAAGATCCTCGGCGGCGTCCACCGCGATTTCACGGGGCAGGTCCGGCTGGACGGCCACCCCACACGCTTCCGCCGCCCGCGCGACGCCGAAGACGCCGGCGTCGCCGTGATCCACCAGGAGCTCGCCCTGATCCCGCATTTGTCCGTCGCCGAGAACATCTTTCTGGGGCGCGAGCCCACGACCCGGCTGGGCACCCTCGACCGGCCGCGGATGCGCACCGCGGCGGCCCGCGTGCTGCGGGACCACCTGGGGCTCGCGCTCGACGTCGCGCGCCCCGTGGTCGAATTGCCGCTCGCCGCCCAGCAAATGGTCGAGATCGCCAAGGCCCTCTCTCGCGACGCCCGCATCCTGGTCATGGATGAACCGACCAGCGCCTTGTCCGAGGCCGATACGCAGCGCCTGTTCGCCGCAATTCGACAACTCCGCGACCAGGGCGTCGGCATCATCTACATCTCCCACAAGATGGACGAGATCTACGCTCTGGCCGACCGCATCACCGTGCTGCGCGACGGCGCGTACGTGGGCACCGCCCCGGCCGCCGACCTGTCGCAGCAGGCCCTGGTGCACTGGATGGTCGGCCGCCAGATCGACGACTTCTTTCCCAAGATCAGCGCCCCCGTCGGCTCCACGAAACTGCGCGTCGAGAACCTGGGCCTGCGCGACCCGGGCCGACCGCGCTGGCTGGTGCAGGACGTGTCCCTGTCGCTGCGTGGCGGCGAGATCGTCGGCCTGGCCGGCCTGATCGGCTCGGGTGCCAGCGAGCTGATGGGCGCCGTTTTCGGTCGCTACGGCACACCCGAGTGCGGCCGGGTTCTGGTCGGCGACAAACCGCTCCGCCCACTCACGCCCCGCAGCGCCATCGGTCGCGGCGTGGCCCTGCTCACCAACGACCGCAAGGCCAGCGGACTCGTGCTGCCAATGTCGGTGCTGCACAACCTGAGCCTGTCGACACTGGACCGCTGCCGCCGGTGGGGCCTGCTCAGCAGTCGGCGCGAACGCCGGCGCTGCACGCCCTACGCGCTGCGCATGAAGCTCCGCGCTCCGTCGCTGGCGGCGCCGGTGGCGACGCTCTCCGGCGGCAATCAACAGAAGGTCGTCTTCGCCCGCTGGCTGCTCACCGAGCCGCAAGTGCTGCTGCTGGACGAGCCCACCCGCGGCATCGACGTCGCCGCCAAGGCCGACATCTACGCCCTGCTGAACGAGCTGACCGCGGCCGGGCTCGCAATTCTGCTGGTTACAAGCGAGTTACCGGAGCTGCTGGCGCTGTCGGATCGGATCCTGGTGATGCACCGCGGGCGCGTGACCGCCGAACTGGACCGGGCCGAGGCGACGCAGGAGCGGGTGATGCACGCGGCCATGGGCGCCTGAAACCGGAAAGGACCTGGGCGCCGCCCGGCCCCGCCGTGTTAGAATAGGAGGTGTGGCCGGGTCGTGGCGGACCAACCGCCGTGGGACAGGGAAACGGACGGCGGGCGACCGGGCCGGCGCAGCAACGAGAGGACTTGCTGGGTGACGATCAATTCGCGTGAGGACCTCGCAGTCGGCCAGGAGCGGGCGCTGCTGGTAAAGGTCTTGTTGGGCGGGGCGCCGCTGGTGGACGATCCGCTGGCGGAACTGGCCGAGCTCGCGCGCTCGGCCGGCGCCGAAGTCGTCAGCCAGGTCGTGCAACGCCGCCAGAGCTACCATCCCGCCAGTTGCGTCGGCAAAGGCAAGCTCGAGGAGATCCGCCAGCGGGCCGACGCCTACGACGCCAACGTGGTGATCTTCGACAACGACCTCAGCCCGTCGCAGATCCGCGAGATCGAGAAGGTCGTCGCGCGCAAGGTCATCGATCGCAGTGAGGTCATTCTCGACATCTTCGCCTCGCGGGCCCGCACGCGCGAAGCCCGGCTCCAGGTCGAGCTCGCCCAGCTCGAATACACCGCCCCGCGGCTGCGCGGCATGTGGACCCACCTCGAACGCATCGCCGGCGCGGGCGGTGCCACCGGCGCCGGCGTGGTCGGCGGCATCGGCACACGTGGCCCCGGCGAGAGCCAGATCGAAATCGACCGCCGCCTGGTCGACCAGCGCATCACGCTGCTCAAGCGCCGCCTGGCCGAGATCGACAAACGCAAGATGCGCGAGGTCTCGGCCCGCAAGGACCACTACACCGTCTCGCTCGTCGGTTACACCAACGCCGGCAAGAGCACGCTCATGAACGCGCTCACCGACGCGCAGACCGGAACGGCCGACCTGCTCTTCGCGACGCTGGACACGCTGACGCGGCGCTGGGACCTTGGCAACGGACGACACGTACTGCTCTCGGACACGGTCGGCTTCATCCGCAACCTCCCGCACCACCTGGTGGCCTCGTTCCGGGCCACGCTGGAAGAGGCGATTCACGCCGACCTGCTGCTGCATGTCGTCGACGCCGCCAGCGACGAAGCCGACGAGCAGATCGCCGCCGTGCGGGACGTGCTCGCCGAGTTGAACGTGAGCGACAAACCCGCGCTGCTGGTGCTGAACAAGGCTGATCGCATCGAGGACGAAGCCTCGCTGGCAATCCTGCGCAACGCCCATCCGGACAGCATCCTGCTCTCGGCGCGCACCGGCCAGGGCCTCGCCCGCCTCGGCGAACGCGTCGAGGCCTGCATGCGCGGCGAGCAGCGCCAGGTCACGCTGTCGGTGCCAGTCCACGACGGCAAGGCCCTGGGGTTCCTCGAGCGCTACGCCGACGTCCGCAATACACGCTACGAAGACGGCCGCGCCATTCTGGACGTCGCCATCGCGCCCCGCGCCCTCGACCACCTGCACACCATCGCCGCCGATATCCGTCACACGACCTGACCGCCGCCGGGCCGGCCTTCGTGTTGCGAGATCGCGCCCGTTGTCGATATACTGCGGGCGGTCGGGCGACCTGTGGGCGTAGCGGGTCGCCGCATTGGCGTCTCACCTCGCATGGTTCCATCGAATCGGGAGCGTGTTGATGACGGTTTCGCTGGCCTGTGTTGGCGGACGTGCCGCGTATGACCTGCTCGAAGAGGGCGCCCTCGTGTCGGAAAGACTCGGACCGCGCTCCACCCCCTTCGGCCAGTCGCAGCCCATCTACCAGTGCAAGTCACGCAACGGGCAGTTCCTCTTCCTCTCGCGCCACGGCGAGACCGCCTACGAACGCACCCCCAGCTTCATCAACTACCGGGCCAACATCTACGCCCTCAAAGACCTCGGCGTCCGCTCGATCGTCGCCTGGAGCGAGACCCGCGCCATCAGCCACAACTACAAGATCGGCGAGTACGTCGTCGTCGACGACCTCGTCGACGAGACCGTCGGCCGGCCTTCGACCTTCTTCGAAAACCGCGGCCTCGGCCACCTGCGCCAGTGGCCCGTCTTCTGCCCTTCCCTGCGCAAGGCGCTGCTGCGCAGCCTCACCGAAGAAGGCTGCGAATTCACCCCCCGCGGCGTCTACGTCTGTGTCGAGGGTCCGCGCCACGAGACCCCCGCCGAAACACGCAAGTACGCGACCTACGGCGGCGAACTGCTCGGCCAGGCCCTCGTACCCGAGGTCTTCCTCGCCCGCGAGCTCCAGATGTGCTACGCCCCGCTGTGTTACGTCGCGCGCTACGGCGAAGACGGCACCAACTACCGCCCGTTCGAGGACGGCCGCGTGCTGGCCGAGAGCGTCGAGCGCGAACGCGCCCAGGCCGCCGTCGAGCGCATGCCGCGCATTCTCGAACGCTTCTGCGACGTGCTGACCGAGACGCCGTCCATGTGCCACTGCGACGCGTCTATGAGCCCGCACATCGCCAGCGGCGAGCTCGACCTCGACTGGCGCACCTGGTTCCAGCCGCCGCTACCCGGATCCCCCGAGGCATAGCGCAAGCCGTGATTCTCAAGGCCGCCTGGGTGTTGCCGATCACCGCGCCGCCCATCCGTGATGGCTGCGTGCAACTGCACAACGGGCGCATCCTGGCCGTCAGCCCCCACGCCGAGCTGCAGGCCGCCGACGACACATGGCACGACCTCGGTGCCGCCATCCTCATGCCCGGCCTCGTCAACCCGCACACGCATCTCGAGCTCACCTGCTACGCCGGCCAGATCGCCCCGTGCAACTTCTGGGATTGGCTCGTTCCCCTCGTCAAGCTCCGCGCCCAGCCCGGCCAGGTTAAACGCGAGCAACAGGGCACGCGCAGCGGCGCCTGGCAATCGCTCCGCAGCGGCGTGACCTGCGTCGGCGACATCTCTCGCCGCAATCTCAGTTGGCCGGTGCTCAAGAAGCTCCCCATCCGCAAGGTCTGCTTCGTCGAGCTGCTCAGCCTCGCCGACCAGCCGCCACGCAACATCGACGAACTCCGCGCCGGCGTGGCGGCAATCGAGGAAGACGCCCTGCTCACCGCCGGCATTACGCCGCACACGCCCTTCACCGTCCCCGGCCCGCAAATCCGCCAGGCGCTCGCACTGGCCGCCAAACGGCACCGCCCGTGGTGCACCCACTGGGCCGAAACGCCGCAAGAATGCGCATTCCTGCGCGAAGGCCGCGCCCTGCACCCGTTCCTGAACGCACTGCTCGAGCAGTGCGGCATCCACTCGCCCCACCTGGCCCCGATCGATTACCTCGCCCAATGCGTCGGCGACGCCCCGCCGGGGGCGCTCGCGCACTACAACTACCCCGATCCCGGCGACGCCGAGCGACTCGCCGCGGCCGGCCACGTCGTCATGTACTGCCCGCGGGCGCACCGCTACTTCGGCCACTCGCCGCACCCCTACCGCGACATGCTCGCGGCGGGCGTCACCGTCGCACTCGGCACCGACAGCGCGGCCAGCAACGACGACCTGTCGCTGCTGCGCGAGCTGCACACGCTCCGGCAAATCGACCCGCACACGCCGCCGGATCTGCGGCTGGTCACGCTGAACGCGGCCCGGGCCCTGGGGCTGGCGGACCAGATCGGCTCGCTCGAAGCGGGGAAACTGGCGGACCTGGTCGCCTTTCCGTGTCCGACAGCCGTCCCGGACCCCGTCGCGCACCTGGTCGATACGGTGCCCGCGCCGCTGGCCGTGTGGGTCGCGGGACGGGCCGTGCCGCTGGCGGACGCCGGCGCGGCGGGCGCAAGCAGCATTGATTGAGGCACGATCATTTGGGATAATGCGGCCATGAGTATCGAACCAAGAGAAACCAACGTCGATCGAATCGCAAAGACCGGGCAGATCCTCGTCTTCGCGATGCTGGCGGGGATTGTCGCTTTTGGCGGCGTGGTCATGGCCATCGGCCCCACGGGCGGCGAAGAACCGCCGGACGCCACGGTGCTGCTGATCGCCCTGGCCGCCGTCGCCGTCACGGAGATCCCCGCATTCGTCGTGATCCGCATGGGGATCGTCGGCAACCTGAAGAAGCGACACGGCTCGCGGGCGGCAGGCGACCCGATTCCCGACGAAATCGTCAACGCCCACATGGTGCTGACGCTCATTGGCGGCGCGATGGCCGAGGGCGTCGGCCTCTTCGGCCTGGTGATCGTCCTGCTCACGGGCAACTGGCTGGCCATGATCGCGCCGGCGTTGGCAATCGTGATCCTCGCGGCGTTCATCCCGAGCCGGGCGAAGATCGAGCGCTTCGCCGCCGGCCTCGCTGAAACCCCCATGCGTTGAATCCCCTGTCGCCGAGCAGCGGCAGCAAGAAGATCGTCTTCAGCTACGACTACCAGAACCGCCGGGTGCGCAAGCAGGTCTTCGTGCACAACGGCAGCGACTGGCCCGCCAGCCCCAGCGAGGACTGGCGGTTCGTGTGGGCCGGCTGGCGGCTGCTGGCGGAGATCGACGCCCTGGCCACCGGCGACGCCCCCGACGCCACGCGGCGCTTTGTCTGGGGCCTCGACCTGGCCGGGCAGCTCGGCCTGCTGAACTCGATGGAAGCCGCCGGCGGCATCGGCGGGCTGCTGGCGGTGTGTGACCCGAACGACCCGTGCGATCCAGCCGACACGGTGGGCGACTTCGTGTACACTTACGACGCCAACGGCAACGTCGGGCAGTTGATCGACGGGACGCCGACGAGTTGGGACGCGGGGACGGTGATGGTCGCGCGGTACGAATACGACCCCTACGGCAAGGTGACGCAGTCGGCCGGCAGCTACGCCGCCGCCAACCCGTTCCGCTTCAGCACCAAGTGGTTCGATGCCGAGACCGGCTTCGGCTACTGGGGCGAGCGCTACTACTGGCCCGAGCTCGGCCGCTGGATCAACCGCGATCCGATCGAAGAGGCGGGTGGGGTGAATCTGTATGGGTATGTGATTAACACTCCAGTCAATGCCACCGATAGTGTTGGGCTCCTGTCCATCTTGGCACCACTCCCAATTGCGGTGCCGCTCCCGTGGGTTGGGCCCTTAGCGCGGCCGTGCCCGGCTTTTCCGCTCCCTGGGGAAGTTGGGCTAATGCCTCTAACCTGCCCGCGCTGGCGGAACATCCCGGCGCACCGCCTTCAGGGGGGTGTTCGAAACAAGGAACGCGTTGGACCGGAGAAGAGGGAGACTCGACATTGCCGCCAACTGGACGCAGATTACAAGAACGTATGCACGGGTGTGGAAAGGCGCTATGGTGGCTGCAAGGGGACGGACTCATGCGGCCGCCTGAAACAGAAGATGTTCGGTTGGAGGAACTGCTACCAGAAACGAAAGAAGTACCGCGATGATTGCATAAAAAAAGGGCGCGATATCGGCCACGACCGCGCCATCAACGACGCGGCGGGCAACCACAATACATGCATTGATATTTACAAGGACAACAAATGCACGGGGCAGCGCCGAATTCCTAAGTTGCCGCACGTGGGCCCAATTGGTCCACAATACCCTCCAGAATGGGGTGGGTTAGGCTTCTGCCCAGTGGGTCCTCGAGCCTGATGAGGAATAATCTGATGCCACAGGCGTACGTTTCGCTTGTCGTCGGGCACTTGACGCCGAATGACGTGGAGGCGATATGGGAGCCGCGCGGAGGACACCTCCCGCATCATGCTGTGAAGGAGATTATGGCATCGCTTTTTTCGGCGGCGCCGACGCTGCCCAATGTCGATAATTGGGATGTCGATACCAGTTGGGAGATTCTGGAGACGGCCCGCCTGTTCCTTGGTCCGGCAATGGCGTACTGGGTGCCGGCAGCTGGCACGATGCAGGAGAGGGATACCAAGGAGGTCGCGCTGTGCGCACTAGCGTGTATGCTGGCCCTTGCCATCGGGCGTCCCGCCGGAGGACTATACATGACTCCGGACGGGTATCTGCTTTTGCTCGAAAGTGCAGATGTTCTCGACGAGCAGGGATGGGCCTTTTTGGCTTTTCTTCGTTGGTTGGAGACGTTCACGCAAGATGGTGACATTCACAGATTAGCAACGACCCTTTGGCTGGGCCGCCAGTTTTCAACCAGTGCCCGGGATCTCATCAGTGACCGACTCTTCGTGGCTGGCCGGGTGTCATTGACGTTTGTCGAAATGAGTTCAGGATGGGCAACTGTTGCGAAGAAATGGCTCACTGCGGACGGAGCCCTGTCTACTAAGATCCCAGAGCTTGAGGAAGTTTTGCCGCATTGCGGCAGGCGCGATGAGTAGAGTGGACGCAAGATGGTGCAACACGCTGTGTACGTAAGGTCACGACAGCGGCTGGCGGCTGCTGGCGGAGATCGACGCCCTGGCCACCGGCGACGCCCCCGACGCCACGCGGCGCTTTGTCTGGGGCCTCGACCTGGCCGGGCAGCTCGGCCTGCTGAACTCGATGGAGGCGGCCGGTGGCATTGGCGGCCTGCTGGCGGTGTGCGACCCGAACGATCCGTGCGATCCGGCCGACACGGCGGGCGACTTCGTGTACACTTACGACGCCAACGGTAACGTCGGGCAGTTGATCGACGGGACGCCGACGAGTTGGAATGCGAGCACGGCCATGGTCGCGCGGTACGAATACGACCCCTACGGCAAGGTGACGCAGTCGGCCGGCAGCTACGCCGCCGCCAACCCGTTCCGCTTCAGCACGAAGTGGTTCGATGCCGAGACCGGCTTCGGGTACTGGGGCGAGCGGTACTACTGGCCCGAGCTCGGCCGCTGGCTCAACCGCGATCCGATCGAAGAGGCCGGTGGGGTGAATCTGTATGGGTATGTGGGGAATGCGCCGGTGGGCAGATTGGATGCTCTAGGGCATGGCGTATTATGTCTCCTGAAATGCACGATCGACTGCTGGGAGTGCTGGGTCGTCATGAATTGCTACGCCGACGCCGGAAACTACTGCGGACATCCGCAACGGATGGTGGAGTGCGAGGAGGAGTGCGCGTTGACAGGAAAGTCAACGTATGAGTGCTACATCGAGTGTCTGAGGAAATGGAAACCCCCTGCCGCCGACGGTTTGGGCAAGGGCGCAGGGAACCGCGAGGGATGGACCCGTTGCATGAAGAGCAAACTAGCGGAGTGTCTCGATGATGAGGACCCCGAGGATTTCGAGGATTGCGCGGATTGTGTTATATGCTTGCTTCAGTGCTCGCATGGAATAAAGAAGCCCAAGTGGCTGCCGTTGCCGGACGACTGGGTCGACGACGATGTGGACGACCTTATCGGCGACGACGAGAAGAACAGCGACGACGAGGATGATGATGACGAGGGTGCTGATGTGGCGTGTCCACGAGAATTGGCAAGATGACCTCTCGGCAACGTCCGAGAGGTCTGAGCCACGGCGAGGCGACTTGTCGTTCGCGAACTTGCTTCCATTGGGTCGGGTCTCGTGGATGCTCTTCGCTACCGTAATAGGTGTGGCGACGATCGCTGCATGCAGCGAGCAGCCGGCACCTCCGCCGGGTCTTGCGAAGCAACCCCCCAAACACGTGCCGCTTGTACGGAAGGCTATGCAGGAAGGCACCGACGAGCTATCGCGGAGCGGTTCTGCGTTCCAGCGGGTGATCGCGCTGGGAAACGACGCAGTCCCTGCGCTGGAATACGTCATCGCGGAGGATCTGGATGAGCTACAAGCAGCCTTTGCACTGTGTCGGATCGGTACAGCGGAGGCGTTCAACGCTGCGATTCGCGGTGCGAGACGTCTGCCGCACGGCGAAGCCGACTATTACATGAGGTTGCTATCGCGTATTGCGAGCATGAATCCCGAGTGGCATCGGCGCTTGCTCAGTGAGGACAACGCGAAGTGGGTTGATTGGTATGTCACGCGATGTGACGAAGAGCGTGCTGTGCGACTGATTGAGCAACTTGGCCCTGCCCGATACCGCGGCCGGCTGCGGCGTCTACTGGAGAGTGACAACGCTGAGCTTCGTCTCAAGGCGGAGCAACTGCTCGCCAAGGCTGACGGCGAAAGAGAAGAGGAAGCGGCCAGGGAGGAAGTGTGCCCGGCAGAGGAAACGTTGCGCATAACACACGAGGCTCTGCCGACAGCAGGGGACATGGCGTCGTCCGCAAGCCTGCTTATCGATAGCGCGGGCAGCGTATTGATCGCGCTGGTACGGCGCAGCGACGAAGACAGTTCGGTGCAACTGCTCGATGCAGTAAGTGGAGCCGAGCGCAGTACATGGGAAGTGGAGGGTCTGATCAGAGGAGTCAGTTTTCCGAACGAGCGCTACTTACTCGCCGTCGTTCGCGCAACTGGGTTGCGAACGACGAGTGTCCAAGCTTGGGACACAAGCGAAACTGTAGTCTGGTCCTCTGTCGCGGTAGAGAATGCCGTCGCCGCCGCAGCGCTGGTGGCCAACGCCAAAATTGCGGAAGTCATCGTGAAGACTGAGGCCGATAGACTGGTAGTTCTGGGTCCAAAGGGTGCGCAGAGGGACACGGCAAAGGAGTCCCTCCTTCTCAGGGTTATTCCGGATCCGGTGAACCGGCGGTACCTTCTGTACACACACACTGCCTTGCGGTGGTGGAGTGTGGAGGGCGACGCCGAGGCTTCACTCGATCGCAACTCATCGCAAGCGCAAGTTGTCGACGCGTTGGCACTCTTGTCGCGTGAAAAGACGCGCGTAGTCATTGGCGGCAAGACAGACGAAAGCACGTCTTTTGTAGCTGCGTATGACGATGGATTCCACGAGGTCTGGAAGCGCAATGTCCCGTACCCGGTCGAGGCGCTGGCGGCGTGTGCAAGTTCCGACAATCTGCCCGATGTCCTTGCGCTGACGGTCGACGGGACCTTGCGGGCAGTGGATGCTGCCGGAGAAGTGATGGCGGAATTCGACACGGGCTGGACGAACGCCATGGGGCGGTTGCCCCGGGGATTATCGTGCGCATTGAGTCATGGTGTCCTCTACGTCCTCGTCCATGACCGACTTGAGCACGAGAGCCGTGTCTATACGATCAGTGCTCAGTAGCGCGAGCGAAATCCGTGTGCCGTCAGCAGCGACTCGCCCGCCAGCCCCAGCGAGGACTGGCGCTTCGTGTGGGCCGGCTGGCGGCTGCTGGCGGAGATCGACGCCCTGGCCACCGGCGACGCCCCCGACGCCACGCGGCGCTTTGTCTGGGGCCTCGACCTGGCCGGGCAGCTCGGCCTGCTGAACTCGATGGAGGCGGCC
>CAYUZU010000018.1:0-104209 GCA_964448675.1 uncultured Planctomycetales bacterium
CCGCCAACCCGTTCCGCTTCAGCACGAAGTGGTTCGATGCCGAGACCGGCTTCGGCTACTGGGGCGAGCGGTACGACTGGCCCGAGCTCGGCCGCTGGCTCAACCGCGATCCGATTGGAATCGCGGGTGGGATGAATGTGTATGCGTATTGTGGAAATGAGCCGGTGGCAGCGGTGGATCCGTCAGGACTGCTATCGTGGATGGACATCCCCGATCATAACGAGCGAGGAGTCAAGTTCTGGGTCAATGAAGGGCCGGAGGCGGCCAGAGCTGGTATGAAGATCACAGGGGTGGCGATTGCTGGAGGGATCAGCCTAAGCGCGTGCATTGCGGTGACAGTGGAGTTCCTGGTCTGGGTAGCGGAGGAGAACCGACTGCACACGTGGCCGAGCATTCCACCCGACCCCTGGTTGCCTTTGCCTCGCGACGATTGGGAGCCACCGTACGGTCTGGAGGATGACCCCGGCCTGCCGCAACCATGTGATTGGGATGACTATCCCTACCCGTGATGGGAACCGCCCGGCGACGACGGGCCGTGGGAGCACTTCGACTAGGATAGGGTCTGACGATGGTCATGCGGGCAGCCTCCGGGTACTTGCGTTGTGTACGCCGTCGGCGACGGTTCGTTGCGTGGGCCCACCGTCAGAATGACATTGTGCGGCTTCCCGCACGATCCCTGGACCTGTGGGTAGCCGGCGGTGATAGCGACACGCGGACGGCTTTGGCCCGATGGGCAGCGGAATGCCCGGTCACCACGTTGCGCGAATTGGTTGTGAACGACGTGGGGATAGTGCCGACAAGGCTATGCTGCTTCATACGCCCGACCGTGTTGGTGTTAGATGAGACCTCCGCGAGGGCTGGCGACGATGACCCCAGACCATCTGCCGGCGCATGGCACTCACAAGAGTGGGGCATCGTAGTACTGGAGCGCCGCATGGTGACTGGTTGCCACGATGCGCTTCTCCACGAGTTAGCGCACTGGTGGCATGGGCTGTTCATTGGACGGAGGGAGGTTGCGGTGTGGATCAAAGAAGCATACGCGGATATTGTCGCGGCGATGAGCGTTGGCGATCGTCAGGCGACATTGCCTCTGCGCCGGGCACTAGGCTTGTTTCGTCTTCGGGATCCAGAGTGGTTTCGGTTCAGTCCTGCCCATCTCATCGGCGTGACGCGCGAATTGCTGGCTTCATGGCCAGCGGCGACACAGGCCGCATTTCACGCGAGGGCCGTGCTGTTGTTTCACTTCTTGTGGCTGGGAGGTCCGGCAGAACAGCGCGATGATACCTTACGCAAGCTGCTTTGCGGAGAGGTTGCGAGCTTCGACGATGTATGCCTGTTGCTAGAACGCACCCAGCGCATTTCACGCGACGTAGCCAACTGCGCGTTCTTCGCACATTGCCGAGCTCTTACGGAAGCACTTGCGGAGACTGTACCTTCAACGCGTGTTTAGGGCGGAGTATTGATCGCGATCAAAGGCCGGTTGCACTGTCGGCGGTGTGCCGCGGGTGGCGTTCGATTATGATTACCAGGGGCGCCGGATCGCCAAGCGGGTTCATGATTGGGACAGTGGCGCCGGCGACTGGGCGACGACGCCCAGCACGTCGCGGGCGTTTGTGTGGAGCGGGTGGCTCATGCTGCTGGAGCTGGACGTGGATCCGAACGACGCCAACGGCAACGTCGGGCAGTTGATCGACGGGACGCCGACGAGTTGGGACGCGGGGACGGTGATGGTCGCGCGGTACGAATACGACCCGTATGGCAAGGTGACGCAGTCGGCCGAGCAGCTTCTGCTTGTCGGCGAAGCGCAGATCGGGAATAATCCCGTCCATGGGAACTCCTCCTCTGGGCTCGTGGCCCGGTTGGAATACAGTGCATTGGAGTTCCCGTCTTTATATCCACAACATGTTGATTTGCAACAGGTTACAGAGCGCCGCGCGTTCGCGCACGGTGATTTAGGACCACCATACCAGGACCGCTGGACGCCGCCTGTGCCTAGCCCCTTCTTCCCCCCTTACGGAGATGGCAGCGGTGTGGGCGAGTCGAACTGCCAGAACACGGGCATGAGGAATGGATAGTCTGATCCCCAGGTTCTTCCGTTGGGGCGTGGCAGCAGTAGTGGCTGTCACCGGCGGCTTGCTACTCGGTCGGGTTTACTCGCCGAGTGCTCCGAACCGAGTACTCTGGGATACGCTGCTCCTGTACTGTGGTCTGCCTCTCGTGGCAGCTAGCTGTGCGGCCATCTGCCGCTCGCCACCGTTTGCTGGTCTGCTGGCCGTTTGTGCGAACCTAGCATGGGCCACAGCCGCAGCGCCGCGAGCCTCTCTGGCCGGTGTTGCACTGGTCATATCGCTACCGGCATCCTTGCTGGCCGCGTTGCTGACGGCCTATGTGTGCCGATCACGCGTGCGTGCGGCGCGCGACGATACCTATTGTCCTCGCTGTGGGTATTCTCTACGCGGCCTAGGCTACTACAGATGCCCCGAGTGTGGATGGGGTGATGAGAATGCCAAGCGTGTTGACAGTTGAGCAGGGAAGACCTCACTAATTCGAGGGCCCGCTGGCATGGGACGGCCGACGACGTGAGTTACGTCTACTTCTACGACGCCAACGGCAACGTGGGCCAGCTCGTGGACTGGTCGCACGACCCGAACGACCCGGCCGGCGCGATCGTGGCGAAGTACGAGTACGAGCCCTATGGCGGGCTGACGCTGGACCTGGACGACCCGAACCAGGTCGGTTCGTACGGGGCCGAGAACCCGTTCCGCTTCAGCACGAAGTGGTTCGATGCCGAGACCGGCTTCGGCTACTGGGGCGAGCGGTACGACTGGCCCGAGCTCGGCCGCTGGCTCTGACGCCGAACCCGGGCCGTCAGGCCGCGGACGCCCCCCCAACTGATCATTGATCATTGTCAATTGACGACGCCCCCTCGGTCCCGGCGTCGCTCCCGTGGCCGATCGCTATTCGCCGCGCCGCGGCGCGCGGCGCAACAGCACGTGCACCGTCGTCCCTTCGTCCGGCTGGCTCTCGAGCCAGATCCGCCCGCCGTGCGCCTCGACAATGCGATACGCACGCGGCAGGCCGAGCCCGCGCCGCCGCCCCGCGTTGCGATGCGAGAAGAACGGATCGAACGCCCGCTGCAGGACCGCCGGCGCCATGCCGCAGCCGTTGTCCTCGACGGTGACCTCGACCGTGCCGGGCTGCAGCGCGGGCCGATAGCGAATCGTGATCAGACCGTCCGTCGCGCCGAGCGCGTCGGTTGCGTTTCGCAACAGCTCGCGCAACACCGCGCTGAGCTGCGCCCGATCCACCAGCACCGCCAGCCCGCCGGCCGCGTCGCCCGCGGCAGTCGCGTCGTCCGGCACCTCACCCTCGATCCGCACCTGCGCCGGCGACAGGCTGCTCTCGGTCACCCACGCCGACCGCACCGCCTCCAGCACCTCGGCCAGGTCTTCGCGCTCGAGGGTGGCCGGCCGCGGCCGGGCGAAGTCCATCAGCTCGCTGACGATGCTGCTGCATTCGTGCGCCTTGTCCGAGATAGTCTTGAGCACGCGCTTGGCCTCCGGATCTTCCAGACCGCCGGCCAGCATCTGGGCCCGCCCGGAGATCACCGTGAGCGGGCTGTTGAGCTCGTGCCCGGCCCCCGCCGCCATCTCCGCGATCATCGACAGCGTCCGCGAGCGGAGCAGCTCGGCCTGCATCTGCTGCAGCCGGCGATTCGTCTCGGCCAGGTCTTCGGAGAGCTGGCGCGCCGCAGCCTGGGCGTTCGCCCGGCCCAGCGCCAGCCCGACACTCGTCAGGAACGACCGCAGGTCGTCCGCCTCTTCGGCCAGCCGGGCCCGCTCGTCCCCCTCGGCCAGGTATACCAGCCCGCCGACGATCTCGCCGCCATGAAACACCGGCAGCAGCCAGGGCGTGCCGCTCGCGATATTGGCCAGCGCGGGCGCGACCAGGCCGCGGATCGGCTGCGGTGCGTGCACGATGTGTGTGTCGAGCTGCGCCGGCGCCTCGACCAGCCAGCGGCCAAGGTCCTCGGTGACCACCTGTGTCGACTGGCCATCCTGCTCGTCCGTCCCGGTCACCCACGACACGTCGACCGCCGCCGCGTTCTCACGCACGCCGAACGCGGCCAGGCGGGTCCGTTGCAGGGCCCGCGCCGCGGCCTTGGCCGTCGCCCGCACGACCGCCGCCGGGTCCGACCAGTCCGTCAGCTCGCGCTCGAAATGGGAGATCGCGCGGAAGTAGCGCGCCCCCGCCGCCAGCCGCCGATTGCTGGTCGAGAGCTCGGTATTGACCCGGCCGAGCTCGGCGTTGGCGCGGCTCATCATCTCGTAGTAGACATCCTCGGGCGTCTCGGTCTCGAGCCCGAGGAGCGTAGCCTGTTCCGCGACGTCGGCCGCCAGGGCCTGCACCACCTGCGTGAGGTGCTGCCCATCGATGCCGAGGCGTTCCGCCAGTCGCGGAGAATGCTCGTAGAACATGTAGTTGCCGGAGTAGCCGATGCGCTGCTCGCGGGCGATCGTGTCCGCCAGTTGCACGACGCCGATAAGCCGCGGCCGTGACACGGTCGCCGGCAACGCGTCCGCCGCCAGGTGATGCAGCCACACGCTCTGCTGCAGGTCGCGTGGCAGGCGCCAGCGCTCGGCCAGGCGCCGGCCGGCCACGGTGTGATCCGCGCCCAGGATTGCGCGCTCGGCGTCGGCGATATCCCCCCGGCTGTGATCGGCCTGGGTCACGATGCGGTCGTAGGCCTTCGGGAAGACGGTATCGAGCGCCACCTTGCCCAGGTCGTGCAGCAGGCCGGCCACGAAGGCATCCTCCGGATCGACCTCCAGCCGGCGATCGCCCGCCAACCGGCGGGCCGCACACGCCACGGCCAGCGCGTGCTTCCAGAACTCGACGCGATCGAAGCCGGTGGAGTGGCCGTTGCTGTCGCTCGTGGCCCCCCGCGCGAAACAGTCGAACACGGACGTGGCCAGGACGATGCTGCGCACGGTGGCGAAGCCGAGCAGCGGCACCGCCTTCTCCAGGGTGTTGACGGGGTAGCGCACCCCCGAGGAGGCGGAATTGGCGACGGCGAGGATCTTGGCGGTCAGGGACTGGTCATTGCGCAGGAGCTTGGTGACGTCGTCGGCATCGGTGTCCTGCTCCGCGGTCACCTGCAACAGCCGGATCGCCACGGCAGGCAGGGTCGGGAGGCTGTCCAGATGGGACAAGACGAGTTCCGGGGACGTTACGGCTTCAGCCACAGGTCACACCGCCCATGCCCGTCTAGCTGTGGACGAGTTCCACAATCCGATTGACCAGTTGCTCGATGCTGAACGGCTTCTGAATGAAGTCGTTGGCACCATCCTCGAGTAGCTTTTCAACGTGCTCGCGCTCCACCACGCCCGAGACGATGATGATCTTCACGTCGCTCAGCGACGAATCGCTGCGAATGCTGCGGCAGACCGCATTGCCATTAATATCGGGCAACATGTAATCGAGCACGATCACGTCCGGACGAAACGACCGCGTTTTCAACCCGGCATCAAACCCCGTCGCGGCGGTTTCGACCTCGAAACGGCCGTCGCGCTCCAGCAGTTCGACGAGCATCTCGACAATCGCGGGATCGTCATCCACGACCAGCACGCGGGTCTTGCCCATTTCGAGCTGGTCCAGCGGGATGCTGTGCTCCTTCATGAACTGAATGAGCGACTCCCGCGGGATTCGCCGAAAGCGCGAACCCGGCACCCGATACCCATGCAGCCGACCGCTGTCGAAGCAGCGGATCACCGTCTGCTGGCTGAGCTTGCAGATGTCCGCAACCTCGCCAGTGGTGAAAACACTCTTCAGCGGCAGCGGTCCATCGCCGTCCGTCTTGGCCATATGCGAATCCGAATCTTCCCTAACTTATCTATATTAACAAATATAGCATAGACAGGCGGTTCTGGCAACTTCAAGCCGCCCCGAAATGCGAATTATCGCTCGTCCGGGTTCCCAGCCGCGCCGGCCCCGAGGTAGACCATGAGCATGGTCACGTCCGTCGGCTGCACCCCGCTGATCCGCGACGCCTGCCCCAGGTTGCGGGGTCGGATCGCCGACAACCGCTCCCGGGCCTCGTGCCGGAGATGCGGGACCGCGCCATAGTCGAGTGCAGGCGGGATCGTGCGCGATTCCAGTGAGCGGAATCGCTCGATGCTCCGCCGCTCGCGAGCAATGTAGCCGTCGTACTTCACCAATACCCGTGCGCGATCCCAGGTGTCGCCGTCCGCCAACGATGCCAGCGCGGGCACTTCGCGGCGAAATCGCTCCCCGTCCTCGTCCGGGCGCTTCAGCCATTGTTCGAGAGTGCGTCCTTCCCAACTCACCTGCCGCAACACCTGCAGCAACGCTGCCAGCTTCTCGCTCCGCTCCCTATAATGCGCCCAACGATCGTCTTTGGCCAGCCCGATTTCTCTGCCCAGTGGCGTCAAGCGCGTATCTGCATTGTCACACCGCAGATGCATCCGATGCTCGGCGCGCGAAGTGAACATGCGGTACGGCTCGACCACCCCCCGGGTGACCAGGTCGTCGATCATCACGCCGATGTAGGCCTCGTCACGCCCCAGCGTCACCGCCGACTGGCCCGCCACCCGCCGCGCCGCATTCACCCCTGCCAGCAGCCCCTGCCCCGCCGCCTCTTCATACCCGCTCGTGCCGTTGACCTGCCCGGCCAGGAAGAGCCCGCCCACCGACTTGGTCATCAGCGTCGCGTCGATCTGCGTCGGCGGCGCATAGTCATACTCGATCGCGTAGCCCCACTGCACGATCCGCGCCCGCTCCAACCCCGGCAACAGTGCCACCAGCTGCGCCTGCACATCGCGCGGCAGCGACGTGCTGATCCCGTTCACGTAGATCCGCTCGCTGTCGCGGCCCTCCGGCTCCAGGAACACCTGGTGGCTCGCCTTGTCCGGGAAGCGATCGACCTTGGTCTCGATACTCGGGCAATAGCGCGGTCCGGTCGACTGAATCTGCCCGCTGAACAGCGGCGCGCGATCCATGTTCGTCCGAATCAGCTCGTGAATCGCCGCGTTCGTCTCGCTCAGCCAGCAACACACCTGCGGCTGCGTAATGCGCTCGGTCATGAACGAGAACGGCTGCGGATCCGCGTCGCCGTCCTGCGCGCGCAACTGGTCGAAGTCCACCGTCGCCCGGGCGACGCGCGGCGGCGTGCCGGTCTTGAGGCGCTCCAGCCGCAGGCCCAGCCCGCGCAGCGCGGCACTCAACCGCTGGGCCGCTGCCTCGCCGACACGCCCGCCCGGCGTCTGGTCCGCCCCGGTGTGCATCAGCCCGCGCATGAACGTGCCCGCCGCCACGACCACCGCCCCGGCGTCGATGCGCGTGCCATCCGACAACGTCGCCCCAATGATCCGCCAGCGGGTCTGGCCGTTGTGCAACGGCTCGGCATGAAGCTCCACGGCGCCGGCCTCGATCAACGTCAGGTTGGGGCAGCCTTCCAGGTAGCGCCGCAGCACCGCCGGGTAGTGATCACTATCCGCCTGCGCCCGCGGCGCCCGCACGGCCGGTCCTTTGCGGCGATTGAGCAGGCGAAACTGGATACCGGCCTCGTCCGCGACCAGGCCCATCAGCCCGCCGAGGGCGTCGATCTCGCGAACGATCTGCCCCTTGCCGATGCCGCCGATGGCCGGGTTGCATGACATGCGCGCGATGGCGTCGCGGCGATGGGTAGCGAGGATGGTGCGCGCACCGAGATGCGCCGCCGCCCAGGCCGCCTCGGCCCCGGCGTGACCGCCGCCGATCACGAGCACATCACACTGCTTCGTCGCCATACCGCGTCAATTGTAGCATTCATGCTGCGTGCCGGACGTATCAGTGCCGGGTGGCGCAAGCGCCCGGTCGAACGCCAGCGAAAGATGCGGACGCCGCCGAATCCGCACCCGCGCGGCGGAACATGGTGCCAGGTGATAGGTGAACGGTGAAAAGGCGCCCCCGTGGCGTCTCCCCCGGGTCCCGGAGCCCGCTTTCCCACGGTTGTTCCGTCGCTTCTTTCCTCAAACGACGCTCTGCCCCTACAATCTCACGACATCGTTCACGGACGCTTGCCAGGACAGGACCGCATGAGCAACAAGATCCCCGACTACTGCGACTTCCACTGCCCGCATGCCGACTTCGCCCCGGCCTACACCGCCGGCATCTGCCGTACGATGTCCGCCGTCTGGTGCCGCCAGCTCAAGGAGCTCGTCAACAAGAACGCGCCCTGCGAGTTCAAGAAACGCGGCGGCGACGAGAAAGCTGCCCGTACCAAGTCGACCAAACGCGCGACGAAGAAGAAGCCCGCTGCGAAGAAAACCGCCAAGAAGTCCGCGAAGAAAGCCGCCGGAAAAACCGCCAAGAAACGCAAGACCACGAAGAAATCCACCCGCCGTACCCGCTGAGCGGAGTTCCCCGTGCCGGCCGTCGACCTGCGACAGTTCATCGCCGACCTCGAACAGCGCGGCTGGCTGCGCCGGATCAGCGTCGCGGTCGACCCGATCCTCGAAATCACCGAAATCGCTGATCGCGTCATGAAGGCCGGCGGCCCCGCCCTGCTGTTCGAAAACGTCAAGGGCGCGCAGATGCCGCTCGTGATTAACACCTTCGGCACCCGCGAGCGCATGTGCCTCGCCTTGGGCTGCGACAGCTTTGACGAACTGGCCGCGCGCGTCCGCAACATCATCCGCCCCGAGCTGCCGACCACGCTCATGGACAAGCTCCGCAAGCTTCCCGAGCTCGCCCAGCTCGGCAGCCTGCCACCCAGGGTCGTCCGCCGCGGCCCCTGCCAGGAAATCGTCCACACCGACGACGCCGACCTGTTCACGCTACCCGCCCTGCAATGCTGGCCCGACGACGGCGGCCGCTACATCACCCTCGGCGCGATCTTCACCAAGAACCCCGACAACGGCGAACGCAACGTTGGCATGTACCGCGTGCAGCTCTTCGAGCCGCAACTCGCCGCCATGCACTGGCACATGCACCACGACGGCGCCCGCCACTTCCGGCTCTACCAGGATCGCGGCCAGCGCATGCCGCTGGCGATCGCGCTGGGCGGGCCGGCGATCCTGCCCTACGCCGCCACCTGCCCCACGCCGCCGGGCATCGACGAGTGCCTGTTCGCCGCGTTCCTGCAGGGTCGCGCGCTGGAGCTCGTTTCCTGTATCACGCAGCCGGAGATCGAGGTGCCCGCCTCGGCCGAGATCGTCATCGAGGGCTACATCGACCCCGCCGAGCCGCTCATCCGCGAGGGGCCCTTCGGCGACCACACCGGGTTCTACTCGCTGGCCGACGACTTCCCGCGGTTTCACGTGACGGCCATCACGCACCGCCGCGACCCGATCTACCCGACGACCATCGTTGGCAAGCCGCCGATGGAGGATTACTGGCTGGGCAAGGCGACCGAGCGGATCTTCCTGCCGCTGTTGCAGATGATTGTGCCGGACGTGATCGACTATGACCTGCCCATGTTCGGCTGCTTTCACAACTGTGCCTTCCTCAAGATTCGCAAGGAATACCCGTTGCAGGCACGGCGTGTGATGCACGCGATCTGGGGCGCAGGCCAGATGGCCCTGACCAAGATCATCGTCGTCGTTGACGAGCACGTCGATGTACACGACCAGGACGCGGTGCTGTTCCAGCTGTGCAGCAACGTCGACCCGCGGCGCGACATCGTGATGGTCGACGGCCCGGTCGACATCCTCGACCACGCCAGCCCGGTCTGCGGCGCCGGCAGCAAAATCGGCATCGATGCGACCCGCAAGATCACCGGCGAGGGGACGGTGCGCGAATGGCCCGAAGAGCTGGAGATGACCGACGACATCAAGCGGCGCGTCGACGAGCGCTGGGGCGAATACGGACTCTGACGGGGGAACCGCGTAGCGCCCAGTCGCCGCACCGGACGGCCCGGTGGGGAACTGTGCACAGGGTGGGCTGCCACGGGGGACGCTCGGTCCACCAACAGGAATCCACCGGCCAGACCAGCCCACCCAACACGCTTGCTCCTTCGTGGGTCCCAGATCTCTTCCCGTGCCTCATTCGCGATTCTCATCCACCATCCATCACGGTTACCATGCGCCCACCATGCACATTCTCGCACTCGAACCCTATTACGGCGGCAGCCACAAGGCCTTTCTCACGGGCTGGGCCGGCCACAGCCGCCATCAGTTCACCACGCTGCACCTGCCGCCGCGCAAGTGGAAGTGGCGCATGCGCCATGCGGCACTCACGTTCGCCGACCAGGTGCGCGCGGCGCTGGCCAACGGCGCCCAGTGGGATGCGGCGTTCTGCTCGGACATGCTCAACCTCGCCGAATTTCGCGGGCTGGTGCCCACATTCGTGCGCCGCCTGCCCACCGTCGCCTACTTCCACGAGAACCAGCTCACCTACCCGTTCCGTTATTTCGGAGAACGTGACTTTCACTTCGGCTTCACCAACATGACCACCGCGCTGGCGGCCGACGCGGTGTGGTTCAACTCCGCATTTCATCGCGACGACTTCCTCGCCGCGCTGACCGCCGCCCTGAAACGCATGCCGGATCACCAGCCGCTGGACGTGCCCGACCGCATCCGCGCGAAATCCGCGATTCACCCGCCGGGGATTCACGAATTCCCGCCGCGCGGCCCGCGCCGGCCGGGTCCGTTGCGGATCCTCTGGGCGGCGCGCTGGGAGCACGACAAGAACCCCGAGGCGTTCTTCGCAGCGCTTCAGCAGCTGCGAGCCGAAAACGTCGACTTTCGCATCAGCGTGCTGGGCGAGCAGTTCGAGGATTCGCCCGCGGTCTTCGACACGGCCCGCGAGACATTCACCAACCACATCGATCGCTGGGGGTATCAGCCAACGCGCGGCGATTACCTGGCGGCGCTGCTCGATGCGGACGTGGCGGTGTCCACCGCGGAGCACGAGTTCTTCGGCATCAGCATCGTCGAGGCCATGGCCGCCGGCTGTTACCCCCTGCTGCCCGAGCGCCTGGCCTATCCCGAGGTGCTCGACGTCGACCACACCTCCGCCGCCCGGCAATTCCTGTACGATGGCAGCGTGGACGACCTGACGGGGCGGCTGCGGGCGCTGGCGCTGCGCGTCGCGGAGGGCACCTTGTGGGGGGATGATGCGGGCCTGGGCATTCGGCTGGCGTCACGTTTCACGTGGAGCGCCGTCGCGCGGCAAATGGACGACGCGATGAACGCGCTTGTGGCCGCGTAGCGCTATTTCTCGCCCAGCGAGCGGCGATAGCGGAAGAACTCGCGAATGAGCTCAGCCGCCGGCTCGGCCATGACCCCTGCAACCGTCTCCACCTGGTGATTGAGCCGTGGATCCTGCGTGATCTCAAACAGTGACCCGCACGCGCCGGCCTTGGGGTCGCTGGCGGCGTAGACCAGCCGCCGAACACGCGCGAGTATCAAAGCCCCGGCACACATGGCGCACGGCTCGAGTGTGACGTACATCGTGCAATCATCGAGCCGCCACTGGTGGAGATACTCGGCGGCGGCGGTGAGGGCGATCATCTCCGCGTGGGCGGTGGGATCGTGCAGCTTCTCGCGCTGGTTGTAGCCGCGACCGATGACGTGCCCTTCGCGTACGATCACGGCACCGACAGGGACATCCTCGCTGTCGAGGGCCTTGCGGGCCTGCTCGAGGGCCACCTGCATGTAACGCCGATCGATCTCGTCCGGGTGCAGTCCGAGCATGGAATCTCCATTTGGTGTCGCGGGCGTCGGGGGCGTATTATGCGGCACAGTGACGGTGCGTGCCTAGAGCCGTTTCAGAAACGGTCCGTTGCGCGGCCGTGTGCCACTGCGCTCGAGCCGTGCAGAATCCTTTGCTGACACAAGTGGTACGCCGGCTGCACAGTAACGGAGTGTGCCTGGTGGAGTGGCCCATGACAGACGAATCTCTTGTGAACCTGCCCGTGGCGACTTTCCTGGAGCGGCTGGCGTCGGACGCACCGACGCCGGGCGGCGGCAGCGTGGCAGCGCTGGCCGGTGCGATGGCAGCGGCGCTGGGACACATGGTCACGACATTTACCATCGGCAAGCCCAAGTTCGCCAGTGTCCAAGACCAGGTGAAGCACCTCGCAACACGACTGCAGCGCGCGCAGGCAGCGTTGCAGCGGCTCGTGGACGAGGACGCGGCGGCGTACGGGGTGCTGAGCGCCGCGCTCAAGCTCGACAAGAGCGACCCCACACGCAAAGACCGATTGGCGCAGGCGGCATCGCTGGCGGGGAGCGTGCCGCTACAGACCGCGACGCTGTGCGCCAACGTGCTGAGCGACAGTGACACGCTTCATCGCATCGGCAACCCGATGCTGCGGGCCGACGCGGAAGCCGCCGCTCAGTTGGCGCGGGCGGGGTTGCACGCGGCAGCGGCGAACGTGCGCGCGAACCTGCCACTGATGACACAGCACGATGCGCGCGTGATCGAGGAGCAGCTTGATGCGCTGCTGCTGCAACACCGGACGGGGGAATAGCGAACGGGAGGAAAGTGACGCGGTGGCGTAGCGACGGCGCCACGAAGGGAAAGCGGGGAGCCGGGAGCCGGGGGAGACGCCGCGGGGGGCGCCTTATCACCTTTCACGTTTTACCTGGCACCTTGTCTTGCGGCCGGGGTTCGGAATCGGCGTGCGTCGCCGTCATTCGTCGGCGTTGGACCGGGGGCTTGCGCCACCCGGCGCTGATCTGTCCGACGAGCCGGTGCGGCGGGGTCAGTTGAAGTAGTCCGGCTCGTTGCCCTGGCGCCACTTGATGTTACAGCCGACGCTCGGCTTCTGGTCCTGTTCGATCGGCGCGCCGGCCAGCAACGCGTCGAGCGCCGCCCGCAGGTCGGCGCCGCTCACCGGCGTGCCGCTGTCCGGGCGGCTGTCGTCCAGCTGCCCGCGGTAGACCAGCTTGCGCTCCTGGTCGAACACATAGAAGTCGGGCGTGCAGGCCGCCTTGTAGGCCTTGGCGACCTCCTGGGTCTCGTCGAAGAGATACGGGAAGGGATAGCCGGTCTGCTTGACCTCTTCCTGCATGCGCTCCGGACTGTCGTCGGGGTAATTGGCGACGTCGTTGCTGTTGATCGCGACGACGCCGACGTCCTTCTCCTGGTACGCGCGGGCGAGCGCGACCAGCTCGCCTTTCACGTGCCTGACGTACGGGCAGTGGTTGCAGATGAACATCACCAGCAGCGCCCGCTTGTCCTTGAAATCGTCCAGCGAAACCTGTTGGCCGGTCGTGTCGGGCAGGGTGAAGTCCGGTGCAGAAGTCCCCAGCGGCAACATCGTCGAGGGCGTGAGGGTCATGGGCTGCCTCCTTGATCCGCAGTGCGCATTACGTGCAAGTCATGCATGAACACCCGAAGCGCGGTGATTGTAGAACGGGTGGCGCGTTTTTCCCCCGGCGGGCGCTACGGCGATTGGCGGATAATCTCGTACTCGCGGCGAACGTCCTGCCAGTGCAGCACGTAATCGAGCTTGCGCCAGGCCTTGTAGAGCGCGATCAGCCGCTCCACCGCCTCGAATGTGAAGTTGTGCTTGACGCCGCGGGTGCGCAGCAGCCCTTCGTACCCCGCCTTCAACTCGACCTCGGCTTCCTCGAAGCGGCGCAGATGGGTCAGGCACTCGCCATACTCGCTACGCAGCACCGCCACGAACCAGTTCTCCCCCGGGTTGACCAGCGACGCGACCTGTACGAGCTGTTCGTATTCTTCGGCGGCCTCCTCATAGCGGCCGGCGACGAGCAGGCGCTTGGCCTCGCGCCGCTGCATCTCGAGCGGGTTGCGCCGGCGCACGTCCCAGATGGGGTCGGTCTCGTCGTCGCTGACCGCGCCGTCGGCGGCGCCGGCATCCTCGGTGTGCGCCGCAGCCTGCGTGGTGGCTACGCTCGGCGCATCCTCGGTATCGGACTGGGTCTCGTCGAGTGCCTGCCGCTCGGAGATCACGTACTCGACCAGCGCGTTCTTGATCTTGGCTTCGCGCTGCAGTTCCTCTTCGGCCTTGCGGGCCCGGATCAGACCGCTGTAGGTCCCGACAGTCGTGGCCACCAGCCCGAGGAACAACGCCGTCACGGTCGCGACCAGCCCCTTGTTGCGCTTGGCGAAGCGCCCGATCTCGCGGAAGACGCTGGGGGCGCGCCGCATGGGCCGCTGGTCGGACAGGTAACGCCGCACGTCGTCACCCAGCTCCGCGGCGCTCTGGTAACGGCGGCTGGGCTCGTCGGCGATGGCGTTGAGGATGATCGTCTCGAGGTCGCCGCGCAGGGCCGGGTCGAGCCGGCTGGGGCGCTGGGGCGTGTCGTGCTCGATGCGGTACCAGGCCTCGGGCAGCGGCAGGCCTTCGACCGGGTACGGCAGCTTGTCGGTCATGAGCTTGAACAGGATCACACCGAGGGCGTAGACGTCGGTCAGCCTGCCGACGCGCGTGCCATGGCGCTGCTCGGGGCTCATGTAGGGCAGCGTGCCCCAGCCTTCGGAGAAGCCGGAGAGGCTGAGCGTCGCGTCGCGATCGACGAGCTTGGCCAGGCCAAAGTCGAGGATCTTGAGGATGACATCGTCGTCACCGTGGCCGTTGTCGCTGACGGCGAGTCGGCGGACGAGGACATTCGAGGGTTTCAGGTCGCGGTGAATGACGCCGCTGCGGTGGGCATAATGCACGCCGTCGCACATCTTGAGAAACAACTGGAGGCGTTCGCCGCGCGAGAGCCGCCGGGCGAACTTGTCGAGCCGCTGCCCTTCGACGAGCTCCATGACGAAGTAGGGCCGGCCGTTGTCGGTATGGCCGGCGGCGTAGATGCTCGCGATGGCGGGGTGGTTGAGCTTCGCGAGGATCTTGGCCTCGCGGAGCAGGGCGTCGGCGTAGGCGGGGTCATCGCCGCGCGGGCTGTGGAAGAGCTTGATCGCCACCATGCGGCGTGAGGTGGGCTCTTCGGCCTCGAACACGACGCCGGTGCCACCGCGGCCCAGCTCGCGGATGAGGCGATAGGGGCCGACCCACTGGCCGCTGGCGATCTCGGGCATGCGGGGCGGCTCGACGTCGGCGGCGCTGAGGAGGGACTCGACCAGGCCGGACTTGCGTTCGGCCGCTTCGGCCTTGAGGAGGCGGGTGACCTCTTTGCGCAACAGTGGGTCGTCGCGGGCCTCGCGCTGCAGGAAAGCGTCGCGCTCGGCGTCCTGGAGTTCGAGGGCGCTGTGGAAGAGGCGCTCGAGTTTCTCGAAGCGTTCGCTGTCCATGGTCACGGTCCGGCCGACGCCGACGCCTCGTCGTGATCGGCCAGCTCTTTGAGGAGCCACGCCCGGGCCAACTGAGTGTCGCGCTTGACGCTGTTCGCGGCAACACCCAATTGTTGGGCGGTTTCCTCGACGGTCAGGCCCAGCAGGTAGCGCAGGGCCACCACGTCCTTCAGTCGCGGCGAAAGCGATTCCAGGCGATCCAGCGCTTCGTCAATGGCGAGCAGGTGGGCGTGGTCCCAGGCGGCGGGGGAAGGCACGTGCTCGAGCGAGACGAGGGTCCGCGGCGGCGGATCGCCCGCCTGCTCGCCGCGGCCGGGGCCGCCGCGCTTCTTGGCGGAGAGGTTCTTGGCGATGTCGACCGAGACGTGGCGCATTTTCTGGACGAGCAGGGCGAGGGCGTGCTCGCGGGAGGCACAGGGGGCCTCGCCCCACTTGAGCAGTTCGCAGACGGCGCGGTCGACCAGCGAGGCGGTATCGGGACGGTTCACGCCGCGCCAGCGCGTAAGCATACGGTGGGCGTGGTCGCAGGCCCGGCGGTAGACCTCGGGGATCCACTCGCGGAGGGTGCGCTGGCCGTTGCGGGCCGCGGGGGTCGGGTTTTCCGTCGGCAGTGATTCCACGCGGGTCGTCTCATCGCGAACTGAAGACGAGGTTATGCCCACACCGGAGAAAAGGCGACCGGGCAGTCGCTGGCGGCCGTCCGGAGATGAAATCATGGTAGAGGATGACGAAACGGCGTGTCAACGATAAGATCCTTTCAGGGCGTGAGTTGCGCCAAGGTTCACAGTGGACCGGAACGTCCGAATAACGCGAAGAGCATAAAAGCGGGCCGGAGACACGGAATTTCGCAATGTTTCTGGGCCGTTGTGTTGTAAGTTGTCGGATCTAGTGTGTTGAGACCCGTCGGGGCCAGCCGTTCACATCTGGCCGGGCGCTGTCCGGCGTGGCTGGGACGGGCCAGGAAGTACGAAGCCAGGAGACATCGAATGACCAAGACGCGGAACCAACGAGCATTTACGCTGATCGAACTGCTGGTGGTGGTGGCGATTATCGCGCTGCTGCTGTCCATTCTGCTGCCCAGCCTGTCGACGGCGCGCGAGCAGGGCAAGAAGGCCAAGTGCCTCGCGAACCTGAACAACCTGGGCAAGGCGATGTACCAGTACGCCAACGAGGATCGCGCCGAGCAGATCATCCCCGTCCACCAGAACATGATCCTGCCCAATGGCGAGCAGCTCGACTACGAGTTGTGGAAGACGGCCAACTGGTTCTGCTGGGGCGGTCGCTCGGCCCAGCGGCCGATGATGACCACGCGGACGCGTGGCTTCTTCCTCTCGGACGACGAAGATCAGCACGCGGTGTGGGGCAATGCCGGCATGATGCGCGAGGAGTATGCGGCCCACCGGCGTCCGCTGAACATCTACATGGTCGGCGACATCGGTATCGGTGACGAGAAGCAGCTCGAGTGGTACCGCTGCCCGTCGGACGTCGGCTATCCCGACCACCCGCTGATCGACGACATCCGTGGCAACGCGAAGGGCAAGCCCTGCTACGACATCCTGGGCAACAGCTATCGCGGCAGCCTGTTCTGCTACGCGGACGTGGCCGGCACGGGCATCACGCCGGCCGGCTCGTGGTTCGCGATGGGACCCTGGGGTCACCGGCTGACGACGATCGTGGAGACCGGCCGCACGGTGCTGGCTGGCGAGCCGACGTACTTCAACATGATCGGCCAGGATAGCGGTGGTGACGCCGAAGAGGTGCTGGTGTACGGCTGGCACAAGCGGAAGATGATGGACAACCTGCTGTTCTGCGATGGCTCGGCCCGCACGACCAAGGCCGAGGCAGAGACGCGTGTGCAGTCGCAGGATGCGGACAGCATGAACCTGTACAGCAACGACGTCCTGGCCCGCTACGGCAACGTCAAGCTGGACGTGTACCCGACGCCGGGCGCGCGGATCGGCTACTACGACGTGCCGAACTCGGACCAGTGGCCGTTCAAGAACTATCAGGACAACTTCGTGCTGCCGTAACCGACGGCAGACTGCGTGCACGGAGCACGAACCGAATTCTCCGTACCCATGACGCTGGGACAGGAGCCTGAACCTCCTGGTACGTAAGAGATGAGCAAGGCCCGCGCGAAACCGTGCGGGCCTTGTTCTTGCGCCGTTCGTCTCAGGGCGAACTGGTAGACGAGGACGTGCCCAAGGGAAAGAAACCGCGGCCGAGCGGTCGCTGGCGGCCGTCCGGGCACGATTCGTGGTTGGGGCTGGCGGAACGGCTCATGAACGATAAGACCCTTTCAGGGCGTGAGTTGCGCCAAGGTTCACAGTGGACCGGAACGTCCGAATAACGCGAAGAGCATAAAAGCGGGCCGGAGACACGGAATTTCGCAATGTTTCTGGGCCGTTGTGTTGTAAGTTGTCGGATCTAGTGTGTTGAGACCCGTCGGGGCCAGCCGTTCACATCTGGCCGGGCGCTGTCCGGCGTGGCTGGGACGGGCCAGGAAGTACGAAGCCAGGAGACATCGAATGACCAAGACGCGGAACCAACGAGCATTTACGCTGATCGAACTGCTGGTGGTGGTGGCGATTATCGCGCTGCTGCTGTCCATTCTGCTGCCCAGCCTGTCGACGGCGCGCGAGCAGGGCAAGAAGGCCAAGTGCCTCGCGAACCTGAACAACCTGGGCAAGGCGATGTACCAGTACGCCAACGAGGATCGCGCCGAGCAGATCATCCCCGTCCACCAGAACATGATCCTGCCCAATGGCGAGCAGCTCGACTACGAGTTGTGGAAGACGGCCAACTGGTTCTGCTGGGGCGGTCGCTCGGCCCAGCGGCCGATGATGACCACGCGGACGCGTGGCTTCTTCCTCTCGGACGACGAAGATCAGCACGCGGTGTGGGGCAATGCCGGCATGATGCGCGAGGAGTATGCGGCCCACCGGCGTCCGCTGAACATCTACATGGTCGGCGACATCGGTATCGGTGACGAGAAGCAGCTCGAGTGGTACCGCTGCCCGTCGGACGTCGGCTATCCCGACCACCCGCTGATCGACGACATCCGTGGCAACGCGAAGGGCAAGCCCTGCTACGACATCCTGGGCAACAGCTATCGCGGCAGCCTGTTCTGCTACGCGGACGTGGCCGGCACGGGCATCACGCCGGCCGGCTCGTGGTTCGCGATGGGACCCTGGGGTCACCGGCTGACGACGATCGTGGAGACCGGCCGCACGGTGCTGGCTGGCGAGCCGACGTACTTCAACATGATCGGCCAGGATAGCGGTGGTGACGCCGAAGAGGTGCTGGTGTACGGCTGGCACAAGCGGAAGATGATGGACAACCTGCTGTTCTGCGATGGCTCGGCCCGCACGACCAAGGCCGAGGCAGAGACGCGTGTGCAGTCGCAGGATGCGGACAGCATGAACCTGTACAGCAACGACGTCCTGGCCCGCTACGGCAACGTCAAGCTGGACGTGTACCCGACGCCGGGCGCGCGGATCGGCTACTACGACGTGCCGAACTCGGACCAGTGGCCGTTCAAGAACTATCAGGACAACTTCGTGCTGCCGTAACCGACGGCAGACTGCGTGCACGGAGCACGAACCGAATTCTCCGTACCCATGACGCTGGGACAGGAGCCTGAACCTCCTGGTACGTAAGAGATGAGCAAGGCCCGCGCGAAACCGTGCGGGCCTTGCTCTTGCGCGGGACGCGGCACAGCGATGCGGAGAAACCCGCGAGGTTGCGGGAGCGGCGTGTCGTCCGCCGGGGGCGACGACGCGCTTACTCGTCGATCGCCCGACACGGGATGGCCAGCGTATCCGCGATCACGGCGCCGTCGGCCTGGGCGCTGAAGCGGGCCGTGGCCCGATGATAGCTGCGGTAGGCGGTGCCTGCGGTGGTCGCGCCGCGGGCGACGACCTGGAACGCGACGTATTCGGCCGCGTCCATCGGGTAGCCGCGCTGGATGACGACCTGGGCGGCGTCGCCGGCGGGGATGGGGTGTTGCGTGCGGACGACGGTGCGGGCCTGGACGTCACCGGTCTTGTGGTCCTGGCGCCAACTCGTGACATGAATCGTTTGTGCCTCGAGCGGGCCGGGGGGCAGCGGGTGCAAATCGAGCACGAGCCGGAAGGTGACGGGGTGGCGGCCCTCGGTGGCGAAGGTGGCGACGAGGGGCGTTTCGCGGGCGACCTGGTCGGTGGGACAACCGCCAGGTCCGGCCATCAGGGCCAACGACAAAGCGAATACGACTTGCTTCATGCCCGACTCCGGTACGGTCGCCGCCGCGCGGTGGTGGCGGCACGTCTTGGTGATCCTGCGCGGTCGTGGTGCGTGGCCCTTGCCGGATCCACCGTAGCCCGGCGCCGGGGGCGGCTGCGAGGGAATTCGCGGGTACTCCGGGGCGTGATCGCAGGGTGTTGCGTGCTACGCTTGCGGGGTCGGGATTACGGGACGCGCGGGGCGGTGGCGCAAGAAGGTGTCATAACGCGAGCAGCGGCGAGCGACGATGGCGCGTATCAATGATCAATGATCAGTGTTCAGTGTTCAGTGTTCAGTGTTTAGTGAAGAGAGCTTACGACGAGGGAGGTCCGGCGCCGTGGCACGCGGGCAGATTGCACGGGCCCGGGCGCTACTGCACGATGCCCTTGGTCAGGCGCATGAACGCGGTTTCGAGATTGACCTCTTCCTGCTTGATCTCGTGGATGCGCAGGTTGCTCTGGATCATGGCCTGGGCGATGAAGGAGAAGTCGGTCGTGTTCGACTCGAGCGTCACGACGATTTCGCCGTCGCGGGCCATGACGTCCTCGACCGCGGGCAGGGCGGCCAGCACCTCCAGGGCCTTCTCCTGGCTGTCCGGGGTGATCACGTGGACGACGGCGCCAGTCTGGGCGCGGCGGACGGCTTCGCGCACCGAGCCCTGAAAGATCAGGTCGCCCTGCTCGATGATGCCGATGCTGGTGCACAGGTCGGCCAGCTCCGGCAGGATGTGCGAGCTGATGAGGATCGTTTTGCCCATGCGGTGCAGCTCCTTGAGCAGTTCGCGGATCTCGATGCGGGCGCGCGGATCGAGGCCGCTGGCCGGCTCGTCGAGCATGAGCACCTTGGGGTCGTGCAGCAACACGCGGGCGATGCTGAGCCGCTGCTTCATGCCACGCGAAAGACCATCGACCAGCGCATCGCACTTGTAGCTCAGGTCGGTGAGCTCGAGCACGTCGCCGACGATCTGGTCGCGTTTCTTGCCGGTGATGTTGTAGGCCGCGGCGAAGAACTCGAGGTATTCCTGGACGACCATGTCCTCGTAGGCGCCGAAGAAGTCGGGCACGTAGCCGATGAGCGGGCGGATCTTGCGTGACTCATACCCGACCACGTGGCCGCAGACGCGGGCCTCGCCCCAGGTGGGTTGCAGCAGGGTGGCGAGGATACGGATGGTGGTGGTCTTGCCGGCGCCATTGGGCCCGATGTAGCCGAAGCACTCACCCTCTTCGATGTTGAGGTGCAGGTTGTTGAGGGCCACCAGCTTGCCGTAGCGCTTGGTCAGGTTGATCGTCTGAATGATCACGAAAGGGTATCTCCGGTCAGGGCGTGCCCGTGTAACGAATCGGAATGCGCACGCGATAGAACGTCATGCCGTCGTAGGCCGGCAGCGGCTCACCGTCGAGGTGCAGGTCGGCAGGGCCGGGTGCGAACTGCCATGCGATGAGCACAGCGTACCCCGGCCGCTGCGTATCGCCGGCGAGCAGCCAATGGGAAACGTCCAGGTCGGGTAGGCCATCGGTGGTCAGCGGCGGGCCGGGCTCGTTGATGTGGCCGCGGCGGGTGTCGAGCTGGTAGCTGCGCAGCGACGCCAGCAGCACGCCGCGCACGGTCGGGTCCACTTCGATACGCGAGCGCACACTGCGCCACGACTGCTGCAGGTCGAAGAGCGTCGGCAGGTCGGGCATCTGGCTGCGCTTGGGGGCCCGCTGGCCCGCCCAGGCGCTCCATTGGCGACTCACGGCTTCATACTCGCGGGCGCCGAGACCCTGGGCCCGCTGGCCGGCGGCGAGCTTGCCGAGCGGGACCGCGAGGATGTTGACCGCGGGTGCAACCTCGCTGACGTCCGTGTCGAGCTTGGCATCGAGCGAGGCGGGCAGGTTGAGCGGCCGGGGTGTGGTCAGGTTCGCCGGCCGGCGCACGTCGCTGCCGACGCGCTGCCGCGGATCGGCGTAGAAGATATAGCCGCCAGCCAGCGGGGCCGACAGATCGTGCGAGAGCCAGCTTTCAGGCGTGAGCTGGCCGCTGCGCCGGTCGGCGACGAGGCTGCCGCGCACGGTGCCCTTGGTCTGGCCGTGCCAGTAGCCGTCGAACTGCTTGAGCGTGGCGCGAATCAGCACGTCCTGGAGCTGGCCGCGAACCGGCTGCGCCTGGTAGCGGGCAGGCGTCACGTAGTGCAGGGCACCCATGGGGTCTTCGGCCAGCGGCCGCAGGAAGTTGTCCGGGCCGGGGAGCGAAACATCGGCCCGCGTGCGGGCCGCGCTGCGATAGCCGAAGAAACAGGCGCCGCGGGCGTCGGGCGAACCGTCCGGCATGTCCAGGATGCACAGGCTCTGGACGCCGCCGGAGAGACCGCTCATCGCTCGCACGGTGCCGAGGCTGAGGGCACTGGCGGCGGCGGCGCAGACGGCGAAGCCGACCCAGCTGAAGCGGGTCAGGCCGCGGCCGCGCAGGTACCACCAGCTGGCGAGGGTGGCGATCACGATGTAGGCCGCAACGAACAGGAAGGCGGTGAGCTGGCGGATCGCGACGGAGGTGGCGAAGTTGATCGGTGCGGTGACCCAGCCGTAGAGCCGCAGCGGATCGAGCATGTTCATCTGCTGCCACATGCCGGACTGTTCGTCCCAGTAGCGATCGGGGACCTCGTTGATCTCCATCAGTTCGGCGAAGAAAGCGTAGGGGGCGATTTCGGTGATGGTCGTCAGGGCCTCGAGGCTGGCGCCGGTCGTTACGACGCGTCCCGCCCCGACAAGCCGCATGTTGATGAGGTGAACCGGTCCCGCGCGGCCGACTTCGCGCAGCGTGCACACGGCGTCGTCGGCGAGGGTAGCCGAGGTGACGACCAGCGGCGTCTCGAGCGTCTCGCCCCAGCGGCCGGGGATGGCCATGCGGCGGAGGAAGATGCGCGGCTGGGAGAGCTCGCTGCGAGCGCCGGGGCCGTGCATGGGGAGGATATCGGCCAGGGCGGCGTTCTCGCGCAGGGCGTCCCAGCCGGTGCCGACGCCGATGATGAGCTGCCCGCCGTTGCGAACCCACTCGACGAGCGCGTCGACCTGGGCAAAGCTGAGCTCGCTGGGATTGGGCTGGTCCCAGACGATGACGTCGACGGCTTCGAGGGCCCACCAGTGTTCGGGGAGGTCGCGGGCGGCGAAGCCGGGCGAGATGACGACGTTGCGGTAGAGCCGGCGCGAGCCCTCGTGGCGCTGGCCGGCCATCCAGCTGCGGGTCATGAGGTTGTTGAGGGCGGCGACCTTGCGGGCGCTGATATCGAGGACGAGGAGGTCGTCGTTGAGCAGCAGGTCACAGGGCGGCACGTCGAGCTCACCGATGATCGCGCCGCTCTCGTCGAGCACGCCAAGCGTCTCGGGCAGTTGGTCGAGGCGGTTGGCGGTGGCGTAGGTCCAGACCTCGCGTTCGCTGCCGCCGCCCTTGGACGAGAGCGTGATCGGCGGACTGAGAAAGGCGACGCGGTCGCCGTCGATGTCGATGGATTCGAAGCGGAGTGTGCGCGTGACCATGCCGGTGCCCTGCATGGTGAGGCGCACGCGGACGGGAAACCACTGCCCGGAACGGATGACCATGCCGAGCGAGCTGGGGGCGGAAAAGCCGATCTGGAGCACCTCGTCGGACGGGCCGGCGGCGGCCCCGGACAGACCGGCACCCAGCATCAGCAGGATGCCCACGCGCAACTTCCACATCAGCAGCGTTCTCCAATCTGACCCCGCGGTCACCACGGTGCGACGCGTATTATGCCCCAAAGAGCATACGCCCTGCCATTCCGAAAGGTCGCGAATCTTATCGTCAGTCGACGGTTGACAGCGCCCCGGTTCCCCGGCATACTTGAGTTTTCTGCGGAGATTCTATCGCCAGACGCTAGCGGCGTCTGCTGCTGCGAGGTGTGCGGATGACCATCCCGAAGCCTGTCATTACGGATGCACAGTACGTGCCGGGGCCGTGTCCACTGCCGTAGCGCCTTCGCTTCAAACACGGAACGACAAACCCCGGCTGCGACGAGTGGCCGGGGTTTTTTTGTGCCGCAGCAGCGGCCATGGACTGCGAGGATACCGTGACCGAAATCGCTCAGAGCCAACAGAAGCCGCCACGCTCGCCCACGGTCGAGCTGCTGGTGCTCGCCACGCCCATCATCCTGATGGCCCTGTCGCGCATGCTGATGGGCTTCATCGACGTGATCATGGTCGCGCGGCTGGGGACGGACGAGCTGGCGGCGATCTCGCCGGCGTCGATGCTGATCTTCGTGCTGGGCTGCCTGGGGCTGGGTATTGCCAACGCCGTCCAGACCTTCGTCTCACAGGCTGATGGGCGCGGCGAGCCCGAACAGGCCGGCGGGTACACCTGGCAGAGCTTCTACATCGCCGGCGCCTTTGGCGTGCTGACCATTCCGCTGGTGCTCCTGGTGCCGCAGTGGCTCGGCTGGATTGCCGCGCTCGGGGAGCACGCGCCCGCGGTGAAGGCGCTGGAGGTCCAGTATGTGCGGATCGCGCTGTGGTCGATTCCGCCGGCGATCGTGTGCATCGGCATCAACGGGTTTTTCATGGGTGTGCAGAAGCCCAAGGTGGCACTGGTCGCGGTGATCGCATCGCTGGCGGTCAACGTCGTGGGCAACTGGCTGTTGATCTTCGGCAACCTCGGCTTCCCGGCACTGGGGATCGAGGGCGCGGCGTATGCGACCGTCATCGCGTGGATCGTGCGGGCGAGCGTGCTGACCGGCGCGATGCTGATGCCGGACTTCGATCGGCGCTACGACACCCGCCACAGCTACGCCCTGCAATGGCCAAAGTTCCGCGGTTTGCTGCGGGTCGGCGTGCCGACGTCGCTCGGCTGGCTGGTGGATATCGGCTCGTGGTCAGCGTTCCTGATCATCATCGTGCCGTGGTACGGCAAGAACGCCATGGCCGCGAGCAACGTCGCGATGCAGCTCATGCACCTGTCATTCATGCCGGCGATGGGCATCGGCATTGCGCTGTGCTCACAGGTCGGCTTCGCCATCGGCCAGGGCAAGCCCGAGCTGGCGTACCTGCGGGCCCGCACCGCATTCACGCTGTCGGGCATCTACATGGGGCTCGTCGGGCTCGTGTTCTGGTTCGCGCCCGAACCGCTGATGTACATCTTCACCCAGGACGCCGCCGTCATCGAGGCCGGCGTGCTGATCCTGTTCTGGGTGGCGATCTTCCAGGTGTTCGACGCGATGGCGATCACCTACATGAACGCGCTGCGCGGCGCGGGCGACACGCGCGGGCCGGCGATCCTGATGGGCGTGTGCTGCATCGGAATCTTCTTCGGCGGGAGTGCGCTGGTGGCCCGATTCGCGCCGGGGCTGGGCATCAGCGGCCCGTGGGCCGTGTGCACCGTGTTCATCACCGTCGTCGGGCTGGTGCTGCTGTGGCGCTTCCAGGCCGGCCGCTGGCAGCACATCAAGCTGTTTGACGATCAGGAGCCGGCCAGCAAGCCGGCGGAAGAGGTGGGCGTGGCGCCGAGTGCGGCAGAGGCGGCCGATGCCGCAGTCGCGCGCGAGCCCGGCGAACCGGAGGTTGACCTCGCGCGTTGACGCGCGGTGGCGTGTGCGGACGTGTGATGGCACAAGTGATCGACAACAAGTCGGAGGCCGACGTCGCGACCGGCGACGTGCCCGAGGCGGAGCGCGTGCGGTTCGCGCAGCGGTTGGCGCGCAAACATAAACCGGACATGGAAGCCATGCTGCCGGTGTACCTCGGGTCCCTGGCCTTCGTGACGATCCTGGTACTCGAGTGGCCGACCACGGCCAATCCATCAGGCCCGGTAAGCTGGGTATCCGGCGCGGTGCTCGTTCCCGTCTGGGTGGCGGTGATGGCGATTCCAGCGGTGCGAGCCTATCAACGGTGGAGACTGCGCAAGGCCGCATCGGTCGCAGCGGAAGAACCGGACGAGAGTGGGCGCTTGTGGTGCGTGGGGACGCCCGTAGAGATCCAGGCCGAGCAGGGCATTCCTGATGTGCCGTTCGAGCCGCGGGTCTACCGACTGTGGAACGCGCCGCCTGCGATGAGTGCGGTCGGCGAGGGAGTCTATATTGTGACGCTCCTGGTTGCCGGCGGGTTCGCCATGTACTTCAACTACCTGATGACCGGCGAGTTCACCCGCGGTGCCCCACTCTTCGTATACACTGCGATTGTGCTGCACTTCGGCCTGCAGGTACTGCTCTGGCCGGTGTACGCGCGGGTCGTGCCGGGGCGCGTCGAGCTACTCTCCTATGGGTTCCTGAGACGCTGTCGGATCATTCGCGTTGATCTGAAGAAGAACCGGCTGATCGTCGACCTGCGCAAGCGGCTGGCGGTGATCGAGGCGCCCGACCGTGATAAGCCGCTGGAATTCTCGCTGGCGCTGATGCCGCATCGCAACCAGTTCGCCCACGATCTGTTCCAGGCCGCCCTGTCGAGCTATCCGCCGGGGCCGATCGATGAGGACGCGTCGGCCGGGTGAGGCCATGTTGGGGCCGGTGTGGAGTGGTAACCGGCGGGCGGGAATGCTATTTTGTACGTTTTCGCAAACTTGCAGACCCCCAGGGGTCGAGGGACTGCCGATGTTTGAGCCGTTGCCCGACAAATTCAGCTTTCCCGAGTCCGAGCAGCAGGTCCTGCGGTTCTGGGAAGAGCACGACGTGTTCAACCAGTCGCTGGAACAACGCCGCGGGGCACCGCGGTTCGTGTTCTACGAGGGGCCGCCGACGGCCAACGGCCTGCCGCATCCCGGGCACTGCCTGACGCGGGCGATGAAGGACCTGTTCCCACGTTATCAGACGATGTGCGGCAAGCTGGTGGATCGCAAGGCCGGCTGGGACACGCACGGGCTGCCCGTCGAGGTCGAGGTCTGCAAGGAGCTCGGCATCCACACCAAGGAGGAGATCGAGCAGCACGGGGTGGAGAACTTCGTGCGGCTATGCATCGATAGCGTGTTTCGCTACGTGCAGGAATGGGAGCAGATGACGCGGCGGCTGGGCTTCTGGGTGAACCTGGAAGAGGCCTACGTCACGTTTCACCAGAGCTATGTCGAGAGCGTGTGGTGGGGGCTCAAGACGCTGTTCGAGCGCGGGCTGCTGTACCAGGGGCACAAGGTCGTGTGGTGGTGGGCCCAGGGGGGGACGGCCCTGTCGTCGGGTGAGGTCGGCGAAGGGTACCGCACGGTGCAGGACCCGTCGGTGTATGTGAGATTTCCGTTGCGGAAAGAAGCGACGAATAACAAGAGCGAATTTGATCCTTGGAAGCTGGTCAAGGGGGACAAGCCAATCTCGCTGCTCGTCTGGACGACGACGCCGTGGACGCTGGTGAGCAACCACTTCGCCGCGGTCGGGCCGGACATCGACTACACGTTCCTGCACGACCAGACGCGCGAAGAGGTGCTGGTGATCGCGACGGCCCTGGTCGCGTCGACGATGGCGAAGCTCAAGCACGAGTACGCCGAACTGGGTACGTGCAAGGGATCCGACCTGGTCGGGCTGCGCTACGTGCCGCCGTTCGATTGCTACTACAAGTCCCTGGGCGACCAGAGAGCACCACTGAAGGATGGCGGCACGGATTCGGTCGGCTGGCGTATCACGCTGGCGGATTTCGTCACACTGGAGAGCGGCACCGGGCTGGTGCACGAGGCGCCGGCGTATGGCGAGGTGGACTTCGAGCTCTTGCAGGCCGAGCGGAAGCGGTTCGTGGACGAACTGCACACGCCGCCGCTGATCAATGCCGTCGCGCCGGACGGGACCTACACCGACGAAGCCCCCGCGCCCTATCGCGGCCGGTGGGTGAAGGACTGCGACAAGGACATCATTCGCGAGCTCAAGGAGCGCGATGTCCTGCTGCACCAGGAAACGATCGAGCACGAGTATCCGTTCTGCCCCCGCGCCGAGGATGACGCGCTGATCCAGTACGCGCGGAAGAGCTGGTTCGTGCGCACCAGCCAGTTCAAGGACGAGTTTCTCGCCAACAATGCTGGGATCTATTGGCTGCCGGACCACATCCGCGAGGGGCGCTTCGGCGACTTCCTGCGGAACAACGTCGACTGGGCGCTGTCGCGCGAGCGGTTCTGGGGGACGCCGCTGCCGATCTGGGTCTGTGAGCAGACCGGCAAGATGGAGGCGATCGGCTCGCTGGAGGAGCTGAAGGCCAAGGCGGGGGCGAGCGACGGCGGGCTGTGGGCGGAAAAGAAGGCGGCCGACGCGACGCTGCCGGATCACCTGATGGTGCACAAGCCGTACATCGATGAGTGGACGTACGACAGCCCGTTCGTGCCGGGTGCGAAGATGCGTCGCGTGCCCGAGGTGATCGATTGCTGGTGGGACGCGGGGAGCATGCCGTTCGCGCAGTGGGGGTTCCCCCATGCCCCGGGCAGTGTCGAGACATTCAACGAGCGCTTTCCGGCGAATTTCATCAGCGAAGCGCTCGATCAGACCCGCGGGTGGTTCTATGGACTGCTGGCGATCAGTACGCTGCTGTTCCGCAACGGGGGAGCCAGTAATACGCCCACCCTACCCGTCCGAGATTACCCCCACCCCTACAAGACCTGCATCGTCCTCGGCCTGATGATGGGCGAGGACGGGTTGAAGATGAGCAAGCGGAAGAAGAACTACCGCGAGCCGACGTATATCTTCGACCAGTACGGGGCCGATGCAATGCGCTGGTTCTTCTTCTCCGGCCAGACGCCGTGGACCAGTGTCCGCTTCGAGGAGCAGAACATCCGCGATGCGCACCGCGAGTTCCTCGTCCGGCTCTACAACGTGTTCAGCTTCTTCAATATCTACGCGAATATCGACGGCTTTGATCCGGGAAGCAGCGACGGCGGGACCGCGTGGCGCGCATCACCGGAGCGCGGCGAGCTGGATCGGTGGATCATCAGCGAGCTGCACCGCACGACGAAGTACGTGCGCGACAAGCTCGACGCTTTCGAGAACTACCCCGCGGCCGGGCGGCTCAACGAGTTTGTCGACGCGCTGAGCAACTGGTACGTGCGCCGCAGCCGCGACCGCTTCTGGGCCCGCACTACTGGCGACGCCGCACAGGACCAGGACAAGTGGGACGCGTACAACACGCTGCACGAGGTGCTGGTCGCGCTGAGCAAGCTGATCGCCCCGTTCACGCCGTTCTTCGCCGAGACGATGTATCAGAATCTGGCCCGAAGCGACGGCGCGACGGCGCGACGAAGCGACGGAGGGGTGCCGGTGAGTGTGCATCTGTGTGATTATCCGGTGCCGGATGCCGCGCTGATGGATGAGGAGCTGGCGCAGGAGATGGACCTGGTGCGGCAGATCGTGTCGCTGGGGCGGGCGGCGCGGACGGCCGCCAAGCTCAAGGTGCGCCAGCCGCTGGCCCTGGCCGAGATTATCCTGGTGCGGCCGGAGCACACCGATTGGCTGCGGGCGCACAGCGACCTGATCGCCGAGGAGCTCAACATCAAGGAGGTCGACTTCACCACCGAGGCCGACCACTACGTCACCTACCAGGTCAAGCCGAACTTCAAGTCCATCGGGCCCAAGTTTGGCAAGCTCGGCAAGCAAGTCGCAGCCGCCCTCAACCAGCTCGACGCGGCCGACGCGCGGCGGGCGCTGGCGGCCACGGGCAGCCTGTCGCTCGAGGTCGACGGACAGCGGGTGAATCTCAGCGAAGAGGACGTCGATATCCGCCTCGAGGCGAAGCCCGGCTGGTCGGCGGCGCAGGGTCGGGCCGGCGTGGTGGTCGTCAAGACCGAGCTGACCGACGACCTCGTCGCGGAGGGGATGACGCGCGAGGTCATCCATCACGTGCAGGGCATCCGCAAGGACCTGAACCTGGCGTACGAGGCGCGGATCATGGTTCAGGTCGAGACGACCGACGCCCTGGCGGCGGTGGTGCAGCGCTACGCGGAGACGATCCGCCAGGAGTGCCTCGCCGACGAAGTGACGGTTGGGGCGCCGGCGGGCGGAGAGGTCCGCGAGGTGCGGATCGAGGGTCACGCGGCAAAGGTGGCGGTGCAGGCCCCGTAGGCGCGGACCTGCGGCCCCACGGGGCCGAAAAAAGGGCATTATAGGACGTTACTGTGATTTTCGCGTTTGATACAGCACTAGACCGATGCTATATTTAGAAGGGCGCTTTTAAGGAGTCCTTCGTATGTTGACACTGACCCGAAAAACCGAGTACGCCATGATCGCCGTCTGTCATCTCATCCGCGCCGGCCAGAAGGTCGTCAGTGCGCGGGACATTGCAGAAGCGCATGGCGTGCCGCTGCCCCTGCTGATGAACGTGCTGAAGAAGCTCAACCGCACGGGGCACGTGAACTCGGTGCGCGGGGCGCACGGGGGGTATGTGCTGGCGGCGGACCCGGACAAGATGACGCTGGACGAGCTGATTGAGGCTGTCGAGGGGCCGGTGCACCTGGTTCGCTGCGTGAACAGTGAGAAGGACGGTCGCCAGTGTACGCTGACCGGGCCCTGTCCGATTCGGGGCTCGGTCCGCAAGGTGCATTATCGCCTGCGCGATTTCCTCAAGAGTGTGACCATGGCCGAGCTCGCCGCCGAGGACGGGCAGTCGCAGCGCAAGGTCTCCGGGGCGGTCGCGCAATGAAGATCTACCTCGATCACAACGCCACGACGCCGGTCGATCCGATCGTGCTCGAAGCGATGCTGCCGTATTTCACCGAGAAGTTCGGCAATGCCGCTTCGCGCAGCCATCACTTCGGCTGGGAGGCCGAGCAGGCGGTCGAACTGGCGCGACAGCAGATCGCCGACGTGATCGGCGCCGAGGCCAAGGAGATCATCTGGACCAGCGGCGCGACGGAGGGCAACAACATCGCCATCAAGGGGGTCGCGGCGATGTACGCCGACCAGGGCCGGCACATCATCACGCAGCCGACCGAGCACAAGGCCGTGATCGATCCCTGCAAGTACCTCGAACAGCACGGCTATCGCGTGACATTCCTGCCGGTGGACGAGCGTGGTCGGGTGGACGTGCAGAAGCTCGCCGCGGCGATCAAGGACGACACGGTCCTGGTGTCGATCATGCACGGCAACAACGAGATCGGCACGCTGCAGCCGATCGGCGAAATCGGCCGCTTGTGCAAGGAGCGCGGCGTGCTGTTTCACACGGACTGTTGCCAGACGTTCGGCAAGGTGCCGATCGACGTCGAGGAGATGGGCATCGACCTCCTCACGTGCAGCGGGCACAAGATGAACGGCCCGAAGGGCATCGGCGCCCTGTACGTGCGGCGGCGCCGCCCGCGGGTGCGCTGCGAGCCGGTAATTCACGGCGGCGGCCACGAGCGCGGCATGCGCAGCGGGACGCTCAACGTGCCGGCGATCGTCGGCATGGGCAAGGCGGCCGAATTGTGCCAGCAGCACATGGACACCGAGCCGGCGCGGCTGGCGGCGTTGCGCGACCGGCTACAGGCAGGGATCCTGTCGCAGCTCGAAGAGGTCAAGCTCAACGGGCACCCGACCGAGCGGACGCCGACGAACCTCAACCTGTCGTTCGCCTATGTCGAGGGCGAGAGCCTGATGATGGGCATGGAGGAAATCGCGGTGTCGAGCGGGTCGGCCTGCACCAGCGCGTCGCTCGAGCCCAGCTACGTGCTGAAGGCCATCGGCGTCGGCGAGGACCTGGCCCACAGCAGCATTCGCTTTTCGGTCGGGCGCTTCAATACCGAGCCAGAGATTGACCACGCCATCGAGCGCGTGGTCGCGGCCGTACGGCGGCTGCGCGAGATGAGCCCGCTGTGGGAGATGGCCCAGGAAGGGGTCGACCTGAAGACGGTGCAATGGGGCGGTGAATAGCGTGCCGCGGCCCGGCTGCATGGCGAAGGTGGCGCTAGAATCACGGTAGAAACGGAGCGAACGGCCCATGGCGTACAACGACAAGATCATCGATCACTACAACAACCCGCGAAACGTGGGTTCAATGGACCGCAAGGCCGGCAACGTCGGCACCGGCATCGTCGGGGCCCCGGAGTGCGGCGACGTCATGAAGCTCCAGATTCAGGTCGATGAGCAGGACAACATCGTCGATGCCAAGTTCAAGACGTTCGGCTGTGGGTCGGCGATCGCATCGAGCTCCCTGGCCACCGAGTGGATCAAGGGGCGCTCGCTCGACGAGGCGCTGGAGATCAAGAACACCGATATCGTGAAGGAGCTCGCCCTGCCGCCGGTCAAGATCCACTGTAGCGTACTCGCCGAGGATGCCGTGCGGGCCGCAATCAAGGACCTCAAGGCCAAGCGCGGCGGTGCGAAGCCCGGCACGACGCAGCCGGCGGCGGCCAAGTAGCGGCCGAAGGCACGGCTCACAGCGCCGTGGCGCCTGGTGGCCTGGCCGAGCATCGCACGGCGCACAACGCCGGCGCACGCGGCGGCGGGCCACAGGCACAAGACAAGTCAACGACAGGAGCGACGAATATGAGTACCCATCCCGACACCAGGACCAACGATGCCCAGGCCCTGCGCGAGCGCGCCATTCAGCCGGGCCAGGGTGAAGGCATCCAGCTCACCGAGTTCGCGGCGCAGCGCGTCCGCGAATACGTCGAGAAGATGGAGAACCCCGCAACGACGTATCTCTTCTTCGGCGTCAAGGGCGGCGGGTGCAGCGGCCTGACCTACGTGCTCGACCTGCGCGACGTGCGCAACGCCCCCGTCAGCGAGATGGACGAGGTGTTCGATTCGCACGGCATCCTCATCGTCTGCGATTTCAAGAGCTACGAGGTCGGCAACCTCAGCGGCACGATGATCGACTTCGAAGACGGCCTCAACGGCCGCGGCTTCACCTTCAACAATCCCAACGCCAAGCACAGTTGCGGTTGCGGTTCGAGCTATTCGGCGTAATCTACAGGGGGCGTCCGGCGCGCCTTCGGCCGCTGCCGTGTGGCAGGGCTGTATAAGCCGTGTCGTGGGCCGGTCCAGCGCCCGGATCTCAGGGCAGAGCGGAGCGAGGCCCGACCTGTGACAGCACGGAGCGATGTCCTGCCGGATTCGTCCCGTGCAGAGCCCGGACGCTACGTTGTCTGACGCCGGTGGGCGCACCGCAGCCGCGATTGGATGGCCATGAGCAACGAACCCGACCGCTCGCAACATGCCGTCGTCAGCAAGTGCACCGCGTGTCGCCGCAGCATGGACTGGCCGTTCTTCTGTGACCACTGCCACTCGCTCTATCCCGCGGACAGCCTTAACTACTTCGAGATGCTCGGCCTCGAGCCGCGCTACGAACTCGATCAGGCGACCTTGCGCCAGCGCTACTTGCAAGCGTCGCGCGGCGTCCATCCCGACCAGCACGGCGACAGCGGCGATGCGTTGAGCATGCGGCTGAGTGCGCAACTGAACGAGGCGCACCGAGTGCTGCGCGATCCGGTGCTGCGGGCCGAATACCTGCTCGAGCTGCTCGGCGGCAAGTCGGCCACCGAAGACAAGCACGTCCCGCCCGAGGTCTTGAGCACGACGCTCATGTTGCGCGAGGAGATCGAGGAAGCCCGCGAAGCAGACGACCAGGCCGCGCTGCAAGCATGCGCCGAGCAGATTCGTGAGTACTACGAGCAAGCCGCAGGGCGCGTCGCGGCACTGGCACCGCAACTGCCGGGCGATGACGCATTGCGCAACGAGCTGCGGGCCGCCCTCAACGCGGTCAAGTACTACCAGAAGCTCCGCAACGAAGTGCAGACCTGAATGAGTGACCGAGAGATCATCGTCGGTATCGATTTGGGCACGACGTTCTCGCTCGTCGCCGTTGCAGATGAACGCGGCCCGCGCATCATCCGCGACGCCAGCGGTGAAGGCCGCTTCCCGTCGGTGATCGGCATCACGCCAAGCGTCGACGGCGAACAGCCCCGCGTAACACTCGGCTGGGAAGCCCGCGCGCACGCCATCGAGAATGCACGGTCGACGGTCTATTCAGTCAAGCGGCTTATCGGCAAGGGCCTCGACGATATCCACAACGAACTGCCGTTCCTCAGCTACGCGGTCGCGTCCGGGCCGCGCGACACGGTGCAGATCGACATCAATGGGCGGCGCTATTCCCCGGAGGAAATCTCGTCACTCGTGCTGCGGGCGTTGCGCGACCAGGCCGAGCAAACCCTCGGCCAGCCGGTACGCAAAGCCGTGATCACGGTGCCGGCGTACTTCGACGACGCGCAGCGGCAAGCCACGCGCGACGCCGGCCAGGCCGCCGGCCTCGAAGTCGTGCGCATCATCAACGAGCCAACCGCCGCCGCGCTCGCTTACGGCATCGGCGTGCGTACGCCACAGGCGTCAACATCCAGCGGTCCCGTCGCACTGCCGATGGCTGGCTGCGGTACGGACACGGCGGGCGCGACGGCCGATGGCCAGGTCGTTGCGGTGTATGACCTCGGCGGTGGTACGTTCGACGTATCAATCCTCCGGCTGGAGGAGGGCGTGTTTCAGGTACTCAGCACCGCGGGCGACACGCATCTCGGCGGCGATGACTTTGACCGGGCCATCATCACGCTGGTCACCGACGAAGTCCGCGAGCGATTCGACGTCGGCATCAGCGCGCCCGCCACCAAGCAGGCGCTCCGCACGCTCGCCGAAGCCGTCAAGATCCGCCTTGGTGACGAGCCACAGGCGTCGATCGAACTCGACCTCGGTCAGGGACGCACCTATCAGCGCGCGATCACGCGCGCGGAGTTCGACACGCTCACCGCACCACTCGTCGAGCGCACCATCGAGCGCTGCAAACAGGCGCTGCGCGACGCCGGTCTCGACGTCGACGACGTGCAGCAGGCCATTCTGGTCGGCGGCTCGTCGCGGATGGCCGCCGTCCGTCGGCGCGTGGCCGAGTACTTCGGACGCGAGCCGTACACCGCGCTGGACCCCGATGAAGTCGTGGCGCTCGGCGCGGCGCTGCAGGCGTCGGTGCTGGCCGGCGCGAAGATGGACATGCTGCTGCTCGATGTGACGCCGTTGTCACTCGGCATCGAGACGATGGGCGGAGCGATGGGCAAGCTCATCCTGCGCAATACCACGATCCCATGTCGCGCAACGGAGATGTTCACCACCTTTGTCGACGGGCAAACCGCCATCAAGATCAACGTGCTGCAAGGTGAACGCGAGCTCGCCGCGGATTGTCGCTCCCTCGGCGAATTCGAGCTGCGCGGCATCCCCCCCATGCCCGCCGGCATGCCCAAGGTCGAGGTCGAGTTTCTGCTCGACGCCAACGGTATTCTCAACGTATCGGCGACCGAGCAGCGCAGCGGACAACGGGCCAGCATTCAGATTGTCCCCAACCACGGCCTCACGCGCGACGAGGTCGAGCAGATCACACGCGACAGCGTCGCCCACGGCCGCGATGACATCGACGCCCACCGCCGCATCGATTTGCGCAACCAGGTCACGTTCGACCTGCACAAGACCGAGCAGATGCTGGCGCGCGTGGGCGACCAACTGCCAGCCGACGACCGCGACCGCATTCGCGCCGAGATGGACACGCTGCGCAAACTCGCCGACGAAACCGACGATCTCGACGAATTGCACCGCGCACTGACAGCGTTCGGACATCGTACCTTGCGGCTGGCGGAGCTGGGCATTCGCGACGCGCTCGTCAGCGGCCAGACCGCCCCCCGCGACGAGGAGCGCTCCGAATGAGCGGCCAGAATCCCTACATCGCAGATCACGGCACCCCCCTGCCGCAGCGCGCCTACACAGTGCGGTTCATCGACGAACAGAAACGCGAGCACCACGTCACCGTCGACCCTGCCCACATCCCCTATGGCACGCATGGCCGGCCCGGATCGCTGCTCGACATTGCCCTTGCCCATGACATCGAACTCGACCACGCCTGTGGTGGCGTGTGCGCATGCAGCACGTGCCACGTCATCATCCGCAACGGCCTCGAGAGCTGCAACGAACCCAGCGACGAAGAAGAGGACGAACTCGACGAGGCCTATGGCGTGACAGCCCAGTCGCGTCTGGCGTGCCAATGTGTGCCCGACGGCACGCAGGATCTGGTCGTGGAAATCCCTGCCTGGAACCGCAACCTCGCACGCGAAGCCCATTGACCCCACCAAGAGCCAACAAGACCGGCACCAGCCGCACGCACTGGCTGAGCGACCAGAACCGCCGCGTCGTCCAATGCGTGCGGTGTCCGCGGCTACGCGAGCACTGCGCCACGATTGCCGCGGCAAAACGCGCCGCCTATCGCGAGCAGACCTACTGGGGTCGGCCGGTGCCGAACTTCGGCGACGCCAACGCCCGGCTCTTGATTGTCGGGCTGGCACCTGGTGCCCATGGGGCCAATCGCACGGGGCGCATGTTCACAGGGGACCGCAGCGGCGACTGGCTGTTTCGCGCCCTGCACAAGGCAGGCTTCGCGAGCCAGCCAACCGCGGAGCACACCGGGGATGGCCTGCTTCTGCGCGATGCGCTGATCACCGCCGTCTGTCACTGCGCGCCGCCGGCGAACAAACCGACGGCGGAGGAAATCAACAACTGCCGCGATTACCTGGCAGAGACGCTGGAGCGCACGCCATGGCGCGTGCTGGTGGCCCTGGGCGGCCTGGCTTGGAAGAACGCGGCCCACTCACTGAGAATCCGCGTGCCGAAGTTTGGCCATGGTGCGGAGCAAACGCTCCCGGACGGCCGCCGACTCATCGCATCGTACCACCCCAGCCAGCAGAACACGTTTACGAAGCGGCTCACCGAACCGATGCTGGACGCAGTATTCGCAGAAGCGCAGGTCAATCTGAGCACTGAGCACTGAGCACTACCCACCCTTCAACTCGTTCACGATGCCACTGACCATCTTCTTCGCGTCGCCAAAGAGCATCACCGTGTTTTCGTTGAAGAATAGCGGGTTCTGGATGCCGGCGAAGCCCGGGTTCAGCGAGCGCTTGCACACCATCACCGTGCGTGCCTTGTCGACATCGAAGATCGGCATGCCGGCGATCTGGCTGTCGGGCCGACGCGCGTCGGGGTTGACGACGTCGTTGGCACCGATGATCAGGGCCACGTCGCACTGGTCCATTTCGCTGTTGAGCTCGAGGTCGGCAAGCTGCTCGTAAGGCACGTTGGCCTCGGCCAGCAGGACATTCATGTGCCCCGGCATGCGCCCCGCCACCGGGTGAACGCCGAACTTCACCTCGATGTCCTTGTCAGCCAGGAGCTGCGCCATCTCGGCCACCGCGTGCTGCGCCTGCGCCACGGCCATGCCGTACCCGGGGATCACAAACACCTTCTGGGATGCTTCGAGCACCATGGCGGCTTCTTCGGCATCCATCTGCCGCACGGTCTTGCCTTCCATGGACGTACCGCCAGCCGCCGCGGCATCCTGGCCGAAGCCACCCGCCATGACGTTGAACAGCGAACGGTTCATCGCCTTGCACATGATGTTGGTCAGGATGAGTCCGGAAGCGCCCACCAGCGAGCCCGAGATGATCAGCCCCTTGTTCTGGAGCACGAAGCCCGCCGCACACGCCGCCAGCCCCGAATACGAGTTGAGCAGCGACACCACCACCGGCATGTCCGCGCCGCCGATGGGAATGGTGATCAACACGCCGAGCACACCGGCAAGCAGAATGAGCAGGATCAGTTCCCAATGACCGGGCGCCGTCGCCATGACGACGCCAAGCAGCACGGCCACGATCACCAGCACGAGGTTGAGCAGGTGCTGGGCCGGGAAGGTGAGCGGATTGCCCATCTTGAGATACTGCTTCCAGTCCATCACGACATTGCCGGCGTCGTCCTTCTTGACGTTGCCCTGGCGGTCCTTGGCGGGCTCCTTGCCGGCCCACCACAGCGGGATCCACTGGCCGCGCAGCTTGAGGAACGCGATGAAGCTGCCGGTGAACGTCACCATGCCGATCAGCACCGACAATGCGATCGTAATGCGGGTGTCCATCAGCAGCGTCGACAAGTCGCCGTGCCAGTATTCGGCCATGGCGACGATCGCCGACGCAATGCCGCCGGAACCGTTGAACAGCGCGACCATCTCGGGCATGCCGGTCATGGGCACGCGTTTGGCCGCGATCAGGCCGATCAGCCCGCCCACCACGAAGCCCGCGATCACCGTCGCGACGCCACCGGTGGTCTGGAACATCTCGTCGCTGAACAGCGTGATAAGCACGGCGACGAGCATGCCGAACGAAGCGACCATGTTGCCCTGACGCGCGGTGCGCGGGCTCGACAGCATCTTCAGACCAAAGACAAAGAAGATGGCAGCGATCGCGTACAGGACGTTGATCAGGAATTCGAGGCCACTCGTGCGCAGAATGTCCACACCACCGGGGACGACCTGCTCGGCGCCGGGCACGACCGCGGGCTCAGCCGCATCGGTCTGTTCAGCGCGCTGGGTGGCCGTCGGGTGGAGCGGAACCGGCTCGTCCTGGGCCAGCGTGGGCACCGCCAGGACCAGCAACAGGATGCTCAGCGAAAGAAGTATGCGCATTTCTGATCTCCTACTTTCGCTTGAACATGGCGAGCATGCGGTCGGTGACCATGAACCCGCCGACCACGTTGATCGTCGCGAACACCATTGCCAGGAAGCCGAAGACGTAGTTGATCCACGTGCGGCCATCGCCAAAGTCACTCCCGGCAATCAGCAGCGCCCCCACGATCGTGATGCCTGAGATCGCGTTGGAGCCGGACATCAGCGGCGTGTGCAACGTCGCCGGCACCTTCGAGATGACCTCGAACCCCAGCAGGATCGCCAGGAGGAAAACCACCAGGTGAACCGCGAGCGGGCCCAGGACGTCCCGCGCCGGTTCGGCTTGTGCGAGTAGTTCCAGCATGTTTAACCCTCACCGCCTGCGAGTGCCTTCTGCGTGGCCTCGTGCTTGACCTGCCCCTCGTGCGTGATCAGCGCGCCCGCGATGATCTCGTCTTCGAGGTCCAGGTTGAACTTGTCGTCTTTCCAGAATTCGAGCACAAACGTCGTCAGATTCCGCGAGTAGAGCGTGCTGCCGTGCAGCGGCATGTCCGACGGCAAATTGAGCGGCGCCGCGATCGTGATGCCGTGCTTGACCACGGTCTGGCCCGGCTCGGTCAATTCGCAATTGCCGCCCGCGGTCGCCGCCAGGTCGACGATCACCGAACCGGGCTGCATGTCCTTGACCATCTGCTCGGTGATGAGCTTGGGCGCCTTGACGCCGCCAATCAGCGCCGTGGTGATGACGACGTCGTTGCCGGCGCACTGCTTCGCGATCAGTTCCGCCTGCTTGCGATAGAAGTCCTGCGACAGTTCCTTGGCGTAACCGCTGGCCGTCTGCGCGTCCTCTTCGCTTTCGACGCCGACGTACTTGCCGCCGAGGCTCTGGATCTGCTCGGCAACGGCCTTGCGCGTGTCGGTGGCGATAACCGTCGCGCCGAGCCGGCGCGCGGTGGCAATGGCCTGCAAGCCCGCGACGCCCGCGCCGATCACGAACACCTTGGCGCTGAAGATCGTGCCCGCGGCCGTCATGAACATCGGGAAGTACTTGGGCAAATGGTCGGCGGCGATGAGCACGGCCTTGTAGCCGGCGATATTGGCCATCGAGCTGAGCGTGTCCATCGACTGCGCCCGCGTGGTGCGCGGAATCGCATCGGTCGAGAACGCGGCGATCCTCTTCTCGGCCAGCTTGCGCACGACGTCGGTGTTCTTCACCGGCAGCAGCGTCGTCAGCAGCATCGCCCCCTCACGCATCTGGTCAATCTGCTCGATTGTCGGCGGCTGCACCATCAGGACGAAGTCCGCGCTGCTCAGCAGCGCGCCCGCGTCGCTCTCGATGGTCGCGCCCACGTCGCGATACTGCTCATCCGAGAAAAACGACCGCTCTCCGGCCCCGCTCTGCACGCTGACTGCGACGCCCTTGCCGGTCAGTTTCTTGCACGACTCCGGGACGAGCGCGACGCGTCGTTCGCCTTCCCGGGTCTCCGTCGGCACTGCAATCTTCATGGCTTCCTCGCTGTATGGACCCTGCACGTACCCCGCGGTCCATTCGATGTCGGCCTCACCATTCTGCGATATGAATGACCCACCCGATTCTAACGCGCCGGCTTACCGCGTAAAGCCGGCCGCCACCCGGCGCTACCCGGCGCTGTACAGCGCGTGCTCGGCAACGTAAGCCGCCACGGCCGGCGGCACGAGGTAGCGGATGGACCGGCCCTGCTGGATGCGGCGGCGAATGTCGGTGCTGGAGATGTCGATCCGCGGGGTTTCGAGCACGTCCTGCAGCAGCTTGTCGGCGCGTGGCTCGTTGAAGCGCTTCACCAGCGTTCGGCGGTCGGGCACGTCGCGGCCCGGCCGGGCAGCCGTCACGATGCGGCACGCGTCGACCAGCTCACCCGCCCGGTGCCAGGTGTGCAGTTCGTGCAGACTGTCCATGCCGACGAGCCAGCACACCTCCCCCGCCGCCCCGGCGGCGGCGGTGAAGTGCTGAACCGTGTGTAATGTGTAGTTGGGCCCGGCCTGCCGCGCTTCCCAGTCGCTGACGGCGAAGTGCTCGTCCCCCGCGACGGCAAGCCGACACAGCGCGAGACGATGGGCAGTCTCCGCCAGCTTGCGATCCTGCTTGTGGGGTGGCGTCGCACTGGGGATGAGGAGGATCCGGGCCACGTCGAGCTGCTCGGCGACATGGCGCGCGACGACCAGGTGGCCGTGGTGAATGGGATTGAATGACCCGCCAAAGAGCAGGAGGCGATCCAAGCTGTCTGTCCTGGGCGTCGCCCGTTAGCCGCCCCGAAGCTCGGGGCCGAGACGATCCTCGAGCTTCCGCACCGCTGCGCGAAGCTCCTCTTGTCGCGGATTCATCTTCAGCGATCGCCGGTAGAAGTGCAACGCGCCACCGAAATCGCCCTGCTCGACACAGCAGTGGCCGAGGGCGGCGGCGGCGGCATGGTGGTAGGGGTTGAGGCGCAGCGCTTCGCGGGCGCTGTCCGCGGCGGCGGTGTGCTCGTCCTGGGCCATGAGTGCCAAGCCGCGCTGGAAGTGGGCTTCCGCGAAATCCGGCTCTTCTTCGATGAGAATATCCAGCAGGTGGGTCGCGACGCCACACTCGCCGTTGCGCAGCCGATCGATCGCCTCGGCCAGGTAGCGGACGCCCCGCGCGGTGCCGCTGTGCATCCAGATCCGCCAGAGCCCCCATTCGGCCAGGGCCGCGACATAGGGGTCATTGTGGTTGAGACACATGGCCAGCAGCGGGCAATCGCGCATGGAGCCGGACACCCCGACATACAGCACCAGGGCCCGGATCGTCTCGACGTGCGGCGCCGAGAACAGCGACGCGACCGCTTCGGGATGCGGCCGCTCCCGAAGCAGGCGCTCGAGCATGCGGCGATCCACGCCAACATCGGGCGCGACCGAGTGCAGGACTTGATCAACGGTCGCGTCGGGAATCACAGAACAGCCACTCCTACTGGCAGCGGTACAGATCACGTTACATCGTCAAGCCGTCTCAGGTCGGCGGCCGCCCCCGGGAAGTGTGCGGCATTCTCCTGGCAACGCGTCAGAGGCCCGCATTGCGTCGGCGTAAGGCCCAGGAAGCCATCACACCAAATGCTAGGCATCGGATTTGCCAGGGTCAAATGGAGGTAACTACTGTGAAACCCCTCGACCGGGAGGGCGCAGACCCCGCGCGACCCGGCGTCGCCGGGGGGCCATAATACGCCCGCTCCCCAGCCCCCAGGCCGGTATCAGGCAAGAACCGTCTCGTCCAGTGCGACGCGCAGCTTGTCCAGGGCCTTGTTCTGGATCTGGCGGACCCGTTCCTTGGTCACGCCGATCATCTCGCCGACCTGCTCGAGCGTCTTGCCCTTGTTGGCGGCGTCGGCCCCGGGGTTATCCAGGGCAAAGCGGGCCTGGATCACCTTGCGTTCGACATCGGAGAGACTGCTCTTCTTTCCGTTCAGGATGGACCGCAGTTCATCCACACAGGCCTCCTTCACCTCTTTTCGCCGACGCTCGAGATGGGTGCTCTTCTCCAGCGCCGGGTCGAATTCGACTGGGAAGCGGCCCCGATAATTCGAGGTGCGCGTCGCCACTCGTGAAAAGCTCTTGAGAATCGCGCGGCATGCGTACGTGCTGAACTTGTAGCCCCGCGCGCAGTCGAACTTGTTCGACGCCCGCATCAGCGCGAGGCTGCCCTCGCTGATGAGGTCTGCGGGATCGACGCCGCGAATCCGCGTGCGCTTGGCCATTGCCAGCACCAGCGGCATATTCTCGCGGATGATCTCGCTGCGAATCGCGTGCACGACGGCTTCACGCCGCAGCAGTTCGGCCACGGTCTGCATGTTCAGCCGTTTGCCGTCGTATTCGCGGACGAGTTCGTACAGTTCGCGGCGGTGGTAGTTCAGCTTGAGGAACAGGTAGTGCTCGGGGTCCAGGCTGTCGAGCGGGTCATCCTCGTGGGCATCGAGCCCGTAGATGCCGCTGTCGTCAGACTTGGACGCACGGTCGCGAACCATGTCCAGGTCCGCATACGGATCGCCGAAGAGGGTGTCCGCCGCCGGATGGTCGAGCCAATCGTGCTGCATGTACTCGATCGGTTCGCCCAGCAACTGCTTGAGGCGCTTGGCGTCGTCCGCCGATAACTCGCGCAGCGCACTGGCCGACGGCAGCTTGACCTGCGGCTCGACCCGCCGGTTGGCACTCGTCCCCGTAGAGGGCTCAATCGGAAGCATCGTCTTTCCCAGCTCCAATGACGTCAGTACAACGGCGTGCTGCGCGAACAACATGGGCGCACCACACCACTGGCGAACGAGCAGCGCGCAGGGGCGCGCAAACTCACAACTATAAAGACGAAGCCGTTGAGTCCGGCAGGGGGGAGCCTGCAAACACGCCGGACACGGCATATGGGGAGCCAAGAGAAGTATACGCTACGCGGGCAGGCGGGGCAAGGCCCGAAGCGCAATGTTTTACACCACTGCCGCCCGGTGTGCGATTATCCCATAAATCAAGTCATGACGTGGCCTTAGGGCGTCGTTCCTCGCGACCGCCGCCCGGGGCACGCCGAGATTCTCGGGCCTGCGACGGAATCCGACCCGCAGGTCCGAGAGCGCGGGGGTCAAGTTGGCGGTGACAAGAATGCTGCGCCGGCGCGTCAGCTGCCAATGACGCGGATCGGCACGGTGATCGTCTCATACTCGGCCACGTCCGAATCGGTGCGGAGCTCGATCTTCGGCTCGGCGTCGTCGGGCAGGTCGGCACCGGGCGGCAGGTGCACCACGATCTCCTGCGTCGACTTGGCGGGACGCTCCTTATCGGGCTCCACCTCGCGGATCTCGACGCGGATCGCGGGGACGGTGGATTTGGCGGCCACGATCTTCACCGGCTGCGCGGGCGAGCACCAGACTTCCAGCGTGCGGGTGATCGTGCTCTTCGAGCGCTTGAGCATCAGCAGCTTGTCGGGCGTCACCTTGATCGGCGGCTGCACCGAGCCGAACATGAGCACGCGAATCTCCGGCAGGCGTTCCCAGCCGGTCTTCAGGATCGCCTTGCCGCGGGCCGCACCGACCTTCATCGGTGGTTTGGTCTTGGCGGTCAGCGAGTACTGCTTCCCCTCAGAAACCGTGCGCAGTGTGATCTCGTAGTCGCCGAAGTCCTGGTCGGGCTTCAGCTCGAGATTCATGTCCTCGGTGTATGCGTTGCTGATCAGCACGGTGCGCGTTTCGTCGCTGTTGCGATACAACAGGCCGAAGGAAATGCTGTTATCGGGCTTCATCTGATACATCGGCTTGACGAAGCCGCGCACCACGAACGGCGTCTCGTAGCGCCCCGACTGGCCGGCGATCTTCTTCTGGCGCGGGTCATTGGACACGAACGTGATCGTCTGCCGCTGGCGGCCGGTGCGCTTGACGGCGTCAAACGTGACGGTCACCACGTCCGACGCACCGGGGGCCAGGGGGCTCTCGGGGTCGGTCGGGACGGTGCAGCCGCAGGAGCTCTTGACGTCGTGAAAGATCAGCGGCGCGTCGCCGACGTTCTTGATCGTGAGCTCGAACTTGAGCGGCTCGCCCTGCCAGACTTCGCCGAAGTCCCACTGCTTGGCGCTGAGCTCCAGCCGGGGCTGTGCGCCTTTCGCGTCGTCGCGCGGCGCGGCGTCCTGGGCGACCAGCAGTGCAGGCCCCCCCAGCATCGAGATGACCGCCGCCGCTGTCCAAACCCGCCAGTATCGCTGTTTCATCGCTTCTTGCTCGCTGTTGCAGAGGTCTCGGGGCGTGGGGTGACTCATTCCTGGCCGGACCAGCGGCCGTACATGATGTCCTCGAACTTGCTCTTGTCCTTGGTGATCAGCACGTCGAGCTTGGGACGCGCGGGATCACTGGTGGACAGCTCGATGACGATGCCTTCTTCGGGGATGTCATTGGGCGCCGGGAGCGTGACGAACACCTCGGCCCGGGCCTTGACGGCGGGCTCGCGGCGCCGCTGCCAGTCCTTGGGGGGCAGCGTATCTCCCATCTTGATGTAGGTATTGGGGTTATCGCACTTGAAGCCGGTGAGGCGGAAGCTGCTGGGATCCTGGTCGCCGTAGTGGTAGACATCGATCTTGCGACGGAACGCCTGGTCGAGGTTGCTCTTGGGCACCTGCATGGCGGCGGGCGACGCCTCGGTGGTGTGGCAGATCTGCACCTTGGCGTGCAGTTCGAAGACCGGCTCCTTCTCGAGCCCGGTCGAGAACTGCAGCTTGCCCCGGATGATCCCCGGCTCGAGCGGGCGGTTGGTGCGGGCGACGATGGCGTACTCGAGGCCGGGCCGCACCTCCTGGATCCGGACGTCGAGTTCCTCAAAGGTGTTCTTCTGGAGCTCGAGGCGCATGGGCGTGGGCATCTGGTTCTCGAGGATGCAGGGCATGGCGTTCGTCTGGCCGGGGCTGCCGTCGAGGGAACGAATGACCAGCCCGCCCAGCGGCTTGCGCGTGATCGCCCGCTTGACGACGCCCTTGATCGGGAAGTGCAGTTCCTCCCGGAAGGGATCGTTGCTGGTGATGATGACTTTCGAAGAGACCTGGCCCTGCTTGCCGTTGGTGTCGTACTGGACACGCATGTCGGTGGACTCGCCCGGCGGGATGACGTTGCGCTTGGGCTGGGCCACGGTACAGCCACAGGTCGTCCGCACGTTGAGCAGGCGGAGGTCGGCGTTGCCCTCGTTGCTGACGGTCAGCGTGATGACGGGCTTTTCCTCGTGCCAGACCTCGCCGAACTCCCAGGTGGACTGGGAGAGGGCCAGCCTGGGGACCTTCTGGTCCTGGGCGAAACCGGTGGCGCTCACCAGCGCCAGCAGACCTGCGGTCAGGATCGATTGACGAATCACGGCCGGCATGCTTGTCCTCCAGCTGCAGAGGTTGTGGAACCTGTTTGGCGCGATTGGCCCCCCCGGCACCCTGTCGCCACGCCCAACACCATCGCCCGGTCCGCGCGCGACTGCCGCGCGCCGGCCGAGCCCTGTCCCTTGATAATATCGCCAGATGCGGTGGGCGTTGCAACCGCGCGGTCGCCGGCTGGCGCCGCGAGCCCGCGCCACGGGGGACAGGGCGCGGCGCGAATACAACTATCGACAGGTCAACAGGTTATAAGATGCCGGCCGGGCGGGACCGCCCGGTGCCGGGCACGCTTGCCGTGCCGGGGTCGCGTTGGTGTTACTGCGATCAGCGGGCCAGCGTGGGATTCTGCTTGAGCGCCTCGAGAATGTTCAGGACCGCGGGGCCGCCCAGCACGACGCCCATCGCGGGGAAAATGAACAGCACGAGCGGGATCATGAGCTTGACGGCGGTCTTCTGAGCGCGTTCCTCGGCCGCCTGGCGGCGCTTGGTGCGGAGCGACTCGGCCTGGTTGCGCAGCGCGCGGGCGATGCTGGTGCCGAATTTCTCGGCCTGGGTGATGACCGACACCAGGGAGCGCAGCTCCTCGACGCCGGTGCGCCGGGCCATGTTCTCGAGCGCCTCGCTACGCGGCAGGCCCATCTGGGATTCCATGGTGGCGATGCGCAGCTCTTCGGAGAGTTCGGTGTGCACCGGGGCCATCTCGTCGCCGACGCGCTTGAGGGCGGCGTCGAGGGCGAGGCCGGATTCGACGGAGACGACGAGCAGGTCAAGCGTGTCGGGCAAGCCCTGACGGACCTTGGCTTGGCGCGAGCTGGTGGCCAGCGAAAGCCAGAAATTGGGCAGCATCATGCCGGCGCCGGCGCCGAAGGCCGCCGCCCCGAGCAGCATGGTCGGTTGCCAGCCGCCGGCGAAGCCGGCGCCGAGCGCAACCAGGGCGCCGACAACGGCGATGATGGTCTTGCTGGCCATGAACATGGTCTGGGCCTGGGCGGCGCGGTAGCCGGCGTTGGCGAGCTTGACGCGCAGGTTGGTCTGTTCCTCGTCCGAGGCGGGCATGACCAGCTTGGACAGCATGGGGGTGGCCTTCTTGACCAGGCCGTCGGTGGCGGTCTTGCGGGCCCGCTTGCGGATTTCGGCTTCGTCGTCGGCGGCGCGCAGGCCGGAAAGGCGGCGTTTGACCGCGTCCTGCCCGTCGCCGCGGCGCGGCCACAAGCTGTAGACCACGAGGCCGGCGGCGACCACCAGCAGGACGACGAGAATAATGACGTTGGTGTCGATCATGTTGCGAATACCTCGGGGGGCGACCTACACCTTGATGTTCACGATCTTCTTGATCATGGCCCAGCCCATGAGCTGCATGACGGCGGCGGTGGCGAGCATCATCTTGCCGAGGGGGTCGGTGAACAGCATCGTGGCATAATTGGAGTTCACCTTGAGCATGACGAGCATGACGATGACCGGCAGCGCCAGCAGGACGTAGCCCGACAGGCGGCCCTCGGCCGTCAGGGCCTTGACCGTGCCGAAGAGCTGGATGCGCTCGCGAATCACGGCGCCGATCTTGTCGAGCACCTCGGCCAGGTCACCACCGACCTGCCGCTGGATCAGGACGGCCGTGACGAAGAAGCGCACATCGAGCATGTCGACGCGCTCGGCCATGTTGCGCAGCGAGTCCTCGACCTTCAGGCCGAGGTTCTGCTCGTGGAAGACCCGGCCGAACTCGGTGCCGGCGGGGTCGGGCATTTCCTTGGCGACCAGCTGCATGCCGCTGGCCAGCGAGTGGCCGGCGCGCAGGGCCTGGCTGAGCAGCTCGAACACGTCGGGCAGCTGCTGCACGAGGCGCTCGAGGCGTTTCTTGCGCCGGCGATAGAGATAGAGAATCGGCAGCACGAAGACGGCCCCCGAGATGCCGATCGTCGCGATCAGCGGCAGCTTGAGCAACAGACCCACCGCCAGCAGGCCGCTGGCGATCGCGGTCAGATTGACCAGCGTCTGCGCGGCCGACCAGGGAACGTTGGCCTGCTCGAGCGTGCGCTGCAGGTTCGCGGTGAAGCTGAGCTTGTCGAAGGCCTTGGCCATGAAGCCGGTGGCTTCGGCGGTCTGCTTGCGAAAATCCTCGAAGTTGAAGCCGGCATCGTCCTCTTTCTTTGCCCGACCGCCGCCACGCAGGCGCGTCAGGACTTTCTTGCGCCGGGCGCGGCGCAGGTCGAAGACGGCGTTGTACACGCCGTAGGCCAGCAACGTGGAGCCCGCCAGCGGCAGGGCCACGAGCATGGCGGTGCTGCCGGCGTCGTTGAGGCTGAAGGCGGCAAGGAGTCCTGCCAGGATACTCACGACTCGTTACTCCTCGTCGATCACCAGGTCACGGGCCACGAACCAATCCGGATCAATGACCGAGCCGGAAGACTGCAAACGCTCCAGGAAGCCCGGCCGAACGCCGGTGGAAACGAGGCGTCCGAAAGCCTTGCCGGCGGCGTTCACGCCGTCCTGCTCGAAGCGGAAGAGGTCCTGCATGGTGACGACGTCGCCCTCCATGCCCTGCACCTCGGTGACCGAGCAGATTTTTCGCGGGCCGCCGGTAAGCCGCGCGGCGCGCACGATGAGGTTGACGGCGGAGGCGAACTGCTGGCGGATGGCGCGGGTCGGGAGCTCGAAGCCCGACATCATCACCATGGTTTCCACGCGCTGCACGGCATCGCGGGTGCTGTTGGCGTGGATGGTCGTCATGGAGCCTTCGTGGCCGGTGTTCATGGCCTGGAGCATGTCGAGCGTCTCGCCGCCACGGCACTCACCGACCACGATGCGATCGGGGCGCATGCGCAGCGAGTTGATCAGCAGGTCGCGGATGGTGATGCGGCCCTTGCCTTCGATGTTGGGGGGGCGCGTCTCGAGGCGCACGATGTGCGGCTGGCGCAGCTGCAATTCGGCCGCGTCCTCGATGGTGACGATGCGCTCGTCGGCCGGGATGAAGCTCGACAGGTTGTTCAGCAGCGTCGTCTTACCGGAGCCGGTACCGCCGACGATCAGAATGTTGAGCCCCGCGTGCACGCAGGCCTTGAGAAACTCGACCATCTCCGGCGCACAGGACTTGAAGCGCACATAGTCATCCCACGTGATCGGGTCGGCGCCGAAGCGTCGAATCGACATCGAGGGGCCGTCGATCGCCAGCGGTGGAATGATCGCGTTGACACGGCTGCCGTCCTTCAGCCGCGCGTCGACCATGGGCGACACTTCGTCGCAGCGACGGCCGAGCGGCGAGACGATCTTGTCGATCACGTGGAGCAGGTGCGCGTTGTCCTTGAACTTCACTTCAGACAGGCTCAGCTTGCCGGCGCGTTCGATGTACACCTGCTTGGGCCCGTTGATCAGAATGTCCGAGACGAGCGGGTCGGCCAGCAGGGCCTCGAGCGGGCCGAGGCCGAAGGTCTCGTCGAGAATCTCACGCGCGAGCTTCTGCCGCTCGTTGAAGTTCAGCAGCGTGTCGGATTCCTCGCACAGGGCCATCACGATCTCGTGGACCTGTTCGCGAATCTCGTCGCTGGCGTTCTGGGCCAGCTTCGTCATGTCGAGCTGATCGACGAGCTTGCGGTGAATCTCGGTCTTGAGATTCTGGAACTTCAACGCGCGCTCGTCCGCCATCGGATCGGACCGTGGCTTCGGCGGCGGCTCGGGGGCCGGCGGCTTCGGCGGCGGCGCCTGGGCCGCGGGCTTGGCGGCCGGCGGGGGCGACGGGGCCTGTGCGGGCGGAGCAGCCGAGGCGCTGGCCTTCTCGGGCGGCGGCGCGGCCGGCGCGCCGCTGGGGGCCGCAGGGTTCGGCTGGTCTTCCGGCTTCCGCGTGAACAAGCCCATTGTCTACTCCTAATGCCTCGGTGTTCCCGGGTCAGCGGCGGCGCGGGCAACGCCTAGCTGGACAGGAACGGGATCCGCTTCTTCCGCTTGGCGTCACCTCCCCCACCTTCGGCCGGGCCGGGCAGGTCGTCGCGATGCGCGATCGACTGGGCCATCTGCTCGAACGCCGCGCGCAGCTTGGATTTCGGGGCGTGCTCGAGCAGCGGCGCGCCGACGTTGACCGCGGTGCTGGCCGTCTTCCAGTCGTCGGGCAGGTACCACTCGATCTTGCGGCCGAGCGTCGTCTCGACGTCGCCCGGTTCGAGATAGCCGGCGTCGCGGCCGAAGCGGTTGCACACCAGCCGCACCTGGTCGAGGTTGTAGCCCGAGCGGCCCAGCTCGCGCAGCAGGCGGTCGGTGTTGCGCACCGGCGGCACGAGCAGCTGCAGCGCGACGAGGTACATGTCGGTCATGGAGAATACGGCTTGCGCCGAGGGGTCCATGCGCACGGGCCCGTCGACGACCACGAAGTCGTAATGCTCCAGCAGCGCGGCGAGCACGCCCGCGCATTGGGCAGCGCTGATGTGCTGCGCCTGCTCGATGTCGTGCGGGATCGCCAGCACATGCACCCCGAGCGGGTGCTTGACCATCACGCGCTCGATCATCTGGGCTTCGATGTGTTCCGGCGTGTCGCACAGTTCGGCGATGGTGTAGGTGGCCTGGGCGTCGAGGAACATCGCGACCTGGCCGAAGCGGAAGTCGAGATCGACCACCGCCACCTTGGGCTTCTCGCCACCCTCGGCCCAGTTGTCGATCTGGGCCAGCTCGACGGCGAGGTTGGTCGCGACGGTTGTCGCGCCGACGCCGCCGCACCCTGCCACGACGGGGATCAGGCGGCCGGCGCGCTGGGCGCTGGGCGCTTCGCGGCCGATGCGGCGCAGGATATCGGTGAGCTGCTCGGGCGGGAACGGCTTCCAGAGGAACTCGCGCATGCCGGCGCGCATGGCGCGCATCACCAGCTCGGCGTCACGGTCCTCGGTCATGGCGATCGCCGCGAGGCGGTCCTTGCGCTCGTTGATCAGCGGCGCGATGACCTCCATCATGGCGTTGGGATTCGGGTCGAGATGCAGCAGCAGGACCTCGGCCGGGAACTGGCTGATGGCCTGGTTCAGCAGCACCGGCTCGTCGATCTCGGCGACGATCTTGACACCTTCGACGCTCAGCAGCAGAGCGCGCAGCTCGGGCCCCGCCTCTTCGTCCGCATTGACGACGATGACCCGTACCGGCCTGCTCACAGCCGTGTCGCTCCCTTCATGCAAAGGCCACAGGTGCCGGACCACGAGACAACGCCGCCCATGGCGGTACGTTGTCCGGTGATCGTCGGCACCTGCGGCCCATCGCTGTTGTCCCCAAAGGGCACGCACCGCGCCGTGGCGGCACGCGCCCGCGAATGCACCTCTGTCAACTACTCAATCAGCGTCACGGGACGCTTGCCACCGAGCTTGCGGAAGATGTCCTGGAGCTCGGCGTGATACTCCAGCGGATTGCCCTCGGCGTGGAAGTGCTCGCCGTTGGCCAGTTCGGCGATTTCCGCCATGAGGTTCTCGTCGGCGCCGTAGCCGACGCTGACGGTGTAGATCCGCATGTTGTTCTTGGCGGCAATCCGCGCCATGTCCTCGGCGTACTCGCTGTTGTTGCTCCAGTACTCCGGATTGTTTTCCGGCGGATCCAGCTCGTCGATGTCGGCGAGGCTGCTGCGGTCGTCCCTGCGGTTGGGCACACCGTCCGACATCAGCACGATCACCTTGGCGGCGGCCGACCGCGCGTTCTCGCCGTACTGCAGGTGGTGGATCGCCTGGAAGAGACCGCCACCGATGTTCGTGTACAGGTCGTTGTGGCCGGCCTGGTACAGGTACAGCTTGTTGGACGGGTTCCAGATGTTCTCGGACAGGTCCTCGGCGTGCCAGCCGTGCCCGGTGTAGAGCTCCAGCGACATGCGGTCGAGGCTGTCCTGGTCGTAGATCGCCTCGGTCAGTGCATAGACCGCGTCCTTGACGGCGCGCAGCGGCTGCTGCGGCGTGCGCCACAGGATGGTCGACAGTTGCCCGCCATCCTCGTAATAAGGCGCGTCCATGCAGAGGAAGTTGACCAGGCTCTTCGGGCCGTAGTAGTAGCGGAACGTCACGTACGAGCCGTTGCCCTGCTGGTAGTGGATGAAGTCCTTCCAATCCCAGCCGACGGCATAGTCCGGTGCCGCAGCCCAGGTGACTTCCCAGTCTTCCACCTTGCTGTCACCGTCACCACCACCCGGGAAGGCCGGCGGCGTGCCGCCATCCGTGATGCCGCTGCGCCACTCGGCCAGGCCGAGCAGCACGCCGCAGCGGTTCCGGAACGCGCCCCAGTCGCTGTCGTTGCCGGAATAGCACAGCGACTCGATTTCCGAGTTGTTGTAGCCGGTGGCGGCCAGCTTGGAATCCAGCGCCGATTCGTTGGTAGTGTAGTAGCGCCGGATGTACCACATGCCGGAATCGCTCGATGCGCTGTACAAACCCGGCGTGAGCGGGTCGCCCCAGCTGGTCATGTAGCCATACGCCGGCCCGGAGTAACCTTCGTACTCGGTCTGGTCGATGGTCGACGCGCTGGCCGGGATGTAGGGCTTGGACGGCTCGGGCACGTTCCAGTCGAGCGTGCACCAGACATCGCGCGCGTTGGCGTAGCCGCCGTCGCCGCGGTTCCAGTCCATCAGCGAACTGTCGTAGAGCATCGAACGCGACAGGTCGATCACGACCGCGATGTCGCGCGGCACCAGCACCGCCGCGGCCTCGGCCTTGAGGGTCTGGTAGCTGAAGCCCAGCACCGGCGCGAAGGTCAGCGGAACGCTGACGCCCGGCGGCGCATTGGGATCCTCGTAGTCAAGGTGCTGCAGCGTGACGTGGATCGCATCCCAGCGATCCGGATGCTCCTCGAAATGGAAGCGATCGTCGTCGCCGAGCACGGCCTGCCCGAACTTGACGTCCTCGGGGTAGATCTTCGGCGTGAGGCCGAGGATCTTGTTCAACCCCGCGTAGTGGTCGGCCGCGTCGATCGCCGCCGCCTGCACATCACCATCGCCGGCCAGCTCGGCCGCGCCGGCCAGGGCCGCGGCGTCTGCCGACACCTGCAGCTCGGCCTGCGCCGTGTAGAGCGCACCGATGTCCACCGCCAGGGCCACCATGCCCAGCATGACGGTCAGGGTGACGCCCACCTGGACCGCCACGACTGCCCGTCGCCGGTTCCTGTTCATTCTTTTCAACAACGTGCCTTGCATCTTTCGCACCTCCGCAGTTCCCCGAACCTCTCTGAGCGAGTCCAAACAACGTCCCGATGGAAGCCGGTCCCTTGTCTTCAACGGCTGTGTGGCCCGTCGCGCGCATGCCGCGGTCGGGGCCCAGGCATCGGCGGGTGCCCCAGCACGGTTGTTGGTCCGTTGCGCGGCGGCGCTGTGCCGTTGCCGCGCCGGCGTCCCGGTCAGGTTGTCGAACCCGGTGCGCCGCACTACATACCCTCACTGCCGCCGGCGGGCCCGATCGGGCCGCGCAGGCGCATGGCCGTCGGCGGGCTGGTCGACGCCGGCACCGCACGACTGACCTGTCCCAGGGGGGCGCTGGCGCTGTCGGCACCGCCGCCCGCACCGTGAATTCTGCCCAGCATGAAGAGCTCCCAGTCGTTCGGCGGCACGTCCTTGCCGCCCGCCACGTACCCGACCTGGTCGGGGTTGAGCGGGGCGACGAGTTCGGGCGTGACGAGGACGACCAGCTCGCTCTCTTCCTGCTGATACTCGACCGAGCGGAACAGGGCGCCCAGCACCGGCAGGTCACCCAGCGCCGGCACGCGGCTGGTCACCGCACGGGTGCGGTCACTCAGCAGGCCGCCGATGGCGAACGTCTGCCCCGGGCCCAGTTCGACGGTGGTCGAAACGCGGCGTGACGAGAGGCCGGGCACGACATAGCCGGCGATCTGAACCGCGTTGGTGAAGTCGGGTTCGCTGACCTCGGGCGCCACCTTCAGGTGAATGGTGTCGGGCCCCAGCACGGTCGGGGTGAAGTTCAGCCGCACGCCGAACTCACGGAACTCGACCGAGATGCCGTCTTCGTCGGGCACGGGCACCGGAAACTCGCCGCCGGCGAGGAACGTTGCCGCTTCGCCGCTGACGGTGACGACGTTCGGCTCGGCCAGCACGTGGAGCAGGCCGTTCTCGCGCAGGGCGCGGATGAAGATCTGCATCTGCACCTGCGGGAAGCCGACCGCCAGCGTGGGCGAGGCGGTCAGGTCCATGCTGCCGGTGACGAACGGGATCGTGTCGGTGGCCGACACGCCGTTGGTGCCGCTGATGCTGACGGGGTTGATCCCGCCGAGGTTGTTGACGAAGTTGGCGCTGGGGAAGTCGTCGCCGGCCATCCAGCCGTTGAAGCCGAGCTGGCGCGTGGCGCTGCGATTGACCTCGGCGACGGTGACGCGCAGCATGACCTGCTGGACGCCGGCCACCTGGACCTGGTTGATGACGCGCTTGGAGTAGATCTCGGCGATCTGCAGGATGCGCTCGGCCGACTGGATGTCGGGCACCTTGCCGGTCAGCACGACGGTGTCGAGCATGCCCTGCGCCTTGACGGTGGCGCGCGGGACCGCCTGCTCGATGCTCATCTGCAGCCGGGCCAGGTCGAGGTCGACCGCGACGGTGAACATCCGCTGCTGGCCGCCGTCCACCCTGACCGTCAGCTGCGTCGTGCCGTAGGACCGGCCATCGACGAGGATCTGCTTGGGCGAGGTGGGCGTCACGTCGGCAATCTGCGGGTTGGCCACGTGCACCTCGCGCACGGGGACGTTGAAGTCCACCAGCACACCCTGGTTGACGGGCACGGTGATCAGCTGGCCGGACGTCTTGGCCTCGGTCACCGTGAACTCGACCTCGACGGCGTCGCCCTCCTGGGCCATGGCGACGGGCGACGCGATCGTCAACATCACCCCCAATACCCCTGCAACTCCCCAGAGGCATCCGCGGCGAATCTCGATGGTGTTGAACTGTACGCTCATTCCTGGGGCTCCTTGGGCACCGTCTGTTCTGAATCCTGACCCGCATCGTTCGCGGCCTGCAGCTGCTGGGCCGTCTCCGGCGACTGCTGCAGAAACCGGCTCATGCCCTGGCGAACCATGTTCTGGATGTCCGGGGTCCACGCGCTTTGCCACATCGAGCGCGCCAATGAACCACCCGGCATCTTCGCCCACAGCTCCTGCTGGGCCTGCTCAAACTCGACGTAGGCATCGTCGAGCAGAATCTGCATTTCGTCCGGCGTCAGGGCCTGCTCGGCCTGCGCCGTCGGCGCACCGCCGGCCGGCGGCTGAACCGGATCGCTTCCCGGCGCCGGCAGCGCGTGCGGTGACATCGACATCCCCGCAGGTGGCATGGAGTTCAATTGCCACCGGTCGTCCGAGCGGGCACTGCGGTCATTGTTCTCGATGACGACGCCCTGCTCGTTGAACTGCACGCGCTCCTTGCCGTCCGGCCGCACGACGCTCATGGTCCAGGGCTCGGCCTTCGCGGCCGGCGCCACGGCGACTGGCTGCCGCACGATCGTCGTCGGGGTCGGGCGCGGAGCCGGGGTCGGCGCGTCGTCGTCCTGCTCGCCGGTGAGTTCCGACATGCTGACGAACGTGTTCTCGTTCGATTGGGGACGGCCGCCGTCCTCGTCATTGCGCAGCGACAGCTTGATGCGGCCCTTCTGCTCGGTGAGCAGCAGCTTGGGCGGATCATCGGGCTTGACGAGCAGGGTCACGGCCCGGACCTTGCGGCTCGATCGGCGCCCGCCCTCTTCTTCCGTCTGAACCGGGCTGACGCGCGGCCCGACCGCTGCCACCTCGACGTTCTCGAGGATGGTGCGGGCGATGGTCTCGTTGCGGCCCTGGTTGTTGCGGATGGTGAACGATCCGATCACGTCGACGAAGCAGCCGGGCTCGAGGTGATAGTCGACACCCGAGCCGGCGTCGATCTGCACGGCCACGGCGCGGTAGCCGGGCTTGACGATCAGGCCCTGGCGCGCACCGGGCGGCAGCAGCATCTCGTTGAGAATCGGCAGGCCGGCGGGCGCGTCGAGACGCGGCACGCGACCGACCAGCTCGTCTTTCTTCTGCACGGCGCCGGGCGGCATCATGCCGGCGGGCCAGCGCAGCGGCTGAATCATTTCCTCGGTGATGTAGGTGCCGCGCGGGATATCGGTCGTGGCCGACCAGATCTCAGCGTGCTCAACGGGTCGCTGCGCACCCCGGGCGTTCTTCAACGTGTTGAAGCCCATCCAGAGCGCAAAGCCGCCGATGCCGAGACCGGCCACCAGCGGTATCAGTGCTTTCCCGTTCATGATCGTCCTTCCTTGTCCACACCGTCAGCACGCGTTCAGGGGGCGTTGCCCCGGGCGCGCTCGGGCCGAAAGACTCGGGCGTCACGCGACGCCACCACTGTTGCTTCCAACCCTTCCCGCCGGCGCCAGCCCTCTTAGCTGGAGCCCTGGTCCATCCCTTCCTTTCTCATCGAGCAAGTAGCCGACATGTTGAAGTTCCCGAAATCGAAGAAGTCGCCCGTGAGGGTGACCTCCGAGAACGGGATGGTGACCGTGACGATCTCGGTCACGCCGCCGTCGGCCCCGTGCGTGATCTCGACGCTGATGGCGTCGGCCAGGCCCATCGGGTCGAAGTAGTCGGCCACGCGGCTGCGAATGTCGGCGTCATGGTCCTCGGTCGCCTCGCCCGGCATGGAGGCCATGCGGGCCCCTTCGCGGGCGGCGTTGACCAGGCCCTGGCGGACCGTAAAGGCCCAGCCGAACTCGATGATTCCGAAAATCAGCGCGAGGATCAGCGGCAGCAGGATGGCCAGTTCGACCGTCGCGCCGCCGCGTCTGCGCTGCCGCAATTGCTTCCTTCTCGCCCTCATCACAGCCAACCTCCAACGTAGTAGGTGACCAACACGCCGATCGTGCCGGCCGTCAGTGGCACGCCATAAGGCAGAAGCTGGCTCGTGGTCCCGAACGTGCGCGCCCCGCCGAACTCGCCGAAGGCGGTTTCGGCACGGCGTAGTTTGGTCATGATGGTCTGCATGTTGGCATAGGCATGCAGCGTGCGGCCGGTAGAGACAATCATGATGATGGCCGTGATGCCGCCGATAATGGCGCCCGCCGCAAAGCTCAGCAGCGTGAGCCAGGGGCCGAGCCAGCAGCCGATGGCCGCCATGAGCTTGACGTCCCCGGCGCCCATGCCGTGCATGAGCCACGGGACGATCAGCACGCCGAAACCGGCTGCGAGCCCGAGCAGGCCCCAGCCGACGCCGCCGCCGCCTTCCGCGTACCACCCATAAAACAGGCCCTGGCAAGCCAGGCCGGCGGCCGCGATTGTGGCGTTGAGCCAGTTGGGTACGCGGCGCTGGGCGTAGTCGATCCAGGAGGCATAGAGGATGCCGGGAACGAGCAACGCCAACGTGATTTCCCAGTAACCGATATTCATGAGTTCTCAGCCTGTCGCGTCGTGTCGTTTGTCGCTCTCGTGCCCGGTAAACGGGATCCCTTCTTTCATCGGACGTTCGGGGGGCACTCGCCAGAAAGAGGAGCGGCGGTCACCGCAGGAAGCGATGCCGCCGCCCGATTTCCCTTCAGTCGAGACGACTGCGCCGCCGCCTACGTTTAGCTACCGCCACCCTGACCCAGCGTACCGGCCACACTGTTGAACATGTTCGTGACACCGGTACCGACCAGCGTGATCGCGCCAACGGCCACCACGATGATCAGGGCGAGCATGACCGCATACTCAGTCGCGGTCGGGCCATCTTCGTTTACCAGAAAAGCCTTGCAACGAGAAACCAACGCGTTCATTGATCTTCCTTTCTTTCGCACCTGAAGCGACCCGCAGGCCGCTGATTCTCTGGCGCCGCCTCCGTGCGACTGAAAACCACACTTCTCCTCTCCAGAAAGCACGACCGGGGCCAACCCGTCCGTACCTTGTTGCCCTCTTTGGAGCCTCTTGGGCTTCCCCCAGGGCCGCTGCCGCCGACAGCGTGCCCGGTTGCGACCGCCGTCTGGCGTGCAACCTATGTAAAAGTCCAAAATGTTTGATCTGTGAGCAAACGAAGTTGTGAATTTGGGTAAAGAAATCTCGTGACACAAAGCGAAGACGGATGGCGATCTGGCCGATGACACCGCGGCATGCCCCGCCCCCGCTGCGCCTGCCGCGCTACCCCGTGATGAAGCGAGCTTTTCCCGGACCGTGCCACAGCGCCATCTGAGCGGCCGCCTGTCGGATAAACATCGTGTTCCCTGTCACGACTTCGCATCCCGCCGCCGCAGCGTCCTGTAACAACTGCGTCTGCGGCGGACGGTAGATCGTGTCGAAAACCACCGCCACGTTGTGCAGTGCAGCGGCCGGCATCGGCGACGCGTCGACCTGCGGCCACAAGCCCACCGATGTACAGTTTATGAGAACATCGCCCGTGAATTGCCCACGTTCACACCACGCGCGCTGCGCGCAGCCAAACTCGTCAGCAAGCGTTCGGGCACGCTCGGCGGTGCGGTTAAACAGGGTAATCTCGCAGCCCTGCTCGCAAAGCCCCGCCACCACCGCCCGGGCCACGCCGCCGGCGCCGAGCACCGCCACGCGCAGGCCGTGCCACGCGCGCCCGCGGCCCAGCCGCGTGGTGCGCAAGGCGTCGAGCGCGCCGCCGACATCCGTGTTGTCCGCCAGCCACACGCCGTCGGCGCGCCGCTGGAGCGTGTTGGCGGCCCCGCAGCGCCGGGCCAGCGGCGTCACCACGCCGCCCGTCTGCTCGACCCAGCGCAGTGCGTCTTCCTTGTGCGGGAGGGTGACGCTGAGTCCGGTAATGTGCAAGTCGCGCCCCTGCTCAGACAGGTTCATAAAGGCGGCGAAAGCGGCGGCGTCCGGTGCGACAGGCAAAGGCAGATAAACGGCGTCGATGCCCGCGCGTCGCAATGCCGCGTTGTGCAGCTCGGGGCTCTGCGAGTGCGACACCGGCCAGCCGACAACGCCGAAGACGCGGGCCGCGGCGGTGAGCTCATCCCAGCGGTAGAGATCGCGCAGCGTGGCGATGTCGGGCTGTCCGGGGGCGGAGGCCCGGTCGGCGTGGACCGTGGCAAAAGTGAGGAATGCGCCGAACTTGCGCGCCAGCACGCGGGTGGCGACCCCGGCCTCCCCCATCGCCAGTCCGATCACATCGCGCGTCGCCGCGTGCGGTCGCATGGCGGCCAGTACGCGGAACGCGTCGCTGCTGTCACGGGCGCTGAAGACGGCCTTGAGCACGTCGGCCTCGGAACGGGCCAGGCGATCGAAGACCGCCGCCACGTCGGCAGGCGTCCGCGCGAAATCGTGGTGCGAGAGAATCAGCCGGGTGCACTGCCCGTCGCGGGAAGCATCTGTTGATGAGTGTTGTCCCGCGGGGATCCGATAAGCGGCGGCGAGCGTTCGGCGCAAGTCGTCATTCGCTGTCCAGCGCGCGTGTTCGACATCGATCAGCGCCGGGCGGTGTCTTGCCAGGCGTGTGAACAAGGCGGCCCGCTCGACATCGTCATTCTGCCATGCCCCCCCTTCGTCGGCGGTGCGAATCGTGAGGATGACAGGAATCGCCGGCGGCCCCGCCAGAAACCGCTCGACGGCATCGATGTCGCCGATCTGGTCAACGCGCAGCTCGACAAGGTCGGCACCGGCAACGCGCGCCGCGTCAGCCTGCTGCGCCAGCGATGGTGTGGCGGTAACGAGTGGAACAGCGATGCGAGTCTGTGACGACAAACCGGGCTCCGGCGCGACGACGGCCAGCGAGGATCCGCGCTCGGCGCATTGTCGACGGTCCGCGAGCGTTTTCCAAGTCAGTCGCCGGGGCGCGTCGTCGGTTGTGTAGCCGTCGTGGTGGTGGGCCGGCGCGGACGGCCGCGCCGCTCGTCGCGCGCGGCGAGCCATTCATCGAAGGCTCTTTCCAGGGCCGCGCGTCGCGCGGCAGCATCTTCCGGGTCGGCCAGGAAAAACGCCACCGCACGCCGCAGGACGGCGGACCAGCGCCGGTCGGGCAGCGGCGACGCCGCAGCGGCGAGTGTCGCGATCTCGTCGTCACTGATCACTTCGGCATGCGCCGCCCGTCCGCGGCGGGCCTGCTCGACAAGCGACACGAGTTCCGCCGGCTCGCGCAGCGACACGCCCTGCTCGGCGGCGGCGATGGGCGATGCGCTCAGCAACGCGACGTCGCGGGTGTCGACATCCTTCAGCGGGACCCGTGTCACGTCGAGGGCCCACCGGTCGTCGACAAAGACCACCCGCACCCCCTCGATCCACCGCAGCGTGAACTCCTCGGAGCACAGCGGGCCGGGCTCTGCCTCGCTGGGCGGCCTCCGGGTGATGTCGACGCGGTAGCGGCCCGGTGTCAGGTACCGGGTGACCGGTGCCGGCCCCAACGGCCACGAGCCAATCGCCTCGCAGCGGCGCTGGCCATCCGTGTCGATCAGCACGCGCGAAACGGTCGCGTGGTACTGCACGTCGGATGCCTGCCGCACGGCCGGGAGTTGAATGCTGGCGAAATAGTAACGCTGCGGGATGCGTTCGGGTTCGTCGACCGCGATGCCACGGAATGACGTCCAGACCAGGCCGGTGCAGAGCTTCAGGCGATAGCGGCCGGGCGGCACGGCGATGCTGGTCGCCCCCTTGCGCAAGCCGGGATTGGCGACGAGCCGCCACTGTTCGGGCTGACGCGCGCGGCGCTCGCGAACGGACGAGCGCTCGAGCCAGCATTCGGCCCACGCCGGGCCGGCGGTGCTGCGGGCGCGGATGTCGATGCTGGCGAAGCGGTAACGCAGGACGGCGCCGTCGTGCGCACCGACCGCAATGCGCTGCGCCGCAGAGCGGATCTCGCCGGCGACGACGGTGACACGGTACACGCCGGCGGGCAGCGGGTAGGTCAGGACGCTGTCGGTGATCGGGCGTTTCGACACGGTCTCCCACGGGTCGGTTTCGGCATCGGTCTTCTCGATGCGGCCTTCGCGTTCGACGAGGACGTGGCCGGTCAGTGGCGCGGGGCTGACGATCTCGACGCGAAGCGTCGGGCGATCGGCGATTGAAGCGGTGCTCGTGCCGGAGGCTGCGGCGGCCGGCGCAACGACGCCTGCGGCCAGGATGGCGCAAAGCAGGAACGCGCAACGGAGGATTACCGAGTTGCTATGCATGGTCGAGACCAGCGCTGAGGGAAACCGCCAGGGCCACCTGGGCACCCACGTCCGCAACCCGCGGTCCAGGAGATCGAGCACCGTGTCGCGGAAGTGGTCATCTTACCCCAACCGGCACGTGCGGTGGAGACCGGCCAGAGCGGGGCGACGGTCGGCGTGCGCCCGAAGACCGCGAAGGGTGGAAGCCGCATGCCGGGTTCGCCGTCGGGGGCGCGGGCCGTCTTTCTGCCACGTTCACTGGCCGCCTTGCGCCGACGTGAGCGATGGTTGTGTGGCTCGCTATCTCGGTGTCGGCCGTACAGGACTCACGGTATTGCTGCGACCAGTGGAACGGCGCGCCTGCGTCGTAGCCAAACGCTCGGCGGGCGGTTAAACTGCACGGTCAGGGCGAGACAAGCCATCGCAACCGAAATGAAGAAACCGACTTGTATCTTCGGTCTGGCTGCAGCGGTGCTCGCGGGCACGGCCTGCAAGGTGGGTCCGGACTACGACGCGCCCGTCGCGCCACCGGCGGCGCAGTGGACGGCCGCGCGCGACGATGACCGCGCTGCCGGGATCGGCCTGACCTTTGACGCGCCCGTCGAGCTGGGCCGCTGGTGGACACAGCTCGATGATCCGGCGCTTACGGCGCTGGTCGAAGAAGCGCTGGCGGCGAACCTGGACATTGCACTGGCCGACGCCCGGCTGCGCGAGACGATCGCGCTGCGGCGCGGGGCGGTGGCGGAGCTGTACCCCGCCCTGGCGCTCGACGGTGACTACACCCATCGCCGGGCCGCCCGCAACGCTGCCGGCGGCGACGAGGACGGTGGCCTGAGCGGCTCCTTCTCGCAGTCGGTTTCCAGCGCGTCGGGGCTCGGTTCGCCCACCGCGAATGTCAGGCTCGGGAACAACGCGGCCACGCTGCGGCTGCCGGCCCCCGGCTCGGGTAACACGCTGCCCGAGCTGTCGGCCACACGGTCGCGCAGCTTCGGCGACGGCGGCTTCCAGCGCGACCGCAATGCCTACTCGGCGTTACTGGGGGCGACGTGGGAGATCGATATCTGGGGCGGCATCCGCCGGGGTGTCGAGGCTGCCGACGCGGAGATCGGCGCGAGCATCGAGGATCGGCGGGCCGTGATGGTGTCGGTGTCGGCCGAAGTGGCGCGCAACTACGTTCTGCTGCGTGGGCTGCAACGGCTGATCAACGTGACGCGCGACAACATCCGCATTCAGCAGGAAACACTGAACAGCATACAGGCGCGATTCGCCGCCAGCCTGGCGACCGGCACCGATGTGCTCCAGGCGGAAACGCAGCTTCGCCGCACGGAGTCGGAGTTGCCGCTGCTCGAGGCGGGTGTGAAGGCGGCCATCTTTCGGCTGAGCGTGCTGCTGGGGCAGCCGCCCGGCTACCTGCTGGAGCGCCTGCGCGAAGACGAACCGCTACCGGCCCATCCGGCCGAGCTGCCGGTGGGGCTGCCGAGCGAGCTGTTGCGCCGGCGGCCGGACGTGCGCGCGGCGGAGCGGCGGCTCGCGGCGGAGACGGCCCGGATTGGGGTCGAGGTCAGCGAGCTGTTTCCGCGCGTCTCGCTGGCCGGGACGTTCGGGCTGCAGTCGGCCGCGGCGGACGATTTCGTGGCGGGGAACAGTCTGACGTGGTCGTTCGGGCCGGCGGTGCGGTGGCGGCTGCTCGAGTTCGGCCGCATCATCTCTAACATCACCGTGCAGCGCGAACAGCAGCGTCAGGCCCTGGTGCAGTATTCCCAGGCGGTGCTCGGGGCGTTCGAGCAGGTGGAGACCAGCCTGGCCAACTACGCGGCGCAGCGCCGCCGGTCGGCAACGCTGGCCAGGGCCAACGCCGTAAACGAACGGGCCTTCGAGCTGGCCAAGAGTGAATACGCCGTCGGCATGATCAGCTTCCTGTCCGTGCTGGATACGCAGCGGTCGCTCTTTTCGACACAGACCGACCTGATCCGCACCCGCCAGCAGGCACTGGCGGAGCTGGTCAACGTATACGAATCCCTGGGCGGCGGCTGGCCGGCGGATGCAAGACGTACCGAGGATGAGCCAGCTTCATGATGCGAAAACTGCTGCGACTGGTGCTGAAGGGGCTGCTGCCGATCGTCGTGCTGGGCGGTACGGCCTGGGCCGTGTGGACGCTCTACGTCACCCGCCCCACCGTCGCGCGCGAAACGGTCAAGCCCCCGGCGCCGGTGGTCACGGTGGCGGCGCTGAAGCCGGCGGACCATTCCATCCGGATCGAGGCCTACGGCACGGTGGTCCCCGCGCGCCGCGTGCTGCTGCGCACGCAGGTGAGCGGCCGGATCATCGATCATCACCCGGCGCTCGCGCCGGGGGGCGTGCTGGCCGAGGGCGTCGAGGTGATCCGGATCGACCCGGCCGACTACGAGCTGCGCGTCAAGCAGGAAGAGGTCGCGCTGGCCTCGGCGAGGGCCGCGTTCGAGCTCGAGCAGGGACAACAGGTGGTTGCGGCCAAGGAATGGGCCCTGCTCAAGGACGAGATCGAGGCGCCGCAGGAAATGGAGGACTTCGCGCTGCGCCGGCCACAGCAGCGGCAGGCGCAGGCCGCGGTCGACGCGGCCGAGAATCGGCTCGCGCTGGCGCGGCTGGACCTGGAGCGGACGGTCGTGCATGCGCCGTTCAACGCGCTGGTACTGGACGAATCGGTGGAGATCGGCCAGTTGATCTCGCCGCAGGATCAAGCGGCCGAACTGATCGGCACGGACGAATTCTGGGTGCGCGTCGCCGTGCCGTATGACGTCCTCGGCCGGATCACCATGCCGCGGGCGCCGGAGCGCCCCGGCTCCACGGCAGAGGTGTTCGTGGAGGAGAACCGCGAGCAGCCGCGGCCGCGCGAGGCGCACGTGGTCCGCTTGCTCGGTGACCTGTCGGAGCGTGGTCGCATGGCGCGCGTGCTGATCAGCATCGATGATCCGCTTTGCTTGTCCGACGATCATCCGCCCGATGACGTCCCCGTGCTGCTCAACAGCTATGTGCGGGTCGTGATCGATGCGGGCCTGCTCGAAAACGTCGTCGAGATCCCGCGGACCGCGTTGCGCGAGAATGCCCAGGTGTGGCTGCGCGATGCCGACGGCCGGCTGCGAATTCGTCAGGTCGACATTCGGTGGCGGCAGGCCGAGAGCGTCCTGGTCGCGGATCAGTTTTCGACTGGTGAGCAGTTGATTACGAGCCGGCTGGCGGTTGTCGTGCCCGGCATGGCAACCCGCGTCGGAACCCTGCCGGGGCAGTCCGTCGCCGGCGGAGGCCAGGCGGACGCGGCGCCGGCTGCGGCGTCCGATGAAGCCGGGCCGGACGGGCGGCGGAGTGCCAGCCCATGACACCTGATTCCCGCACGAAGCGCCGGCGCGAAGGTCTGCTGGGCTGGATGGCGCGCAACCACGTGGCCGCGAACACGCTGATGCTGATTCTCGTCGGCGGCGGTTTGGCGGCGGGGCTGACGATCCGGCAGGAGGTCTTTCCGTCATACCAGATCGACATCGCCCGCTTCCGCATGTCCTATCCCGGCGCCAGCCCGGAAGAAGTGGAGCAGGGAATCATCCTCGCCGTCGAGGAGCAGGTGCGCGGGCTCGAAGTCGTCAAGCGCATCGAGGCCGTCGCCCAGGAGGGCTCGGCGTCGCTGTCGATGGAATTGACCGAGGGCGCGGACGCCAATCGCGCGTTGCAGGACATCAAGAACGCCATCGACCGCATCAGCTCGTTCCCCGAGGAGGCCGAGAACTACACGCTGGAGCTCGCGCTGCGCCGCCGCAACGTCATCCAGATCACGATCGCCGGCAACGTCAGCGAGCGCACACTCTACCAGTTCGTGCAGAGCACGCGCGAGGAGCTGCTGGGTCGTCCCGAGATCACCCAGGTCGAGATCGAGGGCGCGCGCAGCCCCGAGATCAGCATTGAAATCCCGCAGGAGACCCTGCGATCGCTCGGCCTCACGCTCGGCGCAGTGGCCGACATGATCCGCCGCTCGGCGATCGACGTTCCTGCCGGCGGCATTCGCACCGACGCGGGCGAAGTGCTGCTGCGCACGACCGAACGGCGCATGTTCGCCAGCGAGTTCGAGGACATTCCCATCCTGAGCCTGAATAGCGGGGCCAAGGTGCGGCTGGGCGACATCGCCACGATTCGCGACGGCTTCGAGATCGCCGAGTCCGAGCGGTTCTTCAACGGCCAGCGCGCCATGGACCTCGACGTATACCAGGTCGGGGACGAGCGCCCGCTGGAGATCGCGCGTGCGGTCCGCGAATTCGTCGCGGATCTGCAGGCGCGGCTGCCCGAGAACATGACCGTGGCCACGACGCGCGATCGCTCCATCGCCTACCGCGACCGCATGACGCTGCTCCTGAGGAATGGCGGGCTCGGTCTCATGCTCGTGCTCGTCGTGCTCGGCCTCTTCCTGAACCCGCGACTGGCCTTCTGGGTTGCCCTCGGCATCCCGATTTCGATCACGGGCTCGCTGCTGCTGCTGCCCGCACTGGACGCCAGCATCAACATGGTCTCGCTGTTCGCGTTCATCGTGACGCTCGGCATCGTCGTCGACGATGCGGTCATCGTCGGCGAAAACGTCTGGCACAAGATCGAACAGGGGATGCCGCGGATCGAGGCGGCCATCGCCGGCGTGCGCGAGATGGCCGTGCCCGTCTTCTTCGCGGTCATCACCAACATCATCGCGTTCATGCCGCTGCTGTTCGTGCCCGGCTCGACGGGACGTTTTTTCGGCGTATTGCCGGCCGTCGTCATCGCCGTTTTCGTCGTCTCGTTCGTCGAGTGTCTTTTCATCCTGCCCGCGCACCTGGGGCACGGGAAGCAGATCGCCGGCGCGAAGCCACGCGGGATCCTCGGCCTGCTGCGGCGCACGCAGCAGCGCTTCTCCGACGGCTTCGAGTGGTTCGCCGAGCGGGTCTACCTGCCGCTGCTGCGGCAGTGCCTGGGGCATCGCTACCTGACCGCGGCCGTGTTCATTGCGGGGCTGGCCGTGATCTGGGCCTGGTATGACAGTGGTCGGCTCGAGTTCAATTTCATGCCGCAGATCGCCGGCGACCGCGTGGACTGCGAGATCCTGCTGCCGTATGGCGCCGCGTTCGAGGAAGCGCAGCGCATCGCGCGCCACGTCGAGGAGGCCGGGTTGCGGGCCGTCGAGAAGGCCGGCGGTGCGGAGATTCTCGACGGCATCGCACGCTACGTGGGGCGGTGGGATTCCAACTCGGTCGACGTCAACATTTCGCTGGTGCCCCAGTCGCAACGCGACATAACCGCAGCCGAGTTCACCGAGATCTGGCGCGCGGAGATCGGCGAGCTGCCCGGGCTCGAGTCCATGCTGTTCGAGTTCGCGGTCGGGCCGGGCTCGCAACGCCTAACCGTCGAGTTGGCCCACCCGCAGGTCGAGATCCTCGAGGAAGCCGCCGCCCGCCTGGCGGACCAACTCGGTACGTATGCCGGCATCACGGAGATCGACGACGGCTTCGCCGCCGGCAAACCGCAATTCGACTTCACGCTCCTGCCCGCCGCGCAGAGTTTGGGCCTGACGCCGGAGAACGTCGGCCGGCAGGTCCGCCATGCTTTCTTCGGAGCGGAGGCCCTGCGGCAGCAGCGCGGCCGTGACGAGATCCGCGTGATGGTCCGGCTGCCGCGCAGCGAAACGAAATCGCTGCACGCGCTCGAGCAACTCATGATCCACGCGCCCGATGGCTCGGAGTTGCCCCTGCCGCAGGCAGTGCAGATGGACACGGGCCGGGCCTATACCGAGATCAACCGCGTCAACGGCCGCCGCGTCGTGAACGTGTCGGGCGAGGTGATCCCGGAGATCGCGAACGCCGAGAAGATTCAGGCGGACCTGGCGGCGGACTTTCTGCCGGCGCTGGCGGCGCAGTATCCGGGGCTGCGTTATGGCTTCGAGGGGCGGCAGCGCGAACGCACCGAGTCGCTGCAGGCGCTCTTCTACGGGCTGTGCCTGGCGATGCTGGCGATCTTCTGTCTGCTGGCGGTGCTGTTCCGCAGTTATGTCCAGGGGCTGGTGGTCATCCTGTGCGTTCCGTTCGGCACGGCGGGGGCGCTGGTCGGACACGTGATCATGGGCTACGACCTCAGCGTAATCAGTATCTTCGGATTGATCGCGATCTGTGGCGTGGTCGTGAACGGGGCGCTCGTCCTGACGGTGACCATGAATCAGCGGCGCAGCGAGGGCGCGACGTGGGACGAGGCGGTCGAGTACGCCGGCCGGCGGCGGCTGCGTCCCATCGTCCTGACGTCGCTGACGACGTTCATCGGGCTGGCGCCGATGATCTTCGAGACCTCGGTGCAGGCGCGCTTCCTGGTGCCGATGGCGATCTCGCTCGGCTACGGCATCCTGCTGTCGACGGCGGTCGTACTCCTGTTCACGCCGACGATTCACCGGATCACACAGGACCTCGGCGCGGCGGCCGTCCGGAGCGTGGCGCTGGTGCGGGAGCCGGCGTGAAGGGGCGGCTGTAGCGTCACGCGGGTGCGCCAGGCGGCCGGGCGGGCGCAGCCGAGGAGTTACGCAGGTGCCCGAATCGGCCTGGGGGGCGACTGAGGGGTGGCGAAGGCGCGCGGGGCCGGGTCGGGCTCGGAATCTCCCCAGGGCCACCTCCTCGAGTATGGCGTTGTCGAGCATGCGGCGTTCGACCGTGCGGCCGAGGGCGCGCTGCTGCCGAGCGACGGCGTGGTAGGCGTACTCCTGCTTGATGCGGTTCTGCATCTCCGGGTTGAACCGGTGCCGGCCGTCGTACTCGCTGATCCAGGCCCGGTACGTGCCGTCCGGCAGCCGTTCCCAGCCGACGTCGTTGGCAGCCTGGCCGACGTGCTGGCGGCGAATGACGATGTGGGCCCGCTGCGGGCGTTCATCACCTTGGTAGCCGTACAGCGGGACGGCCTGGTCGTGCGTTTCGATCTGGCCGCGGTCGAAGCCGACCGCGACGAGGGCTTCGATCAGGGCCTCGCGGTCCTTGAAGCCGGGGGTGCATTCGACGTAGTGTGACATTGCTGTCCTCCTATCTTGAGACAAGTGACCCGGTCCCGCGCGGGACCGAAACTGCCCGCCCACGCGCTGTGCGTGAGCGTGTATTTCGCGCAAGCGGAAGTTGGAGCGGAGGTTACCCGTGGATCGCAAATGCGACTCAAATCAGTCCTCTATGCCACGGCCATTCATCCTTGACGCCTCAGAAGGGGGTGGTTACAAGTTGAAGTGCGGGAGTTTCCTGGATGTCGCAGAAGAGCCGAAAACGGGGATCGGGCGCACAGCCCAAACGACCGGAGGCGGGTAACGCCCCGGAATCACGTGGTCGCTTCGGCCCTCACGTGGTTGCATTCGCTCTTGGGGCTGCACTCGCGGTCGGCGCGATGCTCGGCTTCGCCGCGCTGCGCTCCGGCGGCCTCAAAGAAGGCCCCGAAGAACCCGTGAGTGCTGATGTGCCCGGCTCGCATTACGACTTGCTGGCCATGTCGCCCGACGAACTGGCCAAGGTCGATTTTGCTCTGATGAACCTCCTCTGCGCGAAAGGACTGCCAGGAGCCGAAGACCTCAACATCCCCGCCACACTCGCCAAGCTGGATGAGTGGGCAGCCAAGGTGAAGTTCGAAACCGAGCGTCACCTATACCGGGTGACCGACCCGAGATACGCCGAGCATTACAACCACTCGGAAGCCCGTTTGCGGGCCGAGTTCATCGTCCAAGTTCTGCAAGAGGACTGCGGGGTTCACTACAACGAAGCCCGCATCAGCAATCCCGATTTTCGCAACGCGCAAGATATCTTCATTCACGGCATGATCGGCAGTGACAACGGGGGAACCTGCGCGTCCATGCCCGTCCTGTACACGGCAATCGGTCGCAGGCTCGGCTATCCGATGAGACTCGTTCTTGCCCGCGAGCATATCTTCTGCCGCTGGGACGATGGGAACGAACGCTTCAACATCGAAGGGGCCACAAACGGGGGCATCGACTACTACCCCGATCAGCATTACATGAAGTGGCCGAAGCCGATCAGCGAAGCATCGGTGAAGAGCGGCGAGTTCTTGAAGTCGCTCCCGCCAGCCGAAGAGCTATCGACTTTCCTTTTTGATCGGGGCATCTGCTGCCACAAGAACGGGCGACTGCTTGAGGCTCGTGTCGCCTTTGCCGAGGCGGCGCGGCTGAGACCGCAAAGCCGCAATACTCAGAATGCCTTGCGGGTGGTGGTTGCTGGTCAAGGTGGCATGATGCAGCCTCGCCGACCGATGCGAGAGCCTGTTCTTCCACCGATGGTTCAGCAAGGCAACCCGCCCGACCCGACTCCGAAGATACCTACACCTGGAAGACCGCCAGGACCATGAAAGGGGAACTTGTCATGCAACGTCGCAGTCTGTTCACGCTCGCAGCCGCTCTGTTTGTCTCATTCGTTTTCGTCGATATCGCATCGGCGTATTACAACCCGAGAACGGGTCGGTTCCTGAGCCGTGATCCGATAGGTGAACAGACTCACATGGCCGCAACGACACGGGGTTTCTTGCCCAGAGACCACGTTGAGACCGCGCCCAGCGCCAACCTCTATCGCTCGTTTCGGAACAACACGCTCTCGTGGATAGACCCTGACGGGGCTGCGGATCAAGCGATAGGTGGCGGCAGCCAGACTCCAGCCTCACAGCCCGTTAGCAAGGTCTGGGTATGTTGCCGCAACACGGAGTTCGGGCAAGACATGGGGTGCTGCGGTGACGCTCTTGATTGTTGTACCTCAACCATTGGGGCCAAGCACTGCTGGCTCAAGACCTCCACAAAAGAGGCGGGCCTTGGACCCGCAGGCGGCGGCGCGCCAGAAGATGAGTCGTGCCCCTGCTGCTGTGCACAGACCAGCATCAACGACCATTCAGGCCAATGCAATCGTGACAACGCCACCTGCTTCGCGTTGCCAGGTTGTGATGAGGCTTGCGTTAACCGCGAATTGCAGGTGGGGAAGAACAAAGGCACATTTGGCCCTGTAAGCAACAACTGCAACACGCTCGTATATGACATTCTCAAGAAGTGCAACTGCAAGAACAAATGTCTGAAGTGGGAGACCCGTTGGAAGGTCTATAGGACGCCGCCGATTGGCGCAGAAGTTGTGCGGTACAAAGCGTGTGTGAAGTGGCGATGGAACAACGTTCCGCAGGATTACCCTGTTCCTGGCGAGAGAGTTCGCTATTGATGTGAGGAGCGGTGGCCATGCTCGGAAATGCCCTCCGCGGACAACCACTTGCAGTGGGCCTGTTGGGCGCTGCCACGATTTGCAGTCTTCTGCTGGCGATTTACACGGCATCCTACGCCGTCTGGCTCACGGCCCATCCGATGCACTCAGACACTGCTTGGGGCCGCAAGTTCATCATCTGCGTGGTGGCTGCGGCCACGTTGGCAATCCTGGCTGGGGCTGCCTTCGCAACGCATCGAATGCACCGAGCCAATGCGCGTCGGTGGCTGATAGGATTGCTGGTAGTTGCCAATGTCGCCACGGTCGTAGTGTGCAGTCTGATCCTCTGTCATCGGCTATAGCGCGATTGACGAGCTTGTTAGAAGCTCGCTACTCGGAGCCAATGCACTGCTCGCCGTCGAGATAGTCACGGCCAATCAGGTTGACGAGTTCCACTAGATAGGTCTCGTCAACGTCACCCTCATAGAAGCGACTCGTTCCGCCGACAGCGTGCCCCAGGAAAGCGTCTCGCTCATCCTGGGGCAGCTTGGCCCGCTTGGCGAGTGTAGCCAGAAATGCAAGACCAAGTGACGATTTCGCAATGGTCGCAAGACTGACTATCGGCGCTGGCGGCGTCCTGTGTGACGCCCGGTGTTTGGTTATCCGCCAGGCAGTTCGCAGAGGAGCGATAGGACGCGAGCGAAGCAGAGACTCCGCTCACGTCCTTCGCATCAGTGGTTAATCCAGTACCACCCGCCGCTTCAGCCGGCCGGTTAGCGATGAGACGCTGCTCGGATCCAGCAGCTCCTGTTTGAGCACGGTGCAAGCCTCGCTCAGCTTTGCCGCCAGGTCCGGCTGCTCCTTCAGCGTCTCGCCGGTCAGGCCGAAGATCTGGGTCTTAAGCTCGTTGAGCTGGGCGGCCGTGTCGGCGTCGTTGAAGATGTTCATGGCGTGGAAGTGCTCGATCTTGCGGCGGATGGCTTGCAGCGTCTTGCCGTGGACCTTGCCGCCGGCGTCGATCACCTGGTCGCAGAACTCCGCGACCTCCTGCCGAAACGCCATGACGTAGTCGCTGGCGAACTGCTGGCACTCGGCCTGCAAGTTCTGCTTCATCTGCGCGAGCTGCTCGTCACGCAGTTGCTGGCTGGCCAGCTCGGCCTGGATGTCGTCCACGGCCATCGCGCTGGCGGCGCCTGCGACCTTGAACGTGTGCCAGCCGAAGCTGAACTTCTTGCGCAGCTCCGCGGCCACGGGATACGCGGCGTCCGGCACGTCCGGGTGCTCGGCCTGCCACTCGGTCCGGAGTTGCGGGTACTGCAGCAGGAAGTCCTCGACCGCCTGCTCGAACTCGGCCTTCAACTCCTCAAGCTTGTCGATCAGCTCCGGGGCGTGCTCCCACGGCACAAAGTGGGCGTTGGCAGCGGGGAACGGCCTCGAGTACTTCGCGAGCTGGTGGCGGGCCTTCTTCTCGATCTGCTGAAAGGTAGCCAACTGCCGGTGGCAGCTTGCGGCCCTTGTGCGGGTCGATCAGCTCCTTCGAGCCGAACTCTGGCGAAGCCTTGCTTTCGACCTCGTGCGGCGCCAAGTGGAAATCCTGCGGCTCGTTGCCGATCCGACACGGACCTTCTGCGACGCCCGGATGACGAACAGACACCCGAGCTGGAACAGGTTGATGGGCTTCTCGCCATTGTTGGAAGCCGGGTTTGCCTGCGGAGCAGGCGCAGTGAGAGTGGTCATGGGAAACCTCCTAAGTTACTTTGAACGTGATGACTCAATCAGAATCAGGATTCGGATCTGACGCGCGCCCGAAGCCGGTGCGGATGTGGCTGTACCTCGTCGTGGGTACGGCGATTGGCATCGTTGCCGGCGTAGTTGAGGCGCTCGTGAGCTCCATCGGGTCCACGAATTTCTGGTGGACCGTCAAGCTGCACTACTTCCAGTTGGGATTCGGGGGATGGTTCTTCGGCTTGGTCGGCGGATATATCGTCGCAAAGCGCGTACAACGATCGCGGCATCGGCGTTGGCAAGCACGGGTGGCCCGTGGAGAGTGTGTCTCGTGCGGATACGACCTACGAGGAAACACGTCCGGGTTCTGTCCCGAGTGTGGCGCGCCCGTGCCGAAAGGACCCAAGCCTCCTGCTATGCATCATGATTCAGCGCAGGCCCGCTAAATCGTCACCCGCCGCTTCAGCACGTTGCCATTGAGCGGCTGCGTAGCGCTGTGGCCATTCCCGGCCGGCTTGGTGTGGCTGTCGAGCCACTTTGAAAATGGGTGACCGATTCGGGATCGGTCTTCGACAGTGGCCGGATCTCGGGGACGGCAGCCAGGAGGTGGTCGTTGGTGAGGTCGGTGTCCGCGCAGACGCCCGGCCCCGTGCCTGTGTGCACTGCTGACACAGCAGTGGCACCGCACTCATGGAATGCTAGCTTCAGGCCGAGCTGCACGACTTCCTTGATGTCGGCGCCGGTGTAGCCCTCGGTTTTGCGGGTGAGGGCGTCCAGATCGAACGGCTCCGGCTCGCGTTTGCGCAGCCGCAGGTGGATCCCGAAGATCTCCTGGCGTTCGGCGTGCGTGGGCAAGTAGACGCCGTAGAGTTCGTCGAAGCGGCCCTTGCGGGTGAACTCGACCGGCAGGGCGCGGATGTTGTTGGCCGTCGCGACGACGTACACCGGGCACGAGCGGTCGGAGAGCCACTTCAGGAAGATGCCGAACGACCGCTGGGCGGAGCCGCCGTCCTGCTCGCCGCCGACGCCGCGCCCGCCAAAACCCTTTTCGATCTCGTCGAGTTGCAGGACGCACGAGCCGAGGCCTTCGAGCAGGCGGATCGCCTCGCGCATGTTGCGTTCGGACTCGCCGACCCACTTGGACATGAGCGAGCCGACGTCGAGCTGGATCAGCGGCAGGCCCAGGTAGCTGGCGATGCACAGGCTCATCTGCGTCTTGCCGCCGCCGGAGATGCCGACCAGCAGCAGGCCGCGCGGGAACTCGATGCCGAAGTCGCGGGCCTCGGGGCCAAAGGGGCGGACGGGGAGGCGGCCACCGGCGACGCTGCAACGCGCGAGGGGTGCAGGCAGTACTGCAGGCAGTTGGAGCGCGGACGAGCGCCCGGCCGCGCGACGCGGCGCACTGTCGCCAGCGCGGCGGGTGGGCCGAGCGGGGCGCGCAAGTCTTTGACACACGCGGAGAAAGGCGACGCCGCGCGAGCGGGCGCCGCATCAGGCGGAACAGCCACCGGGGGGACTCGAACCCTCAACCTGCGGTTTACAAAACCGCTGCTCTGCCAATTGAGCTACGGTGGCGTCGTCTATAAGTATCTCATTTTAAACGACTTACAAAATGCGCGATTTTCAACCCCCTCTGAAAGTTGACGAGAGGGGAAATGCGCTTCGTTGCGGCGAGGGCCTGGGAGCGCTGCTCGCCCACGGAGACGCGTGTTATGCCGGCCAGTGAACATAAGGCTGTCCAGACAGATACCTACGATGGCCGTAAGTTTATCACATTCAAGGTCGCCAGCAACGGCACGGCACGCTACCGGAAGGTCTACCTGCAAACCAAGAACGGGTTGACCGCACGTCGCCGAGGACGTGCGATCGAGGAATTGGAGGACGTCGAAGAAACCCGCGCGATCATCGCGTACCTGGCGAGCAGTAGAAGCCCGGAAGAGGAGAAGCGGCGGCTCGCCGAAGTGAACGGGAACCAACCCGTGATCCCCGCGATGACATTTGGAGAGGCGCGCGTCGAGCTCGAGTCGGTCGTCTGCGACTTTGGCGACTATGCACGAGGGGAGATCGTGGACTTCACGAACGACAAGCACGTCCGTGCGCTGGCCAAGAAGGACCTCGTGAAATTCGTTGATCATGTGATCGGCAAGACGCGCGGCCGGAGCAACAAGACGGTCCGTGACCACCTGTCGCCGATCAGGGCCGTGATCGAGTGCGCTCGCGTTCGCATGGACGATGACGTCTTTCCCGAGGCGATCGACAATTGGCTCCGGATCATCGACCGCGAGAAGCGCCGCCGGCCGTACAAGTCGCCGCGCAGAAACCGCGAGCCGATCCCGGTAGATACGTTCAAGGCCCTGCTCTCGAAGGCGGACGAGTGGGCTGAGCTGGACTGGGAGGCGTACGCCGCCAGCCTGCCCGTGCCGAACGGCCAGGACCGACGCCGGACGGCGCTTGCGATCAACCGGAACAAACAGAAATCGCAGTATCTCAAGCGAGTCGGGTTGGCGACGCACAGTATGCTCTGTCTCGCTGCGAACGTCGGCGCCCAGCCGATTGACTTCACGCGCCTGCTGTGGAGCGAACTGATCCTCGACGGTGATCTGCCGCTATATCAAGAGGGTCGCAGCAAACCGAGCCACCTCCTCGGCAGCGAAGTGCCGCGTTGCTGCCCGCTGCTCACCGAGACGGTGCGTAGCCTGAGCCGCTGGCGCGAGTGGCAGGCCGCCGAGCTGACGAAGGTCGCGGCGCGGGCCGCCGGGAAAAGCGGCACACTGGGCGAACCCACCGACGTGCCAAAGGCCGTTCACGTGTTCACATACGCCGACGGTCGCGCGATGAACCAGAAGACGTCCGATCAGGTAAGCGCGTATTTCGGGTCATTGCGTAAGGCGGTCGGCGTAACCGAGTGGCAGCTCCGGCACTGCCGGAACATCGGTTCGACGGTCCGGCGGAACGCTGGGTTGCCGGCCGACATGGCGAACGCCTGGCTCGGCCATTCGGCCCGGGAGACCAACAAGTTCTATACCGGCGAGGCCGGCGAGGATTACCTGCTGCCACTGGTGCAGGAGATCGGGAGGGTGTACTTCGCGGAAACCGGCGACGGCGCCGCGCGGCGAAAGCAGGGACGACGCAGCCGCGCACGGACATGACGGAGTTTGCCCCTGCGGAGCAACGCCATGAAGGAACAACGACTCCAGTTCGATAAACAGGTTTGCCGTCGCGAGCTCGGCCGTTTCTGGTGGCGAATGCGCGATGACATGCCTGACCAGGTAACGTTCTCGTACGCCGACGGGGCGTTATCCATCTCGTCGGGCGATGACGCGGCGACGATCCCCGCGGCGGGTGAGTGGTGCCCAATTCTTGATGCGCCAGCCGCGATCGTGCCCGTCCTTGTGAAGTACTTCCACAAGGAAGATGCAGTGGCCGAAATGACGTTCGACGGAGGGCAGATGAGAGTTGGAGTGATCACCGTCAAGTTCGATGCAGAAGGCAACGCGTGTGACCTGTCTGACCGCCAATGCACCACGTTTCGGTGATTACGAATCGGCGTGGATGCGCGGTTTGATCATTCGGCGACAAGCCGCGCGGTTCGGCGGCGGAGAGCCGCGGGCATGGGGTGGCGCAGGCGCCAGACGATGCTGATGGGCCGGCTGCCCTCGTGGGATTGGTAGTCGGCCGGGCCGAGGAAGTAGTAGGGCGCCGCGAGGCCGTTTATGCGCTTGTGCTCACGAACGAACAGCAGGATCGTGTGAACGCAATCGGCGTGATGGATGTAGCGCTGGCCGGTCGGCGATTCGACCGATGTCGTGCTCTGCGACTGCCAGTGAAAAAGACGCTCGTTGATCGCGTAGTCGCGGTACATCGTGGTGGGCGAGTAGTCCTTCTCGGTCTTGTCGAGCGTCACAAAGAACACGTCCGCGGGCAGCGCCGGTAGATGCAGCACGCCCTCGCGCATTTGCGGCTGCGATTCGAGCGTCCAGTGCCCGAGGCCGGCCAGGATCTCGTCGCGCGTGTACGGCGCATGCAGTGTCAAGGGGCAGACGAAGGGCAGCGTCAACCGTGGCGGCACCGAGCCGATCTGCTCCAGCTGGAAACGAAGCAGCTCAGCCAGCTCGGCCCGCAGCACCGAATTCGACGCGAGGCGGCGCTGTCCGGCAGAGATCGACTCTGGCCGGCTGCGCGACGGCCAGAGCGATAGATGCAGCATCGTGAGCCAGCGCCGGAGGGGCTCGTCGCCACCAGTATCAACGGTCGGCTCATCTTCGAGGATCGGTAGCAGGCCCCGGATCTGCTCGGAACTGGCGATATGCTGAATGCGCCGGAGCCCCTTGGTGAGGTCCCCTTCGTCAGGATCGGCGAAGTCGGTGCGAATGCCTGCCTCAACACACAGGCGACTCCAGCTCGTTCGTCGGTAGATGTCATCCAGGTCGAGCTTGAAGAACTCGACGAAATCGGCCAGTGTCGGCGTCCGTCCGAGCCCCTCCGCATACGTTTGCAGCTCGGTGACCAACGTATTGCGCGACTGCCGGACCGCCCGGCGCACATTCTCTAGCACGTATTGCCGCGCCTGGCGCTCCAATTGCAGTGTGCAGCCCGCCGGCAAACGCGTGAACTCGTGTTCGATCTGGTCGATCAGCGGTGTCTCGCGGTCGGCGAGCAGGGCCCGCAGTCGCAAGTCCCAGCGGAAGCTGCGGTGGGCCTGGCCCACGAAGTCCAGCACGGTCAGGCAGTCTTTGTCATCGCATAGGCGCAGGCCGCGGCCGAGCTGCTGCAAGAACACTGTCAGGCTCTCGGTCGGCCGCAGGAACAGCACGGTGTCCACCTCGGGCAGGTCGACACCTTCGTTGTACAGGTCAACCACGAAGATGAAATTGATCTCGCGGCGTAGAAGCCGGTCCTGCACGGTGCGCCGCTGCTCGGAAGGCGAATCCGCCGACAGCGACTCCGCGGGGATGCCGGCCTGCCGGAATCGCTCGGCCATGTAGTTGGCGTGCGCGATGCTGACGCAGAAGCCGAGCCCACGGGCCAGATTGGGATCGAGGAGCCGCTCGCGGACCTTGTCGATGATCAGTTGCGCGCGGATGTCGTTGCCCGTCAATCTGCGGTCGAGTTCGGAGATGTCGTATCCTCCGCGCCGCCACCGCACGTCGCTCAGGTCGACAGCGTCGGTGATGCCAAAGTACTGGAACGGGGACAGCAGCTTGCGGTTGATCGCGTCGGGCAGTCGAATCTCGGCCGAAATGTGCCCGCCGAAATGCTGCAGGATGTCCAGGTTGTCGGCCCGCTCGGGCGTGGCGGTAAGGCCCAGCAGGACCCGCGGCTGGATGTGCCCGAGCAGGTGCTCGTAGCTCGCTGCCGCGGCGTGGTGGAACTCATCGACGACAACGTAGTCGTAATGCTGGGGCGGGTGCGTATTCAGGCCGCGTGAGTTGTAACTCTGAATCGAGACGAACAGGTGATCCGTCTGCGCCGGCTCGTGTCCGCCGACGAGCAGGTCGCCGAAGTTATGGTCGCGCAGCACGGCGCGGAACGTGTACAGGCTCTGTTTCAGGATCTCCTCGCGGTGGGCGACGAAGAGCAGCCGCGGCCGCCTGCCGTCCGGGCGTGGCTGTTCCTTGCTCCAGGCACGGTAGTCGAACGCTGCGACCATCGTCTTGCCGGTGCCGGTGGCGGCCACAACGAGGTGCCGATTCCGCCGCTGCAGCTCGCGTTCGGCGGTTAGGCGATCCAGGATCTCAGCCTGGAACCCGTACGGCCGCAGATCAAAGACGTAAGGCGACGCGTCGCCAGCTGAGCTGGTGCGCTCTTCCTGTAGGGCGGCCTGCAGGCGGCTGCGGTCCTCCTCGCCGTAAGGCACAAACTCGGCATCGTTCCAGTACGTGTCGAATGTGGCAGTGATTTTCTGCCACAGGTGCGGCGTCTCGTATTGGCTGATTTTGACGGTCCATTCGAGGCCGTCGGTCATAGCCGCCTGGGACAGGTTCGCCGAGCCGACGTAGGCCGAACCGAAGCCGGTGGCGCGGTGGAACGTATAGGCCTTGGCGTGCAGCCGGGTGCGGTGCGTGTCGTACGAGACGCGCACCTCGGTGTTGGGCAGCGCGGCGAGGTGCTCGATCGCCTTGAGGTCGGTCGCGCCCATGTAGCTGGTTGTAATCACGCGGAGTTGGGCCCCGGGACGGGCGAGGAAGGCCGCCAGCTCATCTGCCATGATCCGCAGGCCCGACCACTTGATGAACGAGCAGAGGATGTCGACGCGATCCGTGGAGCGAATCTCCTTCTTGATTTGCGAGACCAGGCTCGGGTCCAGCCGTGTGCCAGTCAGCAGGCAACCGAATGCCAGCGGTGTATCGGGGCGTTCGACGGGCTCCGAACTGGTGCCTGCCGTTCCGCCGACGACAGAAAGAAGCAGTTCCCCTGGCGGCACGACTACTCGGTCGGGGTCGAGCAACTCGGGGTGGGCGTCATGGAGGAGCTTAATGATGTGATTGCACAGCTCAATCTGCCGGGCGAGCTTGTCCTCCCCGTCGAGTCCGTCGAACGCGTCGGCGATGACTCGCCGGAGGTAATCGGCCAGCGCGGCGTAGCTCTCGCCGGCGTCGAGCACACGTCGCTCGGACCGTGAGCCAGGCTCGCCGAGCTGCGCCCTCCGCCGGGCCGAGAGGATCTCCTCGTACAGACCGGGTACCGCGTCGGAAGCGTCTAGCCTTCTGCGTGCCCTGGAGTCCAAAGTGTGGCTCCGTCAGCTCGGTTTGATTCCGACCCAAAGAGTTCTTGGCGAGACGCGCAAAGCCCGGCCGCAGCGCTATGTGCTTAAGTGAACAACCCGCGATGCGAGCTGCATGACGAACAACGCCTCGTCCAGGTCGACCATCCGGGCCGCCTTCTTCAATCCGGACGGCTGTACCAGCAACGACTTGGCGTTTTCGTCCCGGGTCGTCACGGTTCCGATCTCGACCTTGCTGCCGGCGCCTGCGGCGTCGGGCACGCTGGCCAGGGCGATGTCGCGATCGTCGAGCTCGCCGACCGGGCCCTCCGCGAAGACCAGGATCTCGCCCTTCTTCCACAACTCCGTATCCGCGTCCATCTGCACGGCGATGACGCGGCGGTCGGTGAAGGGGATCATGACGATGCCGACGGCGGCCTCGGCCGGCATGATGCGGTCCAGCCGGAGGTCGGCCCAGCGCCAGACCGTCACCGCCACCTGGCGGGCCAGCGGCGACTCCAGCGCCGGCGTGCGCTGCCGGGCCGCGGCCTCGATTTCCTCCAGGAAACGCGAGAAGCTCGGGTCGGCGTCGGTGTGGTCGAAGGCGGCCTTGAACTGGGCGATGCGCTCGGCGTTGACCTGGATCTTACCGGTCTCCAGGTTGCTGTAGGTCTGCTGCGGAATCCGCACGCGCTCGGCGATCTCGGTCTGGGTCAGGCCGAGCCGCCGCCGGTAATCCTTGAGATCCTCGCCGCTGATCACGAATCACTCCCGCCGCCCGAATCCGCGGCGCAACCCGGAAATCCTAGAAAACAGCGCATTGAGCCTTGACTTCTACTGATGGTACCCATACAGTACCGCATGACTTTGGTCAGTCAACCGGCGTTTCCGTGCCGTGAGTGGGCTTATCTTCACGCGAAGACGTCCTCGGAGCCAGTGGCAGGAACGCCTTACTGATGCCGACTGCGGGGCGGTCCCGCCCGGCCGACGAACCGGCCAAATCCTCCCCGATTTGGGCGTACACGACAAGAGCGCGCCCCCGGTACGCGCTCACATTGAAGGAGACTTGGAATGGACGACCGCACGCTTGTGACCGTCGAACGCCTCGACCAGATCATCGGTGAGCTCAGTGCAATGCCGCGCGGGGCGACGCCGCCGGCGCTGGAGCATGAGCCCGTGCTCCGTGAACTGATCGGGGACCACTTCCGCCAGATCGCCGGGCACCTCGTGCTGAGCAGCGTTCCGGCGCCGCTGATCAGGACGGTGATGAGGGACGTCGATCGGCTGCTGACGCTGTCGGTGACTGCCCTGCGCGTTGGTTACAAAGGCATTCTCAACGGCATGCTCGCCGACGACGGCGCCGATGACTGGGACGGCGACGACGCCGGGACCGATCGGGACGACCCGTCGGCCGAGCCGCCGGACTTCGGCGGGCCCGACGACGATGTCGACGAGGCCGACGACGCGGGGGTGGCCGCGTGAAGATCTTCGAGGAGCATCGCGATCGCGGCCCGCGTGTCCTGCCGACGCTGGAGTGGCTCGACGGCCCGCTAAACGGTGGATTCCGGGTCGGCTCGGCGTACCTGTTCGGCGGGGCCCCGGGCAGCAACAAGTCCACACTCCTGGCCCAGGTTGCGACCGCCCTGGCGCACCAGCGGATCCCGGTGCTGTTCGTATTGACCGAGCAGTCGCGGGACGACCTCGCCGAGATCTTCGAGCGGGTGAACCCCGACGCGGACGCCGAGCTGGCCGGGCTGCTGCGCGAGTATATCGACCTCGAGCCGCTGGACGACGTGAAGGGCCTGCCGGTTCTGCTCCGCCGCCGGGTGCCGGAGCTATACCCGCATACCAAGGTCATCGTCGTGGACTCGATCCAGGGCTCGGGGCTGGCCAGCACGGCCACGCGCACCTACCAGCGCATTTTCGAGTTCGTCGACGAGGCCCGGGCCCATGGCATCACCACCTGCCTGATCTCGCACGTGACGAAGCGCGGCACCATCGCCGGGCCGAAATCCCTGGAGCACAAGGTCGACGTCGCCCTGGTCCTCCGCAAAGCGCTCGGTACCCGGCAGTTGTTCGTGCCCAAGAACCGGTACGGGGCCGAGGTGACCGAGCCGTTGCTACTGGACGTCAGTGAGCGCGGCCTGGCGCCGTCGCGGCATGCGGTGGAGGCCACGTCCGCCGCGCTGGGGTACGCCGGCGAGGGTGACGAACTGCTGGAAATCCAGGCATCGGTGTCGTTGCCGCGACTCGGTGGCCGGGGTGAGCTGGCCTGCCCGTTCCTGCCGGCCAAGCGGATCAAGCAGATCCTGACCACGCTCAGCACCCTGCCCGGCATCGATATCGGCGATCTCAGCTGCAGCATCAACGCGTACCTGCCCAATCTGCGTGGGTATGCCCCGGTGGCGGACCTGCCGCTGGCGCTGGCCATGCTGGCAGCGTACCTGCACCTGCCATTGCCGGCGCAGACGCTGTTCGCCGGCCAGCTCGACCTGCGCCGAACGATCCGATCGGCGAACCCGGTCTACCTGTCGGCACTGGCCGGGCTGCTGACCAACGGCATGGCGCCGGGCGTGCGCCAGGTTGTACTCTCGGCCGGCGCGGTCGGTGCGCTGGAAGACGCCTTCCCCACGGACCTGCCGCGGCCGGCGGTCGAGGTCGTCGGCGTCCGTACCCTCGACGAACTGTTGACTTTGCTGTGGCCCAGCGTCTTCGCGACGTCGGACGACTGCGAGGATGCCGCATGAGCAAGGGCCGACATTCAGACCCGAGTTGTTCACGAGTGATTCGTTTACTCGATTCCCAGATGCGAAGGAGATGACCATGTATCAGTGTCCCCAATGTGGCAGCAGCGAGATCTTGAATGTCGACGCGCTTGTCGACGCGTCCCTCAACGCCGCCGGTGAATTGGAGTGCCTGCACAGCAACCTCCGCTTCGAGTCCACCAGCCGCGTCGATTGCGGGGTCTGCGGGCATCACGGACCGGCCGGCTCGTTCGTGGCGCCCGACGCCGCGCCCGCCCGCCCGGGACGCACCCGCACGGACGGAGCGAGCTGAAGATGAGCAGGGCCAGCGCTCGACGCGCCGAGATTCGGATCAGTGGTAAGCAGCTCGGCGCGCTGGCGCTGGCCGACGCGTGCGATCGTTGCATGTGGCTCAAGCTCAAGCTGCGATATAGCTTGCCTTATCAGATCTTTCCTGGCGTGTTTTCGTCGATCGACTCTTTCAGCAAGAACTTCATTCACGCTTACCTAGATACATACGGGACTCTGCCGGCGTGGCTTGCGGCCCTCGGCGACGTAGTCGATTACCTGCCGCCGCCACATTGGTCACGATTCCAGATGCTGGATGACGCCACTGGCATCCTGCTGACCGGCGCGCCGGACGGCATCCTGGTGCTCCGCGACGGCCGTCTCATCGTCATCGATTACAAGACGGCGCGCTATACGCCTCATCAGGACGCGTTGCACCCGATGTACGCCGTCCAGATCAACGTCTACGCCCAGATCGCAGAGCACATCCGCTTGGGAAAGGTCGCCGGTGCGGCGCTGCTGTATATGGAACCCGTGACCACGGGCGCACCGGTGGACGAATTGGCCCGCGACGAAGGCGTCATGATGCCGTTTACCGCCCATATCGAATCCGTGGATCTGCGACGGGAGATCATTCCGCCCCTGTTACGGCGGGTTCGCGAGTTGTCAGATCTGGCAGCACCGCCGGCGGGTCGCGCTGACTGCAAGGAATGTGCGCTGGTCGCGCGCCTACTGTCGCACCTCCGGTGACCAGGGCGCCGACCTATATATATAGGTCCAGGAGACGGACATGAAGAAGATGCGAACAAAAAAGAAGGACTCAGTGGCGGATTCCCCGAATGACAAACACGAGGGTGCTCGTGTACAGCTTGAGACATCGGATCTGAACACAATCACGGTCACCGCATTGCAGATGACGCCGGAGCAGGAGCGTCAATGGGCAAGTGCTCTCGACCTGCTCCTGGACGCAATGGTGCGTCAGCAACTCGAGGGCGAGGACAATTCACAATGAAGGAGGACTCTCTCTCAGGAACGCGGTACATCATGTTGGTACGCTGTTCGACGAAAGACCAGGCAGACACGAGCATCGACGATCAAGTCAAAGTGCTCCGCAAGTTCGCGGACGAACACCACATGCAATACGTCGACGAGGTTCGACTCGTCGGGGTATCGGGGTCACGCCCCGGCGCGCGTCACGATCTCGAAGACCTACTTCGACGGAAGCGGGAGCGAGACGATTTCGAGGTCCTCTTGGTTCAGGATGTCTCGCGTTTGACACGCTCTGGTGCCAGGCATGCTTCGAAGCTGGAGTATGACTTAGCGGTCGCTGGAATCATGGTATGTTATGCGACAGAGACGATCCCGGATGGTGATCTCGGTGAGGTGTACAAATCCCTGCTGCATACCCAATCCAAGCAATATGCCCGCGCGCTCTCGTTCACCACGGCGCGCGGAGCCATGTCCGCGATCCAGGAACGCCGGATCACCTATTGCGGCCGACCACCGTATGCCATCGACAAGCTGTACGTCACGCAGGACGGCATTCCGCGGCACATTATCCGGCAACAAGCCGATGGGACCCAGTTAATGCTGCATCCCGAGACCGGCGCCGTGCTTGGCACGTTCGGTCGCAACGAGCGGACCGGCGCTCCAGCCCACTACCAGAAGCAGAAGAACGAGCAAGTCGTCCTCGTACCCGGTGCCCCTGAGCGGGTCGCGGTGGTCCAGCAGATCTATCGGTGGCACTACCGGGAACGATGGGGATGCCCCAAAATCGCCGGCACGCTCAACGAACAAGGCATCCCCTCTTCCACAGGCAAACACTGGCACCCCGAAACCGTGCGCGACATCCTGCACAATCCGATCTATGGGGGACTCGGGATCGCCAACCGAACGACCGCGGCGATCTACCACGAACGTGCCCCCGATGCGCCGCGCCCCGTGGAGGTTCAGCACGCGATCCTCGCGAAGTACGCCCGCCCACCCGTGCGGATACGTCCGCGCGCCGAGTGGATCGAGACCGAGCATGAGCAACTGCAGGAGTTGCTCGACGAGGATATTCGCGCGTCGGCAATCGAGCGCCACCACCAAGTGCTTGAGACACAAGCCGCCGGTCGCATGCCGAAACCGAATCGCGACCGGCACACGCAAAGCGAGTTCTTCCTCAAAGGCATCCTTGTGACGAAGCAGGGCAATCATCCGATGACGGGTCGCCGAACCGGTACCAAACCGTACCGACGCCGGTACTACGGAATTGCCAAGTCACGTTTGCTAGCGATTCGTGATCCGGTCTGTCGTAAGCTCGTGCCCGCAGCACCGATCGAGCAAGCCGTACTCGGTATGCTGAGCATGCTCTTGTCTCGGAAAGACGATTTGACCCGAGATGTCCGTGCGTTGGTGGAGCGTGTCGCCCGTCGAGAATCCGAGCCGGGAGAGGAACTCGCGAAGTTGAAACGTGAGCGTGATGCCGCGATGCGGAAGGTGTTGTTCGCCTTGGAGCATCTGGATGATGTCGGTCAGGATGCGACCAAGGAACTGACGCAGCGGTTGGAAACCCGCGTCCGCACGCTCGATGCCGAGATCAAGCGTCTCACGGGCACGACCTCTTCGCCGCTCAATGTCGAGCAAACGGTGAAACGCGTCACACGAGACTTGACCAACCTCGGCAATAGTATCGACGGACTGTCCCCGGCAGCCCTGCGCGACCTGGTTGCTGTTTTTGTTTCGCGCGCGGTCGTCGACTTGGAAACACGGCATGTCGAGTTGGAACTGCGACTGCCGGAATGGGCACTGGGATTGCAGGAATCGATGTGCCTGGATACCAAGATAGGCTGCCAACCCGGTATCGAGGCACATGCGGGTCGCGGAGTCGTGATGCTGTCGCCCAGATTGTTGTGGGTCGAAGGACTAAGAGAGTATGGTGCCGTTGATTTCGCTGGCGCGGCATGAAATTCTGTTATTGCCAATACGGAAGCTCGATCGGGTCAACGTAACCGGTACCTGCGACCAGCCATGTCGTATCCCAGTCCTTCGAGGACGCGGCAGACTTCGTCCCAAGCCCTGCGCGGCCCGTTGCCCTCGGCAGCGTGAATCTCCTCGATCCTGATTCCGTGAAGTTCGTCCGTATCCCGGGCACTCAGCTGCTCCAGAATCGGACGTGTATGTCGCGTCCATTCCAACCGCTCGATCGGCGTGTTCTCCGGTGGTTCATACTCCTCCGTCAACGGTTCCGCGCGGATGAGCGGATCGATATGGTCCGCGTACCAGAAACCCCACTTGAGCCATTGGTTGAACGCGGCTTCGTTGCGCGGTTCGAGATTACCGGCGCCGACCTCGGCATCAAGCACCGAAAGATAGTGCCGGATACGCTCGGCTTCGTGCCAATTGTCGACTACGATCTTCAACTGTTCGCGGCGCCGCTGCTCCTCGGCTTCGCGACGCTCGGCGGCCGCCCGACGTTCCTTGGCCCGGCGCGTCTGTCGCCCCTCGATCTCGTTGTCCAGACGCCTTTGCTTCTCACGGTCGATGCGCTTGAGCAACCCCGTGATGATCGAGTCGATCAGGTTGTCAAGCCGCTGGCGCTTTCCGTCGCTCCATGTACCCCGCAGGTTTGTTCCCCAGGCATTGTTGAGCCGCAGGACGAGTTGCCCCGTGAATCGGCGGTCGCCGCGCCACCGAGGCTGGCCCGGAATACGCTCGTCCTTCTCCTCCATTTCCACGGAGACGCGGTCTTCGCCTAATGAGAAATACGTAACCCGTCTGCTGCGATCGTGAATGTACTCTTCGACGGATATCGTCCCGCCCAAGAACTCCCAGGCCTTGATGATAGTGTCCATGATCCGCAACGCGCGGGACAGACTACTACGTGAGACGTGGATGTTGAGTGCGCTCGATGCGCCGGCCCCCCCTGCCCGTCCGGCATCAATTGCTTTGCGGTACTCGCGTGTGGCGACGATGAGTCGGTGGGGCGACGACAGCCGCTCGGGTACGGTGAGCCGCTCGTCGGCTACGCATTCAACCTTCAAGCTCTCAAGTTCAGGGTCGTGAAACGCGCGTTCGCCAGCCGCGCCGCTGAATCGCACTGTATCGAGACGTTCATCATCCAGAGGCGGCAGGGGCGCCCGCGGCGGTTCCTTACCGTGCGCGAGTTTGGCCCAGTAACCGCGCGGCGGGCGCGGGATCTTGTGGCGATTGCAGGCCTTCGCCAAGCCCACGTCAGACACGCCGTACTTCTCGGCCAACGTTCGCATCGGCGTGGCCCAGACCTCTGCGTAGAGCCGTTCGCGCTTGATCGTGACCGTGCTGCGCTCCTCGGCCATCGCGCCTTCCCCTTGAAACAGGCGAGATCATCCGCCGTCGGCACTCGTCGGCTTAACCGAGGCCGTAGATTTCTCGCAAAGCACTCAGGACGTCGTCATGCGTAACGGTCCGTATTCCCAACGGCTTGAGATCGACCTTCTCCTCTGCCATCGCTTCGATGAAAGCGCGCAAATCGGCCCGAACCCTCTCAGGCACCTCGAACGCGACATCGGGATCAATGATCTGGTAAAGCCTGAACACGTCGTTCTTGTGCTTTTTGATGGCCTTGCTGTCGACTTTCTCGCTGCGTTCTTTTCGCGCGACCAGGTCCAGCCAGGCCCGGGCCTTGAGGGGGATCAAATGTGCAGTCCCGACGACCGGCACGCCGTTGCGCTCCTGCCGACCGCCCTGGATGAACGCGTAGTAGTCGTCATCCATCAGAATGGCCGAAAGACTCGATATCTCTTCCTCGATCGGGACCGGTGTCAGGTGACTCCCCTCGGCAATCTGCAGCGCGTCGGGGACGCGGGAGAACAGCTCCAGCATGACGGGGTATCCCTCAACGGCCGGCTTCTGAAACCGGTAGAACTGCTTCTGTCCGGTCGACTTCTCCTGCATCTGGTACTGACCGGCGCGTACGAAGGCCCAGAATGAACGCGCAAAGTCCGCATCGAGCGCCTCGATACAGAGCACGATGTCGAGGTCCTTGGTAGCACGAAATGTCAGGCCAGCCTCGTCCATGAGCAGATCGCAGGCCGCCCCGCCGATGAGCAGGTAACGATCCGCGTACGCTTCGAAATGCGCGCGGAAGGTGTCCAGCCCGATCACCATGGCAGTTCCTTCATCATCTCATCCAGCGCGGCCGCGACCCGCTCGTCAGGGTGATCGTGCAGCGACAGGTACAGCGAGAGTCGATCGACGCGGTCACCGTCAGCCAGGATCTGCGGACGATAACGCCAGACCTCGATTTCCTGAAGGCTCTCGTCCGGCGCGCTCAGCTCGACGACGCGCTGCTGTCCCCGCACCGCCTTCCAATCATCCTGACCGAGAGCGCCGATCGGGTAAACGGGTGGTGCCAACATGCTCTGCTCCGCCAGCGCCGCGAGCCCGGCGACGAGCCCCAGCGGTTGCGGCGCGACACGCTGAATCGTCAGCCGCTTCGTGACCGGGTTGCGCAGGACGGGCTGTGCCTTGTCCCACAGAGCTCGGCGATCGGCGCCGAGATGAAGATGACGCTCACGCCCCTTCTTCGTGACCGTGCCCAATTCCTGCTGCTCCAGTTCGTCGAATGCCCGGGTCATCGTCATTCGGGAGTACCCGAGCCGCTCGGCCGCCCGGGCCGGCACAAGCACGTCGGCCTCATGGTGCAGCAGCGCGTGGAGGACGAGCACCTGCGTCGCGGGGCTGAGCGCGGGCCGCTCCGCCGGCGGCCGTTTGAAACGCTCGCGGAAGTCGAGTCCGAGCGGGGGCAGATACATCTGGTTGCCCGGCACGATGAATGGGATGCGCTGGTCGACCAGGCGCTTGCGGTTGTATGCGGTCACACGGTCTCGTACGTACACCACCCGGACGTCCTGCCTGTCGCGGACGAGGTCGAGGTGCTTGCGGACGGTCGCCGGCGACTGCTCGGCGGATTCGCGATCGATCATCAAGAGCAGCGGCGTGCCCAACAGGCGCAGCTCGGCGAACCGGTAGCGCTCCCTCAAAAACGCCGGCAGGCGCTTGCCATTGCGGCGGGGCGCGACGATGGCGTCGACGCCGAGCGTCTCCTGAACGTAGCCCGTCAATTCCCGGAGCAGCGGATCCATGGCAGCCTTAATAACGTGGTGTTTGCATAGTAACATATCATATGTTATCGTGCAATGAAAGCGTGACAGTTCGAGATTTCTGCCGCCGGCGGTCTTGGCCGGATTTGCGGAGGCGCAATCGGCGTTTGAGCCCTCAAAACAAGGGCAAAACTCGATCGGGCAGAGGGAAAATGGGAGGGAAAATGCGCCTTTCGGGACCGCGTTTCCAGGCTGTGAGGAGGGATTTGGCTCGCTTACAAAACCGCTGCTCTGCCAATTGAGCTACGGTGGCGTCGACATAACCAATTTTCCAACATCACTTTACATTACGGACAGGTTTGTCCGCCAGAGGGAAAATGCGACGCGGAAGCAGCGGTTCGCTGCACCGCTGCATCGCTGCATCGCCGGCGGGCAGAGCCCGACAGGCGCTGCGTTTTCCCTCGCCGATCTGCGATTAGCTCATACCCCCTGGTAATTGTCAATACGGTCGGGGGCGCTTCAGATGGCGAGTTGAGCGACAACCCGTCGTGGCTGCTGCGCTTGGGGCGATCGTTGATTTCTCACAGGGTGAACGTAGGTGTCCAGCGTAAGCGGCATCCCGCCCGCACCGGTGACGAGCAATCGCGCTGGCAGGCTTCTCGCGCCGCCGGGGCACTTCAGGCGGGCGCCGATGCGACTCCCCGGCGGGTCGCGGCTGCGCCGGTGGCTGGCAACGCGCCGGACTGGGGCGTCGCGCTGACCGACCTGCACCGTACCGCCATCGACTCTGGCAACCGGAATGGCCGGGCGGGCGGCGCTGTTCTAATATCGAAGACGATGAAAGCCGCGATTCTCATTCTCGCGCAGCTCGTCGGACCACTGGCCTGGGCCGCACCGACCCAGTCGCCATCCGAGGAGACTGCACCAGTCCGCTGCTGTTGTTGCCCGGCTGGAGCGTGCGACTGCGGCTGCGAAGTCCCTGTTGAGCCGATCGACTCGAGTGATGGGGGAGAACGAGACCATCCGCGAGTTTGTTCTTGCGACGACACACCGTTGGGCTTGCCGAATGCGCCGGTAACGACTCCGGAGCGACCCGCAATTGCGGCTGTACTCTCGGTGCCCCAGGCTGATGCGGCTGGTCCCACGCCAATCACCCGTTGCAGCAGCCACTGGCCCCACGGGCCGCCTCACGCGATTGCCATCCTGGCGACGATTATCCTCTTGAATTGACCCCGCCTCCCCGCGCGCGGCTCGTTACGGACCATCCGTAAACGGGTATGCTGCGCTCTGGCCGCATAAGTCTCTGTCGAAACTCGAATTAAGCCGCCGCGTTGCGGGGGCGAGCGCGGTGCCATGCCGCGGAGGATCGATCATGCGCAGACGATCCGAGATGCGTACGCCAATGCGGTGGGCCGTCGTGGTGTTTACCGCATCGGTGCTCCTCCTGTGCTTTCCGGCGGGCTGTGCGACCTACGAGCGGTCGCAGCGGGACGTCGAGCATGCGGTGCACGAATGGCGGAGGCAGCGTGCTTCTTTGGCGCCACCCGCGACGCAGCCTGCCGTGTCCCAATCCGAGCCCGCGGGCGAAGCGATGCATCCGGACGCGCCGCGCCGGCCGGTGGATGCGTACGTTCAGGAGGCGTTGCAGCGTAACCCGGGCATCCAGGCGGCTGCGGCCGAGGCGCGGGCCAGGCTCGAACGCATCCCGCAGGTGACCGCGCTGCCCGATCCGGTGGTTCGTGCCGCCGTCCGGCCGGAGCCGATCCAGACGGCGGCGGGCGACGTGTTCTTCACATTGGGCGTGAGCCAGACGTTTCCGCTGCTGGCCAAGCTGGAGCGGGGGGGGAACATCGCCGCGGCGGAAACGCGCGTGGCGCTGGAGCAGCTCGACGCGAAGCGCGTGCAGCTGAACGCCGACGTCGAGCGGGCGTACTGGCAGATTTACCGGCTGGACCGCTTCCTCGAGATCACGCGGGCGAACCGGCGGGTGCTGGAAGACCTGGAGGCCGTTGTGCAGACGCGCTACCAGGTCGGCCAGGTGCCGCAGCGGGACCTGCTGCGCGTGCAGACGGAGCTGGCGAAGCTCCGCGACGACGAGCAGCGTTACGGGTTGCGGCGCGCGGCGGCGGTTGCAGCGTTAAACCAACTCGCCGACCAGCCGCCACAGCGTGAGATTCCGGAAACAGCCACGGTCGATCCGCCGCAAGTCGCGGCCGACGTCGAGCAACTCATTGCGCTCGCCGGCGATCACAATCCGGAGTTGGCGATCCTGCGTGAACGCATCGAAGCGAGTCATGAGCAGGTCGAATTGGCCAAGCTGGGTTATTGGCCGGACCTGACGCTGGGGTTCGAGTGGAACTACCTCGAAGGCCGTGAGCCGTTCATTCCGCCGGTGAATCCGCAGACAGGCCAGCGGCCGCCGATCAACCGCAAAAGCGAGGTCGGCGACGACAACTGGGCGATCATGCTGCAGATGAACGTACCGATCTGGACGCAGCGCGTCGAGGCGGCCAAGCGCGAGGCGCGCCAGCGTCTGCTCGCAACCCAAAGTGAGCTGCGCAATATCGAGAATCTGGTCGCGTTCCGTATCTTCGAGGCGTGGTCGCGTGTCGAAGCGCAGCAGCACACGCTGAATGTGCTGGAAACCGAGCTGATCCCGCAATCCCGACAGACGTACGAGGTCACGCTCACCGCGTACCAGGCGGGCGAGACGGACTTCATCACGCTGATTGACAACTGGCGGCGCTGGCTCGACTTCGAACTGATGCGGCATCGCGAGACCGTCGACCTCGAGACGGCTTATGCCGATCTCCAGCGCGAAGTCGGGCTGCAACTGATCCGTGACGAGCGGGCCCCAGCGCCGGATGGAGAATAGTCCATGAGTCAGGAAATGCACGCTACGACGATGAAGGAACTCCGCGGGGTGCTGGTGCGTTGGGCGTTCGTGCTGGCCGCACTGGGGGTCTTCGCGGTCTGGGCGACGTGGCGCATGTCGACGGCGGCCGAGCGGCTGCCCGCGCAGGGGACCATGGCGGCCTCGGCCGCCGAGACTACCGAGGCGGAGGCTGAGATCGAGTACTGGACCTGCACAATGCACCCCGATGTGCAGCAGGAAACGCCGGGCGACTGCCCGATCTGCGGGATGGAACTGGTGGCGAAGTATGCCGGCAGCGCCGAGCCGGGCGTGAAGCCGGACGTGTCCCAGACGCCGTCTCGAACGCGTCCCAGTGGGCATCGGCATGAGGGCCGCGCGGCGCAGGATGACGACGAGCAGGCGTGGTATCGCTGTACGATGCCCGAGTGCGGCGACCAGGGGAGTTCCGATCCCGAGAGCCGCTGTCCGGTCTGCGGGATGAAGCGCGAGCGCGTGGATACCGGCGGCGCCGATACGGGCGAATACGAGATCACGCTCAGCGCGCGGGCCCGCCGGCTGGCGGAAGTTGAGACGGAAGCTGCCGACGAGCGTCTCCTGTTCAAGCGCATCCGCACGGTCGGGCGCGTGGGCTACGACGAGACGCGCTACAAGATGGTCAGCGCGTGGATCGGCGGCCGTATCGACAAGCTCTTCGCCGACTTCACCGGCATGACCGTCAGCGCCGGCGATCACCTGGTCGAGATCTACAGCCCGGAGCTCTTGTCAGCCCAGGAAGAGTACCTCCAGGCGCTGCGCGCCACGCGCGGCAGCGACGATGCGCAGTCCGCCGTCGCGCGGCGGAGCGGCGAGCAGGTTCTGATGGCCGCCCGGCGCAAGCTCGAATTGCTTGGCATTACAGACGCACAAATCGAGGCGATCAAGCAGTCCGGCCAGCCGCAGACGCACCTGGTGGTGCACGCGTCGATCGGCGGCACGATCGTGAACAAGCAGGCGATGGAGGGCATGTACGTCAAGACCGGCGACGTGCTCTACACGATCGCGGATCTGACGCACCTGTGGTTGCTCGTCGACCTGTACGAGGCCGACCTGCCGTGGGTCAAGCCGTTCCAGGACGTACGCGTCACGACGCGCTCGCTGCCGGGTGAGCTCTTCACCGGCCAGATCGTCTTCATCGAGCCGAAGCTCGATCCGCAGACGCGCACCGTGCAGGTGCGGATCCACGTGGACAACCCGGCCCTGCGGCTCAAGCCCGACATGTGGGTCACGGCGGAGATCGACGCGGGCCTGGCGCGCGGCGGCCGTGGCGCGGTGCCGGCGCCGGGCGGCGATTTCGCCTGTCCAATGCACCCGTGGGAGGCGGCCGACGCCCTCAACCCGTGCCCGATCTGCGGGATGGACATGGTGCGTGTCGAGGACCTGCCGCAGTACACGCCGCCGACCGATCCGGTACCGCAGTTGTCCGTGCCGCGCGGCGCGGTCATGCAGACGGGTGAGCGGGCGCTCGTATACGTCGAGACAGCGCCGGGGACGTATCGCGGCGTCGAGGTCACCGTCGGCCCGCTGGCCCGTAGTGATGACGGACGCGAATTCTATCCGATACTGAGTGGGCTGCGCGGTGGCGAGGAGGTCGTCACGCGCGGCAACTTCGCAATCGACAGCCAGATGCAGCTCGCGGGCAAGCCGAGTCTGTTCACCGCCCGCGGGCTGGCGGGTGACGAAGCCGGCGAGCGTGAGGACCTGACCGACGACGAGGAACTCGTTCATCCCACGACCGGCCCGGCGGACATCGCCCAGACGCACTGCCCGGTCATGGGCAGCGAGATCAACCCCGAGGTGTACATCGAATACAAGGGCGTGAAGGTGTATTTCTGCTGCTGGGGCTGTGATGACAAGTTCCTGGCCGATCCGGAGAAGTACATTCCGAAGCTGCCGGCGTCGATTCAAAACCGCATTCGCGCTGCTGATTCGGAGACCCCGGCCACGGAAATGTCGACACAAGAGGTCAAACAAACCACCTGCCCGGTGATGGGTAACGAAATCGATCCGGAGGTGTATACCGATTACCGCGGCGTCCGCGTCTACTTCTGCTGCCCGCCGTGCATTCCGAAGTTCGAGGCCGATCCGCAGCAGTACATCCCCAAGCTACCGCAGGTGATCCAGGACCGGATCGCCAGTGCAACCACGAAGGAGGCCGACAGTGATTAACGGCCTGATCCGCCTCTTTCTGCACACGCCGCTGCTGGCACTGATCCTGGCGGGCGCGCTGGCGATCTTCGGGTGGCGGGCCTTCGAGGAGAACCCGAAGGACGCGCTGCCGGACATTGCTGAGAACCAGGTCATCGTCTTCAGCGAATGGATGGGGCGCAGCCCGAAGGACGTGGACGAGCAGGTAACCTACCCCCTCACGGTCGCGCTGCAGGGCGTGCCCGAGGTGAAGGAGATTCGGGCCACGAGCGGCTTCGGCTGGTCGATCGTGTACGTGGTCTTCCAGGACGACGCCGAGTTCTACTGGGCGCGCAGCCGGGTGCTCGAGCGGCTGAACGTCGCGCAGGGGCAGTTGCCGGCCGGCGTGACGCCGCGGCTGGGGCCCGACGCGACGGCGCTGGGCCAGATCTTCTGGTACACGGTCGAGAACGGCTGGTACTCGCCGGATCGACCCGGCCTACGGTTCACCGACGATGGCGTGCTCACCTCGGCGTCGCGCGACGCGCTGCTCGAAAGCGATCCGGATCTGGCCGCTCAGCTCGACGCCGCCGAGCCGTACACCGACCCCGTCAGCGGCACGCCGCTGGTGTTCAGCCGGCTGCCGCTGGATCGACTCCGCAGCATCCAGGACTTCGACGTCAAGCTGGCGCTTGAGAGTGTCGAAGGCGTGAGCGAGGTCGCCAGTGTGGGCGGCTTTGTGCGCCAGTACCAGATCGATGTGAACCCCGAGGCGCTGCGGGCGTTCAACGCCCCGCTCTCGAAGCTCGTTGCCGCGCTCAACAACGCGAACATCGACGTGGGCGCCAAGGTCATCGAAGAAAACGGCATGGAGATCCTCGTTCGCGGCATCGGCTTCCTCGGCGGGCAGCAGCGCAGCGCCGCCGAGCGCGAAGCCCGCGAAGACGCCGTCATCGCGGACATCGAGAACATCGTCATCCACGCGGAGAACGGCACGCCGGTGTACGTCCACCAGGTGGCGAGTGTCTCCGTCGGGCCGGACTTTCGCCGCGGCGCGCTGGACAAGATGGGCGCCGAGGCGGTCGGTGGCTGCGTGACGATGCGGTTCGGCGAGAATCCGCTGGGCGTGATCGAGCGCGTCAAGGCGAAGATCGACACGGTCGAGCGCGGGCTGCCGCCGGGCGTGCGCGTCAACGCCTTCTACGACCGCACCGACCTGATCCACGAGACGATGGCCACGCTGACGACGGCGCTGGGACAGGAGCTGCTCATCACCGTCGTCGCGGTGGTCCTGTTTCTGCTGCACTTCCGCAGCAGCCTGGTCATCGCGGTCACGCTGCCGCTGGCGGTGCTGTTCGCGTTCATCTGCATGCAGGCCCTGCGGCTGCCCAGCAACATCATGAGCCTGGCCGGCATCGCGATCGCGATCGGGACGATGGTCGACATGGGCATCGTGATGCTGGAGAACATCTACCAGTACCTGACCGACCATCGCGACGACTACACCCGCATCGAAACAGGCGACGACGGCCGGCAACGCGAGATCATCGACCGGGCCCAGCGCAGCCAGTACGTCGCGCAGGCGGCCACCGAGGTCGGCCCGGCGATCCTCACCGCCATCAGCACGACCGTGATTTCCTTCATCCCGGTGTTCTTCCTGGAAGGACAGGCGGCCAAGCTGTTTACACCGCTCGCGTGGACCAAGACCTTCTGCATGGTCGGCGCGGTGATCCTGGCGCTGACCGTCGTGCCGCCGCTCGCGTCGCTGCTGCTGCGCAGTCGCCGGACCGGCTGGACGACGACCACCATCTCCGCCCTTGTGCTCGGTGGCCTCAGCGCCGCGACCTGGTGGTCGGCCGATCGAATTCACCCCGCACTTGCCGGCTTCACGGCGGACATTGAGCAGTACCTGAGCTGGTCCACGGGCGTCACGGCCGGCGCCACGGGCCTCGCCGTGGCCGTCGTCGTGCTGGTCATTCTCCGCGAGCGCATCCGGCCGATCGAGCAGAACCCGACCAGCCGCTTCATCCACTGGGTCTACGAGCCGACGCTGCGCTGGGTCCTGCATCACAAGGCGCTGTTCCTGGCGGTTCCCACAGCGCTCGTGATCTGGGGCCTGTCCATCTGGCTCGGTTGGGGCGCGCTGCTCGGCCCGCTCACGTGGCCGCTGGAGCAACTCGGCCTCTCGCCACTGGCGTGGACCGCAGCGTGGTGGCTCCACCTGGGCCTTGCAGCCGTAATCGGATTTGTCGTCGTGCCGCTGCTGTTTGACTCGGCTCGTGTCGGCATCGCGACATGGCGGGGCAAGACGAAGCAACGCGTATGGCTCGGCTGGTCACGCCGCGGGACCGCCGTCGTCACATTCATCCTCGCCGCGCTGGCGTTCGAGCGTGCCGGTCTGGTCACTGGAAATGACCGAGCCTTCGCCGCCGTGCTGGCGTCTCCCCCAACCGGCTCTTTCAACGACTATGCACCGCTACAAGAACTCGTCGACGGCCAGGGCATCGGCCAGGAGTTCATGCCGCCACTCGATGAGGGCGACTTCCTCTACATGCCCAGCGTGCTGCCGGCCGGCTCGATCAACACCGTGATGGACGTCATGCAGAAGCAGGACGTGCAGTTTGCCCAGATCCCCGAAGTCGAGCTGGTCGTCGGCAAGCTCGGCCGCATCGAATCACCACTCGACCCCGCCCCGGTCGGCATGCTGGAAACGATGATCCTGCTCAAGCCGCGCAGCGAATGGCCGGTCATCGACGATCCGGAGTTCGACGGCCTGCGCCGCAAACGCACGATGGACGAGATCTGGGCCGACATCAAAGCAGCCGGCAGCTTCCCCGGCGTGCTGCCGTCGGTCGAGCTGCAGCCCATCCGCACGCGCGTCGAGATGCTCAGCACCGGACTGACCGCCAAGATCGGCATCAAGATCTACGGCGACAGCATCGCCCGTTGCGAGGCGCTGGCCGTGGAGATTGAGCAGCTCCTGCGCGAGCGGCTGGACAACGCCCAGGCGATCAACGCCGTCCGCATCAGCGGCAAGCCCTACCTCGAGTTCCGCATCGACCGCGAGGCCATCGCCCGCTACGGCGTGAACATCGCGGATGTGCAACAGGTCATCGAGGTGGCCATCGGTGGCAAGAACCTGACCACGACCTACGAAGGGCTCGACCGCTATCCGGTACGCATCCGCTACCAGCGCGAGCTGCGCGACGAGGTGCCCGATCTCGAACGCATTCTCGTGCCGACGCCGAGCGGCGCCCAGATCCCGATCGCCCACGTGGCGGACATTGAGCGTGTCACCGGGCCGATGAGCGTGCGTCGCGAAGGCGCCAAGTACGTAAGCTACGTCACCATGAGCAACCAGGGCATTGACGAGACGACGCTCGTACGCAACGGCCAGCGCATCATCGACGACGCGCTGATCAACGGCGAGATCGAAATGCCCGAGGGCTACTACCTGCGCTGGGCCGGCAGCTACGAGCGGAATATCCGCGCCAAGAACCGCCTGGCGATCCTCGTCCCGCTCGTGCTGGTGATCAACTTCCTGCTGATCTACCTCCAGTTCAAGCGCTGGCCGCTGACGCTGGTGATCTTCCTGGCGATTCCGGTCGCGTTCTCTGGCGGTTTCATCCTGCTCGACTGGTGGCCGCAGATCCAGGACGTACTCTACACGGCCGGCGTGATGGACCGCCCGTTCCCCGGCGACAACATGTACCTGACCGTCGCCGTGTGGGTCGGCTTCATCGCCCTGTTCGGCATCGCGGTCGACGACGGCATCGTGATTGGAACGTACCTGGACCAGACGTTTCGCAGCAGCAAGATCAAGCGTTACGAGGAGATCGAGGAGCGTGTCGTCCGCGCCGGCCTGCGGCGCATCCGGCCCGCGCTGATGACCACGTTTACCACACTGGCCGCCTTGCTGCCCGTCCTGCTCACCACCGGCCGCGGCAGCGACGTGATGACGCCGATGGCGTTGCCGGTCTTTGGCGGCATGTTCGTAGCGCTTGTGACGATTCTCGTGGTCCCGACCTGCTACTGCGCCATCAAGCAGGCCAAGTGGAAGCTCGGCCTGCCCGATCAGGACTTCGACCGCGCAACCTGAGAATGCACCTGCTCGGCGACAATGGCCCCTGAATCATGAGGAGACAACCATGCGATTCTTCGACCTGTTCACGATCTTCTTCGCCCAGTTGGTGAACTTCCTGTTCGAGTTGCTGGGCACCTCTTTCGGCGTGTAAGACCGCGGATGCAGCTGGTCAGACACGGGCATTGTGCACCTCGCGGTGATCGGCCATTGCCTCCACCTGCGGCGCAACGTGGACGTGGGACATGGCGAATTTGCTTCCTGCGGGGACGCGGGTCACGGGCGACGATTGTCACGGTGGCTGCCTCAGTGGCTCGCCATCCCCGTCAGCTTGACAGAATCCCGCCCCGACGCCGCCAGCAAGGACGCGTCGGGGGCCCGCGCACGTCGCGCGACCCCATGCGGCAGCGCATGCCGGCCACGCCGGCAAGGCCTATTGCGTGCCACGCCGGCCGATCAGTGACGTGAGCTGCGCCACGCTCCGGGTCAGCGACCGAGCCTGCTCGGAGAGCTCGCGGGCGGCCGAGGCTGACTCCTCCGAACTGCCGGCGTTGCGCTGCGTAACGCTGTCCACTTGGGCGACGGCCTGGTTCAGTTCGCCCACCCCCTGCGCCTGTTCTCCGGAGCCCTGCGTGATCCCGCCGATCAACTCCGAGGCGCGTGTCGTCAATTCGACGATGTTGCGGAGCGAATTGGCGACACCGTCGGCCACCTCGGTACCCTGAGACGCGCGACTCACCGCGTCTTCGATGAGCGAAGTCGTCTCGCCGGCCGCGTGGGCGGCGCGCTGTGCGAGGTTTCGCACCTCCTCCGCCACGACAGCGAAGCCCTTGCCGTGCTCGCCCGCCCGCGCTGCTTCGACCGCCGCGTTGAGCGCCAGCAGGTTCGTCTGGAACGCAATCTCCTCGATCACGCGAATAATCTTGCTGATCTTATCGGACGACTCGCCGATGTCGGTCATGGACTGGTTGAGCCGCTTCACGACGTCATCCCCGTCGCGGGCGGCGTCGCGGGCCTGCCCGGCCATCCGGTCGGCCTCCCTGGCATGCTCGACATTGGCGGTCGTCGAAGCGGACATCTGCTCGAGGGCACTCGAGACCTCTTCGAGCGACGACGCCTGCTCGCTGGTGCCCTCGGCCAACGAAGTGCTCATCGCAGCCACGTGCCCGCTGGCCTCGTCCACACGTCGGGCCCCGTCGTTCAACCCGTCGACGATGCCGTGAATGGGACGAACCACCCGCCGGTTGATGAACCACGCCGTCACGCCGACGAGCGTGCCCAGCATCACCAGCACACCGCCGATGCCGGCGATCACGCCCCGGTGAGCCTCGCCCATCGGCTGCGCCAGCGGCACATACGCATTGAGCGTGCCCAACACGACGTGGTCCTCGACCGGCACACCATGGCATTGCGCGCAACCGGGATGAGCGTCGCTCGGCAGCGGCACTGCGACACGGTAGTACTCCGCGTCGGTCTCCGCGATCGGACCGGAGCCGGCCGCGATCTGGCGGGCAGCGCGCCGCTCGAAATCGTTCTTGATCGCGACGCCCTCTCCGCCGAACGGCCGCACGCCGAAGATCTCGGTGTCGCCGATCAGGCGGACCCGCGGTTTGTCGTCCCCGTGGTCGTGGATGACCGCGAGGTCGACGGCCGTGATACTGCGATTCCAGTCGTCGTGCACGCGCTGGCGCTCCTCCTCCGTCCTGGCCTCGGCAAGCGCCTGGTGGAATTGCTCCGTTCCGACCATGAACATCTGCACGGAGCGATTGATGAGGTTATCGGCTGTCGCCGCGATGCGGTCTTCGGCCGCGCCGATCTGCTGGTGGTAGAAGAAGACCGAGAACGCGATGCCGCAGCAAACCCCCACCCCCAGCAAGAACACCATCAGGCGCTTCTGCATCGACATACGGAAGTGTCCTTTCTCGCCATTGAGCGCTTGCCTGTTTCGCCGCCGACGGGCTCGGCGCGCCCGCCCACCGTTGCCCAGCGTTTCACTAACGTAGCAATCGGACCATTCTGACCGCCTGCTTGAGCATGAAAGGTCGATGGCCAGCCGGGCGGCTTGCCGGCAAGGCGCGGCTGACCTTCGGCGGCATTTCTGTCGCGCACGTGACGATTCTCGCGGTGCCGATCTGCTGCTGCGCGATCAGGCAGGCGAAGCGGACGCCCGGACTGCCCGACCAGGATTTCGACCGTGCGCCTTGGTGACGCGTCCGCGCGCCGACGCCGTCGGGAATCCGAATGGAAAGCGCTGACTTCCCCAACGACCGGAGATCGCCTCGTCGCCGGCGGCCACCATGCGCTGCCCGCTGCCACGCAAGCGGCTCGACACCCCCCTCCGTTTCCTTTCTCATGCCTGGAACATGACGCCGGCGCGATACAGCATGTACAGACCCAGCAGCGTCACGACACTCCCGATGATCCGCCGAAAGAGCGACTCCGGCAGCCGCGCCAGCAGATGCCGCCCGCCCACGGTGCCCGCCACCACCCCCGCCGTGAGCCACGCGATCGTCGGCCAGATCGCCAGCAGTTCGCTACCCGCCACCCACAAGTAGACCGGCATCCGCGCCGCGTCGACGATCAGCGCGATGGCCGTCGCCGTGGCGACAAACGAATCGCGCGGCAACCGAAACCCCAGCAGCGCCGCGGACCGAATACCGCCCTGGTTGCCGACCATCCCACCCAGCAGGCCCGACAGGCCGCCGGCGACCATTGCCGCCGCCCCGTGCAGGCGGACGCGCTTCGCCCAGCCCACCAGTTCCGCCAGACCCGCCGACAAGAGGAGTAGCCCGAAGACCGCGGTCAGCACCGCCCCGCCGGCCCAGGCGTGCAGCAACGCCCCCACCAGTCCACCGATCGCACTGGCAACGCCGAAACGCAACAGCACGCCGCGGTTCACGTGCGCCCGCAGCGTCCACAGCCGCACCGCCGTCCCGATCGCATGCGGCACCGAAATCGCCGCCACCGCCACCTTGATGCCGGTCTCCATCGCGAGCGCCGGCGTGAGCAGGCTGCCGATCCCGAAGCCGGCAATCGAGGCCACGCCGCCCGCGATCAGCGCCACCGCGATCAGCAGCGCCATCGTCATCCGTTCGCCCGCCCCGCGGACTGGACTGAACCACCAGTCCCGGCCGCGCCCCGCGCCACGGTGCGATCAAGCGACCCGCCGCCTACCGGTGGTCTGCCGCCGACACGCTGCACACCCTGTCCTCCGATCCCGCTGCGATTGGGGCACCGACTTCGGCCCATCGGTGCGTACGGCTCGACAGGGTACCCCCGCGCTCACCGAATTGCGAACGTGACGCACCCCGGACTGCTCCCCGTGCTGGTTCCCGCGGATGCGCGCCAGCCACAGCCACGCACCCGGCAGAACCGGCTACTGAGCACTGACGACCGGGACCCGGCGCCTGACACGCGCTTGCCCCGTCCGCCGCCCGCGATTGTCAGTTCACCATTCTATGGACACGTCGTGTTCTGCAACGCCACGAACGAATCGATGTCGCGCCAGTTCACACCGCCGTCGCCATTGGCGTCGTTGTTGCTGAACGGGCAGCTCGGCGGATCCGGGGCAAAGAGTGCCGCCCAGGCCGACTCCGCGTCGTTCTGGGCCGCAACGAAATAGTCGATGTCGCGCCAGTTCACCGCGCCGTCGCAATTCGCATCGCCGGCGCAGTCGGCCGGCGCCTGGCACTCGTCCGGCACACCGTCGCCGTCGCCGTCACTGCTGGAGCCTGCCGCGATGTCACACGCATCCGGCACGCCGTTCTCGTTACAGTCGAACCCGGTCGGCTGCCGCGTGTAGTCCACCTGCACCCGGATATACGTCGTCGCCGGATCGCCACACATCGTGTCGTTTACCGAGAACGACGGCACCAGCTCGATCGCCGCATTGCCGCCGCCCTTCAGCATGTTGAACTCGGTCGCGCTGAGCACCAGGCTGTCGGCCTGGTCGTCCACGCAGTCCGCGACGCCCAGCATCGCGTAGAGCCGTCCCACCTCGGCGCCGTTGATATAGACATCCACGTACTCCGCCGTCACCGAACTGAGATCACCATTGGCCAGGAACGAGAACGTCACGTCGCTCATGGCGTCCGGCGGCGCGATCAGCGTATACGTGTGCGTCACACCGCCCAGCGGCGACAGCGCCTCGGAATCCGCGTGGTACGGATTCCCGTCAACGTCGCAAACATCCAGGTAACCGTTGGCGTCACAGTCCAGCGCCGGCACCAGGCTCGCCGCCGGAATAATCTCCTTCGCCATGCCCGGCGGCTCCCAGCGCAAAGCGGCCACCGCCGCGCCGGTGTTCTCGTAGTACTCCAGCTTGATGGGGTACAACTCGTCGGCGGCCAGCTCGATCGTACCGCTGTGCTCGGCCGCGGCCTGGTCCGCCCAATGCTCGACGACCAGCTCGCCGTCCACCCACAGCCGCACCCCGTCATCCGTCCGCGTGTAGAACGTGTACACCCCCGCCACGCTCGGCGTTGCCACATACCCCGTCCAGCGCACCGTGAACGTGTCACTGCCGAAGCCGTACCACGGGCCCTGCTCGCCCCAGTCGAAATCGACCGTGGCGTCGACACGCCCGCGGGCCAGACCGTCGAACGCGTCCGTGTCGAAGTACGTCGCCGCCAGACCGCCCGCCGCCCCGAGCTCGCACTCGTCGGGCACGCGGTTGTAATTGCAGTCCGTCGCCAGCCCCAGCCCGAAGTCGCGATGGTCCGGCACGGCATTGCCGTTGCAGTCCGGCTCGAAGACTGCCGTCACGCTCTTTTCGCCATAGGCCAGCAGCGTCACCGGGTTCTCCACGCTCTCAACGGCGCCTTCCCAATGATCAAAAGCCCAGCCCGCCTCGGCCTGCGCCTGCAGCTCGACAACCGTGCCCGGATCGTACGGCCCCGCCGCCGGATCGAGCATCACGCTTCCCGCGCCGGCGGTCGTGACCACGACACTCGCCGGGCCACCCTCTTCGACCGTGATCGCGCCGAGGTGCGGCACGCAGTTGCGCTTGCTTGCGGTCACCAGCAACTCCCCCATGCTGACCAGCGGCAGGTTGAACGTCACCACGCCGGCCGCGTCCGTCTGCTCCACCACGTACAACCCCTCATCCTCTTTCCACAAGCAAACCGTCGCGTTGCCGACCGGGCTCGGACCGGCCTCAACCGTCACCGTAATCTCGGCACCGTCGTCCATCGGCACGATCGCCGGATACGTGACGTCCAGCTGCGACGGATTCTCGGTCCAGATCGGCAGCTCCGGATCACCCAGCAGCGTCAGCTCCTTGAAGATGTAGCGCATGTAGTTGTTGGTCTCGACGGCGTCGTTCTTGTGATCCGTGAAACACTCGCCCAGCCGCCAGTGGTTCTGGTCGAACAGCGAACGGAAGAAGTACCGGTCGAAGCGCGCCGACGCACCGTCCGTGTCGTAAGGCACGTACCAGCCGTACCGCGAGTTGCCGACAAACGCGACACCGCCGCCGATCGGGTTCTGTACAAACGCCTCGCCGATGCAGGTGTTGGCGTTGTAGTCGCCCGCCCAACAGCCGAGCGTGTAGAGAATGCTCTGCCGGTTGCCGTTGGTCAGCGTGTTCATGTCCGCGTTGTCGAGGTGGTCACCGTGATTCGTCGACCCCACCCCCATGACATACGTGCTGGAGTGATCGGAGTGATTGACCAGGTTGCTCCCCTGGTTCAGGAACGCGATCACGTCGCCGTAGTGCTCGCCCGGCTCCGAGTCGTACTCGTAGCGGTAGGTCCAGTCGGCGGGCAGGTACAGGTCGCGCATGTCCGCCTTCATGCCCTCGCCTTCACCGCTGCCCAGCTGGTTGAGGTCGAACCCGGTGAAGAACGCCGTCTTGGCGTAATCCGTCAGCGGCGGATTCGTTTCGTAGGTAAGCACCTTGTTGATGAACGTGTTCAGCTCGTTGAAGTCCCGCGCGGCACACCGCCCGACATGCACCTCCGCCTGCCAGTCGTCGTCAAAGTCCGCGTAGTAGGTGTCGTTGGGGATATCATCCGACCCGTGGCTGCCCAGGTCCGGGCTGGTCCAGATATCGACCGTCACGACGTTGGTGTCGCCCCCGATCAGGAAATAGGTGGTCCCCCACTGGTTGTACGCATCGATCACGAACGCGCGGATCATCTCCGGATCCGAACCACTGTAACCGCCCTGGTTGAAGATCCAGTCCGTCGTCACCACCGTCGCCGGCACCCCCTTGCGCGTCTTCCATGCCACCAGCGGCGCAAACGCGTCCGCAAACGTGTTGTGCGTGATCACCACGTATTCGTAATCACCTGCCCCCACGCCGCGATTCAGCGGCGCCGTGCTCGGCGCGAGCTCGACCTGCGACGGGTTCACCACCCCCGCGGCCACCCGCTGCCGAAACCGCTCGACCGCCACGCCCCGCGCCGCCTGCGGCAGGTAATCGCCACACACGTACCCGTCCACACCCTCGATCACCAGCGACAGCGACGTGTGCAGGATCAACCGGCCCGTGCTCGGCACGTACTGCACCGGCCGCAACTCGACGTGCGCAATCGGCTGCCCCGCCAGATCACTCTGGTGCACCAGGCGCACCAACTCGGCCGGATAGGGATCCGACTGGCCATACACCGCCGGATCCGGCGGCACCGGCGGGTAATCGGCCGCCCGGTCGCCCATCCGCAACGGCGGCTGGGCCGGCGCCACGTCATACGCCCCGTCCAACTCGAGCGACACACTCGACAGAAGCCGCGCCCCTACCGCGCGCATCCCCGCCGGCAACGCAATCCGTAACGTCCGTGTCGGCAGCCGCGGCTCGCCCGGCGTCCCCAGCCAGTAGCCCTCGGGCAGCGAAAGCACATCCCCCAGCGGCCCACTGCGCACAGTCAAATCGTCGAGGTTGAAGTTCGCCGTGTAACGAACCTGAAACGCACCGCCGTCGCGTGACACGTCGGTGGGGTCGGCAATAACAGCGGGGGTGGTCGCCAGGGCGGCGAATGTCAGCGCAAGCGCAATCGAGCGAATCCCATTCCAGCGTCGCATTGTATCCTCAGTGCTTGGTGTATTCGGGGGCGGGCTCCAGGATGGGGTCAGCCGTACCTGAGCCACGGAGAGATTCCTACTTCCGGCTCCAGATGAATCTTACGTGCAGGCGGGCATCGGTTCAACCAAAGAATGACCGCATGGCCCGATAACGGTTCCGATCCGGCCACACCAAAAAAAGACCGGGACCCGTGGGGGCGGGTCCCGGCGTGTGAGAGAGTAAGGAGGGGTTTTGCGCACCGGTAGTATCGGCGTGACATCCACCCCACTTGACCGGAAACCGAGAAAAACAAACAACCATGGCCCACAGAGCGGTTTTTCTTTTTCGGGATCGCGCACGGACAACCGTGGCGTGGGCAGTGCAGCCACTGGCCGCTATGCTGCTCCCTCCGCTCAACCCGCGGACTGTGCGGAGGGCCGACGTTTGGCACGGACGCCGCTAGCAAAGAAACTCAACCTCGCTCGCGCGTGGGCCACGCGCAGCCCCGTCTGGTGCGCGTGGCAGGTCACCTACCGCTGCAACTTCCGCTGCGCCTTCTGCCACTACTGGATCGACCCGATGGGCGACCAGCCCGAGTCGACCGTCGCCGACTTTCAGGCCGGCTCACGCAAACTCGCCGACCTCGGGGCCCTGCTCATCAGCCTCGCCGGCGGCGAGCCCCTGATCCGCCCTGACCTCGTCGACATCGTCGCCGCCGTGGCCGAGTGGCACTTCCCCTTCGTCACCACCAACGGCTGGTTCAGCACCCCCGAGCTGGCCGCCGACCTGTTTGATGCCGGGCTGTGGGGCACCTCCATCAGCATCGACTACCCCGATGCCGAGCGCCACGATTGCCGCCGCGGCACCCCCGGCGCGTTCGACCGCGCCCTCGCCGCTGTCGAGCACTTCAGCGCCGCCCGCCGCTTCAAGTGGCAGCGCGTCAACTGGATGGCCGTCCTCATGGAGGACAACCTCGACGACATCGAGACCATGATCCGGATGGCCGCCGAGCGCGACGCGTACTTCATGGTGCAGCCTTACGGCGTACGGAAGACCGGCGCGACGCGCTTCGCCCACGCCGATGACGGCCGCGTCAGCCAGACCCTGCTCGCGCTGCGGCAGCGCTACCCGAACTTCCTGTCGAACCCCTATTTTCTCTCACGATTCGACGCGGCCCTCGACGGTGGCGTCCCCGGCTGCCGGGCGGGGCGGGGCTTCTTCAGTATCGACTCCACCGGCGACGTCGCCGTCTGCGTCGAAGAGCGCGCCCGCCCCGTGGCGAATCTGTTCGAGCACAGCGCCGCTGAAATCGTGCAGCGGCTGCGCAACGACACCACCCCGCGCCACTGCACCGCCTGCTGGTACAACTGCCGCGGCGAGATCGAGAGCCTCTACGACCCCTGGGGGATGGTCATGAGCCTCCCCACCCTGCTGTTCGATCGCGGCCGCCCCGCCGAAGACATGCTCCTCCGCACGACCCGGCGGCCCAAACACGACGTGCCCACAAGTTGACACACAAATCCGCTTCGGCCCCTCGCCCAATCATTTCCCGACTGTAACTGGGCTTGGCCCCCGGGCCGGCTAGAGCATTTTTATTCCAGGCGTAGCGTGTATCCGCAGTGCTTGAAGCAGTTAC
>CAYUZU010000019.1:0-101463 GCA_964448675.1 uncultured Planctomycetales bacterium
CCAGCACGTCGCGGGCGTTTGTGTGGAGCGGGTGGTTGAAGCTGCTGGAGCTGGATGTGGATCCGAACGACGCCAACGACCCGAGCACGCGGCGGGCGTATACCTGGGGCCTCGACCTGGCCGGGCAGCTCGGCCTGCTGAACTCGATGGAGGCGGCCGGCGGCATCGGCGGCCTGCTGGCGGTGTGTGACCCGGACGATCCCTGCGATCCGGCCGACCCGGCGGGCGACTTCGTGTACACTTACGACGCCAACGGTAACGTCGGGCAGTTGATCGACGGGACGCCGACGAGTTGGAATGCGAGCACGGCCATGGTCGCGCGGTACGAATACGACCCCTACGGCAAGGTGACGCAGTCGGCCGGCAGCTACGCCGCCGCCAATCCGTTCCGCTTCAGCACCAAGTGGTTCGATGCCGAGACCGGCTTCGGCTACTGGGGCGAGCGGTACTACTGGCCCGAGCTCGGCCGCTGGCTGAATCGCGATCCGATCGAAGAGGCCGGCGGGGTGAATCTGTATGGGTATGTGGGGAATGGACCGGTGGCCTCGGTCGACCCGGTCGGCTGGTCTCCGTGCCCGAAGGAAGGTTCGGATGCGCCGATAGATCCAATTTCGATGTTGCCCCCGATCCTTGACAATCCGGAGACTGTACGCGTCGGTCTTCTGTGGGCTCTGCACATCTACTGCATGAAGACAAAGCCGTGTTCCGGTGGCGCGTTGGCAACGTACTGCGTGAATACGGCGCAATGCGCATGTCCAGGTGAGTGTCCGTACGGTCCTCCTGATCCAGAGGAGTACGAGGGCTCCGATTGCGTCGGCGTTGGCCTCCGTGACCCGTCTTGTGGAAATGGCGAGCCGTTCGGCGACCACGACGACTTGCCAGATTGCTCGAAGTCTTGCAAGCCAGGCGAAATCAAGTGTTGGCACTGGTCGTATACAATCGTACAGGTCGTTAACGGTCACGAATCGGAGCGGGGGCGCGGTGGTCATGTCGCCTGTGGAATGGTGCCGCCATCTGGCGGTGAACCTCAAGACTGTTATGACAAAGTTGAAAGTTTCGGCCCTATAAGGGGACCTCGGCCTTGCGGCAAACTGGAGCCGCCAGAAGAGCTACCACTGCCGCCCCCTTACCAAGACTCTGGCAAGATCAAGTACAAGAACGCTACGGTGGTGAAGTGTACGTGCGGGCCTGGGCCTGCGAGGTAGACGCGGTTCACAGCGTCATGGTGCCCCGATGATACGACTTGCAGTGCTCTTGGTCCTAATGGCCCTGCTCGCTGGTTGCACCGCAGGCCAAGGCGAGGCTCTTGCGGTGCGAGACTGCGGGCTTGCGATCGTTCGACAGCGCAGCGACGGGCTATGGGAGTTAATGTGTCCGCAGCAGCAACGCGAGTTTTATCGTGAGATCAGTCTTGGTGCCAAGGAAGCACACATACGCTTCACGCCAGCGGTCAGCGATGATTGGCTGATCGGCCCGGTCGCCGTAAGAGCATACCCGACCGTCACTACGGCCGTTTCGGCTCTCCGAGCCGGACGGGTATGTTGGGGTACAAACGCGCAATGGTGGCGAGTGTCTGACGGCGAAGATTGGAACGTTCCGCAGCCGCTCTCCCCATCGTGGTGGGTTGTCTGCGGCGACTGCGCTCACAGGTGCGAGGATGATGGTCAGGTGCTAAGTGTGCTCGACGAGCTCGCCAGCCGGGCAGCTACGTACGTTGACACGGGACAAGCGAAGGTCAGTCCAGCCTGGTCCGGGGAGATGCCGAGTGACGGATACGTCATGCGCGTGCGTCCTGATGGGCGTGTCGAAGTAATGGAAGTCGAGACACATGGGGTAACGGTCCGGAAGCCCCAATGGGGTGGCGACCACCCCGTTGCGTGGAGTTCGGTCATGGCGCTCAGAGGTTTCATGACTCCCGAGACGTACGAGTCGATCGGCGCGGCCATACGCAGCATCGATCGGGGAACCGCACTTGGATTACCGGGGGGGAGCTACACTGTGTGGGAGGTGCCCGCCCAGCCCACGCAACGGATGATCCGATATGTGCCGTCCGATTGACTCATAGCGGCGGCATTGGCGGCCTCCTGGCGGTGTGCGACCCGAACGATCCGTGCGATCCGGCCGACACGGCGGGCGACTTCGTGTACACTTACGATGCGAACGGCAATGTCGGGCAGTTGATCGACGGGACGCCGACGAGTTGGAACGCGGGGACGGTGATGGTTGCGCGGCGGTCAGCGGTGATCTAGCCCAGTACCACCCGCCGCTTCAGCCGCCCGGTCAGTTTGCTGATGCTGCCGGGATCGAGGATGTCGGCCTTGAGCGACTGACAGGCTGCGCTGAGCTGGGCGGCCACATCGGGCTGCTGGGCGAGATCCTGACCGGTCAACCCGGCGATCTGCTGCTTCAGGGCCGTGAGCTTGCTGGCCGCTTCGCCGTCGCCGAAGACGTTCATGGCGTGGAACCGCGCGATGCGGTCGCGAATGGCGTTGAGCGTCTTGCCGTGGACCTGGCCCTGCTGGCGAATGACCTGGTCGCAGAACGAGGCCACCTCCTGCCGGAAGGACAGCACGTACTCGCTGACGAACTGCTGGCACTCGCGCTGCAGGTTCTCTTTCATCAGCCGCGTCTGCTCCTGTCGCGCCTGCCGCTGTTCCAGCTCGTATTCGATGTCCGCGACCGCGGTCAGCTCGGGGGCGCCCGTCACCTTGAACGCGTGCCAGGTCAGGCCGAAGCGATCGGCCAGTGCCATCGGCAACGGATAGCACGCAGCGGGAATCTCGGGATGCTGCGCCTGCCAGGAGGCCCGCAGCTGGGGGTAATCCGCCAGGAACTGCTGCACGGCCGCGTCGAACTCGTTCTTGAACCCTTCGAGCTGTTCGATGACGGTCGCGGCGGCGTTCCAGGGGACAAAGTGCGCACTGGCCGCGGCAAACGGCCGGGCATGCTTGTCGAGGACGTGGCGGGCCTTCTTCTCGATGGTCTGGAACACCTTGCGGGTCTGCAGCGGATCAAGCAGGTCCTTGGTGCCGAAGCTGGCGATGGCCTGGGCGTCGATGCGTTCTGGCGTGAGCCCCAGATCTTCGGCCTCGTTCCCGACCCGACACGACCAGTAGCGGCAGCGGATGACGAAGAGCATGCCGAGTTCGTAGAGGTTGATGGCATCGTTGCTGGTGGCGGTATTCGGCGTGGTTACGGAGGCGGGGACGGTGATTGTCGTCATGGGGAATCTCCTGGTGAATCAGCGTGGAAAGCGCAAGAAAACGTGAGCTGCGGACATGCGTTCTGCGAAATAGCGCCGGTTTCGCGCAGCAGCCGCTAGCCGGCTGTGTTTGTGTGCGCGAAGCAGTGCTGCGTGAAGTCTGCCAACGCGGCTTGAGGCGAGAATCCGGGGGGCGCGCGAGCGGGATCGAACATGGAGTGCTCGACGATTCGGTGAAAACGACGTCGTCCGGGGGCGAATCCGGCGCGTGTGCGATGGGAAAATCAGCGACAATTGGGACGCGTTCCAGCGGTGCCTTCCGGGGCCATTGGAACCAAGCCGCCGCGTGGCCGAAGCGTGGGTGGGAGACACTGGTCGAGCGGCCTAGAATGAAGGTAGCAACCGGGGGTTTCCGGCTGCAATTTCAACTCAACGTCATGAGGAGTCGCAGCAGGCGTATGGCGGACAGCAAGAAAGCCGCGAAGTCAGGGGGCAAGCAGAATTCGGTCAATGCAGCGGTGCCGATGAGCACGCCGCCACCGATCAAAGAGCGGGTGATCGAGCCGGAGGAGTATCTGCCGGGTGTGCCGGAAGGGCCGGTCAATGATCCCCGTGTGCTGGAGTGGATCCGCGAGATGCTGACGTCGTACATTGAGGCCCCGGACAGCACAGGAACAACGTCAACGAAATGGCAGCTGCACGGGCTCAGCAACGTACATTGGCAATCGCTGAACCTCACCTTCCAGGTCGTATGGCGGGAACGCCGCTCGGGCCGGACGATCGTGCAGGGCTATCGCATCCAAATGCCGGGCAAAGTCGTCCAGGTTATCACGCTTCCCGGACCAGACGCCGGGAAGTCAGCCTGAGCGGGATCGCCGGCGGCTCCATCACGATTGCCGATCTAGTTGGTCGAGACGTGCCGGCGACGCTTGGGGCGGGTCGTGGGGGCACCTTTTCCGGCTGAAGCAGCGGCTTGGCCGCCAGCGGGCTTCGTATGGGCATCGAGCCACTGGGTGATATGGGCCACACGTTGCGGATCGGTCTGACTCAGTGGCCGGACTTCGGTCACCGCCTGCAGCAGAAACGCCGTGTTGAGTTCTTTTCCGGCCAGGAACGCGAGCTTCAGCCCGGTGATGACGACCTGCTCGATATCGGCCCCGGAGTAATCAGAAGTCGCTGCCGCCAGTTCCGCCAGATCGAACGCCTTCGGATCCCGATTTCGCTGCTGCAGGTGAATGCGGAGAATCTCCTGGCGTTCGGTGTCGGTGGGCAGGTAGACGCCGAAGATCTCGTCGATGCGGCCCTTGCGGGTGAATTCCGGCGGGAGCTGGGCGACGTTGTTGGCGGTCATGATGATGTACACGGGGCAGGTGCGTTCGCTCATCCATTTGAGCAGCGTGCCGAAGCTGCGTAAGCCCGCGCCGCTATCGCCGTCACCGCCGACGGAGCCGAAGCCTTTTTCCACTTCGTCGATCTGCAGCACACAGGGGGCCATCGCGGCGACTTGTTGCAGGGCCCGGCGGGTATTGGCCTCGCTTTCGCCGACCCACTTGCTCATCATCGCGCCAACATCGAACTGGATCAGGGGGACGCCGAGTTCAGCTGCCGCCGCCAGACTGATCGCGGTTTTGCCGCAGCCGGGAATGCCCGTCAGCAGAATGCCGCGGGGCGGGTCGATGCCGAAGCTGCGGGCTTCCTCGGTCATGCAGGCTTTATCCCGCGAGATGTGGGCTTTAACGGCGTTGTTGCCGCCGATACGGGCCAGGCCGTCCGTCGGGGCCTCCGAATACTTGAGCAGGCCACTGCGTCGCAGGATGTCGGCTTTTTCGCGGAGAATGAGCCGGGCGGCGTGGCCATTCAGCGATTTGAACTTCCGCAGGGCCAGGGCGACGCGATCCTCGACCTGCTGCTGCGTCATGCCCCGGCAGGCCGAGATGACCGGTGGCAGGGCGTCGTTGCTCAAATCCCGCCCTTCCAGGATGTAGCGGATGCTCTGCGCGACGGCCGCATCATCCGGCAGGGGGAAGTCGACGGTCGTGATGTCGTTGGCCAGGGCGGCGGGAACGTCGAATTCCGGGCCAGCGAACAGCACCGTTCGGCCGGTGGCCGCGAGCACATCCCGAATATCGCACAACCAGGCGAGGACGACATCGGCGTAGCTGAACGTCTTCTGCTGCAGGTAGAAGCCGAAGTCCTTGAGCACGAACAGGGCGTTTTCGGGCAGGTCGAGGATCTGCTGCGGCACGAGCTGGGCGTCGGGCTGTCCATTTTGGACACCGCCGGCGAGTTGCGGCGGCCGTTCGTCGGTATCGAGCCAGCCCCGGGCCTGGGACCACGTGAACAGCTGTCGGCCGCCGTTGGGCAGGGATTCAGCGATGGACTTGAGCTCGGTGATCAGGCGGATCTTCTCGGTGGTCGGGCAGTGCAGGTAGGCATGGCCGGACAGGACATAATCGGCCAGCTCGTCACGAAATGGGTTGTTCATGCGAGGTCTCCATGATGATGCAGGCTCATCCTTCAGGCTGGGCGCTAATCCGGATCCGGCCTGCAGGTCGGGTGAGATGGGGCTGGGACACGCCTGGACGTGCCCCGGAGGAGGGTCAGACGTCTAATCAATTCCCATGTAATAATACGCGAAAGCAGGCTGAAATTGACCACTGAGATATCAACACGACCGGCAGCGAGACTGTTGCCGGAGGGTGGGTTACACTGACAATGATGGCTACCTGCGCGCCGGTTTGACGTGCTACGAGCCGCAACCAGGGAGCATTCGGAAGCGGTTGCAGCTGTAATTTACCTTGTACTTTATTATTCCTGGACCCCTCTTAGCGGCCCAAAAACGGCGATTTTTGGGTGCATTCGGGGGTTCGAATCCCCCCCTCTCCGATCACGTGCAAGGGTTGCGGCAGCTCATGATTGAAGCCGCCGCAACCCTCTCTCGTTTAGCGGTTTATGGAATCGCGTCCCGAGCTGATACGATTCGAGGTCGGCACGAACGGGCTGCTGTCCCAATACTGTCCCAATCTAAGGTTTAGGCTGACTCGCTGTGTCCGCTGAACGAACCGCATCTACGCGCGGCGCCGGTCGGGTGGCATGCTGGGGGGCATGCCGAAGCGGGATGATTCAGCGGCGCGGTGGCGAGAGATCGTGCGGGAGCAGGCCGCCAGCGGATTGTCGGTGGCGGCGTACTGCCGGCGGGCGCGTGTGCCGCAATCGTCGTTTTCTACCTGGCGGCGGAAGTTGCGGGACGCGGGGACGTTCGCCGAGGTGCGGGTGACGCCGGAACCGGACTCGGTGGATGATCCGCGCTGCGGGCATGGCGGCGAAGACGGCCGCGCTGCGCCGACGGCGGCTGACTCGAGTTTCGCCCGTATTTCGCTCGCCGACGTCGTTCTTGCATTGGGTGTGCGGCGCTCGGTACGATGGTAGCGGAGACACTTGTCCGAAATCGCCGGGTCGCAGGCTGGCGGAGGTCCGCGGAGCGATTGCACATAGGGGCAGGGGCTGCGCGAGCAAGCCGACTGGGGAGGGTCTCATCGCGGATGCCCGAAGAGACGACCACATCGCTGCTGGAGGCGCTGCGGGCGGGGCATGATGAAGTCGCCTGGCAGCGGTTCTGCCAGCGCTACGACCCCCTGCTCCAGGCCTTCGTGCGCCACGCCGGGGTGTCGCCGGACAGCACGGCGGACGTGGTGCAGGAGATCCGGCTCGCCTTCGTGAAGGCCTTTCGCGCCGGCAAGTACGACCCGGAGCGCGGCCGGCTGCGGGCCTGGCTGCGCGGCATTGCGCTGAACAAAGTGCGCGAGGCGTTTCGTTCCGCCGCCCGCCGGGGGCCACAGCTCACCGCCGACAGCAGCAGCCAGGGCGATCCGTTTCAAACTCTGCCGGACGAGCGGGAAATGACTGACATCTTCGAGCGCGAGTGGGAACGGGAGCTGCTGGCCGAGTGTCTCCGGCGGGTGCGGCAGGAAGTCGACGAACGGACCTTCGCGGCGTTTCGGCTGTTCGCGCTGGAGGGCTGGCCGGCGGAACAGGTCGCGGCGCATCTGGGGCTGGCGCGAGAAACGGTCTATGTCCACAAGATGCGCGTGCTGACGCGGATGCGGTGGCTGCGCGTGGAGCTGGCTGAATCGTGGTGAAAGATGCCGCCGCCGGCGGTCAATAAGCGTGCGGGGGGCGAATCGTCCGGGGGCTGGGCCTGTGCGGCGGTGATGGAAGCCCGCCGCGCCGAGGATTGAACGCGTGTCGACGCCGTGTCCGACCTACGAGGAGCTCGAGCACTACGTGACGGGTGCGCTGGCACCGGCACCGGCGGCGGCCGTGCGGCAGCATCTGGTGCAATGCGCGGCGTGCCGCCAGCGGTGTGACGAGCTCGACCTCAATGCGGCCCTGCTCGACGAATTGCGGAGTATGCGGTCCGACGCATTCGCGACCAGCGTTGCGAGCCCAACCCTGTCGCCGTCGGCACCGACGGTCAGCGTACCGCCACCGCCAGCGACCCACGTCGCGCCGCCGCCGGACACGTTTCCCGGCTACGAGGTCCTGGACGAGATCAGTCGCGGGGGCCAGGGGGTCGTGTACCGCGCTTACCAGCTCGGCACCAAGCGTGAGGTGGCGATCAAGGTGCTGCGCGACGGGCAGTTCGCATCGGATTCGGTGCGACGGCGTTTCGAGCGGGAGATCGAGCTCGCCGCGCAACTGCGGCACGCTCACATCGTGACGATCTTCCAGCCCGGTGTGACGGCTTCGGGGATGCCGTACTTCGTGATGGACTACATTCCCGGGCAGCCTCTCAACGTCTACGTTCGCACGCAGGCGCTGCCGCTGGGAGACGTGTTGCGGCTGTTCCAGCAGGTCTGCGAAGCCGTGCAGTACGCGCACCAGCACGGGATCATCCACCGGGACCTGAAACCTTCGAACATCGTGGTGGATACCGACGGCCAGCCGAAGATCCTCGACTTCGGGCTGGCGCGGCAGATCACGGTCGCCGAGCACGACCTGACGAGCACGAACCAGGTCATGGGAACCTTGCCGTACATGTCGCCGGAACAGGCCCGCGGTGCCACGGACGAGGTCAGCACGCTGACGGACGTGTACGCGCTGGGCGTGATCCTGTTCAAGCTTCTGTCAGGGCAGTTTCCCTACCCGGTGGAGGGCACGCAGTTCGACGTCGTGCAGAACATCCTGCATACGCCGCCGACCTCGCTGACCAGTGCGTGGACGCCGGATTCGGGCGTCGCGGTTCGCTACGCGCCGCGCCCGGGCCGACCGCACTTCGACCGCGACATCGAGACGATCGTCCTCAAGGCCCTGGCCAAGGAGCCGGCGCGGCGCTATCAGAGCGCCGGCGCGCTCGCCGACGACATCGGCCGCTTCCTCGCGGGCGCGCCGATCGCCGCCCGGCGTGACAGCACCTGGTACGTGCTGCGCAAGCTCGCCCAGCGGCACCGGGCCGCGACCGTGACGGCGGCGGCAGTGGTTGTCCTGCTCGCGAGCACCACGGTCATCAGCACATTCTTCTACGCGCGGGCGCGCGAAGCCCTGGCGGACCGCGGGCAACTCGCGAATCGGCTGCAGGTCGAGTCGGGCAAGCTCGAATCGCAATACGCGGGCGTCCACGCCGCGCTGCAGCGGCAGTCGCTGGGGTGGTTTCTGCACGCCTGGCACGGCGGCCAGGAGGATCTCGCGCGACGGATCCTGTCCAACACGCCCGCAACGGTGCCGGAGCATACGGCGATGCTGTACCTGCTCGATGCGGACATGACGGCGGAGGCGCTGCTGGCAGAACTGCCGGAGGCCGCGCCGCTGGCGTGTTTTGTCGCGGCCGAGCGGGCCCTGCGGGCCGGCGCGCGTCCCGCGGCGGCAGACTGGTATCGACGGTGTGTTGCGGCCCGGGGCGAAGGACGCCTGGCCGACGCCGCCCGGGCGCGGCTGGCCGAGCTCGGCGTGCCGGTCACGACCGGTCGTGCGGAGACGGAGGTGGGAGGAACGCCATGAAGCGACCGTGCCGGTATCTGCCGTCGTCGGCGAGGCGCCCGGCGTTCACACTGATCGAGCTGCTGGTCGTGGTGGCCATCATCGCGTTGTTGATCTCGATCCTGCTGCCGGCGCTGCACGGGGCGCGCCGCAATGCGCGCAATTGTGCGTGTCTGTCGAACCTGCGGCAACTGGGTATCGCGTGGCACACTTACCTGGATGAGCACAAGGGTGGGTTTCTCCAGGGGATCAACGTCAACAACAACTTCGGCGGGGCCCAGGGGACGAACCAGGCCGCCCCGCCGCCCTGGACGGACGACCAGCCGATTCCCAAGGTCCTGAACCGCTACGTCGGGCTCGATCTGATCGCGCCCGTCGAGCAAGCCGAGATCTTCCGCTGTCCGGCGGATCGCGGCGTCGACGTTGCATCCCCGACGCACTACCAGTACTACGGCACGAGCTATACGACGAACACGATCATCGTTGGGCCGGACCAGTTCTACATCGACGGTGAGTATCCGGGCACGAACCCGCGCTTCGTGCAGCTCGCGCTGCAGAAGGTCAACCGGGAGCTGAAGAACCTCACCCGGGCGCGGGTCACCACGCACGAGGCCGAGCTGATGCTGCTCGCGGACGCGACGTGGTTCTATGCGTGGAACACGGGTGCGACGCCGGAGAAAGCCTGGCACGGCAAGATCGCCCGGCACAACCTGTGTTTCCTGGACGGGCACGCCAGGCCGGTGCGGCTGCACCGGCGTATCTTCGGGACCGAGGCGTACCAATTGATCCCGTTTCGCAAGTTGGCCCAACTGACGGCGCAGTTCCAACCGCCGCCGTGGCCGGAGGATTGAGGCCTATGCGCGGGGAGGGTGAGCCCTCGCGATCACCTGGGAGGACGCGAAGATGTTGTCTGCAGTGCACACGCTGAACGTCATTCTTGCTCTCGCGGTTACCACTGGCGCCGGTGCGACTGTGATTTACGTCGATGATGACGCGGCCGGGCCGGGCACGGGATTATCGTGGCAGGATGCGTTCCCGAATCTTCAGGCTGCACTCGATGCTGCGCTGGCGGATCCGAACGCAACCGAGATTCGTGTGGCGGGTGGCACGTACGTGCCGTCGCTGTTGACGGACCCGAACGATACGCGTTCGGCGACGTTCTTGCTGGGAGACGGGATATCGCTGCATGGGGGCTATGCGGGCGATCCGAACGAGCCGGAGTTGCGTGATATTTCGTTGTACGAGACGGTGTTGAGTGGTGATCTGAGTGGGGATGGTTCGGTTCGGGTGTACAACGTGTTGCGGACGCCGGGGACTAGTGCGCAGATTTACCTGGATGGGTTGACGGTTCGGGATGGACTGGCGGACGGTTCAGGGGATCCGTGGGACCATCTTGGGAATGGTGGTGGGCTGTACATTGCAGATGACGTGGTGGAAATTCGTCGGTGTCGGTTCCTTTCGAACCGGGCGGGCTATGGGGGTGGTGGGGTATACGCGTACGCTGGAGAATGGGCGCTGATTGGCTGTTATTTCCAGGGGAACCGGGCATCGTACGGTGGTGGGGTGCGGAACCGGGCGGATTTGACGGTGCTGGGCTGCGAGTTTTTCGAGAACCGGGCTCTGAATGTTGACCATGGTGCGGGTGGGGGGCTGTACAACTCGGCGTTGGAAGGGCCGGTGGTTGTGGTTGCGAACAGCGTGTTCGTGGAGAACTTCGCGCTTGAGGAGGGTGGCGGGCTGGTGGCGGCTTGGGGGATCGACGTGACGGCTACGAACTGCACGTTTGTGGGAAACGCGGCGGGCACGGGCGGTGGAGTGGCTTCGATGTGGCCGGACACGGAGGTGGTGCTGACGAACTGCATTCTGTGGGGCAACGAAGCGACGGGGGGTGGCCAACAGGGCGCGGTGCTGGAGGAAGCGGCGCTGACGATCTCGTACAGTGATGTTCAGGGGGGTGGCGCGGGGATTAGTGCGACGGGCGGCACGCTGAACTGGGGGCCGGAGAACATTGCCGTAGATCCGCTGTTCGTCAGTGGGAGCTACCCGGTCTACGACCTGCGTCTCACCCACCAGTCTCCCTGCATTGACGCGGGAGACTGCGCACTGCTGCCATTGGACTCTTTCGATTTGGACGAGGATGGAGATGTGAGCGAGCAGTGTCCAGTGGATGGTGATTGGCAGGCCCGTCGCATTGAGCACCCGGACGTCGAGGACGGGGGGACGTGCTCGTATCCAGCGGTTGACTTCGGTGCGTTCGAGGCTTCGAGTGAGCGCTGTTTCCTGGTTGCGTCGCGCGTCTATGTGCCGGAGGGCCAGCTGGCCAGTACCGACGTTCATCTCGCGTGGGATCCGGATGCGGCCATCACGGTGACAGTGACGCTGGAGGCGGGTGGTGACGAGGACTTGACCATTTACGAGGGGCAGACGCTGGAGTTCGATTCGGGCAACTTCTGGGTGGGGCAGGCGATCACGTTGGCGGCGGCGGAAGATGCGGACCATGTGTTGGGGGAAGCGGTGCTTCGGATATCGGCGGAGGGTCTTCCGGACACGTTGTTCACGGCGCAGGAGGTGGAGAATGACGTGCCGTCTCAACTGTACGTGCGTGCGACGGCACCGCCGGCGGGCGATGGTGGCAGCTGGGCCACGGCCTATGCGGACCTGGAGGACGCGCTGGCGTTGGCCCGGAGCAGCGCGATGCCGACAGACATCCGGATAGCGGGTGGCACGTACGTGCCGTCGCTGTTGACGGATCCGAACGATACGCGTTCGGCGACGTTCTTGCTGGGAGACGGGATATCGCTGCATGGGGGCTATGCGGGCGATCCGAACGAGCCGGAGTTGCGTGATATTTCGTTGTACGAGACGGTGTTGAGTGGTGATCTGAGTGGGGATGGTTCGGTTCGGGTGTACAACGTGTTGCGGACGCCGGGGACTAGTGCGCAGATTTACCTGGATGGGTTGACGGTTCGGGATGGACTGGCGGACGGTTCAGGGGATCCGTGGGACCATCTTGGGAATGGTGGTGGGCTGTACATTGCAGATGACGTGGTGGAAATTCGTCGGTGTCGGTTCCTTTCGAACCGGGCGGGCTATGGGGGTGGTGGGGTATACGCGTACGCTGGAGAATGGGCGCTGATTGGCTGTTATTTCCAGGGGAACCGGGCATCGTACGGTGGTGGGGTGCGGAACCGGGCGGATTTGACGGTGCTGGGCTGCGAGTTTTTCGAGAACCGGGCTCTGAATGTTGACCATGGTGCGGGTGGGGGGCTGTACAACTCGGCGTTGGAAGGGCCGGTGGTTGTGGTTGCGAACAGCGTGTTCGTGGAGAACTTCGCGCTTGAGGAGGGTGGCGGGCTGGTGGCGGCTTGGGGGATCGACGTGACGGCTACGAACTGCACGTTTGTGGGAAACGCGGCGGGCACGGGCGGTGGAGTGGCTTCGATGTGGCCGGACACGGAGGTGGTGCTGACGAACTGCATTCTGTGGGGCAACGAAGCGACGGGGGGTGGCCAACAGGGCGCGGTGCTGGAGGAAGCGGCGCTGACGATCTCGTACAGTGATGTTCAGGGGGGTGGCGCGGGGATTAGTGCGACGGGCGGCACGCTGAACTGGGGGCCGGAGAACATTGCCGTAGATCCGCTGTTCGTCAGTGGGAGCTACCCGGTCTACGACCTGCGTCTCACCCACCAGTCTCCCTGCATTGACGCGGGCCTTTCGGCTCCCGACATCAATGCTCATGCAGCGGGTATGCAAGCTGCGCCAGGCATCGACTTCGATCTTCACGTACGACGCGTCGATGATCCGAACACGCCCGGTGGAGCCAGAACAGACCCCGTGGTCGATCTCGGCGCATACGAGTTCGGCGGAACCCCGATCCCGACGCGAGTATACGTGAATCGTAGCGCAACCACCTCGGATACCGGTGTTAGCTGGGACAGTGCATTTCACGATCTTCAGTCGGCAATGATGACGGGACTTGCTGCTGCGGGCGATGTGCACGAAGTGTGGGTTGCGCGGGGGAGCTACGCACCCTGTACCCCCGGTGGTGATCGTGCCACGTCGTTTTCGCTTGTCCGTGGCGTGTCAATCTACGGCGGCTTTGAGGGTGGCGAGTCCTCTCTCGCGGAATGCGATCCGAATCTCAATGAGACCATCCTCACAGGTGACCTGAATGGCGACGACATCCTTGGAGACCCCAACACCACTACGGATAACAGTTATCATGTGGTGAGTGCGTCAGGCGTTGACGGAACCGCGCTGCTCGACGGGTTCACGATTACCGCGGGTAATGCAAATGGAGGCAGTCTTCATAATCGTGGGGCAGGTGTGTTGCTGTACCGTTCAGCTCCTATGTTACTGCGTTGCGTGCTTGACATGAATAACGCAGACGAAAGCGGGGCCGCGATCTATGCGGAGAGGAGTTTGGCCATCCTGTCCGGTGGGACCATTCGTTCAAACACAGCGGCAACCGGCGATGGCGGGATGATCGCGCAAAGCGACCTCACACTGGCTGACTGGCTGATCCTCGGCGGAGATCCGGAAAGCGAGACGGAGGAGCTAGTCTTGATTTCCAGTCGATTGAGCGGTCAAGTTGGCCTGTGGCTGCTGCCGCGGGCCCGGCTCCGTGTGGTATCGTCTCCCTGGCATGACCCGACGGTCATTCAGACGACCGTCTGCGGCGTTGGCGACATCATCATCGACCCTGGCCAGCAGCTGAACCTCGAAGACGGCGCGATCATCGACCTGTCGGGCCGAGACCCGAACGATCCCAACGGTCCGTGTGCCGATCCGAACAGCTTCGCCGACTGGGGCACGATCTATGTCGACGGCACGCTGGTCTGCCGCGATTCGACCATTCGCAACACCAATGTCCGCGTCAACGCCGGTGACCTCGCGGACGGCACGACGATCTATAACAATGAGATCAACCTGCTGCAGAACCCGCCCGGCTGGGGCGGCGAGTTCTTCGTCGAGGGCACGTCGATCATCGAGTGCAACGTCATCCGATCCGAGGGCGACCGCTACCTCGACCTCGACCCGGACCCGGCGCTCGACCCCAACGATCGCCCCATCATCCACGACAACCGCATCTACGTCACCATCCTGCAGGGCGTCGCGGGCGACCAGGGCGAGCTGCTCGAGCTGCGCGCGGTCGACTACGATCACGACGACCCCAATCTCGGCGCCGGCCAGTCTGGCGCGTATGAGCTGTCGGACAGCAGCGGCTACGCCGACACCTGGGCACTCGAACGGCTCGAGGTATGGCCCGCCGCCAAGGTCAACCTGACCAACCGCCAGGGTTTCGTGTTCCAGGATCCGAACGGCGCGGTGCCCGAGGCACTCTATGTTAGAGAGCTCAAGCTTCATCCCGACGCCGTGCTGAACACGGGATTGCAGCGCGTGTACTACCAGGAACTGGTGGGCGTGGATCCCGACGGCGTCGAGATGCCGCTGACGCGCGACCCCGGCGACCTCGCGGCCCCCATGGAGAACGGCAGCCGGATTGTTGACCACCCGCTGCTGGGCTATTCGCTCAAGGTCATCGAGATGGAGGACGACACCGAGTTCGACGTCCGCGTTCGGCAGCGGCTGCGTGATCCGGCCGACAGCCAACCCGGTCAGCCCGGTTACGGCGGCAACCCGAGCGATCCGCCGCTGGAAGGGCAGGTTGCGCGCAGCGATGATTTCGCGGACCCCAACAACGGCATCATGAAGATGTTCACCCAGGCGCCGGGCAAGCAAACTGCGCTCTCCGTTGCCGCGCACGGTGCCTTTGCCCGCGCCGGCGACGAGGACATCCTCGTCGAGTTCGATTATCGCTTCTGTGGCGGTGCGGATCCCAACATGGTTCTCCTTGTGTACCTCAGCGACGCGCCCGAGCCGCGCGATCCGGCCGACGAGAACTGGTCCGAGCACTTCCTCGAGATTGCCCGGGTGTATCCGCCGCCGCCGGGCCGGCCAGGGGCGATCGGCGATCCGCGCTTCGCGACGTTCTCGGGCACGTTCGACCGCCAGCACCTGAACTTTACTCGCGGCACATATGTCGAGCTCGAGCTGCGCGGTGGCGTCGATGAGTACGGCCACGGCCTGCCGGCCTGTGTCGAGATTGACAACTGGGATCCGCAGATTGAGTGCACGCTGACGTGTTTGGACCTGTCGGGCAACAACGTGGTCACCGGGCAGGACTTCCTGCTGCACCTGGCCGAAGCGGGCGCGACGGTGGTGGCCGGTCGCGGCTGTCTCGATGCGCCCTTCGCCACGAATCGCTATGTCGACCTGGACGACGTTCTCGCGCTGGACACGCTGCTGTCGGCCGATCCGCCGCCGGGCAACTACTGCGAGCCGCCGCTGCCCGACCCGAACCTCGGCAGCTTGGTCGATCCGGCCAGCTGGCCCGCCGCTGGTCTGCTGATCGCCGGCAAGCCGGTAGGCAACGCCGGCCGTACGCTGCAGGACGACCGGCTGTACGGCTTCGATGGCGAAAGCCTCGCGACGCCGCTACTGCCCGCCAGTGCGGCGCCGTATCACGGCAATGGGCGGCTGATCAAGGGCCCGGGCGGGGTGGTGTACCAGCTGCACGCGACCCAGGGCCTGGTCCGGCTCGACACCGCCGCACGGGAGATTGCGCCGTTCAGCCAGGATGTCAACGGCCAGATGGTCTATGTCGGTGTGCAGCCTACAGGCGACATCTACGGCTACACCGGCGACCTGGGTGGCTACCCGCAGAGCCTGCCGCTGCTGGACGTGGCGTTTGATCATGACAACCCCGGTGTCGTGTACGTTGTGCCGGTGGTGGTCGCATCGACGACGTACTTCCCGCCGCCGTTTGATGATGAGCCGTATCCGTACTACAAGGCGGCGGCGCAGTTGACGCGCCAGCCGGAGGGCTCGTACCAGATCACACAGGTCTATGGGCTCGAGCCGGCGCTGGATCCGTGTACGAACACCGTGCCGCCGAATGCCAGTGCGTGCCAAGTGCAGGGCCAGTGCGAGATCGAGTTGGACAGCGAGGGGAATGTGCTGGTGCTGAGCGCTTCCGGGCAGAGCGAGAGCAACGACTGGCTGGTGGTGTACAACGCCACGACCGGCAGCGAGCAGGTGCGAATCGCGCTGACCGAGATGCATCCGGGGCTCGGTAACCCGACGACGCTTTGCGCTTCGCGGCATACGCCGGGGCGGCTGTACCTGAGCTCGGAGCTGGATCCGGATCCAAATGACAACCAGTTGCTGCTGTACACGTGCACGCTCGATCCGGCCCAGCCGACCGAACCGCTGGTGGTCACCGGTGAAACCGCCGTGCAATGTGATGGCGTCTTGCCGGGCGATTATGGCTATGGGCACCTGCTGCTGGCGACGGCGGTGTTGGAGTCGCCGGACGACGGCACGGTGCAGGTGTTGGGCCTGAGTCTGGCGCGCGTGGCCGCCAATCTGCCGCAGAATGATCCCCTCTACCAGGATCTGTTCTGCGACACGTGTCCGCTGGCAGCGCAGGCGTGGCACGCCATTGTTCCGGCCAACGATGGCGAATCGACCCGAGGGACCGGTCGCGACGTGGTGACCGCGACGGCGTTGACCGGGCAGGATCTCGCGCTGCCGCTGTCGGCGGTGTTGCTGCTAAGGGGCGACCTGACCGGCGACGACCGCGTGAACGCAGCCGATCTGGCGGCCTTTGCCGGCTGCATGGCCGGCCCGGGCAACCCCGCCGCTTGCGACGACTTGACCGAAACCCGCGCCGACGCCGACGCCGACAACGACATCGACCTGGCAGATCTGGCGCAGCCGCAATAGACGGGAAAACGGTTGATCCGAAGATAGGCGATGGTGCGCCGTCCGCTGTTCCGGGCTCGCGGTATGCTGCGCCGGCGGTGCGTGGCCGCCCGCATTGATTAACGCGATCCCAACAGACTCCCGGCAACGGATTTCGGTTGTATTGGGCGTTACGAGTCCGTATAGTGCAATACTATCGGAAGAAAGGGGGCGGAGCTTGTTCGCCGCCGGTACGCACTTCTAGGTGTCCAGGGAGAAAACCATGTCTTCAAACTCGCGGCGCGCCTGCGCAAACGTCATCCTGATTCTGTTAACCGCATCTTGTGTGCTGGCCGCCGTGCCACGTCTGATCAGCTACCAGGGCCGGCTCGATGGCGGCGGCGACGGCCCAGTCGATCTGACTGTGCGGTTCTACGACAGTGAGTTCGGCGGCAATCTGCTGTTTGAGGAAACGCATGTCGGCGTACCGCGGTCGCAGGGGCTGTTCACGATCCAGATCGGCAGCGAGACGGCCGGTGGCGTGCCGAACGCAGCGCTGAATGCGCCGGGGGTCTGGCTGGCCATGGCCGTCAATGGCGGCGCTGAACTTACCCCACGCACGCAGCTCATCATGGTGCCCTACGCCGCGAAGGCAGAAGCAGCCGAGGGGCTGGTCGTGCCGGGGACGTTTGATGAGGCGGTGCACGTTGGCGCCGACGCTCATGTCGGCGTCGGCGCGACGGCCAGCCCGTCGGCGCGACTTCACGTCGGTGCAGTGCTGGGGGCTGATCTCTGGGACACGGTGAATGTCCGTGCAAGCTCTACGCCGCTGACGGAGGATGGCACACTGTATCTTGATTCACTGATTGCCGAGTTCAAGAACGTGCCGATCGCTGCGGGCGTCCGCGACGACGGGTATCGAGTCGGTCTGCGTGCCGAAACGTACTGCAATGCGGCGACCTTCGAGGGAACGTTGGCTACCCAATACGGCCTCTGGTCGCGGGTGGGCACCTATGGGAGTGCAACGGGAACGGTCGAGCGCGCTGTCGCTGCGCGGCTCGAGACGCTCGATTCAGGTGGACCCATTCTGGACTCTTACGGCGTGTATCAGACGGGTGCCGATACGAAGAACTACTTCGAGGGTGCGATCGGCATCGGTGATACAACACCCGATGCAACGTTGGATGTTGTCGGCGATGTTGCTGTAGGCTCGCGGCTCGCCATGACGCCGACGACTTTCGGGTACAGCAGCGGTTGGAAGGTGCTCGTGCTCGGCTCTGCTGGGACGGAGTACACGCAGGATGCCGTGACACTTTCGTTGGGCTATGACCCATCGAACAACCCAAGCGGGAGTTTCATCGGCGACGGGCGCGAAATCCTGGTACGCAATCATATGAGGTTCGTGCAGCCGAGTGAAACGGATGATGGGTTCCTCCGGACGCTGACCCTTCATAACGGCAACGTGGGCATCGGCACGACGAGCCCCGGTGAGGAGCTCACCGTCGGCGGGGATGGCACGGCCGCGACGCGCGTCCACATCTTCACCCCGGGGGCGAATGACCCGAATGCGGCGGCTGACTTTGTTGACCTGTCGTTCGGCATCGGCCCGCATCATGTGCATAACACGCAGCTCGGCATCATCCGAGCCACTGCCGAAAGCGACGCCCCCGAGCCACTGGAGGGCAGCCTCGCATTCTATGTCAATGGCGGTCCAAACATGAGTCGGGCCATGACGATCACGTCTGCTTCGATGGTCGGGATTGGAACCTCCGCACCGAGCAGCATGCTGGAAGTCGCGGGCACCGTCACGGCGAACGCGTTCGTCGGCGATGGCTCGGGCCTGACGAATCTGCCGGTCACGGGCGGGCTGTGGAGCGAGAACGGCGACGACATCTACTACACTGCGGGCAAGGTTGGCATCGGCACGTCCACACCCGCCACGCAATTCGAGGTCGCCGGCACCGGCCGCTTCACTGTGCTGGAGGTCAACGGCGGGGCCGACCTGGCGGAGCCGTTCCCCGTTACCCCGGATGCTGACGCGCCGGCGATTGAACCGGGCATGGTCATGGTCATCGACCCGGAGAACGCCGGACAGCTTCGGCCAGCAACCACGGCGTATGACTGCAAGGTTGCGGGCGTGATCAGCGGGGCCAAGGATCTTCCGCCCGGTATGATCATGCAGGCGCAGCAGCACGACCTGGCGCGCGGCAATCACCCTGTGGCCCTTACCGGCCGGGTATGGTGCTGGTGTGATGCAAACGTAGGTGGTGCGATTCGGCCTGGCGACATGCTCACGACCTCTGAGACGCCCGGACACGCCATGCGGGCCACGGATCGAGAGCGGGCCTTCGGCAGCGTCATCGGCAAGGCGATGACGTCGCTCGAGAGTGGGCGCGGGCTGGTGCTTGTGTTGGTTTCACTGCAATAGACAACGAGAGGGAGTGAGCCAATGCGAACACGAAAGGAAAGGCCATCGTTATGCGCTAGAACACGCTTGCTGCGTGTCACATTCCTGGTGGCCGGCGCCATGCTTGCCATGCTAAGTTTGCTGGTGGTTATCGAGCCGGTGCAGGCGGTGAACAGCGCTCGGGTAGAGTCGTCGGATGTATGGCCGCAGCGCCCAACAAGTGCCGTCGATTCCCTTGTCGCTTTACCGGCCGAGCCAGAAACCACTGATCAGACGCTGGCCGGGGAGAGACCTCCTGTCCGAACCGCGTACACGACGGATGCGCTGCGTATGTCCCCCGCAACGGGCATGGAACCGCGACCCACACCGGGACACCGCATAGTGAGCGATGAGCAGTCTGCCGGTGACAGATCGCGCCAGACAGCTGCGCGTTTGAATGAGATTGCTGCGGCTGTGGATGCCGAGACGCAGGCGCTAACCGAAACGGCCTTCGAGGAGATACCCGTCCGGCCGCCGCTCGGAAACCCGGCTGGTGAGAATCCGCCGCAGTTGCCTGGCGGTTACCTGGTCAGTTACGATCCGGCAACCGGCCGCGAAACTTGGTACGAGAGTGTTGACGCGGTCCGTATGGCTGGACAAGCCCACGGCGCCGTTGCTGCTTGGCTACCGGAAGGTGTGCCGCTGGTCGACGATCCTGAATGGGATCCTGGACGCGGCTTCACAGGACTGGATCTCGTCGCCGACACGACAGCCTGGCCGTACCGCGCCACCTGTAAGATCTTCCTGCACATATCCGATGGCCAGGCGAAGGAAGCGACCGGTGTCCTGATTGACGCCAAGACCATCCTGACAGCGGGCCACGTTGTGAACGCTCCGGGCGGCCTCAGTTGGAGCACGATCGACCGGGTCATCCCGGCGTACAACAATGGCGCGACCCCGTTTACTGAGACTGGTGCATACCAGCTCTATTCATGGACGGCGTGGACCGACGGCGACGATTATGACCACGACATGGGCGTGATCGTCCTCCATGAGCCGCTGGGCGCCCTTACCGGTTGGCTCGGGTACGGCTCCAATGCGGACTGCGGCTTCTTCACAGGCGACACCTTCTATTCGCCCGGCTATCCCTACGTTGATGCGCCGTACAACGGCTGCTGCATGTACGAGCGATATGGTAGTTTTGATTGGTGCGATGAGAGGTTGTGTTTCTCTAATGACCCCTTCCATGGCCTGAGTGGCAGCGGCGCGCGCCATTCGAATGACGTAGTGTATGCGATCAATGCCAGCGGCGGCATCGGTTACGGTTCATGCTACACGTGGCTGACGTCGAGCAAGTTTACGGACATAGGCGACATCATCGCGGCGCATACGCCGTCGAGCGTCGACTTGATTCCATTGGATACGGATATTGCTCCGGGCGTCGTCGCGGCGGGTGATACGCTCGACAGCATGAGCTTCGTTGCTCACAACTACTCCAGTGCTTCGTGGTCGGGAACCGTTTCGTTCGACATTCGGCTTTCGTATAATGACGTCATCTCGGACGTCGACCTCTTGCTCTCCAGTCGGTCCTTTACCTACGACTTCGGGCCTAAGAACGGTGTGCGGGTCGACGTGTACCCGCCTAGCATTCCGGCCTCGGTGGCGGTTGGTGACTACTACGTCGGCGTGATCCTGAATATCGCCGACCACGACATGGGTAACAACGCCACGAACTTCGCCCAGGCCGCACCGCTGACGGTAATCTGCCCGACGCCGGCGTTACCGACTGGGGTTGCAGCCTCCGACGGCACCTACACCGATCGGATTCACGTCAGTTGGAATCCCGTGCTGGACGCCTACGGCTACGAGGTGTGGCGTAACAGTGCGGATGACACGTCGACGGCGGTCTTCCTAGGCTGGACGCCAGGCACAGTTATTGACGATGTATCGGCTGCTCCCGATACGACCTACTGGTACTGGGTTCGAACAAGCAACGAGTGTGGTAGCGTAAGCGTCTTCAGCACACCCGATACTGGCTGGCGCACGGCATGCGTGGCGTGTCCGCCCGAGGCGATTGACGAGGGCGAGCCGGATTGCCATGAGGACTATGTCGACGTCACCAACGGCGGCTGCAATTCCGATCCGCCCGTGTTCTCGCCGATTGCGTGCGGCCAGACCATTTGCGGCACCGCCGGTACCTACCTGTCCGGCGGCGAGACGTATCGCGATACGGACTGGTTTGAGGTCACGTTGGATGAACTCACGCTGGTGACTTGGTCGGTAACGGCCGACTTCCCCGTCGTTGCGGGCATCGTGGACAATGGCGGCGTTGCCGATTGTAATGACGTGAGCGCATTCCTTGTTTACGACAGCGCCGGCACCTGTCAAGAGGCGGCAGTGACGTACGCGCTCCCGCCAGGCACCTGGTGGCTCTGGGTCGGGCCGGAACCGTACGCTGATGTACCGTGTGGCTCGAGCTATGTGGCCGCGTTGAGCTGTGCAGAGTGCACGGTTGCTTGCCCGCCCGGGGCCTTGGACGAGGGCGAGCCCGCCTGTTACGATGACTATGTTGACATGGTGAACGGCGGGTGCAACTCAGCCCCCCCGGTATTCACGTCACTTCCACTCGGCACGACAGTGTGCGGCACTTCCGGGATCTTCACATGTGGCGAGTCCCAATGCCGCGACACGGATTGGTACCAGATCACGACGACGGAGCTTTCCCTCGTAACGTGGACGGTCGAGGCCAGCTTTCCGGTCGTCGCGGGAATCGTCAATAATAGCGGCGTCGCGGACTGTGGTGTCGTGGATGGGTTCCTCACGTCCGCCGTCGGTCCGGCCTGCGAGCCGACGGAGGTGAGTGTCACGCTCCCCGCCGGCACTTGGTGGCTCTGGGTCGGGCCGGACTGGGAAGCGAGCGTGGCATGTGGCGCGGCATACGTCGCCACGGCAACCAGCGAGCCGTGTGACGTCACCTGTCCACCGGAGAGCACGCCGGAGGGCGAGCCCAACTGTTACGATAACTACGTGGACCAGACCAACGGTGGCTGCAACGTGGACCCGCCAGTCTTCGGGAGCATCGGTTGCGGCGAGACGATCTGTGGCACGGCTGGGACGTACCTGGTGGAAGATCCCAACAGCCCGGGCACGTACCTTGACCGGCGTGATACCGACTGGTACGCGCTCGATCTGGTCGAGCCGACAGAGATTACGTACACGGTCGAAGCCGAGTTCCCCGTGCTGATGGGCATCATCGGCAACGGCGGTATTGCAAACTGCGAGAACTATGCTGGCTGGCTAGAGTACCGCACTTCGTCGGGCTGCACGCCTGCAGTCATCAGGCGCGTGCTGCCGCCGGGTACGTGGTGGTTGTATGTCGCCCCAAGCTCGTTCAGTGGTGTGGCCTGCGGGTCCCTGTACATCGCCGGTGTTTCTTGTCTCCCTAGTCAGGACTGCAATCACAATGCCATCCGCGATGAATGCGACGTGAGCTGTGCAGGTGACTGTGCTGACAACCCTGACTGCGGTCAAAGTGCAGATTGTCAGCCGGACGGTGTCCCGGACGAGTGCCAGTTGGGCAGCATGCGCTACTTGCTTGATGATGGCGTTGCCCACAGCGACCTCGGATTCGGTGCAACCACCGACATCGTGTGCTTGGTACAGCATTTCGTCGAGCCGGACGCGCCCGGCATAACATCGGTCTCGGTTTCGTGGGGGAGTGTTGCGGCGAATACTCCCGTGACATTGTTCGTATGGAGCGACCCGGATCAGGACGGTATGCCTCACGATGCGGCCGTACTTGCACAGACGCAGGGCGTCGTCAGCCAACCCGACCGAAACGCCTTTTCCACCTACAGCTTTTATCCGCCGGTCGATCCAGGACCAGCGGGAACAAGCTTCTTCATTGGCTATATGATCCAAACCGACGAGTATCCGATTGCCATCGATGAAACGGCACCCGCTATGGGGCGCAACTGGCTGCTGGGCGACGGCAATCTTATGGTGGATCCGGCCGATCTTGGCAATCCTGGCTACACGTTGCCGCTGACGCTGCTGGAAGATGTGGGCTTTCCGTCTAATCTCCTCGTTCGGGCCACAGACGGGTCGCACGACTGTAACCTCAATGGTGTCCCCGACAACTGCGAGGGCGATCCGTACGCGGTTTTCGTGGACGCCGCATTCGCCGGCCCGTGTGAGTTCGGGACCGCTGAAGCGCCATTTAATACAGTCAACGAGGGCAACGACGCAGCGGCCGCCGGCGGCGCGCTCATCATCATCCAGGGTGGCCTGTATCCAGAGTCGGTGACATTCACGAAGTCACTGCGGCTCGAGAGTGGTGGCGGCCTGGTGCGTATCGAGCCCTGAAGGACAGCGCGAGCAGGTACGCGATGGAGCGACGAACAAAGCGACGGAGAAAGCGATGAGCCAGTGGCGATTGTTCGTGATGATCGCGCTATTGCTCACGAACCTGCCGGGCGTAGAGGCCCGGGACCACCAGGTTCTTGTCGATGGCCGCGCCACCGACGCGGTCTACGGTTATCCGCAGGCGCCGCTGGCCGTGCAGTTCATGTCGACCAGTGCGGCCGATTCGACCTTTGGCTGGCCGGAATGGACCAACGGTTCGGAACTCGACGCAGCTTACGGTGCGATCGTGGATGACACGCTGTACCTGGTCATCGCCGGTAACCTCCAGAGCAATGGCAATCACATCGAGCTGTTTCTCGACACGATTCCCGGCCAGGGCCAGAACCGACTGCTGGGTGTCAACCCGGACGTGGACTATGACGCGCTGAACCGTATGGGCTACTCCGACGGGAGTGATCCGGCCAACCTGCCCGCTGGCGCCGGCCTGAAGTTCGCCGCCGGCTTTGCGCCGGACTTCTACGTCACGATGAGCATGTGGGGCCGGCCCGCGACGTTGTACGTGAGCTACGCGGAGTTGTACGTCGACTCCGATGTCCCCGGCGTCGGCTACTACGCCGGTGCAGGGCAGTCGGCCTGCGCTACGGCGGACGGACAGCTGGAAGGTGCACAAGAGGGAGCGCCGGCGATTCGGGCCGCGTTTGACAACAGCAATCGCGAGGGCGTTGACTACGGGTACGAGGCAGATCCCATCGGCGGATGGGGCGTCGTCACCGGTATTGAGTTGGCGATTCCACTAGCCGCCCTTGGCGGCCCGACAGGACCGGTGCACGCCTGTGTGCTACTCAACGGCATCTCGCACGACTTCGTCTCCAACCAGGTCCTCACCAGCGTCTGGGGACCGTCCTACGAGGGGCCCGTCTTCGATCTAATGGAGCCGCGCTTCGTCGACCTCTCCCAGACTGCCCATGCCCCATTCGTCGTACAACGTCTCAGCACCCCCGTCGGGGCGTGTTGCTACGGCGAGGCCTGCCAGGTACAGACCGCTGCGGCGTGTACGGATGCGGGTGGCGCGTACCTGGGCGACTTCGCGACGTGCGACGGCGCTGCTTGTATCGTGGGCCCCAAGGGGGCGTGCTGCGACTTCGATGGCGGCTGCAGCGTGAAGCGTATGGACGATTGCTACGAGGTGTATCTCGGAGACGGCACGGACTGCTCCGGCTGTCCCTGTGAGCCCGAGCACATTTGCTGTGTGGGTGACGGTATTTCGCTGAGGCTACCACCGCCGGAATGCGCTGCTGTCGGCGGGGTGTATGTCGGCAAGGCGCCCGAGTATCACGGCTCGTACTGCTACGTCCGACCTTGTTGCTTCAATGGCAGCACGACGAGCATGACGGTTTATGAATGTGAGATTCAGGGTGGCGTCGTGGGCTCCGAGCATTGCACCGTAGGAGCCTGTTGTGTGAGTGATCGCTGTGTACTCTGCTCTCGGAATGAATGCGAACAACATTGGGCCGGGGTCTATGAGGGCAACAATACGACCTGTGACGGGAATCCCTGTGACGCGGATCCGGCGACGCCGGTAATGGACGGCGTTCTGGATCCGCAATACGTGGGACCACTGGCCGTGCAGGATACGCAAACCGGCTTTGGTGATGCTACCGAAGGCCTGGTCGATGTGGCCTCGGGATCTGAACTGGACGCGGCGTATGCACTGATCACAGGCGACTGGCTGAACCTGTTCCTGGCCGGGAATCTGGCCAGCAATGCCAACAAGCTCGACCTCTTCTTCGATACACGCCCCGGTGGTGATAATACGATCAGCGGCTTGACCTTTGACGACGACCCGCCTGGCTACATGAACGGGCTGACTTTCGACGATGGGTTCGAGTTTGATCACTTCCTCGCCGTCACGCTGACCGATCGCGTGCCGCCACGGCTGCACGCCACGCTGATCCGCCGGGGCGAATACGGCGAGTGGCTAATCACCTACCTGGGTGAGGGCCGCGCAGCCGATCTCAGTCGCGGGGGCACCATGGACTATCGTTGGCGACCACCCGACCCGAACGCGCACGTGCTGATCACCGTGGACAATAGCAACGTGCTAGGCGTTGCCGGCGGTGCTGGACCGATTGGGCCGGACGAGGATCCGACGAGCGTTACGACGGGCGTGGAAATCGCCTTGCGATTGAGCCAACTCGGATACAGCGCAGGCGACATCAAGTGTTGTGCGTTTGTCAACGGCCTGCGGCATAACTACGTCTCGAATCAGGTCCTGGCGCCTCTGGGGGGACGTTCGAACCTTGCCTCGCCCGTGTCGATGATCGACTTTGGCGATACGCCGGGAAACCAGTACTTCGTTATTCCTGGAACCAGTGAGGACTGCAACGGCAACGGCGTGCCCGATAGTGAAGACATCAGCAGCGGCACCAGCGCGGATTGCAACGGCAACCAGGTGCCCGACGAGTGTGATTTGGATCCGACTTCGATCTTCGTCGATGCCGCATGGCTGGACCCGTGCGAACTCGGCATGCCGGAGTATCCGTTCAATACCGTCAGCGAGGCCAACGACGCGGCGGCGGTGGACGGCGCCGTGATCACCATTCAGGCCGGGGATTACTTGGAATCGGTCATTTTCACGAAATCGCTCCGCATCGAGGGGCAGAACGGCCTCGTGCGGATTACGCCAAGCGGCAAGGGAGGTGTTTAATGCGCAGACCAGCAACAACGTCGACGACAATGCACAGAGCAGCAGTTGCGCGATACCGCGTGCTGGTGGGTTGCTTGGTGCGCTGGGCTCTGGTTGCACAGCTGTCACTCGTGGCCGCCGCGGTCGCCGGTGATTACGCGCTGGATTGGCACACGATTGACGCCGGCGGCATGCTGCAGGCCATAGACGGCACGTACACGCTGACGGGCACCGTGGGGCAGCCCGAGGCGACCGTCGCTCCCATGGCCGGCGGGGAGTTTACACTGACGGGCGGCTTCTGGCCCGGCGTGACGGTCGCACCGTCCGCGTGCCGAGGCGACAGCAACTGCGACGGGACGATCAACTGGCGCGACATCGACTTCTTTGTCGCGGCCCAGAACGACAACATGTCGGCCTGGACCGCGTTGCACGTCAGCGTGTATGGGGTGCCGCCGGGGTGTCCATTCGAGAACAACGACGTCGACAGCAGCGGCTCGGTGACGTGGCGCGACATCGACCCGTTCGTAGAGCTGCAGAATACGACGTGCCCGTAATACGGCACCACGGCGCGCGGGTCACGGGAGCAGGTCCGTAATGTCGGGACCTCGTCCAGTCGGTTCGGAGAGTGCGGGAAGACGTAGTCTGCGGCAGAGCCGTGGCCGCGTCGGAGATTGCGAATCATCGCCGCGCCGCGGGAGGCGCAACATGTCACCGTGGATGGTGTTGGTCAAGTCTGAATGATGCGGGTTGATTGGATTGTAACACTTCACCCGTCTGCAAGTTTCTCTGAGATTTCTGCCGGATAGGCCTTGCGCTGGGAGCACGCCCAGCTCCCGGGCGATCCGCCGATACGACCAGCCCCGCTGGGCCAATGCGATAACTGCTTGCTGCTGTGCCATTTTGAGTCGATTCGCCATGCCGCGCCTCCCACGAAATCGTGGGAGCGTACGCGGCAGCTCCGTGCTTGCTCAAAACGGCCGGTTTTCAAGTGATTATCAGTGGCCGGTTTTGGGTGATCGCCGCGCTTACGATCGCTGACACTATCGGGTCGCATTGCTCGCGAAATACGCGGGCTGGGTGTGACGCCCGCTTGGAACCGTGGAAAGGGCCCGGGTTGCCGGACCGAGCACTCGGTGATACGATTCCGTACCGTTTCGGTTCTATTCGCGGAGTCGCGCGTGCTCGGATTCGTCTCGCTTCAACGACGACTGCTCGTCTCACGAGGGCTGCGTTTGCTCGTGAGCGCTCTGACCCTCCCGATGCTCTTGGCGTCAGCGTCCCGGGCCGAGGTGATCGTCGTTCATAACCACTGCGGCTCACTACACTTCCATTTCTTCAGTGATGGACACGGACACGACTGGCACCACGAGCACGAGCGGGATCACGAATCCGTTCCCTGCCTTTGTAAAGGTACTGATCTGGACCAGTCAGATGCCGCCGACGACGAAGGCGCCCCGCATGGGCTGATCATCCACGTCCATGAACTGCCGCGTGCCGGCAGCGCATCGCCGGCCCTGAAGTCCGGTAACACGGATCGATTCGAGTACGCCCCGGAGTCGACCTGGGTTGTGTCAGAATCCGCACAGACCGTCCGGGACGGACGGCCCCCCGCCCGAGCCCGCGACGATACCGGTCCGCCTGACTCGAGTCGCGTTTGCGCCATCCTCCTGACGAATCACGCCTTGCTGCTTTGATTCTTCTCTGCACTGCCACGCTGTTGGTTGCGTGACGCCTGGGTTGCGCTCGCGATTCGCGCGTCCTGTGCGTCAGGGAAAAAACACAAGCTATCGATTCATCCATAATCCTGAGGAACAAGTAATGCGCGCATTGCCTGCAATCATCATCGCCGCCGGGCTGTTCGTGGGAACGACCGGTTGTGAGCGAACAACGATGGCTGGTGGCGATCACCACCACGGCCACGGCCACGATGAACATGGTCACCAAGAAGAGCATCACGCAATCGGCAAGACGGTCTTCACGGCCGATCACGTTGTTTATGTCGAGTACGAACCACCTGTCTTGGGCGAAGAAGCCGACTTCTATGCCCATATCACGAAACGAGCCGACGGCGAGCCGGTCGCGACGGGTGCCGTGACACTGGAATTCGCCAAGGATGACAGCGACCCGCAGCAGTTAACCGCCGCGGCGCCCGAGACGGCGGGACTCTGGCACCTTCACGCTACGCTTTCGCCAGCCGGTGACTATGGGGCCACGCTCACGCTGCGGCATGATGGTAAGGATGTTGCCTTCGACCTCGGGACAATCACCGTACAGGCCTCGGAAGCTGAGGCTGATGCGGCCGCCGAAGCCGTGCACGAGGCCCATGAGGCGCTGCCGGATATCGTCGACTTCACTGCCGAGCAGCAGTGGAAGATCCGGCTCACCTTTGACGAGGCCACCCGCCGCACGCTCACACAGCGGCTCGAGGTGCCCGGCGAGATCGCCCCGCCGCGCCATTCCGCCGCCGCCGTGACAGCCCCGGTTGCCGGTCGGCTGCTGCCACCCCCGGACGCGAAGCTGCCCGTGGTCGGTGACCGCGTGGCGGCCGGCCAGGTGCTGGCTCTGATCGAGCCGCCCATGCCGGCGACGGAGGCGGCGGCGTTGAGTGCCAATCGCGCCCAGCTGCAGGCCCTGGAGACGGAGCTGGTGCTCAAGCAGCTCGATCTGGAGGTCCGCGGGTTGGAAGTCAACCGCAGCGTCAACCAGGCCAAAGCACGGCTGGAATTTGCCCAGCGGGCGTTCGAGCGTGCACAGGAGCTCCAGGAGAAGGGCGTCGGCTCGGATCAGCAGTTTGACGAAGCGCAGCAGAACCTGCGCATCGCCCAGGCGGAGCAGGATGCCGCGCTGGTGATGCAAAAGCACTATGAGCAGGCTGCTGAGCGACTGACGTCGATGCAGAATCGCCTGCGGGAACAAGCCACGGATCGGTCGACGCGACCCGAAATGCTACAGCTCGAACTGCGCTCACCGATCTCGGGGGTCATTTCGCGCCACGAGGCCGTGGAGGGCGAGCACATCAACACGCTCGAAGAGGTCTTCTACGTGGTGGATCTGAAGTCGGTGTGGGTCCATGCGGAAGTCTCGGAATTCGACCTCGCGAACCTTACCGATGCGCCCAACGCACTCGTGACACTCCCGGCCTATCCCGGGTACCGCGTCGATGTGTATGACGCCGGCGGCCGCTTGTTGAACATCGGTACGCATGTCGCACCGCAGGCCCGAACCGTCCGCGTGACCTACGAAGTGCCCAACCCGGACGGCCGACTGCGGGCCGGCATGTTCGCGGAAGTTGCCCTGGAAACGCAGCGGGCGAATGAGGTCGTCGCGATTCACGAGGACGCGATCGTCCTTGACAACGGCAGACCGGTCGCTTTCGTGCAGCTCGAGGGGCAGCTCTTCCAGAAACGCGAGTTGACGCTGGGCATCCGTGACGGCGCATTGGTCGAGGTGCAGGACGGCATCGCGCCGGGCGAGCGCGTGGTGACACGCGGCGCCTACGCCGTCAAGCTGGCCTCGCTCTCACCCGCGTCATTCGGCCACGGCCACGTGCACTAAGGAGGAACGAAGATGATCAACAGCCTGATTCGCTGGTCGCTCGATAACCGCATGGCGGTCATCATCGTGTCGTTCCTCTTCATGGGTCTGGGAGCATGGTACTCGGTCGACACACCGGTTGACGTGTTCCCGGATCTCACGGCGCCGACGGTGACGGTCGTTGTCGAAGGGCATGGCATGGCGCCCGAGGAAATGGAGACATTGGTCACGTTTCCCATCGAGACGGCGGTGAATGGTGCCGCCGGCGTACGCCGGGTACGTTCCGCGACCGCGGTGGGTATCTCGGTCGTGTGGGTGGAGTTCGACTGGGGCACGGAGATCTATCGCGCGCGCCAGACGGTGACCGAGCGCCTCGCCACGGTTTCCAACAACCTCCCGCCGCAGGTCGGGGCGCCCGTGCTGGCGCCCATCTCATCGATGATGGGCGAGATCGTGTTCGCCTCGCTGTCGTCGGATCGACATGACCCGCTCGAGCTGCGCACGGCCGCGACGACGAACGTCCGTCGCCGCTTGCTTTCGGTGCCGGGCGTTTCGCAAGTCACTCCGATCGGCGGTGACCAGAAGCAGTATCAAGTCGTACTCACGCCGCAGCGGCTGCGGGCCTACCAGGTCAGCGTCAGCGAGGTCGCCGAAGCGCTGCGCGACACGAACGAAAACGTCTCGGCCGGCTTTCTCGTCCAGGGCGGCCAAGAGTCGCTGATTAAGGGCTTCGGACGCGTGCAGTCGCCCAGGGACATCGGCAACACGGTGGTGACGCTGCGCGACGGCCGGCCGGTGCGCGTGTCCGACCTGGGGGCCGTGCTCGTCGGGCCGGCGATCAAACGCGGCACGGGCTCGGCATCGTGGCGCGACGAGCAGAGTCGCCCCGTCGTCCGCCCCGCGGTTATTCTCGCGATCCAAAAACAGCCCGGTGCCAACACGCTGGAGTTGACGGAGCGGCTGGACGACGTCCTCGATCAGATTGCGACAACGCTGCCGCCGGGAATGGAAATCAACAAGGAGCTCTTCCGGCAGGCGACGTTCATCAGTGCCGCGGTTGAGAATGTGGCTGAAGCGCTGCGCGACGGTGGCATTCTCGTGATTCTGATCGTGGTCGCGTTTCTGGCCAGCATTCGTTCGAGCATCATCACGCTGCTGGCGATTCCGCTCTCGATCATCGTGGCGATCGTCACACTGCGGATCTTCGGCGGCACGATCAACACCATGACGCTCGGCGGCCTGGCGATCGCGATCGGTAGTCTGGTGGACGATGCCATCATCGATGTCGAGAACATCGTGCGACGATTGCGAGAAAACGCTGCGCTGCCGCCTGAGAAACAGCGTCCCATCTTGCGCGTCATCTACGAGGCGAGTGTTGAGGTGCGGGCGGCGATCGTCTTTGCGACCGCGATCATCGTGCTGGTGTTTACGCCGATTTTCTTCCTGAGCGGAGTGGAGGGGCGACTGCTCCGGCCGCTGGGCGTCGCGTTCTGCGTGTCACTGGCGGCGTCGCTCGTCGTCGCGCTGACGCTGACTCCGGCGCTGAGTTCCTATCTCCTGCCACGCAGTCGTAGTGTGCGTAGCGGCAGCGACCCGTGGCTCGTGCGAACCCTGAAGCGATTGTACGACCCGCCCCTCCGCGGCGCACTCCGGGCACCGCTGGTGGTCATCGTTCCGACGGTGCTGCTCTTCGTCGGCACCTTGTTCGCGACGACACGCCTGGGACAGAACTTCCTGCCGGAGTTCAACGAAGGAGCGCTGACAGTCGGGGTCTCCAGCATCCCCGGCACATCCCTGGAGCAAAGCGATGCGCTGGCCCGCGTCGCGCAGGAGCTGCTCCTGCAGCATCCGGAAGTCCAGACCGTCGGCCGCCGCACCGGCCGGGCCGAGCAGGACGAGCACGTGATGGGACCCGAGTCGAGCGAGCTGGAAGTCACGCTCGACATGGACGCACCGCTGGAAGAAGGCCAGCCCCGCCGCACGAAGGCCGAACTGCTGGCCGCGATTCGCGCGGACTTTGAGTCGCTTCCCGGCGTGCAGGCGCATCTCGGCCAGCCGATCAGCCACCGCATCGATCACATGCTCTCGGGAACCTACTCGGCCATCGCCGTGAAGATCTTCGGCCCGGACCTCTACGAGCTGCGCCACATTGCCAAGCGTATCGAGCACACCATGGAGGGCATTCCTGGCGTTGTCGATCTCGCGATGGATCAGCAGGCGGATACGCCACTGCTGCGCGTCGAGTTCGACCGGGACGCGATCGCCCGTTTCGGTTTGCGCGTCGCGGACGTGGCGCGGGCGCTCGAGACGGCCTATCGCGGTGACGTCGTGTCGCAGGTGCTCGAGGGGCAGAACACCTTCGACCTGACGGTGCGCATCGGCGAAGCGGATCGCAGCGCGCCGGCCGGCGGGCTCTCGCCCTGGACTTGGGCCACGCCGGAGATGGTCGGCGAGACGCTGGTCGATAGCCCGACGGGCGTGAAGGTTCCGCTGAAGGTGCTCGCCAACATCTACACGGATCGCGGTCCCAACTTCATCACCCGTGAAGACGCGCAACGGAAGATCGTCGTGCAATGCAACGTCGCTGACCGTGACGTAACCAGCGTTGTCAGCGACATCCAGGCCGCGGTGGCCGCCGATGTGGAGTTGCCGCCGGGCTATCACGTGGAATACGGCGGGCAGTTCGAAACGGCCGCCGAGACGAGTCGTCTGCTGACTCTGCTCGGCGTGGTGGTCGTGCTCGGAATCGGTTTCCTGCTGCACCTGGTGTTCCACTCCATCCGCGACACGCTGCTGGTCATGGTGAACCTGCCGCTGGCGCTGATTGGCGGCGTGCTTGGCGTGTTCCTGTCCGGCGGCGTGCTGTCGGTGGCGTCGATGATCGGGTTCATCGCGGTCTTCGGCATCGCCGCCCGCAACGGCATCATGATGGTCTCACACATTCGGCATCTGCAGCGCCACGAGGGGGTCACGGACTTTCGCGCGGCCGTGCGGCGCGGGGCGCTCGAGCGCCTATCACCGATTCTCATGACGGCGCTCGCATCGGGCATCGCGCTCATCCCGCTCGCCCTGGGCGTGGACAAGCCCGGAAACGAGATCCTGCGCCCGATGGCGTTCGTGATCCTCTTTGGGCTGCTGTCGTCGACCTTCCTCAACATGGCTGTCGTGCCCGCGCTGTTCTTGTGGTTCGCGAAGCCGGTAGCGCCGGCCGAGCATGAGACTGAGGACACGTATGTCGCAGAAGGGCGTGGCGGCACGCAGACTTGGCGTCCGGGCCTGGCACCGGCGCTGCTCTTCCTGCCGCTCATGCTGCTCGTGGGATGTGCCTCCGTGAACCCGGAACCCGACTTCCAACGTGCACGTACGCTGATTGAACGCAGCACAGGATACGCCGCGCCGGACGAAGCGGCCGGAGATCTCGTGCCGATCGATGAGCTGCTCGCCGACGGGCTGACAGCCGAAGAAGCCGTGGAAATCGCGTTGCGGAACAACCGCGGATTACAGGCCGCCTTCCACGAGATCGGCATCGCGCGGGCGGACTGGGTGCAGGCCGGGTTGCTCGAGAATCCGTCGCTGGGCATCGGTTTGATGTTCCCGGAAGGCGGCGGCCGCTCGAGCATCCAGGCGAATCTCGCCCAGAACATCGTCGACCTCTGGCACATGCCCGTGCGCCGGCGAGCGGCCGAACGCGATGTCGAGCAGCGAATCGTCTCAGTAGCCCGCGAAGCCGGCCTGCTGGTCGCGGAGACACGCCGCGCGTACTACCGGGCCGTCAGTGCGGCAGCGCTGCGGGACATCGCGGCGGAGAGTGTCGCGCTCTACCAACGCTCGCTCGAAGCTACGCGAACCCGGCGCGAGACTGGCGTCGGCACACCGCTGGATGAGAATCTCCAGCGGGGCGAATGGCTCCAGGCTCGGCTCGACCTGCAAAACGCCGAGTCCGCCGCGATAAACGCGCGTCGGAAGTTGCTGTACCTCCTCTCCCTCGAGTGCGACGGCGCGGACATCGCGTTGAGCGACGCGTTACCCACGCCCGATGGCGACGCGTACAATCCGGATGCATTGATCAAGCTGGCGCAGGCGCACCGTCTCGACCTGGCCGCGGTCGAAAACGCGATCGCCGCCGACAAAGCGCAGATACAGCTGGAACACCTCCGAATCTTCCCCGACGTGACGATCGGGTTGGGGGCTGAGCGACTGGAAGGACGCGCCTTGCCCGGTCGCAACATCGGCGCCGACTTCGCACGAGCATCGCTGCGCAACGGGCAGCCGAGCATTCCAGACATCCAGTCACGTGGCGAGCGTTCCGCTGAACGCAACGACGATATCGAATTCATGTTCGGGCCCAATGTGTCTGTTACGTTGCCGATCTTCGATCAGAACCAGGCCCAGATCGCCAAGGCCCGTTACACACACGCGCAGGCCGTGCTGTCCTACGAGGACCTGTTGCTGAGTATCTGTCGCGATATTCGTATCGCGGCGGAGCGCACCCGGCTTCTGGCGTCCAACGTCGTTTTCTTTGAGACCGAGTTGCTTCCCCAGTCGCGGCGGAACCTCGAACTGACCGAGGCTGCCCGGGAAACCGGTGCAGTGGACGTGTTAACGTTGCTCGTAGCCCAGCAGCGCTTGCTGGAGACCGAGCGGCAACACGTGGTGGCCCAAGCCCAGGCCGCCGGTGCACGGATTGACCTCGAACTGGCCGTCGGCAAGCCGCTGTCAGAGGTTGCCGAATCGCCCGTCGCGGCGGTGTCGCCGGACGATCTTCTGGTAAATCAAGTGGAGGAGGATTAAGTCATGAGACGGCAGAGAATACGCGCCAAGTTCTTGCTGGCGGTGTTCGCGCTGGCGTCCCTGAGCGGCTGTACGTCGGAGGACGCCGTAACAGCGGCTGCGGAATTAGCCGGCGACCTCGCCCGCCAATTGCTGACGTTCTGGCTGTTGTGAGCCAGGGTACTCACACAGTACTCACCAGAATCGGTGTCTTGCGGTGCGCGATGGTCATGAGTGGTCAGGTAGGGCTTCTCGAAACCTCTGCAAAATCCGCGTTTATGGCGTTTCCAACTCGTGAGGCGGGGTGCTCAATCAAATTCGATCCCCCCGCCTCCATCAGTTCTGTGTCCACAGGACGCAGATTTACATTTCTTGCTACATTTTGTTGTATAATGCTCCGGAAGGGTCGGGACTGGCTCGGCCCCATCTGGAGCATTGTTTAAACGACAACGCCGACTGCCAACAGCAAACGGCGAACCACCACGCATCGCTATCCCCCAGTAGAGCAGCAAGCCCCTAAAGGTCGTCGCTGACGACGACGGCAACCCTGTCATGGATGGCCGCTTCTATCTCGCCTGGCATAAAACCACGGGAACCTTTTACGTCGGTGGGAGCGGAGCCCCCTGGGCCGAAACGAACCTGCGGACCCGCAGCCATAAGCTCGCCGTCTTCCGCTTCCGTGATTGGATCAATGCGCATGGCCGAGAGACGGTTGATGTCGGCCAATCTCACGGCAGAGGGGGAGGCATCATGAACAGCTCGACCTTGATCAACTACCTCAAGCAGCAGGCCGCGCAGTATCCCGATCTCGGCATGCTCACCATGCTGGGCGTCGCTAAGAAACTCGGCAACGGCAAGCGCGTCCGTACCTGGAACGTGCCGCCGGAATCGACGTGTTGCGCTGGGATAAACGGTTACCCACCGACGGGTAGCGGCTGGTGCCTGTCAGCCACGGCGGCGCGCGGCGGCTGCCGATAGCGCGAGCAGCAGCAGGGCCTGCGGCTCCGGGACGACCTCGACCCCGCGGGGATACTGCATCCCGCCATTGAGCACTTCCTGGTTCGCCCCGTCCAGGTCCGCACGGAGCAATTGCCCCGACAGCGAATCCGTCCAGTAGATCTTGCCGAGCCAGGGGACCATATCGATCCCAGCCGGGGCCGCGTCCTGCAGGAGCTGCACGTAACCCGTGCCGTCGGCGTTCATGCGCGCGATTTCGTCGTTGTACGAGTCGGTCCAGTAGATCTGCTGCGACGCGACGTCGATGTCGAGCCCGATGATGTTGGACGCCGCGTAGCTGCGCAGTGTCTGTTCCCCGCTGCCGTCCAGATGCGCCCGCTTGATCACGTTTGCCTGGGTATCGCTCCAGTATATCCAGTTGTGCGCCACGTCGATCGCCAGCCCGCGCAGGGCGTTGCTGTCGGCCACGGTGAGGAGGTCTTCCACGTCGCTGCCGTCGAGGTTGGCCCTGCGAATCGTCTGACGGTTGGCGTCGGCCCAATAGAGCTTGCCGTTGACGGCGTCCAGCTCGATTTCCATCGCGTTGCTGGCACCGGGCGTGTAGAGCAACTGCTGCAGGTTGCCGCCATCCAGATCGGCACGGTAGATCTTCGGACCGCCGGTGATGTACATCTCGCCGGCGGCGAGGTTGACCGCGACGTCGTGGAAGTTGTTGCCGAGGGAGTCGATCAGTGTTTCCTTGTTGGCCCCGTCGAGATCACAGCGGTGGATCTTTGCACCGCCGTAATCGACGTAGTAGACCGCGTCGGCGGCCATCGCCGGTATCGTGGTAATGCCCAGGACGAGAACAACAGCGCACGGACGCAAGCTGCGAGACAGCATGTGGACCTCCTCCTCGGGGCCTGCGGCGCGCTGCGACGTGCGGAATGGCGCCGCCCTCCAGCCTCGACTCTAACGGAACACGGGCGGCGATGCCAAACGTTTCTCCCTCGACGCCTCAGCGGCGGCAGGGCGGCGCTACGGCCGCGGCGATGGTGGCTGTATTCCGTAACCGATTTCGGTCGCGATTGGCACGATGTACCCCCCGGCGTTGCGGCGCAACGCGCCCGACGCGCATCCCAACGGCTGCTGCCCACCCCAGCCAAGTGCCGATAAGTGACGCTGACGCAATGCTTTTCCGGTTCGGCCGAACCGGCTTGCGCGCGAGCCGCCATTGGGGCTTCGCCCGTGGTCTTCCGATATTGGACAGCCCTGTGTTGCAGGCTTGCAACGGCCGTCCCCATCGCCGCGGCGGGGCTGGTCTGGCTGCTCGCCGCGGCGGTCACCGGGCTGAGCGACCAGTCCGCACCGGCGATCGCGAAGGGCGCGGGCGCGCGCGTAGCGGTCGTGTTTGCGCAGAGCAGGATTTACGAGGCGAGCGCGGCCGAGCTTGCGAAGCACCTCGCGGTCGCCGGCCACAAATGCACGTCGATCCCTCTCCCGTTTGGCGATGACGCCGGTGTCGAAAGCGCTCTCGAACGCCTCGTTGCGCTTCGCCCAACAGTCGTCGCCGCCGGCGGAACGGCTGCGACCCAGCAGGTGCTCGAGTCCGTGCCGGACGTGCCGGTGGTCTACTTCATGGTGCCGAACGCGCGCGACGCCGCTTTCGTGTCGCCGAAGCACCCGGACCATCACCGCGTATGCGGGGTGGCGGCGGACGTCGACCCGGCTGCGCAGCTCCGCTGGGTCCGCAAGTCGCATCCAACGGCGCAAAAGGTCTGTGTCTTGTTCAGCGACCGCACGCGCAAGACCGCCGAAGCGCTGCAGGCGGCCGGCAAGAAACATGACCTGGGCGTGGTCCTGGTTCGCAGTTCGCGCACCGAATTCGTCAAGTCACTCGAAGCCGTCGAGCAAGCGGACTGCGACGGCGTCCTGATGGTCCCCGACTCGGGCATCTACAACTCAGCCACCGTCAAGCGCCTGCTGGTGTGGGGTGCGCGGCAGCGGAAGGCTGTCTGGTCCTTTTCCCGCAACGTGGTGCGGGCCGGCGCGTTCGGTGGCCTCTACTGCGACCAGGATGCCGTCGGGGTCCAGGCCGCCCGGCTGGTGGGGCGGGTGATCGACCAGCAGCCGCCGGCGAAGATCGGCCTGCGTTATCCCACCGATGTGTCCGCGGCGATCAACCCGCACGCCGCCCGAATGATCGGAGCCGAGTCAGCGGTACGCGATTTGCCGCGGGAAGTCGAGCGCGTAGGAGAATAGCCATGGCCGCCGATGCCGAATCGAGTCGCCATTCCCCGTCCATGCCCCTGCGATCTGCGTCGCGCGGCGACGGAACGCGCATCCGGCGGGTGTCGAAGTACTGTCCGCACTGGTGCTGCGGCGCGGCACTGCTCCTGCTGTGCAATGTGCTGGCGGCCGCTGCGGAGCCCATCGAAGCACCGACCGCGACATCCCAGCCAGCCGCCACGCAGCCGGCCGCCGACCCCAACGAGGCCATCGACACGACGGACATTGACGACATCGAGTTGCTGGACATCGAGATGCCGGTGGTCGTGACCGCGTCGCGCCAGCGGGAGCAACTCGACGAGGTCGCCCACGCTGTCAGCGTGATCACCGCCGAGGACATCCACCGGGCGGGGGCGCGCACTGTCCCCGATGCGTTGCGGCTGGCGGTGGGCGTGGACGTCGCCGACCTCACGTTCGGCAACAGCGCGGTCGCCCCGCGTGGCTTCCACGGCTTCCTTAGCCGGCAGGTTCTCGTGCTGGTGGACGGGCGGCAGATCTACGACTCGCTGTTTGGCGGCACGCTGTGGGGCAGTTGGCCGTTGCTGATCGAGGACATCGAACGCATCGAGGTCATTCGCGGTCCGGGCGGCGTGACCTGGGGCGCGAACGCGGTCAACGGCGTGGTCAACATCATCACCAAGGACCCCGCCGACCAGGCGGGCCTCACGGTGACCGCCGGGGGCGGGTCGCGCGGCTGGAACCGCGAACACATCGGCTACGGCTTCAGCGATGACCAGTTGCGTTTTCGCTTCTCCGGTGAGTTCGAGGGGAGCGACGGGTTCGCGCGCGGCGGGTACCGCTTGCACCCGCTGGACGACGACTACCGCGCGGGGCGCTTCAACATCAAGTCGATCTTCAAGCTCAACGAATCCGACACCCTGATGTTCAACGCGGGGCACGCCATCCTTGACGGTGGCTATCCGCGGATGCCGCTGGCGGGTCTCGGGACCGCGAAGAACCCCTACAGCCAGGCGTCGTTCATGCAGTTTCGCTGGGAGCACGTCGCGCCGGACGAGGCACGCACCGAGCTCATGCTCTACATGAACGAGTTCGGCGGATCGCCCGGCCTGAGGACGCTTGACTATCGCTACCAGCAGTACGCCCTGCAGTTCAGCCACGCGTTCAACGTGGCGGCGCACCGAATCCGCTGGGGCATCGACACGCGGGCCGACGTGCTGAACGCCACCAATTCCGAGCCGTTCTGGCTCTCCGACGAGTTTGTCAGCACCGGGATCATCGGCTTCTATGTGCAGGATCAGTGGCGCTTCGCTCCGCGCTGGAGCCTCGATTTGGGGGCCCGCATCGACTACGAGTTCTACGGCGGCTTTCAGCCCAGCGCGCGGGCGGCGCTGTCCTACGACCTCAATGACGATCACATCGTCTACGGTGCCGTGTCGCGGGCGTTTCAGATGTCCTCGGTGGGCCTGCGGCACCTGGATGCGCCGATTCTGAATGGGCTCGGCCGGGCGACTGCCAACCGCAGCGTCGATCCGGAGACGCTCATCGCGTACGAGCTGGGTTACCGCGGCACGCACTTCGGCCGGCTCCATACCAGCGCCAACCTCTTCTGGCATGCGTTCGATGACTTGACGACGCTCTCGCCGCGCCCGGGGCCGCCAGGGCTGGTGCGGTTCCACCTGGACAACCGGGCGGCGGCGTCGCTCTACGGCGTCGAGCTCGAGGCGCGCTACAACGTCACCGATGCGCTGACCCTGCTCGGGAATTACACCTACCAGCAGCTACACTGGCGATCGGCGGCGGCCTTTCATGACAAGGAGCTGCTGTCGCCACCGCACAACAAGTTCATGCTCGGTGCCCGCTACGACCTCACCGACGACTGGCACCTGGCCAGTCACCTGTACTTCGTCGGTGATGTCGACGCGCCGAACCCGGCGTTCCCGTTGTTCAGCAAATCCATCGACAGCTACTTCCGGCTCGACCTGATGGTCGAGCACGAGTTCTGGGATGACCGTGGCTGGATCGCCGTCGGCGTGCGGAATCTCACCGACGACCACCATCCCGAGGGCGCGACCGTCTTTCTCAGCGAGGCCGAGGTGCCGCGGATGTTCTTCGCCGAGCTGGGCTTGCGGTTCAAGTAGGAACTCGGGTCGCCCCGCGCACCGCCAGACGCGGCGCAGCCCTGGAGTGGTGTCCGAGTGGCTGAAGGAACACGCTTGGAAATCTGAAACTGCCTCAAGAATCGCCGTTCTTGGGCTCTCAGAGGGGGTTTTCCGAAGGGTTCAGGTCAGGGGTTTAGGTCAATCGGACAGGCGTTTTCGCCCTGTTCTTAGGGATTGGCGAGGGGTGGCATCCTGCGGCGTCCGGCGAGTCGGGAATCGACTTGCCCGTGAGCGAGCACGGGCCTGCGGCATGTGGGCCGAGCTTCAGGGGTCCGGTTACGTCGTGATTGCTGAGCAGCGGCTTCGCTATTGGCCTGACCTTGCGGTCGTGACAAGAACGGCATCGTCACGTCTGAGAGGAGCTTCCTGCGAGAATCCGGCCGAGGTTCGAGAATCCTCGCGATGATTCTTGTGAGGACTTCTCCCGATCGCGCGGACAAACTCGAACATGTCCCGGCATGTGTCGTGGACCAGTTGGCCATAATCAGACAACGAACGGATCAAGGGATGCTCGGCGATGAACTCGAACTGCTCCTGCTCCGGTGCCTGCCGCTTGAGCAGTTCACGAATGACGCGCAGGCGATAGGCGCCGTGTGATTGCGCCACGTGACAAGCCTGCTCGATCGCGACGTCGGTGTGCTTGTTCGTCAGGCTGACCAGGCCCATCAGCACGCGCACGCCGGGGATGCCGCGTTGTTGCAGCATGGCCTCGGCCCAACGGCCGGCGCCGGGGCCGATGCGGCGGGCCTTCCGCAACCACCACGCCGTGCCGCGTTCGATCCCGCCGCGCTTCTCGGCCACGATATGCCGATCATCGGTGGCGAAGCGCCCCGGCTCACGCTGCGCGTGAATCGCAATCTGCTCCAACCGCTGGTTGAAGATGCGAACGACGTGCCCGTCCCAACGCGCCCACACGCGCCGCCCGACGTACTCGCTGGCGGTCCATGCTACAGTGGCGGTGGCGGTACTGCACCACCGGCCGACCGACGAAGGACGCATCTGGCTCCGAACACTCCTGGATGTAGTCTCCGGAGGCACCCCCACGGTCACCGCGGACCGAGCGCCCTAATCGCCGGGCTCACCAGTTGCGCGAGACCGGCCAGATCGTGCAGATCCACGTCACCATCCGCATCGACGTCGCTCAGAGCGCCGAGTGCCGGCTCGCAGCCAGCGGCGACATCTGGGCCAGCCAGGCAATCCGCGAACAGCACGAAATCTCCGCCGTCGACGTTCCCGTCACCATCGAGGTCGCCGAGATTATCACATTCGTCCGGCGTGCCGTTCCCGTTGATATCGAGCGACGTCCCGGCAGTGATGTCACATTCGTCAGGAACACCGTTCAGATTGCAGTCGTTGCCCGGCGTGCCGCGTACGTGGATCAGCCAGTTACCCGGATAGCCGAAGTCGTCGATGATCCCCGCAAGTTGTCCGGGATAGGGGGCGCGGAGATCGTTCGGATCGATCGGGTAGTTCTGGTTCGGCGGCACGGCGTCATTCGCGATGATCCAGCTCTCTCCGGCGGACGACGTCTGGTCGAGGGCGCACGGGAAGTTGCCCTCGGGACTGGTGAGGATCACGCCCGCGAAGAAACTCGTGCCCGGTTCGCCAAGATATACCGCGGGGAATGAGACGACGTCGAAGAAGTCGCTGCCCGGGTTCACGACCGTAGTCTCGGCCGACGCGATCACCTGTGCATCCGCGGGGTCGCCATCGCCGTCAGGATCGCTCCAGATATACACCGTCGCCTCGGTCCCCGGAGTGAGTGGGCCGTAGGAGACTGCGACCGCCGCGGCCCGTTGCAGTTCCGGCGTCACAAGAAAGCGATTGAGCCAGGCGATATGCACGTCGGGGGAGAAACCGATGTTGAAATCGGCAGTCCAGTCGTCGTAGCGGTACTCGTGCTCCTCTCCGGTGTAAAGCTGGCACTCGTCGGGAATACCGTCCCCCTGACAGTCAGCGCTGAAACCACCCGCCACATCGCAGTCGTCGGGCACCAGGTTGCCGTTACAGTCGTTCCCGGATAGCTCGCACTCGTCCGGAATACCGTTCGCGTGACAGTCGGAGCTCGTCCCGTCGGCGATATCACAGTCGTCCGGGACGCCATTGACGTTGCAGTCATTCGCCGGCGCACCGTCCGGGACGGCACGAACCAGCCAGTTGCCGTCGGCCACGCCGAATACGCCGGCACCGCCGAGGTCGTTCGGGTTGACCCCGTCGCTGTCCGCCGCGATGAAGCTGAGCCCCTGGCTGTTGTCCTCATCCAGCGCCGCCGGTAGCTCGCCGGCCAGATGGTCCAGCAGCACGCCCACGAAGAAGATTGTCCCGGCTTCGCCAATGTACGTGGGCGGCACCGCGACGAAGTTGAACGTCGACCAGTCCGCCACCTGCACGATGCCCTCCGCGCTTGCGATGACCTGGGCGTCGCTCGGATCGGCGTCACGATTCGGATCCGACCAGACGTAAACAGTCACCGGCGTCCCGACCGCTACATCGCCGTACGCCACGCGCACGGCCCTCAGCAATTCCCCGCCCGGCCCGACACTGTAGCGTGTCAGCCAGGCCACCGTCCCGCCGCCGGTCAGGCCAAGGGCATTCTCGGCCGAGCCATCGTCATACGCGTACTCCGGAACGGCTACCCCGCCCAGATCACAATCGTCCGGGATGCCGTTGTTGTTGCAGTCGTTGCCGTCCAGCTCGCATTCATCCGGGTAGCCGTTCGCGTTGCAATCCTCGCTCGTACCCTGGGCAATGTCGATCCCGTCCGGAATACCGTTGTTGTTGCAGTCATCCAGGTGTTCATACGCTCCCATGTCGATGATTGCCGGATACAACGGCGGATCCGCCACGCCAACATCACTCACCGTGGTGCTATCGACAAATCGCGACTGATATACGTGGTCGAGGGGAATCCGCTCCGTGATATCACCGTCACCATCGAGATCCAGCACGTCCGCCGGGACCAGCACATTGTTGCCGGCATCGATGCACGCCGAAGGCGGGATCACCCTCAGGTCGCGTCCGCCGATGTTCTCAAACCGTGGCTCCGCGGCGATGTTCCCCGCGCCGGTGAATCCCCCTTCAATGCAACTGTAGCTGACGGTCGCCGTGCCGTGGATCTGCGGGTCGTTACTGGCCGTGTTGCCGTAGATGATGCTGTTGGCCACGTCGAGGCTGCCGGAGAACGCGTAAAGGCCACCTCCCGATGTCTGCGACTGGTTGTACGTGACCGTGCAATTCGTGAACGAGAGCGCGCCAGAAAACGTGTACGCCGCGCCGCCGAAGCGACCGTGGTTGTCGTGCCAGATACAGTTGATGAATGTGGCCGCGCCCGTGTTCGTCCCACAGCCACCTCCCGCGAACGAGTCGTTATCGCGGAACCGGCAATTTGCGAAGGTGGCTTGCCCCTGGGCTAGGTACATACCCCCGCCCCGATTCCCGGTCACGTTGTCCGCGAACTCGCAGTCGATGAACAGCGGCGCTCCGCTGGCGAAGTAGGCCCCGGCGCCCGATGCCGCGGCAGCGTTCTCGACGATAAGACAACCCGCGATTGTCGGGCTGCCCGCCTGCGCGTACAGGCCGTGCGTCGTGTCCGCACTCGTGATCGTGAAACCGTCAAGTCGTGCCGTCGTGTCCGCCGACGCATCCACGACCGCCGATCCACCGCTCGAACCGTCGAGGACCGTGAGGTTCGCATCGGGAGCGCGCTCCGCCAGACTGGTCTCGTCACCCGCGAACCCACCGTAGATGTGTAATGCATCGAGCATCGGGAAAGGTGTGCCACCAGTCGCATACGTGCCGGCGGCAACCCACAGCTGATCGATCGACGGGTCCGCTGCTGCCGCCGCCAGCGCGACGTGCAGATCATCGAAAGCGGTATTCCAGCTCAGGCCGTCGCCCCCGTCCGGCGCGTCGGCATCGACGTATCGGATAACCTGAGCCGACGCCGGCAGCGTGAGCAGCAGGCATACAAGCACTGTCAGGCGCGAAGACTGAGACGCTGCGCGCGACATGACGGAAAGTCGCATCTCCAAACCTCCATTCGTGATCTGCGATGTGCAGCCGTGCGCCCGTTCAGCCCGCACGGGGCCCGGATGTCGGCGCCTCGGGCAGCTCCTGCAAGATCCGAATCGCCGTTGGAATCGGCGGATACGGAATCTGCAGGCGATATACGTCAAACTCCGCATCCGGCCAGCCGAGCCGATCGAATGCAAAGCGGATCATCTCCGGATAGCGTGGCACATCCGGCGTCTGTACCGCCAAGCTGCCCCCGCCGCGATACTCGACCCCCTCGTGCAACGGCAGCCGATCGAGGTCTGCGGGCCGGCGATCGAAGGCCTGATCGAACAGATCGGCGAACATGTCCGCCTGCGGCGCAAGACGCCCAAGCACGTTGCGATGAATGATGATATCCACCACGAGCGTCTCGCACGGCGTACGCGGCAATACCATCATTGCCAGATGCCGGTGATCGTCTTCGCAGAACCGTGGCTCTGCCGCCCGAATGAACTCGCCCATGACGCACGTCAGCACCCCCGCGTTGCCGACCGAACCCTCGACAAGCTGATAGGTGACTTCACCCTGTTCGCCATCAACCCGTCGTACGCGCGGCAACGGCTGCGAACAGAATTGCGGCAATAAGGGAAGCTGATGGTCCGCCCCTGCCATCTCGGCGGGTGGGCATAGCGGCGTGCGTTCAAAACGCGTCTGCATCCGATCGTGCGCATCAACCGTGTAGAAGCGCGAAATACGCCACGGCACGTTCGGACGAATCCAACGCAAGTCGACGAACCCGCGAATCGTGGCGACGTCGATCCGCCGGTCGCACGACGAGGTGTTGATGATGTACGAGTGCAGATGTGCGCGCGACTGTACACCCCAGATGTACGACAGATGGTTGAATGCGCCTTTCCGGTGCATCAGGTCGAGACGGGCACGGTCCTCCGTCACGTGCGCCGCCAACATGGCCGACGCACTCTTCCGGTCACCGGCGTGCTCCTTCATGACCATTCGGAAGCGGTCAAAGGCTTGCTGTGCCCGCTTGATGACGGCGTCTGCAACACTGCGCTTTGCGGCCGCTCGCAGGAAGATCCGTACCCCTGCCGCGCCGGGCACGTACTGCGACGCCAGAAAGCAGTCGTGCGCGCTGAGGATCTTGGTTATCTTCCAGGCAAGCTGGTTGTCAATCTGCAACGTGTCTGCCAAACGCGTCGCACGCGCCCCGGATTGGAGCGGGAGGTCCTCGAGCACGCCGCCGAGCGCATGGCGCAGTTGCTGAATCGCTGCCTGCGCCTCCTCGGCGAATGGCGTAGCGTGGCGCGTTTGCTCGGGTGTCTGCTCGACCATGACTTCCTGAGCATAGCGAACCACGCCCGCCCGATCAAGGATTTCATTTACGAGGAAACAGTCGTAAGCACTTCATGGAAAATGGCTTAGGCATTTGTGCAAAAATATTTCGATTACTGTTTGCAATCTCCTAATCGATCACGCTATACTCAGTCTCATGTTGAAAGTCGTGGCCGCGCTTCACCGGCCGCGGCTGTCTTCGGGCCACACAAGGCACGTCTTTCGCTGGAGGAGAAACAGCCATGTCACCTAGGAAGCAGCAATCGCGCCAGCCCCATCGCCTGCGGCTCAACAAGGCCGGAATGAAGGCCCTTGCCACCGCCGGCGCCATCGCCGCCGGTACCCAGGCCTACGCCGAGCCCCTCCGCTTCGAGAATCCCGGCAACCAGTGGGATTGGGAACTCGGTCCACTTTATGGCAGTGGGACGCCCGAGCAGTACCTTGACATCTCCACGGATGCCGACAACCAGCCCGGAGGCCCGATCGGATTCACATCGTTCAAGCAGGCCGTCTATTACGGCTCGATCGAGAACCCTGCCGCCACCGCCCTTTACAGCTACGGCCAGATCCTCACCACGCCGGGCTACTTCGGCCAGTTCGCCGTCGCCGTTGACGCCGGTACCCCGATCGGCGACTCCGGCCAAAACTTCTTCGGTCTCCCTTTCATCGCGTTCCAGTATTACGGCACGCCCTACACGTATATCCCCGAAGGCGTGCAGACCTATCTCGGTGCTCGCATCCAGGTCGATAGCGAGTGGCACTACGGCTGGATTGGCGTTGTCCGCAACGGCTACGAGCTCGACACCTTCGCATGGGGCTACGAGTCCGAGCCTGGGACGCCTGTTCCGGCCGGCGTCCCCGAGCCTGGCTCAGCCCTGGCACTGCTCGCTCTCGGCTTCTGCGCCGCATCGCGCCGCCGGTAGCCGGCGAGCACTGGGACATCGCTGATTGCGTTCGCCAGCGGCGGGGCCGTCCCCCGCCGCTTGTTTGCGGCGCCCGGCGTGAAACGAGGTGTGGCATGAGTACCGCGGGTGGTGCCCCGCAACGATGGAGCCAGCGTGTCCTCCTCGTCGGATGGGACGGCGCTGACTGGGAGATGATCGAGCCGCTGATCGAGCAGGGCGGAATGCCCAATCTTCGGCAGTTCATCGAACAGGGCATGATGGGCAACATCGCCAGCCTCCGCCCGATGATCTCGCCCATCCTCTGGACCTCCATTGCGACCGGCAAGACCGCCGACAAGCATGAGATCCTGGGCTTCGCCGAACCCGACCCCAAGGGCGAGGGTATCCGCCCGGTCACCAGCACCTCCCGCAAGTGCCGGGCCGTCTGGAACATCCTCTCTGACGCCGGCTTCCGCTGTGGCGTCGTCAACTGGTTCGCGAGCCACCCGGCCGAGCCGATCAACGGCTTTGTCGTCACCGATCGCTGGCCGCACGCCGCGAACAAGCCGCATGAGCCCTGGCCGACCGTGCCGCGCTCGGTTCAACCCGATGCGTTGCTCGAGCCGGCGTCCCGCATGCGGCTGCATCCGGCAATGACGCAGCCGGCGCACGTCGCCGAATTCCTTCCCAGCCTAGGCTCGTGGGATGCAGCGCAAGACCGCAGGACCGGCGAGCTGCGAGCCACGCTCGCGCGCTGTGCTTCCGTCCATACCGTCGCCACTTGGCTCATGCAGGAACAACCCTGGGACTTCTGCGCCATCTACTACGACGCCATCGACCGGTTCGCGCACACGTTCATGGAATTCCACCCCCCGAAAATGCCTCACACCGACGACGAGGAATTCCAGCGCTACCAGCACGTCATGGCGGCGGCCTACAGGTACCATGACCTCATGCTCGGCCGACTGATGGAGCTCGCCGGAGACGACACCACCATTATCTTGCTGAGCGACCACGGCTTTCAGTCCGGCGCCCTGCGACCGAGCGTGTCCGCTGCCGTCGACGAGCAGCCGGTCGCCTGGCACCGCCCCTACGGGATCCTCGCGGCCTACGGTCCGGCGATCAAGAAGGATCAGCGTATCTATGGCGCCTCACTGCTGGATGTCGCCCCGACCATCCTGATGCTGCTCGGCCAGCCGATTGCGCGCGACATGGATGGCAACCCGTTGCGCCAGGTCATCGACGCTGACGTCGACGATATCGCCATTGACCATGTCGACACCTATGAGACCGGACCGCGTTCCGAACAGGAAGAGGCGGATGAAGACCCGTGGAGCAACGAGCAGGTGCTGCGGCAGCTCGAAGCGCTCGGCTACCTCGAGCGCGGTGCCAGCCAGGATCGCGACAAGATCATCCTCGATCGCGAGCGCAATCTCGCCCAGGTCCATGCTGCCGCCGGTCGGCCCAAGGAGGCCATTGCGCTCTTCCGCCACGTGCTCGAGAAGCAGCCCGACGACCTGGGCACCAAGATGGCCTGCGCCATGTGCCATCTGCAACTGCGGCAGATCGATGAATGCGAACAGCTCGCGCGCGAAGTGCTCTCCAAGCCCGAGGACACCCCCCACGCCGAACTGATCTTGGGCGTGATCGAGTTCCACCGCAGCAACTACACGAAATCGCTGCAGCACCTCAACAATGCCACCAAAGCCAACCCCAACCTGCCCGGCGTCCATCGCCAGCTCGGACATGTCTTCCTGCGCCGTCGCCGCTGGCAGCGCGCCGCCGCCGCCTTTCAGAAAGCGCTGGAACTCGACCCGCACGATGCCGAAGCCTGGGACGGTCTCGGCGTTGCCTATCGCCAACTCGGCCGCCCCGCCGAAGCCGTCGAACAGCATATGCGCTCGATCTCGCTGCTTCATTACCGCCCGCGAACGCACGTGCACCTCGGCATGGCGCTCGCCGAGTCCGGCCAGATCGACTGGGCGATCCGCGCGTTCAAGGTCGCGCTCGAGATGAACCCGCGCATCGCGTTCGCCCATCACTGCCTGGCACAACTCTACGAGCGGGGCAAAAAGGACGACGCCACCGCCGCCGAGCATCGCCGTCGCGCGGCCTCGATCCAGGCGCAGTCCTGAACGTCCGCTACCGCGCGCGTGATCAGTCGGGCGGCGCGCATACCTGACAGCCCTGAGCCCCAGGCCGCTTCGCGCTGCCGATACGGGCCGGCTGATCCTTCGGCAGCAGCACGGCCCCCGCTTCGTCCCGCGGGTAGGTACACTGGTCCAGGGGCTGCTCACAGACCGCACAGGTCACGGGGCGTTCGAGCGCCGTTCCAGCAAACAAGCCAGGCATGGTGGGCATTCTACCCGCGTCGGCCGATCTTAAGAATCCGGCGGGGGGCGGGTCGCCGTCGCGGTACGTCATGGGCCTGTGTGGCTTCGTTGGTGAAACGGTCCGGCGCATGGCCGGCTACGCAACGCGAAGTGGCGATGCGGAGCTGGAGGCTCACCCTGCCCGATACCGCGGTTCGCCGGTGGGGATGCTGCTGGCGGCCAATTCGTCGTCGACCGCCTGCCGGGCCAGTTCGAACAGCCCCCGAATCCGGCGGCTGAGGCCTTCGGGATCGCTGATGAGCTGGCTCTCGACCTCGAGTTCGACATTGACCGAGGCACCACGACTGCCGTAGTTGGGCTCGCCGACCTTGCGGCTGAACCCGGCGTTGAGTTTGAGCATGGGGAGTCTCCATGTGTGCAAGGGGGTGGTTGATCGAATCTGCGCGGGGAAGGGTGTCAGGCTCAGCGCAAGCGACTACGGGTGATCCCTACATCATGGTCCCGCGATGCCTGCCCTGAGATGCGATTATTGGGGGTTTGATGCGGTACGTTATTCGCCTGGTTTCGCGTCGCGCCGCGCGTCTACCGGGTCCTTGGCTCCATCTCGCGGTCGGTTATACTGGTGTTAATCGTCGGCTGCCTGCGGGCGGCCTGTTCAGGGGGATCGTTGCAGCGAGGGTTTTCGGCTCGCACGCGCCTCATCGCGACGCCGCCACGCACGGAGGGTTTGTCATGTTCTCATGTCATCGCTGGTCCACTGGCGGGATTCTGGTTGTTCTGAGCGCCCTGCTGCTGGCCACGCCCGCACCGGCCGCCATCATTCACGTCGATGACAACGCGCCGAACGATCCGGGCCCGGGCGACCCGCTGGTCAGTGATCCCGCTGAGGATGGCTCGCCGGCGCATCCGTTTGATGCGATTCAGGAGGGTATCGACGCGGCGTCCAGCGGTGACGAGGTGGTGATCGCGGACGGGACGTACACGGGCGACGGCAATCGCGATCTGGATTTCTTGGGCAAAGCGATCACGGTGCGGAGTGCGAGCGGGGATCCGACGACGTGCGTGATTGACTGTGGGGGAACGGCGGCCGATCCGCACCGGGGTTTCTACTTTCATAGTGGCGAGGGCCCGGACTCGGTCATCGAGGGGGTGACTGTAACGGGTGGCGTGGCCAGGGGAATCTACGGCGGTGGCGGCGGGATCTACTGCGACGGGAGCAGCCCGACGATCAACGGCTGCCTGATCAAGCTGAACTTCGCAAATCTCGCCCCGGGCGGCGGACTGTGTTGCCGGGACGGCGCGAACCCGACACTTGTTCAGTGCACGCTCAGCGACAACGTCTCAACCGGCTACGGCGGCGGTGTGTACTGCGACGCCAGCGATCCAACACTGACCGACTGCACGGTCAGCGGTAACACGGCCTGGGACGGCGGTGGGTTGTACTGCGAACACACCTGCGCCCAGTTGCTCGCGTGCAGGATATCAGGCAACACGGCCGAAGAAGGTGGTGGCGTCTGGAGCGGCTATTCCAGTGCACTCTCGTTTATCGACTGCGACATCGACAGCAATGTCGCGTTGGACGTCGGTGGGGGGTTCGCCAGTTGTACTCGCGGCACGTCTACGCTGAGCCGGTGTCGGATTATCGGAAACAGCGCTGCCTTTGGTGCTGGTGGCCTCTACTGCGAACTCAGCGAACCCGTACTGGATGGCTGCGACATCCGCAGCAACACGGTCAGCGGCCACCTCGGCCGCGGCGGCGGCGTCTGGTGCGGCCACCTCGGCCTTCCGAGCCTGTTCAACTGCACGATCAGTGGGAACACGGCCTACAGCGGTGGCGGCCTGCACAGCGGCGAACAAAGCGAACCGGTGCTGATCAACTGCACGATCGCTGCGAATTCGGCGGTCGTTGGGCCAGCATTGGCCTGCGATCCGGACAACGACTCGGCTCCAAACACGGTCACGTTGGCCAACTGTGTCCTGTGGAACGGCACCGCTCAAGTCTGGTACAACGACGCGTCGGTACTTGACGTGACCTACTGTGATGTCGAGGGGGGCTGGCCCGGCGAAGGTAACGTCGATCTCGACCCGCAGTTTGCCTTCGACGCGGACCACCGTCTCACGTCCGGCTCACCGTGTATCGACGCGGGGACGAATACGCCACCCGTCGGGCTTCCGGCCAACGATCTCGACGGTACCGGGCGGCCGTTGGACGGTGACGGCAACGGCAGTGCCACGGCAGACATGGGGGCTTTCGAATTTGATCCTGATGCGCCCGCGATCGCCTTGAGTGCCGACCACGTGGTGTTCTCTTTCGCGACGGGGGAAGGCACGCCACTCGATCAAACGCTGTCGGTACGCAACTGTGGCGGTGGCATGCTGAACTGGTCGATCAGTGGCCAACCGACGTGGCTGATCGTTACGCCGGTTAGCGGTACGTCCAGTGACGAAGTGGACGACGTGATGTTGAGCGTAGACGCCGCCGGCTTGCCTGCCGGTACGCACACGGGATCGCTGGTGGTTGCCGATCCCCTGGCCGGCAACGGTCCACGAACGGTGGCCGTCACGCTTCATGTGACGCGCACGCTCGAAGTGCCGGCGCAGTACACAACGATCCAAGCCGCCATCGATGCGGCTGTTGCCGACGGGGACGTGGTCGAGGTGGCGGATGGGACGTACACGGGGACCGGTAACAAGGACCTCGACTTTCACGGCAAGGCCATTACGGTGCGCAGTGCGTCGGGCGACCCCAACCTCTGCGTCATCGACTGTGAGGGCGACGGCCGCGGTTTTCACTTCCACAGCGGCGAGGGCTCCGATTCGGTGGTCGAGGGCTTGACGATCACCAATGGTAGCGCCGACAGCGGCGGCGGCGTGTACTGCGTTTCCAGTAGCCCAATGCTGGCCAACTGTACGTTGAGCGGGAACTGCGCCAGCCAGAGCGGTGGAGGAGTCAGCTGCGGTGAAGGAAGCCATCCACTACTCGTCGGTTGTCGGCTCGAGGGCAACGCAACGGGTGACTACACCGGCGGCTACGGCGGCGGTCTGTCGTGTGGTGGGCAGAGTTGCCCGACGCTCATCGGGTGCGAGATCACGGGTAACGAGGCCTTTCATAACGGCGGAGGCATCTACTGTACCGGGTCCTGCGCTCCAGCGCTAACCGACTGTGTCATTGCGTCCAATTTCGCCCGCAGCCAGGGCGGTGGTCTTGGCTCTGTCAGCAGCAGTCCGATCGTGACCGGATGCCAGTTCAACGCGAACAGGACCAATGGTCGGGGCGGCGGTGTATACTGCGGTGACTTCGGTGAGCCGGTCCTGGACGAATGTGTCATCAGCCATAACACCGCCATGGACGACGGAGGGGGTATTTGGGTTTCCGAGTGTCTCCCAACGCTCACCAACTGTTTGATCACCGGGAATCGCACGTTCTACTGGGGCGGGGGCGTGCGGTGCGGTGACGATGCGCAGCTGTCGCTCGTCAACTGCGCGATCACGCGCAACTGTGCCGACCTCGGTGGCGGCGTCTACTGCACCGGCGCGAGCGCGGCGCTGACCAACTGCACGGTAGCGGCCAACATCGCCGGCGATGGTTCTGCGCTGGCGTGCGATTCCTACATGCAGGACGACCCAAGCAGCGTCACAGTTTCGAACTCCATTCTCTGGAGCAGTGCGCCGCCGATCTGGAACAATGACGATTCGACGCTAATGGTCATTTACTGCAATATCGCCAGCGGCTGGGAGGGCGAAGGGAACATCGACGTCGATCCGCGTTTTGCCTTCGCGAACGACTTCCACCTCTTGCCGGACTCGCCCTGCATCGATACGGGTGGCAGCGAACCGCCCGGTAGCCTGCCGAGCCATGACTTGGATGGCAATCCGCGCCTACTTGATGGTAACGGCGACGCGAGCCCGACGGTCGACATGGGGGCCTATGAGTTCAACCCGGCCACACCGTCCCTCGCCTGTAGCCAGCGTGAACTGAGGTTCTTCGGTATGGAGGACGGCGATAATCCGACTGACCAGATCTTGTCGCTGCGGAATTCAAGTGGTGGCAGCATGGACTGGAACATCACCGGCCTGCCGGCATGGCTTTCGGTTACGCCAGCCAGCGGCGACTCGAGCGGCGAGGTGGATACCACCACACTCAGCGTTGACAACAGCGGTCTCACACATGGTGTCTACACTGCTTGCCTGGAGGTCAGCGCCCCGGCAGCCATCAACACACCGCGCGAGGTGCAGGTGACGCTGCACGTCAATCGGACGTTCCACGTGCCGGGCGCGTATCCGACGATCCAGACCGCCATCGATGCCGCCATCGTCGCCGGGGACGTCGTGGAACTGGCGGACGGAACGTACACTGGGCCGGGCAACCGCGATCTCGACTTTGGTGGCAAGGAGATCACGCTACGGGGCGCCTCAGGCGATCCGAACCTGTGCGTCATCGATTGCGAAGGTGATGCGCGCGGCTTCGAGTTCCACTCCGGAGAAGGTTCGAGTGCGGTGGTGCGGGATGTCACGATCGCGCACAGTTGGCGCGCGATCGACTTTTGGAACAGCGATCCGACGCTCGTGAATTGTGTCCTGCGCGACGGGGGCAGCGGCGCCTACTGCGTGAGTTGTAGCCCGACCTTCACAGCTTGCACAATTCGCGATAACTCCAGTAGTGGGGTGTACTGCGACTACTACAGCCACCCTGTCTTCACCAACTGCAACATCACCGGGAATAGGGCGCGGGACGGGGGCGGTGTGTTGTCCGAGTATTTCAGCGACCCGACGTTTGTCAGCTGCACGATCAGCGGTAACTCCGCTCGATACGGTGGTGGTCTCAAGTGCACCAACAGCGCAGCATGGCTGGTGAACTGCGACATCAGCGATAACAGCGCAGATGAATACGGCGGTGGATTGATTTCCTGGCACGACGCTGGCGGCATGCTGATCGTCAATTGCACAATCGCGAGGAACTGCGCCGGCTCGACGGGCGGTGGCGTGTCCTTGCTGCACGCCGGGCCGCAGTTCAACCAGTGCAACATCAGCGGCAACACCGCTTCCCACGGTGGAGCGCTGTTTGCAAAACGCGGGAGCAATCCCACCCTGAGAAGCTGCACGTTCGCTACGAACGTTGCCGAATTCGGTTCCTTGCTAGCCTGCGATTCCTATGAGCAGTTGTCTCCGAGCCATCTCGCGCTGACGAACTGCATCCTGTGGAGCAGCGGTGGTGCCATCTGGAACCACGACGGCTCGATCATCGACGTAGCGTACAGTAATATCGCCGGCGGCTGGCCGGGCGAGGGCAACATCGACGCCGATCCGCTTTTCGTCCGGCCGCCGGACGATGGCGGCGACGGCTGGGGCGATGATGCGGAAACGCCGGATGTCGACGAGGGGGCGAACGACGATTTCGGCGACCTGCGGCTGTCGAGTCTCTCGCCGTGCATCGACGCGGGCGACAATGCGGCCGTGCCGGCCGACGTGCTGGACCTGGACGGGGATGGCGATCTGGCCGAGCCGCTGCCGTTCGACCTGGCGGGGGTTCCCCGGTTCACTGATGATCCCGACAGCGACGACAGCGGGCTGCCGCATCCGGATTATCCCGATCTGCCGATGGTCGATATGGGGGCGTACGAGTTCGCCCCGCCGGCACCGTGCAAGGGCGACAGCAACTGCAGCGGCTACGTCGACTGGAGGGACATCGACTTCTTTGTCGCGGCGCAGTACGACAACGTCTCGGCCTGGTACGCCCTGCACATGAGCGTCTATGGCACGCCGCCAACTTGCCCATTCGAAAACAACGACATCGGCGGCCCTACTGCGATTGACGTGCCGGACGGACACGTCGACTGGCGCGACATCGACGGCTTCGTGGCCCAACAGAACATGACCTGTCCGTAGCAATGACTGCCCGCAGCAAGCGGTGACGCGTCGCTGTGCCATCGTCCGATAACCGTACGAGAAAGAGGCAAAGCTGTAGCTTCGTTCCAGCGGAGGGATTGCAGCACGATCGCAATCCCGGAGCTTTGTTCGTTTACCTTGACACGGGCGGTCGCCCTGCTCGCCCCTTGCGCCGCTTGGGCGGATTGCACCCCCGATTGGCTTCACACCGAGGGACTCAACTTCCCCGCCGTGAACGGTACCGTGTACGACATGGTCGAATATGACGATGGCAATGGGCCGGCCGTCTATTTCGCCGGCTGGTGCACGCTTGCCGGTCGCGACATGCCGACGAACGTTGCGAAGTGGGACGGCACCCATTGGTCCGCCGTGGGGAAGATCGAAGACAACTGGATCGCGGTCGTTTACGCCCTGACCGTCTACGACGGGCGCCTGGCGGCGGCCGCTGCGAGACTGGCTGCCCCGCCGTCGCACATCTACAATCGCACGCGAGCATGGACGTCATCGCCACCGAGAACCTCGTCAAGTGCTACGGCGACTACCCTGCGCTGCGCGGCATCGCGCTGCGCGTCGCCAGCGGGTCGCTGTTCGGGTTTCTCGGGCCGAACGGGGCGGGCAAGACCACCGCGATCCGCATCCTGCTGGGCCTGCTGCGAGCCAGTGAAGGCCGGGCGACCGTTCTTGGCCACGACGTCTGGCATGACGGCCCGCTGCTGCGCCGCAAGGTCGGCTACCTGCCCGGCGACGTGCGGTTCTATGACCGGCTCACCGGGCGGGCCACGCTGGGATTCGTCGATGCGGCTCGCGGCGGCGGCGGGGGGGCAGAGATGCAGCGCCTGGTCGACCGGCTCGAACTCGACCTCGACAAGCGCGTCCGCGCGTATTCACGCGGCATGAAGCAGAAGCTCGGTCTGATCGCCGCCATGATGCACCGGCCGCAGTTGCTCATCCTCGACGAACCGACCACCGGCCTCGACCCCCTGGTCCGCGAGACGCTCTATGAGGAGCTGCGCAACGTCGCGGCCGAGGGCCGCACGGTGCTGTTCTCGAGCCACACGCTGGCCGAGGTCGAGGTGCTGTGCGACGAGGTCGCCATTGTGCGCGAGGGCGCGCTGATCGAGCACGAACGCATGGACGTGCTGCGGCGGCGGGCGGTGCGGCATGTCGAGGTGCATTTCGCCCCGGGGGCCCAACCGGCGCAGCCAATGCCGGCCGGCCTGGAAGTGGCCCAACAGACCGACCGAAGCCTGCACGGCACCTGGACCGGGGCGACCGACGCCCTCGTCGCCTGGCTGGCCCAGAGCAACGTCCAGGACGTCACAATTGCGCCGCCGGACCTGGACGATCTCTTCCTGGCGTACTACGAGCGGCCGACGGCGAAGGTGGCGCCATGAGCCGGGCGGTGTTGCTCAAGACGCTGCGGGAGGACTGGCTGCTGATCCTGGTCGTGCTGGTGTCGATCGTGCTGTTCGAGGTTGTGGTCGTGCGCATGTTGATCGAGGCGGCGCGCGATCTGGAGCTGCTGCGCACCTGGCTCGAGCGGCCGCTGATTAAGACGCTGATGCGGCTGGCGCTGGGGGACGATCTCTCGGGCGAGATCACGTCGACGTCACTGGCGACGTTCGGTCTGGCGCATCCGTTCCTCTACGCCGTGACATGGGCGCTGCTGCTGGCGATGGCGACCGGGGCGGTGGCAGGGGAGATCGGCCGTGGCACCGCCGACCTGCTGTTGGCGCTGCCGCTGTCGCGGGCGGCGGTGTACGTGAGCACGTCGCTCGTGTGGCTCGTGGCGGCGATTCTGTGCAGCTTCGTGCCGCTGGTGGGATTGAGCATCGGGCAACGCGTGTTCCCGCTGGCGGAGCCGCTGGACCTGGCGCGGCTGGCGCTGGTTGCGACGAACCTGTGTGCGCTGAACGTGGCCATCGCGGCGTTCACGCTGCTCGTGTCGAGCCTGGTGTCGCGGCGAGGTCTGGCGGTGGGTGTGGTGCTGGCGGTGCTGCTCGTGTCGGACGTGGTCAACCTGGTCGCGTCGTTCTGGGAGGCGGTCGAGCCGATCAGCTTCCTGGGCTTCCTGCACTATTACCAGCCGCTCCCGATTGTGCGCAGCGGGCAACTGCCACCGGGCAATCTCGCTGTTTTGCTCGCAATCGCCGCGGTGACATGGTCGTTCGGTTTGTGGCACTTCGCGCGGCGCGATATCCCCGCGGTGTGACGGGGCCACTGCGACCGATGCGGGCAGGGGCCATGCGATGAGCTATGGCGCATCGTCGCCGGCAGGATCATCCCCAGCGGCATCCGGTCGACGCACGCGGCGCTTGGCGCGCAGCAGCCGTGCGGCGTATTCGTCGTCCGACGCGGGTGCGTGGGGACGCGGTGCTTCGCTCGGCGGCGCGCCGGTCGGCTCCGCCGGGCCTGCCGCGTCCGGCGCATTCGGGCCCGGTGTGTGGCGTCGGTCGGCAGGCGGTCGCGCGCGACGCGGCTCCGCGGGGGTCGGCCCCGCATCACGCTCATGCTGAAAGGCACTTTCCTGCGCCCGGGCCTTGGCCCCGCGCAGCGCCCCCAGCGTGGTGGCGGCTTCGTCGCCCGAACGCTGCGAAACCAGCCCGCCGATGAAGGCGCGAAGCCGGCCGGCAACCTGGGCCGGCGTTACGGCGATGCGGCGCACGGCGACGTCCATGAGAAACAGCAACAACGCCAGGCGGACCAGGACATCCCAGAAGGGTCGCCGCACCCGTACCGGGCGGACACTCCACGGTTCGAACACCGCCTCCGGTTGCTGCAAGCGCAGAACCCGGCCGCCGGTGCGGCGGGCCAGCTCGCCCAGGGTGGTTTCGTCCGGCCGCAAGGTACGGAACTCGGGCGAATAGGCCTGGGCCACGCCGGCGCGCAGCACGCCCGCCTGTGCCGTGCCGCCGCTGGTGTAGCAGTAGGGCAGGAGAACCACATATGTGCCGGGGGCATCGAGTGGGAAGTTTGCTTCGTAACGGCCGGCCGCCGTGCGGTGCAGGGCCAGGGGGATGCGGTCGAAGCCGGGGGAGATCGCCTGTCCGGTGACCGTCAATGAGGCCTGGGCTGGCAGTGGCAGGTGTTCCGCCGAGACACCCACGCGGGCTACGCCGCCCTGGACCGTCGTCGCGACTTCGAGTTGACCAGGGCTGTCGGGTCGGGCCAGGTAACGCACGGCCTGGGTCCAAACCTTGCTGAAGCCAGGCCAGTTGACCCACGCGGGTCCCCATTGCGGCCACATGCCGCTGGTGAACGCGACCACGCGGCCGAGTCCGACCTGCCAATAGGCGAGAATAGGATCCGCGCCGTCAGAGGTCGGGCGCACTAGCGGGACTTGGGCCATGGGCTTGGCCGTCGTCACGACGTGCCCCCGCAGCGGCGGGATCTCGGCGGGCGCGAGGCCGACGAGGATGCGTTCGTCGACTGCGGGTCGCAATTGCGGTGTGAACGGCTGTTCGTACAGCCCCGCCCGGCTGGCCAGGACGGTCTCCCGGGCGAAGATCTGCGGCAGTGGTTGCGCACTGTCGGCGATGTACATGCGGCCGCCACTGCGGTCGGCAATCTGTGCGAGCAACGCCCGGTCGGCGTCGGGGCCCACCGCGACCGCGGAGATGGTGATACCCGCCGCGCCGGCGGTTTCTGCGAGCGACATGAACGCACCGGGGGCGGACTGTCCGTCGGTCAGGAGGATGATGTGCTTGAGGCTTGTCTCGGCGCCCGCGAGAGCGGCACTGGCCTGCTCGAGCGCCGGGTACATGTCCGTGCCGCCGGCGCCGCCGAGTTTGACGAGTTGTCGCAGGATCGCCCCACGGTTCTCGGCCCGTTGCAGCGGCACAATCCACTCGGCGGCGCTGTTGAACGCCACGACGCCGACGTGATCCAGGCGGCTGAGCAGCTTGACGGACGCGATGGCCGCCTGGCGAGCCATGACGATCTTCTGACCGGCCATGGAGCCGGAGCGGTCGATGACGAGGACCAGACCGAGGCTGAGGAGGTTGAGCTTCGCGCGGCTGGTTTCGACGGGCAGGATCTCCTCGAGGGGGGTGTGCGCGTAGCCGCCGACGCTGAACGCGCGGTCGCCGCCGAGCACCAGCAGGCCGCCGCCCTGGTCGCGCACGTACGACGCCAGCATGGTCTGACGGTTGGGCCCCAGGGCCAGGGCCGATATGTTCGACAGGATGATGGCCGAGGTATCGGCGAGCTGGGCCGCGTCGGCGGGCAAGTCGCGCAGCGCGATCAGCTCGCAGTCGATGCCGCCCTGCTGCAAGGCGGCGGCAAGTGTCTCGGCCGAGGTCGTTTCGCCCTGCGGGGCGGAGCCGGACATATCGTGCACGACCAGCACCCGCGTTGCCCCGCCGACGATCGTGAACGCGCGGCCTTCGTTGTTGACGCTGATCGCGTCCGTGTCGGCTCGTACGGGTTCGATCCGGGCGCGGAAGTGATGCACGCGGCTGGATTGCAGCTTGACCGGGATTGAAAAGCGATTCGGGCCGGGCGCGAGCTCGATCGCGCGGGCGGTGCTCGCCGTGGCCGGGTCGAGGTCGACCAGCCGTTCGTTGTGATACAGGCGCAGCCGCGCCGTCGTGGCGACTTGCGAGCGCGCGATGAGCTGCAGGTTGACGACTTCGTCACGCTCGGCGGCTGCGGGCGCCGCGAGGCGTTCGACGAGAATCTCGGCAGCGTGCTCGTAGCGCAGCGGCAGGACGTCGATCGGGATGTCCAGCGCGGTGTAGGCCTCGGCTTCCTCGACCGCGACGCCGCGGTTCTCGTTGCCATCCGAGATCATGACCAGCCGCCTGGCCGTGTCCGGTGGAAAGACGGCCAAGCCCAACCGCAGCGCCGCCGCGAGATCGGACCGGTGCCGGGCGCCGCGCATGCCGCCGGTGCCCGGCACGAGCGTCTTGTGGGGCAGCTGGTCGACGACGGCGTCCGCGGCGAAGCTCACCACGGCAACGCGGTCGTCCGGTCGCATCCCGGCGGCGGCCTGCTCAACAAACGCAAGGGCCTGTCGCTGCTGGAGTTGCGGGACGCTGTCAGAGCGGTCGATGGCGAAGGTCACCGTCTGGTCGCTGGTCGTACGAACCCACTCGGGGCCGGCCAGCGCCAACACGAGCATGGTGATGACGAGGCTGCGCAGCGCGATCGCGACCCAGCCGCGCGTCCGGCCCAGGCCTGCCAGCGAGCGCACACTCAGGGCGACGACCAACGGAAGAACCAGCAGAACGGTCAGCCAGACCGGGTGCTGCGCGTTCATGAAGATGGGCCAACCGACCGAATCCAAGAGCCACCCTTATCCACAAGACAGCGCGGCGGTGACGCGTGTAGCGTCGCGAATGCCGGCGGCCGCCGAATGCTGCGCCGTCGGCTCAGGCGCCCTTGCTGACGATGCGCCCGGCTTCGGCCACAAACTCCTTGGGCGGACGGAAGCCGGAGAAACGCCCCACCTCGGTGCCATCAGGCCGGACGACGACCAGCGTGGGGTACGCCGCGATCCGGTAGCGGTTCTTCAGGCCGACCTGCTTTTCGGCGTCGATCTTGAGCGACACGAGCCGTTCGAGCATCCATGGCCGAACTTCGTCATGGACGAAGGTCTGCTTGTCGAGCAGTTTGCAGGGGCCGCACCAGGTCGTGTAGAAGTCGAGCAGGACCAGCTTGCCCTCGGCGTCGGCCTTGATGCGGGCATCGTCAAAGCTCAGGTCATAGAACGGCAGGCCGTCCAGCGGCTTGGCCGCTTTGAGTTCGGTGATCTTGGCGGCATCGGCAGACGGGACGCTCGACGGCGGCGGTGCGGCGGGCTCGTTCGACGCATCACAGGCCACACACAGCAGCAGCAGCACGCAGGGGATGGTGCGGATCATGGTTCCTCCTCGTTTTGTCCTATTCTAGCAGTTGTGCGCCCCGGGTGCAGTCGGAGCGCTGCACCGTTGCCACCGGCCCGATCATTTGTGTCTCAATGACCACCCCGTGCGCTGCGCCCCGGGTCAGTCCAGCCAGCGCTTGTCTCGCAGCTTCTTCGGCAGGTAGTTTTCGGTGATGAAGCTGAAGTGCTTGTTGGAGAGTGCTTCCAACTCCAGCTTTACGCCGAGCGCCTCCATGTACTTGATCTCACGCTGCCATTCGCGTTTCTGGAACCAGGGGTAGTTGCGAATCTCTCGCGCGCGGCGGCGATCTTCCTCGGTCAGCGGCATCGGCACGTGGCTGGGGATATCGAAGCGCTCCGCGTCGTAGCTGCTCATGCCGATGAAACGCGCTGCCGGCACCGCCATGCGCGTGCTCTCGAACGCGAGATTGATCGAGCCCTGCTTCAGCACGCTGTAGATGTAGTAGCCCCACGGGTCATTGTCGACCAGCACGTACACCGGCAGCTTCAACTCGTTGTGCATGCGGAAAATCAGACGGCGCACGCCGCGCGGTGGCTGCCCTCCACCGTGGATGATCATGCACTGGTGTCGCTCCCAGAAGCGGTCCTTGTTGAAGCGCTGCCAGATGGCGCCTTTCTCGATCAGCAGGATGAACTTGGCCTTGTGCCGAACGAACTGGATCACGTCCGCCTCGACGATGCTCGGCACGGCCCAGCCGCCGCTGCCCATGGCCGCCAGGTCGATACGGTCGCCGTTGTCGATGATCTGCATGGGGCCGACCATGGCGCCCTTCGTTTCGGCATGCACGCCGAGCTCCTCGCGCAGGGATGCAACGGCGACCTCGATGTCCTCGATGATCGGGTCGGACTCGGACTGCTCGTTGAAGATGAGCTCTTTGCTGCCCTTGCCTTGAGCGGCCTTGATGGGCACCTTCAGGTTGTAGAACAGGTCACGAATGCTGGTCGAGTTGCTCGCCTCGATCAGGCGCTTGCACACCTCCGCCACGCGGATCGTCTGCATGAACTTCTTCGCCTGGCTGCCCTCGCCCTTGCGCCGGCCGAGCAGGCTGAAGAAGCCGCGGCGCTGGCGGCCGTCGAGCAGTTCGATGATGCCGCGCTTCTCGTTGAACGTCACGTTCGACAGTGTGCGCGAGGGGATCTCGACGTACGGATCGTGTCGCTCGTGGACGAGCTGGACGACGCCCTTGGCCATCTTGACGATGCGCTGCCCCGCTGCCGCCCGATCGCGCTGGCCCGCCTGCTTGGTGAGCTTCTTCTTCGGCGGCTTGGGTGAGACGGCGACGCCCTTCGCGTCGGACTTGCCCGCCGCCTTCTTGCTGGACCGGGTCGTCTTCTTCGCAGTTTTCGCGGCGGCTTTCTTGGTGCTCTTGCGGGTGCCCGTCTTCCTGGTGCTCTTGGCCAAGGCAGCGCTCCTTTGCTGAGGACGACCTTCCGTGGGGCCGGCGTGCGGCCGGCACCGCTATTTTACGGGCGAATCGGGTGACTGTGAACGCAACCAGGCCGCTTGGCGCGGGCCGGACGACCTTCGCGGGTGAAAGCACGGGCAAGTGCGCCGGCGGCCACCGGAGAGACCGGGCGTTTCCTGGCGCGAGGTCAGGCTCCGGGCGACAGCGACCGGGTGAACGCGGCCGGGTCGATCACCGCGCCGTGTGCCGTTCAGCGCCCATCAGTCGCCCCCTGGGCCGCGCGACATACCCCCATGGGCCCGGTGCCGGTAGAATAGCGCCGTCATGTCCGCGAAATCGAGGACGGCACCGATCAACCCCAACTGGGCCCTGTCCATCGGTCTGCTGGCCGTGGTGCTGGGCGTGTTGCTGTGTCTCTACTATTTCCAGTGGACGCCGCGGCGGCAGTTCGGCCTCACCCTCACGGCCGGCAGTGCCGCAGGGCAGCGCCACCTGCTGGCGGAGTTGCTGGCGGCCCAGGTGGCGGCGGAATCCGGGGGCCGGGTAGAGGTCACGCTCGAACCGACCGCCGGGTCGGCGGAGGCGCTGCAACGCGTGGCGGCGGGCGAGCTCGACCTGGCATTGCTGCAAGGGGGGCTTCGGCCGAGCCGGTCCCCGCGGGTGCGACAGGTCACGGCGCTGCATGTCGAGCCGCTACACCTGCTGGTGCGGGCGGAACTGCATGCGGCGGCCGACCAGGGCCTCGACGCCTTGCGTGGGCGGCAGGTCAATCTGAGCGTCGCGGGCAGCGGCACGGCGGCGCTGGCGGCCGATGTGCTGCAGTTCGCCGGACTGCGTGCCGACCACGATTTCACCGCGACGCGGCTGAGCTACGCGGAGCTCGTGCAGGCGGACGCCGCCGCGTTGCCGGATGCGATCTTCATGGTATCGTCGCTGCCGTCGCCGGTGGCGCAGCACCTGGTCAGTGCGCACGACTATCGCCTGTTGCCGCTGCCGTTTGCCGAGGCGTACGCGCTGGGCGGGCTGACGCGGGACGATCTGCTGGGCGCGGACGGCGCCGCCGGCACGCGGCGGGTGGACCGGATCCACGTCTACGACGCGGTAATCCCGGCCTACGCGTATGACGTCCATCCGCCGGTGCCCGGAGCGGACATTCACACGCTCGGCACGCGTTTGCTGCTGGTCGCGCACGAGCGCGTGCCGCGGGCTGCCGTGACGGCGCTGCTGACGGCTGTGTATGCGACGGATTTCGCGCAGCTGACCAATCCCGCGCTGACGGCCGGTGTGCTGAGCCTGCCGCCCGAGTTTCCGTATCACGAAGGGACGCGTGACTACCAGCGGCGGAACCAGCCGTTGATCGCCGGGGACGTGCTGGAGTCGTTCGAGCAGACGCTGAACATCATGGCGGTGTTCTTCACGGCGGCGTTCTCGTTGTGGATCTGGACGCGGCAGAAGCTGCGTTTGCGACGCGATGCGAACTTCGCCCATTACGTGACGCGTGTCGGGGAGATCGAGCGGCACGCGCTCGACCTGGAGTCGGCTGCTCAGTTGCGCATCGGTCCGCTGCTGCGGCTGCGGCAGGATCTGAGCCGTTTGAAGTGCGAGGCGCTGGACCGTTTCGCGCGCGGCGAGTTGCAGCGCAGCGAGTTGATGTCGGGTTTCCTGGCGCAGGTCAACGACGCGCGGAACTACCTGACGCGCCTGATTCTGCACGAGCGCGACAACCTCGAGGATACCGCCACGCAGCAGGGCCGCTCGGTGCAGGACGTTTGGAACGAGGCGGCGGGAGCGCCGGAAAGCACGTCGGAGCCGCCGCCGAAGCAGGGCTGAGCCGCGCCGCTACACCTCGAGCAGCATGCGGGACGGATCCTCGATGCACTCCTTGATGCGCTTGAGGAACGACACCGATTCGCGCCCGTCGATAATTCGGTGGTCGTACGACAGGGCCACGTACATCATGGGGCGAATCAGGACCTGCCCGTCGATCGCCACCGGCCGATCCTTGATCGCGTGCAGCCCGAGGATCGCGCTCTGCGGGTAGTTGATGATGGGCGTGGCCAGCAGCGACCCGAAGACGCCGCCGTTGGTGATCGTGAATGTGCCGCCCTGCAATTCTTCGACTGTGATCTTGCGGTCGCGGGCGCGCCGGGCCAGGTCGCCGATCTGCTGCTCGATCTCGGCGAAGCTGAGCCGCTCGGCGTTGCGCACCACGGGCACCACGAGCCCCTGGTCGGTGCTGACGGCCATGCCGATGTCGTAGTAGTTCTTGTAGACGATGCTGTTGTCACGAATCTCGCCGTTGACGGCGGGGAACTGCTTGAGTGCGTCGATCGCCGCCTTGACGAAGAACGACATGAATCCCAATCGGACGCCATAGCGCTTCTCGAACGCGTCGCCGCGCTCCTTGCGCAGGGCCATGATCGCCGACATGTCGATTTCGTTGAACGTGGTGAGCTGGGCCTGCGTCTGCTTGGCTTCGACCAGGCGCTGCGCGATGCGCCGCCGCAGCATCGTCATCGGCACGGTCTCTTCCGTGCGGGCTCCGTTGCCGCTGCCGGCGAGCGCCCCGCGGTCAGCCGGCGCGGCCTCCGTGGATGTGCCCTGCTGCGCGACGTGACGCTCGACATCTTCCTTCAGTAGCCGTCCGCCCGGTCCGGTCGCGACGACGTCCCGCGCGTCGAGGCCCGCCTCCGCCAGCGCGCGGCGCGCGGCCGGCATGATGTGAGCGTCGGCGGGGGCATGATCAGCCGTCGCGGTTGACGCGGCCGGCTTGGACTTGCCGTCACCGTCCCGTTCTTTGGTCGCGGTCCCCTTGGCGGCGGCCTTGTCCGCGGGGGCGTCGGCGGGTTTCTGGCCCTCCTCGATCGTCGCGATGGTCGCACCGACGGGCACGATCTCGCCCGCGGGCTTGAGGATCTTGCCCAGTACACCTGCCGCGGGCGCGGGCAGCTCCATCGAGGCCTTGTCGGTTTCGATTTCGACGAGGAATTCGTCCTGTTCGACGTAGTCGCCCTCGTCCTTGAGCCACTGGCCGATCTGAACCTCGCTGATCGACTCGCCCGCACTGGGTATGGTCACTTCCACGGCCATGCTGTCAGTCTCCCGCGTGCCGCGCCGCCCGTTCGCGCCGGCTACGCGTGTACGTGCTGCTTCGCGAACGCCTGCTCGATGAGGCGCTGCTGCTCGAGCTTGTGGCTGGCGGCCGATCCGGTCGCCGGACTCGCCGACGCCGGGCGACTCACCACATCCAGCGGCCATCCGCCCGGCAGTTCACAGCCGAATCTTAAGCGCAAGTAGGGCCATGCGCCCATATTCTGCGGCTCCTCCTGCACCCAGAAAACAGGCGTGCCGGCAGCGAACGGCTCGAGCGCTGTGCGGAGCGTCTCTTCAGCCAGGGGGTAGTACTGCTCCAGCCGCAGGATGGCGACGTCCTCGTGCGACTGGGCCTGGCGCGCCTTGTGCAGGTCGTAGTAGACCTTGCCGCTGCAGAGCAGGATCCGCCTGGCGTCCTTCGGGCTCACGGCCGAATCGGCCAGAATCCGCTGGAAACCGCCACGGACCAGCTCGTCCAGCGACGAGGTCGCCGCCGGATGGCGCAGCAGGCTCTTGGGCGTCATCACGACCAGCGGCTTGCGCCATTTCCGCCGGACCTGGCGCCGCAGGAGGTGATAGATCTGTGCCGGGGTGCTGGGCTGTGCGACCTGGATGTTGTCCTCGGCGGCCATTGCCAGGAACCGCTCGAGGCGGGCGCTCGAGTGCTCCGGGCCCTGGCCCTCGAAGCCGTGCGGCAGCAGGAGCACGAGCCCGCTGAGGCTGTGCCATTTCTCCTCGGCGCTGGCGAGGAACTGGTCGATGTAGACCTGGGCCGCGTTGACGAAATCGCCGAACTGGGCCTCCCACATGACCAGCGCGTCGGGATACGCGATGCTGTACCCATACTCGAAACCCAACACCCCCGCCTCCGAAAGCGGGCTGTTGTAGACTTCGAACGGGGCCTGGTCGTCCGCCAGGTGCTGCAGCGGGGTGTGAGGCCGGCCGTCGTTGTGGTCACACAGGATCGCGTGGCGTTGGCTGAAGGTGCCGCGGGCGCTGTCCTGGCCGCTGAGCCGGACACGCGTGCCTTCGGCCACCAGCGTGGCGAAGGCGAGGGACTCGGCCGCGGCCCAATCCAGCGGCTTGTCACCGGCCGCCATCTTCGCCCGGGCGTCCAGCAGCCGCTTGAGCTTGGGATGTGGCGTGAAGTCGTCCGGGACGCGGGCCTGCGCCGCGAGCAGCTCACTCAGACGCTCACGCGCCACACCGCTCTCGACGTCGGCCACGTTGGTGTCACGCCCACCGACGTAATTGCTCCAAACCTGTCCCAGGCCGCTGAGGCGGCGACTGACGGCCGGGCCTTCGTCACGCACACCCGCCAGGTGCTTTTCCAGATCGCGGCGGCGGCGGTCGGCGATTTCGTCGGCCTCTTCCTGCGTCACGCCCCGCAGGTCGAGCAGATGGTCGAGATAGCCGTCGCGGACGGACTTGCGCGCCGCGATGCGCTTGTACAGCGTCGGCTGGGTAAACGAGGGCTCGTCGCCTTCGTTGTGGCCATAACGCCGATAGCAGTACATGTCGATCACGACGTCGCGGCCGAAGGTCTTGCGGAAGTCCATCGCCAGGCTGATGACCTGGGCGACGGCCTCGGGATTCTCGCCATTGACGTGGAAGATCGGGCTCTGCAGCATCTTGGCCACGTCGGTGGCGTACTTGGTGGAGCGACCCTCCTTCGGCGTGGTGGTGAAGCCAAGCTGGTTGTTGACGATCACGTGCAATGTGCCGCCGGTGCCGTAGCCGCGCAGCTCGCTCAGATTGAGCGTCTCCTGGACGATCCCCTCGCCGGCGAAGGCGGCGTCGCCGTGGATGATCAGGCCCATCGAATGCTCGCGGTGGCGATCGCCCTGGCGATCCTGCTTGGCCCGCACGCGGCCGAGCACCACCGGGTTGACGAATTCCAGGTGGCTCGGGTTGAAGCACAGCGCCAGGTGCAGCTTGCGGCCGGCGGCGGTGGTCCAGTCGCCGTGGTAGCCGAGGTGGTACTTGACGTCGCCGCGGCCGACGTACAGCTCGGCGTCGAGATCCTCGAACAGGCGGAAGATCTGCCGCGGGCTCATGCCGACGATATTGGCGAGGACGTTGAGCCGGCCGCGATGGGCCATGCCGATGACGATTTCGTCAATGCCCTGGTCGCCGGCGCGTTCGATCGCCATGTCGAGCAGGGGGATGAGGCTCTCGGCGCCCTCGAGCGAGAAGCGCTTGGCCCCGACGTATTTGCGCTGGATGAACTCCTCGAAGATGACGGCGTCGGTGAGCTTGGTCAGGATGCGGAGCTGCTGCTCACGCGTGAGTCCGATGCGGTTCTGCGTGCCCTCCATCCGCTCCTGAAGCCAATGCCGCGCCTCGAGCTGGTCGATGTGCATGAACTGGGCGCCGATCGAGCGGCAATACGTGTTCCGCAACAGGAAGAGGATCTCGCGCAGCGTGCGGGTGGCGGCACCGCTGATCGTGCGGCTCGAGAAGCGCCGATCGAGGTCGGCCTTGGTGAAGCCGTAGTGCCAGGGCTTGAGCTCCGGCCGATTGGGCTTCGGGTGCCGCAGCGGGTCGACCTGGGCGATGATGTGGCCGCGGACGCGGTAGGCTCGCACCAACTGGTCGACGCGGTCCTGGCCGATGGCGGCGGGCGTCGTCGCGGCACCGTTGCCGTCGGCCGTCGTCGGGTTGAAAATGCTGTTCGGGCGGAACGACGGGCCGAGCCGCGAGACCGTTCCGTAGCGGTCGCCCACCGGGAGCTGGTCGAAGTACTGTCGCCACGCCGGTGGAAGCGAGGCGGGGTCGCGCAAGTAGGCGGCGTAGAGCTGTTCGAGGAAGGGCAGGCTGTCAACGTTGAGTTGCGTTTCGGGCTCGCTCATCGATCGGTGTCCGGGCTCTCGGGGTACGAGTTGTTCATGACGGCACGCCCCGGCCGCGGTGCCTACGATCCGCACCACGGGCCGGCGCCGGGCCCTGGCAGAGAATGGTCTCCCTTGGTTTGCCTCTATTATAGCCGCCCGATCCTCTCGCGAAGACCGGGCGGGCCGTGGTTTGAGCAAAGAGGCAGGATCGCGCTCGGCGACGCGGGGTTCCCTCAGTCCTCTCCGCCGCCGTCGGGCTCGTCGGCCTCCGTCTCGGCGTCATGCTCGCGAATCGCTTCGTCGATGCGCTGCTTGATCGAGGCGGGATCGGCGTCGTTGCGGGCCGACGGGGGTTTCTGGGCGGCGGTGCGCCGGGTTGGCATGCGGTGCCGGAAGATGTCGAGATCGAGCTTGCGGTAGAACGGCGACGCCGCGTCGGTGTGGATCTCAACCCGGGTGCCCGTGGCGGGCACATCCTCGTAAGCCGGCAACATGACCTCCAGCTTGTGCATGCCCATGGTTGCCTTCCCGGTCGGCGCCAGGGTCTCCAGCAGCTTGCACTGGATGGCATCACCGGCGACGACGACCTGTTCGATCTTGACCGGCGTGTCCTTGCGGTAACGGACCTGCACCACCCGCGGCGTGGGCTCGACCTGCGTCGGCGGCACGAACAGCCGCCGGGGGTTGAGGTACACCGCCGGCGGGATTGCGGCCGCGAGCTGCACCGTGATGGTGGGGGCCTGCTCCACGCCGGTCGCCAGCTTGACCGAGGAGAACTTGCGCCCGGGGCTGATGGGGGGCTGCGTGGTCGCGATCACCTCGTACTTCTGGCCGGGCTCGAGCTCCTTCACCTTCACGTCGAAGTAGCCAGTGTCCTGGTCGTCGGCGACTCGGAGCTTGATCGGCTCGTCGTACTGATTCTCCATGACGATCGACTGCGAGGCGACTTCGTCGGGGCTGAGGTCACGAAAGTAGATGCGGCTCGTGGGGGTGGCCTTGAACAGCCGCTTCACGTGGCCCTTGACCGGGATCACCACCAGCGGGTTGGTCGGGTCGTTGGATTCCAGCATCACCTTCTTGTTCGCCGGCCCCACGTGGGATGTGGCGTACGAGATCGTGATCTTGGTGGACTCGCCCGGCGGCAGGGGGCTTTTCGGTGCGCTGGGCACGGTGCAGCCGCAACTGCTCTTGGCGACGATCTCGAGCGGCTCGGTGCCGGTATTGCGAATGGTGAACTCGCCCTTGGCGTCGGCCCCTTCCCACACTTCGCCGAAATCAAACACGCTCGGCTGGACCGCGATGCGGGCCTTGCTGTCGGGATCCACCTTGGGCCGCGCTGCGCGCTGCTGCGGCGCAGGAACGGGCTCGAGCTTCGTCTGCGCCAGCGTCACATCGGCCGCCAGCAGCAATACGCCGGCTGCGACCCACCAATGTCTCGTGAACATCATGTCGAACCTCCTGTTGGACCCATCCACAACGGTGCGCACGGACTGCCCGGGGACACCCGCTACCGGTTCTTTCGGTCTGCCGGGTCTCCTGGTTGCAGCGGCGCCGGGGCATTCGTGTCGCCCGACCGGCAGCATGGCCATCCGCCGCACGCCAACCATGCAGTATATCGTATGACACACGATGGCAAGCAGGGGCTCCGCGCTGGCGCTTCGGGCGGCAAGACGCTATAAGTGCTTTTCGGCAATAGGTTTGCGTGCGGAGGCCCCGACTGCGCTGCAAAGAGCCGCGGCGGGCGGAGCAGACGCACGCGCCGATGGCACGCGCTAGGCTCGACCAGCCCCGGCTCGGTTCGTGGCATGTCGGGCGGTTCTTGCCTGGGCATCGGGCGGCCGGGCGCGCCGGGGCCGACGCCGGCGCTGGCTCAGCTCTTGAGCTTGCTGTTGAGCACGCCCAGCAATTGCTGGTTGTCGATCGGCTTCTGGAAGACGCCGCTGAGGCCCAGCTCGTTGTAATTGATGTTGAGGTTCACCTGGTCGCCGACCGAGCTGAGCATGTACACGGGCTTGTCGTTGCCGGCGGCCTTGAGCTCCTTGACCAGGCTGGTGCCTGCATCGACCTCTTCCATCATCAGGTCGACGATGATCAGGTCGGGGTTGGCCTCCTTGAACTTGGTCAAGCCCTCGGCGGCGCTGCGGGCCGGTACCATCACATAGCCGTTCGATTCCAGCACCAGCTTGAGCGCATCGAGCAGATCCGGATCGTCGTCCACACAGAGAATAACGTGCTTGCCGTCTTGCATCAGTGGTCCCCATGCGCGAGCGGCGACGCCGGTGCTCCCGCCGACGCCGTCACCGCCTCGCTGAAGGTACGTTGAAGGATGATCGGTTCGATAAAAGACAAAGCGGCGGCGAGGTTCGCCTCAGCTCGCGGAGACAGCCCCTCGCCGAACTCGTTGAATTCATAGCCGCGGATCGCCAGCAGGTAGGGCTCGACTTCTGCGCCGAATAGCTCCTCGGCCAGGGCCACCACGCCGCTCGGCTTGACACTGTGCGTGCTGAAGCTCGTTGTTGTGCCGGGCGCGACCCGGTGCAGCGCGAAGGGGGCCGGATCCTCGGTGGTCGCGTCGATGAACAGCACGGTGCCGTGCTCGGCCACCGCCGCCGCGTCCTCGACCGTCAACTGGTAGTCCTGGTCGATGGTGACGTTCGGCAGCGGTCGCGCTTCGAGCGCGGTCGCCGCGGCCGGCCCCAGGCCATCGTCGCGGCGGCCCGGATTGCCGAAGCCGATGATCAGCAGCTTGGCGTGCTCCGCTTGCATCACCTGCCTCAGAGGCTGCATCCCTTGGCCTTGCGATCGACGGTCTGACCCTGGTGGTCCACGACCTCGACGACGAGCGGCATCTGGCCCATCGCGTGGGTGGCACAGGACAGGCACGGGTCGTACGCCCGGATCGCCACCTCGACGTGGTTCAGCAGCCCCTCGGTGATCTCGACGCCGTTGAGATGATCGCGGGCGACCTTGTTCACGGCGCGGTTCATCGGCTCGTTGTTGTTGGTGGTCGAGACGATCAGGTTCGCCATCGTAACCTGGTCGTTGTCATCCACCTTGTAATGGTGGAACAGGGTACCGCGCGGCGCCTCGATCAGGCCGACGGCTTCGCCGCGGCGCTGGCCGGTCGCCACGAGGTCCTCGCCCTGGAGGTCCTTGTCGTCGAGCAGCTCCTTGATCTTCTCGATCGAATGGAGCAGCTCGATCATGCGCGTCCAGTGGTACGCCATGGTGATGTTGCAGGTCTTGTTGCCGGTGGCCTCGCGGAACTCCTTGAGCGCCGCGTCCGCCTCCGGGGTGTCGATCTTGTCGGCGGTGTTGATGCGGGCCAGCGGACCGACGCGGTACCAGCCGTTCTCCGGCCCGAGCGACTTGATGAACGGGAACTTCATGTACGACCAGGGCTTGACCTCTTCGGCGATGTAGTCCAGATACTTCTGGTAGTCGACCTGGTCGAAGATCTTGTTGCCGTCCTTGTCGATGGCGCGCAGGTTGCCGTGGTATAGATCCATCGCGCCGTCCTCGCGGATCAGCGAGAGGTGGTTGGACTCGAACGAGCCGAAATCGGCCACCTTGTCGAGGTTCTCGACCGTGTAGTCCTTGGCGATCTTTAGCGCGCCGCGCGACCACTCGATCTGCTGATCGAGGTCGGCCAGCAGCTCATCGCGCTCCTTGACCGACAGGTTCTTGTTGATGCCGCCGGGGATCGCGCCCGTGCCGTGGATCTTCTTGCCGGCGGTGCGCTTGATGACCTCCTGGCCGTACTTGCGCATCATCACGCCCTGCACCGCGAGGTCGGGGTACTTGCCCGCGACACCGATGACGTTGCGTATCGCCGGGTCGGCATCAAACCCGAACAGGAGGTCGGGCGAGCACAGGTGGAAGAAGTGCAGCGCGTGCGACTGGAACTGCTGCCCGTAGTGCATGAGGCGGCGCATCTTCTCGGCCGTCGGCGGGATCTTGTCGACGCCCGCGATGAGGTCCATTGCCTTGGCCGCCGCCAGGTGGTGGCTGACCGGGCAGATGCCGCACAGTCGCTGCACCAGCACCGGAACCTCCCAGAATGGGCGGCCCTGGATGAAGCGTTCAAAGCCGCGGAATTCGACGATATGCAGGCGCGTCTGCTGCACCTGCTTGTTTTCGTCGAGCAGGATCGTGACCTTGCCGTGCCCTTCGACACGGGTTACCGGCTCGATCGAAATGCGTTTCAGGCCATTGGTCGTGGTCGCCACGGTTCGTCCTCCAGGACAATGTAGATTACAGAATGATCAGCAGTCGATCTTAGGCGCAGCCGTCCGGAACTTCAGGCCGAGCTGACCATTCGTCACCAGTCGCTCCCTAGTCGTATTTCACCAGTTCGTACGGCAGCGCCACCGGCTTGTCCGACAGCAACGCCACCAGGGCCTCCCACAGCGTATCCGCCGGCGGGGGGCAGCCGGGCAGGTGATAATCGATTTTCACCACTTCGTGGCAGGGGTATACCTTGTTGAGCAGCAGCGGGATTTCCGGGTCGTTGGGGACGCGGTTGTCGGGGTTGTGCACCGAAGGGCCGTTGAGAAAGGCCTCGTCGAGGCATTCCTTGAGCGGGATGGTGTTCCGCATGGCGGGAATGCCGCCCATGATGGCGCAATCGCCGACGGAGATCAGGATGTCGCAGTGCTCGCGGAACTTGCGCAGCACCTCGACGTTTTCCTCGTTACAGCAGCCGCCCTCGATCAGGCCGACCGTGCAGCGGCCGGTGAACTCCTTGATGTCGTCAATGGGCGACTTGTCGAAATCCACCAGCTCGACGAGCTTGAGAATGCGATCGTCGATGTCCAGCAGGGACATGTGGCAGCCGAAGCAGCCGGCCAGCGACGTCGTTGCGACCTTGGGTTTGCCGTTAGATGCCATGCCGGTCCTCCTTTACTTCGCGGCCGCCTCGGCCTCGATTTCCGAGCCGATGGGCTTGGTGTCGTACTTGCGCTGGCCGACCGGCACCGCATAGCCGACGCGCTTCTTGAGGATCGCGCCGACCGGGCAGGACTCCACGGCCTTGTCCGTCACGTCCACGTTGGTGTCCTTGAGCTGCGCCTCGGCGTTGACGGCCACGCGCTTGTGCGGGCCGCGGCCCACGAACTCGAAGACGTGCTTGTTGTCGATGTCGCGCGACGCCCGCACGCAGCGTCCGCACAGGATGCAGCGGTTGCGATCGATGAGGATGTCCGGGTGCGACGCGTCCACATCGCGCTTCGGGAACAGGTAGGGGTACTTCGGCGCGGTGATGCCGAACCGGTACGCCATCGCCTGCAATTCGCAGTTGCCGCTCTTCTCGCAGAACATGCAGAAGTGGTTGCCCTCGACGAAGAGCATGTCCACGATGTTCCGGCGGATGCTGTTGATCTTCTCGGTCTCGTTCTCGACCACCATGCCCGGGGCGATCGGCTGGGTGCAGGCCGACTGCGGCCGGCCGTTGGCGATCACCGTGCACAGGCGACAACTGCCGTGCGGCACCAGCCCCTTCAGGTAGCACAGGCGCGGGATGTACACGCCGTTGTCCTGGGCCGCTTCGATGATGGTCTGGCCCGGCTGGCCTTTGATTTCCTTGCCGTCGATGGTGAATTCAATCGTGTCACTCATATCTTCACGCTTCCTTTGCGACAGTCACTAGGCGTGCGCATGTTCAGACTTGCGGCCGGTGACGCTCTCGGCGTCGCCGACGGCCGCACTGAGATCGAACGTCGGCAGCAAGCCGCCCGCGGGCTCCTTGACCAGCCCTTCATACAGCGAACGGAAACTCTTCAGCGTTGTCAGCACCGGGTTGGCCGATGTCTGGCCCAGGCCGCAGCGGCTCGCGGTCTTGACCGTCTGGCCCAGATCCTCGAGGTAGGGCAGGTCCGACGGCTGCCCCTGGCCCGCGAGGATCTTGTCCAGTCGCTCGCGCAGCAGGACGTTGCCCACCCGGCACGGTGTGCAGTAGCCGCAGCTCTCCTCGATGAAGAAATCCATGAAGTGCCGCGCGACCTCCAGTGGGTTGCGCTGCGGGCCGAACACCATCACCGACCCGCCCGTCGCGAGGTCGTCGAAGCAGATCAACCGCCCATAGTCGTTCGGGCCGACCATCTGGCCGCTGGGCCCGCCGATCTGGACCGCCGCGGCATCGTCCGCGCCGGCCATCTTCAGCACCTCGCCGAGCTTGGTGCCCAGCGGGATTTCGTAGACGCCGGGCCGGTGGCAGTCGCCGGAGATGCTCAGCACCTTGGTGCCGGTGCTGCCCTCGGTGCCGTGCTCGGCGAACCAGCCGGGCCCGTGCTCGAGGATCTTGGTGACACAGCACAGTGTCTCGACGTTGTTGACGACCGTCGGTCGCTCGCAGTAGCCCCTCTGGGCGGGGAAGGGCGGACGGTTCTTGGGATCGCCGCGCAGCCCCTCGCAGGAGCTGATCAGCGCCGTCTCCTCGCCGCAGATGTACGCGCCGGCGCCCATCTGAATGCGAATATCGAAATTGAAGTCAGACTTGCCGCAGATGGCCTGGCCCAGCAGGTTCTCGTTGCGGCGCTTCTGCAGCACGTCCTCGAGATACGAGCGGAGATACGCGTACTCGGCCCGCAGGTAGAGGATGCCCTCGTCGGCGCCGACCGCGTAGCCCGCGATCGTCATGCCGGCGAAGACCCGGTCGGGCCGCTCGGTCAGGATCACGCGATCCTTGAACGTGCCGGGCTCGCCCTCGTCGGCGTTGCAGATCACGCAGCGCTTCTCGCCGGGGGCCCCGCGGGTGAATTCCCATTTCATGCCGGTCGGGAAGCCCGCGCCGCCGCGGCCCCGCAGACGGGAGGTCTTGACCGCGCGGATGACTTCGGCCGGCGACATGGCCAGCGCCTTGCGGATGGCCTCGCCGCGGTTGACCGCGCCGAAGACGACCTCGCCTTCCTTGCGCAGGTTGTTGACGACCATCGCGCCGACCAGGTCGTCGGCGTTGCTGCCGTCGCCGAGCGTCTTCACGAGCTTGGCCGGATCGTGGTGCTGCTTGAGCTCCCTGGCGATCTCGCGGGCGCGGTCGCTGGTGAGGTTCGTGACCACGGTGTCGTTGATCAGTGCCGCGGGCGCCTGGTCGCACATGCCGATGCACGCGGTGTGCTCGAGCGAGATCTTGCCGTCAGCGGTCGTCTCGCCGGCGTTGATCCCGAGCTCGTCGCAGAACGCCTGTTCGACACGTTCCGCGCCCTGCATGATGTCGATGACATCGTTGCACAGGCGGATGATCACCTTCCCCTTCGGCCGCTCGGAGAGGAAGGCGTAGAACGACACGACGCTCTCCACCTCCACGCGGTGGACACCGCACGTCTGTGCGATGATCTTCATCGCCTCACCGCTGACACAGCCGAACTTCTCCTGCACCGCCCGGACGATGTCCATCATCCGTGTGCGATCATTGCCACACGACTGACAAATGTCCTTGACAGCGGTTCCGAGATTGTCGCTCATGGGAACCCTCGTCTGTTCGAGCCAAACCTTTCAGAAACCCGAGACGAACATCCCGATTCGGAACGCGGCCTGCGAAGCCGCTTTGTACCTTGGCGGGACCGACAGAAACGAAAATTGTACGGCGCGCCTTTCGGCGGCGGGTCACGCGCTACCGGTCTGCGAGAGCGGCAAGACGCCAGGCGGGATGCTCAACCCCGCTGATCGGGCGTGGCACGGGCACGTTGCCCCCGTTGTTCGGCGAGCCATCCCAGCCAGTTTTCCAGGCCTTGACCAGTCTTGGGTGAACACTCAATCACCGACGCGCGTGAGTTAATCCGAGAAAGATCTTCATACACCTTCTGTTTGGCGTAGTCAAGAATACCAATTAGGTCCACTTTCGTGAGCAGCACCACGTCCGCCGGCTGAAACAGCGTCGGGTACTTCGCCACCTTGTCGTCACCTTCCGGCACACTCAACAACACCGCGCGCACGTGCTCGCCCAGGTCGTGCGCCGCCGGACAAACCATGTTTCCCACATTCTCGATGAACAGGAAATCAATCCGTTCCAGCTTGAGTGTGTCCAGGCCGGCGTGAACCTGCGACGCCGACAGGTGGCAGCCGCGCCCGGTATTGATCTGCGTGATCTCAGCAGCGCTCGCGCCCAGGCGTTCGGCGTCGCGCGTTGTCTGCAGGTCGCCGACGAGGACCGCGCAACGTTGCTGCTGTGCGGCCAGCGCCGGAATGGTTTGCTCCAGCAGCGTGGTCTTGCCGCTGCCGGGGGCGCTCATGATGTTCACCGCGACGACACCGGCCGCGTCCATCCGCCGGCGGTTGTCCTGGGCGACCGCCTCGTTGGCTTTCAGCACGCTCTCTACAACATGGATACGTGTCATGGGCTTGCCTGTTCATCCTGCGTGTCGCAAACGACCGATTGCAGGACGATGTCGCGACCGGCAACAATCTCCGCATCGGCGTGTGCACAATGAGGACATAAGAAGTTGTCAATCTCCGGCTTATAGCGTTGCCCGCAACTGCGACATACCGCCGCCAGCCGCTGCTCCGAAAGGTGCAGCCGCGCACCTTCCGCCACCGTGCCCTCGGCGACGGCCTCGAACGCCAGCACCATCGCCTCGGGCACAACCTGCTGCATCTCGCCGCACACCAGGTCGATCTCGACAATGCGGACCGCGTTCTGCTCGATTGCGATCTGCTCGAGCTGTGTGATCAGGCTGGACGCGAGCGACATTTCGTGCATCTGAAGCGTTTCTCTCAGCAGATTCGCGGCAGGTCCTCGCCATAGGGCCGTTGCACCACGCGCCGCCCGCCGGCGCGGGTGATCAACTCCACCAGTGGCGGCTTGCTGTCGACCACGCGGCCCACGAGCGCCGCCCGGCGCCCCAGCGGGTGCTTGCGACAGGCCGCCAGCACGTGCGCGCTGCCGCGCGCACTGACGACGACCACGACTTTGCCCTCGTTCGCGACGGCCAGCGGGTCCAGCCCGAGCATTTCGGCCGCGTGGCGGGCGGTCGTGGTCAGCGGGACGGCGTCTTCGTCGATTTCGATGCTGTGCGCGCAGGCTTCGCTGATATCCGCCAGCACACCCGCCACGCCACCACGCGTCGCGTCCCGCATGAAGCGTATCTCGGCCCCCGTCGCCAGCAACTGCCCGATGAGCCCATTCAGCGGGGCGACATCACTCCGCAGCGTGGACTCGAACGACAGCCCGCTCCGGACCGACATGATCGCCAGCCCGTGCTCGGCAATCGGGCCGTTGATCAGGATGCGATCGCCGGGCTGGACGCGCGCCGCGGCCAGCGCCAGCCGTGGGCGCCGCCGGCCGATGCCCGCCGTATTGATGAACAGCCCCTCACGGGTGTCGCTGTCCTGCCCGGCGCGGCGTTCGATCACCTTGGTATCGCCGGTGGCGATTTCGACGCCGGCCTCGCGGGCCGTAGCGCCGATCGACGCCATGATGCGCTCGAGCAGCGCCAGTGGCAGGCCCTCGTGCAGGATCAGTCCCAGGCTCAGGGCGACCGGTTCGGCCCCCATCACGGCCAGGTCATTGACCGTGCCCGCGACCGCGAGCCGGCCGATGTCGCCGCCGGGGAATTCGAGCGGCGTCACCACGTACGAGTCGGTCGTGAAGACGAGTTCGCCGTCGGTCCAAGGCAGGACGGCGCCGTCGGGCAGGGGGGCGAGCGTGCGATTGTCGATCGCCGGCAGGACATGGTCGCGCAGCAGTCGGCCCATCAGCTCCCCGCCGCCGCCATGGGCGATCACGACGCGATCGTGCGGGGCCGGCGTGCGGGCGTTGGTCATGCACCCCCTCCACGTGTCGGGGCGGCGGCGCGGTTGTACTTGTACCATGCGGCGCAGGTGCCCTCGCTGCTGACCATGCAGGGGCCGATGGGGTTCAGCGGGGTGCATTGCTCGGCGAACGCGGGGCATTCGATCGGCTCGGCGCGGCCGGTGATGACCTCGCCGCAGCGGCAGAGCGGGTGGACCTCGTCCTCGCCGAGGGTGACGTTGAAGCGTTCCAGGGCGTCGAAGCTGCGGAAGGGGGGTGCGAATTCGAGGCCGCTGCCGGGGATCGTGCCGAGCTCGCGCCACGGCGCGTCCGCCGTCACGAAAACCTGATGCAGCAGTTCCAGCGCGACGCGATTGCCACGCTCCTGCACCACGGCCGAGTAGACGTTGTCCACCGCCGCCTCCCCGCGGGCGATCTGCTGTACCAGGGCGATGAGACCGGCGAGCACCTGGGGCGGTTCGAAGCCGGCGACGACGACGGGGCGGCGATAGTCCTGGGCGATTCCGTTGTAGGGTTGCGAACCGATAATGACGCTGACGTGGCCGGGCGCGAGGAAGCCGTCGAGCGGGACGTCGCCTGCGTCGAGCAGTGCCCGCATCGCCGGGACGACCAGCTTGTGGCACATCAGGACGGAGAAGTTGTCGACGCTGTCGCGCTCAGCCTCGAGGACGGTGGCGGCGGTTGCAGGGGCGGTGGTCTCGAAGCCGACGCCGAGGAAGACGATCTGCCGCGCCGGCTCCTCGCGAGCGATCTGCAATGCGGTTTGGGCGGAGTTCACCACGCGGACCTGGGCGCCCGCGGCGCGCAGCCGTTCCAGGCTGCCGGAGCGGCCCGGCACGCGCACCATGTCGCCGTAGGTGGTCAGGATGACATCCGGGTGGGTGGCGAGGTCGATGGCGGCGTCGATGTGGCGCTGGGCGGTGACGCATACGGGGCAGCCCGGCCCGCTGACCAGCCGCAAACTGTCGGGTAGCAGGGTGCGGATGCCGCTGCGGAAGATCGAGACGGTGTGCGTGCCGCAGACCTCCATGACCTGGATCTTGCGATCGGCCTGGCGGCAGAGCGCCTGGAGTTCGCGGCTGAGCGTCTCGATCTGCTGCTTCACGTGGGCGTGTCCTCGGAAGGGGAGTCGGCGGCCGGGGCGGCGGGGAGATTGTCGGGATCCTCGAACGCCATCTTGAGGTAATCCCACGTTTCGCGGGCTTCTTCCTCTTCGAGCCGGGTGATGGCGAAGCCGGCGTGCACGAGCACCCAGTCGCCGCGCTGCACCTCGGGTGTGAGCACCTTGCTGACGTTCAGCTTGTTGCCCTGGAGCTCGACGACCGCCTGATCGCCGTCACATTCGATGATCTTGCCGGGAACCGCCAGGCACATCGGGGGACCTCACACAGGGAAACGTCGTGGCACGCACTGGCGTGTCGCGGCGTGGTGATCCAAAGACCCATGAGTATAGCAGAAAAGCGCGCGAACGAACACGCCGGCGGGCCGGGAAGTTGTGTCGCTTCAAGCGCTTCAACGTGGCGGCGCGTGGCGAGGCGCCGCGGCGGGCTCAGGCGTCGTCGCCGGGGGTGTCCTTGCCGTCCTCGGCGACCTCGGGCAGCTCGGCGAGGCGTCGCCGTGCTTCCTCGGCGGCGCGGGTCTCGGGGTGCTGCTTGCGGATCTTTTCGTAGTACTCCCGCGCCGACGCATGCAGCTCGATGTCCTCGAAACGCCGGCCGAGATCCAGCCAACGGTCGGCCTCGAGCTCGGCCCGCTGCTGCTTGATCTTGCTGCGGGCCGCGGGGTCACGGTTGAGCTGATCGATGGCCTCGAGGGCGACTTCGGCGGCTTCGGTGTCCGGGTATTCCTCGGGCACCTTGCGGTAGACGTTGATCGCCTGGACGAAGCGCTCGGAAGCCGCGAGTTCGGCGGCGTGCTCGTTCAGCATGGCACCGCGGACGTTCATCTTGGCCCGGTTGATCCGCACCTTGAGGTCGCGATCGGCCATCATGCGGGCCAGGTCCTTGTCTGCCAGCTCGGCGGGCTCGGTCTTCTGAAAGCGGACGCTGATTTCGGCGAGGACCGGGATGGCCGCGTCATACTTCTCTTCGAGCGCCGCCTTGCGGGCGTCCTCGAGCACGTCCTTGATCTTCTCCTCGACGTCCTCGACGAGCTTGCCGGCGTCGCGGCCCAGCTCATCCTCTTCGCCGAGCAGGGATTCGATGTCCTTCGCCACGGTGTAGGCCGTGCCGAGGTCGCCCTGGTTGAAGTGGCTGCGGGCCATGCTCAGCTGCCGCTGCAGCCGCGCGGTGTCCCAGGCGGCGGGGGGGTCGCGTCGGATCAGGTCCATCAGGCGGCTCTCCCAGCCCTCGCGCGGGTAGAACCGATCACGCAGGACACCCGACGTGTCCAGCAGGTAGATGTGCGGCGTGGAGGGGGCCTGGTAGACGAAGTGGAAACCGATGCCGTAGAAGTACTGCTCGAAGGGCAGCTCTTTCGACTTGATCCAGTCGTCGACCTCGTCCTTGATGTCGCGGATGAACGGCAGGATCACGACACCGCGATCGTGATACTCCTCGTCGATCTTCACCAACGAATCGAGCAAGTCATCAAGCCCGACGTCTTCCTTGCTGAAAAAGGTCATGACGACGATGCGGCGCCGGTACTGCTCGAGCAGCGGCTGGGCGTCCTCGTCCTTTTCTGTCTTGAATTCGTCGCCGCCGCGCACGATGTAGATTTCGGGTACGGGCTCGCCAATGGCGACCTGGCCGTGGGCGGTACCGGTCAGCCAGGCCGCACAGAAACCCGCGACGGCGGCCACCGCGATGCGGTTCAACTTGTCAGACATCGAGAAGCACCTCTCTAGCGGGATATTGCCGATATCTTCACCCTGATTGTAACAGGTTAGCGACCGGGGCGGCCACTGCCAATCGGCCCGGGCGGATTGGTTGCCCGGCGACCGGCTCGTGGTCGGCGCAACGCCGGCCACGGTTGCCGCCCGGCGACGTATGACCTAGCATATCGACAAGATTCGACACACGCGCAATCGTACTGACCGAAGGTGACGGAGTGGCCGTGATGCACATCACCATCAAGTATTGCCAGCAGTGAAACTACTATCCGCGGGCTGCCGGTCTGGCAGCCGCCATCAAGAAGACGTACGACATCGAACCCGAGTTGATCGGTGGCGGCGGCGGGGTTTTCGACGTGCGCGCCGATGGCCAGCTCGTCTTCAGCAAGGATGCGGTCGGGCGCTTCCCCGAGGAGCGCGAAGTCCTCGACAGCCTGGCCCCGCTGGTGAAGTAGCGACCGCCGGCGCCCCCTTGTTGCACGCCTGAACGCCCTGTCATTCACGGTGCGACGTGCCGGCGATTCCGTTTGCACCGGCGCGGCAAAGCGCTTTAGCATGCGCGCATCTTCCACTGCGGAGCCGAGCCCCATGTTTGCGAGAATCGCAAGGAACATGCCGCCGGCTGGCGCTGCCGCGGGCGGTGAAGCACTGGACGCTGACGACGTTGCGGGAGAAGGTCATCAAGATCGGTGCCAAGGTGGTCCGGCACGCCCGGTACGTGATGTTCCAGATGGCGGAGGTGGCGGTACTGCGTGAGCTGTTCGCCGCCATCCTGGGCCGGATCGAGCGATTGCGGCTCCGATTGCCACGGGCGGCTGTCGGATGAGAGCTCCCAGCGCTCCCCAAACCGTGGCGAACGATGTGCGTCACGGTGACGGTCTGCGCCGGGGACAGCACGAGGGCCCGCAATGGCAGGATGTTACGCAAGCTACGAGCCGGATTGCCGCCGGCATTCGGCGTACACGGGCTGATCTTGCATGTGGATGTTCGAAATGGGTACGATAACGATCAGGAGGCTCGGCAGCGTTACCGAGCAACGCTCATTTGGGAAATGACGGGGTAAACGTCTTTCGATAAGCCACTAAGCGAGAGCGGCGGGGTTGCGTGACAAATCGGCTGGCTCACGACAGCGAAAAAATCGGACAGACACGGATTGACTCGGTCATGTTCGGTCATCACAATCCTGATTGTCACTTTCCGATTTTGAAGGCCCGCCGGCAGGATCGGCGGCCCCGAGCCAGGCACATGCCGTCTGGGCACCCTTGGAGCACTCAGTGAACGCGCGTGACCGATTCAACGCCGTCCTCGCCTTCGAGAAGCCCGACCGCCTGCCCTTCATGGAGTACATGTTCTACTGGCCGGAGACGCGCGAGCGTTGGGAGCAGGAGGGCATGCCGAAGAACGTCGATCCGACGACCTACTTCGGTTACGACCGATTCGACATGCTGCCGGTCAACTGGGACGTCTATCCCCCCGGCGAGGTGGAGGTCCTCGATGAAGACTCTGACAGTCGCACGGTGCGCGACGCCGTTGGCGTGATCAAGCGCGAATTCAAGCACGGCTCGGCGATGCCGCACTACATCAGATTCCCAATCGAGAGCCGCGATGACTTCCTGCAACTTCGTGAGCGACTCGATCCCAAGTCGCCCGGGCGCTACCCGCCGGACTGGGATGAACAGGTCAAGACGTTGCGCACGCGTGATTACCCGGTCGGTATGGTGACGCGCGGGCTGCTCGCGTTCATGCGCGACCTGATGAAATTCGAGCATATGGCGTTGACGTTCCGCCGCGAGCCGGCGTGGGTGGACGAGATGATGTCGTTCCACACGCGGTTCATCATGGACGTATGGGAACGCGCTCTGTCACAAGTCGAGGTCGACTTCGTGCAACTCGGCGAAGACATGGCCTATAAGAACGGTCCGATGATCTCGCCGCGCATGGTCGAGCGCTACATGCTCCCGCACTACCACGTCTTGACGGACTTCCTGCGACAACATGGCGTGCGAAGCATCATCGTCGACTCCGACGGCGACATCCGCACGCTGATTCCGCTGTTCCTCGAGGGCGGCATCACGTGCGTGCTTCCCATGGAGAACAACGCCAACTGCAACCCCGTGGACGTGCGCGAGGCCTTTCCGCACATCGCGATGATCGGTGGGATTGACAAGATCGCGGTCGCACAAGGAGGTGGCGTAATGGAGCGTGAAGTCCGTCGGAAGCTCGAACAACTGGGGCCAACCAGCGGCTACATCCCCAGCTTCGACCACAGTGTGCACCCCGCAGTTTCGCTCGATACCTATCGCAAATACCTGCGGCTGTTGCGAGAATTGTGTGAAAGCGCCGTCTGAACCCGCAGCTGTCGATGACTGGCCCAGTCGCCGTTCGGCGTCGAAACTCAGTACGTCAGTGCCCGCTGCGCATGGATGTTCATTGGGCGTGGGGAGAGACCGGGGCTCCAGGGCCGACCCGAAGGGCCGCCGGCCGGCCGGCACTGGTTGCGTAGCTGATCGCGGCGCATCCGATCGGTGTTTGAGCCCATTGTGGCACGCTACCGCGATCAGGACATCCGCCGCTTCTTCTGCGGCGACGCCGCGTTCGCCCGGCCCGAATTGTACGAGTACCTGGAGGATGAGGGCTATCTGTACGCCATCCGTCTGCCGGCCAATGCGGTCTTGGAGCGCGAGATCGAGCCGTTTCTGACACGTCCGGTGGGTCGGCCGCCCCGCCGGCCGATCATCTGGCATCACGATTTGCTGTACCAGGCGGCCAGCTGGGACACGCCGCGGCGCGTGGTGGCCAAGATCGAGTGGCACGCGGGCGAGCTGTTTCCGCGCGTGGGCTTCATCGTCACGAACTTGTGGCGCTCGGCGGATCGGGTGGTGCAGTTCTACAACGGTCGCGGCACGGCCGAGCAGTGGATCAAGGAGGGCAAGAATGCGGTGAAGTGGACGCGGCTGAGCTGCCACGACTTCGTGGACAACCAGGTTCGGCTGCAGCTCTTCGCACTGGCGTACAACGTGGGGAACTTCCTGCGGCGACTGGCGCTGCCGCGGGCGGTGAAGCACTGGACGCTGACGACGTTGAGGGAGAAGCTCATCAAGATCGGTGCCAAGGTGGTCCGGCACGCCCGGTGCGTGATGTTCCAGATGGCGGAGGTGGCGGTACCGCGTGAGCTGTTCGCCGCCATCCTGGGCCGGATCGAGCGATTGCGGCTCCGATTGCCACGGGCGGCTGTCGGATGAGAGCTCCCAGCGCTCCCCAAACCGTGGCGAACGATGTGCGTCACGGTGACGGTCTGCGCCGGGGACAGCACGAGGGCCCGCAATGGCAGGATGTTACGCAAGCTACGAGCCGGATTGCCGCCGGCGTTCGGCGCACAAGGGCTGATCTTGCATGTGGATGCTCGAAATGGGTACGATAACGATCAGGAGGCTCGGCAGCGTTGCCGAACAACGCTCATTGGGGAAATGTCGGATAATGGGAACAAACCGGGGATGGAAAGTCCCCTCTGTGTCGCACTGCCAGCAGCGCCCGGTCTTGCCGCGCTGGCGTGTCACGGGAGACGCGCCGCCGGAGCGCACTTCACACGTGAGGATGAGGGTGAGGACATGCATCAGAATCGTAGAACCAAGGTATCGGTGCGGAGTCGCCGCTGGTGTGTTGCGGCGGCGTTGACGGTGGCGTGCTGTGTCGCGGCCGAGGCGGATTCGTGGTCGGTGGAGATTCTCCATCCGAGTGGTGCCATGAACTCCGTGGCACGTGACGTTTACGGCAGTCATCAGGTGGGCTGGGCTGGCGTCGGCGATGGCGATGGCAGTACGACGCCGCATGCCGCCATGTGGAATGGATCGGCGAGTTCGTGGGTGGATCTGGACCCGGGGCTCGGCAGTTCGGAAGCCTATGGTGCCCATAGCGACTACCAGGTGGGCGTCGCCGGTGACCATGCCGCCCTGTGGCAGGGCACGGCGTCGTCGTTCGTCGACCTTCATCCGCCCACGGTGGAGTACTCCTCCGTCGCGTGGGGCGTGTACGAGAATCAGCAGGTTGGCGGGGCGTTCGTCGACGTGAGCGGAAACGCGCGGCAGCGCGCGAGCCTCTGGTACGGATCGGCGGCGTCCTGGGTCAACTTGCACCCCGGCTTCGGGCAGTCGTCGGTCGCACTGGCCGCCTATGGCGAACAGCAGGTCGGTTCGATCACGCAGGCCGGTCAAGACAAGGCCTGTGTCTGGTACGGATCCGCGGCTTCGTGGGTGAGCCTGCACCCGACCGGGATGGCTGACGAGTCAGGGGCCATCGGCGTCTTTGATGGGCAGCAAGTCGGCCAGGTCACGATCAGCGGCGATTATCACGCCAGTTTGTGGTCCGGCACGGCCACGTCATGGGTTGATCTGCATCCCAGCGGTGCCGACGCGTCGAGCGCGCACGATGTCTATGACGGTCGCCAGGTTGGCTGGGCCCACGTCGCCGGCACGGATCGTGCGACCATCTGGAACGGAACGGCCGCATCGTGGGAGGACCTGCACAGTTTCCTGCCGGCGCGGTACAACCGCTCATGGGCGACCGGCATCTACAGTGACGATTCGTTCATCTATGTGAGTGGTCATGCCTGGACGTCGGCGGACGAATTCGAGGCGGTCATGTGGATCGCCCCTGTTCCCGAACCCGCGAGCGTTGCACTCATGGCCGCAGGCGTGTGGATGCTCGGAATGTTGCGGCGTCGGCCATAAGGAACGAGGTCAGGCGGAGAAGGGTGTCGGGCTGGACATCTCGTCGCTATTCTGCGCCGGAGTGCGCGGACGGCGTCGATAGGGTCATCCGGACGCGCGTTGTGTGCTATTCCGCGCCGGCCGCGAAGATCTGCTCTTAGAGCGTCGCGGGCGGGCCAGCTCGGGCTGGTCTTCGGGTTATCTAAGAAGGGTCACAATTTCTGTTTGAGGCTGCATTGTGCTCCGTGCCCATTCTATCGGCCCCACTGGTGAATAGGTTTTTAGCATGCGCGCATCTTCCACTGCGGAGCCGAGCCCCATGTTTGCGAGAATCGCAAGTACCATGCCGGCGGTTGCGCTGTTCGCGTGGGCGTGCCTGGCCGCCGGCGTCGGCGGCGGGTGTGATAGCGATCGCGCACGCGCCCCGGACAGTCTTGCGACGCCGGACACGACTTCGCCGAAAGGAGCCTCCATGTCTCTCGAAATACGTAGCACCGCGTTCGACGCTGGCCAGCTCATTCCCGGGAAGTACACCGGTGAAGGCCCCGACGTGTCGCCGCCATTGCAGTGGAGTGGCCTGCCCGACGGCGTCGCGGAACTGGCCCTGATCATGGACGACCCGGACGCCCCGCGCCCCGAGCCGTGGGTACACTGGGTCATTTGCAGAATCCCGGCGAACGCCGGCGGCCTGCCCGAGGGCGTGCCCAAGACCGAACGTCTGGACGAGCCGGCTGGCGCACTACAGGGTGAGAACTCGTTCGGCAAGACGGGCTATGGCGGGCCGATGCCGCCGGAAGGGCACGGCATGCACCACTACCACTTCAAGCTCTACGCCCTCGACCAGGCGCTGGATGTGAAGCCCGGCCTGACGAAGGACGACCTGCTGGCCGCCATGAAGGGGCATGTTGTGGCCGAAGGCGAGCTCGTGGGTACCTACGAGCGATGAGGTCGGTGGCGCTGACCATTGCCGGCTCCGATCCGTCCGGCGGCGCCGGCATTCAGGCGGACCTGAAGACCTTCCATCAGCACGGCATCTACGGCACCAGCGTGGTGACCCTGCTTACCGTGCAGAACACGCAGGGCGTTTCGGCGGTCGAGGTGCTGCCGCCGTCGTTCGTGCAGGCGCAGCTCGACGCAGTGCTGGCGGACATCCCGCCCGTGGTCGCCAAGACGGGGGCGCTGGGCAGCGTGGCCGTGATCGAAGCGCTGGCCGAGCGCGTGCCGGCATTCGGTTTCCCGCTGGTGGTGGATCCGGTCATGATCAGCAAGCACGGCGACGCGCTGCTGGAGCCCGAGGCGGCCGACGCATTGCGTCGCTGGCTGGTGCCGCGCGCGATGCTGGTGACGCCGAACCGGCACGAGGCTGCGGCCCTCGCCGGCTGCGAGGTGTCCGACGTGCCGTCGATGGAGCACGCGGCGGTGACGATTGGTCTGCTGGGAGCGCCGAACGTGCTCGTGAAGGGTGGGCGCGAGGGTGAGCAGATGGTGGACGTGCTGTGGTCCGAGGGCGAGACGCATCGCTTCGCCGCGCCGTTCGTTGATACGCCACACACGCACGGCACCGGCTGTGCCTATTCGGCCGCGATCGTGGCGCGGCTGGCGCAGGGCGAGTCGTTGCCGGCCGCGGTACAGGGGGCCAAGGCGTTCATCACGGCGGCGATTCGCGGGGCGCCGGGGCTCGGGGCCGGGCGCGGCCCGGTTGACCTGCACGCGGCGCTGCCACCGGCACGCGACTGACGGCGGCGCGTCTGCACCCGATAAAGCAAGAAACCCGGCACACCGAAGACCCGCCGGCAGGCCGGCCGTTCGGTGTAGCCGAGTTTCTCATACAAGCCAGCAGGTCGGCGCGGGGGTTATTTCAAGCGGAACTTCCCGCGGGCGACTTTCTGGACATTGGGCATTTCCGTCAGAGCGATGCCGACGCTCTTGGCGAGCGTCTTGTTGCGAGTCGGGTAGCCGGCGGCCAGCACGGCATTGGTAATGTCCTTGACACTCATGACCTCGCCGCCGCTCAACACGTTGGTGATGTAGTCCTTGAGCGAGCCGGCGCGCATGCCCGTGCCCGGCGGACGTCCGACCCGGCGACCCTGCTTGCCAGCCGGTGCGGTGCCCATGGCAGCGAGGGCCTGCTCGACGGCGGTGAGCTGCGCATCGATCGCGGCGCGCTGCGCGCGGAGGTCTTCAGCCGCAGCCTGGAGGTTCTGCATGGCCCCTTGCAGCACGACGGGACCGCCGGTCGGCTGGGCCCGGCGCGTGCGTCGGGCGCGCTGCGGGGTGCGGCTGCGTTTGGTGGTCTTCTTCTTCGGTGTCGACTTGCGTCGCTTTCGTTTCGCCATTCTCGTTCTCCATTGCAGTTTTGGTGGTTAATCCGTGACGTAGCGGTGGAAGTGGCGTATCGCACCGTATCGCGACGTCTTTAGTGGTTTTCGGTTCGCGAGTCAACACGGAATCCGTGGATTCCAGGCATGCCCACTGGCATGGAATACGCCGCACGCGCGCAGCGACTGCCACACGATAGGGGTTTACCAGTATTGCCATCGAGTAATCAGGCGGTAATCGGGTGGCCTCGCCATACACAGACAACGGCCGTCCCGCCAGATACCACGCGCGGAGCGAAGCCGGCGCCGGAAATCTTGACTTCGCGGGATGTCTGGCCAAGAGAGCCGCTATTACAGTCTGCCGTTCGACACCGCTGCGGTATCGGGTGGGAATCGGCGCGGCGCAGTGAACGGCCGCTGCTCCCCCCGGTGAAGAGCAGCGGCCGCATCAGTGATTCGGTCCTCGGGTGCTAGATCCGACCAAGCAGTTGCAGTCGCCCGCGGAGCTCCTGCTGTGCCTGACGCCAATCGGCGTCCGGATCGCCGGGGAGCCGGCCACGGGAGACATAAATCTCGTAGGCGCGCTGGCGGATCTGCTCCTCGGTCGGTTCGGGTGCGGCCGGCGCATGCGTTACAGGGGCCGTGCGCGTTTTCGGGCGGCGCGAGGCCTTCGTGCTTGTCGGGGGGCGAGCGCTGGGCGACGTGTTGCGCGGCGGCATGGGTGTTCCTCCGTGGCGGCCCTCAGGGGGACACGATCTCGCCTGAGCGGCTGCCCACGCATATCTGATCGGACGTTTGCGGTGAAAACCTGACTTCCGGGGGCGGAACTGGCGGTGCGAGGGGCCACCCCGGCCGCGGCCCGCGCGCATCTCACGGCGGCGCAAGCGCTTCCGGCGATGTTGTCCGCGGGCAACGTTGACAGCGGGCCGGCACGCACGGAGAGTACGGCTTTGCACGGGCCCGCAAAGCAGGAGGATGGCGTCATGCGCCAATACCAATTCGATGCCTTCGGACTTGAGCACCTCGAGCTTGCCGAGACCGCCAGGCCCGAGCCCGGTCCGCATGAAGTACGCGTCGACGTGGAGGCGTTCAGCCTGAACTACCGCGACCTGCTCGTGGTCAAGGGGCTCTACAACCCGAAGCTGGAATTGCCCGCCGTCCCGATCAGTGATGGCGCGGCCACGGTGTCGGCGGTGGGGTCCGATGTCACGCGGGTCAAGGTGGGCGACCGCGTCATGTCGCACTTCGTCGCGGGCTGGCTGGATGGGCCTTTTCGGCAGCAATACCTGGGGACGACGCTGGGCTGCCCGGGGCCGGGGCTGGCGGCTGAGCAAGTCGTGCTGCCGGCGGATGCGGTGCTGCCGATTCCCGCGGGCTTCGACGCCGAGGAAGCGAGCACGCTGCCGATCGCGGCGCTGACGGCGTGGAGCGCCCTGGTGACGGTGGGGGACGCACGGGCCGGGCAGACGGTGCTCACGCTCGGCACGGGCGGGGTGGCGATCTTCGCGGTGCAACTGGCCCACGCGATGGGCTGTCGCGTGATCATCACCAGTAGCAGCGACGAGAAGCTCGCCCGCGCGAAGGAGATCGGCGCCGACGAGGGGATCAACTATCGCACGGAGCCGGACTGGCAGCGCAAGGTGCTGCAGCTCACTGGCGGTGAGGGTGTCGACCTCACCGTCGAGACCGTCGGCCCCGGCACGCTCGACCAGTCGATGACCTCCACCCGTGCCGGCGGCAAGATCGGCCTGCTGGGGGCCCTGACCGGCCGCAGCGGCGAGGTCACCACCGGCCTGATCCTGATGAAGCGGCTGACCGTTGCGGGCATCATGGTCGATTCGCGGGCGGCCTTTGAGGCGCTGACCGCGTTTGTCGACCAGCACGGCATCAGGCCCATCATCAGCGAATGGTTCTCGTTCGATCAGTTGCCGGAGGCCTTCGCCTGTATGGAAGCCGGCCGCCACTTCGGTAAGATCGTGGTGCGAGTCTGAGGTCGGTTGCCGGCAGGTGGATTGAATGAGCACGTGCATCCTGGGGATCGAGACATCGTGTGACGAAACGTCGGCAGCGGTCGTCGTGGGCGGCCGCGACGTGCGCGCGAACCTCGTGAGCTCGCAGGTGAAGCTGCACGAGAAGTACGGCGGTATCGTGCCGGAGATCGCGGCGCGGGCCCATATCGAGCACATCGCGCCGCTGGTCAGCGAAGCGCTGGAGCAGAGTGGGGTGACGATCGACGATTTGGATGCCATCGCGGTGACGGCCGGGCCGGGGCTAGTGGGGTCGCTGCTCATCGGCGTGACGGCGGCGCGGACGATGGCGCTGACGACGGGGCTGCCGTTGGTGGCGGTCGATCATATCGAGGCGCACGCGACCAGTGCCGCGCTGGTGACCGATGCGCCGCCGTGGCCGGCGATCGCACTGGTGGTCAGCGGTGGGCACACGTCATTGTACGTGGTGCGCGATTTCACCGATGTCGAGCTGATCGGGCAGACGGTCGACGACGCGGCCGGCGAGGCGTTCGACAAGGTCGCCGCGATTCTCGAGCTGGGCTATCCGGGTGGCCCGGTGATCGACAAGGTGGCGCGCGATGGCGACCCACGGGCGATCGATTTCCCCCGCACCTGGATCAACGAGCCGCACTTCGATTTCTCGTTCAGCGGGCTGAAGACCGCGGTGCTGTATCACGTCTACGGCACGGGGCGGAAGTACGGCTCCGTCGCACACCTCGGCCCGGTGGGCGTGGCGAACGTGGCGGCGAGCTTCCAGGCGGCGCTGGTGGATACACTGGTGGCCCGGACGGTGGCTGCGGCGCAGCAGACGGACGTGCCAAACGTGGTCGTTGGCGGGGGGGTGGCGGCGAACTCGGCGTTGCGGGCGCAACTCCAGGCGGCGTGTGACGAGGCCGGGCTGGCGCTGCACCTCACGCCGATGAAGTACTGCACCGACAACGCGGCGATGATCGCGGCGCTGGGGCACGTGCAGTTCGAGCGCGGCGAGCGGGCCGATCTGTCGCTCGAGCCGCGCGCGGGGCTGCTGCGGCCGAAGAAGAAGCCGAAGCGACGCAGCGACGGCGCGACATAGCGACGAAGAGGGTGGCAGCGTGCATGCGCCGCGGGCCGGCGCTATCGCCCACGACCACGTGTCGTCACGCGGGCCAAGCCGTGGCGAGGAACACCACTCCGGCAGACTGCCGTCCGGCTGAAAGCCGCCAGCTACTGACGATTATTCGATTCCCTGCGCCGCCAGCCAGCGCTCCGCGTCGAGGGCTGCCTTGCAGCCGGTGCCGGCGGCGGTGACGGCCTGGCGGTAGGTGAAGTCAGCCACGTCGCCCGCAGCGAACACGCCCTCCACGTTGGTGTACGAGCTGCCGGGGTCCGGCAGTTGCAGGTAGCCCTTGTCGTTGGTCTTGAGCACGTCCTTGAAGAGTTCGGTGTTTGGTGTGTGGCCGATCGCCAGGAAGAGCCCCTTGCACGGCAGGTCGCGCTCCGCGCCGGACTTGACGTCCTTGACCCGCACAGCCTCGATGGTCTTCTCGCCGAGGACGTCGACGATGATGCTGTTCCACACCGGCTCCATCTTGCCCTCTGCGACGTGCTTGAAGAAGCGGTCCTGCATCGCCTTGCTGGCCCGCAGTTCGTCGCGCCGGTGCACCAGGTACACCTTGCTGGCGAATTTCGTGAGGAACGTGCCCTCTTCGATCGCGGAATCGCCGCCGCCGACGACGGCGAGGTCCTGGCCGCGGAACTGGGGCATGGCGCCGTCGCAGACGGCACAGGCCGACACGCCGCCGCCGCTCTTGGCCAGGCGCTGTTCGTTCTCGAGATTGAGCCAGTTGGCGCGGGCGCCGGTGGCGATGATGACCGTGTGGGCCTGGACGGTCTCGTCGTGGCTCTTGACGGTGAACGGGCGGTTCTTCAGGTCGACCTCGGTCACGTCATCGCGGATGAAGCGTGTGCCGAAGCGCTCCGCCTGGTCGCGAAAGGCCTTCATCATCTGCGGGCCCATGATCCCGTCGGGGAAGCCGGGGTAGTTCTCGACGTCGGTCGTGAACATGAGCTGACCGCCGGGAATGAGCCCGCCGGCGTTGTAGCCCTCGAAACAGAGGGGGTCGAGGTTGGCGCGGGCGGCGTAGATGCAGGCGGTGAGCCCGGCGGGGCCGGATCCGATGATGACAACTTTCTCCGTGGCCATGGAGCCTCCCTTCAAGGCATGCTCGCCGTCGGTGTCCGTGTTCTGTCATGGTGCCGCCCGGGGTGGGCGGCAGGAGCGCCGGCGCTCGCGCAGCGCCGCGCGGCGTGGCCTTATCCTTCGGCCTCTTTCTCGAGCTGCTGCTCGTCGTAGCTCTTCTTGCCGAGGGCGCCGCCGGCGGTCGTGCCGCGCAGCTTGGCCTCGATCTTGGCCTGCAACTCGGTCGGGCTGTTGGCGCGTTCCATGCACTCGTCGGCGGCGCAGATTCCCTCGTCGTAGAGCTTCCACAGGTGGTCGTCGAGCAGCTGCATGCCGAACTTCTTGCCCGTCTGGATGGCCGAGTTGATACGGTAGGTCTTGTTCTCGCGAATCAGGTTGCTGATGGCCGGGGTGATCGCCAGGAACTCGTAAGCCGCAATGCGCCCGCCGGTGCCCATCTTCGGCAGCAGCGTCTGCGACAGGATCGCAATGAGGTTCGTACTGAGCTGGACACGGATCTGCTCCTGCTGGTCGACGGGGAACGCGTCGATGATACGGTTGATGGTGCCCTGGGCACCCGTCGTATGCAGCGTGGCGAACACCAGGTGGCCCGTCTCGGCGGCGCGAATGGCGGACTCCATCGTCTCCAGGTCGCGCATCTCACCGACGAGAATCACGTCCGGGTCCATGCGCAGCGAACGCCGCAGCGCCTCGGCGAAGCTCGGCACGTCCACGCCCACCTCACGCTGCGAGAAGCAGCACTTGATGTGGTTGTGGTAGTACTCGATGGGGTCTTCGATGGAGATGATGTGGCGATCGCCCACGTGCCGGTTGATGAAGTCCAGCATCGTGGCCAGCGTGGTCGTCTTGCCCGAGCCCGTCGGTCCCGTGACCAGGAACAGCCCGCGCGGCCGGCGGCAGAGCGACTTGACGATCGGGGGCAGGCCGATCTCGTCGAAGGTCAGGATTTTCGACGGAATCAGACGCAGCACCATCGAGATGTTGCCCTTCTGGCGGAACACCGACACGCGGAAGCGGCCCTTGTCGCCAAAGGCGAAGCCGTAGTCCGTGCCGCCTTCCTCTTGCAGCTCCTGCTGGTTGCGCTCGGGCGTGACCGACTTCATCAGGGCGACGGTGTCTTCCGGCTCGAGCGACTTCGTCTCCAGCGCCCGCAGGCCGCCGTCGACCCGCAGCACGGGCGGGCGCCCGACGTGCAGGTGAATGTCCGACGAGCCAACGCGAATGCATGTTTCCAGCAAACGATCAATATGAACGGTGGCCACTGCGAATCCTCATCTACGGCGCTGCGCGGCAGCCGGCGCGGCGCCGCCCGAACCGCCGACTACTCATCAACCAGGATACCTTCCGTCTGCGTGATGCGCGCGAGCTCTTCCGGCGTCGTCACCCCGCGCATGATCTTCAGCTTGCCGTCCCCCAGCAGCGTGCGCATGCCGGATGCGACCGCCGCGCGGCGCAGCTGGTTGGTCGGCGCGCGATTGAACGCCAGTTCGCGCAGCTCGTTATTCATCTCCAGCATCTCGAAGATGCCCTGCCGGCCGCGATAGCCCGTTTCGCCGCAGCGCTTGCAGCCGGCGCCCTTGTATACCTGTTGCCCGGCCAGGTCCTCGTCGGTCATGCCGAGCATGCGGAGCACGGTGCGGTCGGGCGTCTGGTCGACTTCCTTGCACTCGCTGCAGATCACGCGGACCAGGCGCTGGGCCATGATGGCCTGCACCGAGGACGCCACCAGGAACGGCTTGATGCCCATGTCGATCAGGCGGGCGATGGCACTCGGCGCGTCGTTCGTGTGCAGCGTGCTGAATACCAGGTGGCCGGTCAGGGCGGCCTGCACGGCGACCTCGCCCACCTCGCGGTCACGAATCTCGCCGACCAGGATGATGTTCGGCGCCTGGCGCAGCATCGAACGCAGGATTCGGGCGAACGACAGCCCGATCTCCTCGCGCACCTGGCACTGGTTCATGCCGGTGAAGTTGTATTCGACCGGGTCCTCGGCGGTGATGATCTTGCGGTCGGGGCGATTGAGCTCCTGCAGTGCGGCGTACAGCGTCGTGGTCTTGCCCGAGCCCGTCGGGCCGGTGACCAGGAAAATGCCGTTGGGCGCGCGGATGATCTTCTGAAAGCGCTCGTAGTCGTCTTGCTCGAAGCCCAGGCCCGTGATACCGACCTTGACCGAATCGGGCCGCAGAATACGCAGCACCATGCTCTCGCCGTGGTAGGCCGGCAGCGAACTGACGCGGAAGTCGATCTGCCCCTTGCCGATCTTCATCTTGATGCGGCCGTCCTGGGGCAATCGCTTCTCGGCGATGTCGATGCCGGAGATGATCTTGAGGCGCGCCAGCACCGCCCCCTGCATGCTCTTGGGGATGTTGTCGCGATCGATGCACACCCCGTCGATGCGGTAGCGCACGCGCACGCGATCCGCCATCGGCTCGACATGAATATCAGACGCGCGCATGCGGACCGCCTCGGTGATGAGGAGCTGCACCAGCTTGATCACCGGGGCCTCTTCCTCTTCCTCTTCGAGGGCTTTCTTGTGCGCGTCCTGCTCCTGGGCGAGCAGCGAAGCATCGCGGTCGATCTCCTTGACCGCCTCGTCCACGCTGGTGCCCACGTCGCTCATGAAGTGGTCGATGAAGCGCTGGATCTTGCTGCGCGGCGCCAGCGCGCACTCCAGCTCCATGTTCAGCAGGAAGCGCAGCTTGTCGAGCAGCTCCAGGTCCAGCGGGTCCGAGATGATGATCTTGAGCCGGTTGTTGTCCAGCTTCTCCATCGGCAGGACCTTCTCGTCCTTGATCACCTTCTCGGGAACCAGGTTGAGCGCGGAGGGAACTTCGACGTTCTTGTCGAGGTCGACGTATTCCAGGTCGAACTGGGCCGCGAGCGCCTTGGTCACCTCGTCCTCGCTGGCGAGCTCGAGCTCCACCAGCGCTTCGCCGACCCGCTTGCCGTGCTGCGCGGCGTAGGCGATCGCGTCCTTCAGCGCCTCGGGCGAGATCACGTTCCAACCAACCAGGATTTCGCCGAGTTTCTTGCGCCGTCGGGCCATTCAGCGTTCCTCTGATGATGCGTTCCAGGCGGCAGGACGGGCTGGACCCTGCGCTCGGCACAGCCACACGATCCCGACCCTCCGTGAGGATTCTAGAACCGTATTCTGGACACGCGCAGGGTAAATTGCAAGATCGGCCCGCGCCCGGCCCCTGAGCCGCCGCCTACTCGACCCGCGCGATCAGCAGCGTGCGGTCGTCGTCCGCCGGCCGCCCCGCCGCAAACGCCTCCACCGCGGCGATGACGTCCGCGATCAGCACGTCCGCATTCGTTCCGCAGCGCGACAGGATGCGGTCCAGCCGACCGGTGCCGAACAGCTCGCCCGCCGGGTTGTGGGCTTCGGTAATCCCGTCGGTGTAGAAGATGATCTGGTCGCCGCTGCGCAGCGGCTGGTGGGACTCGCTGTAGACCTCGCCGGGCTCGACCCCCAGCGGCAGCCCGCCCACCCGATCCAGCTCGATCAATTCGCCGGTGGCGCAGCGCTTGAGCCGCGGCGGATCGTGACCGGCGCTCGCGTAGCGCAGCCCGCGGTTGTTGGCGTCGTAGATGCCGTAGAAGGCCGTCACGAAGGTCCCCGCGCCACGCGTGTAGAACTCGGTCAGCTGCTCGTTGAGCCGCGTGAGCAGTGCACCGGGCGGCGTCGGGGGCTCCGGGTGCGTGTGCGCCAGCGAGTGCGTGATGGCCATCATCACCGCCGCCGGCGTGCCGTGCCCGCTGACATCGGCCATCAGCAGCCCCCATTGGTTGTCCGCCAGCGGGAAGACGTCGTAGTAGTCGCCGCCGGCGCGGCGCGAGGTCTGGTAATGCGCGGCCAGCTCCAGGCCCGGGATCGCCGGCAGCGTCGCCGGCAGCAGCGACCGCTGGATGGTCGCCACGGCGCGCAGCTCGGCGTCGATCGCGTCGTAGGCCTGTTTGAGCTGGTCGCTGAGCACCAGGTTGTGAACGGCGCGGCCGAAGAGGTTCGCTTGCCAGACGTTCTCGGGCAGGTCCTCCTCGCGAAACGCGTGCGGCTCCCGCCGCATGGCCAGGACCATGTTCAGCGCCGCCCCCTGGTCGAACATGGGCAGTGCCATGAGCGATCGCTGGCCGGCCAGGTAGGCGTAGCCCGGATCGTCCGGCGTGACATCCAGATCGTTGATGATCACGGCCCGCTCGTTATAGATCAGATCCGTCAGCAGGCCACCGTGGATACGCGGGTGGCGGTGCTGCTCGCGCCAGGGGTTGATGTCCTCGGTCCACTCGCTATCGCGGGTGACACGCACGACCGGGTATTCGTGCCCCCGCCGGCTGAGGCTCACGAGGCGGTCGCGCGGATTGATCCGGGCCGTCCGCTCACCATAAGCCCGCACCATTTCCTGCGGATCGCGGTAGGAGCTGACCTCGCGCATCGTGTCCAGGACGAGTTGCAGTCGCGTCTGCCAGTTGGCAAGGGCGCCGGCACCCGGCGCCTGGTCGTCGTTCATGGGGTCTCACCTCGCGGATCACGGCCGCCGACCGCGGGCGGCCAGTCATGCTGAGTATAGACGACGGCGTCCGGCTTGCACGGCGCGCGGCCCGCGGGCGCCTTGGAGCGGGCTGTGGTGCTGTAGTACAATCGCCCGAGTACGCGCAACCGCGTCTTCGTGCGCACCGTGCGCCTCTGGCCCGAAAGGAACCGCAGCATGCCCGACTTCGACCCCATCAAGTCTCTCGCAAACATGCGCCACGAGTTCGGCGAGCACGGTGGTGTGAACATGTCCATCGAGGCCAGCACCACCTTCACCGTCCTCCACGCGCAGACGATGCCCGCCATCTTCCAGGGCCGGCTCGGCCCGGATACCGGCGGCTGCTTTCTCTACGGCCGGCACTTCAACCCGACCGTCTACGTGCTCGGCCGCGAGCTGGCCGCCATCGAGGGCACCGAGGCCGGCTACTGCTCGGCCAGCGGCATGTCGGCGATCGCCTGCACCATCATGCAGCTCGCCGGGCACGATACGCACGTCGTTGCCGGGGATACGCTCTACGGCGGCACGTTCGCCATCCTGAAGGAGTTTCTGCCGCAGAAGGTCGGCCTGCAGACGACTTTCGTCGACGTGACGGACCACGACGCCGTCGAGCGGGCCTTCACCGACCAGACGCGCGTGCTGTACGTGGAGTCGATGGCCAACCCGACCCTGGAGGTCGCGGACATCCCGTCGCTGGCCGAGATCGCCCACCGCCACGGTGCGAAGCTGGTGGTCGACAACACGTTCAGCCCGATGATCATCTCGCCCGCGCAGCTCGGGGCGGACGTGGTGGTCTACAGCCTGACGAAATTCATCAACGGGGCGTCCGACTACATCGCCGGCGCCGTATGCGCCTCGCACGAGTTCATCGTCGAGCTGATGGACCTCCACACCGGCGCGCTCATGCTGCTCGGCCCGACGATGGACCCCCAGACCGCCTTCAACATCAGTTTGCGCCTGCCGCATCTGGGCATCCGCATGCAGGAGCACAGCCGCCGGGCGCTGGCCTTCGCCGAGCGCATGGCCGAGCGTGACGTCCCCGTGACTTACCCCGGGCTGCCGACCCACCCGCAACACGCACTGCTCGAGCGGATCGCCAACAAGGGCTTCGGCTACGGCGGGCTGCTGGGCGTCGACCTCGGTACCGCCGAGCGGGCGTACAAGTTCATGGAGCTGCTGCAGAACAAGGACCGCTTCGGCTTCATGGCTGTAAGCCTGGGGTACTTCGACACGCTCATGTCCTGCTCAGGCTCGTCAACGTCCAGCGAGCTGTCCGAAGACGACCGGCGCCAGGCCGGCATCTCGCCCGGCTACGTGCGCATGTCCATCGGCTACACCGGCACGCTGGAACAGCGCTGGAGCCAGCTCGAGGACGCGCTGCGCGAGATGGGGCTGGTCAAATGAACACCCGGTGACAGGCCGCCGGCGCTACGTGTCACACAAGCGCTGGTACTGCTCCAGGCAATAGCGGTCCGTCATGCCCGCCACGTAATCCGTCACGACCCGCTGCACCGGCTGCGTGTCGAGCCGCTTGCCGAAGCGCGCCGGCAGGTGCGACGGTTCCGCGACCAGCGTGTCGAACACGGCCGCCAGGATACGGCGGGCATGGTCGTCCGCCCGCTGCAGTGCCGTGCTGCGATAGACGTTGCCTAGCAGGTGGGCGTCGAGCTCGTCGACCTGGGCTTCCAGCCCCGGCGACAGTGCGACGCGGCCCGTGTCCGCGTACGTCACGGCGATGTCGTCGAGCAGCCGCCCCTGCATGCGGTCGGTCGCGCTGCGCACGTGGCCGAGCCACGTTTCGGGCGGGCTCGTCGCTGGCCCGTCGTAGCTTGCCTGCCACAACGCCAGCCCGGCCAGGCCCGTGGGCGCAAGCAGGCCGGCGTACAACCCGTCGAGCAGGTCGTGCACCGCGTACGTCAGGCGATCGGCCAGGTCGACGACGTGGCTCTCGGGCGGCGGGGGCCGACCGTCCTGCAGCGGGTGTGGTCCGGGGCGGTCGAAGCGGGTGTTGTGCTTGGCGAGGCATTCGCGCACGACACGCGTGAGATTCAACCCGTAGAACGCGGGGTAGGGGTGTTCGAGCTCCTCGACAACGCGCAGCGTGTGGCGGTTGTGCTCGAAACCGCCATGTGCCGTCAGGCATTCGTTCAGTGCCTTTTCGCCGGCGTGTCCGAAGGGCGGGTGGCCGAGGTCGTGCGCGAGCGCCACGACCTCCGCGAGCACCGCGTCGAGCTTCAGCCGGCCAGCAATGCAGCGCGCCAGGTGCGCGACCTCCATCGTGTGGGTCAGGCGCGTGCGGAAGTGGTCGCTCTCGGGCGCGACGAACACCTGCGTCTTGTGCTGCAGGCGGCGAAACGCGGCCGCGTGCACCACACGCTGGCGATCCAGGAGCAGCGGCGGCAGCAGTTTGGCCAACGGATCTGGATGTTCACGGCTCAGGTCGTGCGCGGGCATGGCTCACCGGGGCCTACCGATCGTCCGTGCCGGCAGCATACCCGCCGCACACCTGGGTTCCAAACCGGCGCGCGCTACTCGGCGGCCTCCGGCAGCTCGACCGCGCCAACGGCGCCGAAGTCCGCCAACGGGGCCGCGCTCACGCCGGCATACGAGACGGTATACACCGTGTTGTCGATGAAGGCCGCCCGGCGCCAGTCGCCCAGCCACCACGGTCGGTCGCCGGCGTCCACCGCGGCCAGGCGCCCCAGCGCGCTGAAGCCGGTGTCGGCCACGTCAAACACCAGGACCCCGTCGAACGCCAGCTCCATCGTGTAGCTCTCGTACGTGACGTCATCGGCGGTGAGCCGGACGGGCAGGCCCAGCAAGCCCTGGCTTTCGAGGAAGGTGAAGGCCTTGTGGGTCTCGCTGACCAACGACTGGCTGCCGTGACCGCCGAGCGCCAATTGCTCGATGAGCTGCGGATCGGTCGGGTCGCTGGTGTCGAACAGCGAGAGCTGCACCGCGTCGGGCAGCACGCCGCCCCACGGCGTCTCGACGGTCGAGCGGCCGACGCCGATGAGCCGGTTGTCACCGAAGGGGTGGAGGTATTCGCTGTACCCGGGGATCTTCAGCTCGCCGAGCAGGCTCGGGTTGGCCGGGTCGCTCAGGTCGATGACGAAGAGCGGGTCGATTCGCTCGAACGTGACCAGGTAGCCGCGCGGGCCGATGAAGCGGGCGGCGTAAATGTCCTCGTTGGGGGCGATGTTCTCGATCTCACCGATGACCTTGAGTTCGCTTGACAGCTGGGCCATCACGTAGACGGCGTTGTACGGCTCGTTGCTGTTGTTGGCTTGAGCGGTGTCCGCCGTTGCGACGGAAGTCGCGGGGACGCCGATCCCGATACCGCCCCGGAAGGACGGGGCCACGTGCGTCGCAAGCCGCAGGTACCCGTCGTGCTCGCCCAGCGAGAACTGGTTGAGCAGCCGCCCGGGCACGATGCCGCTGCCGGCGTAGCGGGCGCCGGTCTGCTCCTCGAAGACGAACTTGTGCACCTTCGTCACGTGCCGGGTGGTGCCCTCGTAGTCATACTCGTCATCCGTCACGTACAGCGCGTCGGGCGAGGCGTAGATCGTGCCGGCGTCGGCCATCACGGCGACCGCGCCGATCTGCTGTTCGACGTTACTGGCATCGATTGTCACGACGGCGGTCGTGTAATAGCCGTCACCGGTGGCGGGGCGGTAGTACCCCTGCCAGCCGACCATCGGCTGAGCCGCCCCGGCGATGCGCACCGCGGGAATAACCTCCTCGAGCGTCATGCCGTTGATGCGGGCGGGTGTCGGGTCGGCCGGCAGCTCCGGCGCGATGGTCAGCACCAGGTACAGCCGGCCACCGGTGAGGCGCGACGTTACCAGCCAGCCGTCGAGGTCGATGGCACCCGTGGCGGCCGGCGCCGCGGGTTCGCTGATGTCGTACGACCACACGACCACGCGGGCCGCGGGCTCGTACCAGATGAGCCCGGGCACGCGCGGAACGCTGTCGGCGACCGCGGCGTCGCCGGGGCTTGTGTCCTCGTCATCTGCGTCGTCGCTGCTGGCATAGGTGTCGACCCGTAGCCACGGCTGCTCGAGGACGATCAGTTGGTTGTTAAACAGGTACAGGGCCTGCACGCGGCCCTCGAAGTCGATGCGGGCGAGTTCGGCCATCGCATCGGCGGGCCTGGCCTTCACGATCCGCACACTCTGGTCCTGGGCGATGAAGAAGTGAGTGCCGTCGGACTTGAAGACGTCGCTCTCGTCGACGCCGGCTTCCTGTATGTTGGTGGTCGTGAAATCGGTTGCCCCACCCTGGGCGTCTTCGGCGGCCCCGTCGTTGGCCGTTGCGGCGCCGGCGTCCGCTGCGAGTGGCGTGGCGAAGGTAAAGAACCCGAAACCGGTGGAGCGTGAACGGTGGCGCTGGGTGGCCTGGTCCTTGAAGAAGCCGAGCAGATCGTCGGCCGATTCAAAGGGCTGGAGGGTGGCCTGCTCGTTGTCGGGGTTGGTGGGGGTCGCTGGGTCCCAGGGACAGCCGCCGAGCGTGAGAGTGAGGGTGGCGATGACGAGGGCGCTGGGCAGCAGGGTGCGTGTGCGTGGCATGGGGCGTGTCTCCTTTTCGCATGTCCCGTGCGTGGCAGGCCGCGGTGGGCGAGTCGGCGGGCGAAAGTCGCCGGTCCTGCCTGTTGGAAGTGTAAGGTCGGGGGCAAGTGTCCGGGCCGCGGGCGGGGGTGGAGGTGGTTAATCCGATAAAGGATGCGCTGGGGGTGCAGGAGGGTGGTTTCCGGTTGACCGGGCGGGTCGTGAGCCCTCTCGATTGGGGGCTGAATTTTTTTCCGGGCGCGCCCTTGCCGAACGCCGATGTGGTGGTATTATACAGGGCCCCACTCAAGTGGTGGGGACGCTCTTTGACAAGTAAACAGTGGACAGATAAGCCGTGAGAATGTGACGGCCGGCTGCTCCCCTGCGGCAAGCGGGAGTGGCGGGTCGCCATGAACAAGCCTGGCGGCACCCCGGTGTGTTGGGTGTCGTATCAGGTGGTTCGACATTCTCGTCCGCAGCGAGGTGTTGAGCTCCTTCAAATGAGCAGATAGCGACCGCGAGGTCGATATCACCGATTCAATTTGAAGAGTTTGATCCTGGCTCAGAACGAACGCTGGCGGCATGGCTAAGACATGCAAGTCGTACGGACCGTTCTTCGGAAAGGTCAGTGGCGAAAGGGTGAGTAATGCATGGATAACGTACCCTGGACACCGGGATAACAGCGGGAGCAATCCCTTTGCGAAAGTGCTGCTAATACCGGATGAAGTCATCGGGCCGCATGACCTGATGACCAAAGGTGGGGACCTTCGGGCCTGCCGGTCTGGGAGCGGTTCATGTCCTATCAGCTTGTTGGTGAGGTAACGGCTCACCAAGGCTGCGACGGGTAGCGGGACTGAGAGGTTGGTCCGCCACATCGGGACTGAGACACTGCCCGGACACCTACGGGTGGCTGCAGTAACG
>CAYUZU010000020.1:0-96916 GCA_964448675.1 uncultured Planctomycetales bacterium
ACCGCCCGCCTGCGCGAGTACCTCGTCAAGGGCTTCACGCTCAACGACGACCGCCTCAAGGGCACCGACGCCGTCACCGACTACTTCGACGAGCTGCTGGCCCGCATTCGCGAGATTCGCGCCAGCGAGGCCCGCGTGTATCAGCGCATCCGCGAGATCTTCGCGTTGGCGGTCGACTACCGCGAGGGCGAGCAGGAGACCCAGCGCTTCTTCGCGACGATGCAGAACAAGATGCACTACGCCGCCACCGGCCACACGGCCGCCGAGATCATCCGCCGGCGGGCGGATAGCGCTCGACCCAACATGGGCCTGACTACCTGGAAAGGCGACCGCGTTATCAAGCGCGATGTCAGCACGGCCAAGAACTACCTTGGCGCCAACGAGATCGACACGCTGAACCGCATCACCGTCATGTTCCTCGACCAGGCCGAGTTCCGCGCCCAGCGCCGCCAGGATATTCACATGCTTGACTGGCAGGCGTTCCTGGACAAGTTCCTGCGCGACACCGAGCTGCCCGTCCTGGCCGACGCAGGTTCGATCAGCCACGAAGAGGCCCTCGACTGGGCCCACGCGCAGTACGACGCCTACGCCGAGCGCCGCCGGCTCGAGGCCGAGACCCACGCCGAGTCCCACTACGTCGAGGACCTGCGTGCCTCGGCCCAGGCCCTTGAGCACGAGCGCAATAAGAAGGCGCCGCGGAAGCCGCAGCAAAAGAAGAAAGGCCGCAAGCGTGGACCGGGCAAGGGGGGCAGGCCGTGACCGGTACGACCGCGAAGGCGGGCAAGCACGCGACTTACCCGGCACATAAGCCGTCAGGGATGGTCGGGGTTTGTGATGTTCCGGAGTTCCATGACGTGCGCCGTCCCATCTGGATCGAAGGCGAAATCGCCGCCATGCTTGCGCAGGTGACCGAATGACACCTTCCTACGGACTTAACCTGGCTGGCTATTCGACGAAAGGGTCGGCCCTCGCCGTCGCCGAGAAGAGCGATGACACGGTAAACGTTACCATTCTCGATGGCCACTGTTTCGGCGAATCGGCAGCCGGCACCGCTTGCCTAACCGAGAAGACGACAGCGGAAATCAAATGCCTACAGCAACTCCTCGATGCAGGGTCACTTTACGTAGACGTTCCGATCGATCTCCAAGGGTTGCCCTGCCCGAATGCCGCGGAGTACGTTTGGCAGCTCACCAAGCGACCTGTTGATCAGGCATTCGGCGCTTTGCGTCCGCTCGCTGACCGCATTGGCAGTCACGTCGCACGGATGCACAATCTCTGGCGCCTTCTGAAATCAGCTGGCAATGATCCTTTAGGTACCACGCTGTTTGAGACGTATCCTGCCGCGTCTCTGTCTTTGAGCAAGCACGATCCCAAGGGTTACAAGGGGCACGCGGTGTGGAACGCACATGATTGGGCTGGTGTCGGCACGAAAAAGGAAGCTGACCAGGAAAAGAACGATAAGTTGGCCAGCCTACTCAATTGTCTCAAGTGGCAGGCCCAACCGGGCTTTCTGATTAGCAACGACGAGTTCGACGCTGCGCTATGTGCGTTGTGTGGCTTTGGGGAGACACTGAGTGGAGATGAGCTAGATCGCAAGATCAACAAGAACATCACCGCGACACTCAGCCACAACCAGACCTACTGTGCCCCCACAAGCTACGTGTTGCTTTCCTCCGTGCCATCGGCCGTGTCTATTGACCGCAGGTCCCTCGCTCCCTGGTTCAGCGGAGGATGTCAATGAGCAGTTCGGCCGTCCAAGCAGGCAAGCGAGCGACCTACCCGACGTATAAGCCATCGGGTGTAGCGTGGGTCGGCGATGTGCCCGAGCACTGGGAACTGGCCCGCGCTGATTCTCGCCTCAAGGCATCAGGGACACCAGTCACCAAGGAATGGCTGAACGGCAAAGAAGTATTTCACTACTCGATTCCGGTTGTTCAGGACACAGGGACCGGAGCGGTCGAGGAGGGAGACCATATCGATAGCGGCAAAACGCTGCTGCGGGACACTGCGTTGTTAGTGTCCAAGCTTAATCCCCGCAAAGGCACAATAGTGACGGCGGTTCCCCAGAGTATTCCTACGGTCTGTTCAGGCGAGTTCATTGCTATGACAGCGAAGTCGTGCTCTTCTGACTACGCGGAGTATGCCTACAGGTCCGAGGGAGTTCGGCAGTATCTTGATTCGACCGTCGAGTCAGTTACCCGAAGCCATCAGCGTGCCAATCCAGCTTATATTCGTAAACTGCTTTGGTGTTGGCCCCCGCTCGACGAGCAGCGGGCTATCGCGGCGTTTCTGGATCGGGAGACGGCGAGGATCGATGCGTTGATCGAGAAGAAGCGGCGGCAGATTGAGCTGCTCCAGGAGAAGCGCTCCGCCCTGATCAGCCACGCCGTCACCAAGGGCCTCGACCCCAACGCTCCCATGAAAGACTCCGGCATCGAATGGCTGGGCGACATACCCGCCCACTGGACCGTCGGTAACATTCGGCGTTTCGCCAAGATGCGGACCGGGCACACTCCCAGCCGCACGAATTCCGAGTACTGGCACAACTGCACGATTTCCTGGTTCACGCTCGCGGACGTCTGGCAGCTTCGCGACGGCCGCAGGAAGTACCTCGGGGAGACCAAGGAGAAGATCAGCGAACTGGGGCTGGCCAACTCAGCGGCGGAGCTACTGCCGCAGGGCACCGTTGTCTTCTCTCGCACGGCATCTGTGGGATTCTCGGGCATCATGCCGCAGCCGATGGCAACCAGCCAGGACTTCTGGAACTGGGTCTGCCTGCCGTCGTTGCTGCCTGAGTATCTGTTGTGCCTGTTCCGGGCGATGCGGCAGGAGTTCGAGGCGATTACGATGGGATCAACACACAAGACGATCTACCAGCCGATCGCAGCAGGAATTATGATCTGCGTCCCGCCATTCGATGAGCAGCACGAAATCGCAGCCCACGTCGACGCCGAGACTGGCCGAATCGACTCGCTGGTTGAGAAGGTCGAGCAGAGCATCGAGGGGCTGCGCGAGCTGCGAACCGCCCTGATCTCGGCAGCCGTGACGGGCAAGATCGACGTTCGGGAGGGGGGGGTAACCAATGCCTGAGGGATACCGCGTCGAAAAGCCCGAGCCAGAGTTTTACTTCCATTTCCAAGTCGCGGATAGACTTCAACCCGACGATTTGGCCGGGCTGCGCCGCAAGCTCAACCGAATCGCCAAGGAAGCCTTCGCCGAGTTTCACCCTGATATCGAACTCGAATTCGATATCGATCTTGAGACCGGCAGCATACGAGGCTGGATTCGGGTTAAGAAGAAGACGTTGATTGCGATACTGATCGGGACGGGAGCATTTCTGTCCCAATACGGGAGCATCCGCTCGGGGGCGCAGTCGCTCTGGGATGATGTCACTTGGGTGTGGGACAACGTGAAGCCGCGAGTAGAGCAGGTTGTGGATCAGTCAGTGGGTGTTCAGGAACGCATCCGGACCGAACGACGAAGGGGTGCGGTAGCTCGACTGGATCAACTGATCGTGCAGTACCAGCAACAGGAACTCAGCTATGACGAGTACATGGCGGAGGCAACGGCGGTCCTGAAAAAAATCAACGAGTCGCCCGAACGTGACGAACTCATCCCCGCGCTGCGCGAGTATATGGATGCTCGCCAGGTAGATTGGTCGGCCCTCGCAAACGACGTTCCTGACGTGCCGAGCGATCCGCGGAGCCGACCAGGGAATCCCCACGTGGATGCGGCCGACCTGAACGACAGGCGAAGGGGGCGCAGACGAGGACGGGACGATTGATATGGCGAGCCGGCAGGGCATCCTCATCGTCGGGCACGTCTCGCACGAGCGGCAGACGCTCTTCGGCCGGCTGAAGCGGCGCCACTTCACGGGTAGAATGTACGTTTGGAAGGAGGACGCCTGATGCCGCGCGCCCTGGTTAAACCCGAGCTGCTGCGCTGGGCGCGTAAGCGGGCGGGGCGCCGCGCGGAGGATCTCGGCGCACGCTTCAAGAAGCTCGCCGAATGGGAGCGGGGCGAAGCGCAGCCCACGTTCAAGCAGTTGGAGGACTTCGCCAAAGCGACCCATGTGCCCTTCGGGTATCTGTTCTTGCCTGAGCCGCCGGAAGAGCACATCCCGATCCCCGACCTGCGGACGGTTCGCCACGAGGAGATCAGCCACCCCAGCCCCGACCTGCTGGACACGATCCATGCCATGCAAAGGCGGCAGGCTTGGCTGCGCGAGGAGTTGATTGAATGCGACGCGGAGCCGCTCGAATTCGTCGGCAGCGCCCGCCTGGCGGACGATGCGGAGGGTGTCGGGCGTGAAATGCGGCGGATGGTCGGCCTGGAGGGCGGCTGGGCCGAGGCGGTGCGCACCTGGCGCGAGGCGGTCGGCGAACTGCGCCGCGCAATCGAAGAACTGGGCGTGATGGCGGTCATCAACGGCGTCGTCGGGAACAACACGCATCGCAAGCTGGATGTCGACGAGTTTCGTGGGTTCGCCCTGAGCGACGAATACGCCCCGCTGGTGTTCGTGAACGGGTCCGACGCGAAGTCGGCCCAGATGTTCACGCTCGCGCACGAACTGGCGCATATCTGGCTGGGACAAAGCGCGCTGACGGATGCCGGCGTGACGTCCCTGCCTTCGCAGGAGACCGAGGCGTGGTGCGATCGGGCGGCGGCTGAGTTCCTCGTGCCAGCGCAGGAACTGAGAGCGTGCTGGCGCGATGTCCGGCATGAACAAGCGCCGTTCGAGATTCTCGCTCGCCGGTTCAAGGTCAGCCCCGTCGTCGCCGGTCGTCGCGCGCTGGACCTGCGCCTCGTGAGTCGTGGTGCTTTCTTCGCCTTCTACGAGCGGTATATCTCGCAAGAGCGGAAGCAACGCTCTACGACGGGCGGCGGCGATTTCTATAACAACCAGAATACGCGGGTGGGCGAGATGTTCGCCACGCAGGTTATTCTCGCCGCGAAAGGCGGTCGACTGAGCTTCAAGGAGGCGTATGATCTGACCGGGCTGTGTGGGGGAGCGTTCCAGGAGTACGCGAGTCGCCTGGGGGTGCGTCTGCCATGAGTACGGAGCGTCCCTACATTCTGGATTCGGACGTGTTCATCGCGGCGAAGAACAGCTACTACGCTTTCGCGATCTGTCCGGGATTCTGGGACAGCCTGATTCATCATTACGGTGCGGGCGATGTCCGTAGCATCGATCGGGTCAGGGGCGAGCTGCTCGCCGGCCGCAAGACCGAAGATCTCGTGCAATGGGTCAAGGAGCAACTGCCGGCGGCGTTTTTCCTCGATACGGATGAGGAGGCCGTCGGCGATGCGTATGGACAGGTGATGCTGTGGGTGCAGCGGAGTGCGCAATACTTCGATCAGGCCAAGGCGAAGTTCGCCACCGAAGCGGATGGTTGGCTTGTGGCGTACGCGATGGTCCATGGTGTCACGGTCGTCACGAATGAGCAGCCGCGTCCGCAATCACGGAACCGGATTCTGCTGCCTGATGTTTGTGTGCAGTTCAACGTGACCTACGAGGATACCTTTGCGATGCTCCACGAACTCGCGGTTCGTTATGAATGGAGGGGATCGACCTGATGCCGGGCCAGCACACCGAATACGCCTTCGAGACCGCCATCGAACACCACCTGACGACGGTCGGCGGGTACGTCACGGGCGACCGCGACGCCTTCGATCCGCACCGGGCGATTTTCCCGGCCGACGTGCTGGCGTTCATCAAGGCGACGCAGCCGGACGAGTGGGCGTACCTGGAGGGCATCCAGAAGGGCAAAGCCGAGGAGACGTTGCTCGATGACCTGTGCCGGGCATTGGACTCGGAACACGAGGGCTGCCTGTCGGTGTTGCGCCACGGATTCAAGTGCTTCGGCAAGCTGTTTCATGTGGCCTACTTCGCCCCGGCCAGCGGGATGAACCCGGAGACCAAGAAGCGGTACGAGGCCAACCGGCTGACGATTACGCGGCAGTTGAAGTACTCGCCCAAGCACAACAACACGCTGGACGTGACGTTGGCGATCAACGGCATCCCGGTGGCGACGGCGGAACTGAAGAACCCGATGACCGCCCAGACCTGGCGGCACGCGGTGACGCAGTACAAGAACGACCGCGATCCGGGCGACCTGATCTTTCAGTTCAAGCATCGGGCGCTGGTGCATTTCGCCGTGGACACCGACGAGGTCTACATGACCACTCGGCTGTCGGGCAGCAAGACGTACTTCCTGCCGTTCAACAAGGGCTGCGCTGGCGGTGGCGGGAACCCGGACAGCCCCGGCGGCTACAAGACGGCCTACCTGTGGGAAGAGGTGCTCGAGCGGCACAGCTTCCTGGACATCCTGGCGCGGTTCATCCACCTGCAGATCGAGGAGAAGAAGCTCGGCGACAAGAAGGTCAAGAAGCAGACGATGATCTTCCCCCGCTACCACCAGCTCGATTGCGTGCGGGAGATGGTGGCCGATGCACGTGAACGCGGCGTCGGGAACAATTACCTCGTGCAGCATTCGGCGGGCAGCGGAAAGAGCAACTCCATCGCCTGGCTGGCCCATCGGCTGAGCAGCCTGTACGACGAGCAGGACGAGAAGGTCTTCGACTCGGTGATCGTCGTGACCGACCGGGTTGTGCTGGACCAGCAGCTTCAGAACACGATCTACCAGTTCGAGCACAAGCAAGGCGTGGTGGAGAAGATCGACATCAACTCGACGCAACTGGCCGAGGCGTTGGGTTCCGGTGTGCCGATCATCATCACGACACTGCAGAAGTTTCCGTTCGTGACGGAGAAGATCGGCGACCTGCCGAAGAAGCGGTACGCGGTCATCGTCGACGAGGCGCACAGCTCCCAGGGCGGCGAGACGGCCACCGAACTCAAGGGCGTTTTGGCGGGCGCGGCGATCAAGGAGGAGGCGAAGGCCAAGGCCGAGGCGGAAGGCCTGCCCGACTATGAGGAGGAGATTCTCAAGGCGATGGCCAAGCGAGGCAAGCAGCCGAACATCAGCTTCTTCGCGTTCACGGCCACGCCCAAGTACAAGACGCTGGAGGTCTTCGGTCAGCCGGGGCCGGATGGCAAGCCCCAGCCGTTCCATCTCTACAGCATGCGGCAGGCCATCGACGAGGGCTTCATCCTCGACGTGCTGCAGAACTACACGACGTACAAGACGTACTATCGCCTGATCAAGTCGATCGAAGACGATCCGAAGGTCGACAAGCGCAAGGCGTCGCGGGCGCTGGCGCGCTTCATGAGCCTGCACCCACACAACATCGCTCAGAAGACCGAGGTGATGGTCGAGCACTTCCGCCATTTCACGCTGCACAAGATTGGCGGCAAGGCCAAGGCGATGGTGGTCACGTCGAGTCGTTTGCACGCCGTCAGGTACAAGCAGGCGTTCGACAAATACATCGCGGACAAGGGCTACAATGAGATCAAGACGCTCGTGGCCTTCAGCGGCACCGTGATCGACCCGGATGCGCCCGGGATCGAACACACGGAGTCGGGGATGAACGTGGATTCACAGGGTAAGCACATCGGCCAGAAGGAGTTGCCTGAGCGGTTTGCGACCGAGGAATTCCAGGTGCTGCTGGTGGCCGAGAAGTACCAGACCGGGTTCGATCAGCCGCTGTTGCACACGATGTACGTCGACAAGCGGCTGGCGGGCATCCAGGCGGTGCAGACACTGTCGCGCCTCAACCGGACGCATCCGGGCAAGGAGGACACGTTCGTCCTGGACTTCGTGAACGAGCCGGACGAGATTCTCGCCGCCTTCCAGCCGTACTACGAGCAGACCCTGGTCGGCGAGCAGGCTGACCCAAAGCAGCTCTACGAGTTGCAGGCCAAGCTCGACGCCCAGCAGGTCTACCACAGGGCCGAGGTCGAGGAGTTCTGCCGGGTGTTCTACAAGCCCAAGCGGAACCAGACGCCGAGCGACCACGCCCGGATGAATGCGTGCATCGACCCAGCCGTCGGGCGGTTTGCCGAGCTTGATGAAGAGGAGCGAGAGGAGTTCCGTAAGACACTGACGGCGTTCCGGAACCTGTATTCGTTCCTGTCGCAGGTCATCCCGTTCCAGGACACCGACCTGGAGAAGCTGTATTCGTACATCCGATTCCTGCTGACGAAGTTGCCACGAGGCGAGAGCGGGCCAGTGTATCACTTCGATGATGACGTCTCGCTCAAGTACTACCGGCTGCAGAAGATCGGCGAAGGGTCGATCGATCTTGACGCCGGTAAGACGGAGCCGGTTGATGGACCGACGTCCGTGGGCACGAAGGCGTCTCACCCGGACGAGATTGAGTTGTCGCGGCTGATCGACATTCTGAACGAGCGTTTTGGCACTGAGTTCAAGCCCGGTGACCAGCTCTTCTTCGAGTCAATCCGCGAAGACGCTGTGGCTGACAGCAACCTGCGGCAGGCGGCGAAGGCGAATACGATGGAGAACTTCGGTTACGTCTTCCGCAAGGCGCTGGAAGGGCTGTTCATCGATCGCATGGACCAGAACGAAGAGATCACCGCTCGCTTCATGAACGAAGAGCGGTTCCGCGAAGCGGTCAGCCAGCACCTCCTCAAGGACGTGTACGACCACATCCGGAATGAGGAAGAGGCCGATTCGACGGAAGGAACCGGCCGAATTCGGAAGACGGCCACGTGAGAATGCCGAGCGCGCCGATGACGCGCATCACGGGTTAGCGGGTGTCGGCGCGAGTGCGGATACGACAATCGCGTGATCGCTGGAGGAGCCAAGTGAAATCGGGAAACGGGAACGGCGAGCCGTCGGGCTACGAGGCCAAGTTCGCGAGCTTCATCCGCATGTGCAGCGAGGCCAAGGCGAGTGGTGCCGAAGTTGTGCTCGTCGCGAAGCCGTCGGTTCTGGGCGACAACTACGCCGAACTGATCGAGAGCCTCTCGCGTCTGGCCCGGGCACAACTGCGACTCGAGATCGCCGCGCCGGAATGAGCCGCGTGCAGTTTCGCCAGGGCCGTTGATCAGCAGGCACCCGCCACGCCAGACGGCTTCCCGCCCCCCCCGCGACGTCGTGATCGGAGCATGTTAAGCGGCAGCACCCCAGCGACCCCCGCCATCGCAGCGGAGGTCGTTGTAAACCCGTTCGGATCGGGGAGCTTCAATCCCGGTCGCGAACGCCGCGACCGACGAGTTTACAGACGACCCCGGGCGCGAGAGCGCTCGGGGTCGTTTGTTTTAACGCGAGTTATGGCAGGCACTTACGACAGGCGATCTCTCGCCGAGAGCGGTCATTGGCACAGATAGAGCGCCGTCCGCAGCCCGGCTCGCCGCCCCCGCCGCCACTCTCGGCCCGAAACTCTCGGATTCTCTCGTTAACACACGTGCGGGGTTAACAGGTGGGTTGCGGGAGAGGATGGCAACCCTGGGGCAGAGGGACGAAACAGCGCGAGCTCCCGGAAAGCGCGACCCCCCAATGGCTCGGCCGGGACAATGGCGATTCATCATGCTTGGCGCACTGACGGTGTGCTGCCAGAATCTAGGTGAACGCGGGAGTCATTTCCCCTCAACAGCAGAACACTTGCCCGGCGGCCTGAATGTCCGACGTCAAAGCCCAGATTCTCGATGTGCTTGTCCGTTTGATCGATCCGCCGATCATCACGGAACCGGCGGATGCGGATTTGGCCCCTGATCAACAGGTTGAGGCTCGTTTCAAACAGCTCCCATGGGCTGTGGAATACGCTTTACTGGACTGGCTGCATTCCACTTCGCCGTCCTTGTTTGCTCGATCGCCCATTGATAGGTTCGAACGAGCTTCCTACCCGGATGCCGACGAAGACCTTCGGAACAGCGGCAGCTACTATGCTGGCCCTTCGTTCATCCTCGACTACCAAGTTGGTCCCGCGTACCTTGAAGTGCGGAATCACGCCTCGTTTCTTGGGAGCTCGCTTGGCTTCGGCGCTACGCACGTTGAAGCCTGGATGCAAGAGAACAAGTTGTTCGAAGCGAATGATGATCATCCTGACCCTCACTTCGCCGAACGAGCGTTTGTAGTGAATGTGCTGATTCCCGCCTATGGCGTCGGTGTCCTTTCGCGCCTACGCCCCGGCAAGGAGTTTCCGGGCTATCCATACGTTGCCGACTTCATGTTGAACACAAGGTCCGGGGACATCGTGATTGAGGTTGATGGCCGCGAGTATCACGACCCTGCACTCGTCGGCATAGATCGTTTCGAAGCCGATCTTCGACGCCACAACCAGCTTCAAGCCCTACGTTACCCTGTCTTCCGCTACCCTGCGCGTCGTATACTTCAAGAACCCGAATCCGTCGTCGCAGAACTCAAACGCGATGTTCCGTCAATTGAACCTGCACAACATACGCTCTTCGCTGAGCAACAGCAGGATCACGTAACTGATGCCTCGCATCGCCCCGTCGTATTGGCCGAGGAGTACTGCGAGTGGTTTCGGCCTCTTCAATTGGCACTGCTGCTTGCTCTCAGCCGCACTCGCGAGCCCCACGTCTTCCATATCCTCGACCGATCGTCGCCGCCAGGCGTGCTCTCGCTCGCTCTCACCGACCTGTCTTACCTTATCGACCACGTTCAAACGCTGTTCGGCGTCTCGACGGAGTGGCCCGCCCAAGTCCTGGTTGATGCGCCCGACAAGCCGCCGTCTGGCCTGATCGACCGATACACCCGAGCCACCCTTCACGGGCCGGATCAACTGCAGGGACATGGTATCTTCGCAGTTACGGAACGGGTATCTTCCGAAGATACCTCAGTAAGCCACCACAACTTGGTCGTCGACCTGCGCAGGGAGGGGCGCATTCCTATCGTTCCCGAGGGGCTCGTGCCGGACACATTAGGCGTAGAGTCGCGGGCTGTCAGCGTGATGAAAGCCCGAGTTGAACTGCTCACGCTTCCCAGACCAGGCGCGCGTAACCCGCTTCGGCCACATGCCTTGGGCAAGTCACTGTTGGACTACTTTGCACGACGTCTACTGCGCATCCCCTCCCTGTACCATTACTTCGACGAAGAGCGACCGAAGCGGCAAGAGCGGCAATACGAATTGATACGACGAGTCCTTTCGGGTGACGACGTATTCGCAATCATGCCAACGGGACGAGGCAAGTCTGTCGCCTTTCAGCTTCCGGCAATGTTGCTGCCTGGCAGTGCGCTCGTGATTTCTCCGCTTAGAGCGCTCATGCGCGATCAGGTCGACGACTTGCGCCTTGGCCGTGGCTGGAACGCGGTTTGCTCGGTTCGATATGACCAGCGCGCTATTTCGAAGGACGAAGCCATTCAGGACTTCCTCCGCGGCAGAGTTCGGCTGCTCTACGTATCTCCGGAGCGGCTTCAGGAACTTCGCTTCTCTACTCGGCTAGCGGAGGCAGCCGCCACCGCTCATATCAGCTTCCTGGCCATTGATGAGGCACATTGCGTCTCAGAATGGGGGCACGACTTCCGACTCTCATACATGGATATTCCGCACTTCTTGAAGCGTGTACGGAAGCAGCAAGAGGGATTGGATTGCCCGATCGTTGCATTGACGGCAACCGCCTCTCCCCCTGTTCGCCGGGACGTATGCTCGGTGCTGAACCTAGACTCCTGTGACGCTCGAGACGGTGGATGCTTGCTGGCGGAAGCGAATATCGACCGGACCGAACTCTCTCTATCCGTGCACGTAGTTGATGGCACCGATTACCCACGGGACCGCCAGAGGGCCCTGCGGGATACCGTCCACCGTGTATTGCCTAGCGCGCTGGGGCGCAACCACGCCTTCCGATGGAAGGATTTCGCGCAGGGAGGCTGGCGAGGCCGTGGGGCGGGCGCGATCTTTTGCCTGTACAAGAACCCTCGCGGTCAGACGTCATGGCATGACGGTGTTGGCGCAGTCCAGGACTATCTTGTCGCGCAAGGCGCCATCTCGGAGGACGCCGTCCGGCTCTACGCGGCGGACTCGCCAAGCTTGTGTCCGGTTTGCGAGGGACAGGGATGCACAACGTACGCGATTCGTAATCTGCCACGATCTGAGACAGATTCGAGCGGAGAGTCGCAGTTTGAATGTGCGGCGGGGCACCAGTTTGCGCGACCGTTGTCTCACGAGAACTGGGGCCGAGAGCTCGCGGAGACACAGTATCGCTTTAAGAAGAACGAGTTCCCGCTGCTCGTCACGACCAAGGCGTACGGCATGGGGATCGATCATCGCGGGCTGCGGTTTGTTCTGCATTACGGCCTACCATCAAGCCTAGAGTCCTACTATCAGGAAATAGGTCGGGCGGGACGCGATGATCAGCAAGCACATTGCGCACTTCTTGTCCGGCTGCCGCACGCATCATGCCTCGAGAACTACATCGAGCGTCCCATTACCTACGCAGCCTACGAGGATGCCGATGATCAGGAGATCCTCCCGCCTTGCCTTTTCGGCAAGTCTCGGACGCAACGTCGTTGCCCGGAGGAGATTGGACTCCCGGAGCCATGTGACCTGTCGCGCCAGTTGATGATGCTACTTGACGCGTACCAGAAGCCGGACACATTCGCACCAGCCTGTGCAGCATTATGGGATGCGTTGCGCGACGCGGCAGACGAGCGCGGCCGCTTGCAGCATTACGTCCGTGGCGGTGGTATTAATGCAGACAAGAGGTTTCAGAAGACACAGAACCACCTGTTTCGGCTTCAACAACTCGGTCTTGTGCGGCGGTTTATGCTTGAGTATGTACCCCGTAAGAGCAAGGGTAAGACGCATTTCGATGTGAACTACCATGTCTGGGTGATCCAAGCTGTCGAGGTAGCACAGCTCGAGGCGTCGCTACGACGCCGAATTACGGAGATCCTGGCTGCCAACATGCACGAAGGCCTATCGTCAAGCCGCGGCAGTGGAAGCGTATCATTGCAGCCGGGCAATCGAACACGACTTGTAGAAAAAGAGGATGTCGAATCGGCTGCGCAGCGGCTGTTCGCTGCGACGCGTGCGCACGTAATCAAGATGCGGATGGAGTCGTTCGCGAAACTTGTGCGTTACGTACGAAGCGACAAGACCTGCCGTCGGAAAGAGCTTCTTGGCGGAATGACCGCTAACGTACACGGTGACGACTCCTTCTGCTGTGAGTTTTGTGATAGCGAAAACTGCGTGCCGAACGTTCGATTCACGCGTCCGCGGGCTGTAGCGGCGCCTGATGGATTTCAGTATCGTGATCTGTTTTCCAAGGTCGACGAGACTTTCTTGAGCCAGGACTTGCAGGACGTTCAGCGCGTTATAGACGAAGCTGTAGATCGTGGTGTCATCGATGCACTGCAGCATCAGGCAACTGCCCAGATCGAGTCAGATCCGGACAATGTGGCGGCAAACTTGATCGCCGCAGAGGCGTTTGCGATAAAGAACAAGGCCGACATGCATCGTTACTTTCGGAATCTCGCTCGAGTGACGAACGTGGAGCGGAGGGACCTGACCCTCGCCCGGGTCGGATACGAGCGGTACCACGCGCGAAACGCCGGGGACGCCGTTCGCGCCTTCGCAATCACTGGAAGTGCGATGGATTGCCGCGAAGGACTGTTACAGTTGGCGGGCGGTGCCGTGGAGGCGGGTTTGGAGCAGGCTGAGAAGCAGAACCTTGCACTTGCGCTTGAGGCAGAGGCTGCGCGGGAATCTGCAAAGAGCGCAAAGGTCGTACTCGCAGCAGCAAGTTCGTTTTTTGATTGAGGCACATCATGCCGGCCAAGAGCATACTGGATTTAGAGGAAGCCCGACGCCGACTTGAACGGATGTCGGAAGACCACCAGGAGCTTGTTGACCTAATCGACAAACTCAAGAGCATGCGTGATGCTCTGACGGATGTACTCGAGAAGGCGCAAAGTACAACCGAGTCGACTGCCGAGCAAATGGGCGCTGCGGAGGCTACGCTGCGGGCGCTGAAGCAGGGTTTGGCTGAGTTTCAGCAGGAGAGCGAAGCGACGCTTGCTGACGTATTCTCAGCTGGGACGAAGGCGGAGGCGACAACACAGAAGCTCGAACGGGAGGTCCGCAAGCGTATCGACGAAATCGTGGGGGAGATGCGAACTGCTGGCGACAGATTTGACACCAAGTTCGCTGCTAGGATAAAGGAGCAAGAGGCGCAATTCGATGAGTTTCGCAAACAACACGATGCGGCAGTCACTCAGTTGAAGGAAGCCTATGACCGCGCAAGAGCAACATTGGAGAGCCACAATCCGCTGATTGATCGACTTGACCGCAAGGTGGATAAGTTGCTTGAGACTCAGAGCGAGAGTATCGCAGCAGTTCGCGGGCGCGCTGAAGAACTGGCGCAACGGAATGACGACGCGACGGCGGAATTGCGGGACGAAATGCACGGAAACTGGGAAAGAGCGAAACGCCGTATTGACGAAGTGGCTGATGCCGCTCGCCGGGAGTACGAGAAGGCATCCGCCGCACAAACGGCAATCAGTGCCGGTATTCGTCGAATCCAGCGGCGATTGCGCTGGGGGCGAGTGCTTTTGTGGCTGCTCCTGTTGGCGGGAATCGGCATAGTCGGCTTCTTCGTAAGCAGCGAGTGGGAAACGGCCATGCGGTTCTGGGCTGACCTGATCGAGCGCCTGGGGCAAGGTCTTAAGTAACAGTCGTCGCTTCCGGTTTCGCGCAGCAAGCTGTTAACCGAAGGCGTATGTAACCCGTAGCAGCCACCGTTGAGCTCTGTCGGTGGCTGAGCTACGGGAGCTGCCAATGGGTAACGGTCGTCGCCGTGATCGAAGCCGTCGGAACCACGAACCATGTTCGTCGCAGGTTGAAAGCGCCGCCGGTATCTTTGCTCATGGTATCGTGCGGCTGCGCGATGCGGTCCGCGATTCGTCGGGTGATTCCGCACGGTCGCTTCGCTTGATACCCGACGCAAGCGAGGCCGGCAGCCACGCCAATATCTCGCACGCGCCCGGAGCTTCGGCCGCGCACGAGCTCGCGCCCGCATAAGCCCCTCCGCCGCCGTAGTGAAAACTCTCAGAATTCCGCCGCAGTCGCCTTGAGCTTTCACGGCAGACTCGCCCTGATGGCCAGTGTGGTTAACGGCTTGCGAGATAGCGAGTTACGGAGAGATGCATGCCTGATACGCGCGGCAGCCTGAACATCGGCCACGAGCTGACCCGCCTGGCGAACATGACGCCGCGGGAGCTCCGCGAGGAGTACCGGCAGGTGTTCGGCGAGGCGACGCGGATCGGCAACAAGGAGCACCTGATAAAGCGGATCGCATGGCGGCTCCAGTCGCTGGCCGAAGGCGACCTGTCGGAACGCGCCCGGCGTCGGGCGGCGGAGTTGGCCTGTGACGCCGACATCCGCACGTCGATTCCCCGGCCTCCGAAGGCGACGCCCAACGCCGAGCGGCGAAAAGTCGAGACGGCGGTGTCCTTCACGCGGGATGAGCGCATTCCGCCGGGCGGCACGCTGGTGCGGCAGTACCGTGGCGAGACGCACGTCGTGAAGGTGCTGCCGGACGGGTTCGAGCACCAGGGGCGCGTCTTCAAGTCGCTCAGCGCGGTGGCGAAGGCGATCACCGGGTCGCACTGGAACGGCTACGCGTTCTTCAAGATCGCCAAGCCGCGGGAGAACGCGGATGCGTAGGCGGCGGACGCCATCGCGAGCAACGCCGCAGAAGGTGGTGCGCTGCGCCATCTACACGCGCAAGAGCACCGACGAGGGGCTGGAGCAAGACTTCAACTCGCTGGACGCACAGCGCGAGAGCGCAGAGAACTACATCGCCAGCCAGAAGGCCGAGGGCTGGGACTGCCTGCCGGACCGCTACGACGACGGCGGATTCACGGGCGGGAACATGGAGCGCCCGGCGCTGCGTCGGCTAATGGCCGACATGGGCTGGGGCACGCTCATGGTGGCCGTGGTGCGCTTCAGCGAACCGCTCGATTACCTGTTCTATGCACTGGCCATCGGGACGGCGTTTTTCCAGGCCGTGCGCGGCGGGGAGGAGTGAGGACGCGACGCCACCCGCTGTGTCCCCCCTGCCGCGTGCCGCAGCCAACTCAGATTCGGGTTTTGGACGGTGCGGAATCGCCGAATCGCCGCCCGGACACGCCCGTGCGGCCGGCCGACGTGCTATACTGGGCGCATCATGTCGTCGGGCACAGAGATCTAACCGTATTCCGCTGCGTCTCATCGCAGGGGGGAACGCGTTGACGGCCAAGGACAGCCTTGATCACGACGGGGAAGCCAGTAGTCCGCTGCTCACGGAGAATCCGCGCGAATGGGATGACCTGGTCGAGTCGATTCATCCGCCCTCAATCCTCATTGTCATCGAAACGCGGATGAGCGCGGGGCTGAAGAGACGCATTTCGGCGGAGGACATCTGGCAGGAAACGTTGCTGCACATTTGGCGCGACCGGGAGAAATGCCGCTGGCAAGGGCTGCGGCGCTTTCGGGCCTGGGTGCTGAAGATTGCAGAGAACCGGATTCGCGATGCGGCGGCCCATGTCGGGGCGGCCAAGCGTGGCGGCGGCACTACTGATCTGCCGCTGGGGGCCTCAGCCACGGGGACGCAGGGCACGACCGCGCGGCCGCTGGCGGGTCCTGCCGGCTCGACGACCCCCAGTCGCGTGGCCGTCTACCGCGAGCAGGCGGAGGCGATGAAGGCGGCCCTGGCCGCACTCCCGGAGGATGTGCGCGAAGTGGTACGGCTGCGCCTGTGGGAGCAGATGGGCATTGCCGCGATCGGTGAGCGGCTCGGGCTGGGTGAGTCTGCGGTACGGCATCGCTTCCGCAAAGGGGCCGAGTTGTACCGGCAGCGGCTGCTGACCGCGTTCGCTTCACGCTCTACAGCCGAATCCGAGAAATCCTGACGGTCAGGCGGACGGAATCCGCTACTAGTACGGGTTGCGCTGCCCCAACGGTGGCCCGCAAGCAAGGTACTGTGACAAAGGAAAACGAGACCGACGATCAGGCGTACCTCGACCAGCTCTTCGACCAGATGGTAGAGCGGATCGAGGACGGCCGCGCCGTGGACGATGTCAGCCCCGATCCGGCGCACGAGCACCTGCGCGACCAGGTTGCCGAAATGGTGCGTCTGGCCTACAGCGTCGCCGCCGGTCGACCACCCCCCCTGCCGACGATCCCCGGCTACCGGATCCTGGGCGAGTTGGGCCGCGGCGGCATGGGCAGTGTCTACCTGGCGCAACAGGAGAAGCTGGGCGGGCGCTCCGTCGCGCTCAAGGTTCTGCCGTCCGGCGTGGCCCAATCGCCGCAAGCACGGGCCCGTTTTCGCTCGGAAGCCCTGGCCGTCGCGCGACTGCAGCATCCGCACATCGTGGCGGTACACGACATCGTCGAAGACCAAGGCGTTTGTGCCTACGCGATGGAGTGGATTGACGGACCGTCACTGGCCGCAGTGATCGACGCGTTGCGCGGGTTATCGCACGAGCCGACCGTCGCAGACTTCGCGGCCTCAATCGAGGCGACGGAAGCGCTGCGCGAGCGCAGCATCTGGAGCGTGCTGGCGCATATCGGGCTGGACGTGGCGGAGGCATTGGCCGCCGTGCACGGCGCAGGGCTGCTGCACCGCGATGTCAAGCCGTCCAATGTGCTGGTGCGCCACGACGGCGTGGCGCTGCTGTCGGACTTCGGTCTGGCGCGGGCATCAGACAGCGCCGGCATGACGCAAACCGGCGTGTTCGTCGGGACGACGGCCTATGCGGCGCCGGAGCAGCTACGCGGGGAAAGAGCGGCACTGGATGAACGGACCGACGTCTATGGGCTCGGCGCGACGCTCTATCACGCCCTTGGCGGGCGCGCACCGGTTGGCAACGTGAGCCCGACGCAGATGCTGCGACACATTGAAGAGGGGCAGATCAAGCCGTTGCGCAAGGTGTGTCCGCGCGCGCCTGCGGAGCTGGCGACGATCGTCGGCAAGGCGATGGCGCCCGAGCCCGAACGGCGCTACGCCACCGCCGCGGCGCTGGCAAGTGATCTGCGGGCATGGCTGGCGGGGGAGCCGATCAGTGCGCGGCCGCCTTCGCTGGTTTACGTGCTGGGCAAGCGGCTGCGCCGGCACCGCTTGTCCGTGCTGCTGGCGACCGTTCTGGCGGCGCTGGCGCTGGTCGCGGCGGGGCAGGCGGTCTGGGAGCGCCTCGCGACCCAACGCGCGCGATTCGAGCCGCAAGCGCACGGTGAGCATGTAACGTGCGTTGATATCGCGGTCCTTGGCGACAACGTCCCGACGAGCCTGCCTGCGGACAAGATCCTCTGGGTGAATGAACTGCGTGGTCCGCGCGGACCATCCGGCGCGATGACGTTCGGGGGCGGCCTGGGGATTGGTTTCGCTGCGGGACAACGCGAAGGGGCACTGCGGCTCGAGGCGGGACAGAAGCTGAACGTGCTCGGAGAACTCCAGGTTGGATGCAACGCCGCCGGAACGCTCCGGCTGCAGGACGGTGCGGTGGCCGCCTGTGCGCGCGCGGTTGTTGCAGCAGAAGCGGGATCGTGGGGCCGCGTGCGGGTTGGCGGCGGCGGGTCGAGGTGGCACGTCGGCGGCACGCTGGTGGTTGGCGCGCGGGGGCCTGGCACGATGGAGATCGGCCCCGCGGCCGCGCTAAGCGCAGCGGAAATCCGGCTTGGTTTGTCGGGGTACGGCGAAGGGATCATTGCCGGGCCGAAGGCGACGGTTGCCGCGCGACGGATCACGGTGGGGCAGACGCACGACGCGTACTGGGAAATGCGGGGTGGCGCGACTGCTGCCAGCGACCACGGTGACCTGGGACGCGATAGAAGTGGCACAGGGCGAGCCGTGCTGCGCGGCGACGAAACGTCGTGGCGGGTGGACAACGACCTGCTCGTGGGGTCGCGCGGCGCAGGATTCCTGCAACTTCGTGAGGGTGCCGAAGTTTCGGCGCACAACCTGATTGTCGCCCACCACGATACCGCGAGCGGCGAGTTGAACGTCTCCGGTGTGGCGACGCGCATCGCGTGCTCGCGCACGTTGCAGGTCGGCCGCTCCGGTCAGGCGAAGCTCGACGTGTCGTCCGGCCACCTGGACACCGACAATACCTACCTCGGTTTCCACGACGGCTCCAAGGGCGAGGGGACGCTGCGCGGGCCCAACACGGTGCTGGATGTTGCGGAGTGCCTTGCCATTTGTGGTAGAGATGCGACCGGCGCGCTGGCGATCCTGGACGGGGCACGCGTCACGACGGTCTGGGGTGAGATGGCGGTGAGGCGGGGTGGTGCGGGGCGGCTGACGATCCACGGCGCGGGATCGCGCTGCACCTGTCGGGTGGCGCTGCACGCCGGCGCGCGGCCGTTCAGTGACGGCGGCGTGGCCGAAATCAGTATTGACGATGGTGGCACGCTGCTCGTGCTGGGTGATCTGCTGCTGGGGCCGCGCAGCGTGCTGCAACTTGCTGCCGGCACGGTCGCGGTGAGCCGGCTCACACTTCGCGAAGGCAGCACGACGATGTTCATGGGCGGGACGGCCGCGTTGCGCCAGGTGCAGGGTGATCTTGTTCTCGCGGGCGGCACGTTGTGCACAGCCTGTGCCCCGGAAACGCTCGACATCGATGGTGATCTGCAGATCAGCGCGGGGGCGCTGCGACTCCAGGTGGCCGGCGCAGCGGCTGGGGCGTTCGATCGGGTGCGCGTGACTGGCGCGGCAGCACTCGGTGGAACACTCGAGGTCGAACTCGTCGGTGGCTTTGCGCCGCGGGTGGATGAGCGGCTGGTTATCTTGCGGGCAGCGGAAGTGTCGGGGCGTTTTGACGGGGGTGGGCCGCGGTTGCCGTTGCGCGGGGGCGGTTCATGTGAGGTCGTCTATGGCGCGGACACCGTCACGCTGACCCGTTTCGCCGGTCCCTTCGGTTCGCATCCGACCGATGACCCAACCACGGATTGCCTCGTGCCGCGGTACGCACTGCCCGCGGTCGGCCCGTTCGCAGCACGCCTGCGCGAGAACACCGCCGGCGCGCCGGACCATGTCTTCCTGGGGCCGCCGGACGGGATCTGCCACGGCCTGGGGACGAGTGTGCTGGAGTATGACCTGGCGCCGCAGCGCCTGCGCGATGGCCCCGGGCCGGACCTGTCCGTCTACGAAGGCGTGGGCGGCGGGGCCGAGTTTGAGCGGCTGAACGTGCAGGTGAGTGCCGACGGCATTGACTACGTGAGTATCCTCGGTTCCCAAGCCCCGCTCGTACGCATTGAGGGCGACGACGTATGCACGGTTCATTTTGGTCGCTCGTACGACCTCGCGGGCAGTGGCCTCCGTAGCGTTCGTTACGTGCGACTCCTTGGGCGCAATAGCGACACGGGTGATCGCCAGTCGGGCTTCGACATCGATGCCGTCGGCCTGATTCACTACACGTCGCCGGATACAGCGGCCGACGACTCGCGCGCGCTGGACGGGCGCGAAGCGGGGCCACCGTAGGGTCTTCACGCGGGGGGGACCTTTTTTCCGATTATTGCGACGCTTCTGGGGCAGTTTCCCTCTCAACACGGTATGGGACACGTGCGCTGGCGACGCCAGCGGCCTTGCGGGTCGCTGCACGCTGCCGGCTGTCGGGAGCGCGAGAGTGAGGGCAAGAGGGAGGGGCTGCGGCCTACGCTGGACGGCGTCGCGGAGACGTCGCCCGGCGGCCGCAGCCGAGACGATCGCCCTGCTCACCCGGATTCTGAGCGGCAACCGCGTCAACTCCACGGGCCGCAACACTCGTAACTTGGGCCTACTGAGACATTTACTACACCCTGAACGAAACGAGGTGCAACGATGAGAACGCGCGCGCTTATGACGATCGGCCTGCTCCTGCTCGGCGGCGCAGCCGTGGGCTGGGGCCAGGACGTCACACCGACGTCGATTACGTACCAGGGGCAGTTGCTGAGCAACGGCCAGCCGGCGCCGGACGGCACCTACGACATGACCTTCACGCTGTGGGACGCCGAAGAGGGCGGCAACCTGCTCGGCACGGTAACCGACCCGAATGTGCAGGTGACCGGCAGCGTCTTCACGGTGTGGCTCGACTTCGGGTTCGCGCCGTTCACGGGCGCGCAGTGCTGGATCGAGGTCACGGTCGGGCTGACGCCCCTTACGCCGCGGCAGCCGATCACGCCGGCGCCACTATCGCTGAAAGCGCACGGGCTGGTGGTGCCGGTCTCGGTGAGCGGTGACGAAAACCCGCTGGTCACCGTGACGGGGACCGCTGAGGGCGGCCACGTGATGGAAGTTCACGCGGATCCAGGTGCCGGCGTGAGTGCGACCGCGTTCCGTGCTTACTACATTCCCGGCGGCAACCACGTAAAACTGGCCATGCCCGCCGCGGCAGCCTATGCACGAGCGGCCACGGGCATCGCCGTCATGGCTGAACAGACCGCTCATGGAACCGCCGGCTACCTGGGCACGACGGCCTACGGCGTGCATGGCGTAGCGCCCGACCCGAACTACTGGGCGGGGTACTTCGAGGGGCGCGGCTACTTCAGCGACGCGGTCGGCATCGGGACGGACACGCCGGAGGACGCGTCGCTCCACGTTGTGTCCAATGGACAACGGGCAATCCGCGCTCAGATTACGGATGGCATGTATTGCGTGTCCGGCGAGGCCTCCGGCACGACGGCAATCGCGATCTCCGGCTATCACCATGGCGGTGGTGTCGGTGTCAAGGGCCAGAGTGGGTCGGGCGTTGGCGTCTACGGCATCTCCCAGGGCGACGAGGGCGTTTTGGGGTTCAATCTGTCCGCGAACACGTTGGCCTATCTCGCCGGCACGGACTACGCGGTGTATGGCGAACACCCGGGCGGCGGTTTCGCGGGGTACTTCGACGGCAACGTATACGCCAGCGGCAACGTCGGCATCGGCACGAGCAACCCCGCCAGGCATCTCGAGATCAGTGCCGATCGGCCCATCGCCCGACTGTCGAGCGAGACCCACCAATACGGCCCGGTGATCGAGTTGCAGAACATGGGCATCGGACACACCAATCTCGGCGGCCTGAATTTCCTGGACCACGTCGGTTCTGCCCGGGCGCAGGTCATTGGGCAGACCGAATCGCTTGTGTTCCAGACGATCGCATCCGGCTCGGCGCAAACGCGGCTCATGCTGGACGCCGATGGACACGTCGGCATTGGGATGCTCGCCCCCACGGAAGCCCTGACCGTCGCCGGCACGATCGAGTCCACGACCGGCGGTTTCAAGCTGCCGGACGGCACGATCGTCGACGACGCCTCGGACCTGGGGGGTGGCGGTACGTCGCTGTGGAGTCTGAACGGCAGTGACATCTACTACGATGCGGGGAGGGTGGGCATTGGCGCGGACGACCCGAACAGCTTGCTGCACCTTGCTTCGCTCGGAAGCGCAGAACTGACCCTGGAGGCAGACACGAACAACGGTGGCGGTGAGGACCAGAACGCGGGCATCGCCTTCAGCCAGGACGGTGGTCTGGTCACTGGTCGTCTCGGCTACAACCACGATGGCGAAGACAACGCGCTGGCGCTGATGAACTACGCCAACTACCCGCTGCTACTCGGTGCGAACAGCACAGAGTACCTGCGCGTCACGAGCGATGGCAAGGTCGGTATCGGGACCAGCAGCCCCACCGACGAGTTCGATGTCGCCGGCAAGGTGAAATGCGAGGAGCTCCAGGTCACGGCTGGCGCGACGGCGGGTTACGTGTTGACGGCCGACGGGGATGGGAATGCGGTCTGGGCGCCGGGCGGTGCTGGCGGCACGTCGCTGTGGAGTCAGAGTGGCAGTGACATCTACTATGACGCGGGCAACGTGGGCATGGGCACCAGCTCACCGCAAGAGACACTCGATGTCGTTGGCAATATGCGGGCGTCCAGCTCTCAGCCCAGCCTGATTCTCCACGACACCAACGCGGGCGGTTCCAAGCCGGTCATACGGTTTGAAAACAGTGACCGGTTGGTGCTTCAGGGCGAGGACGATGGCGAGGAGAAACTCGGCATCTATTCAACATTCCACTACGACCGGATCAACGACGCTTCGCTCCAGGTCTACGGTAGATCCTCCGGAACGTGGGGGAACTACATCGAGCTGACACACGACGGCACGGACGGCTATGTCAGCACCGATACCGGCCACCTGGTCCTGGACCCGATGGGGAATGTCGGCGTTGGAACTACCGATCCCCAAGCGACGCTCGATGTGGCCGGCAGTGTGCGCTGCTCCAGCGACAGCCATGGGGGGAGTACCTTATCCGCAACCGTGAACCCTGCCACTCCTTTAATTGACTCGACCTACGCCGTATATGGCGAGACCACCGGCAGCGGCGGGTACACCTCGTGCGGTGTCTACGGCACGGCCACCGCCACGAGTGGCAGCGCATTCGGTATTGGCGGAACGAATCATACGCCGAACGGCGCAGCGGTTCTCGCGGTCGACTACTCGACAGGCAACTGGGCACGTCTCGGCACGGCGTCTTACGGCGCGCGGGCGCAGCACGAGGTGACGGACAATTACACCGAGCTCGGGCGCTCGGACTGTGGTGCGCGGGCAAAGCACGTGGCGACGGGCAATTACGCCGACCTCGGGCGCTCGGACTGCGGTGCCTACATTTACGGCCCTGACAACAACGGGACCAATGCTGCGCTGAAGATCATCACCTCGTCACCCTCGCAGACCATGCTCATCGACGGCAACGAGATTGACGTAGTCGGCGGTGGTGGCCTGGCGCTTAACGTCAACGCGGGCGGCGATGTACTGGTCCCCGTGCTCGAAATCACCGGCGGCTCCGACCTGGCCGAGCCATTCGACGTGTCACCCTGTGATAACGGTGCGGTTGCTCCGGGGATGGTCGTGGTGATTAACCCCGCGGCGCCGGGCCAGCTTACCGTCGCCGACATGGCGTATGATCCCAAGGTCGCCGGCATTGTCAGCGGAGCCAACGGCCTCAAACCCGGCATGGTGATGAAGTCCGAAGGCCAGCCCCACGTCGACGGTGAGCATCCGGTCGCGCTCACCGGGCGCGTGTGGTGCTGGTGCGACGCGACGTACGGCGCGATCCGGCCCGGCGATCGGCTGACGACCTCGGCCACGCCCGGCCACGCGATGAAGGTCAGCGACACCACGCGCGCCCCCGGCGCGGTCGTCGGCAAGGCCATGACCGAACTGCCGGAGGGCTGCGGCCTGGTGCTGGTGCTGGTGCAGCCGCAATAGCGTGATGGGCCGGATGAACGACTGGCCCGTACACAGGAAGCGACTCATGAACAGTGCACATCACTCGAAGCTGTGCGCGGGACCGTTGGCGCACAAGATCGCTGTACCGCTCCTGCTCCTGGTGGCAAGCGTCGGTGTGACCCCACTCGTCGCGGACGACGCCGGCGCTGCACCGGCGCCAATCGTCGTGACGGGCACGTTCCTGGTCGTATGGGGCGATCCGTACGACCGATCGCAGCCGGCCCAGCAGCGGTGTTTCATCGACGATGGTGAGAAGTGTCGGGCGTTGGATATCGACGCGACCACGCTGGCTCGCGCCGGTGGTGCCTGGGCATTGAATCGCCAGACCGTGACCGTTCGAGGTCATGTGCCGGATGCGCGGGCGGCTATGCTCGCGGTCGATCAAATCGTCGCCGAAACCACGGCCATCCCGCCCCCCGGGCAGCGGCCGGTGCTGGCCGAGCGTGTGTCCGGCTCGCAGCCGTTTGTCTGGATTCTGCTGCGGTTTGCAGATGTTGCCAGCACGCCCGAGGTGCCCTCCTGGTTCACCGCCCAGGCGCTGGGCCCGGCGCCGAGCCTGGACCACTTCTGGCGTGAGGTGTCGTTCGATCAGATTGACATTGACGGCAGCCAGGTCTATGGCTGGTTCGATCTGCCGCACAACCGTTCGCACTACGTTTATGATGTCGATCCCGATGAGCCAGGTGACGAGCTCGACTTTGATCGGGCGCTGCACGACGCCGTCGCCGTCGCCGACGACCAAGTCTACTTCCCTCAATTCCAAGGCATCAACCTGGTCTTCAACGATGACCTGGATGGGCCGAGCTGGGGCGGTGTGCGATTGCTGTTCGCAGACTTCGTGCCGAAGATCTATGGTGTGACCTGGATGCCGCCATGGGGTTGGGGCACGCAGGCCGTGTTGGAACACGAGATGGGTCATGCCTTCGGCCTGCCGCACGCATCCGGGCCCTACGGGCAAGACTATGACTCGGAATGGGCGCTGATGAGCGACAGCGGTGGCACCTGTGCTGTCACCGACCCGGAGTACGGGTGCCTGGGGCAACACACGATCGCGTACCACAAGGACATGCTCGACTGGATCCCGTCGCACGCCCGGTTCACGGTGTCCGACGGCCCACAGGTGATTGGCCTGATAGTCTACAACCTCGCGTTGCCCGCGCCGAGCGGATACCGCCATATCGTGCGCATTCCGAAATGGTCCACCGACCCGTCGCACTTTTTCACGGTGGAGTTACGGCGATGGACTGGCTATGACGAGAATGTCCCCCGGAACGCGGTGCTCATACACGACGTCGACCCCGCGCGCGAGAACCATGCACACGTGGTCGACGCCGATGACGACGGCGATTGCAACGACGAGGGCGCCGTGTGGGAAACCGGCGAGTCTTTCTTCAACCCTGCCAACAACATCATCGTCACGGTCGAGTGGACGGACACGAACACCGCCGGACTGACCATAACGAACGCAGCACGCCCCACGGTCTACGTGGACAGCGACGCCAGCGGATCCCAGGACGGATCGTCCGGCGACCCCTGGGATACCCTCTGGGAGGGACATGGCGCCGTTGACCCGCACGGGACGGTGTACCTCGATTCGGGCTGGTACGCCGAGAATCTCCTGCTGCGCAAGCCGGCGGTGCTGCGTCGCTGGGGCTCTTCGGGCACGGTCGTCATCGGAGATTGAATCAGCATGGTGCATCGCGATCAGGCCAATCCGGATCATGACAGCTCACGAACACACTCGCCGCCGAGCGCGGCAGGAGACATACACCACATGTACACAACAACCACACTCCTGAAGTACAGCGGGCTACGCCCGGCCGTGTTGCGCACCTTGCTGGTGGGCCTGGTCGGGACAGCCGCCTACGCAGTGACGCTCCCGCCGCCGCCGGAACCGGCCATGCCCAAGGACCTGCCGATGCAGTCGCAGCTGTATGAGGCACAGCAGCTTGCCGAGCGTTTGGCGCTGCGTGGCGCCGCGCTGCGGACCGCCCTTGCGGAACGCGGCTTGAAACTGGACAGCGAGGATCGGATCCACGTGGAGATCGTTGGCCCGTCCGGAACGGCCGCCGTTGACGCGACGCTGCTGGACGAGTTCGGGGCACGCGTCGATCGCACCTGGCTTCACCGCACGGATGCCTGGGTGCCGGTGGACCAGTTGACGCGGTTGGCCGAAAGCCTGCCGGCCGGGTTCAAACTGATCCGGGCGCAGGCGCCGCATCCTTGCAGCACCCTGGGCGAGGGACCGGCGGCGATGCGCTCGCTCAGCTATGTCACCGATGGCAACGCCGGTTTCCCGCATCGGATTGCCATCATCGATGCCGGCTTCAACGGGTTGGACGAGGCCATCGCGTCCGGTGACGTGCCACTGCCCTCGGGCACGTACAACTACACATCGGATGCCTTCCAGAGTGGGTCGTACCACGGGACCGCCTGCACCGAAACGGCAGCCGACCACTGTCCGGCCGCCATCTGGTACCTGTTTCGAATCGACAGCGTGACGGACCTGGGGGCCGCGGTGAACCAGTGTTACGCCCTGGATGTCGATGTCATCAGCCATTCGCTCGGGTACTTCAACGCGGGCTGGCACGATGACGAGGGTGATGCCTGCGCGGCAGCGCATCTCTATCCCGCGATCCAGTTCTATACCTCCGCGGGGAATTTCGCGCAGCAACACTACCAGGGCACGTTCGAGTCGGGCTCGGGAGACATGGACTGGCACGACTTCGCGCCCGGGGTCGAGGCCATCCCGATCGACGTCGACGCCGGCGGCAGTATCGACTGCTATCTCCAGTTCAACCTGGACGGCATTCCCTCGTACGACTACGACCTCTACCTGTACAACGTCGATGCCACCGAGCTTCTGGCCAGCAGCAACAACGGCTGGAACGACTACGAGGACCTGCACTGGACCAACACGAGCGGCAGCACGCAGCGCGTCAACCTCGCGGTGTACAGAGATTGCCTTTACTCGACCGAGTTCGAGATCTTCGCGGTGGGGGATGTGACCTGGCGGGACTTCATCGTGTCCGAGAGCTCGATCACCTCGCCCGCCAACTCCACCAACGCCGAGCCGAACGTGTTCACCGTCGGCGCGGTGCACTGGCAATACTTCGAACAGCCGCCCGGCAGCATCGTCATCGAAGCCTACAGCAGCCGCGGACCGTCGAACGATGGCAACCCCGTGATCGAGTTCTGCGGGCCAAGCGACACGACGGGATACACGTTTGGCATCTTCAACGGAACCAGCGCGGCCACGGCGAACGCCGCCGGCGCCGCCACGGCGTGGGGCGCCGAGTTTGACTCGCTGTTGTGGAGCGTGACGCGCTGGCTGCTGACCCGACAGGCCTCCTATACGAAGGACTGGGGTACGGCCGGGCGCGACTATCATTACGGCTACGGCGGATTGCAGCTGGCCCCCTATCACCATGATACGGTGTGGCTCACGTGGCACTTTCATGAGTTCAACGGCGACCCGCGCTATCCATATTCCAACGTCGGGATGGCGCTCGACGTCGTGCCCGACGGCGGCCGCCTGCTCTTCATCGGCCCCGATCATTACCCCGAAACGCTGGTCATCTCGCAGCCGGTGCGGCTCGAGGCCATCGGCGGCCCGGCGATCATCGGGCCGTAGCGTGCTGCCTGTCCAACGGGATTGACACAGGTAACCCCGCATTGCGATGTGGTTCAACTGAAAGGGACTGCCATGAGAATACGAATCGCCCGTTCTTCGAGAACAGAGAATAGCGCGGTCGATCGTCGCGCGATCGAGCTGCAGCGTGTTGGCCGACCCCACCCCTGCCCGTCACTGGTGGCTTGCGCGCTCACCGCCCTGCTCGCCGGTGCGATGTGCCACGTGGCCCAGGCCGACGACTACAGCATCCCGTGGTACACCGTCAGCAGTGGCGGCGGCCAGAGCGCGGGCGGCGAGTTCACCGTCATGGGCACCATCGGCGAGACCGCGGCCGGGACAACCATGGCCGGCGGCGACTACGCGGTCAGCGGCGGCTACTGGGTGCCCGAGGTCGGCGCGCCGGGCGTCTGCTACGGCGACAGCAACTGCGACGGGAACATCAACTGGCGCGACATCGACTTCTTCGTCGCGGCCCAGAACGACAACGTGTCGGCCTGGATCGCATTGCACGAGGCGGTCTACGGCACGCCGCCGGTGTGTCCGTTCGAGAACAACGACGTCGACGGCAGTGGCTCGGTGAGTTGGCGTGACATTGACCCGTTCGTCGCGCTGCAGAACACGACCTGCCCATAGCGTCGCGTGATGCAAGAAGACGGGATGTGTCTCGCGCGGCCACGCCGCCAGGGCTAGTCGCGCGAGACCCTGCTCGGCGTGAGCTCGCGAATCGAGATCAACACGGCACACGTCAGGAGCAGCACGCCGATCACCGTGAGCAGCGTCCATGCGCCGCTCCAACCTGGCGGAAACACGTGCTCGACCAGCTCCTCCGGGCCGCCGAACAGCCGCACCAGGCTTCGATTCACGTTCACCGCCATCTGCCGCAGGTGATGCAGGATGGCGTATTGCCTCGCCATCACCGGAATGTTCGCCAGCATCATCTCCGACGCCACGAGGTAGATCACGGCCACAATCAGCGGCCGTCCGAAGATGAGGCTCAGCGTCGTGAAGACCGCCAGGTAGCCGGCGACGCCCAACGGCATGATGACGAGATAGCCGGCCAGATCGTGCCACGGGTGCCAGGTGACCCGCTCGGGCCCGAATCCGTCCCGGATGAGCATCGGGTCGGGCGTCGGCATGCCCCACAGGGCGGCGGCATGCAACGCCACGATTCCCAACTCGAAGAGCACGGACAACACCAGCCAGGTCGCGACGAAACGCACGAGCAGGACCGTCGCGCGGCGTAAGCGGCGCGTGGTCAGGTAGACGAAGGTCCGCTGTTCGACCTCCTCCCCGACCAGCGCGGTGCCGTAGAGCATGCATACGAGCGGCAAGACGATCATCAGCAGGATGAACTGGGCCGGGCCGTGAAAGAGCTCGAAGATCTCATCGGAGCGGGTGGGCGCATCGAAGTGGCGGACGAGCAGAATGACGAGCGACGGAAACGCGACGATCAACAGCGCCAGCCAGATCTTCCGTTGCCAGACGAGCTGCCGTACGGTGAAACCGAAAAGTGCCGTCATCGCTGCGTCCTGGATACTCAACCGTGATGATCCGTGAGATAACCGAAGACCGCCTCCAGGCTCTCGTCCGCCGGGGCCAGCTCACGCAGGGTCCAGGCGTGCTCCAACGCCAGCTCGGTGATGCGGTCATAGACGGTGTCCGGCGCCGCGGCTTCCACCAGCAGCGTATTCTCCGGCAGCAGCTTCACACCCGTGACCACGTCCATCGCGGTCAGCGCCGCGGCCATCGCACGCGGCGCATCGACGCGCACGCGAATCGCGTGTGGCCGGTCGTGAAGCTGGCGGCGCACGGTGCGCAGGTCTCCTTCGGCGACGATGCGCCCGCGATCGATCAGCAGGATCTGACGGGTCAGCGCCTCCACCTCGTGCAGCACGTGACTGGCGACGAGCACATCGACGCCCTCTGCGGCCAGCCCGCGCAGCAGCTCGGCCAGCTCGTGTCGCGATACCGGATCGGCCCCGGTGAAGGGCTCGTCCAGAACGAGCAGCTCCGGCCGGTGCGCCAGCGCCTGGGAGATCTTGATTCGTTGCCGCATGCCCTTGGAATACCCGCGTATGGCCCGATGCATGTGCTCGGTCATGCGCGTCTGCTCAATCGCGGCCCGGGCCGCTGCGCGTGCCGCGCGGCCGCGCAGGCCGGACAGCCGCGCCAGCAACAGCACATAGTCCCAGCCGGTGAGGTTCTTCCAGAACGGGTCCCCTTCCGGGCAATAGCCGATCCGGGCGAGCACGGCCGGGTTGTTCCAGACCTTCCGGCCGAAGACACGCAGCGTGCCCTGGCTGGGCCGCAACTGCCCCATGACCAGTCCCATCAGCGTGGACTTGCCCGCGCCGTTCGGCCCGAGCAGACCGGTCATTCCCTCGCCGATGACGGCCGTCACGTTGTTGAGGCCGATGACCTCGCCGTACCATTTCGAAGTGTTGTTCAGCTCAATGACGGCCACGTTCCAACCTCACACGCTGGTCGCCGCTTGCGAGAACTTCACCACACGCCGATAGCACAGCGTGATCGCCGCCAGCGTCAGCCCGCCCAACACCACAGCCGGATAGAGCGGGTCGGTACGGCGGCCCAGCGCCTGGTCATAGGCGTCGGGCGGCAGCGGCGACCCCTCCCACAGCGTGCGCAGGTCGAGCAACCACTCTACGAGCACCAGGATGTCCGTGTGCAGGGCGATGCTGCCCAGCCAGGCGGTCGTCTCCTGGGGCGGTACGCTCTCGTTGATCACCTGCTGCGCGACCGCCGGCAGCAGCACCAACGCCAGCCATGCCACCGTCACGTACCGCTTGTCCGCGGTGAAACTCGACAAGGCCAGGATCAGCACGCCCCCGACGACCATGACGAGCACGCCGGCCACGGTCAGATACCAGCCCAATGCCAGGGTCTGCTGTGTCGTCTGCAGGCCGCCGGTGATGAGTGTGCCGATCAGCAGGCTGAGCAGATTCGGCAGCAACATGCCCGCGGCAATGAAGGCGGCGATGGTGGCCCATTTGCCCAGCAGGTACGTCAACGGCGTGATGGGCCGAGCGAAGTAGATCGGCAGCGCATTCGACTTCAAGTCATCCGCAATGAGCCCCGGCCCGAGGCGCGCTATCACGATCAGCAAATAGAAGAGCTGGGCTTTGGCCATCACGAAGAACACCGAGGCCCATAGCGCCGCGCGATACTCTTCCAGCTGTGCCACGCCGCGCATGTCCACCCCGAGAAAGGTCGACACGAAGTCGTACAGGTTGCCGGCAGCCGCCGTGCCCGCGAGTGTTTCCATCAGGGAAAGGACGTAGAAGACCGTGCACCCACCCACCACGAAGCTCAGGCTGCTCAGCATCAGGACCAGGTTGCGCGAGTCTCTCAGCCGCAGGCGCACACCAGACGACACGATCGCCAGCCAGGTCCAGCGCCCGGAGCGCCGCGCCGCTTCCCAACGCTGGTAGCGGGCACCCTGACCAGCATGGGATACACTCACGCGGCACCTCCCGGCGCACGCGTCTGTTGGCGGCGCACGGCGGCCATGAAGACCTCTTCGAGCGAACTGCGCTTCGGCTGCAGGCTGCGCAGCTGCGCCGCCGCCGCCCGCGCGGCCCGCAACACGCGATGCTGTTGACCTTCGGCCGGGAGCTCGATGGCCATGCTGCCGTTGGACTGCTCGCGCACGCGGACCTGCTGCTGGCCAAGTTCCTGCGCAAAGCGCGCACCATCGCCCTCGAAGTCGACCGAATACAGCGTGGGGTGCGGCTCGCGCATTTCGGCAATGTCCCCGGTGGCAAGGACCTCGCCACCGCCGAGAATCACCACCCGCGTGCAGACGCGCTCGACGTCCGGCAGCAGGTGGCTCGACAGCAGGACACTGATGCCGGCCCGCCCCAGATCCTCGATCAGCCCCAGCATCGTCTGCCGGCCGCGCGGATCCATACCGTTGGTGGGCTCGTCGAGGAACACGAGGTCGGGGTCGTGCACCAGCGCCTGGGCCAGCTTCAGCCGCTGTTTCATGCCGGTCGAGTACTGTTCGGCCGGCCGATAGCGGGCCTCGCCCAACTCCACGTAGTCCAGCACTTCGTGCGCTCGCTGCATCGCGTCGGCGTGCGACAGCCCCGCCAGCCGCGCCGTGTAGTGCACATACCCCGTGCCCGTCATGCCGGCGATCAGGCAGTCGTTCTCGGGGACGAAGCCGACCCGTTGCCGAATCCGGCGGCGGCGGCGCTGCGTGTCCAGGCCAAACACGGTGGCGTTGCCGGCGGTGCGTGGCGTCTGTCCCAGCAGTACGCTGATCAGCGTGCTCTTGCCCGCGCCGTTGGGCCCCAACAGGCCCACCACGCCCGGCTCGATCGCGATCTGCAGCCCGCGCAGCGCCACAACGCGGCCGTAGCGCTTTACCAGTCTGTCACAGTCGATGATCGCGGTCATGTCGTCGGTACCCTCGGACCCGGCACCCGCCGGTCAGACATCATACAGACGGGGCGCCGTATTCATACCACAGACGCGCCCCCCGCGAAAGACGGCCGCACCGCCGCGTCAAGCGGCGTACGATGCCGCGGGGCCCCCTGCCGGGCCGATGGGCCGCCCGGAACTGACGGTGTGTCCCCCAAGTCAGGCTGCTCACAGGACGTGCTGCCCCGGCGCAGCGCGGCCGGGGGGGGCGCGGCCTCTCGGTACTGCTGCGCTAACGCAGGTGGCCGGTGAAGGCGTCGGCGAAACTCGCGAAGTCGGCGAACTCGAGCCCGGTGCTGCCGTCGAAATCGAAGTCCTCCAGGCAACACGGCAGCGGCTGGCCGAAACATCCCTGCATTGCGCCGACGTCGTGAAGGTCGAGGTCGTGGTCGGCGTCGAAATCGCCCAGCGGCGCGGGCTGGACCATGACGATGCTGATCGGCATCCGCAGGTCGGTGCCGCAGTCGGGGTCGAGCACCTGCGGCGCACTGCCATCACCCGGGATGCGCACCAGCCGGGCGATCATGTTCCACGGCGAAAGACCGTCGGCGTCATAGCCGCAAACGTACACGTCGCCCGTGTATACGTCTTCGGCCGTTCCGGTGACCGCCTCGCATTCGGGCAGGACGAACGTCGCCGCCGGCGGCCCGCTGACCGCGCCCATGCCGCTGGCGACGGCAAACGTGCACAGTTCGTCATTGCCGGCCGAGCCGAAGCTCAGGTGCTGGCTGTCGCTGTACAGGTAGGTGCTGGCGGTGGCGCTGACCTGGTTGATCTGCATGAACTCGGGCGAGGCGCGGGTCAGATCACAAAGCAGATCCGTCTGGAAGTTGCTTTCGTTCGCGGAGACAGCCCACACGCGATGCGGGTACTCCTTCAGCAAGGTGCGCCCCCGCATGTAGTACCCGTCGGTGTACAGGCCCGCCAGTGTCAGCTCTTCGTCGTAGTGCGCGAGGGCGGAGAACTCGGGCGTCGGCCGCTCGTCGTACGCGTGGAAAAACGGCGCATAGTTGACCCACAGGCCGGCCCCGCGCGTGACGGCGACATCGACCGGCCCGACCCCCTGCAGTTCCTCCGGCAACCCGACCGGGTAGTCGAACGCCAGTTGCGTGCAGACCAACTGATCGCCGTCATTGGCCCATCGCTCGATCTGACCGGCGAAGTCGACCGCGTACAGCACGCCGTGCCCGTCATGCCGCAACTGGGTATGGGCCGGCGGCAGTTCTTCCGGGGACCCCGCGCGGCGGAACTTGCGCGTGCACTGGGCAGTGTTCGGGTCGTACTCGTAGATCCAGTCCTCCCAGTACACATCCTTGGCGAGAATGTAGAGATACCCGGGCTGCAGGGGCGTCGTGCCATCGACCGGCACACCGCCGCGCAGGTGCAGCGGCGGATTCTCGCACAACGGTGAGTACTCGCGTGCGGCGATGACCAGCAGAGTCGCGAAATCGTACGCGTCGACATAGCCGTCGCGATTCAAGTCGGCGCACAGGTCGTACTCGCCGTAATGCTCCGCCAGGTGCTGCGCGTCACACAGATCCAGCGAGCCGTCGAGGTTCAGGTCGCCGAACATGATCCCGGCGCAGGGACTTGACGAGAGGATCAGGTTGTCGAGGTACACTTCGGCCGCGGGTGTGCTGGCGTCGTTCGCCAGCGGGCGCAATTCCAGTTCGACCACCAGGCGCGGCGAGGCAAGCAGCCCCAGACGATCGAGGCTGATCTCACGCTCGAAGTGCGCGAAGTAGCCGGAAATCGGACTGCCACTTTGCGGCTCGGGTGGCGCGACAATCGCACACGCCCGGCGCCCGTTGACGTACACGATGACCGCCGCCCGGGGCGTGAGAAAACGGTAGTCACACTGGAGGCGAATCGCGGCCCGCGGCACGAACGTCTCGGTGATCACGCTGACGGGGACGATCGCGCCGCCGACGTTCTCGCCGCAGGCCATCCGCAGCACCGCGTTGCTTTCCAGGTTGAGGACATCGGCCGACCCCGTGCCGGCGTTGGCGCTCACGTGAAAGGCGTCGGTGAACTCGCCCGCGTTCTCGAAGCCGTAGCCGGACATGGCCCCCCCCGCCGGCACCGGCCCACGCACCGTGATCAGGCTCGTCACCGGCGGCATGGCCGGCACCGGCTGGAGCGCCATGACGTCGCCGGCCGGCGACCAGCGAACACGGTGCAGGCCGTTGCAGGCCACGTAGGCGTGGCGCACGCCGATTACCGAAACGTCCAGCGCGGTCGAGACCTGGCCGACATTGCCGATGTGCTGGACCGCATTGGTCCGGAATGTGTACACCAGCACATCGCCCGCATCGGTAACCAACAGCGCGCGGCCGGATGGCAAGACATCGATGGCCAGCTTCGTGGGCGTGGTGAGGGAAGGCTGGACAAACGTATGCAGTGACTGCACGCCCCCGGGCGCGACGTGGATGACGTCATAGCTGCTCGCCCGCACCTGCGCCACAAGCAATGCGCCACCGGGGCACATCGCAATGCTGGTCGGCACCGCGCCGTTGGCACCAACGTAGTTGTTCGGGTCGGTCTGGTCGTCCTGGCCGGGCTCTGGCGGCGGTGAGAATGTGGTGACGACGCCGGTCAACGGATCCACGCGCATGATGGCCCCCGGCCCGCTGCCACCGTGCCGCAAGACCGCCACCCAGCCACCCTCGGTGACGGCGATGTCCACGGGCGACGCGATCGTCTCGCTCAGCGTGATCGGCATCGGCGGTGCGTCGACCGTCGGGTCCAGGACGTAGAGCGCGCTGCCGCTCGCGGTCAGGCCATAGATCAAGCCATCGCGCCCGCCGGAAACCGCGACCAGCCCGCCCGGGAGGCCGATGCACTCCACGCCGCCGGTGTCCCGGTCGTACTGATACACCCGACCGCCGCTGAGACCGAAGACGTCACCCGGCGCGGCGTCGATCACGGTCTGACACACCTGGCCCGCCGCCACTGCGCCGGTGGCCGAGATCGCGCAAACGCAGAGCCAGGGGATCCGCCATCCCCCACGATGCCAACGGCCGGGTCTCCGCGTCTGCCGCAACATGGTCGTTACACCCCTTCCATCTCCAAATATACCCTGTGTCGAGAGCCGATCCAGAGAAATGCGCCCGACACCGGTGAAGTCTGGCAAATCCGGTGCCAGCGGGGTCCTTTTCTGCAACCGGGCACGGCGCTTGCATCAGGCAGGATTGGCGGCGGTCCCGTGGCCGCCGACACCGCAATACTGTCACGCAAACAAGACGGAAGGACATGCGCCGATGACATTCGTAGACACGCGTTCCGCAAGCCGCGCCGCCGATGTCGTCGTGGCCCATGTCGCCTGCACGCGGTGCCGGTACGACCTGTATGGCAGCGTGACGCGGCGTTGCCCGGAGTGCGGCGCGGACATCGATCTGCTGGGGCTGTTCGTGCAGTCGCACTTTCTGGGACGCGCCGGCATGCGCGAGCGCCTTGTCCAACTCTGGCAAGGCGTGACGACCTTCCTGGCCGGCGCCTGATCGGGCGGCCGTCCTTGCCGGGGCATCCTGCAATCTCCCGGATTTCGGCGGCGTCCTTACAGAATCGCGCAATACGCGACAACGGCCAGCACGGACCGGCTTGTCCGTGTCTGGCCGTTGTGTCATGCGGGGCCGCGTTCCGCAGGGGGCCCGTTCCCAGCCGCCCCACCTTCGCCCCGGCTGCCCATCACAGCGCCGGGCGCTGGATCGTGGCGGCGCCGGGCCGTTCGCGGACTCCGGCGCCGCCGAATCGTTCAGCTGGCATCACTCGCCGGCCGCATCGTCCAGGGGTGAGGGCGTCAGGCACGGGACTTCCGGGCCCAGGAGCACGGCGTCCAGCCCGGCGTCCTCGGTACTGGTCGGGTAGAACGGGCGGATCAGCTCGTAGTTGCGCGCCACGACGTAGCCCTGGTCGCTGAGCAGATCGCCCGGCGACAAGAAGCCGTAGCCGTGTGTGAACAGGCCCGTTTCCAGCGAGAAGTAGATTTCGCCATTGGGCCGCACCACCACGGCATCGAGCCCGGGCGACGCCGGCACGGGTCCGGCGATATCGAACCGGCGCAGCAGGTCCCAGATGGACCGCACGACGTAGCCGCGCTCGCTGAGCAGGTCGTCCGACCGCACCCAGTAGCGATTGCCCTCCTCGTCGATGGCCCAGAAGCCAACCTCGGTGGAGAACCAGACCTCCGAATTACGGTGCAGGTCCACCGCATCGAGACCGACGTCAGCCGTCGAGGCCGCCGGCCCGAAGTTGCGAATCAGGTCGTGGTTCGTGCGGAGGATCCAGCCGCATTCGCACAGCAGGTCACCGTGCTTGAGCCACGTGCCGAGCGACTCGCTCCAGACCGTCTCTTCGATGGAGAACAGGTGCACGCGACAGGCGTTGTCCGGCTCGGGAATGTCGCAGCAGTTTGCCGACACCCACGGGCAGAGGGTCACGCCATCCAGGCCGACGTCCGGCGTGGGCGGCATGATGCCGAAGTTCCGCATCAACTGGTTGTTCGTCCGCACGATCCGGCCATAGCTGCGCAGCAGGTGGCCGTCGCTGATCAGGCGCTCCGCCCCGCCCGGATCGGCCGCAGCGAAGCTATCCTGGGTCGAGAAGTCGATGAAGCGCTTCGGTGTGGCGACCAGGTGCATGGTGTAGTACCAGTTGGTCTGCGACACCACCTGGTAGAGGTCGATGATGATCGTCGGGAACCGGCTTTGGGACCACCAGACGTCGCCGCTGTCCAGGCGAATCGGCACGTCGTCGGGCTGGGGAAAGCCGCGAATCTCGACGTCCAGCACCATGCGCTCCGGCCGGCTGTTGCAACGCAGCGGGCGGTACCAGCCATCGCCACGAACCGCGACCGGCGTATTGATGTTCACACCACGGGCGCGGAACTGCGAGACGCCGAAAATGATCCCCGCGTCCGACGGCCGGCGGCAAAAAGTCCCTTCCAGGGCCACCGTGATGGTCTCGGCGTCGCCGTTGTCGTCGGTCAGCCGCACAAACGTGATCGAACTGCCCTCCTGCAGCTCATAAGCGACGAGCGAGTCACCCCCGTACGGTGGTTCGTCGGCGTTTTCGGCCCCATTGATCGGATGGGCCGCCCCCGCGGGGCTCGGGTCGCCGGCGATGATCTGGGCCTGTAGAGCGGCCACCCCACTCAGGGCCACCGCCAGCGTGACCCACCTCATTGACAACAATGCTCGTGTCATGACCTACCTTCCTTTCCACGTCGGTGTTCGTCGATTCAGACCTGCACGCTTCCGAGCGAGGTCTTACCTCACGCTGGTGGAGCTGTGGGCAAATGGCGTGCCGCGGTGGAAATCATGCCGGATGCGCGACCAGGCTCGTCGGTTCGGCGGAGCAGTGGTGGCGCGGCGTGACAGTGTGTCATGCGCGCATTACAGGATTGAATCGTGCCTGAGGCGCGAGTAGACTGGGAGTGTCGCTTGGTGTTTCGCACACGTGCGGGGAAGAATGGCCATGGCGCATCGCACACGCCGATCCGGATTCAGCCTGGTCGAGTTGCTCGTCGTGCTCGCTGTCGTGGCCATCCTGTTGGCAATCCTGGCACCGTCGCTCAGCAAAGCGCGACGGCAGGCGCACGTGGTTCGCTGTGCGAGCAACCTGCGCGAGATCGGCTTGGGCTGGGCCGCTTACAGACAGGATCACCGCGGCGAGTACCCAGCCGACAACAACGCGCATCAGCACGCACGGACGCACCTGCAGCCGTACCTGCCGGTGGTCGAGGTGTTTCGCTGTCCGGCGGATCGCGTCATCTGGCCGCAGTACGTCGATCGGGCGGACCAGAGCCGCCAGAACAGCTACGCCATGAGTCCGGTGCTGATGGGACGGCGCCATCGGCCGGATCTGCCGCCGTGGCATCCGCTCAACGCACCGCGCGTGACCTGGCCGGAGTTGGACGAGCGCGTGCGCGGCGCGCGCGTCGTTCAGCCGACGGTGGCCGAAGCGGCACTCGTGGTGGGTGGTGATTATGACTGGCTGCTGGCGCTCAACCGGCCGCCGGCCACCCGCACCGCTGAATACACCTTTCACCCGCCGCGTGATCACAACAACCTGCTGTTCTACGACGGACACGTGGCGTTTCTGCGCGTGTACTACCGTTATTACATCACGCCGCACTACACGCTGAATCCGTACCGGGATCTGGTTTCGGTGGCGCGCGACCGGGAGCTGGTCGGGCCCTGAGCACGCGCGTGCTCCGGCTCCATCAGGGCTTGGCGCCGGGGGGTTGGATGCCGAGCTTCTTCATCTTCTGGGCGAGATTCTGGCGGGCGATGCCCAGCCGCTGCGCCGCCTGCGTGCGGTTCCAGCCGCACGCTGCGAGCACCTGCGCAACGTAGTCTCTCTCGAACACCTGACGCGCATCCTCGAGCGGCAGCCCCGCCGCGACACCCGCCGGTGGATCCATGGCGGTGTGATACGCGAGCGCCTGGGTGATCGCATCGTGGTCCACGGAATCGCCGGCCTGCTGGATCATGGCGTGCTCGATGACGTTGCGCAGCTGGCGGACGTTGCCGGGCCAATCGTATTGCTGCAGCGCGGCGACGGCGTCCGGGTCGAAGGCCACCGTTCCGTGCAGGCCGTCGCGCTGCAGCTGCGCAACGAAGTGGCGCACCAGGCACGGGATGTCCTCGCGCCGCTCGCGCAGCGGCGGGATCGTGATCGGCAACACCGCGAGGCGGTGCAGGAGATCCGCGCGGAACTCCCCCGCCGCCACCGCCTGCCGCAGGTCGCGATTCGTCGCCGCCACGATCCGCACCGCCACCGCGATCGGTCGCTCGCCACCGACGCGTTCGATCATCCCTTCCTCGAGCACGCGGAGCAGCTTGCTCTGGCAGCTCGGCGACAGTTCGGCGATCTCATCCAGCAGGAGCGTGCCGCCGTCGGCCTGCTCGAAGCGGCCGCGGTGCTGCCGCAGCGCGCCGGTGAACGAGCCGCGTTCGTGGCCGAAGAGTTCGCTTTCGGCGAGCGCCTCCTGGATGCTGGCACAATTGACACGCACCAGCGGGCCGGCGGCGCGCGGACTCCACTGGTGGATCAGGCGGGCCAGGACCTCCTTGCCGGTGCCGCTTTCGCCCTGGAGCAGGATCGTGGCACCGCTCCCCGCGGCGCGGCGGATGATGGCCACGACGCGGTCCATCGCGCGACTCTCGTAGATCAACGGCGCAGCACCGGCCGATGCCCCCGCGACGGCGGGCGTGTCTCGGGCAGCGGCCGGCACCTTCAGCGTCTGCTGCAACATGAGCAGCGACGCCGCCACCTGGACGTCGGCTGCGTCGAACGCCGGACGGCCCGGTGCGCGTGTCACGTGCAGCACGTCCTGCGGTGCGCCTGCGGTCGCACAGGGCACACACAACACCGGCCGCGGCGGGTCGTCTTCGCTGCTGCGATCCTGGCAGTGCAGCGCCGCGCCGGACCGCAGGACCTGCTGGGCGATGGTGCGGCTTATGGTGGCCGCGCGCGGATCGATGCGTTCGCGCGCCGCACTGGCGACGACCTCGATGCCGGGTGAGCCGGTGCGAACCAGCGCGGCATGGTCGGCGTCCAGGGCGTCGAGCAACACACGCAGCAGCGCATCGGTCGTATCAGCGGCGGCGGCTCCGGGGCCACATGCCGCGAGGAACTGTTGAACGGCCTGGGCGTACTTCTCGAGCCGCCCAACGGTTGCTCCGGCGACCGGCACCCGCTCGGGGCGCTGGACGACCGTCTCGGCGACAGACGCGCCCAGGGGCGCGGCATCCGTGTCGGCAAGACTGATGCGCAGAATACTGTTGCCGAGGGTGACCAGCGCGCCGTGCGTCAGCGGCGTCGCACCTTCGACCGCGACGCCGTCGACAAACGTGCCGTTGCGGCTGCCGAGGTCGAGCAGGACCGGCTGGCCCCCCGACCATTCAATCCGGGCATGCCGCTTGGAAACCGCCTCGTCGCGAAGCTGCAGACCGCTGGTGCCGGCGCGGCCGATCTCGAACGCGTCCGCTGCGGGCGCCCAGCGCTGCTCGGCCTCCGGGCCACTCAGGGCGACAATCTCGATTCTCTTTCGCATGGCCTGCTTCGCCGATTACTTGTTCGGGTCGATCCACTCGCGAGCATACTGCCAATCGTCCACCGGCGCCAGGTGCACCGCCCCGGTTTGCTCGTCCACGACGTACCCGGTCCAAGCCAGCACGTGCCGCCGCCAGGCCTCGGCCGAGCCGATGTCCGGGTCCACCCGTGGTGGCGGCGCCAGCACGTCGCGCTTGACGCCGATGCCAGTGGCACCCTGCACCACCAGCGACAGCCAGGTGTCGGGCCAGCCCGTGAAACGCATCGCGGTAACGGGTGCAGCACTAGGCAGCGCCGCCGGCAACGCGGCCCCGAGCAGCAGCACGTCGGCGTCTGGTCGCGTCACGGTCGGTGGACGCACAAGCCAGAACTCCACCCACGTCCCGCACGCGACGGCGAGCAGTTGCAGGTCCGCGCTGGGCGTCCCTGACAGCGCGATACAAGCGACGCTGGCGTCCGCTGCGGCCAGTGCCGATCCCGCCGGCGGCGCGAACGTCGACTGGCAGGCGGCCGCCGCCCGGGCGGCGCGTCCGGCGGCCTGCCAGCAACGCATGTCGATCAGGACACAGTGGCCGGTGGTGTCGCTGGCGACGGCCAGGTGCCCGGCGATCGCTACGTGCGTGATCCCGCTCAGCGCCGTCGGCACATCCGCCGGCGCTGCCGCGGTCGCATCCGGGCTCACCCACACGAGGCGTGCGTCGGCGGTCGCACCGATGCCGCGCAGGCCAAGTTCGTCGCCAATGGACGTATCGCACGGCGCGTAAGCGATCAGGTCGGCGTACGCAGCCGGTGCGCTGGTCGGCGCCGGCTGCTCGTCAGGCGGCGCCTCCATCGGCAGAATGGTCTGCAGGTCGGACACAAGCAGGCGGCCGTCGCGGCGCGTGCTCACAAGACGCTGTCCGCCGGGTGTCAGCAGTGTGGCGTCGTGGTTGGCGTCGGTCACGGCCCAGCGGGCAAGTACGCGGCCGTCGTCGAGATCGTGCAAGGTGTACGCGCGGCCAATCGCATCAGCCCCGGCCGCGGCACACAGTACGAGCCGCGCGTCCGGATCCACGCTGAGCCCCCAGGGGTCGCCGATGCTGGTCCACGCAGGACACGGCGACCACGCCGGTGGCACGTACGCCGGGTGGCCGGGCGGATGGGCCGCGAAGATCGGCGGCGGTGCGACGGGGACGCTGAAGAGGTTGTCGCCATTGGCGACGTCCAGCCGACAGAGCGCGTCATGCTCGCGTAGCATGAGGATCGACTGCTGTGGCATGACGAGCGCGGCCGTGGCATTGACCCAGGCACCGACCGGTTCGAATGTCGCCGCGTCGTAAAGGCGCAGCGCGAAACGGTGGCCGTCTGCCCCCGCGACCGGCAGCGCCACGAGCACGCGGCCGGGCGCCAAGCCCAGCACGGCAGCCGAGTCCTGGTCAGCACGACGCATCGGGTCGGGCGGGGCAGCAGCCACCGCCGCGTCCCAGGCAACCGCCGGCTGGTCCGCGTCCACCCGCCCGAAGAACACCCCGCCGTTCTCGTCGAGCGCGACGAGACAGTCGCTCAACGGGCACCAGACGCGCGTCAATGGTGCAGCCTCCGCAGGACCCGGCTGCGGCTGCCAGCGGAGCTTGTCCGCCAGTGCGGTGAGCATGAGCCGCCCTTCCTGCCGCAGGCCAGCCGCAAACGTCGCCGTCGGGTCCACTGCCGCGTCGCGGCAATCGGTGCCGTGCGAGACCGAGCTGAAGCGCGCCTGCCCCCCGTCGCGCCGGCTTATGCGCATCACGTGTGTCGCCGTTTGCGCCGGCCTGTCAATGCGCCGTGTCTGCAACAAGAGCCAACTCGGCGCGGACAACGGCGCCAGTGAGACCACCTGCTGGCGGACAGGATGGAAGGTCGCAACGCTGCGCTCGTCCAGCACCGTCGCGCTGACGACGAACTGGCCGACGGCCAGCAGGTAGTCCCCTGGCGCCGTGAACTGCACATCGCGCAGGAAGTCGTCGGTCTCGTGATCGGTGGCGAGAATGATGCGCCCGTCGCGCCGCAATTCGCGGACAGCGGCTTCGTGGGGTGCGTTGCAGTACGCCAGCAAGTAACCGTCGCCCCTGAGACTGATGCGTGGCCCTGGTCCCAGATAGGTCTCGTGCAGGTAGACCTCGGGGCTGCGCGCCAGCGCGTAGCGCGCCTGCAGCACACAACGGCTGGACGGCCTGGCCCGTAGACCGGCGGCGTATCGGGCCAAAGCACCGGGCCAGTCCGCCGAGCGACTGGCCCGCCGCGCGGCACGGGCCAGCGGCTCGGCGGCGACCTCGGCGGCTGTGGCCGCGCGCTGGGCCAATTGCTGCACGCCGATCACGAGGCCGGCCACCAGCGCGACGGCCAGGACGGGCAGCATTACACGCTGCGTCCGCGAGCGCCGCCGCCAGAAGCGATGCAGCGGGCCGGCCGATCGCGCCAATACCCGCCGTCCCTGCAGGAATCGATCGAGATCGTCCGCCAGCGCCGCCATCGACGCGTAGCGGGCGTCGGGGTCCTTCTCGATGGCGCATTGCACAATCGCCGCCAGGGCCGGCGGTACGCCCGGATTCCGTTGCCGCACCGGCCGCGGCTGCTTGACCGCGATCGCCTGCAGCAGTCCCTCGCGCGTGGGGCTTTCATGCGGCGGCGTGAGCGTCAGCATCTCGTACAACGTGGTGCCGAGCGAATAGACGTCGGTGCGCGCGTCGATCGGCACGCGTCCGGCCGCGATCTGCTCGGGGCTCATGTAGCGGGGCGTGCCGAGCAGCTCACCCGCGATCGTGACGTTCTGCTCGCCGGCGACGCTCGCCAGGCCGAAGTCGCTGACGTGCACGTCGCCCGCGTGATCGATGAGAAAGTTGGCGGGCTTCACGTCGCGGTGCACGACGCCACAGTCGTGGGCGTGTGCGAGCGCGCGGGCCGCGTCGCGCGCGATGCGCGTCATCTGCTGGATGTAACGGCGCGTGCGAATCGCCGCTGGCGCGGTGTGGGGCGCGGGCCTGCCGCTCTGCTCGACAGGCGGTGCTGCCGGCGCGCGTTGCGGGGCCGCGCCGGGGGCGGCGGTTTCGGCCTGGCTGTCGGCGTGCGCAGACACGCGCGCGGCCGGCTCGCGCAGCGAGTCCAGTACGTCGCGCAGCTCGGGAGATGCGACCTCGTGGCGAAGCTGATCGAGCACGGTCGCCAGCGACCAGCCGGGCACGTACTCCATGACGTAGTAGAGCTGGCCGGCCGCAACGCCACTCGCCAGCACAGGGACGATGTGGGGGTGCGCGAGCCGCGCAAGGGCCGCCACCTCGCGCTCGAAGCGCGCGGTCTGCTCGGGATTGCCGGCGGTCGGCAGCAGCTTGACCGCGACGGGGCGATTGTCACGCTCGTCCACGGCTTCGTGCACGCTGGCCATACCGCCGCGGCCAATGAGCCGCGCCAGCCGGTAGCGACCGGCGAACACGGTGGTCGATTGCTCCTCCGGCATGGGCTCCCTTCGTCGCCGTCTTGCAGGCGGCGGCTGGTCCGGCGAGGTGGCTGTTGGCGTTCTGCACCCGTTTTCAGGATAGCGATGGGGCCCGTGGCGGACAACATGCAGCGCTCGCGACGGGCCGCGACGGACCACGGCGTCGGCTGGTCAGCCAGGGGCGGCGTTGCCCGGCACGGCGGCGGCGACCGGGTGCCGGGCTAGCCCTTGACCGCGCCCAGGTTGAGGCCGCGCACGAATTGCCGCTGCGCCACGAAGAACAGGATGATGCACGGCAGCATCGTCACCAGCGCGGCGGCCATCAGCAGTTGGACGTCCGCCACACGCGAGTACTGGTTCTGGAACGACGCCAGCGCGACGGCAAGCGTGTAGTTGCGCTCGCTGTGCAGGTAGATCAGCGGGTTGAGGAAGTCGTTCCACGTTGCCACGAAGGTGAAGATCGCGGTGATCGCGATGACCGGCTTGCACATCGGCAGCATGATCCGCGCCCAGATGACGACCTGGTTGGCGCCGTCGATGCGCGCTGCATCCAGCAGGTCCTCGGGAATCTGCGAGAAGAACTGGCGGAACATGAAGATGAAGAACGGCGTGCCGAAGAACGCCGGCACCACCAGGGGCAGGATCGTGTCGATCCAGCCGAGATTCCGGAACAAAATGAACAGCGGAATCATCGTCACCTGCGGTGGCAGCATCATCGTCGAGATCATCAGGATGAAGGCGTAGGGCCGCCCGCGAAAGCGGAGCCGGGCGAAGGCGTAGCCCACCAGGCTGCACGAGAGTATCTGTCCCAGCACGCAGAGCGTGGTGATCACGATGGTGTTGGCAGCCGCGTTCACAAAGCCGAGCCACCGGGCGGCGCCCGCCTTCGCCGCTCCCATCTTCGCCAGTGCTTCGGGATAATTCGCCCAGCGCGGGTCGCGCGGCCACCACTCGAACGTCTCGGCGGACGTCATCGCGGCGGCGGCGCCGCCCTCCGGGGCCAGGCTGACCACCACCATCCACCACAGCGGGAACAGCAGCGCCGCCGCGCCGAGGCACAGCAGCAGGTAGACAAACGCCCGCTGCAGCGCCCGGCCAAGGAACCCGTGCGGCATCAGACGGCGGCGGGCCGCCGTGCCGGGATGCGCAGCTCTGGTGGTCGGCGGCGCGCTGTGCAGTGTTCCGGTGCTCATGCGCGCAAGCCCTCATAGTAGACAAAGCGACTGCTGCCGCGCATCACCACCAGCGTGAGCGCGAGAATCAGGAGCAGCAGGAGCCAGGCCATGGCGGAGGCGTACCCCATCTGGTGAAACTCGAATGCCTGGCGGTAGAGATAGAGTACATAGAAGAGGGTCTTGTTTTCCGGTCCGCCGTTGGTCATGACGAACGCCTGGGTGAAGACCTGGAACGACGCGATGATCGCCATGATGCCGTTGAAGAAGATGACCGGGCTGAGCATGGGGAGGGTCACGTTGCGGAAACGGCGCAGGCGGCCGGCCCCGTCGATCTCGGCCGCTTCGTAGAGTGTGTCGGGGATGCCGTTGAGCCCGGCCAGGTAGATCATCATGCTCCCGCCGACCGACCACAATCCCATCAGCGCGAACGCGGGCGGGCCGTACCAGCCGGCGTCGTCACCGAGCCAGTCGGGCGGGGTCAGGCTCCAGGCGGCGTCGATCAGCCCCGCCTCCGCCAGGTTGGCGCTGCCGGCGTTGACGACGTGCAGCATGCCGCCGAGCGCCTGGTTCAGCAGCCCATGCTCGCCGTCGAAGACCCACTTCCACAGGACGGCCATGCCAACGCCGGCGAGCACGCTCGGCAGGTACCAGGCACTGCGGAAGAAGCCGATGCCGGCAATCTCGCGGTTCATCAGAATCGCGGCGCCGAGCGCGGCGAGCTGTGTCAGGGGCACGGCCAGCGCAGCGTAGAGAACCGTGACAAAGAGCGACTGGTGGAAGAGCCGGTCTTCGAACAGCAGTTCGCGGAAGTTTGCCCAGCCGACCCAGTCGGCCTCGTCCAGTGTCAGGATGCCGAACCAGCGGGTGAAGGCGAGCAGCAGCGACAACACGATCGGAAAGGCCGTGATCACGATGAATCCGACGAACCACGGGCTGGCGAACGCCATGCCGGCGAGCTCCTCGCGAAAGGCCATGCGGCCGGGGCGATGCCGCCACCAGAACCACGCAGCGATCAGCAGCGCGAGGCCGAGCGGTACGCCGACGAACAGTGCGATGCGCGACCACGGGGCCGGGGGGTAGTCGGTGCGCTTGAGGAGCGAGTCGTCGAGGCGGCACCACTCTTCCTCGATCGCTGCGAGCGCGGCGGGCGCCGACTTGTGATTGTACTTGAGGCATGCGTCGAACTCGGTGCGCGCGGTCGACTCGTATCGTTCGTCGGGCGGCCAGACGTCGTACTCGGCGTGGGCCAGGACATCAAGAAAGACCTCGTCATGGCGCGGGCGCTGCTCCGGGTCGAGGAACGCCTCGCTGCGCGCCACACTCCGCGTGGCGGGAATGGACAGGCCGGAGGTCGCATTGAGGCGGTGTCCCGGCGGACCGGAGAAGAACCGCACCACTTCCCAGGCGGCGCGCGGGTACGGCGTCGTGCTGGCGATGGCCCAACTGGTGGACACGATCAGGTTGGCGGGCTGCGTGCCGCGCGGGATCGGTGCGACGTCGAATTCCAGGTCGGGCACCTGCCGGAAGCGCGGCACCATCCAGCGGCCGAGCGCCCCATAGATCCCGACACGCCCGGCGAGGAACAGGTCCTCGCCAAGCTCGACCTGGCTGCGGGCGGTCTTGATCGTGCGGGTGCCATCGAACCGCCAGGCGCGGATGCGCTCCAGCACGTCGGCCACGGCCGGGTCGTCGAGCTCGTACGTGCGGAAGTCGGCGGCGGCGATGTCGGCGCCGCAGGATCGCAGGTAGGCGCGCACCATCATCGGCCAGACGACGAGCTCGGCCCCGTAGCAGTCCTCGAGCTGCCCGATGGCCCGGGCCGCGTGCAGGAAGTCCTCCCAGGTCCAGCCGCTACCGGGATAAGGGACATTCGCACGCCGAAAGAGCTCGCGGTTGTAATAGAAGACGACGGTCGTGAAGTCCTTCGGCAGCCCGTAGAGTGGGCCGCGCCCGATCTGCTCGCCATCGAAGCGATACCCGTCGAGCACCTCCGGGTAGAAGTCCTCGAGGACGACATCATCGCGCCCCGCGGCGCGATCGGTCGCGATGAAGTCGTCCAGCGGCAGCAGCAGGCCGTTGCCGGCATACTTGGTGACGTCGTTGTTGCCGAGGTAGAAGACGTCGGCGGGACAGCCGGCGGCGAACATCGTCTGCCGCTTGCGCAGGAACCAGATGCCGGCATTGATGCGCTTGATGCGGATGTCGGGGTGCAGTGCTTCGAAGTCTCGGCACATCTGTGCGACAATCGCATCCTCTTCCTTACCGCCGTGGTGCAGCACGGTGATCTCGATCCGATCACCGAGGGCACGCTCGTAGAAGAGCGGGCGCAGCAGCACCCAACTGAAGGAGGCCACCACCAGGACGGCGGTGATGACCGCCAGCGTCCAGCGAACCGAGCGGGTCAGGCAGCTTGTCAAAGGCTCGAGCATGTACAACCGTTGGCGAAGCCGGGTGTGTCACGCGCGGGGGTGCGCACCTCGCATGCCGGCCGCGGTGGCCGGCCACAGACGCGTCCTGCTTGTACACAGTTTACCAGATGCCGGCGGACTGTTGAATCCGAATTCGCGCTGCGGCGGCTCGTGGTGCATGGCGCGATGCGAGAGATGTACCTACAGGAAAGGGTAAAGCGCTTTACGCGCAACGACGGGTGCTGTATTGCATTCCCACGCGTCGGGCCGACCGGCTACAATCGCGGGGTCCGTGCCGGCGCGGTGGCCTGGCCATCGCGCCGGCCCACCTGTCGCACAGCGAGATGCCCGTGATCACGGTTCACCTGATCTTCAATGCCCATCTCGATCCGGTCTGGCTCTGGCCATGGACGGCGGGGCTCGATGCGGCCCTGGCCACCTGCCGCAGTGCCTGCGACCGGCTCGATGCCCATCCCGACCTCACCTTCACGCTCGGAGAGGCCTGGGTTTTCGAGCAGGTGGAACGTTGCGAGCCAGCCCTGTTCGAACGCATGTGTGCGCACTGCCGCCGCGGTCGATGGGACATCAGTGGCGGCTGGTGGATTCAGCCCGACTGCAACCTGCCGACCGGCGTGGCCCTGACCCAGCAGATCGAAATCGGCAGACGTTACTTTACATCGCGACTCGGTACGTTCCCCACGGTCGCCTGCAACGTCGATAGCTTCGGTCACGCGGCGACATTACCGACGCTTCTGCGCGCCGCCGGACAGGAAGCCTATGTCTTTCTTCGTCCGCAGGAACACGAGATGAAGCTGCCCGGACGCGTATTCCGTTGGCGCAGTCCCGCGGGCCATGAAGTGCGCGCTTTTCACATCGCCGGACGTTACCAGACCTCGAGCGGTATCGATGCCGGGCATGTGCGCGCTGCGCTGGCCGGCCTGCCGCCCGGCATCGAGCATACACTGTGTCTCGTCGGCGTGGGCGATCACGGCGGCGGACCAACCGAACGGCAGATCGCCTGGTGCCACGAGCACGCCGACGCACTTGCCGGCTGTCGCCTGGTCTTCTCCACGATCCCGCGGTTCTTCGACGCGATTCGCCCGCAGGCCGCCGCACTGCCGGTGCATACCGGCGAGTTGCAGCACCATGCCATCGGCTGCTATTCGGTCTGTCGCCCGGTGAAAGTCAGCATCCGACGGGCTGAGCACCGACTGGGACAGGCACGGGTTGCGCTGGCGGCCGATCCCCGCCCCGACGTGGACGCGGCCGCGCGCTACGAGCACGCCTGGAAACGCGTGTGCTTCCATCAATTCCACGATACGCTCGGCGGCACGTGTCTGCCGTCGGCGTACGAGATCGTGTTTGCGCAAGTTGGCGAGGCGCGCGCCGCCGCCGACGAACTGCTGCAATACGCTTTCCGGCGAAAGCTGGCCACGCTGCCGGACGACCCGCTGCAGCGGATCGTCTTCTGGAACCCTTCGTCGCACGCGTTCACCGGGTACGTCCCATTCGAGCCGTGGCTTGTGGGGACCACGTTCCAGCCGCACTGGCGGTTGCTCGATGAACGCGGGGCGGCCGTGCCGTTTCAGTTGCTGCACCGCGAGACGCCCTGCCAGGCAAAGCCCGTCGTCCTGGTGCACGTGGCCGCCGCGGCGGGGCAGCTGCGCGCGCTGCGCATCGTTCGCGACGACGAAACGCGCGACGCACCGACGACCAATCCCCGGGTCACCTTACGCGACAGCGCGATCGCCGCACCGGGGCAGGCCGCCGTGGCCATGGCCCCGGCAGATGCCGATGCCCGCCTCATGTGGCGTGAGAAGGTCGAGCTGCCGCTGCCGGCATTGTGGCTGCTGGACGACCCGAGCGACACGTGGAGCCACGGCAGCGACCGCTACGCGCCGGAGCCGCGCGCGGTCGCCAGGTGGGAGGCGCCGCAGGTCGTCGATACCGGCCCCCTGATGGCGAGTGTCATGCAGGTGGGCCGTATCGGCGACAGTCGGTTGCACCGGGAATGGCGCGTGTTCGACGAGGACCCGTGGGTCGAGTTGCGGCTGCGCGTACACTGGTGTGAGCAACACCGTCTGCTCAAGCTCGTGGTGTCGCCGCCGGGCGGCATCGCCAGCCGCCGCGACGGCATTCCCGCGGGCGACCTGGTGCGGCCGCTGGACGGTTGCGAGCGGCCGCTGCGCGATTGGTCGCTGCTCGAGCTGGCCAATGGCCAGCGGCTGGGCGTGGTGTGCCCCGAGGTGTTCGCCGTGGATGTCGACCGTCGGCGCGCCCGGTTCACTCTGCTTCGCAGTCCGTTGATGGGGCATCATGAGCCCGACCCGGCGCTGGCGCCGCGACCGGCCTACAGTGACCAGGGGGAGCACAGCTTCGTCTTCCGGTTCATGGCCGGTGCAGTCGAGCCGACGGCGCTCGAGCACCAGGCGCGCATGATGCAGCAGCCGCTGCTGGCGGCCGATCTGACCCGCGGTATGCCTTGCAGTGGCGCCTGAACCGGGCGACCATCATGTTATGTCCGGCAGCGATACTATCATCGGGCTCGATATCGGCGGGACCAAGACCGCCATCGTGCTGGGGGACAGCCAGGGGCGCGTGAGCCAGCGCGAGGTGTTCGCGACAAACACCGCCGCGGGTTTCGCAGCGACCTTCGACACGCTGTGTTGCCATGTCACCCGCATGCTGGATCGGGCACACGCCGCGGGTGGCGAGCCAGTGGGCCTGTCGGTTGCCATCGGTGGGCCGCTCGAGATTGCGCGAGGCGTGATTCACGGGCCACCGAACCTGCCGGGCTGGGATGCGATCCCGCTGAAAGAACTCCTCGAAGACCGCTTTCGCCTGCCCGCGCATGTGCAACACGACGGCAACGCCGGTGCGCTTGCCGAGTGGTATTTCGGCGCGGCACGTGGTTGTCGCAACGTGGTCTTCCTGACCCTGGGGACCGGGCTCGGCGCCGGACTGATCCTCAACGGCGCCCTCTACACCGGCACGTGTGACCTTGCGGGGGAGGTCGGCCATCTGCGGATGGCCGAGACCGGGCCCGTCGGCTACGGCAAAGCTGGCTCGTGGGAGGGGCTGTGCAGCGGAGCCGGCATCGTCAAGCTGGCGGCATTGCGGAGCCCGGCGCGCTGGAATGGCCCGGGGATCGAACTGTCACAGCTGGCCAACGCAGCCCGGGCACGCGACCCCGAGGCGCTCGCGCTGTTCAATGAAGTCGGCCGCTACCTCGGTCGCGGGCTGGCGCTGCTGGTGGACACCCTCAACCCGAAGGTGATCGTGCTGGGGGCGCTCGCGATAAGGCTGGGCGAGTTGATCCTCAGCCCGGCGTGGGCGGAACTCCGCCGCGAGGCCCTGCCGAGGGGCGTGGCCACGTGTCGCGTGGTGCCCGCGGCGTTGGGTGAGCGGCTCGGCGACGTTGCGAGCCTCTGTGCGGTGATCAACGCACAGAGAGCTCGCCAACGCGCCTGCGACACACACCTCGGAGGAAAAGAAGAGCTCGGCTAGGGCGCTTGCACTTATTGATGCCCCGGCTCGTACGGAGCCCGGACGCTACTTCCGACCGGCGGCCGCTGGCCCGGTCACGTCGACCTGGATTTCCGCCAATTCGGCCAGGTCGATATCCGAATCGCCGTCGATGTCGACCCGCTGGTATCCACTCGCTGCGGCGGCCCCGGGCCCGCCCAGGGCGCTCGTCAATGCCGCCAGGTCAGCCGCATTTGCATCGCCATCGCCGTCGACGTCGCCCATGCGGCTCCCGACCTGCATCAGCAGGCCGGCATTGCCGACGACCCAGCCGTGGTAGGCACTGGTCGTGGTGAGATCATGGATGGTGTCGCACAGCGACGTCGTGATCGTCGCCTCGTTGGCAAGATAGTGATGCTCGTACCGCGCGAAGCAGGCGTGATGCAGATACTCGTGACGGCCGCCGCCGACCCAGCCGTGGCCGCCCGGACGCATACTGATCGCATTCCAGTCTTCGACATCACTGAAGTCCAGCACGCACGACCACGTCAATCCGCCGTCCAGGCTGCGATAAATGTCGCCGGCGTTGTTGCACAGCCAGGCTTCGTCCGCGCCGGCGACGCAGCAATCGGTGATGTCGGCGCTGCTCTGGAGGCCGCTGCTCGGCGACCACGACGCGCCGCCGTCAGTTGTGTACCAGGCGCCGGCGCTACTGCCAAGGATGCCCCGTTCGTCATCGAAGAAGGCCAGGCAGAAGACCATCGCGTTGACGTCACTGCATCGGGTCCAGCTCGCGCCGCTGTCGTCCGACCAGTACAACGTGGCGCGGTCACCGCCGATGACGACATGTGCAGGCGTTGGTGCCGCCACGGTGCGCAGCCGAGCCATGCACGGTGAGGTGTCCAGCGCGGTCCAGGCGCCGTTCTCGTACCGCAGGATCGTGCCGCGATTGCCGACGGCGTAAGCAACACCCGCTGGATGTGCCGCGACGCCGTGCAGCGCCTCGCTGGTGAGGTCGGTCGTCGGCGTCCAGTCGTTGCCGTCCCAGGTCAGCACCATGCCGTTGTCCCCGACCGCGTGGCCGAGCCGCGGCGAGGACATCGCCACGCCGCGGAGCGGGGCGGTGGTCAGGCGAGCTTGGGCGGTGATCGTGGTGCGCATCGTATAGGTCCAGTCCTGCGTGTGGCCACCCCAGTAGGCCATGTTGAAGGGGGTGACCTCGATGAACTGCGCATCGGTCTGGCCGTTCGGGGCGGTAATCTCACAGAAGTAGATGCAATCGAAGCCGCAAACGTGCAGCAGGCCCCACGGATTCGGTGCGATCGTGTGTCCCGTGCCCGTTACGGCCTCCCCGTACACTGTCTCGTTCGGCAGGGTCATCATGCCGTCACTGTCGGCCGTCAGCGTGTAATCCGCCGGCGGCGTGACGCGATGGCCGTCGGCCTGGTAGAAGCTGACCTGCGCCCCGGCCAGCGGCTGGCCGTAAGCATCGACGACCCGTACCCGGCAGGTGTCCGGGATGTCGTACAAGTACTCGCCGAAGTAGCCGCGGCGCTTGTGGTAGTTGCTCATTAGCGCGCACGCGGTGTGCGGCGAGAAGAACTGGTCGCCGCAGGCGTTCATCAGTCCGGAGTTGAAGACCTTGGGGTGGGCAATACCCGGCTGCACATCGTTGAGATCACCACCCAGATCGAAGTTGTACAGGTCGATCATGCCGAGCTGGTGGCCCCACTCGTGCAGCACGTACAAATAGCGGCCGGTGATGAACTCCGGATGCTCCTGCCAAATCCGCGGGTACTCACTGGGCGTGAAGCCCCAGCGGCAGTCCCAGTTCCAGTTCCACGGTGCATGCGAGGCGTGGGGATCGGGGTCGGGTGTATCGTCGGGCTCGACCACGACTTCGTCGAGGCGGACACGCTCGAGCACGCCTTGCGGTGTGAGGGGGTAGACTGAATCGGCGAAGTTCTGGTTCATGTAGCCGATCTGCCGTTGCATGTAGTCTTCGAACGAGGGCAGGTTGGGGTCGTGCAGCCGGGCGTTCGTGTTGAACCAGTCGTAGACCGACTGCCACACGTGGATGCGAAAGCTCAGTGCGTTGGTCCGGTCGGTGCGGGCATTGTTGACTTCGACGGTTTCGGCGATCACGTTCGCGGGATCGACCGCGAAGTGAATGGTGTGATCGGCATCGACCGTGTCCCACGCCCACTCGCAGCTCACCGATGTCCGTTCACCCGGCGCAAGCGCCGGCAGCGTGCCTGTCGCCACCTCGATGCCGTCCAAGCACCAGCGGAAATCGCTGGCCGGTGCCGCCACGTCCCCGACATTCTTGACGACCGCGGTGAACGTGATCGTCTCGCCGGCCGACGGCCAACGCTGCTGTTCCCATTCATCGGGCGTGAGATAGGGTTTGCCATTCCAGTAGTCGGTGGGGTCGAGCCCCCAGTGGTACTGCACGTTGTAACGCTGATAGAGCGGGGCGCGCGAGACGTACAGCACGTCCAGGTCGACGCCCGCGTCGGCGGTGACCGCGACGGCCCACGCCGTCAACGTCAGGCACACGAGCCCCCACGGGGCGGTCTTTCGCATCGGTGTACTCATTGCAATACCTCTCATAAGCTGGGGCGGCTCGCTTCGAACCGGCGCCCCAGTGCGTGCTGCACCGGGTTTACCTCTTGGCAACCGGCGCCTGTAGACTCGTGAACGGCAGCGGCTCGAGCGGTTGTCCTGGCCGAGCCCATTTCACCTCGAGCTGCTCGTGACCGCCGCGATTGAAAAACGTCACCGTAATCGGGTGCTGGCCGCGCTCAAGCGCGATCAGGCCGGCCGCCTCGCGCATCGCGTGTTCGCCGTCATTGTCGACCACGAGCTCGTTGCCGATGTAGAGCTGGCTGCCGTCGTCAGAGCCCGTCGCAAACGCGTAGACATCCGTCGCCGGCACGCACACGTAACCGGTGTAGCGGATGGCATAGTCGTCCTCGCGCTCCTTGAGCACGTTGACGTCGAAGGTATCGATCGTGCCGCTGGTCTTCGGGGCCAGGGCGCTGAAGTCCGGCATGAACACCCAGCGGCCTTCGTAGTACTCGAAACGCAGCTTCTCCGCCCGGCCGCCCGCCGCGAGCGCCGGCCGCGGCGTCGTCCGCGTGTACGTCGCGCGGGCGGGGACACTGCGGCGTCCGTCCTCCCAGATTGTCACCGCCCGCACGGTGGTCGTGTCGTCCAGGGTCAACGGCGAACGATAGACCGGCGCGTCCGGCCCCGGCCGGCTGCCATCCAGCGTGTAGTGAAGTTGGCCGTCGCCGAAACGGGGCACCAGCCGCACCGTGGCCGACTCCACGAAGAGCGGTGCGGCGCCGGCGAAGTGCGGCGGGCGCGGCGTGGCGAACAGGAAATCGTAATCAGCACCCTGCGGCCGCAGGTAGTATTTCTCCAGGTAGTTGCGCACCGCCTGCGCGTAGCTCAGTGCGGGGTCTTGCGTCCAGCGCCAGGCGAGGGTGACCCGCCGCGCGTCGGTCGGAAGTACGACCACACCATCATCCACGGTGACAGTGGCGCCGTCGACCTCGGCCTGGGTAACCTGCACGAACCACGGCGTGTGCAGCAACAGGCGCTTGGGCGGGTCGCGGAACTGCGTGTCGAGCACGACGTCGGCCCCGTCTGTCCGCGCCGCGATGCGATAGGACAGTGGCCCGAAGTACGTCGCCGCGTTGTCAACCCGCATCGTTCTTCCCGGTCGCACCCACGCCGGTGAAAGAACCGAGGCCAGGTGTACGTCGCCGTCCTGCTCACGCACGAGCATGTTCCGCAGCAGGGCGTTGAAACGCGCCGCGCACCAGCCGTGGGGTGGGTAGTTGCGCCCGGGATCACGATTCCCCCACTGCCATATCTCGTGCTCGAAGCCGGCGTGTGTGCTGCTCTGGTGGGCGAGAAAGGCATAGAAATCCTCCACCACCTGACGCTGGTCGCCACGAATCACGAGCGTGTCGAGCAGGTAGATCGTCTCGTAGTGGTGCAGCCAGCCCGGTCCGAGGTCAAGCCCTTGCAGGCGGCGCTGACGCACGACCCAGGCGTTCGGCCCCCAAGTCATCAGACCTTCGCGATACTTGTTCTCCCGGATCAACTCGACCGTGGCGGTGACCTTCGGGTCGTGCGGGTCAAACAGTCCGAACGGGTAGACGCCGCCCGACGCATTCGCCCAGTCGTACCCATCTTCGGGGTGGTCCAACCCGGGCGGAATGTACCCGCCGGTCTGCGCGGTGATCTCGTCGACGCGCTGCATCACCCGCTGGTGGTAGGCGTCATGCATTCTCTTGAACCGCTGGGCGTCCTTGTCGGCGCCGGCCGCCCGCGCCAAGTGAATGGCCTCGCGCAGGCCGAGCAGGGCCCAGAAGTTGTGCCCGGTATAATGGCCGTTGACCATCTCGTTGTCGTAGCGGCCGGCAACCGGCCAGAGGCCCTCCGGATCGCTCTTGACCGCTTCGACGAAGCCCTCGATGTGCGGCGGGATCGCCGGGTAGATCTTCCGCGCGAAGGCCACATCGCCAGTCGCGCGATAGTGCTGGCCCAGGGCCCACAGCGACTGGCCCCAGTCGTCGGGCGCACAGCGAACCAGGCGGCTGACCCGGCCCGCGTCATCATACTCTAGAAAACGCTCCACCGTTTCGCGTGCGATGTCATGGTGCCCGAGCACATCATAGGTACGGACGAAGTATGCCGTGTCACGGCTGTAGAAGCTATCGTAGTTGAACTCATTGACCTTCTGGGTGAAGTGGCGGCCGTCCTGCTCGATGTCGCGCGCGATCAGATCGTAGATCAGGCTGGCGCGCATCGCATGGTTGACCTTGTCCTCCGGCACCTGCACGAGCATGCCGCGGGCCAGAAGTGCATCCCAAAACGCGGCCACGCGCGCATGATAATCGTCGAAGTCCGCATCACGCAGCGCACGCAGCACGTCGCCGTGCCGCGCGGCGACTGGCACGTACGGCATGACGATTTCCAGCGACCGCTCAGCGCCGGCCGGCACGGTGAATTCGGCCAGAACGCACGGCGCACCGGTGTCGGCAGCGGTCGTGGTTCGGCAGGTCGCGTCGGCGGGCGGGCGCTGAAAGAACAGGAGGTGGTCGGAGCGCCACATCGCGCCGTCGCGGAAGACCGACTCGGCGTCCGCGTCGTACGCCTGGGGATCGAGGTACTTGTCGCGATACCATTCCGGCGCACCCAGGCGGTCACAGCGCGACGGATCATCGAGCCGTTTGGCGAACGCGGTGCCGATCGTCACATCCGCAGCCGCAGCCGAGTTCAGGTTACGCGCCGTGATACGAATGAAATTGACCAGGTTGTTACGCGGCGCCAGGTCCAGCGGTGCGCCGAAGGCCTCCACCGCGTAGCGGACACCCTCGTGCTCGAAGGCGTACTCGACAATGGGCAAATAGCCCTTGTGCAGTGTCCGGACACGCTTGTGCAACGGCGTCGGCGGGCGACCGACGTACAGGTAGAGTTCGCCGAATCCCGTCAAGAAGGTGCTGGCCCCGGTGAGTTGCGTGCCCTCCGGGCAGTCCTTGAAGCCCAGCACGTCGCTGGGGACCGAAAAGTAGGAGAACGGCTCGGCCAGCTCGGCCTGCATGCGTGCTTTCGCTTCCGCGGGATCGCTCGGGCGCTCCCACGTCGTAGCGCCCCGCACCGGGCACACCACAAGCACCGCCAGGATCAACCATAGGCCATAGGTGCGAATCATTCGGACCACCTTCCTGTTATAGAGGTCGTTTCATGCACGGCGATCGGGCGGGACCGGGGCCGCGAAGGCCGACAGCGGGCGGGGGCGCAGCCGGCGACCTGGGAGGGAGGCAGGCCGCCGGCCACGAAGGGCCACCCGATGTTGAGTAGCGACATCGGGCAGACGCGAGCGGAACCGGTCTGCCGCGGGGGGCGAGGTGTGCCGGCCTCGGGTTCTCCGGCACACCTCGAACAATGCTGCCGCAGCCGTCAACCGGCTACGGGCACGTCGTGTTCTGCACGGCGACGAACGGGTCGATGTCACGCCAGTTCGCGCTGCCGCTGCCGTCCACGTCGTTGTTCTCGAACGGGCAGGTCGGGGCGTGCCCGTAGACCGACATGTGCAACGCTTCCCAGGCCGCCACGTTATCGTTCTGGCTGGCCACGAAGAAGTCGATGTCACGCCAGTTGATCGCACCGTCACAGTTGCTGTCGCCCGGGCACGACGTGGGGGCGTCGTCCTCCACGACCAGCGCGAACGGACCATAAACGCCGGCCTGGTAGTCCCAGCCGAACACGCGGATGTAGTACGTCGTGCCGGCGGTCGATCCCCAGGTCAGGTCGCCGTGGCAACCCCAGCTGCCGGGGCAGCAGGTATCGTCGCCCCAGCCCACGCAGACCAGGCTGCCGCAGTCACTGCCTTCGTACACGGCGATCTGCGAATCCCACACCAGCGGGCTCGCACACAGCGACGCGGTCATGGTGTAGCCCGTCCCCGTGACCTTGTACCACAGGTCCGGACCATCCGAGTCCGCCGCACCGCAACCCTCGGCGGTGACCTGATCGATCGTCGCCAGCGTGGTGTCGTTGAGCGCGAGGGCCGGCACCGGCAACATCACCGCGTCAATGCAGGCCTCGCCCGCATCGCACACCGCATTGGCACACGAGGTGTCGAGACCGGCATACACGCCGCCGGCCGACTCGCACTGGCTCTCGGACATCTCGGCACAGATGCCGCTCGGCTGGCAGCACGCGCCGGCGCAGGTCGTCTGGTCACAGGTCATGCCGTTCCCCATGTACACGCCGCCGGCCGACACGCAATCGTACTCGTAGGCCTGGGCACAGGAGGTGTCGGGGTAGCAGCAGGCACCCATCTCGGCCTCGGTGACGCCGATGTGCCAGATCACCGTCTGGTCCCAGCGGTGGCTCATGAGATAGAACGTGCCATCCGGACCGGGGATCGGGCCGAAGTTGTACCAGCCGACGTAGTCCTCGGTCGGCAGGTCGACAACCGACAATGGCGCCAGGCCCGTGCCAGACGTGCCGGTCAGGTCGAGGGCGACCACCTGCATGTGGCCGGCCGCACCGCCGCAGCACTCCGAACGCGTCCCGGTGATGAAGATCGAATGGCCATTATCGTCCTGGAGCAGGGCCCCTTGCAGGCGGAAGCCGAAGCCCAGGTCGCCGGTGAACTCGCGGTACACGTAGTCCCACGTACCGTCACCGTTGTCGGTGTACGAACGCACGGTTGCGCCCTCGCCGGTGGCGTGGACGGTGCGGCCGTCGAAGTCCAGGGCAAAGGCCAGCGCCTCGCCGTGGGGGATGTGGGCGTCGGCCGGCTCGGGCGGGCTGACCGTGTAGGTGTCGGCCAGGCCGGTGAGCGGGTGCCAGGCATACATCGCGTGCGGTCCGCCGTAATCACCACCCTGGCTCGAGGGCGTGTAGATCAGCCCAGTAAGGCTGCTGTACAGCGGGAAACTGCGCTGCAGCATCGGACCGTCGGTGCCACCGCCGCCACCCGGGGCATACATGTTCGTCGCCGTGCCGGCGATCGGATCGATCTCGACACAGGCGATGTCGTTGTAGCCGTCCATCGGGTATTCGCTGTCGCTGAGCTCGTTGAAGACCAGGTAGTGCTTCCCGTCGCCGTACGGATCCGGAATCAACGTAATGCTGCAGCGGCCGATCGGCGGCGTGCTCGGATCCCAGTCGAGTTCGACCGTGACCGTCTGCCACCAGTCGATCGCACCGGTCGAGGCATCCAGCTGGTAGATGTTCACCAGGTCGATGCCCGGGCCCGAGACCAGGCCGCGGATGTACAGCTTGTCGGCGTACAGGGTCATGGCCGGGGCGCCAGGCACCGCACCATCGACGTTCGACCAGTCTTCCTGCGAAAGCTCGGTCTCCCAGGCCAGCTCACCCGTCGACTTCTCGTAAGCATAGACATGCGGGTAGACATCCGGATCGTGATCGACGGCCGCACCAATCACATACACGTAGCGCATGCCGGCGATGACGGTAGTGTTGCCGACGTTGGTCGCCCACCAGCTCCCCATGTGCACATCACCGCCGCCGGGGTAGTGACCCGTCCAACGGTAGTCCAGTTGCGGCGTGTACGACAGCAACAACTGCGAGTTGCGCTGGAAGAAGTACAGGTTGCCGAACTGGTCCACCACCGCCGAGCCGACGTGCTCCGCAGGCTGGGCGCCGGGCACCGTGACCTGATTCAGCAGCGTCAGCTCCTTGGTCGCGTCGATCTGCACCGGGATCTCGTCCGACGCGTTCGTCCCATAGATGTTGCCGTTGAGGATGCCCCAGGGCCCGGCGACGTCGTCGAGGATCGGCGGACGCTCGCCGATGACGGCGCTCGTCGAGACTGTATCGATCAGGCCGGTATCGTCGTAGACCATCAGCACGATATCGTCATAGGTGCCGGGGCCCAGATCGACCAGCGGGGTGGGGTCGGGGCCGTCATAGATCACGCCCCCGCCGTGACCGAAGGTCCAGCGGTAGCGGACAATCGCGCCGTCGTCGGTGGAGGCGGACGCGTCGAGCTCGACACCTTCCCACTGGCCCGGATCCTGGAGGTAAGGGCCGCCCGCATCCGCCACGGGCGGGGCACTGGGCAGCGGCGCGGCCTCGACGATGAGGTTGTCGATCGCGATGTAGCTGGCGTTATGATCGCCCCACCACATGGGCTCCATGTAGAGCTTGAGGATGTCCAGCGCGCCGCCGAAGCTGTCGCGCAGGTAACACGCGGGGTATTGCTGGTCCTGCGGCTCGGTGAGATCGATCGGCTCGCGATCGTCAACCTGGTAGGTCAGGATCTGGCCCGGGCCGCCGTCATGGTCCGAGTACACGAGCACCCACTTGTGGGTGTGCCAGTCCCAGTTGCCCTGGCCACCCCAATTCCAGCGGTCCTCGTTCCAGCCGCCGCCCCACGGGTAGCGCGCCCCCTGCCAGTTGGCCCAGGTGTCGGCCCAGTTGGACAGGGTCGTGCCGGGCAGCACCAGGTTTGTCCGCTGGATGTGCGGGGCGTCGGGGACTTCGACGCGGCGCAGGTCGAACTGCACCGTGACGTAGCCGCCGCCAAGCGCCAACAGATCGGCGCAGGCACGCTCGACCTGGAGGATGCCGCCGAGCTCCTGGCCGGTGCCGTCGTCGTTGTCGAGCAGCAGGCACTGGTTGCCGCCCAGCGCGGGGCCGTTGTCGGTATCAACCACGGTGGCCGCCCCGTTGCTCTGGGTCATCACCCAGGCATCCTGGCCGGCCAGCGGGCCCGTTACGTAGCCGCTCTCGGGCTCGAAGTCGAACACCAGCGGGTTCACCGCAGGCATTTCGAACGAGAAATCGGCGAAGTCGGTGTCGCGCAGCCCGTCGGCGTCGAAGACCTCGAGCATCACCGTATAGCTGCCCGCAGGCACGTTGACTGTGGGCATGGCGTCGGGGCCGTCGTACAGCACCGATCCCCACTGGTCGCCCGTCACCCAGCGGTAACGCACGATCCCGCCGTCGTCGCTGCTGCCGGACGCATCGAGCGTCACCGCCGAACCCGGCTGGCCCGAGAGGTCGGCGCCGGCGTCCGCGACGGGGATGGCGCTGGGCGGATCCTCGACGGTCACGGTGATATTGTCGATGTGCAGCGTATCGTTCGCCTCGTCCCAGGCGTTGTTGAATTCGATATGGACGCGGTCGAGGACCGTCGACTCGTCGTGGCGCAGGTAGCACTGCTGGTCCGCGTAACGCACTTCTGCGTTGCCGTCGATGGCGTAGGACAGGAGCTGCCCCTTGCCACCGTCATGCTCACTGTAGAGCAGTGTCCAGGTATGCGTGTGCCACACCTCGGCTTCCCAGCCGGTGGTGCCCCAGTTGCCGGACCAGTTCGTGCCGTCGGGGTTGTAGGCCCCGGTCCACTGGGCCCAGGCGTAGTGCCAGAAGCCGATGCGGGCGCCGGGGATGCGCGGATAGCAGTAGTAGCACGACGAGCCGGGCATGATCCGGTAGTCCATGCTGTAGGTGACCAGCTTCGGCAATGTGCCGACCTGATCCGGGAACGTGCGCTCGATGGCCAGCGAGCCACCCGCGTCGCTGAGCTCCAGGCACTGGCTGCCGCCAATGGAGGGGCCGTTGTCAGCGGTGACGATGGTGGCGGAGCCCTCTTCGAGCGAGGCGACCCAGCCGTCCTGCCCGACAATGCTGCCGGTGGTGTAGTCAGGCCCTTCGAAGTCGAACACGACCTGGCCCCATGCGGTGGCGCACAGGACGGTTGTGGCGAGGATGGCCTGGAACAAACCGCGCGTCCTTCTCATCTCATCTGCTCCTTTCGGTTGAAGCTGCGCAGCGGCCACGGAGGGGCCGCTGCCTGCGATACCGGGTTGATCAGTTAGTGGCCGGTCGAGCTGCTGGTCTTGACGTTGGGAGCGTCGCGCAGGTAACCCGCATACAGTCCGAAGGGGCCGGCGCTGACCCAGCGGTCGTCCTTGGTCTCGTAGTACAGCCGCCAGGCATCGAACGGGTGGCGCTCGGCCTCGAAGCGCAGCGTGCCGGCGCTGCCGTCGATGAAGGCGATGCTGCCGCTCTTCTTGTGGTGGCGCTTGGCGACCTGGTCGTCGTTGGTCCAGGCCCCGTCCGGCGCCTCGTGCAGCTTGTTGGTCGGGTCTTCCTCGACCAGCAGCCAGGCCTGCGAGCGGCCCAGCGACGTCTCCCAGCCGGTTTCGTAGCGCCACCCGCGCTCCCACTTCTCCTTCCAGTGGCAGTCGCCGATCATCTCGAGCGGGGCCCCGGTCAGCACCATGGGGGAGGTGTAGCTGTAGAACGGCATGTCCTCCCACGCGGGCAGGCCGGCGACGGCGCCGCGTTCGCGCAGGCCGATCTGGTCGCTGGGGCAGCGGTAGATGTCGGGCTGGCGTCCGACGTAGGGGAAGATGGTGCCGTCGATCGGGATGTGGTCCTTGTGGCCCCAGCCGTACCAGGAGCCGAGCCAGCACAGCGTCTTGCCCTCTTGGTAGGGCGGCCAGTTCTGGCCCACGATGTCCATGGTCGAGCAGGGCAGGATGTCCTTGTTCTCCGTGGCGTAGGTCAGGAAGCCGATCGCCAGCTGCCGCAGGTTGCTGCGGCAGACGACCTCGCGGGCCTGGTCCTTGGCACGCGAGAGGGCGGGCAGCAGAATCGAGATCAGCAGCGCGATGATCGCGACGACGACGAGCAGTTCGATCAGCGTGAAGGCCCGGCGGGCGCCGGTGCGGTCGAGTGAGGGTGAGGTCGTCGTCTTCACGACTCGGCCGCGTGGTGGGTTGATACGGGGCATTCCTGTTTCTCCCGTTGCTCCGAGAAGCGATCACTGTTCCGCGGGACACGGCAGCCGGATGTGTGAGCCTGAGCATGCTGCCCGCGTCTGCGACAGGTACAACTCTACATCGACAAACATACCCTAAACGCCAGACAATTCCAATTGGTTTTCTAGAATGAGTTGCTGGTAAATCGCTTTTCTTAAAGACTTTGTGTCAAGTAAAGCGCTTTACCTGCCGGTCCGCCGTCGTCACGCGGCCGCGGCGCGCATTGCGCGCCGCGCTGCGGGCACCGCGCCGCACACCGCGCGCCCCGGTTCGCCCCTGCCCTGCAGGCGTTTTGTCGAGCCACACGCCGCTGCGCCGCCGCCGTGCATCGCACACCGGTCGGTGTTATGCTGGCGCCCGGCGGCGCCGCCCGCGGGCAGTGTGACCGCGGCGCTGACAACGGCATGCCGCAAGGAGAAGTCATGGCCATGAAGTCGCTTCAGTTCATTGCGGTTCTTGCTTTCCTGGCTGCGCCGCTCGGCGCGCAGGTACCGTTTGCGCCGCCGATTCACAATCCGGAAAACAAGTACTTGTGCTGGCACGACTACAGAATAGAAATCAACCAGTATGGTGGACTCGGGCGCAATTGGCCGGCACCCGAGCTCGTCCGGGCGCAGTTCGACCGGCTCGCGGAGACCGCGGCGCGAAACCCGGAGCCCCCCAATACGCTGCGCGCCGTGCTGCTTGTCATTCCGAACACCCATGCCACTGCCGTCAAACGCACCGGCGACCAGGAGACCGTCGTCGGTACGAAGACGACCTCGATGACCAGCGACGAAATCCGCTGGGCCCTCGAGCAGTGGCGCCAGGTCGAGGACATGATCTACGTGTACTCCCAAGGCAACGCCTGGCTGCGCACCGATATCAGGATCATCGATGAGCCCCTGCGCGTCAAGACCGACGAGGACTGGGTCTTCTGGTCCGGCCAGCAGCGTGCGCTGCTCGACAAGTATCTCCCCTTCGACCGCGGCGACTACCAGAGCTACAACGCGATCTACAACGCCAAGGGCCTGCGCGCCAGCCCGCATGGCGGTACCATCGGCGCGGTCGCCGGCATCAAGGGCTGCGGCACGTCCGACAATGCGTTCTACGGCCGCGAACGGCTCGGTCACCGCACCGGCTACGTGTGCCTGCACGAGTGGCTCAACCAGCAGGCTTCCGCGACCAGCAACATCATGCCGTATCCCGACGACGAGTCGCTGTGGAACAACTACATTCTCCAGCAGATCGGCTACCGCGAGGACAAGTCGCTCGACGCCTGGCCCTGGCTCACCGCGCGGCGCGATACCATGATGCACGTCATTCGCCCCGGCATGTGGCGCCGCTGGTCGGCCCTCGACCCGTACCACGCCCCGCCCATCGGCCGCTGGGTCATGTTCGGCCCGACACGGGATGCCGACGCCCGCACGATCTCGACCGCGCCGGCCGCCGACGGCCGCCTCGCCGAAATCAACCTCTCCCGCTACGACGCGTTTAACATCATGGACATCCAGGGCGACGACAACCGCTCGTGGGGCAGTGGGACCTACTGGTTCCGCACCTACGTCGAAGCCGGCGAGGAACAGGAGGTCCGCCTCTGGGCCGGGGCGGACGAGCGCTTCCGCCTCTGGCTGAACGGCGTCCTGGTGCGCGACGCCTGGGGCTGGAATTACTTCGAGGATGACGGCCAGCTCGTCGAGAAGGTCACCTACCTCACGCTGCAACGCGGCGTCAACACGCTCATCCTCGAACTGCCCAACGACAACCACAAGGTCGAGTTCCGCGCCCGCCTGTGTGACTTCGACGGCTCGGGGCACCCCCCCGCCGGCGTGACCACCATGCCGCTGCTGGGGGACAAGCAGCCGCTGCCGCTCGCCACGCCGACGCAGCACGACTTCCGCGAGCCGCGCCGCTATGCCTGGGATGACGTCCAGGATCAGCCCTGGCTGAAGCTGCCGCGCTTCGGCGAGGCCGAACTGCGGGCGCTCACCGGCATCACCGACCTCGCGGTCCGCACCACCGGCCCACTGCAGCGCGACGACGCAGGCCGCGCCTTTCACCCGCCGCAGCACGTGTTTCTCGACGTGCCCGCCGACGCGGTGACTTCGCCGCACCTCGCCGCGCCGGCCGAAAACAACGCCCGACTCAACAACGACCTCGACTACAACTGGAAATCGCTCGCCTGGCTGCGCGTGCCGGGGCGGCCGGGGCCCGCGAAAGACGTGGTCCTGCTGCGCTTCGACGTGGCCGAGCCGCTGCTGCACCTGCTGAAGACCGCCGGGCCGCCGGCCAACGAGTGCCTCGTCGGCTGGTACCTCTTCGAGCACAAGCTGGGCTACGTGGTGCTGACCGATCTCGACGTCGCGCCGCCGCCGGCCACGCCGCTGGGGCTGCTCACCCGCAAGCCGCAGGTGGATCCGCCGCTGAAAACAAGTGGGACAAAGGACCGGCCTACCGCGGCTTCGCCACCGGCCCGGTAGAGGCGTGGACTTCGAGCGTGTGCGGGAGCTTGATGGACCGCACCGGCTGGTTCGTCTCGATCCCCTCGATGAGCATGCGCACCGCCGCCGCCCCCATCTCCAGCACCGGTGCCTTGACCGTGGTGAGATTCGGGTGCGCGTACTGGTGCCAGACCACGCCTTCGTAGCCGGTTACGCTCATGTCTTCCGGCACGCGCACGCCGCGATTGAGCAGGGCCCCCGTCACCAGGGCGCCGATCGCGTCCGAGTAGACGGCGATCGCGGTCGGGGGCTCGGCCAGGTTGAGGAAATAGTCGACCAGTTCATCCACCGGTTCGATCACGTCGTTCTTGGGCAGCGGCTCGAGCCCGCGCCGCCGCAGGCTCGCCAGAAACGCCAGCCGGCGCGTCTCCACGGTGTGGTAGTCGCCGCTGTCCGGGTCGTCGTGTCGGATGTAGGCGATGCGCCGATGGCCAAGCTCGTGCAGATGACCGACCAGCAGCTCCATGCCCTGTTCTTCGTCGGGGTTGATGCAGTTGAGCTCCTCTTCGACACCCGCGTTCAGCCACACGTGCGGCAGGTTCAACGCCGCCACGGCCGCCCGCAACGACTCGTCGCTCTCGGCCGGCACGATCAGGCCGTCGATCAACTGGCTGGTAAACACCGGCGCCTGCAGCAGGTCACGCCGCGAGCTTTCCATCGCCAGCACGATGTGATAGCCGAGGCGCTCCGCCTCGAGCGACAAGCCCCGGAGCACGTGCGTGAAGTAACTGCCGTAGACGTACCCCGCGGCCAGCACACCGAGCGCCTTGAAGGCCTGCCCCGCCATCGCCCGCGCGGCCGCGTGCGGCCGATAGTTCAGCTCCTGCGCCACCCGCCGCACGCGCGCCCGGGTTTCCTCGCTGACTTTGATCGGTGCGCCCTCGCCACGCAACGCGGCTGAAGCCGCGCCTGGCGAGACCCCGGCGGCTTTGGCGACGTCATCGAGCGTGACCCGTCGCTGGCCGGTACGCTTGCGCTTGCGGGGACTTCCCATATCGGTACTGTCCCGACTGGGCCCCATCGCGTCAAGACCGAGAACCCGCAACCGCGGCGACAAGTGCCTTCGTGTCTTGCCTTCCGCACGCGTTCGCCTCGCGCCATGCATGCCGTGCCGCTCCGGAAGGGCCAGGCGCCGCGCAGCACCCGCCGCGATAATCACTCTCCATCGCCGCCGCGACGAAACGCCAGCAGGACCACACCGTGGGCACAGTCGTCCGACCCCGCGGGAAACATGACCTCGACGCCGACAACCCGGTCGTCGCCGATCGTCTGCGTATCACCGATCCTGACGGTGAGCCACGACCCCTGGGCGGTGTCCAGCTGCCAGCCGGCGGGCAGGTGTACCCAGTAGGTCTCGCGCGTGCCGCGCACGCCTTCGACCTCCAGCAGCAGCCGCGACGTGTCCCAGCACTGGTTGTGAACGCTGACAGCGTCCTGGCTGACGTGCCGCGAAGACGAGACCAGTTGCGGCCGGTCGCAGGCCGCACGCACCGCCAGGATCTGACAATGTCCCACCGGCAGGGCCGGGCAGTCGATCCCGTCCCGGACGCGCCCGAGGAACTGCTGCGCCCAGAAGTCGAAGACGAGCATGTCACAGTCTGCCGGCAGCGCCAACTGTTCCAGCGACACGTGCGATTCAGGAAGCGGAATGGCCGCAAAGCGGCCCGCGACGCACCACCGTCCGGCCGACGTATCAAGGTGAATTGCCCAGAGCGTCGAGAACGGGTGATCGGCGTCGAGGGTCTCCCAGCATCCGGCCATGTTGTAGGCTTCTTCCTCGGCCGACGGCTTCGCCTCGGCCGCGGCCTTCTCCTTGTCCTGGGCAAACGCGAAGCCGTGGAGCTTCGTCCACGAAAACGCCGGGTAAGTCGTGTCCAAGGGACCGGTCTCCGACGTGATCGTGGCCAGTGGCGGCAGGGTCTGCTGAGCGATGCGCACCCGATCCGCGTCATACGAGTCGATTGGGTCGCTCAACATGTACAGCCCGCCCGACAACGACACGAGCGACAGCAGCGAGCGCGTCCACTCGAGCGGCGCGCGGGCACACACGTGGTCCGGATCGTTGGTGAACAACACGCGTTGCGTGAAGAACCAGCGAGCGGACTCCACGATCTGCATCTGCATACCGGACCATTCGGGCTTGGCATCCTGGGCGATGCGACAGGCGTCGCAGAGCCCGACCATCTGCGTGAGCACGCCCCACGACGACAGCCAGTACATGTCCGGACCGAGCTCCTCGCGGCCCGCCTCGAGGAACTGCCGAAAACGGTGCTCGGCTTCTTCGTTGCTCAGCACGCCCCGCAGCACCGCTTCGTGCAGCCCGTCATAGAGCACGTGACGGATGCCGTCGATCTTGAAGTAGGTGTAGCCGGCGTCGCGCATGCCGCGGTAGCACGGGCGAAAGTGCTCGTCGACGAATTCCGGCGTGCACGTTGGCGCGTACTTCACCCAATCACCGATGAGGATCTGCCCATCCGAATCTTTCAGAAAACACTCCGGGTGCACATCCGCCCAGGCGTCGTTCGCGCAACAGGCCGTGATCCAGACGCCGGGCTCGAAGCCCGCCGCCTTGATCTGCCGGGTGAGACCGGCATGTCCGGACGGGAAGGCCGGTCCGGTTTCGAGCCAATTCTCGGCGATGGTCTTTGTTGTGTCGGCCGGGAAGGGGAGCCGCTCGTACCCGTCGTCAACCTGGACATACTCGAGGCCGTACGGCCGCAGCTTTTCGGCCATGAACCTCGTACCGGCCAGGACATTCTCTTCAGTGATGTCGCGCCGATACGCTTCCCAGGTGCACCAGCCGGCCACCGGCTTGGGGTTCGGGCGCCAAGCCCACGGCTGGTGATAGCGGTAGCCGAGGTGCTGGCGGTAATAGTGCGGCTTGATCGTCATGGCCCAGGTCTGCGGGCCGAGCTCGACCTGCATGGTCGCGACCAGGTTGCCGCGCTCGTTACGTTGCAGCCGCGGGGCCGTCCAGTGCCACGGTTTGCCGAACCACGCGACGAACAGGTCCTGCGTCACGTCGTACAGCCCGTTCGCGCCGGGCAGGAGTGACCGACCCACCTGCCCCAGGATGGCCTGGTCGCGTCCGGCCCGCTGCGGCCGCATGTTCAGCGCCTCGGCGCTCAGCTCGAACGTCACGGTTGCCTGCACCGTCTCACCGGTAAGCATCACGTACACCTGCTGCACCAGCGGCATTCCCTGGAGCGTGCCGTCCGAGCCGTGGCGGAAGCTGACGCGCCCCGCCCCGGGGATGCGCAGCTCGATCAGGCGGCGGTTGTTGTAGGTGTAGGTGAGCGTGCGCGTCGCCTCGTCCCAGTGGTGGTACGCATGGGCCACGGGCGGCACGGGGGTCGCGTGCAAAAGCAGGCGGTTGGCTTGCTCCGGCATCAGTCTCGGCTTACCGCTGCTCTGGATCACGAGCATCTCCTCGTCGTTGGTACGAAGAAGTTCAATGTCAGCGTTGCTTCGACGGTGTCCCCGGTGCCCGACGAGAATGCGACCCGGATCGGCAAGGCGGTGTCCTGATCAATGGTCGTGGCCTCGAGGGGGGTGGCGTCGCAATTGGCCGCCTCCAGGTTCTTGAGCACGTAGCCGTGCGGCACGTGCAGCGTGTACGTCTCGCTGCTGCCTGCGGGCCCGGTTAGTTGCAGCGACAGGGTCGGGCTGGCCCAGGCCTGCCGGCGCACGCTGATCGCGTCCTGGCTCACGTGCCGGGTGGACGAGAGCAGTTGGGGGTGGTCGCAGGCGGGGCGCAGCGCCAGCACCTGGCAGTGGCCGAGCGGCAGGGCCGGCACGGCGCAGGTCGTGCGGACACGTCCCAGGAACCGCTCGTTCCAAAAATCGTAGGCGAGGTAATCCGCGTCGGCGGCCAGCCCGACGTCGTTCAAGTCGAGTCGCGACGCGCGCAACGCGATGCTGGCGAAGCGCCCGACCACGCACCAGCGTCCAATCGGCAGGTCCAGGTGCACCGCCCACAACGTGGAGAAGGGATGGTCTTCAGCGCCCGTCGCCCACGCGCCGGCCTGGTTCCGGGCCTCCTCGTCTGTCATGGTCTCGACGGCGAAGGGCTTCTCCTCCAATACCTGGAACCCGTGGAATTTGGTCCAGGTGAACGCTGCATAATCGGCATCCAGCGGGCCGGTCTCACCCGCGACGGTGGTCAGCGGCGGGATGCACTTGCGAATCAGCGCAAGCCTCTGCTCGTCGTACTCCTCGATCGCGTCGCTCAGCATGAAGAGCCCGCCCGACAACGCGACCAGCGACAGCACGGTGCGCGACCATTCCAGCGGCGCCCGCACGCAAACGTGATCCGGGTCATTGAGCCACAGTACGCGCTGCGCGAACAGCCAACGCGCCGACTCGACCAGTTGCATCTGCATACCCGACCAGGTCGGCATCGCGTCCTGCGAAATCCGGCAGGCATCACACAGCCCGACCATCTGCGTCATCACGCCCCAGGACGACAGCCAGTACACGTCCTTCCCCAGGCCCTCGCGCGCCACCTCGAGGAAACGACGAAAGCGGTGCTCCGCCTCCTCGTTGCTCAGTAAGCCAAGCAGCGCGCCTTCGTGCATGCCGTCGTAGAGCAGGTGGCGGATCGCGTCGATCTTGCAGTAGCTGTAGCCCGCCGCCCGCAGGCCCTCGTAAACCGGGCGCACGTGCCGTTCCAGCGCTGCCGGCGTGCAATCCAGCACGTACTTGACCCAGTCCCCCAGCAGCGGTTGGCCGTCCCGGTCCTTGAGCAGGCACCCGGGCTGCGCGTCGGCGAAGTCGTCATTGTAGATCGCCGCCGATGTCCAGATTCCCGGCTCCAGCCCGTGCGCGCGGATGAGGCTGACAATGCCGGCGTGACCGGTGGGGAACTCGTCGCGTGTCTCGAGCCACGCCTGCCCGAGGTCGCCGTGCGGATTCACCGGCAGCGGCAGCTTCTCATACCCGTCATCCACCTGGATGTACTCGAAGCCCCATTTGCGCAGCTTTTCCGCGAAGAATCTGGTGCTGCGCGCGATCTTCTCTTCTGACAGATCGCGCCGGTACGCTTCCCAGGTGCACCAGCCGACGATCGGCTTCAGCTTCGGGCGGCGCCGCCACGGCGCGTGGTAATGGTAGCCCAGGTGGGTACGGTAGTAGTGCGGCTTGAGCGAGACTGTCCACGTCGGTGAATCGAGCTCGACCTCCATCCGGGCGATCAGGTTCCCGTTGACGTCCGGGTGTAGCGCGTCGTCGAGCCAGCGCCACGCCCGGCCGTGCCACGAGACCATCAGGTCCTGCGCGATGTCGTACAAGCCGTTGACCCCCGGCAGCAGCGGCCGCCCCACCTGCCCCAGCACCGCTTCGCGCGCGCCCGCCCGGCGCGGGCGCATGTTGACACTGTCGCCGGACATCTGGAACGTGACGGTGGCGGTCGTCGCTTCGCCGGTCAGCGCGATGAAGACCTGCTGGTGCAGCGGAAAGCTCTGCAAGGCGCCGTCGGATCCATGGCGGAACGAAACGCGGCTGGTGCCGGGGATGTGTACGCGCAACAGGTATCGGCCGTTGTACGTGTAGCTCAACACGCGCCGCTCGTCGTCCCAATGGTGATAGGCGTGGGCAACCGGCGGTTCGGGGACCTCATGCAGGAAGAGACGGTTGGCTTGGTCGGGCATGAGCCGCGTCGGGCGATGATTGCACTGCGTCACGAGGCTGCCTCGTCGGGGGCACCGCTGCTGTCGCCGCGCGAACGTCAGCACGGCGGATACCCTATCGTATACAGATGCACCGATGCGGATTCAAGCATTTGTCTACAAATCGGCGCCGCAATTCTCGACGTGTATAGTCCGCTGTTGTAAATACTTACCAGATGCGGCCACCTATGGCGTTTTAGCTAAACCGCTATATGTTCGTGGTCCGATGCGCTGCGCCACGTAAAGCGCTATACCTGTCTCGCGGGCCCCTCGTCGCGTCCCCCGTGACGCGTTGCCGCCCCGCCGAAGCGTCGCTATGTTGTGGCGGTTCTCATCCGGACGCCGCCATGCCCGGCTGGGTGGGCCCGACGCCGGTGTTCCGGCGCAACCGGGGCATGTGATCGCGAAGTGGTGTACCATAGCATTGGCGCACTTCGTGACCCGAGAAACAGGTGACCGCACGTGCAACTCACAACACTCGACTGGTTCGTCATCGCCGGCTGCTTGCTGGCCGCCTTCACCCCCGCCGTCTTCTTCGCACGCCGCGCGAGCAAGGGCACCGCGGAGTTTTTCGCCTCCGGACGGTCCGCCCCCTGGTGGCTGCTGGGGACGTCGATGGTCGCCACGACCTTCAGCACCGACACGCCGAACCTCGTGACCGACTTCGTCCGCAGTGCCGGCGTGGCCAAGAACTGGGCGTGGTGGGCATTTCTGCTCACGGGTATGATGACCGTGTTCTTTTACGCCCGCCTGTGGCGTCGCAGCGGCGTCCTGACCGACCTCGAGTTCTACGAGCTGCGCTACTCGGGCACACCCGCCGCCATCGTCCGCGGCTTTCGCGCCGTTTACCTCGGCCTGTGCTTCAACTGCGTGATCATGGCCAGCGTCACGCTGGCTGCCGTCAAGATCGCCAACGTCATGCTCGGCTGGGACGCGCATACCACCATCGCCTTCTGCGCCGTGACCTGCATCCTGTTCTCGTGCCTCTCCGGACTGTGGGGCGTGCTGGCCAGCGACATCATCCAGTTCGTCATCGCCATGGTGGGCGTCTTCGCGGCGGCGCACTATGCGCTTGCGCAGCCCGAAGTCGGCGGCCTCTCGGGCCTCGTTACCCGGCTCGAGCCTGATACGCTCGCCATCCTGCCCGACTTCGGCAATTGGGAGTTCGCCCTCACAGCCATGATCATTCCGCTCACCGTGCAGTGGTGGTCGGTCTGGTATCCAGGCGCGGAGCCCGGCGGGGGCAGCTACATCGCGCAGCGCATGCTGGCCGCAAAGGACGAACGCCAGGCCATGGCTGCCACGCTGTGGTTCAACATCGCGCACTATGCACTGCGCCCCTGGCCCTGGATCATCGTCGCTCTCTGCTCAATCCTGGTGTTCCCCGAGCTCGCCGACATCAAACGTGCCCTGCCCGCCGTCGATGAAGATCTGCTCGGCGACGACATCGCCTACCCCGCCATGCTCACGCTGTTGCCCGCCGGCTTCCGCGGACTGTTGGTGGCCTCCCTGTTGTCTGCGTATGTCTCGACCATGTCGACCCACCTGAACTGGGGGGCATCGTACCTCGTGCACGACTGCTACCGGCGCTTCGTCGTGACCGACGCCGGCGAACGGCATTACATCTGGGTGGCGCGCCTGGTGACAGCGGCGCTGATGGTCCTGGCGGCGTGGCTGGTGCAGTTCCTCGACAGTGCGAAGGAGGCGTTCGAACTGCTGCTCTCGATCGGCGTCGGAACTGGCCTGATCTACCTGCTGCGCTGGTTCTGGTGGCGCATCAACGCCTGGAGCGAAATTGCTGCCATGACGGCCTCATTCCTCTTCGCGGTGACCGTGTTCATCATTGAGCAGCGCGGGCGCGAGTTGCCCGACCACTGGTCGCTGGTCGTGGGCGTGGGCTGGACCACGGCCGTATGGCTGCTGGTAACACTGGCCACCGAACCGGCCGATCGCGCGACCTTGATCCGCTTCTATCGCCTGGTGCGTCCCGCCGGCCCGGGCTGGAACCACATCCGCCGGGCCGCCGGTGTGACTGCCTCGCCCGACAGCCTCGCCCAGGCGTTTCTCGGCTGGACGCTCGCCTGTGTCGCAGTCTATGCGGCGCTGTTCGCGACGGGCAACTTCATCTACGGCCAAACGACCATCGGCACGGTGCTGGCAATCATTTTCGTCCTCAGCGGCACCGGCCTCGCGCGCATCGTCGTGGGCATGTGGTCCGCAAAGCCGACTTCGTAGCCGCCGCGGGCGACATCGCGATACGCAGCCGGGGCGTACGAGGCGCCCGGCGCACGAACCACCCACGCGGGCCAGCCGCAGGCCCCCTTCTCACCCGACCCTCAAGACGGCCCGCAGCGGATTCTCCGTTCTACGGCCCGGTAGACGCGCGTTGCAGAAACAGAAGGTCGGCCAGGTCCGCGTCATCATGATGCAAATCGGCGACCGGGCGACCGGCCTTGCCCGTTCGGCACGGTCCGGGCAAGGCCAGTCGTCGTTGTCGCCAGGAGCGAACCACGCCCGCAGTCCGTTGATTCACGGACAGGTCGTGTTCTGCAGCGCGACAAACGGATCGATGTCGCGCCAGCTGACGGAGCCGCTGCCGTCGACGTCGTTGTTCGCGAACGGACAGGAAGGCGGCGCGCCGTAGACCTGTTCGTGCAACGCGGTCCAGGCGGAGACGTTGTCATTCTGCGCCGCGACGAAGAAGTCGATGTCGCGCCAGTTGATCTGCCCGTCACAGTTGCTGTCGCCGTGACAAACGGGCGGCGTGATGATCTCCTCGTTCCAGAAGCCGCCGGTGACCGTGAAGTCGCCACCGGTCATCGGCGTACCGGCCGCCGGCTGGCCGACGGTGCCGGCGAGCTCGAAGTCGCCGCCCTGGCTGATCGTGCCGCCGCCGCCGATGGTCCACCAGCCGATGGTGAAGTCAGCGAGGGCGACCGACGCGGCGGCGAGTAGCAGGAGCGTCAGGCCGATGTCGGGATGGGGTCGATTGGTTTTCATGGTTGGTTCTCCGCAGCTGCGGGTTCGTACAAGCCTGACGTCGCGTTCGACAATCAGTGCAACACGAGCATGCCATTGCGCCGAATGGCGAACGCACCGTGGTAAATGCGAACGCCGCGCGATTCGTCACCGCGCGTGAAGAGCCTGGTTTCGGGATCGCCGACGAAGCCGATCGCATCGTCAGCATCGCCAACGCACTTGACCGTAACATGTGGCAGAAACTGCAGGCGGTGGCCGGCCTGGAAGACCCCCAGTGTTCCCGTTGCATCTCGATCGAAGTAGCGGTAGGGGAAAGACGTTACCAGGGGATAGAATGTGCCGATGACATGGCCGATGGCACGGTCAGGGTAAATGTCTTCGAGCATGTACTCGATCCAATAGCCGCCGAGCAGAAGGTCGTCTAGTACGTACCACATCGTGTCGGCGTTGTCCCAGCCGTAGTTCATGTGATAGTACTTCTCGTTGTCTTGAATCATCCAGCCGTCGCAAACGACGGAGTGCCCCTCAATGCGGTAGTGAATCGGGCGATTTCGGTTGAGCTGACTTCGGATGGCGTCGTACCAGTCATCCGGTTCGAGGAATAGCCAGCGATCCTGCTTGAGGCAGTCGCCGTAGCGGAAGTGATCTTCGTATACGGCCTCCATAGCCCAAGTGAATGCGCTGGAACCGGCGCAGCCGTAGTTTGTGGCAACCGCGACCCCGATCTCGGCGCAGAGCTCAGCCACCGCGTTGATCTGCGCCTGCGTGCACGGAATTGCGTTCTCATCGATGAAGCCAGGAAGGAGTGGGTTCCAATTGTACGAATCACACATGTTCGGCCAGTCGTAGCGGTCATCGTAAGGACTACCCTGGCCCCACGGCGGCCAGTTCCAGTAACGCATGATCTGGGCACCAGCGGTCGCGACGCAGCCTACTACGGCGTTGCTGTTGTAGTCGTTGTAGGATCCCCAAGAGCAGCCCAAATCCGGACAGTCGTCATTATAAGGGGGGCGCTGATGCCAGGATGAATCCAGCAGGGTCTCACCCTCGTAGTAGTCAGCGCGCGGGCCGCCGGCTTCCAGGAGTTGCCGAAACAGCGCCACGTCGCCTCCCAGAAGGTCCCAGGAGGCACGGTGGCTTTCGACCAGGATCTGCTCCAGCGCTTCAGGGCTGACTTCGTCGATGGGGCCGATTCGAGCCTCGATGCCGTCCAGTACGCGCTGCATGCCGTCCTTGATCAGGGCCGCCATGCCCGCTTCGGCCTGCGGGTCGAGATCGGAGTCGGCTGAGAACGCCTTGACTGCCGGTAGATGGTGCCGGAGTGAGACAACGACAAAGCCGATGGGCTCGACCTGACAGAAGTAGCCCAGCAATCGTGTGTCGCGTGCCAACTCGCGGATGTCGACCACGGTCGCCGATTCGTGTTCGCCCCAGTGCCCGGTCTGGTGGATCCGCAGCGCAACCCAATTCTCGGCTACATTGTGGGCTTCGTCGATTGTGACCATCTGCGCGGGCGCGCCGCATACGGCGAAGGTCAGCAGGGCTGCGATGCCTAAGGTGTATGTCATCTTCATGGTTGCACCTCCCCATTACTGCAGCGTGACGAGCACGAGGATCTGCCCTTGCTCGTCCGCGGCGAGCGCCTCCATCGCCTTACCGAGGATGGCGCCCTGGGCCTGCGTGTGGTCGGTCACCTTCATGGCAAAACCGGGCGTGGGGGATGTGGTCAGCAGATCGCCCGGCTCCACGGCACCGTAGCGCGCGTCAACGTTGCAGTAGACGCGGCCTGCGAGCGCCACGTTGTGGTCAAACTGCCCGGCTCCCAGGCGCACGCCAGAACCGAGGCCGTTGGCGCCGGCCACGATGCCGGCCACCTTGCGGTCGTATGCGGTGCTGCTGATGGTCAGCTTGCCTGGCTCATCCGGATCGATAACGAGCACGGTGCCGGGCTCGACCGTCTTGCTTGCGCTGACGTCGAATCCTTCCGCAAAGTCCAGGCCCGTGCCGAGCTCCATCACGAGATCGTTGGTGCTCTGGTCGAAGATACGCACGTTGCCACGCAGGTCGGCTGCGTTTCCGTCCGGGCCACCCATCGCGAATATGGCGGTACCGTAGGAGTGGTTGGCTACGGCCTTCAGACCATAACCGCTAGAGCACTCCACCTTGAGCTTGGCGTCGAGAGTCTCGGACCCCACAGCCAGTCCGCCTGTGATGAAGGTGTTTCCGTCAACCTCGACCTCGCCCTGGAACTGCCCGGCGTGGCTACCCTCGGCGTATATCGCCGTGCCGGTAGCGCCGGTGGCCTCGAAGCGGCCAGCGTAGTGCGGCTGCAATCCGATGGTGGGTTCAGCGCGTGCCAGAATGGCGGTGCCCTGCTCGCCGGTAGAGCGCGCACTCACCCCGACGCCGTGCTCGCCAGTAGCACGCGCAACGACCCCGCTGCCCTCACCGCCACTGGCACGGAAATGGCCACCGGCGGCATAGCTGTCCGCGTCGAGGTTGCCGGCCACTCCGTAGACGCCGGCCACCTCGAAGATCTCGGAACCGGTGCCATCGGTCTTGCCGTACATGCCCACGCCGAGGTCACTCGTGCCGCGAACGCCATGACCAGTGCTGGTGTTGTGGCCTCGGACTCCGGCGCCCGTACTGAAGGTGACGTGATAGCCATACTCGCTTTGCGCGAAGGCGCCGTCGCGCCCGTACGCCAGTCGCGCATAGGTATCGCTGCTGGAGCTGGCGCGAGCAGAACCGTCAATGTCCAGTTTGGTTCCCGGTGTGTCAGTCCCGACGCCGACATTGCCTCCGGTCTCGAAGAGCACCGAATTCGCGATGCTCGTGCTGCCGGCGAACTTGGCGATGTAGCCGGTCGTGCCGCCGCCGCTGATGCCGCCGCCGCTCCCGCCGCCAGCGGTGGTCTGCAGCGTGCCGTCGGGGAACATGATGCCGTCCACGCCGGGCGTGCCCGAAACGTGCAGCTTGGCCCCCGGCGTTCCAGTGCCGATCCCGACGTTGCCGCCACCCAGACACATCTCGATGTCGCCGCCGTCCGCCTGCATTCTGAGCTTGCCGGTCCCGCCTTGGTAACGGACCATGATCTCGTTGTCGTCAAAGACCATGTTGCGGCTCGTCGAGTCACCCAGGAGCAGGTACCCGCCGTCGGTGATGGTGGCGTCGGCCCCGCCGACGATGTGCAGCGGCGCCTCGGGGGTGGTGCAGCCGATGCCGACGTTGCCACCGTTCGTGATCGTCATGGCCGCGTCGGACAAGTCGGGGAGCGCCGTGTTGGCGTCGCTGTTTTGCAGGAAGTGAAACGCGCCGCGGTTCCAGGTGTCCATGCGCTCGTATACCAGCGCACCTTTGCCGCGTGGCTCACCGCCGCTGTCGACCTGAAACACGATACCGGCTGCCGTGTTCGGATCACCCCCGGTGTTCGACACCTTGACGGGATAGGTTAACTCGCCAGTGGCGGTGTCGTCGGCGTGGAGTCGAGCCGTGGGCCCGAATGTGCCAATGCCAACGTTGCCCTCGGGCGTAAGGCGCATCACGGTGCCAGGGACACCCGCTTCCTGCGTACGCAGTTCGAGGGCGATGTCGCTGGTACCCGAGTCATCGCGCGCCTGCACGTACGCGGTCCCGTCGTTGCCATCGCCTTGGTAGGCGTGCAGGTACAAGTGGCCACGCCCGTAGTAATCGCCGACGACGTGCAGGTGGTGCTTGGGCTGGCTCGTCCCAATCCCGACGAATCCCCCGCCGTCACACAGCGCGATATTGCCGCCTTCCGCTTGAACCCGCAGCGTGCCGCCCGCACCATTGTCGCGGACCATGATCTCGTTGTCGTCAAAGACCATGTTGCGGCCCGTCGTGTTCCCGATGATCTGGTAGCCACCGCCGGCGAGCGTGGCGTCGGCCCCGCCGACGATGTGCAGCGGCGCCTCGGGGTTGGAGATGCCGATGCCCACGTCACCGGTGAGGGCTTCGAACGTCATGACGTCCCGGAGGGCCGCCTCGTCGCGCACGATGAGGTTGTCGCTCTGCCAGCCGCGGAAGAACGGGAAGATCCACTCGCGCTCGGTGTCTTCGTACCAGTTAAGGCCACCCAGCGAATTGGGATCCCGCGTGACGCGGATGAAGCCGCCGTTCCCGTCGTCCGCCACGGAAAGCGGGTCCCCGGGCGCGGCGTCGCCAATGCCTACATGGCCAGCGTTGTAGTAGATGTCACTCCCACTCTGGCTCCACAGCGAGGTGCCGCCCGTCCCGCCCGGCGCCCAGGCCGCGTTCCCATCCCCGTCGGCCGTCAGTACGTAACCGGCCGTCGGGTTCTCGGTAACCTGCAGCTGCTCGCAGCGGACCTTGCCAGCCACGTCAAACGTACCCGGCAGCGGATCCGGCTTGTTGATACCGACGCCGCCCGTCGCGCGGATCAGAAACTGATTGGCCGCCGTGGACGCGAACGGGGCGTTCGGGTCACCCGTGGAATCGCTCCAAACGAACGAGCCGTCGTGGGCCGCCCAGGCCGCATAGCCAGCGGCCAGGCTCAGGACGCCCTCCGCGTCATTGTCGATGCCACCCGGCACGGTAGCGAACGCACCAGCCGTGTTGCGCTCACCGCCCCCAATCGTCCCGGACTGCGCATCGACTGTGTTGTAGTAGCCGCCGGCGATCGTGGCGCGCAGGGCGTCCGCGTGGTTAAGCCGGCCGCCGGCAACGACCGCTTCCTGGCTGGCCTTGTTACTGAAGCCGCCGCCGATCGTGCCGTACGACCCCACGACGCGGTTGAATCCACCGGCGAACCCGCCGCCGCTGATGGTCTGGCCGACTGCACTGGGGTGCGTCGTATTGCCGGCATAGCCGCCGATGACGTTGGCGCAGGTATCGTTCTGCTGAGTACGGACGCCAGGCAGCGCGAGCGCGAACGGGGTCGGGCTCAGTTCCTGGCGCGGCAGCAGTGTGACGTAAGGTGCGGTATCGCTCGGATCGTGCGGATAGCGCACCGCGATCTCCAGCCAGCGGGCATCAAGGTGGAAGATGTCCGGGCCGAAGTCCGGCCGGGCTGTGAACAGGCCGCCGCCGACCTCGATGACGGGGAGATTACCTGGCTGTCCGTCACAGACAACGGTGGTACCGATTTGTCCACTGGTCGTGTTGGGATCGCCCCACAGCGAGAACTGCATATCGACGGTACCGGTGACGGGCTGTCCGCCTTGCTGCAACTGGCCGTGGTAGGTGATTGCCGTGCCGACCGGGATCTGCGCGACGGCTGCCAGCGGAACGAGAAGTAGCGTTACACCAATGCAACATGAGAGTCCTGGCGTTTTCATGATGTGCCTCCAGTGTTTCCGAAGTGTCGGCGCAATCCGCGGCGCGTGTGCTCCGGGCCCACCCGACGCGTTGCCCGCCGTATTACGACCCATCAGTGGGTACGAGCGCGGCGCGTGCGTTCTGACAAAAAAACGATCGAGCGTCTCAAGAAAATGCGCCCCCGAGGCGGCCATGAAGATGTTCTGCTTCGTCCCTCGGCCAGCGCCACGAGACAGACGCCTGGAGCACGGTCATTGCTCACCGCGTCGGCGCTCTGGCTGCCCGTCCGGGATCGCGATCACGCGACTGGCCTTGCCCGGTCGGTGCGATTCGGGGCAAGGCCAGTCGTCGTTGTCGCCAGGAGCGAACCACGCCCGCAGTCCGTTGTTTTACGGACAGGTCGTGTTCTGCAGCGCGACGAACGGGTCGACGTCGCGCCAGTTGGCGACGCCGCTGCCGTCGACGTCGTTGTTCGCGAACGGACAGGAAGGCGCCGCGCCGTAGACCTGTTCGTGTAACGCGATCCAGGCGGAGACGTTGTCGTTTTGGGCCGCGACGAAGAAGTCGACGTCGCGCCAGTTGACCTGGCCGTCACAGTTGCTGTCGCCGGGACACGACACGGGGCCCGCAAGCTCATACGCGCCCATGTCGACCAGTGGTGGCGTGCCGGACCCCGTGTCGTCGGTGGCCGGATCGTCAAAGAACCGCAGATTGCCGTCCAGATCAAATGGCAGCGGCTCGTTCAGGTCACCATCGCCGTCGAGGTCGCAGAGGTCCGGCGGCACCGCCGCGTTGTCACCGGCGTCGATGCAGGGTGAGCCGGCCGCCAGATGGAAGTCGTTCAGACCGGCAAAGAGCGGGTCCGCGTCGATATTCCCGGTGCCGGTCCAACCACCCTGAATGCTGCTGTAGGCCAACGTGACACTGCCTTGCTGGTGAAGGGTGATCTCGTCCGGCGAATCGCCCCAGAGAATGCAATTGGTCAGCGTTGGGCTGCTGCCATGCCAAGAGGACACGCCGCCGCCGTCGTTACCCGCCGTACATGCCGTGATCGTGCAATTGGTCAGCGTCGGGGCGCTACCTACACAATCGACGCCACCGCCGTGCCAGCCTGCGGCATTCTCGTTGATGATGCAGTTGGTCAGCGTCGGGCCGCTGCCGCCGCTGTAGACGCCGTCGCAGTAGACGCCGCCGCCGTTGTAGACCGCCGTGTTTCCCGAGATGGTACAGTTGATCAGTGTCGGGCTGCTGTCATCGGAGTGTACGCCGCCGCCGTAGTTCGCCGTGCCTCCCGTGATCGTACAATTCACCAAGGTCGGGTTGCTGTTGATAGAGTGGATGCCACCGCCGTACCAGTCCGCTTGGTTCCCGCTGATGGTGCAGTTGGTGAGCGTTGGGTTGCTGCCGTCATCGCAGTAGATGCCGCCACCCCCGGCGTGGATGCTGGATGATTGGGCTTGGTTCCCGCTGATGGTGCAGTTGATCAGCGTCGGGCTGCTTCCGTCACAATAAACGCCGCCGCCGAAGCTGCTGGTCGCGTTGCCGGTGATGGTGCAGTCGGTCAGCGTCGGGTTGCTGCCGTGCCAGCAGCCAACACCCCCGCCGACGCTGTAGACGCCATTCGCAGTGATTATGCAATTGGTCAGGGTCGGGCTGCTGTGAATGATGCATTGTACGCCGCCGCCGGTGTACTCCCAGGCATTCGTGATTGTCAGCCCCTCGACGATCGAGTCCGCGCCCTCATCACTGTGGAAGTAGAAGCCCCGACCACTGGCCTCACAATCAATGATGCACAACGCCGGATCACCGGACGCACTTCGCACCGTGATGGCCTTGCCGCCGAAGTCCAGGTCTTTGTTCCCCGGGCCGGTATAGGTCCCATCCGCGATTTCCACGATGTCACCGGGGGCTGCCGCGTCGATCGCCGCCTGGATGGTGGTGTAGTCACCGGGGACAAGCAGCGTGTTTCTCTGCGCCGTGAGTCCGGCCACGTACGCGGGGTCGATCGCGGCGTAGTGCCCGCCGGCGGACGGATCGAGGCCGCCGCCTTGCTGCAACTGGCCGTGGTAGGTGATTGCCGTGCCGACCGGGATCTGCGCGACGGCTGCCAGCGGAACGAGAAGTAGCGTTACACCAATGCAACATGAGAGTCCTGGCGTTTTCATGATGTGCCTCCAGTGTTTCCGAAGTGTCGGGGCAACCCGCGGCGCGTGTGCTCCGGGCCCACCCGACGCGTTGCCCGCCGTATTGCGACCCATCAGTGGGTACGAGCGCGGCGCGTCCGTTCTGACAAGAAAAATGGTCGAACTGCGCGAGGGAATGTCCCCGGTCGCGGCCGGGTCAGCCGGCGGGTGACGAGTGGTTGTACGTCGCGTCAGGGAGCTGGACGGCTCTGGGGCTCGTCCAGCGTGTCTCCCGGCGCGTAGTGAATCGCGCCGACGGCGTCAAGGTCAAACCCGCTCGTGCTGCCGACTGGACCATCGCCCACGCCGTCGATGCGGACGTAACGAGCGTGGTCCATTCCGGCGTAGGCCAAATCGTAGGCGCAGGCAAAGCCGCCACCGCTGTTGGCGTCATCGCCGGCGATGTGGAAACCGTGCCAATAGAGGGCCTTCACAGTCTGGAAGTTCACACCGTCCTGGCTTACGAGCACGTCATAGCTCGCGTGCTCGACGGTGCCGATATCGACCTCGTAGACGACGAGGTCGGGCCCTTCGCCGTCCACGATGCGCAGGTCCTCAAAGTCGTACTCGACGATCTGGCCGGCGATGCTGACGGCGACATCATCGGGTGGCCCGAGAAAAGCCAGGTCGTGTTCGCCCGTCGTGTTCCGGCTGAGGCGGCGCGGGAACGGGCCGACCGGCAGGTGCGGGCGGGGCAGCGGACCGTCCGGCGCGGGGTCTGCCCAAGCGGGGTCGGGGTCGAAGGGGCCCGTGAAGTGTGTCAGGCGGACATCCGTGTCCGTGCAGACGATCTTACAGCGGCCGCCGTTGACGAGCTCGAGTTCGCGGGCGTCGTCGTTGAACGCGCCGGTGATCCGCTGGGCCGTGACGATCACGAGTTCATCGTCGTACGCTGGCTCGAACCTGTCGCCGCGGATGGTGCGCAACGTGCCACCGAGCGCGGCGTGCCCTTCGACCATGAGTCGGTCGTGCGCCTCGGCGCCGGCGCCGCGGAGACGCAGCTCCAAGACGCCGCCGTGTTGTGTGTAGTCGCCCCGTACGTCGATCCCCTGCGGCACGTGAGCCGGCGCGAGGACACCGCCCTGGTTGATGAGGTCGCCGTGGAAGTGATTCACGTACAAGCGCCCGTCCGCGAGGGTGAACAGCCCGCCGTCGAGATGCACGATCGTATCGACAATGAGTTGGCCGCCGGTGATCTCGACGGAGCCGTCGTCCCAGATCCTGACGAGGTGCGCGACCTGCAGCCGCCCACCGTCGGCCAGATACAGGTGGCCGCGACCGCCCGCGACACCCCGGTCGCCGCCCACCTGAAGCGAAGCACGTAGCGCGCAGAAGGACCCCGGCCCCGCAATCGTGAAGTCACCGTCGCCGCCGGCGCCAATCGCGATCCTCCCTTCGCTCCCGCGCAGGACACCGCCATTCCGGATGGTCAGGATCCCCACCCCGTTGTATCCCACATTGAGATCATCAGTGCAATCCCAGGCCGAGCCGGTACCGTCCACCGTCACAGCGCCCGATGAACCGGTCTGCCTGCCGATACGCCCGGCGACGCTCGTCACGGTCGCGCCGTCCTGGATGTTTAGCGTACCATCACCGCCGGCCCCGATGCAGAACGTGTGCCCGGCGGACCACTGGGATTGCGGGCCGGCGACGATCACGTGTCCGCGGCTGCCGTGCTGATGGGCGATATCGGCGTCGCGACTGATGACCTTGCCGCCATCCCGGATCTCGAGTGTGCCTTGGGCGTCCTGGCCGATATGCAGAAAGCCGCGCACCTCGATGGATGCGCCACCACCGACGACATGCTGGGCCACGCCCCCGCCGTGGCCGAAGGCCAGGTGCCCGGGGAACACCGCCTTGGTCGGTAGCGCGGCCAGGTCATTGGAGAAGGTCGCCGGGCCACGATCGGTGTCGCCGATGCGGTCCGTGACGGCCTGGATCGGGTCGAGCGGCGCGGCTGGTTGCGAAGCCGACTGAGCGGACCGCAACGCGGCGGGAGCGGCCTCACGGGGCAACCACGCGTTGCGCAGCTCGATCGCGCTGACGGCCAGCAGTATCACGACCACGGCGATGGCTGCCCAATGGCGGCGCGCGCGCTTGCGAAAGCGATAGGCGAGCGAATCACCCTTCGCGGCAATCGGCTCGCCGGCCAGGTAATTGCGAATGTCCTGGGCCAGTTGGTTGGCGTCCTCGTAGCGGCGTGCTGGGTCCTTGGCGAGGCACTTGAGTACGATGATGTCCAGTTCACTGTCAATGCCGCGCGCGAGCGTACCGGGGCGTGGCGCCTCCGCATTGCGGATCTGGTCGGCCACCTCGCCAAAACCCCCGCTGACCCGGTAGGGAAACCGGCCAGTGAGAATGTGAAACAGCACCACGCCAAGAGCGTAAACGTCGGCGCGCGGGGTGATCCTGCCGGGCGAACCTTCGACCTGCTCCGGGCTGGCCCACGCCAGCGTTCCCATGAACTCCCCCGTGAGACTCACCTGGCCGGACGATCCGCCGGTCGCCAGTTCCAGGCTCTTGCCCAGGCCGAAGTCGAGCACGTGTGGCTCCCCGTGCGAATCGACGAGAATGTTGCCGGGCTTGATATCGCGGTGGACCATGCCGCACTGGTGGGCGGTTCCCACCGCATCGCAGATCCTGGCGAACAATGCCAGGGCGTCCTCGCGCGAGACGGTACGCCCGCTGGCCGGCACCGCCGATGGTCCGGCCGCCGCGGGGGTCGCCTCCCGGGCGTCCAGGATGGCCGTAGACGACACCTTCGGCGTGCCGCTCAGGTATTGGTCAAGCGGTACGCCGTCTATGTACTCCATGACGTAGTACGGCTGGTCGTCGGGTGTCAAGCCGCAGTCGTACAGGCGGACGATGTTGGGATGCTGCAGTCCCGCAATGAGACTGACCTCGCGCTCGAAGCGCTGCCGGTGACTGGGCGACGCCAGCGGGCCATGGAGGAGGAACTTGACCGCCACCCGGCGGCGTGTCGAGCATTGCACGGCGCTGTAGACGACGGATTGGCCGCCGTGCCCGATGGGCTGCAGGTCCTCGTAGCCGGCCACGCGCGGCCTGACGCAGGTCGGCCACTGCGCCGTTCGGAGCTCGTGGAGAAGCTGTTCCTCGTTGTAGAGCCAGCCCGAACCTGTCCCCATAGCAGTCCCCGCCGAGCGGTTTAACCTTCCTCCTGCATCTGAAGCTCGATCAGCGCCGTCAGGCGTCGCGTGATGCGCGACTTCGCCTGGTACACTTGCGCGACGCTTACCCCGATCGCTTCGGCTGTACGGCGCGCGTCCTGCTGCTGCAATACGTAGTGTCGAAACGCGCGGTAGTCGTTGTCATTGAACTCCGCGGCGACAACCTGCAACGCGCGGCGCACGTGATACTGCCGCCATTCGGCCTCCCAGGCCTGCTCGACATCCGGGGGGCCGCCGGGGATCCACGACGTGCGATCGATGCCGCGCAGCTTCGACTCGCCCGCCCGGCCGCGCTGCCGGTCGATTATGGCGTTGAGCGTGACGGTCTTGAGGAACGAGCGGAAGCGCCCGCGTCGGGGGTCGTAGCGAAAACGCGGAAGCGCTTCGCTCAACGACAACATGACCTCCTGGAATACGTCGTCACAGTCGGCCGGTTGCAGCCCGCGCCGCCGGGCGAAACCGCAGATCAACCCACGGTATCGGTCGCTGAACGCTTGCCACGCTTCCGCGTCGTCGCGATTCGCCAGGCGCGCGAGGAGGCTCGTATGCGTGCTCAGCCGCGCATCCATAAGGGCATTATAACGCGCGCGGCGCGCAGCGCGCCCCCCGCCCGGCAAACGGCCGCCGATCCGAACCACCTGGATCGGCGCTGCGCCGCCCGCGCCGTATCGGCACCGCACGAGTGCAGGCCGGCAGCAGCCCCCCTCTCCCAGACCATTCGGGCCACCACCATGACACCACCCGCGGGTCGGCCACCCACCGCGAAGGCCGCGGTGCACGCCGCCCGATCGAGCGTCGCCCCGGAAAGACAAGCGTGTTCCCGGGGGGCCGAGATCGGCTCGGGTGGCAACTTCGGCGGTAAGGAGCCCCGTGCTTCGGGTATGTTCGGATTTCGATCAGCCGCCTCCGGAAGCCGAGTTCCCACCATTGTCCTCGCGGTCGAGGCCGCGAGACGCAAGTGGTTTTTTCTAAATCACCTAACAAATGGTGGCTGGGAAGACCAAACAGCCGGTGGCGGCGGCCATCAGGTTTCGTCCTTCGTCGGGACACTGTCGTTGCCGGCCGCGTCATGTTCTTGGACCGGCGTGCCGCACTCCGGGCAGACGCCGCTCGTGTTGCCGGTGAGGTTGTAGTTGCAGTTGCGACAGCGACCGGCCGGTCCGCGCGCCCGCCACCATACGAGCCCCATCACGAGCGACAGCAAAGCGAACGGAATCCAGAACGGAAGAACGATGTAGAGCCGCGAACCATACAATCGCGGCGGGTGGCGCACAAACGGGTTCAGCAGCTCGCTCAAGTGACTGCCACGAATGCGCACCTCCGGCCGCCAGCGCCAGACTGAATAGCGCTCGCTGTCCCACCGCCACCCCGCCTCATCGGCGAGAACACCGCCCTCACAGACGTAGTCCAGGCTGAGCGCGCCGTTGTGCGCACTGATCTCGATCTCCCGCGTCGGCCAGACCGTGAGCTCCACCCCCCGCAGCACGGCGAGCGCGCCGGTGACCAGCGTCAGCACCAACAGAATACGTCCGCGGCGCGTGCGCGGCCGCGCCCCGGCCCCCGCGTGCGCCCGGTTACGCTCGTTCTGCCGCGTACCCACCGTGCCCGCTACTCCAGCGACCGCACCAGCTCGTCGATCTCCTCCGCCCGGGCCTTGGCTGCCTCAAGCTCTTCCGGCGACAGCTCGCCGGCGGCGCGCTCGCGCGAGGCCCGCGCCGCCGCCAAGCCGCGCTCCGTCGCCGCGCTGAACAACGCGTACGCCTCGACGTAATCCCGCTCGACGCCGGCACCCTGCGCATACAGCGCGCCGAGATTGGCCATCGCCCCCGCGTGCCCGGCCATCACGGCAGACCGGTACCACCGCACCGCCTTCTCCAGGTTCCGTTGCACCCGCGTGCCCTGGTCATAAAGCAAGCCCAGGTTGAACATGCCGGTGGCGTTGCCCGCTTCGGCCGCCCGCCGCCACCACACGATCGCCTCCTCGACATTCTGCCCAACGCCGTCGCCCGTCTCGTAGGCGGTGCCGAGATTGACCATCGCCTCGACATTCCCCGCGTGCGCCGCCTGCTGGTACCACCACGCCGCCGCCGCCGGGTCTTTCTTGACGCCAGCGCCCTGATCGTACATCAGCCCCAGCCGCAACATTGCATCTACATCACCTCCCTCCGCCGCCTGCGTATACCACCGGACGGCCGCGGCCGGATCCTGCTCGACTCCCTCGCCCCGTTCGAACAGCGCCGCGAGGTTGTACATGGCGGTGGTGTTCCCGGCGCAGGCGGCCGAGCGGTACCAGCGGGCCGCCTCGGCCGGATCCCGCTCGACGCCGCAGCCTTCGAGGTACATGGTGCCAAGGTTGTTCATGCTATCGGCGTGACCGCGATCGGCGGCCTCGCGGTACCACCGTAAGGCCTCGGCGACGTCACGAACGACGGTGGGCCCGTCGTGGTACATGTAGGCCAGTTTGAACATGGCGTCCGGGTGACCGGCTTCGGCGGCTTTCTGAAACCACTCCATGGCTGCCAGCGGATCGCGCGCGACGCCGAAGCCGTTGGCATACCGTTCGCCAATCTCCGTCATGGCATGCACGTCACCGGCTTCGGCAGCTTCGCGGAGCGGAGCCTGGCGTGACTCGCACCCCGCGTTCATGCCGCCGGCCCCGACGACAGCGGCAAGCACCAGTGCGAAGCGGCACCGCATGCGACATTCACTCCAACAGATTCACGGGACACCCCGATCGCGCAAACCACGCCGGGCAATGTAATCCCATGCGTGCAGGCGGCCAATGGTGGCGGACGGACTCGAACCGTCGACCTTGGGGTTATGAATCCCACGCTCTAAACCAGCTGAGCTACGCCACCAGAACGGCGGGCGCCGGCGACCGGGTCCGCGCGTACAGCAACCCCTGAATATAACCTCCCCGTCAAGTCCCGACCAGCGGGAAATGATCTATTATCAATGATCAACGATCAATGAAGCACCGCCGTGGCGGCCGCTTACGCGGATGCATCATGACCACGGAGCGGTTGGCCCCCCGGTCGGGGCTCGGAATACGGGCCGCTCACGCCCTGCGCTGGGATCCAGCACGCGCGGCGCCAGCCGTCGGCCCTTGGCCCGGGGGCTCGCGCCATCCGGCTCTGATACGGCTCGCGATCGGCTGCACGCCTCGCCGAGCCGTGGCACCCGGCGGCGCGAGTAATACCGCTCGGCGCTGCACGGACAAACGCCGATTTCGTTCGCGCAGAGACGAACCAGAGCGATGTCCTGCCCGCGGCGGACGATGCAGCGCAACGCCCTACCTGTGGCCGACAACGGAGTGCCGCGTCCTAATCCTCCGTGCGCACCTCCTCGCGTCGCCACCTTCCCGCGTTTCCACGGCCCCGCCGCCCATTGACGCGACCGGCCCGCAGGGCTACCGTTGGCGCTGTGCGTGACCGGTCCGGCTTCCCCCGCCCCGAGCGGTCGCCGACCGTGCGCGGGGCGGTGACGGCTGGTGGACTGTCGGCGGCGTGTGGCCCCCGGGGTTGTGCGTTAACCTGCCACGAAAGTGAAAGTTGCGATGATCAGAATGCGTTTGCTCATCGGTGGGGTTCTCTGTGGCCTGTTGCTGATCTGTGCGTGCGGCGAATCGCAGGAGCCGACCACCCCGCTCGACGGCACCATCGGCGACAAGGCCCTCGGTGCCCCCCTGCCGCGCGGCACCTCCGACCCCGGCATCCTCCAGGACCAGTCCGCCTACCAGGGCGCCAACCTGCCGCAGCCATCCGCCGAGCCGAGCCCCGGCGGCGACCTGCCCGAGCTGAGCACCGACCCGCGTGCCGAGGCGGAGAGTCTCGTGGCCGACCTCACCGCCTTCCTCCAGGATGGCGAGGTCGAGCTGGCGCTGCGGCTCTTCGCCGAGGACGACGTCGCACCGCTGCTGGCTGACGACCGCTTCATGCCGCTGTACGACGGCTTCGACACCATCGGCCGGCTGACACGGGCGCTCGGTCGTGACCGGGCGAACCGGCTGCTGGGCGGCCTGCGCGGCCTGGGCGCACAGGAAACAAGCATCGAGTTGCAGGATGACAATCGCAGCGCTACGGTCAGTCCGAACATCGCGCTGGTGCTGTTCGGCCCGGTGCGGTCGACAGATACGCTGCGGCTGGAGCGCGGCCCGCAGGACTGGCAGTTCCGGATCGAGCCGCTCAGCGCCGACGAGGCGAGCGAGGTGATCGCGTTTCACCGCTACCTCAATGCGGCGCTCGGTGACATCCTCGCCTGGGTCAAGTCGGACAGTGCGTTCGACGAAGCCAGACTCGAAGAAGCAGTGGCAACTGCGCTGCGCGGTGAGCCGATCGATGTGCCCGAGGGCGCGGGCACCGGCGGCGAAACGCCGTAGGCCCACCACGAGGCGTGCCACTGCGAGCATTGGTCTGATCCGCGGCCGACTAGCGGGATGCGGCCCCGGATCGGTGTCTTTGTATTGTTGTTACAGACCGCGGAATTGTGAGGTATACACGTGGCCCGACTACCGCGTGAGCAGATGGATGCGCTATTGGCCGCGCTTCGTGGCGACGGCGACCTGACCAGGGTTGTCGACGAAATCGAGCGGCTGCATCGCGTGGTTTTTCACGGCAACCGGCGGGCCGACTGGAGCCTGGTCCGCCAATCCGCCGAGCAGATCCTCATCGCCGAAATCGTCAGCCGGCACCAGGGACACGTCGACGGCGCGCACGCCGCCCTGCGGAATCTGCAAGCGCAGGGGCAGGATCCGACAGCGGCGCTGCGCACGCTGGCGGCCAACGTGCACTCGTACTACACGACGCCGCTGGGCATTGTCATGCGGCAGGATCTCTTCGGCGACGATGTCGTCTTTCTCACGCCTGACGCACTCGGCTGGACCAGCCAGGTGCGCGGGCGGCCCGTCAACGAATCAGCCTGAGAATCATGAGCCAAGCAACGTCCGAGCCGCGAACAATCACCAGTCTCCAGGTTGGCGAACGCATCCAGGACGCGATCTTCCGCGTCGCACAGAAAGACCTGCGCACCACCAGCAACGGCAGCCTCTACATCCACGTCGTCATCGCCGATGGCACCGGCCAGATGCTCGGGCGCATGTGGAACGCGACGCAGGACGTCTACGATTCGATGCCCGACGGCGGCCTGCTGCACTTCCGCGGCCGGGTGGAGAGCTACAAGGGGAACAAGCAGTTCATCGTGGATGGTGTCCGCGCCGTCGAGCCGGGCAGCGTCGACCCGACGCTCTTCCTGCCGGCGACGCGGCACGACGTGGATGCGCTGTGGAACCGCATCAAGGAGATCCTGCGCTCGATCGAGAACCGCGACGTGCTGGCGCTAATCAGCAAGTTCGTCAACGACGAAGAGTTCGTCGCGGCGTTCAAGCGTGCGCCGGCTGCCGTGCAGATGCACCACGCCTACCTCGGCGGCCTGATCGAGCACACGCACAACCTGATGCGGCTGGCCGACGTGGTGTGCCCGCTGTATCCGCGCGTGAGCCGGGACCTGGTGCTGGCGGCGTTGCTGCTGCACGATGCGGGCAAGGTGCGGGAGTTGGCGTTCGAGACGAATCTCGAATACACCTCCGAGGGCCAGCTCATTGGGCATATCACGCAGTGCGTGCTGTGGATCCACGAGAAATGCCGCGAAATCGAGCAGGAGACCGGCCATCCATTCCCGGACCAGGTCGAGACCGTGCTCAAGCACATCATTCTCGCCCACCACGGCAAGTACGAGTTTGGCAGTCCGCGGCTGCCGGCGCTGCCAGAGGCCTTCGTGGTGCATTATCTCGACAACCTGGACGCGAAGATCGCGATGTGCTTCGAGGCGATCGACGGCGACAGCGACGCGGCCAGCGACTGGACGGGATACGTACGGGCGATCGAATCGCGCGTGTTCAAGCCGGACGTGCTGGGCGTTCGACCAGAGACCGGCGCGGACTGACCACGCGGCTCGTGCCGCGGCGGCGCCGCGCCGGCCCTGCTACCGAAATACAACATGCCCGCGCTTGCGCGCAGGCATGTCACCTCGGCCCGTCGTTGTCATGCTGCATCAGGCGAGCAATGACAAGACTGTCTTCGCATTTTGATTCGCGATTCGCAGCACGTGGCCGCTGGCAGCCGTCTGGACGTTCGCACGGGCCAGGTTGGCCGCTTCCGCGGCGAAGTCCGCGTCCATGATCTGGCTGTGGGCCGACATCAGGTTTTCGCGTTCGATTGCCGCCGCGTTGGCCCGCGCCTCGAGTGTGTGCCGCTGATATGAACCAACGATCCCGCGGCCTTCGGCGAACGCTGTCGACGCGTGGGCGGCCGCCTTTCCGGCCTGCTCGAAGTTCCCGGTGACCAGCGCATTGGCGCCGCCCGTGCGCAGGGATCCCACGGCGGTGGCGGCGTCCTCGAGCTGCTGCGCGAGGGCCGCGTTGCCGTCGTCGGGCAGGCGAATGCCGTCGAGGCTCCTGACCGCATCCCGCGTGAAGCTCTGCACCCGATCAACGGTGTGGTCGATCTGGAGCTGATGCGCGTCCAGCTCGCCTTCGACCAGGCCGCCCTCGTTCGCCGCCGCCAGCAGGTGTTTGCGCACGTCGCCGGTCAATGTCGCAGCCTGCGCGAGGTGGCCGTCGACAATGTTGGCATTGGCATCGAGACGCTCGATGGCGCGGCTTTCGGCCTCGAGCGCGGCGATCTCCGACTGCAAGCGGGACGCGACGATCAGCCCTGCCGGGTCGTCGGCCCCGCGGTTGATGCGCTGCCCTGTGGCCAGGTGGCTCAGAACCTCGTTCTTCGCCTTCTGGTTTTTGTTGAACTGTGTCTGGAACAGGCTCGTGTTGTTGGAAACACCACCGATCATACTTGTAGCTTTGAAATGATTGCGATCGGGGGCAAGGATCGCACCGGGCGCGGCCGGCCGGCCGCGATTATCGGTGGGCGCCGCACCGCGCGCGGCTGATAACCGCCGCGGGTCCGGTCTCCTGACGGGTTGCGCAAGCGCCGGCCGGGATGCTACGAAACCGAGACGGCTTCCTCGCGAACGCTCGGCACGAAGAGTTTCTCCTCGAGCCCATGCGCCAGCACGTAATCGTGCATCTGCGGCAACTGCGCGATGCAGTCGAGATCGTCGTGCGTATCCGTCCCGATCGCGACGCGCACGCGGTGGTTCGGCACGACCTTGAACCACGGATCCTGCGAGGACAGGGGGAACAGCTTGGGGCTGACCTCGAAGAAGATCCGCGCGTTGGCCAGCGTGCGCACCACCTGGTCCATCGACGTGTTCGGGAACTGCGTCTGCACATCGCAATTCGACAGCCCCACCGGGCACGGCCAGCGCCGCGCCTGGTTCGCCAGCGTCGTCAGGCCCGCCCAGTCGACAAAGCCGAACAGCACATAGTCGATCCCATCGAGCATGCGGCGGATGATATCCAGGTGCGGCTTGTTCAGCGGCCAGTTGATCTCGGCGCCGACATAGAGCTGCACCTTGCCCGACCACTGCTGCCGCGCCTGTTTGACCATCGCGACATAGTCGCGCGTCTCCTTGCCGAACACGCGCTCGAACTCCTTGTCGCTGCGGATCTCGCGCGACGACGGCGTGCAGAACAGATGATCGCTGATGCCGATGCCCTCGACATCAAAGTCCTGCTTGAGATGCGCCTCGCAAATCTCGTCGATGGTATAGGCCCCATCCGAGAACGGCGTGTGATTGTGCAGGTTGTGGATCCCTGGCACGTCGATTCCTCCCACTGTTTCCTTACGAGCTACCGTGCACACGCCGACGGTGCTACGCGTGTACGGCCAGAGCCGCCGTCGGGTAGATAACCCGCAAGACTCCGGGACACGCCGGAGCGACGGCTGCCGAGCTTTCTTGCATGCTGTCCCACCACCGCCCGGGCCCCCTGCCGCCGGGCGTTAATTCTTCCATCGTCCAGCGCCGCTGATGTGGGCCGGCCCGGGACGGTCCATGGCAGCGCCACCGCCAGGGACGACTGCAATATATCGCCAAGCCGCGCGATTGTCCATGCGTGCGCGCCGACCAAACGTCGCTTATCCCTCCGCCCGCGCCGCGACCGCCCGCCCTCGGACTGGCGCCGCCTTGCGCCGCCGGCCTCGAAACGCTTCAGACCACGTCTTTCGCTGCGTCGTGTTTCAGCAACGCCCACAATCCGCTCATACCGCTCAGCGCGCACCGCGGCGCACACCCGCCGGCGCAAAGACACCACCTGCACCAGGCATCCAGAGCACACAGCGATGCCCCACCATCCAGGAACCGCGAAGGCTCGCACTGGGCTCCCCCTTCACGACACGGTCCGCCACGCGGTAGTGTCGCCGTCCGCGTTAAGTATAGCCGCGCCGCCCGCCCGGGCAATGCCGCCCCGCGACCACCCCGTCCCGCGCCCGCACGCCCCGTAAATATCGCCCTTTCGCGCCCGCCCACACCAAAAATCCGCCCCCGCACCGAACCGCCGGCCCGCCCCGCCGTACCCCCGGGTGAAACCTCCCTGAATGTGACAGTGCTGGATTCCTCCTCCGGCGATCGAGGCTGCCGCCGACCCCGGCAGCCTCGCTCGCTTTCTTCTTGCGCCCCAGTCGGGTGGCATTGTCCTAACCGCCTGACCACAATAATCTTGCCACGAGAGCCCCGTGGCGGCCTTCGTAGCAGTGACCGCGGCAGAATCGGAGCACTGTTGATCATCAAAAATCAATACTGGCCAAGCTTTCCTCAGAGTCACCTTGCTGCGCTCGTCCTCGCCGGTCTAATTGCCGCCGCCCCGATCGGCCTGGCCCAGGTCGGCGACAGCAGCCCGGCCACGGAGAGCAAGCTGGGCGCCTGGCCGCGTGGCGCGACGCTGCACGCCCCGCTCGACGCCGTCGGCCCCGGCCAGCGGACGGTCTGGATCGCCGCCGGGCACGACTGGCAGGTGGCCGTAGGTGACCACTGGTGGCTGCAGGTGGCCGCCCAGCCCGCGGCGCGGTTCGACGTACTGGCGGTCGAGGACAACCTCTGCTTCGCCCGGGTCGTGCCGCTGGTGGCCGACCTGCGGCTCCGGCCGGGGCAACGGGTCGAGCACTGGCCGGCACCGCATGACCGGCAGACCGGGCGGGCCCGATCGGCCGTCGTGCATGTCAGTGGCACTGGCGCGCGTGCCGAGATCTGGATCGCCGCCCCGCCGCATGTCGCGGCGCCAGGCGATGTTCACGTCGATTACTGGCGTAGTGGCCAGTACCTCGGCTTCGGCCTGGTGCAGCGGCGCGATGATCGCTTCTGGTACGCCACGTTCACGCCCGCCACCTGGAATATCACCCCACCATTGACAGCGCCGGCTGGCGCGCAGCCCGCGACGACCCTGCCCGCCGGCGGCATGGCACCGCCGACAACAGCGCCCGCACCGACCACGACACGCGCCACGCCGACCACCGTTCCCACGTCACGCCCCGCGCGGACGACGACCGCACCGGCGGCGACTTCTCGCGCTGCGGACACACAACCGCGCTCGGACGGCGACGCGCTGGTCCCGACGGCGCCGCCGTTCGACGGCAGGCTGCGTCCGGGGGACGAGGTCATCGTACGAACCGCGACGGATATCAGCGCGCGCCGCTTCGTCGCGCGGGTGTTTCGTCTCACCAGCGACGGTGCGCTGCTCAACGCGGGCGAGACTGCGGAGCTGACGCGCGGCCAACGGCTGGACGTCTATCGTGCCGGCGAATCGGTCGGCCAGGCCGAGGTCGTTCGCGTGCAGCGCAGCTACGCCATTGCCCGCGCCGTGACGGATGACGGACGGGCGGACTTCGCCCCGCGCCCGGGCGATTGCGTGCGCTTCTCGGCGCCGCCGGCGCCGTCCCGCGTCGCCGGACGCCTGACGCAGATTGGCGCCGACGGTGCGATTGTGGCGGCGTTGACAACCACGTCGGTGTCGCTGCATCAGCCGCTGCCATTGCGGTGTGACGGCCGGACGGTGGGTGTTGTAATCCTGAGCGAGGTCGACGGCGACATTGCGCGCGGGCGCATCATTCCTGCGTCGTTGCGCGAGCAACCCACGCTCGGGATGCGGATCGAGCTTGACGACTGACGGCTGGGGCGGTGCAGCCGTGGGGCCGGCGCAGGTAGCGGGGATTGGATGTCGTGTATGAGGCACCGGGATCCGCGTCTCGAGTGTCGGGCGTCGTGTGTCGAGTGTCGGGCGTCGTGTGTCGGGTGTCGGGTTTAGCGCGGCGGGTGATGGCTGCTGCGCATCGGCTGGCGGGCGAATTGTGCGCCAGCGGCATGGCACTATAATGCGTTGACGAAGCGCCTGCGGGCGCCGAGGGCGTAGCTCAGTCGGCAGAGCAACGGCCTTTTAAGCCGTGGGTCCAGGGTTCGAGTCCCTGCGCCCTCAATTTCTCATCGCGGCGCAGCGTGTCGCAATTCGTTTCAGCGTCACGCTTTGCGCCGCCCCCACCCGAAACACCCTTTGATGCCGTTTTCTCATTGAGTGTCACGGAATCGCATGGTTTTCCGGCGTTTGGTACAAGCTTTGGCACGAGCTTTCAGCCGTGTGTACCTCGGTCATTCGATACTCGCGTCGTGTTCCCCGGCCGGCTCATACGCCGCGGCGGCGCGCAGCAGGTCACGCAGCGCCCCCAGCGGGACATCATCCAGGCTTGCCAGCTTGACGTCGCGCTTCGACTTGCCCGCCCCCACCAGCAACCCCTCCGGGTCCGGCAGCGCCACGCCGTGCACGAACCCCACCTGCACGCTGTCGTCCTTCACGTCCAGACAGCAAATGTTCTTCTTGATCACCGCCCCATCGCGACAGTAGATCAGCGCCCCCCAGCGCAGCAGCTCGTCGGCCTCGTCCGGCACCGTCTCCCAGATCAACTCGCGCAGCTCCATGAACAGATCGCAGAGATGCCCGGGTTGACCGTCGAGGATGCGACCGATCTCGGACAGATCCACCTGCTGGCGCATTCGCCTGTCCTCCACCCCGCCTGCGCAGCCGCCCGGTCCCATTGTCGCCATGAATCCCGCACGCTGCAATCCGCGCGGGTGGCGACGCGCGCCGGTTGCCGACGACGGTGCCACCACCCGCCGCGCGTGCCCGGCTCCGAACCTGCGCCCCGCGGCACCCCGGCCCGCGTCCACGTTGTGACCGCACCCGCGGCGTGGTACGCTGGCCGCTTCAGGCACCGACCCGGACCGGATCCAGACCGAGGCCATGGCGAAACGACGGCACCGCTCAGACCGCCTGCTGCGCGTACTCAAGGACTACGAGCGCATCGTGGTCATCACGCACGACACACCCGATCCCGACGCCATCGCCGCCGGCTGGGCCCTGCTCACCCTCATCCGCGAACGCCTCGGCAAGACCGGCCGGCTCATCGGCGGCGGGGCCATCCTGCGGGCCGAGAATGTCCACATGGTGCGGCTGCTGAAGCCGCCAGTCGAGTTGCTCAACGAATACACGCCGGAGCCGGACGAAGCGGTCGTGCTGGTGGACTGCTCGCCGGAAAGTGCGAATCACCTGTTGGGACAGGGTGGCGTACGGCCGGTCGGCGTCATCGATCACCACAAGGCCGCCGGCCGCGCCACGCCGGTGAAGTTCCGCGATGTGCGGTCTCATGCGGCGGCGGCGGCCACGATCGTCGCGACGTACCTGCGCGAGCAGAAAGTCGAACCGTCGCCCGCCCTGGCCACCGCCCTGCTCTACGCCGTGCGCACCGAAGTCATCGGCACGCACATGCGCTTTTCGCGGACGGAACGCGGCGTGCTGACGTGGCTCGGCGAGCGGATTGACCACCAGGCGCTGCGCGAGATCGAAAACGCCCCCCTGGCCCGTGACTACTTCGAGGACCTCGGCCTGGCGATCGGGAGCACGTTCCTCTTCGACGAGGTGGCCGTGTGCTTTCTGCAGCACAGCCGTAATGTCGAGATCGTCGGCGAAGTGGCCGACCTGCTCATCCGCTGCAACGACGTCAAACGCGTCCTCTGCGGCGCGATCACCGGCACCGACCTGGTGTTCTCGGCCCGCACGACGGCCGACGGCGGTGACGCGGTGGCCCTGCTCGCCCCGACCCTGCGCGGCCTGGGGCACTGGGGCGGCCATCCGCACCGCGCCGGCGGCAAGGTCGTGGGCGACGCGGCGGGGCGCAAGAGCCTCCCGTCTCTGCTGGAGGAGATCAAGGGCCGCTGGCTCAAGGCCTGTGGCGCCGATACCGTCCGCGGCACGCGGCTGGTGTCGCGGCGCGAGATCATGGAGATTCTGTAAGCGGCCCGCAACGGCCGGCGCAAGTCTCGGAGCACGCATGGAACTGATGTCCTGGAACGTCAACGGCATTCGCGCCGCGATCCGCAAGGGCTTCTTCGACTTCCTCGCCGACCAGCGCCCCGACGCCTTCTGCCTGCAGGAGACGCGCATCGCGCTGGATCAGATCGACTTCGAAATCCCCGATTACAAGGTGCACTGGTACCCCGCCGAGCGCCGCGGCTATTCGGGCGTGGCGACGCTGACGCGCGTGGCGCCGCTGTCCGTGCAGCAGGGCATCGGCGACGAACTGCACGACCGCGAGGGCCGCGTGCTGACGCTCGAGTTCGACGACTTCTTCCTGGTCAACGTCTACACGCCCAACGCGCAGCGCGGCCTGACGCGGCTGGAATACCGCACCGAGCAGTGGGACCCGGCCTTCCTCAGGCATCTCAAAAAGCTGCAGCGCCGCAAGCCGGTGATCTTCTGCGGCGATCTGAACGTGGCCCACAAGGAGATCGACCTGGCCGAGCCCAAGCGCAACGAGCGCAACGCGGGCTTCACCATCGAAGAGCGCCAGGGGTTCGATCGCATCATCGAGAGTGGCTTCATCGACACGTTTCGCGAGTTCACGACCGAGGGCGGCCACTACACATGGTGGAGCAACTTCGGCCGCGCCCGCGAGAAGAACGTCGGGTGGCGCATCGATTACTTCGGCATCTCCGAGAAGCTGCGCCCGCGACTGCAGGCGTCGCGCATCCTGCCCGAGGTGATGGGCTCGGACCACTGCCCGATCGTCATGACGATTTAGCCCGGATTATTCACGGTGGATTGAAAAAGCGGCCTTCGTGTGGTCTAACTG
>CAYUZU010000021.1:0-85979 GCA_964448675.1 uncultured Planctomycetales bacterium
CCCGGTCTCCAGGATGAGAACCTGATATCCTAGGCCGCTAGACGATGGGGGCCGTCGTGGCGTACAAGTTGTAGACCGTGCAATTTAACGCCGCACGTACTTCGCGTCAACTTCGCTCTGACCACCCGACCGGGTGGTGCACGTGTACGGGCCTCACGTGTACCCTGACCGGCCCGTCGCCGCACAACCCCACGCCGCCAGCAGCACCCCCGCCGCCCCCACAAGCAGCACAGACCGCCAGTAACCACCCAGACGCCGCCCGCGCCACGTGTGTCCCACAGTATTCCTACGCATCGGGGCCAACTCCCCTGCCGCGGCGAGAGAACCACAAATCGTCCCGGCGGGCCAAACCCACCCTGCCTGAAACGCCGGCGGCCACTACGCGTCCAGCGAACCGCTGGCGGCTGCCTTGTGCCACGGCGCTGTGAGCCGTCCGAGGCGTCCGGTCCAGCGCCCGCGACGCAGCGCACGGCCATGCCCCTTCGGAAGGGCAACGCGGAGCAGCGCCGTACCACAGGGCAACGCAGAGCAATGCCCTACCGACGAGGCAACGCAGAGCGGTGCCCTGTCGACGAGGCCAGGCAGGGAAACGCCCGGTCACCGGCCGGCACACAACTAGTATTCGAAAGGTTCAGCCCCTGGCGCCAGTCTCAACCACCTCTCCGGGACCGGTTTTTCTCACCCCGGCGGGCCACACGCGCCCCGGCGCGTACCACTCATCGAGAACCGCCACCAGGTCCGCAAATGTCGCCGCTGTCACGAACGCCTGGCGGACCTGCTTGGCCTGCGGATGCAGGTCCGTATACCGGATCGCGGTCTTCCGCAGCACACGGCTCGCCCGCCGCTCCCCGTAACGCGCCGCCGATAACGCGAAGTGCGCCCGCATGACCTCGCCCTGCTCGGGCACGCTCGGCGGCGGCGGGAGCGGCTCGCCCGCCAGCACGGCCCGCGCGTCGCGAAACAGCCAGGGGTTGCCGATGCAGCCGCGCGCGGCGGTCACACCATCCACCCCCGTCTCTTCGAGCATGTGTCGGATGTCCTCGGCCGTGTACAAGTCGCCACTGCCGAGGATCGTCGCGTCGCCGGCGTAGCGCTTGACACGCGCCAGAAACCCCCAGTCCGACGGCCCCCGGTACTGCTGCTTGACGGTCCGCCCATGCACGGCGATTGCATCCAGCCCCGTTTCGAGCGCCGCATCGAAGATCCGGAAGAAGTTCCGCTCGCTCTCCGCCGACCGGTCCAGCCCGCGGCGCATCTTCAGCGTCACCGGGACGCCCTGCGGCACCGCGTCGCGGACCGCGCGAATGATCGCGATGGCCGTCGGCGGATCGGACAGCAGATAGCCGCCCCGCTTCCGCCCCAGCACCTTCTTCACCGGGCAGCCGAAGTTGATGTCCACCACGTCGTAGCCGCGTTCGGCCATGATGGCGGCCGCGTCGGCGAACTGCACGGCCTCCGCCCCCATGAGCTGGCCACCCACGGGGTGGTCCTCGGGCAACAGCGTGCCAAGCAGGCGTTCTCGACCCTTGGGCGACATCGCCACGCTCTTGTCGAGCACGACCTGGTGCAGCGCGTACGGCGCGCCAAACCGCCGCGCAATCAGCCGCATCGGCGCGTCGCTGTAGCCCGACAGCGCCGCCTGCACGACGGGAAAGTCAAAGGTCAGGGAGCCGATCCGCAGCATGGGATCGATTATAGTCCAACGTACGTGTCGCCGGGCGCGGACACGCCGGTCATCTCGCAGGAGGACACATGACGCCGCATCGCGTACACCTGATCGCCCCCGCCACGCCGCTCATCGACGACGCCCGCCGCCTGGGCTTCGATGACGTGGCGGCGTATGTCGCCTTTGTCCGGGAGCATCTGCCCGCGCCACTGCGACTCACGTATTCGCGCCGCGTACTGGAAGCCCGAAGTGACCCCCATCACGGCGGACGCAATGACGACCCGGCCCGCATCCGCGATCTGCAGGCCGCCATCAGCGACCCGCGGACCCGCGCCATCGTCGCGTCCAACGGCGGCGCGTACTTCTCGCGGCTCCTGCCCGATGTGGACTTCTCGGTACTGCGCCACCGGCGGACGCCGTTGTGGGCCCTCGGCTTCAGCGAGATCAGTGGGCTGGTGAACCTGGTGTCGCGGTACCGCTGCGGCCGGGGCGTGTACTGGCTCTGTCCCAACTGGCTGGCGTGGGAGCAGCGTCCGCGGCAAGAGACGCGCGACATCGCGGCGGCGTTCTGGAAGTCACTGGGCGCGATACTCACCGGCCGCGTCCCGGTCGATCCCGGGCCCCTGGTATTCGGACCGATCGAGGGCGAGCTCGTTCGCGGGCGGGCACGCTCAGGGACGGTGCGGCTTACCGGCGGGTGCCTGGCGGTGCTGGCAGCGCTGGCCGGCGGCCGAATCGGGCGCCGGCTGCGGCCAAACGGTCACTGGCTGCTGTTGGAAGACATCAAGGACCCACCCTACGTGCTGGACCGCAACCTGGCGGCATTGAAGGCCGCGGGGTGGTTCGAGCGGGCCGCCGGCCTCATCGTCGGTGACTTCCATCGGCTGCATACCGACACGCAGCCCGCCCTGCTCGAGCTCCTGCAGCACCACCTGCCGCGCGATCGGACGTACCCGGTGGTGCGGTCGCGGTCTTTCGGGCACGTCTGGCCCGCGCCGCCGATCGCGCTGAACCGCCGGGTGCCGCTGCGGGTTTCCGGACGCAAGGTCGCGGTGGACGCGGCGGGGCTGAAGCCGTAACCGGCTCCGAGGCTCGGGCGCGCTGACGCTATCTCCCGCTCCCCGCGGGCTTTTGCGCCATTGCGGGGTGGTAATGAGGCCCGGGACTCGTTAAACTGGGGACAGCCAAGTCGGCTGTACCGGTCATGCGTCCGCATGGCCGGCGCGGGGGGCGTATGTCGTCGGCCGGCGTGGTGGCGGTCGACGGAGCGACCTACAGCAGTAGGTATCCACCCCATATCGGGTGTCGACGGGTCGCAAGTGCGGCCCGTTTTTGTTGGTTTGCCGCGCGAAGGGCAGCGCGTTCGCGTCATGGCGTGCGGCGGGCTTCGAGACAGTTGCTCGTGAGAGCGGGCGACGACGGGACGTGAAGATATGAATCAGGAATTGGTGCGCATCATCGACAGCATCTGTCGCGACAAGAACATCGATCGCGACTCCCTCGTGGCGGACATCGAGCTGGCCATGAACGGCGCCATTCGCAAGCACTACGAGGAAGCCGAGGAAGTCGACGTCAAGATGGACCTGATCGGTGGCGAGATCCGCGCGACGGTGGACGGCAACCCCGTCGACGTGCGCCTCCTGGGGCGCATCGCCGCCCAGGCCGCCAAGCAGATGATCATCCAGAAGACACGCGACCGCGAGCGCTCCAGCATCTATGACGATTTCTCCGGCCGCCGCGGCTCCATCGTCACCGGCACCGTCATCCGTGCCGAGGGCGGCAACCTGCTCGTCAATATCGGTCGCACCGAGGGCTTCCTGCCGCGCAGCGAGCAGATCCCCGGCGAGACGCACATGCCGGGCGAACGACTGCGGGCGCTCATTCTCGAGGTCCGCGAGCAGCCCAACCAGGTCAAGGTCATTCTCTCGCGTTCGCATCCCGAGTTCATCGAACGTCTTTTCGAGCTCGAGGTGCCCGAGGTTGCCGAACACGTCATCGAAATTCGCGCGCTGGCGCGCGAGGCCGGCTATCGCACCAAGGTCGCCGTCAGCAGCATCGATTCGAAGGTCGATGCGGTCGGGGCGTGCGTCGGCGTCCGCGGCAGCCGAATCAAGAATATCGTCGATGAGCTCGGCGGCGAGAAGATCGACATCGTCCGCTGGAACGAATCGAGCCAGATCCTGATCCAGAACGCGCTGAAGCCCGCGGAGGTGCAGGAAGTCGCTCTGTGCTTCGAGCTCGGCAAGGCCACCGTCGTCGTCGGTGAGGATCAGCTTTCGCTGGCCATCGGGAAACGTGGCCAAAACGTGCGGCTCGCGGCCCGTCTCACCAACTGGGATGTCGATATCCTCACGCCCAACGAATACAACAAGCACCTCGAAAACCTCGAGAACGTGCTCAAGTCCGTCGAAGGCGTCGATGACATGCTCATCGACAAGCTGATCGCCTTCGGCTGCGTATCGGTGATGGACGTCGACGAGATCGGCCCCGACCCGTTCGTCAACGAGCTCGATCTCGAACCGGATCTCGCCGCACGCGTCGTCGAAGAGGCCGGCGAAGAGGTGATTCGCCAGGAAGAGCAGCGCGAAGCGGAAGCCAAGGCCAAGGCCGAAGCCGAGGCGAGCGGTGCGACCGTGCCCGCAGTCTCCGGATTCACCGCCGACACGACGAATCAGCCCTCCGCCGCCGAGTCGACCGAAGCGGATGCGATGCCCAGTGCCGACGAGGTTGCCGCCGCCTCGGCGCCCGCGGCCGATGAGAATGCGCCGGCCGCCGGTCCCGGCGACGAAGTCACCGCTGCCGCAGCGCCCGCGGCCGAAGAACCCCCGGCGCCGACCGACGCGGCCCCCGCCGAGACAGCGGCGGCCCCTGCCGACGAGACGCCCGCCCCCACCGAAGAATCACCGGAAGACCTGAACGAAGCGCCGTCCGACGTATCGCCGCCGGTGTCCGCGCCAGCCGACGAGTTGCCGACGTTCGATTCGACCGAGTCTGAATCCTCTGAGGCCTCGCCCGAGCCGGCCAAGACCTGGCCGTCGGAGACCACCCCCGAGAAGGAAGACTGACCTCACCCGAAGCTGCGGGCGTCAGGGCGAGTTATCCGGCGGCGAATGACCGCTGGCGACTGTTCCCTCATCGGCCATACCCGCCACACCGACCTCCTGCGCGCCTTCGCCCCTTTCCCCGGTGTTCACCGTTGGCGGCGGCCCCGCGTCGGCGGTCCCGGCCGTGGTGTCGCTGCCCGGGCCGTCACGCTCGTCTGGCGCGGCATCCTCGTCGAAGAATTCCTCGACGCGTTTGCTGATCTGGTACATCTCGACGCGGTCGTTCTCATGCAACTGGGCCGCGGTGTAGGCCCCGTGAATGACGGGTTCGTTTGCGCCCGCCGCGGCGATGATCAAGCGCTCGCGCTCGACGCCGTGGCGGACGAAGGCCGCGGCCACCGCGTGGGCCCGGGCATAGCTCAACGCGAAGTGATCCGCGAAGGGTGCCTCCGCGACCGGCGCGCGGCTGCAATGACCGCGGATCTCGATCTGCGTGCGGTAGCCGCGGATCTGCTCGGCATACTCCGCGATCTTGGCCTCGTTCGCGGGCGAGAGCTCGGCCGTCAGTGCGTCGAAGTACAGCTTGCCGCCCAGCGCGAAGTAGTCGCCACGGCGGATGGCCTGGACGTTGTGGTGCTCGTGGCGGATACCCTCGTCCGGCGACGGACTGAGATCGTGCGGATCGATCGGCATCACGAAGACCTGCTTGAGGTCGACGTTCTTGACGTCGAGCGGCTGGTCAGTGGGGATGTGCTGCGTACCGCCGATATAGCCGAAGGCCTCACGCACCGCCTCCATGAACTCGATGAAGCGCTTCTCCTCCTTGATCTCGCTCATGGACAGCAGCAACACGAAGAAGACGAGCATGTTGGTGACCATGTCACCATAGGTCGCGAGCCACAGCGGGCAGCTCGGCTCCGGGCGCTTCTTCTTCTGCACGGCCACGGCGAATGCTCCCGGCTACGCCTGGCTGTCCTCGACGCCCTTGCGCTGCTTGGCATCGAGGAAGGCCATCAGTTTCTGCTGCACGATGCGCGGGTTGTCGCCACTCTGGATGCTCATGACGCCACGGATGATCAGCAGCTTGCTCGCCACCTCCTCCGTGCTGCGGGTACCCAGCTTGTCGGCGATCGGCAGGAAGAACACGTTCGCGAACAGCGAGCCGTAGAACGTCGTGATCAGCGCCAGGGCCATACCGGGTCCCAGCGCCTCGGGGTCGTCCATGCTCTTGAGCATGATGATCAGACCCATGATCGTGCCCAGCATGCCGAACGCCGGCGCGTATTTCCCCAGCGTCTCGAACAGCGCCTTGCCCGTGGCGTGGCGCTCCATGAGCGTCTCGACTTCCTGCTCCATGGCGGACTGGATCACGGCCGGGTCCTGGCCGTCGATGGCCATGCGCAGGCCGCGAACCATGAATTCGTCGTATTCGCCGTCGTTGAGGTGGTTCTCAAGGCTCAGGATGCCGTCGCGGCGGGCCACTTCCGCCAGCCGCACCAGCGTCGATACGTGCTCGACCGTGTCCGACGGCTTGTTGAAGATGACCTTCTTGATAACGTTGAAGAGCTTGGTCATCACACCGAGCGGGAAGCACATCAGCGTCGCCGCGATACTCCCGCCCAGCACCAGCAGGAGCGATGCGGGATCGACGAACGTCGCGAAGTCCGTCTTGGTCAGGATCGCGATGACGATCAGCGCGACGCAGACCAGCGTTCCTACAATGGTTGCGATATCCATGGTCGACCACACCTGTCACGGTCGGCGCCGGGTCGCGGACCGGGCGCGCGAAACCAGCGCCGACAACTACGTTCATGGGGATCATCGACGAGCCCCGCCGCGCCGTTGAATAGGTCGCAGTTTGCGCCCCGGCGACCCTGTTATCGCTCGTCGGCCGCCTCCGGACCTTCCTCCGCCGAAGGTCCCGAAATGCGTGCCTCGGCCCGCTGCAGCTCGTCTTGCGCGAGGGAGCGCTGGGCCGCGGTGCGCAGATCGTCGAGCGCCGACCGCAGGTGCCGCACCGCCTGCTCGTCCTGCTGCAGGTATCGGCTGTAGATGAGGCCCAGCAGCAATCGCACCTCCGCCGCGTCGCTGGCGGCCGGATAAGCGCCGAGGAATGCCTCATAAGCGTTGGCCGCCTCGGTGTGATAACGTTGCTGGGCGAGGTAGTTGGCGATCTCGAGCTGGTGCGTCGCGGACAGCACCTGCGTCGCGTCAAGTTGCATCAGGCGGAGATACGATTCGATCGCGGCCTGCGGGTCACGTTCGGCCAGGTGCAGGGCGGTCTCCTCGCGCAGCCGCTCGACCGGGGTGAGCTCGACCTCCTCCAGCGGGCGCGAGTCGAGCTCCTCGACCCGGATCGGTCGCCCGCCGACCACACGCTCGCCACCGCTGCCGCCGCCCGCGGAAAACCCGTAGCGCCGGCCGGCCCGGGTCCACAGCGCGGCCAGGTCGAACTGGCTGCGCGGCAGGGCGCGGATCGCCAGCAGGATCATGCACATCAGGAAGCCGAAGGCGTACCCGCCGAGGTGCGCCGAATAGGCAACGTTCGAGTACGCGTTGGCCGCATAGAAGCTGGGCGCCAGGATGTTGTCCCACAGGATGATCTTGAACACGATCAGGATCATCGCCGGCACCTGGAACGTGAAGATGAAGAACATCCACGCCAGCATCGTGATGTGCACCCGCGGGAACAGCGCCAGGAACGCGGTGGTCACGGCAGCGATCGCACCGGACGCCCCCACAATCGGATTCTCCGCTTCCAGCGTGAACGCGAAACCCGCGAACACGCCGCCTGCCAGGTAGAACAGCAGATACGGCAGCGAGCCCATCCGGTCACAGACCGCGTTGCCGAAGATCCACAGAAACAGCATGTTGCCGGCCAGGTGCAGAATGTCGCCGTGCAGAAACTGGTAGGTCAGGTACTGGTACAGGCTGGGCCGGGCCGCGTCGAGCGCGAACCACGCCTTCAGCGCCGTTCCCAGGCTCTGCGGCGTCCCGCCCGTCAGCACGTCCGTCACCAGAAACACCAGCACGTTCAGTCCGATCAACAGGTAGTTGCCCGCAGGCACGCGCGGCGTACGAATCTCCGTTCCGATCGGAATCAACATGACGCTTCGTGTACTCCTGCTCGTCAGCACCGTCAGGGGCGGAACGCTTCGGTCTGTTCGGCGGCCGCCCGCGCGGCGTCCAGCAATGTCGTCAGTTGCGCTTTTGACAGCGGCGCCGGCTCGAAGCCCTGCAATCGCCGCTCCATCGTCGGCCCCCCCGCCGCCAGGACCAGACCGAAGTGGCGCCAGCCGGGCTGCTCCGCGTCCAGCTCCGCCGCCGGCGGCAGCGCCCAGTCGGCGGGCCAGCCGCTTGACCAGCCCCCGGTCCGGGCGTCGAGGCTGCCCAGGACCGAGTACGCCAGCGAGCGGGCCCACGCCGGTTGATCGTACGCCTCGCGCCACAGCTCCAGTTGCGGACGATAGTCGTCGGCGCCGTAAACCGCCACCAGCGTGAGTGCGGCGGCGAGTGCCGGGTAGTTCGGCCGGCGCTGCCCCGGGTGGATGAGTGCCGCGAGCCGGGGCGTCCAGCCCAGGTCCCGCTCGAGCCAGGTCTGCAAGGCACGGTTCGACGACACCCAGTCCGCCCGCATGTCGGCGAGCAGGTCGCGCTCCAGCAGCCGATCGGCGGTGACCGCGCGGTAGACGAGTGTCGGAAACGTCGCTGGCGGCCGTGCGGGTTGCCAGTCACTGCCGGGGTGCGTCCATTCGTAGGCGAGCGCCACCTGCCGCCCCGACACGTCCGCCGGATGCGGCAGCGCCACGTTACCGAACAGGCGTCCCTGCAACCGTGCGACGGTCCAGGCCAGCCGCTGCTGATCCACGGGGTCGGCCTCGGGCAACAGGTCGGCCAGCACCGCCGCCAGCGACCCCGCGAGCCGCCGGTACTGCGGGGCGAGGTCCTTGATAATCGCGCCGGCCGCGGCCCGCGGACCGGGGGCCGCGTTCAGCGCGACGCGCTTGAGTACGTCGCGAGGGCGGCGCACCGTGTCCGGATCGAACTGCAGCGATTCTTCGGCCGGCCGTGCCAAGGCGAAAATGTCACGGGCGAGGGCCTCGCCGTTACGCTGCCCCAGCCAGCGCCAACTCGGCCAGTAGCCCTCGAGCAGGCGGGCGAACACCGCCAGCTCGTCCTCCGCAGCCAGGCGACGCAGCCCGTCCGCGCAGCGCTCGATCGTCGCGGCGGTCTGCCGGAGCACCGGCGTCGCGGCGGCGGCCTGCTCGTCGCCGGCGAGGCTCGCGGCGGCCGCAAGGAATAGATGGCGCCGTTGTGCCTGCAGCCAGAGATCGGCCAGCGCATCGAGCACGCTCAGGTCGCCGAGCTGCGCGCGGGTCTGGACGGCAGCGGCGCGCAGGCCATCGATATGGGTGGCCCTTTCGAGGATCTTGATCCAGCCGGCGCGGAGCGGCGGCTGCTCGTCGCCGTGGCGCCCCAGCACGTCCATCGCAGCGATGCAATTCGCGCGGATCGTCGCGCTGTCGGCCGCACGCGGCAGGGCGTCTGCGAGGGCGGCGGCCACGGCAATGGTGCCGAGCGTACCGGCCTGCCGCAGGGCCGCCCGGGCTGCGGCGCGGGCCGTCGCATCCTCGGCTTCGAGCAGCGCCGCCGCGAGGGCATCATGCCGCGCGGTGTCGTCGGTCGGCGGCGGCCTGTGGCGCGTGGTGACGGGCATCTCCGAGTGCGTACGGTAGAGACGATAGCCGATGGTCGCGCCGCTGCCGACGATGCCGATGATCGCCGCCAGCGTGCCCCAGAACCGCCACTTGAGCAGGCGCATGCGCCGGCGCAGCGGCAGGCGGCGGCCGGTCTGAAGATCGGTATGGCAGTTGTAGCAGATGGTGGCGGTCGGCGCCACCTCCTCGCCACAGCGCGGACAGCGCGGTGCCGCGCGCGCCGGCGCGGGCACCTCGTCGAGCCGCAGTGGGACGTCGAAATGTCGGCCGCACGCCGGACAGGCCTTGCGCTGGCCGGCCACGTCATCTTCGGCGACCAGCACCCGGCGGCAATGCGGACAGCGGATCTTCAGCGGCATGCGTAACTCACCCGGCGCGTCCGGCTACAACGACGCGCCTGGGTGGTAGTTTGCCCCGCCCGGCCGACCGTCGCAAGCTGGGCCGGCACGGCGGGACATGGTCGGTGCCCGGGAGTGTCGCATACCGGTCGCGCTGACGATGCCAGACCGCTCAGTCGCCGACCCGCGCCCGCAGCACGTCGATGACCTCCGGCAGCTTCCGCTCCAGCAGCCGGTCCATGAGCGTCTGGTACTCCGGCGGCAGATGATCCTCGCGGATCAGCACGTCGAACGTCGTCCCGTCATCCATCGGCACCCGCAGGATCGCCACCACCCGTGGCCGGTCGGCCCGGGCCGTCTCTTCCGGCGGTGCCGAGATGACGACACCGTCGTCGACGACATCGTAAACCAGGCCCGTGCTGCCCATGACCAGCTCGAGCACCTGGCCCACCATGATGTCGCGCTGGATCAGCGTCATCTTGCGGTCGCGCGCGTTGATGCGCTCCAGCACGCCCGGCTCGAAGTGCAGCACGATGTTGGCCCGGTCCGCCATTGACAGCAGAAACTCGTCCAGCGGTACCTGCTGATAATGCAGATCGATCCGCCGCGTCAGCCGTTCCTGGATGCTCTCGTGCTGGCTGCGCACCACGATGGCCTCGCCGCGCGGCACCCACCACCAGCCGTATTCCGGCAGCGCGTTCTCGATCTGCTCGAGAGCGTTGTCGCCAACCGCGCCTCGCAGCGCGCTCTCGAACAACGTCCGGGCAGCGTCGCGGTCAGCATCCGGCGGCAGATCGAATTGGACGTCCGGAGGGGGCTCGAGCGCCGCCCACTTCGCCTCCGCCAACCGCTGAATCAGCTTGACCTCGCTGAGCGCCAGACGCCGCCCGGTGCGCGCCAGAACGGGGGCCGGCTCGACGACGACCTTGTCGCCCGCGACCCGCATGCGCAAGCCGAGCCCCGTCAGGATCCGCCGCAAGGCCTGCCGGACCGAGATGTCCTCGATCGTGATGGAAACACGGGTCCGCTCGCCGTGCGGCATCCACTCGATCGCGTGCGGATCGACGACGAAGCGCAGCCCGGTGCGGTCCTCGATCTGGCGCAGGGCCTGTCGCATGTACGTGTCGCGAATCTCGATGGGATCGGTGACCTTCTGGTCCAGGGCAGCGTCGACCAGGTCACGTACTCCCGCGGGGCCTTGTGCCGCCAGCGTGAGCGGTGCGATCAGCAGTGCGCTAAGCGCGATCATGCACCACCGGCAACGGATGGACTCAGGACGTGCGTTTGGCATGGTCTGTAGCCTCAATAGAAAGCCAGCGAATCCGACGCCGGTGCGCTGGAAACCACCGGATCCAGGACGAAGAAGCGCTCGGGCTCGGGCGGCGGGGCCGTCGCAGGGCCACCGCTGATCTCGAATCGGGCGACGCCCGACGCCGGTGCCGGTGACTCGTGCAGTTCGACCCTGGCGACGCCGCCAGCCGCCGGCGCGGGCACATGCACTGGCCCGCGCGTCGGTACGAAGCTCAATAGCAAAGCCGCCGCCGCCGCAAACGCGGTGAGCGCACCGGCGATGAGGCGTGCGCGGCGACGCCGAGCCGGCACCGCGGTAACCGTCGCGGCTGCCATGATCCGCGCCCGCTGCCGCACCCAGTCGACGCGGTCTTCGAGGCTGGTCGGCCAGGCGAGCAGCTCGTCGAGGCGGTGCTCGGCGCTGTCATCGCGATCAATCGCCCCCGATACGCGCTGCTCGACGCGCCGCCAGTCGATCGCTCCCGGCGCCGGTGCCTGCGCGCGCAGTTTCTCGTCAAACGCGCGCCATTCCGCCAGCAGTGCGGCGTAGGCCGGATGTGCCGCGACGGCCGCTTCAATCCGCTCGCGCAGATCAAGCCGTTCGGGCTCGTCGAGCCAGGCGCTGACCAGTTGTTCAAATTCATCACGACGCATCAGTGCTCACCAATACACGACCACCGGCGCTAGAGAAACGCCGCCAGCCGCGACTTCATCTTCTTGCGCGCCTGAAAGACGTGCCACTTCACCGCTTCGACACTGCAGTCCATGATCTGCGCGACCTCTTTCTGCGGCAACTGCTCGATGCTGAACAGCACCAGCGCCGCGCGCTGCTGCGGCGGCAGTTCCGCCAGACCGTCCTGGATCGCCACCTGCAGCTCGTCCGCCGCGAGCTGCGCTCCTGGCCGCTCGTCCGAGTGCGGCGCATCGGCCACACGCTCCGCGCGGCTCCCCTCCTCGCCCAGCAGGCAATCCTCGAACGACAGCCGCGGGCCGCGCGAGCGACGGAAATTCAGCGACAGGTTGGTGACAATACGTAACAGCCATGGTCCAAACCGGTGCGGGTCCTGCAAACTGTCCAGGTTGCGGTACCCGCGCACGAACGCCTCCTGGCAGACTTCCAGCGCATCGTGGAGGTTCCCCAGCAACCGATAGGCCACCGACGTCGCGCGGCGCTGATACCGCTCGACAAGCAGGTCGAACGCCTGGCGTTGGCCGGCCCGGGTCCGCAGGACGAGGTCGGCGTCGTCGAGGGGCGGTCGCGACGTCGCAGGCTGCTTTTCCACGAGCTCTCCTGAATAGCAAGGACACCGACGGCTGGCCGAGGTTGGCGGATTTGGCATCCGACACGCCCCTTGCGGACGCGGCCGCCGGGGGCATTATTCAGCGGCCAGCCGCCGGAAAAAAGCCCTCGCCAGCCGGGCCGGCCCGCGACCGGCGGTCGCCGGCAGGTGGCGATAATTCCCGACCGGGGTTCAAGGGGCGATCGATCCACTTACATGATCTTCACATATCATCCCTCTGGACGATTTCCGTATCTGCAAGGCGGCAGGCAGGTTACAGCGGAAAAACATTGACCCTGGGCCGTCCGATACTCTATAACTTCGCATAGAGGAGCGAACGGGTCCCAATATGATGGGGCCCAATCACGGAGAGGCAGAGGATCTGGCGGGGACAAGGGTGCGCGGAGGGTCTCACACCGGCACCCGGAGTGGTCTCCCACAACGGGACTGTCACGTCCAAGAGGAGGAGCGCATGCGCAATCTCGGAATTGTTCTGTTATTGATCAGCGGGCCGCTGCTGGCGTTCGGCCAGTTGCCGACGGTCATCTATTCCACGGTGGACAGCAGCATGACGTCGGATGTGCCCGGCATCCCCGGCGCCAAGTTCACGTCGTTCACGCGGCCCTATCGCAGCGCGAACGATATGTACTGGGCCATCATGGCCGACACCGACCTCGACACGTCCGAGGACAATGTTCTCATGACTGCGGAACTCGGCGTGGACGCGGGCGTCGTGCGTGTCCAGGAAGGGCAGGATGTCCCGTTCGAAGGTGCGGGCGTGACGTGGGGCTCGCTCACCATTGACTACAAGCTCGGCCTCAACGACAGCGGCCACTTCGCCTTCTCGAACAACCTCGAGGGGGCCGCCGACAGCGACAAGGACGAGATGATCGTCGTCTGGGACGGCAGCAGCTTCAGCGCGGCCTATCGCGAAGGCTCGCCAGTCCCGGGGTTCCCCACCGAGTTCATCGGCAACTACCTGAATTCGCCAAGTCTCACCAACGACGGCCGTGTCGGGGCGCGCGCGTACTCGACCGATGGCACCTTGCCCTCCACCGAAGACGACTTCCTCCTCTTCGACAACACGGTCTACGTGCAGGAAGGCGTCACAGTGCCCGGCGGCATCGCCGATCCGTGGGATACGCTGGACTCCAACGACTTTCACGTCAGCGCGGACGGTAATACGTGGTTCGCCCTGGGCGACACCACCGCCAGCACCTCGGCTGACGACATCGTCGTCGTCAACGGCAACGCCATGATCGTCGAAGGCGCCACGCTCGGCAGCTATGCCGAACCGGTCGACAACATCGTCGAGGGCATCCTCACGCCCGAGGGCCACTGGTTCGCCCGTGGCGACAACGACGACGACCAGGACTGGGTCGTCATGGATGGCAACGTCATCGCCCAGACCGGCGACCCCGTTCCCGGCGGCTTCACGGGCGAGAGCTTCGACGACGAGCGCTACGGCGCCTGCTTCTTCGAGATGACCGCCAACGGTGTCGGCGACTACGTCTATGCCGGCGTCACCGACTACGCCGATCCCAACTACGACGCGGTGGTCGTCCTCAACGGCGCCGAGGTGGTGTTGCGGCAGGGCGATGCGGTCGATCTGGACGGCAACGGCCTGCTCGACGATGGCGCGTACATCGACGTCTTCAACAACGACGACATGTTCCTGACCGACGACCTGTGGTTGTACTTCACGGCCGATCTGCGTGACGATTCACTCGCGGACATCGGTCAGGCCTATCTCCGCGTGCTCATTCCCGAACCGGCCACGTTCAGCCTGCTGGCGGTCGGCGCCCTGGCACTGCTGCGCCGGCGTTAGCACGAGGAGCCACCGAGCGAACCCTTACCTCTTGGGCCGCGGCACCTGCGAGATCCAGGTGTCGCGGCCCCTTTTTCTGGTGCGGTCCGCGGTGCCGGTCCGCTAAAATGCACATTCAGTCAATGGATGCCCGGACAACCCGTGGGGGACGGAAGGACACGCGATGAATCGACGTCACTGGTTGCCGCTCGCGCAGCTCGCCCTGGTGGTCGCGGGCGCCGGCGCGCTCACGCCGGCCGCGCGGGCGCAGGAGCGCCCCGAAGACGCCAACGCCCCCCTGCCGCCCGGCGCCCTGCGCATCGAAGTCACCGACTTCCGCGCCGCGGCCGAGCGGATCGATTTCGTGGACAACGGCCTGCCGAACGTGCTGCTGACCGGCTACTGGCCACCCTCGAACGAGGCCCTGCGTCCGTTCAGCCCCGATCCGAACCACAACCCCGGCCCGTGGGTCGGCGAGAACTGGGAGAGTCGCGGCTACAACCTGTACGCTTTCTTCCCCGAGTTCCCCGACGGCCTGGGCCAGGGCGAGGGCGATTTCGAGGTCGACTACCAGGATACGTCCGGCGACTTCTGGCGGCTGGTCGAGGCGCTCAAACCGATCGCGATCATCGCCTACGGCCGCTCGGGCTACGATGACGACTGGGAGATCGAGGGCGGCAACCGGATGTACACGCTAAGTTCGTGGAGCAACGACTACGAGTACCCCTTCGATCCCACCCCTGAATTGCCCATCGCCAACGAGACGCCCGGCAACGAGTACTACTCCACCCTGCCGGCCCAGGCGATCATCGACGCGGTCGAGGCCGCCGTCCCGCAGCTCTATCCCTACAGCACCGCGATCGACACCAGCCGCTACCTGTGCAACTTCATGGGTTATCACGCCAACTGGTGGTACGAGGACCATCACACACCCGGCGACCCGGCATGGATCGTCAGCGCCGGCTTCATCCACCTGGGCTATCGCATGACCTGGGAGGAGGCCGTCATCGGCGCCGAGGCCACCGCCCGCGCCGTGCTCACGCACGTCGACGCGATCGTCCCACGCGGCGATCTCGACACCAACGGCCTGGTCAACAGCGCCGACGTCGAACTCCTGCTCGGCTGCCTGGGCGGGCCGGGTGTCACCACCGCCCCATCGGGGCCGCGCTACGGCGACTTCATGCAGGCCGACCTCAGCGGCGACGGGGATGTGGACCTGGGCGATGTGGCCGCGGTCCAGGCGCTCCCGCTGGACGCATAGTGGCCGGCGGGCAGGCGACCGGGTGGGAGGTGACAAGGCGCTTCCGCTGTCTGATCACCTGTCACCTGATCACCCTATGTGTCTCACTTCGTCTTGAAGTAGATCTGGATCGACTCGCTCTGGTCGGCGCGGATCGTGAACACGAGCAGATACTCCTGCCCCGGCACGAATTCCACCTTGTTCACGCGTTGGTTGTTCTTGTTGAGAATGGTGAACTTCGGCCCGAGGTCGCCCAGCTCGTATTCGACGCCCGGTTTCATCTGCTCCGCGCGGTTGTTGGCGTCGGTCGTGTGAATGACATAGTCGGCAATGTCGGAGAAGTCCGCCTCGAACTTCTGGTGCACCTGCAGGTGAACCGACATGATGTCGCCGAACTTCTTCGGCTCGATGATCTCGTACTTGAACACCGGCGACGTCGAGACCGGCTCCTTGATCTTGAACGGCGAGTAGCCCTTGAGGCCCTTCTCCAGCGTGCTCTGCTCCGCCTGCTGCCCGTCGAGATAGACGCGCAGGTTCGTGTCCTCGCGCGAGAGGTTCTTGAAGACGTTGATCCCGCTGCTGCTGCTGCAACCGCTGAGCACCACGGCCGCCAGCACGACAATCGCCACCGCCATCGTCCGTCGCATCATGATGGAGTTCCTCATTCCGTGAGTTGAAGGAATGCCATGCGGACCCGTCCTGAGGCCCGCGATCAGACCGCGCGTGCAGTGTACCCCTGATCGGGCGCCGGGCAAGCCGCTCGGCCGCCCCTTCAAGCCCAGCCCGGGGCCTCGACCTGGCGCGCCGCCTCCGCCACGCGGCGCAGGAGTTGCTCTTCGTCGGCCGACAGTGTGATGTCGCGGCGTCCCATCACCGCCCGCGCGATCTCGACCGCCTTGTCCGTGCGGCAGCGCTCCAGTTGACCGTCGGCCATCCACGCAAACGATGGAACGAACTTCGGCACCGTCTCCCGCGTGAACACGTTCGCCGCCACTCCCACGATACACCCCGTCGGCAGGATCGTGCCAATACCGGTCTTCGCGTGGTCGCCGATGATCGACCCCACCAGCTGCTGGCCCGTGTCCGTGCTCACGCCGTTGAGGTCCACCCGCACCAGGCCGTACGTGTTCTTGAGGTCGCTGGTGATCGTGTCGGCCCCCAGGTTCACCCACGCACCGACGTAGCTGTGGCCCAGGAATCCGTCGTGCTGCTTGTTCGAATAGCCAAGGATGATGCTGGCCTCGATCTCACCGCCCACCTTGCACACCGGCCCGATCGTCACGCCACCCCGCAACACCGTCCCCGGCCGCACGATCGATCGCGGTCCCACGTAGCACGGCCCTTGTATCACTGCATTCGACTCGACCAGCGTCTCCGCGCCGACATGGATCGGCCCTTCATCGGCATCCAGCACCGCCCCCGGCTTGATCCGCGCGCTCGGATCGATATGAATCCGCTCGGCGTGGACCAGGTGCACGCCGGGGGCCGCCGGCCCGCCGGGGCGCATGCGCCCCCCCGCGAGCTCGCGCAGCAGCAGTTGCTCGTTCAGCAGCGCCGGCTCCCACGGATAGCGCACGAGACTCACCTGTGGCGGCGGCGTTTCCTCGCTGCAACGCGCCCGCAGCGCCGCCAGCGCGTCGGCGTTCTCACACAGGTCGCGCGGCAGCCGGTCGACGTCATCCCGCGCAATTCCGATCGCCACGACCTGCTCACCCTGCCTCCAGCAGACGCCCGGTGCCGGCAGCTGCGTGTGGCCCGTGATGAGCACGCGCGCATTCAGCAGGCACCACTCGACGCCAGGATCCACTTCGTCGAGCGCCGTCCGCCCACCAACCACCGGCGTGACCAACTCCCGCAGCAGCAGCCGCACCACGCGTGGCCCGACGTGCCGCCGCACCTTGTCGATCAGCCGATCGCGACCGCAGAGCAACTCGAAAGGGGCGCGCAGCCAGGTGAGTGGCAGGAGATGGTGTGTGGCGGTGTCTTCGAAGTAGAGGATGTTCATGCAATCTACCTATCGGAGACCCGCGGCAGTGGCTGCAACAGGACGTTTATCGGCCCCTCGCATCGATCGTAGTCGCCTGCTACACTCCTGGCCATGGCCCGACCGCGTGCTCCGAAACCGGTTAAGCTCCTCGTTGGCCTCCTCAGTGGGGATCCTGACCTGCTCCGTCGGGCGCGGCAGCTGCTCGTGCGCCGCTACGGTCCGGTCGATCTCGAAAGCGACCTGTGGCCGTTTGATCAGACGGATTATTACGAACCGAAGATGGGGCCGGGTCTGCAACGGGTGTTTCTGAGCTTGGAGCGGCCGATCCCACCAGCCCATCTCGCGCAGGTCAAGCTCGAGACCAACGGAATGGAGCGCGAGATCGGCGACCAGTGCCTGCTGCCCGATATTCCGCGGCCGGTGAACATCGACCCCGGATACATCGAGCTATCGAAGCTGGTACTGGCCACCACCAAGGATGCGTCACACCGGGTCTACCTCGGCGAGGGGATCTTTGCGGAGGTGACGCTGCGCTACAGCCACGGCGGCTGGCAGAGCCACGAATGGACTTACCCGGATTACGGTCTGGCACCGGCACAGGCGTTCTTCAGCACGGTGCGGGCCCGGCTGCTCGCGCAGCGCCGCGATACGCCGGACGGCTGAGCACCACCACGGGGCGAGCAGGGCGCATGACGGACGCAACGCACGAGCGTGAGGCAGCCGCGGGGCCGATTCCCACCGGCATCTACTGTCCGGACTGCGGGTATGACCTGCGCGCCCTGACGAGCGAACGCTGCCCGGAGTGTGGGCTGGACCTGGCCAAGGCGCGTGTCCGCTTCTCGCAGATCCCGTGGTCGCAGCGCGCCGCCCGCGGCCGGTTTCACGCGTATTGGGCGACGGTGTGGTTCGTCCTCCGGCAACCCAGCCGATTGCTGGACGAAGCGGGCCGCCCCGTCGACGAGCGCGACGCGCGGTTGTTTCATCGGCTCACGGTCGTTCACGCGATTGCCCCACTGCCCGTCGGTCTCGTGGCGTATCACATGGCCAACAACGTCTGGGGGCAGCCCGTGCCGGACGGCATGCTCTGGGTGCTGCTGACACTGTCGGGGTGGCTGCCGTTGGTGCTGCTGGCACTGCCGGCGGTCTCGCGCAGTATTCTGTTACCCGGTCACCTCGACCCCGAGCGGCTCCGGCGCGCCATGGCCCTGAGCGACTACGCTTATGCGCCGTGGGCGTTGCCGGTGCTCGCGACGCCGGCCCTGGTCGGCGTCATCGCGTTGTGGAACACCGCGGGCGAAGCCGACTTCGCCCTGCTCGTCGTGTGCATCGGTCTGTACCTGGTCGCCGCGTTCCTGACCGACCATCGGCTGGATCAGCTCGCCGTCCGCGTGGGGATGCGCGGGCCGCTGGAGCGCTGGGGACGCCGATTGGGGTGGCTACTCGGCGGCGTACTGGTCGCGCTGGCCTCGCTGCTGCTGCCGCTGCTGGTGATCCTGCTGCTGACGATGTACGCCAGCACGACATGACCGCGGCGTAACGTTGGTGTGCGCCCGCTCAGCGTTGATCGGCCAGTTCGTACAGCCCGCCGCCGGCGCGACGCAGCTTGCCCTGCCGCACCAGTTCGTCCCATACAGCTTGGGGATAGCGGTCGGGCGCGGGAATCGCCACGATGCCGGAGCGGCCGCCGGTGCTCATGGCGCCGTGGCCCAGGCGCGACTCGTCGTCGAGCCGGGCGAGCTTGAGCCGTTTCTTGAAGGCCTTCATCGCGTTCTTGAGCGTGGTGTGCTCGATGCCGCCGGAAGTGCTGCCAGCCTCCGGGCCGCCGGCATTCGGGGGATCCGTGTTCATCGGGTGTGCTCCTGCCGGACGGTGCCCTGGTTGCCACGCCGCCCGCTCGCACAGGACGATAGCGAGGACCGTCGCCGGGTGCAACGGCCCGGCGTACCTGTCGCCGGCGTGCCACGGGGCCTACAATGCGCGGCATGAAATGCACGCATATCGCACTGCAGGTCCGGGACGTGGAACGCTCGATCGCGTTCTATGAGCGGTACTGCGGGATGCGGGTGGTACGCGATCGTACGGACGACTTCCGCGTCGTGTGGCTGGGCTGGGGCGAGCAGCCACCGGCATTCGTCCTGGTCCTGCTCGAGACACCCTACGAGACCAACGCCCAGCCGCCGTACCAGCACATCGGCATCGCGGTGGACAGTGCGGCGGATGTCGACGCGGTGGCGGCCCGCGCGTCCGCTGACGGCTTGCCCGTCCCGTGGCCGCCGGTGGATGGCGGCGAGATCGTGGGCTATTTCTGCGGGCTGCACGATCCCGACGGCAACCTGGTCGAGTTCTCGTACGGTCAGCCGCTCGGTTGAGCTGGTGGATCCCCCCTACAGCTGGCGCACGAGGCACCGTGGTGCCCGCGCGTCAGAAGGCGGCGGCGCCGCGGACGCGTGTGCGCACCGCGGCACCCGCCGGTTCACAACGAGTTACTGATTCGCCCCGATGAGCGCGTCCAGCGCTTCCTGGTAATCGCGCTTGTGCTTCGCGCCGATCATCTGCTTGGCCACCTGGCCCTTGTGGAACACGATGACCGTGGGGATGCTCTGCACGCCGAACTGACCGGCAAGGCTGCTCGCCTGATCCACGTCGACCTTGCCAATCTTGGCCTTGCCCTGGTAATCGTCCGCCAACTCGTCAATGACCGGCCCTACCATCTGGCACGGCCCGCACCAGGCGGCCCAGAAGTCCACCAGCACGGGCACATCGGCCTGCAGGACTTCCGCCTCGAAATTGCCCTCGTCGAACGTCAGCGTGTTCTGACCGGCCATATTCAGCTCCAGCTTCCGGGTTTCGTGTCGTCTGTCTGCCAGGTTCTGGCAATCCGAACGTCAAAAATTCTATTATCAGCGCTGCCGATGTCAAACATGCCGCCCCACCGCCAGACGCGGTTGGCGTTACCCAGCCATGCCGCGCCGTGACCGCTAACTCGCAACACGAGCAGGAGCCGTGCGTTGTGGCTCGCTGCCGCCGTCCGTATCATGCCCGCTGCTTGCGTTTCACGTGGCGGTCGGAGACAGCACGCTTTGGATCCACGGATGATCAATCTCGCGACGGCATCCACCACGCAGGCGCTGGCCACCGATCCACGCGCCGCCGTCCTGTGGCTTGGCCCCGCTGCAGCTATCCTCCTCGCAGGCCTCGGCCGACGCCGCCTGCCGCCCGGCGTGAGCGAGGGACTGTTCGTCGGGTCACTCAGCGGGCTGCTGCTGACACAGCACAGTGCGCTGTTCGACACGTCCCAGCGTGGTCTGGCGCTCGGCGCGGGGCTGGTCGCACTGGCCGTCCTCTGGCTGGTCGTCGGCGTCTGGATCGAGCGTGACACGCGGGCGAGCCGCGACCCGGACGACCTCGCGCGCCGCGGACGCCGCCGCCAGTTCAGCAGCCACGCCACCGCCTTGGCGGCGGCGCTGGCCCTGCCGGCATTGCTGGCAGGCGGCTTGCACCCCGACGCTTGGACCGTCGCGGCGGTGATCGTACTGCTCGCCGGCGTGGCCGCGGCGCATCTCGCGCTGCTGGGTGTCGGGGCGGCGCTGTGGGCCCTGGTTGCAACGCCGTTTACTGCGGCGTATATCTTTGGCGCCGCCGGGCCGCGCCCCCTGCTGGCGCAGCACATCCACGGCCTGCTGCCGTTCGCGTTGGGCGCTGTGGCGCTCGCGCTCGTGCTGTGGGCGGTGCTGCGCGACTGGCGGCATCGCGCGCGAATCTGGCATGCCGACCCGGCCCGCCTGGTCGACCCACCACCACCCCACCGCACCAGTTCGCGACTCGCGGTCGCGTTCAGCGTCCTGACCACCGCAACGGCCTTGCTGCGCCCCGACGCGGTGCTGACACCCATTGGCCTGGCGCTGGCAGCGTATGCCTGCCTGGGCGTGGGCCACCGGCGACGCTCAAACGCGCTGGGGGCCGCGGGACTGGCCATGGGCAGCGCAGCCGTGCTCACCGTGCCGATCGCCTGGCTGCCCTCTTCGCCGGCGAACGCCATGCTCGGCGCAGCGCTCGCGGGCATGCACATGCTCTGGCTGGCACGCTTCTGGCAACAGCAACTCGACGACGGCCGCCCCTGGACGACAACCGGCCGGCTGATTTCAGCGGCCCGGCGTCTGGGCCAGATGGCCGTCGGGGCGGAGGTCCTCTTCGTCGGCCTCTGGTTTTTCGGGCCGGACGCGGCATCCGCCGGCGGCTGGCAGGCCTACGTCGTATTCATCGCCCTAACGCTGCATGCGACGCTGCTCATCGGCGACGCGGTCCGCACGGGGGGCGTCCCGTCCGCCCTCGCGGGCAGCGCCGCCCTCGTGGTCGCCGGCATCGCGGCCGTCCAGATCGCCCAGCCGGCACGCGTCGCGGCTCCGCTGGCGGCTGTGCTGGGCGTGGCGGCCCTGCTGCTTGCCCTGAGAACAACCGCACAACGCGCGCCTGTGGCCCATGCGTGGGCTTACAATGCGTACGTGGGTGGACTGCTGCCAGTGGGGATCTGGTTCGCCGCCGCTGCTGGGGCGACCTGGACCGCCAGCCCGACCCTGACGACTGTCGGGATTGGCGGGGTGTTGCTGGCGACTGTGTGGCGCTGGGTGCTGGCGCCGCGCCTGACGCCGCCTGGCACCGAGCCCGCAACCGGCACGAACGAGGTTGATGCGTGACACCGCCCGGCAAGAAGACATCGCGCAAAGCCAAACCGAAGCGCCCGCCGGCGCCGTCCGCCCCCGCCGGCCAGGGCGCGGGCGACGCGGCGCGTTTCTCGCGCACCCGCCAGGATCACGCGGGCGAGATCGCCGAGGATTACGTCGAGCTCATCGCTCAACTCATCCGCGAGACCGGCCAGGCGCGCACGGTGGATCTGGCCCGCGGTTTGGGCGTCTCGCACGTCACCGTGACAAAGACCATTGCACGCCTGCAACGCGAGGGGCTGGTCCGCACCCAGCCGTACCGGTCCATCTTTCTGACCGAAGCGGGCGAGGCGCTGGCCCGCGAGACCGAGCAGCGCCATGAACTCCTGCTGCGCTTTCTGCGGAAGCTCGGTGTGGAATCACCGCACGCCGAGATCGACGCCGAGGGCATGGAGCACCACGTCAGCCCGGCGACGCTGCGCGCCATCCGCGGCTTCCTCGACGAGGCGGATTGAGACGCGGCGCTTGTTCGCAGCCGCAGCGCACCTATAATGGCCGGCGGCAAGCGGGTTGCCGCCCCGCCGCGTGCGCGGCGGAGACCCGGAGGGTGCGGTCGACGGGCCAACAACGTGAGTGGAGACTGACATGGCCGACAATGGGGTCGAGCTTCGGCAAATCGTATGGTCGCAGGCGTTTCCGTTCGTGCGGCTCTTTCGCAGCCTGCGCCTGGCGCTGGGCTTTCATCGCCTGGCGCTCGGCCTCGCCTGCCTGCTGGTCACGTACATCGGCGGCTGCCTGCTGGACGGGATCTGGGGCACGGACGGCGGCGTGCCCGTCGTCAATCGCGGCACCCGGCTGCAGACCGAGATCGAGGCCTACGCCCGCCTGAACCAGGAAGAGTTCACGCAGTGGCAGGACGTGGCCCGCTCCAATCGCCAGACCATCGGCGTGCGCGGGCTGCGCAGTGCGGGCCTGGCCAAGTCGCAGACCGACGCGCTGGCCAAGCTCGAAGCCGACTCGTTGCGCGACCTGCTGCTGACCGATGAGTGGCGGCAGAAGCTCGCCGACCTGCGTGAGCGCGTCGACCAGCAGTTTGCCGCCGGCCGGCGCGCCCTCGAGGCCAACACGGCCGCAACGGCGGAAACCAGAGAAGAGCGGCGGGCCACGCTCACCAATGCCGCCGACGAGTTGCTGACGACCCTGTCGACCGACACCTTTCCCGAGTTCCTGGCCGGCGCGAACCTGATCCCGGCCATCGCGACCATCGCTCAGGCCGATCCCGATCTCGAGCCCGCGGCGCAGCAGAAACTCCAGAACGAACTGCGCGAGGCGGTCACCCGCCAGATGGCGTGGCGCGAATACGACCAACTGGAGCCCAAGGGGCCATTCCGCGCCCTGCTGGTCTTCGAGCAACGCTGCTTCGCCGGCGCCATCCAGGGCGTCGCATCGCTGAATCTCGGCTTCTCCGGCGGGCCGTTCTCCGAGCGACCCGCGATGGCCGCCAGCATCGCCGCCGCCGGCCGGGGCGTATGGTGGCTGCTGATCTACCGGCCGTTCTACACGATTCTCTTCGGCGTGCTGGTGCTGGTGACGTTCGCGTACTTTGGCGGTGCGATCTGTCGCAGTGCAGCGATGCAATCGGCCCGCGAAGAGAGTCTTGCCTGGAACGACGCGCTGAGCTTCGCGCGTGAGAAGTTCAGCGGCTTCATCACCGCCCCGCTGCTGCCGATCGGGCTCTTCGTCGGCATCGCGTTGCTCGTGTACCTGGGCGGTTTGATCGGGGTGATCCCGTTCCTCGGCGAGTTGATCACCAGCATCGCCTATCCGCTGGCGCTGCTCGGCGGCTTTGCGCTGGCGATGATCCTGCTGGCGCTGGTGCTCGGCTTCCACCTGATGTGGCCAACCATCGCCGTCGAAGGCTCCGACGGGTTCGACGCCCTCTCCCGTGCGTGCAGCTACGTCAGCAGCCGCATCTGGCACGTCGCATTCTATGCCTTTACGCTGCTGGTGCACGGGGCGCTGGGCTTCATGCTCGTGCGGCTGGTCGCGGCCCTCACACTCAAGCTCGCCCATAGTTGCACCAAGGGCAGCATGAACCTCGTCAGCAGTGGCGAACTGCACGGCATGGGCAAGCTCGACGCCATCTGGCAGATGCCTGCCTGGGCCGACATCGCCATCCTGCCGACCGTCATGGATCCGGCGTACTACGGCACGTTCCACAACGCGCCCCTGACCGCGGGCGAGACCGGCGCGCTGTTCTTCTTCCGCTGCTGGGTGTACCTCGTCGTCGGCGTCGTCGGCGCGTTCGTGATCAGCTACTTCTTCTGCGGCAGCACCATGATGTACTTCCTGCTGCGCCGCGACGTCGACGCCACCGATTACGACGAGATCTACTACGAGGAAACCGAAGAGGACGTCGCCGCCACCACCGTGCCGACAACGACGCTGCCGTCGGGCCCGGCGCGCGCCGCCGCCGACAATGGCAGCACGCCGCCGCCGGACGAGCCCCCGGCCGAGTCGCCCCCGCCAACGGCCCCGCCATCCGCCGAACCGCCGGCGGACGAGACCAGGCCCCCGGCCGGGTCCGCAGAAGAGAAGCCGCCGGAATCGTCCGCGGACGAGGAGCAAACGCCCGACGCCGGTGAATCGGAAGACGAAAGCCCGGGCGAGGATTCCTCCGAGGACAAACCGCAGTCCTAGGGGCGCATCATGCCGGCCACGCCCCCAGAATCGCGACCCGACGGCGGCGTACCGGACCGCGAATGCCCGACCAGCAAGGACTTCGCTGCCCTGCGCGCCTCGGGCGAGAAGGCCGGCGCCAGCCGCGCCATCGGCGGCAACATCGCCGCGGCCCGCGACCGGCTCGCGCGCGTGCTGATCCGCTGCGGGGCCACACCCAATCGCATTACGATGCTCGGCTTTCTGCTGACCTGCGGCGGCGGCTACTGCCTCGCGCGTGGGGCATCGCAGCAAGTCCCCTACTTCGCCACCGCCGAGGGGCCGGTCGGCTGGTGGCCGCTGCTCGCCGCGGTCTTTCTCATCGCTGCCGGTGCGTGCGACATGCTCGACGGGGCCGTGGCGCGCGTCGGGCACCTTGGCACGCGCTCCGGCGCCGTGCTCGACTCCACCATGGATCGCTTGAGCGACATGGCCATTTACATCGGCTGCTTCCTGCACTATGCCCTGCTCGACAACCCCAGCGTCCTGTACCAGACACTCGCCGTGATCGCGCTGTGCAACGCCGTCCTCATCAGCTATATCAAAGCTCGCGCCGAAGAGCTCATCGAGGATTGTTCCGTCGGCTACTGGCTGCGCGGCGAACGCTACGCGGCCGTGCTCATCGGCTGTGCTTGCGGCCATGTGCCGGCCGTGCTGTGGCAAATGGCCATCTCGTGTTTCTTCACCGTGTGGCGGCGAATCACCTTCGCGATGAACACGCTCCAGGCCATCGACCGCGGCCGCCCACGCCCGCCGCACGGCCCCGCCGCCGGCTGGCGCGGCTGGTTCCAACTATGGCGCCATCCCCGCGGCTCGGTGCCTTACGACATCGTCACCGGCACGCACATCGCCTACATCATCTTCGCGCCGCTGCTCTTTCCGACGCTGCTGGGGCCGCGGCAGGGCTGAGGCAAGAGTGTGCTGAAGTGATAAGGTGACAGGTGACAAAGACACCCTCCCCGCGTGAATGCTCTATCACCTTTCACCCTAACACCTTCCCACCCCCGCGCCGCTACAGTTCCACCAGCCCGACGCACGGCTCCTCCCCCGGCCGTCCCTTCAGCTCGATCCGCAACACCTCCAGCACCTGCCTCATCTCGACCAATCCCGAAAGATCCACCACGCGTCCTCCCAGCAGCGCAAAGCAGCGCGGAATCGTCGCGCCGGCATCGCTGTACTTCGTGTACTGCTCCGCCAAAGCCGCTACGTCCCGCTCGGCGTTCGCCGCCGTCGTCGCGCAGAAGTCCGCCCGGTTCGCCGCCCAGCGGATCGTCCCGGCCTCGTCCAGCACCCGCACCGCCTGCGACCGCGCTCGCACCAGACCCCACAGCCGCCGCTCTTCACACGCCGTCACCCATACTTCGAACCCCGCGGCCCGGACCTGCACGGTCGGCGGCGCCGTTCCCGCCCCAGGCAGGCTCTGCGCCACGAGTGCCGCCCGCTGCTCTTCGTCGAGCGCCGCCCCCCGCCGCTCGGTCGCGCGAATCTCGGTCGCACCCTCGGCGGTCGCGCGCAGCAGATTGCGCTTGGCATCGACCTCGACGAACACCTCGATCGTGTCGGCCGCGGCGCCCATGCGCAGCACGCTCGCGTAGGCCTCTTCGCGAATCCGCCGGATGTCCTCCTCGGTCGGCTCGATCACGGTGCGCTCGACGCTGTCGCGCATCAGCGCCAGCGCCACACCAATCGCACTGATCACGTCGGCGTTTTCGACGGTCTCATGCGGCAGGCCCATCTGCTGCGCCACGAAGGGCACGACGGCCGACGCCCCCCCGCCGCCGCCGATCAGTCGGATCACGCCGGCATCGAGCTTGTAGTTTCGCATCAGCCCTTCAACCAGGCGCGTCACCTTCGGCGCCGCCTGTTCCAGGATCGCGGTCGCCAGCGCCCGTGCAGCACCATGGCCGGTCCGTTGCGCCAGCGCATGCAACCCAGCCTCGATGCGGGGCGGGTCACCGCGCGCCGGGTCCTCCGCCGGCACCAACCCCAGTGCGTTGCTGGCGCACGTCGGCGTCACGGCGAGTCTCTCAGCACCGGCCTGCACAACGAAGTAGTCCTCCTGCTCGTGGTGATGCACGGCGGGGGCGAACGTCGCTGGGTCTTCCTTGGCGAAGCTCAGGTAGCGCAGGCCGGCAATGTGACTGCTGCGCGGGCCGACCTGGCTGATGCGTCCATCGCGCGCATACACCATCGACCCGCCCGCCACGCCGACCGTCCGCACGTCAAGCGTGTTGACGTGCAGCTTCTGCCCGCCGACTTCGGCGGTACGGATCTGGCAACGGCCGTTCTTGATGGCACTGATGTCGGTGCTCGTGCCGCCGACCTCGAGAAACACACCGTCCGACACGCGGGCATACAGCAGCGCCGCCGCCACACCGGCCGCCGGCCCCGACAGCATGGTCAGAATCGGTCGCCGCCGCATTTCGGCGATATCCATCACCCCGCCGTCGCTGCGCATGATCATCACCGGGGCCGTGATGCCGGCCTCGCGGACGGCGTGCTCGGTCATGTTGGCCGTGTTGAGCATGGTGGGGATCATGCTGGCATTGATCACCGCGGTGCGTGTGCGAATGCCCAGCCCGTGGAGCCGGCTCACGTGATGTGTCGCGGTCGCCGGCACGCCGCGGGCCGCCGCCGCGTCACACACGATTCGCTCGTGCGTCGGATCATCCACGCTGAACGCTTCGGCAGCGACGATGACCCGGGCACCGTCCGCGACGAGCGCCGCGACCGCAGCCGTCGCCGTGTCTTCGTTCACCTTGTGCGCCGGGATGTAGCGATGGTGGGTTTGCAGGCAGCGCCCGGGCGCGAGCGGCACAGGCCGAATCGCCGTCTGCCGCCGCGTGAGCCAGCCCCCGGCCCCACGACCCATGCCGACGATGCCGACCGGGGCCACATCGCCTTCGAGCAGCGCGTTGGTCGCCTGCGTGGTCGAGTGCGCGATGAGCATGACCTCTGCCGGCGACAGGGCGCACTCTTCGAGCAGTTCGAGCAGGCTCTGCACCACGCCCCGTGCGACACCCTCGGCTGCCTCGTGCGTCGTCGGCACCTTGGACTTGCCGACAAGCTCGAGTGTGGCAACATCAATCGCGACGGCATGCGTGAAGGTGCCGCCCACGTCGATGCCGATGCGTACGCGTCGCGTTGCTGCCATCACTCGTCCCGTTCACCTCACATCGACCGGCTACAGTAGCGCCGCCTGTATCAACCAACGAATCGCATTCCGAACGTGATGATCGCGGCGGCCGCTGCCAGCCAGATCGGCACGATCGTATAGCGCAGGATCTGATTGACCGTAACACCCTGGAAGCCGGCGATCCACACGTTGTAGGTATTGGTCGGGTCGCAGACACCCTGCACCATGCCCGCCGCCAGGATCACGCCCAGGATCGCCGCCGGCGCGAGCGCCGTGTTCGCCAGCAGGATGCCCGCGATGGCCAGCCCCATGCCCCAGCGATTCAGCGGCCCGCGATATAGCGCGAGTGGTGCCGCCAGCGCAAAGACCGCGATGTAGCCGGTCTGCGTCTCCGGCACCGCCGCGGCGATCAACGGCCGCAGGTAGTGCTGCACCGGCGCGGTCATCAGCGACACCAGCAGCATGCCGATGCCGAGCATCAACAGCACCGGCGGCATTACGACCTGGGCCCCCTCGATCAGCGAACGCGCGAACACGCGGACCGCGCCGCGCCGCCGCGAGACACACATGAACATGTACACCAACGACGCCACAAACGCCGGTATCTCGGCCACGCCGGCAAAATACACCAGCCCGACCGGGATCAGTGGCGCGATCATCAGCCGGGCCGGCACGTCGTCGCGCGCCGGTTTCTCTGCTGCGGCTGCGTCGAAACTGCTCAGCAGCGACCGCCGGCTACCCCACCAGATCCACAGCACACCGACCGTGGCGTACAACGCAACCATGGTCCACAGCATGCCGTTGAGCCGGTCGCCGGGAATACTGAACAGCTCCATCCACAAGCGCCGCGAGACGGGGTCGAGCGTGCCGCCCATCGACAGCGCGATCAGGAACACCCCGGCGCCGACGATCGGGCTCAGCCCTACCGACCGCAGGATCGGCAGGATGATCGTGCCGATCATGATCACCGTGCCCAGGCCGCCAACCGACGTGAAGATCACCGCCGTCACCAGGAACACCGCCAGCGCAATCACGAACGGCCGCTCGCCGGCGAACTCCGCCGTCCAGTACACCAGCCGCTCGGCCACCTTCAGGTTCTTGACATACATCGCGAACATGCCGCCGAAGACCGTCGCGATGATCGCGGTATACAGGTGCAGGCTGCCGGCTTGCAGCACGAGCATCAGGTAGCCGCCGAGATAGCGCAACGCCGAGCTGAGCCGAAACCAGGAGCCGTCGATATCAGGCACGGTGCCGTACTGCTCGTCGAACGCCTGCCAGCGGGCGTGCATCTGCGCGAGCGTTTCGGCCACGCGCGGCACTGCTTCGGCCGGCGGCTCGTCCTCGAGCAGCGACACGATGGCCAGCAGGTTCTCGCGCAGCGCAATCTCCCCCAGTTTCCGCTCGATGGCGGCTGACTGCGCGTTGTAGTGCGGCGGCCTGTCAAAAAACGTCGGCAGGCGGTCCACCGCCGTCGCGGTCTCGCTCTCGAACAGCGCCAGCCGCTCCAACTGCACGCTGATATCCGCCAGCAGCCACCGTTTCGCCTCCGCCGGCGCTCCTTCGAGATCCTTGCGGAGGGTCTCGATCGCCTCACCCAGGAGCGCGGTCTTGTTGCGCAATAGCTCTGCGTAGCGGATTCGTGTCTGCTTCCATTCCTCAAAGCGGGACGTGACCATCTGCTCGTCGGTGACCACCCGCAGCCGCCCGTAGGCGTCGCTCTCGTCCCAGCCGACCAGCGTCGTCACCTCGGGCGGCTGGCTGATGTCCGCCCCGACCGCGATCACCAGGAACGCCACCGCCATCAACGGCAACGCCAGTAACGCTGAAATGCGCTCCAGGAACATCAACAGCGCAAAGAGCAGAAAGGCCGACAACAGGATGGCGCCGACAAGGTAGGTCATGGGCCCCAGTCGATTATGCCGAAATCGCCTTGGGCTGGTGCCCGCGGCGGCTCGTGTCGCGCGCTATTGCGCAGCGCATTTGCGCAGCGCTGCACACCCTGCGCGCCGAGGAACTCACGCCAAGTATCGCCGAAACACCGCGCCAGGCGCTCCTCGCGTTGCGGGTCGTCAAGGTTGAGCGGCGCTGCTCGCCGCACCTGCTGCCGCACGCTCAGCATGAAGTGAAACAACTCGTGCCCCAAGCGCCGTACCAACTCGTCATCCGGTCGACCCGCTTCAACGCCGAACAGTTCCACCCGCCGCAGGAGCGGGTCCCACGCGCCAAACACTTGACGTTTGGCGGCCAGCAATGGTCGGTCGTGCACCACAAGATCGATGCCCATTCGTGACAACGATCGGCGCGGATCCGCGGGGTCGAACTCGCGGACAACGCGTTGCGCCCAGTCCGCCACCACCCGTGTCAATTCCGTATCGTCAACCACACCTGCCCTCGCCTGATGCCGCCACCTGCTCTCAGTGCGTGTCGTTCAACCCGGTCACGGCCAGCAGGACCAGCGTCCCGGCCGCGTCGCCACCGTGCGCTACCAGCCGGCGGATTTCGGTGTCAGGCCGCGGATTCTGCCATACCAGGGCCCGCAAAGCGACGGCCGCGCCAACCGGCGTCTTCCCGCGCCACACGAGCGGTGCCGCCGGCGCCGCGTTCACGTCCGTATACGCCATCACGTTCTCGCCGTAAACCACGTCGACCGTCGCGGTTTGACCATCGACGTATTCGATCTTGTAACTCCCGACCCGCGCGCCCTTGTCACAGGCAAAGCTGGTCGTGTGCAGGAAAACGAGTTGCGCCGCCGACGCGCCGAGCTCGATCTTCGCCGCGGCGGGCAGATTCGGCGCCAGCTTGCCGCGGAGCGCCAAGCCCGCCGGTCGCCCGTCTTTCTTCGCCAGAGCGAAAGCCACGCCGCCAAGACGCTCAGCGCCACCGTCGATGGCCGACAGGTCGTGCTGTGGCCCCAGGCCGAACCAATCATTGGCCTCCTGCGCTGTCAACGACTGGTTTGCGATTGCCGACAGGTCCGCCGTCCAGCCACTGCGATTGGCCGGCTGCAGCGTGCTGAGTCCCATCAGGTCGATAAAGTGCGACGACGCGGGGTACTCGTCATACGCGGGTGGATTATCCGCATTCCACGCCGCCTCCGCCGCCAGCACGTACGCCGCATACTGGTGCATCTCGCGCGCGAAGCTTTGCGGGTCCAGCGAATAGCCGGCCCACGTCGTCTGCAACAGCCCGAGTGCGTCCTGTTGATGCGCCGCCTGCGCGAAGTGCACAATATTGATCGGCCGGTACCACGTCGCCGCAATCACCTCGTTGCCGGCTTCCTGGAAGATCTTCAGGCTCGTGAAGTCGGCCGGCGGATTCCCCGCGTAATGCCAGTCCGTGACGATGATGTCGTCCGGCAATTCGGCCCGCAGCTTCGCGGCCGATTCGGGCGAAGCGGCATGGCACGCGTCCGGCGCCTCGCCCTTGGCCAGCATCATGTCGCCCCACATCATGACGCGCACGCCACGCTCCGCAAACCACTGGTGCAGCTTCAGTGTGTCCATCATGAAGAGCTGCTCGACCGTGTACGGCTTGCTCGATTCGCGGAACGGCACGCGGCCGCGGTCGGCAAACTCATCGTGCCCGATGTGGAACCAGCGCGGCTTGAACAGTTCCAGCGCCTCGGCGTAGATCTCGAAGATGAAGTCGTACGTGTCCGGATTGGTCACGCAATACGCCCACTTCGCTTCCGGGTCCTCCGCCAGGTCCAGGTGATGTCCAGTCTCGAAGATCCACTGGCAGTGCCCCAGCGACATCACCAGCGGCGTGACCTCGATCCCGACCTCCGTACACACATCCAGCAGGTGCCGCACATCGTCCTTGGGCATGCCATACTCGGGATGGTGAATCTCCGGGTGCGACGCCCACTCGATGTACTCCGCCTCGAGCACCAGGTGGTTCATCTTCAAGGCCGCGATCACCCGTCGCAGCAGCTTCTCGTGCAGCGCCGGCCCCTGCCCGCCGGTGAACAGATGCACCCCGCGGAACTTCAGGCTGGGCCAGTCGCGAATCGTTGCCGCCGGCGCGACGACATCCTCGTTTGGCCGCACGGTGACCATCTGCGCCAGCGTCTGGACGGCATGGCGAAAACCCGCGGCGTCATTCGCGCGGAGTCGCACAACACGCGCGTCCGGCTCGACGCACAGTTCGTACCCCTCAGCCGGAAGGCCGTTTCCGGCCGCCTTCTCGAACCGCACCGACGCCCCCGCGTCGCCGCCATGCGACCGGCACTCCACACCAAACTGCGCGCGCAGCGAGCGCCGCAGCAGCCCGACTGCCGATTCCGCTTCGGGCACGTCCTCCCACCACAGCCCCAATTGCGCGTCCGTCCGCGCCAGCACCCGTGACCAGAGCGTCACCACACCGTCGCCCCACGCCGCCTCTTTCGGCCGCGGGATGATCCTCGGCGGGTGCACATGCGGGTAGGTCTGCGCATCCGGGCGCCGCTCGATCTTCGCCTGGCCGGTCAGCACGTCGCCCTCCCCTGCCGCTTCCATTGGCGGCGGCAGGTGGTACGTAACGGTATACGCCACCGAATGGTCGGCCCGAATCCGCGATCCCAGGTCGCCGAACCAGAAGTACGGATCATCCGGATTCGCCCAGCGATCCTTGCGGAAGTCATAGACGATCAGGTCCTCGCTCGACTCGACCTCGATCCGTAGCGGCCCGATGCGCGAGTCGAACTCGATCACCTCAAAGCCGCGCGCCAGCGCAGTATCCTCCAACTCGCCGCCGCGTGCCATCACCGGCACCGTCCCCGCCACTTCCCGGCCGTCACGCAGCTTCGCCCGATACGCCCGCCCGATGATCAGCACCGGGTTCAGCGCGCCCATACGCCACTGGATCAGGGCCTCCGCGTCCGGCTTCGAAAACCGCCCCTCAAACCGCTGCACGACGCTGCCATCCGGCTGCACCGTCAGTGACTCCGTACCCTGAAACGCCCCCTGCGGGCTGCGATGCAGCAGTCGCAACCCGATTGCATTCCCCTCTCGAAACCGCTCTGCCTGCCGCACGACGCCGGCGTGCGGCCCGACATAGTAGTGCGGTGCCCACGGCGGCTTGGTGACGACCATCTCGCTGTGCTTCGTGACCTCGATTCCGTCACAGAGGATCCGCATGCCCGGCCGCCGCGGCTCGACCACCACCGTCACGTGCCCGCGTTCGAGCACCTGCCGCGCCACATCCCCCGGCGCCGCCACGCCACTCGCCGCGATCACCACCGCCGCCAGCACAAACCGCATCGTCGTGCGCCCCCCGGCGTGTCTCAGACCCCACAACCCGCGCCGAATTGTCGCCCTCACAGTATCTCCTCGCTCGCCGCCAGACTACCGGCCGCCACGCTGCTATGGCGCCATCGCGGTCTGCAGGCCGGCCCAGTCCCGCAGATCCACATCGCCATCATCGTCAAAGTCGAACACCTCGCAATCGACGCCGACCGGCCCGGCACGCGGCCCGGTCGTACAACCCGCCGACTGCTCCACCTCGGCCAGGTCGACAGCGCCGTCGCCATTCGCATCGCCGAACGCGTACCCGCTCAGCACGAGCTTCACCGCATCGGCCGAGGTATAGACGCCCGCCGCGCTCCCGGCGGTCGAGACCTCCACCCGCCGCTGGGTATCGCCGGCCGCAAAGATCCACCGCCCAAGCGGCACCCACGCCCCGCCGCCACTGCGTTGGTCCACCGGCACCGTCGTGGCCCCGTTGTGATGCAGGACCGTGTATGGCGCTGCCGGGTTGCGGTTGCCCGCGGCGGTGTACCAGGCGTAGACGTCGTACCGCCCGCTGAGCGGGATTGCCGCGCCATACGCCGCCAGGCTCGCCGCCCCGCCGCCGGCCGCCACCAGCGACCCGAAGCGGAAGTAGTCGGGCTGGGCCGACGCCACCCAGTTGCCCTCGAGATGAAACGCCGGGCTCGCGTCATCGTCGTCGATCACCAGCTGTACCAGGCGCTCGCTGGTAAACGGGTTGTAAGCCCATGCGGCCCACGGCCGCTGGGGCAGCGGCAGGTGGTCGATCTCGTCCTGGATCGCGATCTGCGAGCCGTACTGGTGATACACCCACAGGCAGCCGTGGGGCACGCCCAGCGACCGCGCGTAGGACAATTGGTCGGCCACGAGCCCCCAGTCGTTGTCCTCGCTCGCGCGATAGCCGACGCCGATCTTGTCCGCGTGGTCCGGGGCCTGGTCGAGTTGCGTATTCAGCTCGGTCACGAACGTGCTCAGCGAGGTCTTGTACATCTGCGGCAGGACCAGGTCGAGATACCCACCCTCGACCCAGTCCGACCAGCGCTGCATGTGCTGCGTAATGCCATACGACCCCGTTGGCGCACTCGAGACGACAATCGCCGGATTCACCGCCTTGATCGTATCGTAACACTGCTGCATCACGTCATTGACCAGTCCCTCGCGAAACGCGACCCACTGGGCATTGTTCACGTTCGTCGGAGGCCAGACGCCGTACGCGTCGTGATAGCGCTGCGCGGTGCTGTCTTCATAGCCGTATTCGCGCCCGCTGTCTTTCCGCGCCCAGCGGATGCGATCGAGCTGGATGTCATCGAAGTCGTAATTCGCCGCCAGCTCGCGCACCATGCCGACGATCATCTCGACGGCGTCCGGGTGGCCGGGGCTCAGGAACACGAATCCGCCGTTCTCGCCCGACACCGGGTCGCCCCAGCGATCACGTGCCAGCCACTCAGGGTGCGCCACCGCAATCGGGTGCGACGCACCCCCCAGCGCGAGGCCATACTCGAACCACGCCCCGACCTTCAGCCCCTCGTCGTGGAAGATGTCCAGCAGCCGCCTCGCGTAGTCAACCGAGCCCGACGCCCAATGGCCGCCGCCCGCCTGGTAGGCCTTGGACGGCCAGTAGACCTGTGCGCCGGAGTACACCGCGATGTAGACGGTGTTCATGCGCCCCGCGCGGATGTTTTGCGCGATCGCACGCAGCTCCGGCTCGGACTTGTTCAAGTACTCGTAATGCGTCAGCCAGCACGCCCGCAGCTCGGGCACCGCATCCCCGCCGCCGGAGAGTGCCACGAACCGCACGGCATCCGCGACAACGATCGTGCCGGGCTCGGCCGCACTGGTCAGGGTGACCCGCCCCGCGTCCCCAGACGCGAACTCGAACGCCCCCAGCACGACCCACTGCGACCCGTTGATCCGCTGGTCGACGAACACGTCCGTCGTCCCGCCCGCATGATGCACCGTGTAGCGCGCGTCCGACGGCCGGTCGTTGCTGTTGCGATACCACACCGACACCTGGTAGCTGCCCGCCGTCGCCAGCGCCGGCCGCCACTCGACCTCCCCGGCCGGCAGCGTGGTCGAGCGGTAGCGATAATCGTCGCCGTACTGACCGTCCAGCGACGCGGCGGACCACTGCTCGGACAGGACTTCGAACCCCGGATCGCTGTTGTCAACGATCAACGTCTGCGCTACACCGAGCGTCACAAACGCCCATGCAGCGAACAGGCCGGCGAAGCAAGCACGAAACGACATGTGGGCCATCCTTACGCTCGCAGACGCGACCGGCTCACCGGGCCGCGACGCGCTTCCATCCCCGCCGCTGAATCGTTATATAATGATAGACGAAGGGCCGCGGCGATGCAATCCCGCCGGTGGCCGAATTCAGGCTTGCGCCGGCGGGTGCCGGTCGCGGGCCGCACGGTACAATGCCGCGTTTGTCCTGCGCGACGAACGCCCGAGCGGATGGAGTGACGCATGCGAATCACCGGCACCTTCCTCGACGAGATCACCCACGACATTCCGAGCCAGAACTGGGGACCGGAGGAATGGGCGGCGGACTTTGATGTCATGCGCCAGATCGGCGTCGACACCGTCATCATCATCCGGGCCGGCTATCGCGAGCAGGCGATCTTCAACTCGTGGGCTTTGCGGAAGCACCGCCCGATGCTGCCGGCCCGCGAAAACCTTGGCGAGCTCTTCCTCGACCTGGCCCACAAGAACGGCATGAAGCTGATCTGGGGGATTTACGATCCGGGCGACTGGGCCCGCAATGCCGAACATGCGTGGGAGCTCAACCGCGAGTTCATGGATGAGGTGAACGCCGAGTTCGGCGAGCACCCGGCCTTCGGCGGGTGGTACATCACATTCGAGCTGTCGCGCAACGATCAGCGGCAGGTGGACCTGCTGCTGGCGGCCGGGCGCCATGCCAAATCGCTGAGTCCCAGCCTGACGACGATGATCTCGCCGTATATCGCCGGGCCGAAGGCGCCGCAGGGCGACGTCCCCATCTCGCGCGAGCAGCACGCCGCCGAATGGCAGGCGATTTTCAACCGCATTCGCGAGTGCATCGACGTGGTCGCGTTCCAGGACGGGCATGTCGACTACCTGGATCTGCCGGAATACCTGACGACGCACCTCCGGCTGGCGCGCGAGGCGGGCATCCAGTGCTGGTCGAATGTCGAGGGGTTCGACCGCGACATGCCGTTCAAGTTTCCGCCGATCGACTGGCGCAAGCTGGAGTACAAGATGGACGCGGCCCGCGAGGCCGGTGTCGACAAGCTCATCACCTTCGAGTTCTCGCATTTCCTGAGCCCGCACGCGGTGCAGCCGGCGGCGCACAACCTGTTCGAGCGCTACTGCGAGCGGTTCGGGCTGGACGTCGAGGTGACGCCCCCGGCCCGCCAGCCCGGGCAAACCAACCTGCGGTGACCCGGAGGCGCAGGACCGTCGCCCGGCAAAGGTGCGGCCGCCCGGCCGTAACGAGTGATTCGGTGACAGGTGACACGGCGCGGGCCGCCGCGTGCGGTGCACTGATCAACGGGGCAGTTCGTGATCATTGCCGCGCAGCAGCGCCGCGTCTGCTACAATCTCCCGAAAACGACGAACCCCCAGAGCCAGGAGATCATCATGCCGAAGATTGGTGTACTGCTATCGGGTTGCGGCGTCTTTGATGGGGCCGAGATTCACGAGTCGGTGTTGACGCTGCTGGCAATCGACCAGAAGGGCGTGGACTATGTCTGCTGCGCCCCCGATGTCGACTTCGACGTCATCGACCACACCAGACAGGAGACCACTGGCGAGAAGCGCAACGTGCTCACCGAGGCGGCGCGGATCGCGCGCGGAGAGATCCAGGACGTTGCCCAGGTGCAGGCCAGCGCTATCGACGCCCTGATCCTGCCCGGCGGGTTCGGGGCCGCCAAGAACCTGAGCAACTTCGCGGAGAAAGGCCCCGCGTGCACCGTGCACCCGGAGGTGGAGCGGCTGGTGGGGGATTGCCTGGCCGCCGGCAAGCCGATCGGGGCGATCTGCATTGCGCCGGCAACCGTGGCGCGAATCGCGGCGAAGAAGGGGCTCCAGCCGACGCTCACCATCGGCAGCGACCCCGCGACCGCCGGCGCCATCGAGTCCATGGGCTGTCGGCACGAGGCGCAGCCGACGACCGAGATCACGGTCGACGCCGAAAACCGGATCGTCAGCACGCCGGCGTACATGCTCGGCCCGGGCCCCGCTGCGGTGAACGAGGGCATCCGAAAGCTGGTGCACAAGGTCATTGAGATGGTGGGGTGACGTCGGGGGTCGGGCCGCCGGCACTCGCAGCGGTCTTCCGGCTGACGGCGGAGAACTGGCGGCTGCAGGCTGTCGACTGTCGTCCGACGGGCGGCGACGACGTGATCAGATCACCCAGTCGGCCCCGTCGAGGCTGGCTGTCGTGGCGTAGGGGTCGAGTTTCACCGACACCTCCATGCCCGCGCCGATCGGCAGCAGTATGCTGCACAACTGGGGGTGGTTGCGCAAGGTTTGCAGGTAGCCGGCGAGGTCGTCGGCGTGCGAGGTCGCGTTGTCGGTGACGATCGTCGCCCGCTGGGCCATCTTGGGCCAGACCAGATCGAAGTAGCGCCGGCTGTTCTCCTTGTCTGCATCGATGAACACGATGTCGAACGGGCCGTGGACGTCGTCCAGCACGGCGCCGGCGGGCCCTTCGACCACGTCCACCGTGTCGGCCAGGCCGGCCCGCGCGAACGCCTCCCGCGCGAAGCGAACCTTGTCCGGGCTGTGATCGATGGTGGTCAGCATGCCGCCGTTGTGCTGGAGGGCTGCCGCGATCCAGAGGCCACTGTAGCCGTAGCTCGTGCCGATCTCGAGACCGCGCCGGTACCCCCCCGCGAGCACCAGCGTGTGCAGGAACTCCGCCGAGACGCGGGGCACGGCCAGCGCATCGTCGCGCTCGGCCACGAAGGCCTCCACGCGCAGGATCTCGGTAAGGGTCTTCTCCTGGATGGTCTGCTCGAACATGCTCCGCACCTGCATCCGGCCCGGCGGCTCACCAAGTGCCTGATTGTAGCGGGTTCGGCGACGTCGACACGGACCGCGGGTTCGACGCCCGAGCCAGTCGTGGCGACTCGCGGCCGTCACGGTTCCATCCGCACCGACCGCGCAAAAAAAGATGGAAGGTCTAGCCGTGGCGCGTCTTGGACCTTCCATCGTTCGTTGCGACCCGCGCTCGGGCCGCGTCGTATGAAGTTTCATCGCGTCTTATCGACCGCGTAAACAGATCTTGCGCTAACTACGCGTCAAAGTGCAAGCGCATTTTCGGAAAATTTTTCATTCTTGCGCGTACGCGCGGCAAGCTGAACCGCCGCGCGACGTGCAGCCACCCCATCCAACACGAGCGCCGACACACGCGCGCAGCCGGGCGCGGCACCGCGCACCAGCGCTGCGCGCTAGCACTTCTCGCCCTGGGTCGATCGTCCCCACGAATGACCGGCCGCCACCTTCCCCGCGCGGGCCTGTTCCAGAATCTCCCTGTATCCAGGGTATCCGCCCTTCTCCGCGAAGGCCTCGAACATCACGTAGCGGCGATCGGTCGTCACGCCGATCGCCTCGGCATCGTTGTAGTCGCTCGCGATCAGGCCGCCGGCCGGCGTGCCGTAGTGGTCGCAGATGTCGTGGGCCTGCTGGCGGATCTCTGCATCGCTGCCGCGCGGCAACGTGCTCTGCGTATCCACGATCGCCTCGAAGCAGATCTTGCCCGAAAACGCCGCGCCGAACTCGTGCAGGCCGACCGTGTTCGGCTGCTGGTTGTTGATGACCTCGAGGCCGACCTCGATCAGGTGCGGCATGACCGCGTTGATCTTGCCGCAGGAGTGCATCCAGGTGTGCAGTCCCAGCGCCTTGATCTCGCGGAACCAGCGCTCGTAGCGCGGCTTGAAGAACTCCTCGAACATCTTCGGGCTGATCAGCAGCCGATCCTGCACCCCCCAGTCATCCGCCATCGCGGCCGCATCCAGCCGACCGCCGGCAAGCTCGTGCGCCCGCTTCATCACCGCGATGTGGTGGTCGAGCACCCGGTCGAGGATCTCGTTGACCTCGTCCTTGTTGCGGCGGAAGGCCAGCATGGCCTTGTCCATGCCCATGAGCATGTGCAGCCGCTCCCAGATGCCCTGTCCGAAACAGAACATGACGAACTTGTCGTCCGCGCCGGCCATCTGCTGCGGGAAGCTCTCGTAACGGCGCGGATCGGCCGGGTCGGGCCAGGCGAAATCCTTCAACTGGCCCAGGTCGGCCAGCGGGTGCTCGATCACCTGGCCCGTATTCGACACGTCGGTCGTACCCCAGCCACAATGCCACTCGTCGTAGGTCTTGCCGGCCCCGAGCTGCCACGACCAACCGGTGGGGTCGTCGGTCCAGACGTCCCAGCAGTCATTCACCCCCACGATGTCGAACTTCATGGGCAGCCGCGGCGGGTTGTCGAACGTAATGGCCTTCTTGACGATCTCTCGTGAGGTCATGCAAAGTCCTCTCGGGCCTGCGCCCTGAATGGCAAACGCTGTGTTACCGGGTCACGGAATCATGCGTTGCGTCGTGCAGCACGAGCAACGTGCCGCGCGATCAATCGCACGCTCGGATCTTAGCCGAATCCACGCGGCGTAACACGTGCCCAGCGCGGACCGCGTGGCGCACCCTCGCGCAACACCGCGGCGGCCACCCGCGAATCGCCGGCACCGCGCCCAGCCCTGCGCCGCTGGTATCCGGGCACAGAAGTTAGCACAAGGTTAGCGCCGGATGAGGTTTGGTGACACCCCCTGTCAAGAAAAACGCTGGATATGGTGGGTTGAATTCCGGCATGCACAACCTATTGTATATGCGCCACTTGCGCGAATTCCGAAAGTGCCGCCATTTTCTTTTGACCACCACCATATGTTGAGTTACTATAAAGATTGCCCACTAAATGTGGCCCCCCAGCCGACCGGCTGACGATGTACTATGTAACGGCGAGTCGCGGTCGGCTTCTCTGCCGTTGTGCCCAAGTATCTGTCACCCACGTCCGTGGAAGGGAGTTTCAGGGATGAGTGTCACCACCAGCGAGCGCGCTGCCCGACTCATGGATGAGCCGGTCCTGACGGAAAACGCCCGAAAGGTGCTCGAAGCCCGCTATCTCAAGAAGAACGAGGACGGCGAATGCACCGAGACCCCGCGGGACCTGTTCCACCGCGTTGCACGCACCATTGCCGAGATCGAGATCGTCTACGGCGGGGACGAGTTGGTTCGCCGCGAATGGACCGATAAATTCTACCGCCTCATGACCAGCGGCCGCTTCATGCCCAATTCGCCGACGCTCATGAACGCCGGCCGCGAGATGGGCATGCTCTCGGCCTGCTTCGTGCTGCCCGTGCGCGACTCTATCGTCGACATCTTCAACACCATCAAGCACACCGCCCTCATCCAGAAGGCTGGCGGCGGCACCGGGTTCGCATTCGACGAGCTCCGCCCCACCGGCGACTTCATCCAGTCCAGCGGCGGCACGACGAGCGGCCCGATCAGCTTCTGGCGCGCCTTCAGCGAAGCCACCAACGCCATCCAGCAGGGGGCGTTCCGCCGCGGCGCCAACATGGGGATGATGTACATCCACCACCCCGACATCCTCAAGTTCCTGCACGCCAAGCAGGACCTCAAGCAGTTCAACAACTACAACATCTCGGTGAAGGTCACCGACACCTGGATGGAGGAGTACCTCGCGGACACCGACTCGCCGCACGTCGTGCGCAACCCGCGCACCGGCCGGGCCGCGGTGATCCCCAAGAGCACCGACATCTGGAAGTACAACATCCGTGACCTGGTCGAGATCGACTGTGTCGAACCGGTCGATCCCACCAAGCGTGAGCGCTACTACCGCACGCCCAAGCTCACCGGCGAGCTCCCCGAGGAACTCCGCGGCAAGGTCTACACCAAGCGCGACATCTGGCAGATCATCGTCCAGAACGCCTGGCAGACCGGCGAGCCCGGCGTCGTGTTCATCGACCGCATCAATGAGCAGAACCCCACGCCGCAGCTCGGCCGCATCGAGGCCACCAATCCCTGCGGCGAGCAGCCCCTGCTGCCGTACGAGGCGTGCAACCTGGGCAGCGTCAACCTCGGGCAGTTCATCAAGAACCCCTGCACGCCCGAGGCGGCGGTGGACTGGGACGCCCTCCGGGAAACCGTCCACGACGCGACGCGCTTCCTCGACAACGTCATCGACGCCAACAACTACCCCCTGCCGGAAATCGAGCGCATCTGCCGCGAAAACCGCAAGATCGGGCTGGGCGTGATGGGCTTTGCCGACGCGCTGTATCGCCTGGGCGTACGCTATAACAGCGAGCAGGGCGTGGCCTGGGGCGAGCGCTTCATGAAATTCATCAATGACGAGGCGCACAACTACAGCCAGCAGCTCGCCCGCGAGCGCGGCCCGTTCCTCAACTGGCACGGCAGCGTCTGGCATACGAAGCACAACCGCCTCATGCGCAACGCAGCCGTCACCACCGTCGCGCCGACTGGCACGATCAGCATCATCGCGAACTGCTCCGGCGGAATCGAGCCGATGTTCTCGCTCGCTTTCTTCCGCAACGTCCTCAAGGGCCAGAAGCAGGGCGAAAAGCCTATGATCGAGGTCAATGGCACATTCCGGAACGTCGCCAAGGAACGCGGCGTTCTGTCACAAGCGCTGCTGGAGCAGATCGCCGAAGCCGGCTCCATCGCGCACATCGAAGAGTTGCCAGCGGACATGCGGGACGTTTTCGTCTGCGCCCACGATATCGAGCCCGAGTGGCACATGAAGATGCAGGCCGCTTTCCAGAAGCACTGCGACGCCTCGATCAGCAAGACGATCAACTTCGCCAACGCCGCCACGCCCGAGCAGGTCGACCAGATCTACCGGCTGGCGTTCCAGACGCGCTGCAAGGGCGTCACCGTCTACCGCGACGGCTGCCGCCAGGAGCAGCCCATGGCGCTGAAGAAGAAGGAAAGCGACGCAGCCACGAAGCAGCACAGCGACGAAGGGGCGAAGCCGAACGCCGCCGAGACGGCCCCGGCCCGCTCACTGCGTGCCGCCGACCTCGCCCCCGGCCAGTACATCGAGCCGATGGACCTGCCGGAGATTGTCAGCGGCCTGCGCATCCGCCAGATGACGCCCTTCGGCAACATGCACGTGAAGATCACCGTCGACCCCCGTGCCGACCGCGAGCTCGAGGTCTTTGCCCAGCTCGGCAAGGGCGGCGACGTCGCCAACGGTGACATGGAGGCCATCTGCCGCATGGTGTCGCTCTGGCTCCGCGCCGGCGGCAGCCTGCGCCAGGTCGTCAAGCAGCTCGAGGGCATCGGCACCTCGCTGCAGATCCCGACCCGCAGCGGGCGGATCATGTCCCTCGGCGATGGCCTGGCCTGCGCCCTCAAGAAATACCAGCGCGCCAAGGAACGCTTCGGCCTGCGCGCCCTGCTGCTCGGCGAGATCAACCTCAGCGAGCTCGACAACCCCAACACGCCGCCGCACCACCCGGCCACCATGCCAGTGGATCGCCCGGCGACGCCGCCGGGCGACAATGGCGGCAACGGTGGGTCGCGCAGCGAGGCCGTGACCACCGTCACGCGCCACGTCGAGACGAATGTCGCGCGGGTCGCCACCAGGTCGACGGACGCCACGGCCAGGTCACAGACGCCCAAGGCCATCGTCGCCCGCCACAACGGGAATGGGAACGGCAACGGCAAGGACCACGGGCACGCCGCAGCGAGTGGAAGTGCGGCGGTCGCAGTCGCCGAACTGGAGACGCCCCAACCCGCCGCGGCGACGGCGGCACAGCCCACGTCCGCGGTCGCCACCGCGTCGCATGCCGCCGAGACGCGCGTGCGGCGATCGACCGACCTGACGACCGTCATCAGCGAGGTCAAGCACGGCCACGACTCGGCGGCGTTCTACAAGGTGATGTGCCCCGAGTGCGGCAGCGCCCTGGCGCGCCAGGAAGGCTGCCGCAAGTGCCCGAGTTGCGGCTGGTCAGCGTGCTGAGGCGCCGACCAAGCGAAGAAGTGCCGCGGCACTTGCGACGGTCATTGTCGCGCAGCAACTTGTGTCCCCTGTGATCGCACCTGGCGGAGCCCGTTCTACACCGTAGAGCGGGCTCTGTCCCTTTCGTCGTCGGGGCGCGCCCCCTCTATCCCGCCCCCCGCATTTCCTTCAGTAATTCCCAGCAGTAGAGCAGTGCCCGAGGCACATGGAATGCCCCCTTCCACGTGCCGCCCTTGCACGTCAGCGATCGCGTCCCATCCCGCCGCAGATACCCGAACCATTCCCCGTGCTCCGCATCAGGGAAACGCTCGAACGCGTACGCGTGGACCTGCTCGTACATGTCGGCATAGCGGGCATCGCCCGTCAGGTGATGCGCCAGCAGCGCGGCGTACAGCGCCTCGCAGTGTGGCCACCACAGTTTCATGTCGTGCTCGAGATACGCTGATGGCTTGCCGTCCACGTCAACGAAGTACAGCAGCCCGCCGCAATCCCTGTCCCAGCCACGTTCGAAAGAGACGTCAAGCACCCGCGTGCTCCGCTCAACCAGATCGCGGTCACCCCGCCGCCGTCCGACTTCCATCAGGAACCACGCCGTCTCGATCGCGTGGCCCGGGCTCATCACTCGTCCATCCGGCGCGTCGATCCGGCCGCCGTCGGGCGCCACGGTCTCCAGCACGCACTCATCGTCCAGCTTCACGAAATCGCGGAAAATCTCCGCGATGCAGTCGTCGATCACGCCTTCAAGACGTCCGGCATCGGCCGCGCCCCCCAGCGCCGCCAGCGCGTCCGCCACGCTCACCAGGCACATCAGCGGCGCCAGACCCTTCATCGGCCGCGTCTGCGGGGCGGTCTTCGGCTCGATCCCGTTGGGCGTGGTGATGTAGGTATGGAACGCATTGAAGAGCTCGTGGGCCCGACTGCGATAGTGGTCTTCGCCCGTCGCCTGTGCCAGCGCGGCCAGCGCCAGAATGCCAAACACCTCGCTGAACACGTAGCGCCGCATCCGTAGCGGCCGCCCCCCGCGATCCACCAGGAAGTACATCTTGCCGCGGGCGTCGAAACAGTGCGCCGTGAGGAACGCGTGACCGTGCCGCGCCAGTGCCAGCCACTCGTCACGCGGCTCTACGCGGGCATGCAACGTAGCGAACAGCCAGGTCGCCCGCCCCTGCAGCCAGACCGGCTTGTCCGTGCCGTACAGCGACCCGTCCCGCTCCAGGTAAGTGAAAAAGCCCCCCTGCTCGTGGTCCACGCCGTGCCGCTGCCAGAACGGGACAACGTCGTCCAACAGGGCCTGGCGATAGAGTCCGCGTAGTTCGTCGATGCGCTGCTGCTTCATGTTCGCCTTTCGGTTGCCGCAGCCGGCGTAGCCGCGGTGCTCGCGATCGCGGTAGCGGGTCGAGCCCGTATAATAGGGCGTCGCCGATGACGCCGCGAGGATACGAGGTCAGCATGCCGTTTCAGTACGACAACGCCCTTCCAGCCGCCCTCCGCACCGCTTTTGCCGACCTGCCCGTGACGGCCAGGCCCGACGTGCTCGTCGTCGGCGGTGGCCCAGCGGGTTGCGCCGCCGCCTTGCAGGCAGCGCGTGACGGCGCCCGCACGTTGCTGGTCGAGCAGTTCGCGTGTCTCGGCGGCATGGGGACCGCCGGGCTGGTCCCCGCGTTCTGTCCCTTTACCGACCGCCAGCAGCCGATCAGCGGCGGCATCGCCTTCGAAATCCTCGAAGAGATGAAACGCGGCATGCCGCACCTGCCGCCGGACCACCTCGACTGGGTGCCGATCGACCCCGAGCGCCTCAAGCTCGTCTATGACCGGAAACTCGCCGCGGCCGGCACGGACGTGCTGTTCCTCACGCACTTCGTTGACGGGCTCCGCGATGCCGACGGCCGCGTGACCGACGTGATCTTACACAACAAGAGCGGCTTGCAGCGCGTTCGCCCGCGGGTTGCCATCGACTGCACCGGCGATGGCGATGTTGCCGCGGCCGCCGGCGCCACGTACGAGCAAGGGGCTGACGACACACACGAGATGCAGCCCTGCACGATGTGCTTCGTGCTGGGCGGGGTCGACAACGATCGCCTGCAGCCGTGGCTCTGGGCCGACGATGCCAAGAACCTGCTGCTGAAACCTGCGATTGCCGCGGCCAAGGCGGCCGGCGACCTCGACATCCTCGAAGACGCCGCCAACGTCGCCTACCAGTCACCGGCGACGATCGGGCTGAACTTCAGCCACGTGTTTGATATTGACGCAACGGACGCCGCCGCCCTCTCGGCCGCCCACGCGGCGGGGCGGGAGCTCGTGCAGCAGCTCGCCGCGTTCATCCGCAAGTACCTGCCCGGCTGCGAGAATGCCCAGCTGGTCAGTACCGGGATCCAGATCGGCGTCCGGGAAACACGCCGCATCGTCGGCGATTACGTCCTGACGCTCGACGACTACCTCGCGCGCCGCTCGTTCCCGGATGAGATTGCGCGCAACGCCTACTACATCGACATCCATCTCTCGCGGCAGGAATGGGAGAAGAACCTCGGCCGCGAAGTGGACTGGAGCGAGAAGATCCACCAGTACGGCCCGGGTGAATCCCACGGCGTCCCCTATCGCTGCCTCACGCCGCGGGGCCTGGCCAACATCCTCGTCGCCGGCCGCTGCATCAGCACCGACCGCCCCGTGCAGGGCTCCGTCCGCACCATGCCCAACTGCCTGGTCATGGGCCAAGCCGCCGGCGCCGCGGCCGCCATGGCCGCCCGCGACCACGGCGGGGATACCCGGGCGGTGAACGCCGACGGATTGCGGGCCCACCTGCGGTCTTGTGGAGCGTACTTGCCGTGAGCCTGTCCCCCGTCAGAGCAAGCCGACCGGAATGACCGCGACCTGCTCGGTCAACGGCGAACGCTCCCGGGCAAGCCACACAAACCCACCGGCCGCCCGACGCGGTTCGAGTTGGTGCAGCACCGCAAACAGGTGCGTCCATTCGCGCCGCGGCGCGACCGTACCTCATTCCCGATGCGCTGTTTCCAGCTCGCAAGCCGCTACGAAGCGCCCGCCTGCAGCGACGCGAGCTTGTTCTGCACGCGCGCCGCGTGCCCTTCCGGGATCACCTCCGGCCAGTGATACACGATCTTTCCCTGCGGGCTGATCAGCACCGTGCTCCGCACGACGCGCCCGCCAAAAGGCGTCTCGACCCAGGCACCGTAGGTCTTCATGACCTTCTTCTGCGGATCGGCCAACAGGCTCACCTTGAGGTCGAATTCCTCGGTGACCTGGCGGTGGCTGGCGACCGTGTCGGGGCTGATGCCGAAGACCTTCGCCGACAGATTCTCGAACTGGCTGTGGCTCCGGGTGAACTCCTTGGCCTGGCAGGTGCAGCCCGGCGTCCCGTCCTTGGGGTAGAAGTACAGCACCACCCACTGGCCGCGGTGCTGTGCCAGCGTCACCAGATCCCCATCCTGATTGGGCAGGGTGAAATTCACCGCCTGCTGCCCGGCAAGCTCCGACCGCTCCGCGGCAGCCATCTCCATCTCGGCGGCACGTTCGTTGTTCGTGCAGCCCCAAGAAAACAGCAGTGTGCCCGCCAGCAAAAAGGCCACGGTGGGACGCGTGCGGGTCGGCTTCGGACGCCCAATCACATCGTAGCGCATCATTGCACCTCCCTTAGCAAAGAAGTGGCGTTTTATAGGACGGCGACCGTCCTGGTCGCCCGAACCTTCGACCGTTCTCATCATAGCCGCCCGCCCCGCCTACGGCGAGCGCAACGTTTCAATCCAGATACACGCTCGCCGCGCGGGCGTCGATCAATCGGGTAATCCCGGCACGGCCGCACTGCCGATAGCTTTCGTTAGGCCCCCGGTGCACTGGCCTGATCTGGAGGAACACAATGCCCGAGACGACGACGCCTGCCCGCGTGTACCACATTCGCGACATGATTCGTCCCGATGTCGAACGGCCGCTGCCCGCGCTGCACACCCCCGACCGCCGCCAGCATCCGCGGTATTCCCGCTGTCTGCTGGGCGAACTGACGACCGCCACGTCGGACGCGACGCTGCCGATCGCATGTGTCGATGTCAGCATGGGCGGCGCGCAGGTCGTGACGCCGGCGCAGATCGACCTCAACGGCGGCGACCGGGTGCGGGTGCACATCGACCACGGCCCCAATGTCTACGAGGACGACTTCACCGTCGTCGCGACCAGGCGCATGCCGACCGGCACCGCAATCCATCTGCGCTGCTAGCCGGGTGTTGTGCCGGCGGCGCCAGCAGCCGAGGAAGTTGTCTCATGCCCGCGAATCGCGAGCCCGCGCGTGTCCGCCCGATTCGGGAGCTGGTCTGGCCGGAAGCGCAGGCGCCGATACAGCCGATGCAGGCCACCGATGAGCGGCGTCACTACCACCGTTACGACGGGCAGCGGCGGCCGGGCGTGATGGTGGCACGCCAGGTGGCCCTGCCGGTCGAGTGCGTCGACATCAGTTACGGCGGGATGCAGGTCTTCGCGCCACTGGCAGTGCTGCTGCACCCCGGTGAACAGGTTCACATCCGCTTCGAGCAGCACGCCCGCGTCTTCTCCGACGTGTTCACCGTACGCCACGCCAACCCGACCGCCGTCGGTACCGCGATCCACCTGTCCTTGTGACGCGCCGGCCGTGGCGGGGGCGGCGATTGCCGTGTGCGCCGACTCGACCCGCGGCGCCGGCTTCGCTAAGCTCTGGGCATGCCCACCGTGAACAAAGCCAAGCTCATGGACGGCCGGGCGCTGGCCGGCCCGCTGCTCGAAACCGCCAAACGCAAGGTCACCCAGATCCATGCCGTCACCGGCCAGCCCCCCACCCTGGCGACGGTGATTGTCGGCGACGATCCCGCGTCGCATACGTACGTGCGAATGAAGCGGCGGCGCTGCGAACAGGTCGGCATGCGTTCGGTCCGTGTCGAGCTGCCGAACGGCACAACGACGGCCGAGCTGGTCGCGGAAATCGATCGCCTGGGTCAGGATGACACCATCCACGGCATCCTGGTGCAGCATCCCGTCCCGCAGCCGATCGACAAGCGTACCGCCTTCGAGACCATCCCCGTCGCCAAGGACGTCGATGGCGTGACCTCCGCCACGCTCGGGCGCGTGATCCTCGGCCTGCCGGCGTTCGTGCCCTGCACCCCCGCAGGCATCATGCACCTGCTCAACGCGTACAACGTGCAGATCGACGGATCGCACGCGGTCGTGATTGGCCGCAGCCCGATCCTGGGCCGCCCGCTGGCGTCGATGCTGATCAACGCCCACGCGACCGTCACGCTGTGCCACTCGCGCACCCGCTCACTGCCGAGCATCGTGCGCAACGCCGACATCGTCATCGCCGCGGTCGGGCGGCCGCACTTCGTGCAGGGTGGCTGGATTCAGACCGGGGCCGTCGTGATCGATGCGGGCTACAACCCGGGCAACATCGGCGACGTCGATTTCGCGGGCGCCCATGAGCCCTGCTCGCTGATCACGCCCGTGCCCGGCGGCGTCGGCCCGATGACGATCGCGGTGCTCATCGATCACACCGCAGACGCCGCGGCCAGCCAGCTGGGGGTGTCGCTGGAAGCCTGACGCCTGCTACTCCGGCGCCGGGGCCGCCTGGCTGCGCGAGCGCGCGACCGCCTCGCGGATCTGCCGGATCAGTTCCTTGCGATTGATCGGTTTGGTGGCGAAGTCGTCGCAGCCCGCGCTGATGCACCGGTCCCGGTTGGTGTCCATGGCGTGGGCGGTCAGGGCAATGATCGGCCGCTGGTAGCCGCGGCGGCGCAAACGCCGCGTGGCCTTGTAGCCGTCGAGAATCGGCATCTGCACGTCCATGAGGATGACGTCGAACGGGCGCCCCTCGGCCATGGCACCGATCGCCTCGTTCACGGCGGTCCGGCCATTGTCCGCGATGGCAACTTCGGCGCCCGCCTTGCGCAGAATGGCCGCGATCAGGCGCTGGTTGTCCGGACCATCCTCGGCGAGCAGCAGGCGACACTGGGCGAGCGGCTTGTCGTCCGCCAGCGCGTCCGCGGGTGGTGTCTCGGACGTGGCAGTGACCGGGTCGTGCGCGTCGAACTGCACCAGCGGGGTATCTGCCAGCGGCCCCGGGTTGATCGTCACGCGGAAGACACTGCCCCGGTCGGGCTCGCTCTCGACTTCGACCGCGCCGCCCAGGCGCTCGACCAGCCGCTTGCTGATGCTCAGGCCGAGCCCCGTCCCGCCGAAGCGGCGCGTGGTCGAGCTGTCGGCCTGCGTAAACGGCTGGAACAGGCGGCGGCGTTGCGTCTCGGTCATGCCGATGCCGGTGTCGCGCACCTCGAACTGGATCAGGGAGCGGGTGGCGGCGTCCGCGGAACCGTCATCGAGCTCGCGCTCGGCATCTTCCGGGGCGGCATTGATCAGGCGGGTGATCAGGCGCACCTCGCCCTGCTCGGTGAACTTGATCGAGTTGCCGAGCAGGTTGATCAGGACTTGCCGCAGACGCGTGGGGTCTGACCGGATCGTCTCAGGAAGTGCGCCGGCATACTCGATTCGCAGCGGCAGGCCCTTGGCGGCGGCGCGCGGACCGATGAGCCGGTAGGTGTCGTCAATCAGCTCGCGCAACGAGAAGGGGATTGCCTCCACTTCGAGCTGTCCCGCCTCGATCTTCGACAGATCGAGGATGTCGTTGATGATCTCCAGCAGGTGGCGGCCGTTGGCGAGGACGGTCTCGACGTAATGCTGGTTTCGCTGGCGCATTTCGCACTCGGCGTGCTCGTGGCACACCGGGCAGCACAGCACCTCATCGCGCAGCAGCTCGGCGAAACCCGTGATCGCCGTCATCGGCGTGCGGATCTCGTGGCTCATGTTGGCCAGAAACTCGCTCTTGGACATGTTCGCCGCCTCGGCGGCCACCGCGAGCCGGTTGGCCCGCTCGATGGCCTGCTCCAGGCGCATGTTGCTCTCCTCGGTTTCCTGGCGCGCCTGCTCGGCGATGTCGCGGGCGGCGCCCAGTTCGCGGTTGACGACCTCGAGCTCCTGTTGCCGCGCCTGGAGCTCGAGCGCCTGCTCCTGCAGCTCGAGATTCACGGTCTCGACCGACTTGAGCGCGACCTCGAGCTGCATCGACGCGTTCAGCTCGCGCCCGAGGGCTTCTTCGATGCGCACGTTGCTCTCGCGCAACCGGTTGTCCGACCGCTGCCGCTCGATGCTGGCCCCGATCATCTCCGCGGCCGACTGCAACAGCCGCACGTCCTCCTCGTCCCAGGTGCGCTCCCGCTTCGTGTCATCAAACCCGATGAAGCCGAACCACTGTTGCTCGACCCAGATCGGCAAGACCAGCAGGGACACGATCTGCTGCGGCGCCAATACACGGCGTTCGGGCGCCGGGAACTCGCACACCGGCCCGTTGATCGGCCGGCCCGCCTCGAGCTCCTGCACCCAGCGCGCGAAGTCATCGCCGTAAGGCAGGCGCTGCAGCGCGGGGTTGTCGATCTGCGGCGACACGCCCGGGGCGCAGCGCTCGTAGATCTGACGCATGCAGAGGCCCGCGTCGTCGGTCGCGACATTCTCGAACACGTACGCCCGACACACGTCGCAGGCCAGCAGCAGTTCTTGCAACGCCTCCCCCATGGCCTCCGGCACGTCTCGATCGGTCAGCAGGATCTTCGAGCAGGCAGAGACCGCGTGCTCATACCGACGCCGCTGCGCCAGGGCCGTCTCGGCCAGCTTGCGTTCGCTGATGTCGCGCGCAAAGCCGACGACGTAGGCGGTGCCGCCGAACTCCATGTACTTGCAGGCAATCTCGACGGGGAAGATGCGGCCGTCGCGGCTGCGGTGACGGACTTCGATGGTGGCCGAGCGGATCTCGCGCAAGTACGCCCAGGTCTGCGGCCAGGTGTCCGGCGTCTGGTCCGGGTCGACGTCGGGCACGGACATGTTCAGGAGCTCTTCCCGCGTGTAGCCCAGCGACGCGCTGGCCGCCTCGTTGACCGCCATGAAGCGACTGTCCCGGTCCACCCAGTACACGGCGTCCGCGGCGTGCTCGATGGTGAACTGCGTCATTTCGAGCGCCTGCAGCGCCTGCATGTGGGCGGTGATGTCGGTGATCACGCCGACGATGCCGGCGACGTTGCCTCCCTCGTCGTTGTAAGTCGCCTTGCTGAAGACCACCTGGCGGCGGTTGCCGTCGGCGTCCTCCATTTCGCCTTCGTAGACCTGCTTGCCGGGATTGCGCAGGAGTTCCTGGTCCTTGGCGGTGTACTTGTCGGCCAGTTCCTGATCAAACAACTCGTGGACCGTGTGACCGAGCAGCTCCTGCCGCGACCGCCCCAACCACCGTGTCCAGGTATCGTTACAGCCGAGATAGCGCCCTTCGATGTCCTTGTAGAAGATCGCCGCCGGAATCGTGTTGAGCAGCGTCTCGAGGAACTGGAGGTAGTACCGTTGCGCATCCTGGAGCTGCTTGCGGTCGGTCACGTCGCGGGACACGCAGATCGTGCCGACCGCGGTCTGGCCGTCGTACAGCGTGCGCGTGCTGGCCTCCAGCCAGATGTACGCGCCGCTCTTGGTCTGCACGCGGAACGCCGGCACATGCGGCTCCGCGTCCTGGCCGGCGACGCTCATCCGGACGGTCTCGCGGTCTTCCGGGTGGATCAGGTCGAACTGGTTCCGGCCCAGCAGATCCTCGGGCTCGTAGCCCAGCAGCTTGCGACAGACGGGCGACACGTACGTAAACACCCCGTCCGAGTCGTGCTGTGAGATCATGTCGGTCGCGTTCTCGGCCAGGGCGCGATAGCGCTCCTCGCTCGCGCGCAGTTCCGCCTCGGCCTCTTTGCGCCGGGCGATGTCGCGCAGGATGCCGACCGCGTACCAGCCCTGCGTCAGGCGTACCGCCGACAGCGACAGCTCGATCGGGAATTCCTCGCCGCCGCGCCGCAACGCGGTCAGCTCGACCGTGCGCCCGATCGCCGTCCCCTGGCCGGACTCGCAGTAGTGCCCCCAAGCACGGCGAAATGCGTCGTGGTAGCGCGATGGCGCCAGCAGGTCGTGCAGATCGCGCCCCAGCGCTTCCTCCTGCGCGTAGCCGAACGTCTGCTCGGCGGCGGGGTTCCAGAAAGCGATCCGCCCGTCCGGATCGAGAAGGATGATCGCGTCCTGGGCCGTGGTACTGATGCTGCGGAACAGCTCCTCGCTCTCGGCCAGCGCCTGCTCGGCCTTGCGCAACGCGGTCAGGTCCTTGGCGATGCTGGCGATGGCGATCGGGGCCCCTTCGGCGTCGCTCAGCAGCGACAGGCTCAGCAGCACGGGCACGTCGCCGCCGCCCTTGGTACGACGCACGGTCGAGACGTCGCGCACGGATTCGCCGCCCAGACAACGCTCGAGCAGGTCCTGCGTCTCCTCCTGCCGTTCGGGCGGGGCAAACGTGCGAAGCGACGCACCACGCACCTCGATCAACGACCAGTCGTAGGCGCGTTCCGCTTCGGAGTTCAGGTCAATCACATTGCCGTCGAGGTCCGCGATGATGATCGGATCGGCCGCATCCTTGAAGACCTTGGCCATCTGCCACAACTGCCGCTCGGCACGCTTCTGCTCGGTGACATCGCTGAGAACGGTCACGAACTGGTCGGCGCCGGTCGCGAAGACCACCGCCTCGAAGTCCTTCACCAGCTCGGGATAGTGCGCACTGAACCGCAGCGAACCGCCGGTGGCCAGCACCTGCCGCGCCGTCTCGACACAACCCGGCGCCGTTTCCGGGAGAACCTCGGAGATGCGGCGACCGATCACCTCCGCCGCCCGCAACCCGGTCATCTCCTCGAACGCCGGGTTGACCTCGACGAAGCGGTAGTCACACGGCGCACCATCGGCGTTGCGGATCACCTCGTGGTGCGCGACCCCGTTGAGCATGCGCTCGAACAGCGCGCGGAAACGCCGATCGCTCTGGCGGCGGGATTCTTCAGCCGCCCGCTGCTCGCGGACGCGCCGGCGCAGGCTCGCCCCACCCAGCGCGACGCCGGCCAGCCCCGTCAGCCACAGAACGCCATGAGCGACGGCCAGCGCGACGTAGTCGCGGTACGCGTCGGCGCGCAGCGGCGCCAGCGGGACACCGACGCTGATCGCACCCTTGACCGTACCGAGCGGCGTCGTCGCGGGGTCGTGACAGCGCAGGCAGTTCTCCTGGACCACCAGCGGACGGCTGAGCCACAGGTAGTCAGCCTCGTCCAGCCCGTGCACGCCGGAGTACTCGGCGGCCCCGGCGGCGAAGGAGCGCAATGCCTCCTGCTCCCACGCTTCAGGTTCGCCGTTACAGGCGCCATGCTGCGGCGCCACGATGCGCTTGCGCACACCGTGGCCCCCCTGAACGAACTCGTTCACGCTGCGGGTCATGCAGGCCGGCCCGACGAGCGTGAGCCGATCGCCGGTCGGTGAGGCGACATCGCGGTCGGGCAGGTGCGCCAGGGCGGGATGCGGCTGCTGGTGGGGCGAGACGGCGACGTACACACCGCGGTTGGACAGGTTCCAGGCGCGATAGGCCTGGTCGGTCTGGAACGCGGCGCGGGCCCAGGTGCGACCGTCGTCGATCACGCGTCCCGCAGCCTGGTGCAGTGTCCAGGCCAGCGAAGCCGCGATCAGCGCTGTCCATACGATGGCCAGGGTGGCCGTGTAGCCACCGATCGGCAGTTCACGCTTGCAAGCCCTTCGTTGCACCTGGTCCTCGATCGGCGCGCCGCCCCCGCGCGCAATGGCCCCGGCCACCATCAGAAAGACCGATCTACTGCGTATTCATCGGCCTGCCGGCCTACAGTGATCACCCGGCGCAGTGTTAAGATTGCGCTGTGGCGCGGAGCGCCGCGAGCACGCCCTGTGCCGGCTCTGGTCCGCGAAATCATCGCGCCATGACGCGCTACGCCCAGGCACATCATCCGTTGCGCCGATGGCCGGTTGGCCCCGCGCCGCTTTCCGGCTAAGGTCCGGGAAGCGAGCGCGGTCAGGGACCGAGAAAGGACAGGACCATGCAGATCATCGCCAGCTACGAAGACGCCATCGCCCGCAAATACCCCGAGCCGATTGCCATCGCCATCGCCAAGGACCCGCAGGGCAAGTACAACCCGATCACGCTCGGCTGGGCCATGCGCACCTCCCACGACCCGCCGATGCTCGCGATCTCGATCGGCCTGACGCGCTACTCGCTCGACGCCATCCGCCACGCACAGAGCTTCGTGCTCAGCTTCCCCGCCACCACCATGGTCGACGACGCGGTGTTTCATGGCACCAAGTCGGGCCGCGACCTGGACAAGCTCGCCGAATGTGGCACGAAAACCCAGCCCGCGACCAGCATTGACGGGGTGCTGCTGGCCGACGCCGTGGCCAACTTCGAGTGCGAGCTCGTGGGTGAGCTGACCACCGGCGACCACGTGCTGTTCTCCGGACGGGTGGTGGCGTCGCATATGCACGAGGACCCCGCCGTCCGCCTGCTCTATACGCTGGGCAACGAGCAGATGGGCGGTGTCGTGCCCGGGTAGCTATAATTGCAGCAGTGGGCCGTAAACGCGTATGTTGGCAGGGAAGGGAGGACATGACATGCTCGACCGCGTGTTACTGCAGTACACGACCGCTGCTCGGATCGTCACGATCGCGCTCGTCGTCGGCCTGGCCAATGCCGCCTGTGCCGACCTGTCGCAACCGGGCCCCTACGCCGCCGGCTGGACCGAAGTCAGCGTGCCCCGGCCGGGCGGCGGCAGTTTCACGGCCAAGCTCTTCTACCCCGCGACATCCGGCGGCGACGGTGCGCCCTACGACGGCAGCGGCGCCCCGTACCCGGGGATATCGTTCGGCCACGGGTTCTTCCAGTCGGTCGAGCAGTATGACTCCACCCTGGAGCACCTTGCCTCGCATGGCTACCTGGTGATCGCGACGCGGTCGCAGGGCGGGCTGTTTCCCAGCCATTCGCAGTACGCCGTCGACATGCGTGCCTGCCTGACCTGGCTCGAAACGCAGCACGATGACCCGGGCGCCGCGCTCTACCAGCAGGTGGCCGTGGACCGTTTCGGCATGTCCGGCCATTCCATGGGCGGTGGCGCGAGCATCCTCGCTACCGCGCAGGATCCCCGCGTGAAGGTGCTGGCCAACATGGCCGCGGCGGACACCAATCCGTCCGCGATCGACGCCATGCCGAACATCACGGTGCCCGTGTGCCTGATCGCCGGCGATCAGGACGGGCTCGTCCCGGTCGAGTCGCACGGGCAGCTCATGTACGACAACGGCAACCCGCCGCTGCAATTGCCGGTCATCGTCGGCGGCTTTCACTGCGGCTTCGTTGACGGCTGGTTTTTTGGTTGTGATTCGGGCGGCATCTCGCGTGCGGCCCAGCTCGCGCTGACGCGCCAACTCCTGACGCAGTTCTTCAACCTGTACCTCAAGGACGACCAGAGCGTCTGGCGGCAGGTGTGGGGGCCGGAGCGGGACCAGCTCGCCGGCGTGCAGACCCAGGCCGCGCCCGGCTTCTCGCTGCTGCCGGGTTCATCGGAACTGGCAGCGGCCGGCGGCACGAGCGCCGCGATCGAGCTGACGGTGACCAACGAAGGCCCGCTGCCTGACAGCTACGCGCTCTTCGCCGAAGACAACACCTGGGATGTCACCCTCACGCCGACGCAGACGGCGGTGCTCGACGTCGGGGCCAGTAGCCTCATCACGATTGAGATCAGCGTCCCGGCGGAGGGCACGCTCGGAGAAGATACGGCGTTGATCAGCGCGCGCTCGGGCAACGACGGCGGGACGCGCGTCTACGCGGAAGTGACCACGACCCGATTGAATGTCTGCCGCGGCGACAGTAATTGCGACGAGGTGATCAACTGGCGCGATATCGACTACTTCGTCGCGGCCCAGAACGACAACGTCAGCGGCTGGACGGCCCTGTTCGCCCCGGCGGCCCCGCCGTGCCCGTTCGCCAACAACGATGTCAACGCCGACGGCACCGTCAACTGGCGCGACGTCGACCCGTTCGTGACGCTGCAAAACACGACTTGCGGGGACTGAGCGCGGGCGGCACGATCAGGCGGTGTGGTGCCCGCCGCGCCGGCGCGGCGTCGCCATGATGTCCGCCTCGATCCGTGCAGGCCGAGCGAGCAGGCACAGGTGAATCAGGTCATACAACGCGGGTCGGAGGCGTTCGCGTGCCGCGCCCATGCCCGCCAGGGCCTGCACGTGGCCGGCGTCTTCGGTGATTCGCTCGAACCCATACGAGCCGGCGTCCGCCCGCAGCGAGCGCGCGACGCGATGCACCGTATCCAGGTCGTCCGCCTCGTACGCCGCGGCCATCTCGCGCGCCTTGTCGGGCAGCGCTGCGACGAATTCGTTGATCAGCGGCGCCAGGCGATCGTCATTCGCGAGCGAGCTGATCAGCGGCTCGTGGCGCAGTGACGCGAACAGCTCCTCCAGCGCGCGGCGCGTGAGGGGCTTGGTCAGGTAGCCCGTGCAGCCGACCTCCGCACAGCGCAGCTGCAGATCGGCCCCGCTCTGCACCGCGAGCCCCACGATCGGCCCGAGGTAGCCGTTGCTGCGCAGCGACGAGGTCAGCGCGAACGGGTCGTACACTTCGCTGTCCAGGTCGATGAGGATCAGGTCGAAGTCGGCCTCCAGCGTGGTCTCGATCGCATCGTCACCGCCGAGGGCACACGTGAGGTCGACGTTGAGCTCGTCGATGAGACTCGCGATCAGGTGCTGCATCTTGGGCGATTCGTTGACCAGCAGCAGCGACACGTGCTGCGCCCCCTCCGCAAACAGCTCCACGTCGATCGGCCGCTCGAACTCCACGCCCGCCTCGTATACCGATCCCGATCCGACGAGATAGCGGCAGCGGGCGATCCAGCCGCGCACCACCTGCTCGAAGCCGTGCGACCCGCGCAGCAGCACCCGGCACGCCGTATCCGGGTACACGAACTGCCCCACCAACAGCCCCACCCCGCCCCCGCTCAGATTCCGCGGCACGGTGCAGTGGTGCGCCGTCGTCTCGCCGCGCGGCAGTTCGATCGTCAGATCCGCCACGCGATAGCCGAAACGCTCGCTGGAGCGGCGATCGATGCCGGGCGCGTCGACGGCGTCCTGGTCGAGCCGCTCCAGCAGCTTGTCGATCGTGCGGCGGTCCGCTCGCAGCGGTAATGGGCGCGTGTCGTTCAAAGTCACATCCCTGCTCAGATGGCCGCCGCGGCGGGCGTTACCCCACGCCAACCGCGGCGCGACGCCCATGACTATCGGTTGGCCCGCAAGCGGGGGTCCAGCCCGGGGACGCAGGCGGCAGGCCACCAGCCGAACGTCTGATAATGGTCCGATCACCGGCTGATCATCCCGGCTGAAGGCCCCGCCGCCGGCAGCCCCGATCACGTGGCGGCAATCCCTGCCGATCAGGGCGCGAGACGTGCCAGGATCAGCCGGACGGCGGGCTCGACGGCGAAGTCCCGCCACGCTGCCGGCGCCACCCACTCGACGGCGTGATAGCCCAGCGGCAACACCTGGTCCGTCGCGACCGGACAGACGAACCAGTCGTAGCGGACCACACGGCCGGCCGCGCTGTGCTGCAACGGCGCTTGCGGCCAGCAGGTCGGCAATGCGACCCCCAACGCCACCGCGCAGTGTCGCTGCAGCGTCGCTTCCGGATTGCTGGTCGCCGGCACCGGCGCGCCGGGCAGCGTCCATGTGTCGTCGCTCGCCGGCCCCGTCTGCACGAGCAGCACCCGCGCCGCCGGGCCACGCAGCAAAGCGAGCACGAAATGGTCCATGGGGCCGGTTTGACGATTCATGGCCGCTGACGGTACAAAGATCGCCGACAAGCGTCCATGACCATGCGGGAGCCACCATGCGCGTATTGATCACCGGATCGAGCGGTCAGATCGGCACCAACGTCGGGCTTAAGCTGCTGGAGCGCGGCGATGAGGTGGTGGGCATCGACTGGCGCCCCAACACCTGGACCGACCAGCTGCCGACCGTGATTGCCGACCTGCGTGACGCGGCCCCCGGTGAGCTGCCGGTGGACGGCAAGTTCGACTGCGTGGTGCACCTCGCGGCCCATGCCAAGGTCTTCGAGCTGGTCGAGCACCCTGACCGCGCGCTGGAGAACGTCAACACGCTCTTCCGGGCGTTGGAATTCGCCCGGGTGACGAACACGCCGATGATCTTCGGCAGCTCGCGCGAGGTGTATGGCGACATTCACCGCCACGTGACCGAGGAGAACCAGGCCGACTTCGTCATCGCCGAGAGCCCCTACAGTGCATCGAAGATCGCCGGCGAAGCCTTCATCTACTCTTACGTGAAGTGCTATGACCTGCCGTGCCTGATCTTCCGCTTCAGCAACGTGTATGGCCGCTACGACTGCGATATTGACCGGCTGGAGCGCGTGATCCCGCTGTTCATCCATCGCATCGTCCAGGGCGAGCCGATCGTGGTGTTCGGCCCGGACAAGGTGCTGGACTTCACCTGGGTCGACGACTGCGCCACCGGCATCATCCAGGGCATCGACGCCCTTGTTACCGGCAAGGTCAGACGTGAAACCGTCAACCTCGCGTACGGCCAGGGGTCGACGCTGATGGATCTGGTGAATCTGATTGCCCTGACCCTGCGCAAGGAGCCCAACGCGCGGTACGAGCCCTCGCGCCCCGGCGAAGTGACGCGCTACGTCGCCGACATCCGCAAGGCGCGCGAACTGCTCGGGTATCAGCCGACGACCCCGCTGACCGCCGGCGTGCCGCGTGCCATCCGCTGGCAGCAGGAGATGGGCTATCTGCCGCAGAGCTAGCCACGACCCGCCATGCCCGCCACGCCGTCCGGAAAAACCGTGAGTCGCCGTGTCGCATCCGGGCCGTCCCTGCGGCGCTGGTTGCGACCGCTGTCGGCGGTGTACGGGGGCCTGGTCCGCGTCCGCAACCGCTACTTCGACATCGTCCCCGCGGCCCGCCAGCGCGCGGACGTTCCGGTCATCAGCGTCGGCAACATCACTGTCGGCGGCACCGGCAAGACGCCCATGGTGATCGAAATCGTGCGCCGGCTGCGCGACCGGAACCGCCGCCCCGCCATCCTTACCCGCGGCTACAAGGCCCGCCCGGGTGAAGAGGCCGACGAAGTGCTGGAGTTTCGCGACGCGCTCGGCAACATTCCCATCGTCGTCAACGCCGACCGCGTCAGCGGCGCCACCGCGGCCGTTCACGAGCACGGTGCCGATTGCCTCGTGATGGACGACGGCTTTCAGCACCGCCGACTGGCCCGCGACCTCGACATCGTCCTGATCGACGCGCTGCGACCGTGGGGCGGCGGGACCGTGCTGCCGGCCGGCCGGCTGCGCGAGCCGCTGCGCAACCTGCGCCGCGCCGACCTGTTCATCATCACGCGCGCCAACCAGGTCGCGCCCCGCATGTGCGACCGGATTCGCGCCAAGCTTGCCCGCCTGGCCAGCGACAAGCCCATCGTCGCCGTCGGGGTCGAGCCCGACGTGCTGATCGACCTGCGCGGCCAGCCGGTCGACATCGCCACGCTGGGCGGCCGCCGCGTGCTGGCGGTGTGCGGACTGGGCAACCCGGCCACATTCGTCGAGCTGGTGCGACCGCTTGCCGGCGACTGCCAGTCGCTCGTCTTCGCCGATCATCAGCACTATGGCGACGCCCAGGTCGAGCGGATCCGCCGCACGGCCGCGCATGGAAATGCCGACGTGGTGGTGACAACGCGGAAGGATTGGGTCAAACTGGTACCCCAGTGGCGGGATGACGGCCCGCCATTGCTGCGTCTCGATGTGCGCCCGGCCTGGCTGGGCGACACCACGCCGCTCGACGATCACCTGCGCCAGGCGCTGGAGAAGGCCCGTTGACCGACGGACAGCTGCCCACATCACGCCCCCCGGCCCTCGACCGCAACAGGATTCACCTCATCTCCCGTACCGAACGCGAGCACAAGGTCGCCGTCGCCGCACTGGCCCAGCCGACTCCCGCGGGTTGCTCGTTCAGCGACTGGCTGGCCGGCCTGCCGGACTTCCTCGGGGCAGCCGAGCTGCGCCGCGTGGTGGACGCCGTGGTCGCGGCGCGCCGCGCCGGGCGGCCGGTGGTCTTCGGCTTTGGCGGACACGTGATCAAGACGGGCTGCTCGCCGCTGGTCATCGACCTGATCCGCCGCGGCGTCATCACCGCCGTCACGACGAACGGCTCCGGGGCGATTCACGATCTCGAACTCGCCGAGACCGGCGCCACCAGCGAAGAGGTCGCTGACACGATTCGCGACGGCACCTTCGGCATGGTGCGCGAAACCTGTGAGCGGATGAACGCTGCCGCGGTCGCGGGGGCCCGCGGCATTGGTCTGGGCCGCGCCGTCGGCGATCTCGTCCGCGCGAGCGACGCCCCGCACAAGAACCTGAGCATCTTCGCCGCCGCCGCCGAGGCCGACATCCCCGCCACGGTGCACGTCGCCATCGGCACCGACACCGTGCACATGTTCCCCGATGCGGATGGGGCCGCGCTCGGGGCGGCCACGCTGGCGGACTTTCACCTGATCTGCGACGTGGTGGCGGACATGGGCGCGGCCGAGCCCGGCGCCGCCGGCGGCATCTGGTTGAACGCGGGCTCGGCGGTGATCCTGCCCGAGGTCTTTCTCAAGGCGGTCTCCGTCGCGCGCAACCTCGGCCACCCGCTGCACGGCATGCACACGGCGAACTTCGATATGCTGCGGCACTACCGGCCGACCCAGAACGTCATCACCCGTCCGGTCGACGCGGGCTGCGGCCATGCCCTGATCGGCCAGCACGAGATCCTGCTGCCGCTGCTGCGGCAGGCGATCATCGAAGCCCTGGATGCGTGAGGCACGCGCCATGGAACACGAACAAAAAGAACGCGCGCTCGACGAGGTCACCGGCGGCCAGCAGGACGCCTGGCCCGCGGAACCAACCCGCCCCGCCCCGCCGGTGCGAACGCCCGGCAAGCGACCGGCCGCGCCGCCTTCGAACACGCCCGAGTCGCCGCAGGTCGAGCTGCTGTCCGCGGTGCGGCGGCTGGAAACACTCGTCAAGGAAATGCACGGGCACGTCGAGAGCATCACCCGGCAGCAGCGGCATCGCGAGTTCTCGGCGGCACGCCTGATCGGAGCGCTGCTGCAGGCGGTCGTCATCGGTTTCACGATCGCGGCGATTGCCGACTGGGTCTACGCGGCGGCGCCGGCAACGCTGATCATCAAACTGCTCTTCGCGGGGGTCGTGCAACTGGGGGCCCTGACGGCGTTCGTCCTGTCACGGGATAGCTGACACCAACTCGGTGCCGCCGCGCATCAGCGCACTGTTCCTTGATGATTGATGATTGCCGCGCAGCGGCTTCACGCGTTGTCGCGCACGCCGCGCAGGTGTGGCAGGTCGAGCACCTCAAAGCGCTGCCGCAGTGAGGCGATCGGCTCGCCGCGCTGGACGATGTTGTGCTCGAGGATGCAGCCCAGCCGCCCCGATGCCGCGGTCAGGTACGCAACGCCCAACGGGTTCAGGCCCATCAGCCGCGTGCAGGTCGCGTCGACGGCCGGCAGGTTGCGGCCGATGATCACCGCCCCGACCGGCCTGGGGTTGCCCATGATGGGGCCGTCGCCGTCCATGCCGACCACGCCATCGACGATCGTGAGGTGCGGCCGGACGGTCGCGTTGATGTCGAGGATCGACTGGTGGATGCCACTCCAGTGCAGGATGTTCTTGGGCCAGCCATACACGATCCCGGGCATGACGCCGAAGAGGTTCTTCATGGCGCACGTCACACCGGCCCAGTGATGTGTCTTCAGCTTCGGCATCGAGACGACCACGTCCGCCCCCAGCAGCGCCCGCGGCAGGTAGAGCTGTGGCAGTTTCGTCCATCGCCCACGATTGCCCACCGGCGCGACATCGTCGTGGTTCAGGTCGACAAAACGCAACCCGGCCTCGTCCAGTACGTCGAACATGCCCGACTCATCCAGCACGATCCAGCTGTCACGCCGGTGGCCCTGCCCCTCGGCGACGAACACCTCGCGCGCGTCAAGTCGCCGGAACGCCTCGGCGGCCACAGCGACAAGCGTGGGATGCGTGTTGATGTGGGCCCGACCGATGGCCGTCTCGACGAGGTTCGGCTTGAGCAGCACCCGCTTGCCGCGGATATCGCGCCGCGCGACGCCCACCTCGGCCAGGCCGCGCCCCACGACGTCGACCAGCCGGTCGTCGTACGCCCCGGCCCGCCCAATGAAGACGGTCGCCCGCCGCCCGCCTTCGTGTCGGCGATAGGACAGGATGCCGCCGCCGATCGCCCCGCCCACGGCGAGTGCCCCCGCGGCCTGCAGCAGACGTCGGCGTGTCACGCCGGTGCGGGGCTGCTGTTCGCGCTGATCTTCAGGACGCGTCATTGTTTTCCCCCTTCGCCGCCGCCAACAGCGGACACGACGCCGCGCCGGCGATCAACAGCAACGCCGCATACATGGGCGGCGCACCCGTGCGCTCGAGCCGCCGGGCCGCGCGACACAGCCACGGCTCACACGTTCGCAGCGCAACGCCGCGCGCCCGCAGGCCGATGACGCCCCACCCCACCGACCACGGCGCCCGGATCTGCGGCAAGGTCTCGAGCAGATACGCGACCGCCGCATCGATCCGCGCGTCCGACGGCGCGGCCTGCAGGGCCGCCAGCGCGATTCCCGTCGTCGCCGGGAACGGCCGCAGCGCGTTGCCGAGCACGGTGCGATTGCCGTAGTTCCATCCGCCGGCGTGGATCGCGCGGTCGAGGATCAGCCGGACGCCCTCGCGCGTCCGCGGGTGCGCCCCCCGGTCGGCGGCCTGCAACGCGAGCACCGCCTGGGCCGTCGGCTCGATCCAGGAGTGGGTGCCTTTGCGCCACGACCAGCCAACGAGCGTCGTATCGTGATCGAACTGGCTTTGCTCGCGCGGCACCGGCTCACCCCGTTGCGCGAGCAGCCAGGCCACCGCGCGGGCCGTCGCGTCCGCGTACGTCGCGCTCGCTGGCGTAGCCCGCCGCCACGCCAGGATCGCCAGCGGCGTCGGCCAGCCCGCCACCGGTACCTGCGCCGACACCGGCACGCGACCGTCTGCGCATTGCCGGCCGACCAGCCAGTCCAGCGCGGCAGCGGCTGATTCAGACACACCGGCGTCGCCCGGCACCAGGGCCAGCGCCGCGAGCGCTGTCGGTTCGGCGGCCCCGTCCCCATCGGCGCTGTAGCCCCACCCGCCAGTCGGTCGTTGCGCTGTGCGCAGCCGCATGCAGAGGTCAGGTCGCCACACGGCATCGACACCCGCAGCGGTGTCGCCGGAAGGGCCGACGGTGGCAGCGTGCGGCGGAATCATGGCGGTGGTCAGGGTTGATTGCGGCGGCGGGAGGTATCGCGGCGGGGTCCGTCGTTGCGCCGGCGTGTTCCGCTACCGTAGACGCCGGTCGGTTTCATCGCGTGGTCGTCGCGCACGCCGATGTAGTTGACTTCGTTCTCGTCGGTCGTGGTCTTCTTCCTGGACTTGCCGGTGTCGACGTCGTGCAGCTTGCCCTCGCCGTTGCAGGTCGGGCATTGGTCGCCCATGACATACAACGTGATGCCCATGCCGCTGCAGACGAAACCACCGATCAGCAGCGCTTTGGCGTTGTCATCGAGACAGGCGGAGCCTACGACGCCCGCGATGCCGAGCAGCAGGAAGAACGATGCCATGTTGTTCCACGGCAACAGGCTCTTGTCGCGCAGCTTGCCGGTCCCCTTGCAGTGCGGACAATCGACGCTGACGATGTTGAACCGGCTCTTCTGCTGCGCGGGCTTGCTCGCGTCGCGCTGCTTGCCGGACATCGGGCAGCCGCATCCGGGACAGTTGCTCGTTCGCGTCGAGACTTCGCGACGGCACTCGGGGCATCGGATCAGCGACATGGGCGCCTCGGGACTCGCGGCCGGCCGGTTGCGCGTCAGTCCTGCCCAATGCAGGGGCGTTGCCCGACGTCGTGCTCCCGCTGGAGCACCGCGCAGGCAGCGCGCTCGGACACACTGCCGGACTATGGGTTTCTCGGCCAGATCGACCCGCGGCTTCAAGAACAAAGGCTGCGCTAACTGTTTACCGGATCAATACTTGGAGCAGGGCGCCCGTTACGGGACCTGCCAGACCTGCCGGCCGCCTTGATCCAGCAACGAGAACCGCGGCCGACCGTCCGCCGCCCCCCACAACTGAATCTGCACGTTCCCGTTCTCGTCGATGAAGCGAAGATCCGGCATGCCCTCGGGCCACAGTTGCAGGCTGGCCCGGCGCGCGTGCTGGCGATCGAACAGCGCCAGCTCGGCCCCGTCATTGGGCAGCACGGCGAACGACGCGCGCGGCTCGCCGTCATCCCCCAGCAGCATCAGCGATGGCGACCCGTCGCTGAACGTCGTCAATCCCATCCGGCAGGTCCGCTGGTTGTCGTACAGCGCCAGGTCCGGCCGGCCATCGGCCTGGATCGAGCAAACGAATCGGCTGCGCTCGTCGTGGTCGAACAGGCGCACGGCGGCCCCCCCGCTGCGTTCCAGCCCGACCAGGGCACGCATGCTGCCGTCCTTGTCATGCAGTTGGATCGCCGGCAAACCGTCGGGCGTGGTGCCCAGCTGGGCCCGACCCACGCCGCGCTCGTCCGAGAACACGAGGCTCGGCGCGCCGTTCTCGCCGAGGGTGATGACGGCGCGTGAGCGGCCATGCCCGTCGATGAAGGCCATGCGCGGTGCACCGTCGCTTTCGGTCTCCATGATGACACGCCCGACGCCGAAGCCATCGCGCAACACGATGCGCTGCGCCCCGAGCGTGGATGCCCCGACCAGGCGCTGCAGCACGAGATCGCCGGTGATGATCTGCGCGCCATAAAAGACCAGCACGAGCCCGGCCAGCAGCCAGAGTCGCCGATTGTTGCTTTCGAGGCTGATCACACGCCGGTGCAGCGACGCGACGTCGGGCGGCGGGGCTGCCATGGAACGCTCTCCGCAGGTCATGGCCGTCCGTGGGCGCACGGCCGGGCCGGGCTACCCCCGATGCTCACTCATGAGCTTGTATCGACGAAACCCCGCAGGATGATGACCATCGGCCGACGATGAAAAACACGCCGAACGGCAGCCGATTCGCGGACGTAGGCGGATACCGGTCACGACATGCGGTGCTTTGTGCGCAGCGCCGTGCGGCCGCGTGGCGCCCCGTGTTGATCCGGGCGGACTTCAGGCCCGCGCCGGTTCCGGCGGCCGGCGCTCCGGCTCCTCGCTGGCGGCGGCGGCCTGCTGGCAGAGGAACAGCACCGCCATGCGCACCGCGAGGCCGTTGGTCACCTGCCGCAGGATGCTGGAGTGGGGCCCGTCGGCGACGTCCGCAGCGAGCTCGATGCCGCGGTTGACCGGGCCGGGGTGCATGATGAGCACGTCCGGTTTGCAGCGTGAGAGCCGCTCGCGGTTCATGCCGAAGAAGCGCACGTACTCGCGCGGCGAGGGGAACCCGCTGCTGGACATGCGCTCCTTCTGGATCCGCAGCATGCTGATGACGTCCATCTCCGGCAGGATTCCCTCAAAGTCGGACGTGACGCGGACGCCCATCGCCTCGAACGTCTTAGGCACCAGCGTCGGCGGGCCGACGAGCGTGACCTGCGCCCCGAGCTCCTGCAACCCCCGGACGTCGGAGCGGGCGACGCGCGAGTGGGCGATGTCACCGACCAGCGCGACATTGAGTCCGTCGATGCGCCCCTTGCGTTCGCGAATCGTGAACAAATCGAGCAGGGCCTGCGTCGGGTGGGCGTGCTGCCCGTCACCGGCGTTGACCACGCAGCAGTGGACGTGCTGCGAAAGGTGCAGCGCCGCGCCCGCCGCCGGGTGGCGCAACACCATGATGTCGACGCCCATGGCCTCGATGTTGCGCGCGGTGTCGATGAGGGTCTCGCCCTTCTTGGTCGACGAGAGGCGCTCGGTGAAGTCGATGACGTCGGCCGAAAGCCGCTGCGCCGCGAGTTCGAAGCTCATGCGCGTGCGCGTGCTCTCCTCGAAGAACATGTTGACCACGACGCGGCCACGCAGCGCCGGCACCTTCTTGATGCTGCGGGTGGAGACCTCCTGGAAGCCCTGGGCCGTGTCCAGCACGTAGATGATCTCCTCGCGGCTCAGGTCCGCCAGGCTCAGCAGGTGCTTGCGCGTCCAGATCGGCGTGTCACTTGTTGCCGCTGTCATCCAGCACGACCTCATCCACCCCGTCGACCTCTTCCAGCTTGACCAGCACGATGTGATGCGCCTCGGTGTCCGTCCGCACGCCGACGAAATCGGGCTGGATCGGCAGCTCGCGGCGACCGCGGTCGATCAGCACCGCCAGCCGAATGGCCTTGGGGCGCCCGAGGTCGATCAGGGCGTCGAGCGCCGCCCGCACCGAACGGCCCGTGTACAGCACGTCGTCGACCAGCACCAGCCAGGTGTCGGTGATGTCGAAGTCGATCTCGGTGCCGTGGACGACGGCGTGCGGCCCGATCGTCGTCAGATCGTCGCGGTACAGCGTGATGTCCAGCACGCCGAAGTGCGCCGGCGCCAGCCCCGCCTTTTCCAGCAACGGCACCAGCCGCCGCGCGAGTGTCTCGCCGCGGGTGCGGATGCCGACGATCGCGACCGGGACGTCCTTGGGCGCAGCGCCGGCGATGACACGCGCGAGGTGCTCGAGCGTCTGGCGGACTTCCTGTTGATTGAGCAGTTCGGTCATGGCCGATAGCGTAACCGCCCGCCGGCGCCGAAAAAAGCCCGGCGACGGCGCCCGACCCGCATTTCGCGCGCGGCCGTGGATCGGGTATAGTTCGGGGTTTCAGCGACAATTGCGAACCGCTCCCGGGCGGGTGCCGGCCAGCGGCCGGACGCCGCGCCCCGAACTGCCTGGAGATTCTGATGAGCAAACACGGTCTGATCCCCCCGCATGGCGGCGAACTCGTCAACCTGGTCGCCGACAAGACGCGCGCCGCCGAGCTCGCCAAGACGGCCGAGGGGCTGACGAAGATCACGCTGGGCGAGCGCGAACAATGCGACCTCGAGCTGCTCGCCATCGGTGCGATGAGCCCGCTGAACACCTTCATGAGCGCCGCCGACTTCGCGGAGGTTTGCGACAACATGAAGCTGACCAGCGGGTTGCCGTGGCCCGTTCCAATCGTCTGCCCGGTCCAGAAGAGCTTGGCGGAAAAGATCGAGCTCGGGCAGGCGGTCGCCCTCGCGGATGATCAGAACCGGGTGCTGGCAGTGCTGACCGTGTCCGAAAAGTACGAACACGACAAAAAGCAGGAAGCCGAGCGCGTCTTCCAGACCACCGACGAGGCGCACCCCGGCGTCGCGGTGACCATGGCGCAGGGCGACGTGTGCCTGTCCGGTACGCTCGAGGTCATCACGCCGCGCCACGACCCGCAGTTCCCCGAGCGGCGGCTGGCGCCGGCCGAGACGCGGGCCGCGTTCGCCGAGAAAGGGTGGGAAACTGTCGTCGCGTTCCAGACACGCAATCCGATCCACCGGGCGCACGAATACCTCACCAAGTGCGCCCTGGAAATGGTCGACGGGCTGCTCATCCACCCGCTGGTCGGCCAGACGCAGAAGGGTGACATCCCCGCCGACGTCCGCATGAAGTGCTACGAAACGCTCATCGACGGCTACTACAACAAGGACCACACGTTCCTGTCGGTCCTGCCGGCGGCAATGCGGTACGCCGGCCCGCGCGAGGCGATCCTGCACGCGATCCTGCGCAAGAACTACGGCTGCACGCACTTCATCGTCGGCCGCGATCATGCCGGCGTCGGCAAGTACTACGGCACCTACGACGCGCAGCGGATCTTCGACGAGGTCGATCCGCAGGCACTGGGTATCACGCCGCTCAAGTTCGAGCACGCGTTCTGGTGCAAGAAGTCCGGCGCGATGGCGTCAGCCAAGACGACCAACAGTGCGCCGGAAGACCGCGTGTTCCTCTCCGGCACCAAGGTGCGCGAGATGCTCGCCCAGGGGGAACGCCCGCCGGTCGAGTTCACCCGGCCGGAAATCGCGGACATCCTGATCGAGGCGATGCGATCGTAATGGAAGCGCGAGCGGCGACAGCAGACCCGGCCGTCGTGCCCGCCGACGTCGTGGAGACGATTCAGGGCAGCCACGACATTGCGCTCATCGGGCACGTCACGCCCGACGCCGACGCCCTGGCGTCGATGATCGCCCTGTGGCTGGCGCTGCCCGAACTGGGCAAGCAACCGCACGCCGTCCTGCCCGCAGGCACCGTGTCGCGCAACCTCCAGTATCTCGTCGACTACGCCGGGCTCGTACCCACCTCGTACGAGCAGGTGTGTCGCTCGGACCTGATTGTTGCGCTCGACACCGCGAAGGACCGGCGGCTCAACGACGGCGGCGAGGCGGCCAAGTGCACCCGCATCCCGATTCTCAATATCGACCACCACGCCACGAACACGGGCTTCGGCCGCTGCAACTGGATCGTCCCACAGGCAAGCAGCACGTCGGAGCTCGTGTATGCGCTTGTCCGCAGCCTCGGCTGCCAGATCACGCCGACGATCGCCACCCTGCTCTACGCCGGCATGCACACCGACACGCAGGGCTTTTCGCTGCCCAATACCGGTGCCAACAGCCTCAAGGTCGCGCACGAGCTGGCCCGGGCCGGCGCGAACGTAGCCGACGTGTGCGAGCGCATGCATCGCAGCAAGAGCAGGGGCGAGTTCGACCTGCTGCGCGTCGTGTACGACAACACCCGCGTCAGCAACGACGGTCGCCTCGCCTGGAGCACCGCCACGCACGAAGAGATCATCGCGGCCGGCTGCACCGCGGCCGACATCGACGACCAGGTCGAGGTGCCACGCTCGATCGAAGGCATCGCCGTCGCGATCCTGTTCACCGAAGGCAAGCGGGGCAAGGTCCGCATGAACTTCCGCGGCGAGCGCGGCGTGTCGGCGCTCGAGCTCGCCCAGCGGTTCGGCGGTGGCGGCCACATGGCCAGCGCCGGTGCGATTCTCGACGGCACGATCGAGGAGATCACCGGCCGTGTGCTGCCCGTCGCCCTCGAGTATGTCGCGGCCCTCGCGCCGCCGGAGCCGGCATGACCAACCAGTCTTTCAACATCCCCGCGTCCGTCGTCCGTGACCACATCGCCCAGCTCGCTGAGCGCATGCGTGGCGACGATCTCGCCGCCGTCATCCTCTTCCATCCCTCGAACATGCTGGCGTACGCCGGCACGCCCCACGGCTCGAGCGACCGGCTGACGTGCGCGGCCGTGACACGCGACGGGGCCCTCGTGGTCGTCTGTCCCATGTTCGAGTCGCCCGGGCTGGAGCGGGCCCGCGAATTCGGCACGCTGTACACCTGGGAAGAGCACGAGGATCCGTTCCGCTGCCTGGCTTTGGCGCTGCGCGACGCGGGCGTGACAACCGGCACAATCGGGCTCGACGGCCGCTTCTGGCTCGAGTGGAGCGAAGCCTTGCAGAGCGTTCTGGGCGACATGACGCTTCGCTGTGCCGAGCACCTGCTGCGCGCGGTCCGCCTCTGCAAGACCACCGAAGAGCAGGAGATCCTGCGCGAAGCCCACCGCCGGGGCGAGCGCGTCTTCCTCGCCCTGCGCGACGGCCTCATGCGGCCCGGCATCAGCGAGATCGACCTGTGCCACGAGTTGACCGAGCGCTTCGCCCCCGACGGCTTCGTCGCCGCGCCGCTCATCCAGTCCGGCCCCAACGGCTCGATTCCGCACAACCCCACCGGCACACGCGTCATCCAGGACGGCGACCTGATCGTCGTCGACAGCGTCATCCGCTGGCAGGGCTACCACAACGACATCACCCGCACCTTCGTCATCGGCGAGCCCAGCCCCAACGCGCGCAAAGCCTACCAGGTCGTGCGGCAAGCGCAGGCGGCTGCGATCGAGGCCGCCCGTCCCGGCGTACCCTGCCGCCAGCTCGACGAGATCGCCCGCAAGATCATCACCGACGCCGGCTTCGGGCCCTACTTCACCCACCGCCTCGGTCACGGCATGGGCATCGAAGGCCACGAGCCGCCGTACCTCAGCGGTCGCGAGACCGACACACTGCATCCCGGCGTGTGCTGCACCGTCGAGCCGGGTGTGTACGTCCCGGGCGAGTTCGGCATCCGCATCGAGGACGACATCCTCATCACCGACGACGGCTGCGAAGTGATCGCCGGCGATCTGCCCACCGACGTCACCGACGCATTCGACCGATAACCACCCGCCACCGCTCGCTGCACAGGGACCTCGCGGCGGCGCCAGCGCCGGCCCATTTCTGACGCTTTCAAAAGATTCACCAAAAAAGTACTATTTATTCTTTGTGCACATAAGCCATTGCCAAAACAACAGTTACAATACGCTGCTGATCTTCCGCTATCATATGGCGCTTCCATTTTCATTTCAATGCGATATATATGAGCCTGGTGTTCGAAGCACCGCGATCGAAGAACGCGACCTGTGGCCCTGTCTTGGCAACCGCTGGCCGCGACATCGACCGCGATTCGGGGCGGGATTCGGAAGGAGTGACAACGATGCAGCAGCAGAAGATCAGGCCGTTATGGCGCAAGAGCATGGAGCGGATCCCCAGTGCGGTTCGCGCGATTCGCTTCCCCGCCGCCGCGGACCTCGCGCAGGACAGTGAGTGGTGCGAGGTGCTGATCGGCGACGAGCGGCGACGGGTGCGTTTCCATGATTACCACGAGGTCTACCGCGTCCCCGGCTTCTACGAGCGTCTCTTCTACGAGAAGCTCAGGTGCAATTCGCCGTTCCGCGTCGCGCGGCTGTTCCGCAGCATCCTGCGCGAAAACCGCCAATCGCCTCGCGACCTGCGCATTCTCGACGTCGGCGCCGGCAACGGCATGGTGGCCGAAGAGCTGCGCCGCATCGGCGCCCGCAAGCTCGTCGGCGTCGACATCATCCCTGAAGCGAAGACGGCGGCGGAGCGCGATCGCGCCGGCCTGTACGCCGACTACGCGGTGGCGGACCTGACCGACCTGCCCGAGCCCCTCGAAGAGCGGCTGCGCAAACACAACCTCAACGCACTGACCTGCGTTGCGGCGCTGGGCTTCGGCGATATTCCCGACAAGGCGTTTCTCAAGGCGCTCGACCTGATCGACACACCCGGCTGGCTGGCGTTCAACATCAAGGAAGACTTCATCGAGGAACGCAACCCCGCGGGCTTCGCGAAGCTCATTCGCGACCTGTGCGCCAGCGGCGTGATCCAGGTGCAGGCGTACCGGCGGTACCGCCACCGCCTGTCCACCGCCGGCAAGCCGCTGCACTACGTGGCGATGGTGGCCCGCAAGCTCAAGGACGTGCCGGACGAACTGATGAACGGGTCGTAAGGGCGCGTCCACCGCGGCGCGCGGATGCTGCCTGGCCGTCTGCTACGGGCAATCCCCGACTTCGCCAGGACCCGCCAGCGGTACACCGTGCGCTGGCTCCGCGTCGCGATCTCCGCTACGCTGCGGGCCGGTAGCGAACCTGACCGACCCGTGGCGGCCCCAGCAAACGCCAGCACAGCCGGCACACCGTCGGGGCCGGATCGACGACACAACACCGATAATCACGAGGGAACCGACGATGGCTGATCAGCCGGACTTCAATCGCGCGGCGGCAGACGAGGAAATCGCGCAGTGGCGCGGCTTCGTGGACTACTCGACGCGCCTGCTCAACAACCTTCAGCAGCAATCGCACGTCGCGCGCGATCTGCAGCGGCTGCGTGGCGCAGTCGAGGCCTACATCCAGGAGCTCGAGCAGGCCAAGGAACACCTGCCGGAGTAGCGCCCCAGGCGCAGCGGTCCGCCCCACCGCGGCGCTGTCCGTTCGCGAGACTCCAGGCCCCCTTCGTCGCTCCGTCGCTACTCAATCAATCGTCATACCGGGTGTTGAAGTAGCTCACTTCCCGGCGACCGATGGTCGCGGGCTCGCCGGCGGATTCGATGGTGACGTAGGTCGGCAGCGCGCTCGGGTCGGCGGGATCGTAGACCGGCACGGCCCGCGGCAGCAGGTTGCTGCGATCGATGGTCACCTGCGAGCGGATGCTGGCCTGCTGATCCTCACGATCGATCAGCGACGCGTACACCGTACAGGTGTTGCTCCGCGTCGTGAGGAACTGCGTGTCGAGCAGCGCCAGCATGCTGATCGCCTTGAAGAAGTCGTCAGATGCCAGGCCTTGGCCAAGGTCGGCCCCGTCAAACCCGACCACGTTGGCCAGCTCGCCCACGGTGAGGAAGCCGAGCGGCCGCTGCGTGTTGTCGCGACGCAGGTTGCCGTAGCCATTCGCGTAGCGCGGCCGCACGCCGGCCGCGCCGAGCGGGATCGGCGCGTTGTTGACGTAATTGAACTGATCGCGATACGCGGCGACGGCTTGGCCGAAGTATGGCCCGAGCCGATACCACTCGCCATTATCGACTTCGTCCGCCGTGCGGGCGGCGCCGTCGAGGTAGTAGACCGAGCAGCGTTCGGTCGAGTTACCGACCCCGACACCGGTGAGCACACCCGAACTCGCACGCCAGAACGCCGGCGAGGCGTTGGTCCGCTCGATCTGGTTGGACGCACCATACATCGTGAAGCCGAACGGCAGGTCGTTGTTGCTCGTGCCGTCGATGGGACCGATCAGCGGCAAGCCGGCCAGCACGTGCCAGGGCGCCGTGTTGATATTGATCCGCCCGGGGATGCGCAGCGGGTCGATCGGCACGCGATCGTCCGCCGTACCGAGAAGCCCGTCGCGGCCCACACCCTCGTAATCAATGGTCGTGAAGTAGTCGTAGACCAGCAGGCCCCACGGCAGATCGCGCACGCCGCCGCTATCGACCGAGCTGTTGTAGAACACGGGCATATGGCCGAGGTCGGCGCGCGACGAGTAGCCCGAACTGAACCACTCGCGATAGAGGTACTCGCCAGCGGGGTGGTAAGTCGACGTCGTGCCGTCATACACGTGTACGTGTGAGGAACGCGGCACAAAGTGCAGGAACCCCACCGTCGGATACGATGCCGGCCGCAGCGAACCGTGAAACTCGACCAGGTCGCGGTCGGCATTCATCAGCCACAGCGGCGTGTTCGGGCCAAAGTTGGAATTGGGGTCGTTCGGATCGCCGGCCCCCGGCCCCGCCTGGCCGAGCGCGCGCGTCCGATCAGACAAGAAGCCGAACGGCCCGCCGCCCTCCATCGCCGCGTGCGGCTGCCCGTCGTCGTCGCTGGCATCCTTGAACCGCGATTCAGACACCCCCACCGGATCCGTCTGCGGAATGGCCGCCGCCATGCGCCAGCGGGCCAGTGCCGGGCCGCGCGGGTGGAACTCGTCCACACCCCAGTAAGACTCGTGCGACGTGTCACGCCAGGCGTCGACCCATGAGCCGTCCCAATCCCAGTCGTTGGGGTCGCCCCCCGGCGGGTCGTCCGGCTCGTCGATCTCGAAGCGGTCAACCAGAATCCAGCCGCTGGTACGCCCGTTGCGCCAGAGCTTGACTTCGATCTCGTCGCCGGGGCTGTCGACGATGAGCTCGTCGATGACCGGCAGGGTTTCGCCGGCCATGGTGGCGTGATCCTCGAAGTAGGTGTTGGCGTTGCCGTCGTTGATGACGACCTGAAGGAAGCTGCGGCCGAGCATGCGGTCGCTGGGCAGGTTCTGCACGTTGGTCGTGGTAAGGGCACGGAGCGTGCCGCTGGTCTCGAACTGGCTGTTGAGACTGATGGCGAACTGCGGCAGGAAGAGCGCCTGCTGGTCCCCCGTACCATCGTCGTATCGTTCGTTCGGGTTGTAGAGCTCGATCGCCAGGGCCGTGTCGCCGTTGGGATCGTTCGGATCGTCGGTGTAGCGATACGCCATCACCTGCGAGATGAACGGCTGGGGCGCATACCCGACATAGCGCTTCGTGCCATCCTGGTACCAGACGTTGTCGACAAAGCCGTTGGCGTTGCGCGGGGCGGCGAACGCGACGGTGTTCACCGCGAGCATGAACGCCTGCTGGCGCTTGGAAAGCGGCCAGGTCTGGCTACCAGTACCAAACCCGCCGAACTCCGCCAGCATCTCGTAGTAGTAGTCGGCGAGCTCGCGGACAATCCGCTGGCCCTGCCCCTGCCCCGTGCCGTTGGGATCGGCCAGGTACGCCAGCGTATCGGGATCGAACGCGCCCGCCACCTTGCCCAGGTAGAACTTGGGCCGGCCGGCTGTGATACCCATGTTGTCAGCATTTGGATCGGGAAAAGTGACATTCTGTTTGCGGGCCAGCAGATCGCTGTTGTTGACGGTGGTGATGATGCGGCGCGCGGCGTACGTCAGCCGCGGATCGCTGCCGACCCCCGAGCGCCACCAGTCGATATACGCCGGCGCGTCGACCGACACCGCACGGCGCCAGACCTCCCATTCCCGCTCCAGCGAGAGGTTGAATCGCTGCCACGGCTCTTCGACACGCCCGCCGGCCAGCGCGAACGGTCCCTGCACACCGCCGTAGTTCACCGACGGATCGAAGGTGCGCGGGAACATGCCGATGATCGGGTCCTGCAACAGTCGCAGCGCCGGCGGCAGCATGGCCGGGTTGTCACTCGCGCGGCCACCCACCAGTAGCCCGCCACGGCGGCGCAGCAGCGGCTCGATCGCGTGCCGGTCGGCCCAGAGCTGGTCCATGCGCCGAAGCACGTCACCCGGGCTCAAGCTCGCCAGGCTCGGATCTTCCGGATGCTTCACCCAATCGAACATGCGAACCGTGAACTCGCGCACCCAGTCGTACGCCGGATCGTCGGGCAGCGCAACCAGCGCCATGCCGCCGTGCGGCACGACGCGCACCGCGCCGATGTAGCGCGCGTTCTCGTCGAAGTGGTCGAACGCGCTGACATCACCATTGGCCGGCAGATGATTCGGGTTGAAGCCAGCACCGCTGATCGGGTTGCCCGCGACGGCGTTGGCCAGTTCGGTCAACATCCGCATGCCCCCCTGGTCCGAATCACTGGTGCCGAAGAACGTGTCGGCCACGCCATCGCCGTCGGCGTCCATCCACGGCTCGCGGGCATTGCCGATGCGATCACGGGGCGAGACGGCATCGAAGTCGATGTCGGCCGGCTGGCTGTCGTCGCGATCGAAGTCACGCGCGAGCTTGCCGACCGAGCGCCGGGTGGCGTCGTTGTTGATACTGCCGAGGCCCAGCCAGAGGTAGTCGTCCGGCTGCGCGTTGTCGAACACCGGGCCGTCCGGTGCGCGCACCGGATCGACCGCGCCGAGCGCCCGCGTCGGACCGTAGCCGGGGATGTCGGGGTAGTTCTCATCCTTGATCGACGCGCCGGGGCTGGCCTCCCCCGCGTGCACCAGTTGCGAAACCATCACGTCCTCGAGGCTACCGAGCATCTCCTCGATCTGCTCGCCGCGGGTGACCTGCTGCCCGACAACCCGATCAAACCGGGCCAGCGTGATGTACGCCGTCACCAGCATGAACAGCATCGCGAGCAGGCCCACGATCATGAGCAGGACCGTGGCTCGGCGGGACTTTTTGTGGTTGGCTCGCATCATTCCATTATCACCTGGCGGCCCATGCCGCCCGCTTGTCAGAACCCTCGGCTCCCACTGTCATTGTGCGGACCCGGTCAAACTCCCCAGGTTACCGACCGGAAGCCGTAAACGTCTTGTAAAACGGCACTTGGGCGGCTGCCACGTGCCGCCGCTCTCGAGCTGCCGTGAGTCGCGGCGCCGTGAGCCGTGCTGGCCCCACAACGCGCTGACCGGTGCCGGCGGACTGCTCCGGCGGGTAGCATCTGCCCTACCCGTCCGACGCCACGGACGAAGCAGAGCAATGCCCTACCTGGTCGGCTGCCGTGTGCCACGGCGCTGTGAGCCGTGCGCTGGTCGGCTGTCACCCAAATCCGAAATGCCGCCTTTTTCGCCAGACACCGCTTACTCGAAGCGGTGCACAAAACTCCGCACGATCGGCTCGGGCAGCCGACCACGCGAATCAAACACCCGCACCGTCACGCGGATCGCGTACGGCCACGTACGGATCACGCGACTGTTGATAATCGTCTCTGGCCGCGCCAGATCGTCGCCGCCAAGAACCTCCTGGTCGAGCCGGGCAAACGTGTCGACCAGCCGCGTACTCGGCTGGCCGGTGCGCGGGTTGACCGCCAGCACCGCCCGGTTCTCCTGCGTATCCGGAACAAAGACATATGTCTCTCCCGGGCGCACCGCGGTCCAGCGGGCCGGCGCACTCCTGTCCGTGTAGAGCGTGCTGTCCGGATCCGGGTTCGTGTAGGCGATGCTGTTGCGCGGGTCCTCCGGCATCAGGAACTCGACCTGGAACCAGGCACAGCCCGGCAGCATCTGCACGCCGAGATTCTCGCGCAGCTCGACCGGCACCGTGTCGAGCACCGTGGCGACGTGGTGCCGCGGCGTCCGCACGCCATTGACGTACATCAGGTTCTCGACGATGAGCTGGAACTGCCCATCCCACGGGGCCATGCTCCCGAAGCCCCCCGCCGTCCCGTAGAAGTTGTACGGCGAGTACAGCACCGGCCCGGTCGCGTCGAGCGTGATGGGCGATGCCGGCGAGAACGCCCGCAGCAATGCGTTGAGGTCCAGGTACGCCAGGTCACCCGGCATCGGCGGGTTGATGCCATCCTGCGGCATACAGCGGGCGATGCGCTCCCATTCGTCGCCCACGAAGCTGTTGCTGAAGACGAGCTTGCCGTCGGATACGCCCGGCTCATCCACGAGCATGGTCGCGCGCCGCGCCAGGTGCCACTGGCTGGCGGGGATGCGGCTGAGAAGCTCGGCGCCGAAGCCGCCACCCTGGGCTTCCTCGATGTGGCGCAGCGACGTCTCGTCGAAGCTCACGCCCGGTCCCGTGCCGCGCGTCGACGCCAGCGCCGCGTGGCCGTACACCACCTGGATCGGGGCGAACTTGGTCCCGTTGGCGGCGAGTTCACCCCAGGTACCCTGGAGCGGCGCGTCCGGCGGGGCCTTCGACACCGTCGGCCGGTTGCTGAAGAACATCAGCAGGTCGGCGCGCGGGTCGCTGTAGCCCGGCGGCACGTCGCGATCGAATTCGGGGTCGTAGCCCGCGGCCAGATCCGGGTCCCCCAGCAGCACGCGGTAGTACTTCTGGGCTTCGAGTTCCTCGGTGGTGAGGGCGGCGGCCTGCGTGCGGCCGACCAACACCAGGATGCCGCTGGACGGCTCGCAGTGGCGCAGATCCTCCTCGAGCTGCATGCCGAATTGCCGCACCCAGTTCTGCGTGTCGGAATAGGCGGCCGCCTGGCTGGCGGTCTCGGTGGTGATGGTGAACACCACGCCGACAATGCCCAACGCCAGCGACATCACCGCCAGCGACACCAGCATCTCGACCAGCGTGAACGCCCGGCGGCCATCGCGCGCAGCGCGGCGGACCACCTTGTCCCGCGCGTTCAATCTGCCGGCGTATGCGCCACGCATGCTTAATCAACCTCGTGCAAACGGATGTAGCGCCGATACACACCCAGGATCGGCGACTGGTTGCTGTAGACCGGCTTGCCCTGGCTATCGATCTCGCTGACCGCCGGCGGAATGACCCAGACGGGCCAGAAGGCCGGGCTCGACGCCACGGTTCCCAACCACGGATAGAAGCCGTTGTGCTTCACGACGATGTCGTATTTGCCGTTGGGCTTCTGGACCTGCTCGGTCACCTCGTAGATCGGCAGGACGTCCGGCGCCGACGGTATGAAGCCGGCGTTCTGCAGCGGCGGCTGCTGCATCGGCATATTCAGTCCGGTCGGCGCGACATCGTTGAGCGCGGGGATGAAGATGCTCCGCGGCGGCATGAGCTGCCCCACCTCAGCGCTGGCCTCGAACCGCAGCGTGCCCGCCGTGGGCGGGTTCTGCAGCATGCGCCGCCCTTCGCTGTCGAGCACGTACGCCGGAGACGGCGGCAACGCCGTGAAGCTGACCAGCCACGGCAAGGGCACGGCACAGTTCACCTGCCCGTAGCCCGTCTGCGACCGGGGCACCGCGGTGATATTCGGATTGCCGGCCGTGCTCGTGTCCTGCATGACGTAGAAGTGCCCATCCGAAGGCAGACGCGTCACGACAATCACGAACTCGTACAGGCCCGGGTCGCTGCCGGACGCATATGACACCCGCCGATAGAACGCGATCCAGGCGACGTTGCGCTTCCGGACCTTGTCCAGCTCCGGCGCCATCGATCCTGCGGTGTCGTAGGGCCGGCGGAAGAAATCGTGCGGGTCCCAGACGCCGTCGTTGCCGGCCTCGGCCGGCGTGTAGACCGCGCCCACCGGGGGATAGACCGCATCGAGCACGGAAATCGACGGGCGGACAGCGACCTGCGGGAAGAAGTCGTATTCCTTGCCCTCGGGGTCGTACTGTGTCAGGCCGGCCCGATCCACCCAGCTCGCGACCGCCAGCTCCAGGTAGCCCTCGTCCTCCGGCATTTCATCGTTGGCGGGCCAGCCGGTACCGCCGCCGGCGCCACCGACGCAGACGTTCTGCGTGAGCAGCGGACGGACCTTGACCAGCGGCTCGTAGCCCCGGAAGAAATACCCGGGCGGTGGGTCGCCCGGCACGGTGGTATCGCCCGAGCCGCGCGGCTGAAAGAGCGGGGCCGACGCGATCAGCGTGGTGCCGGTGCTGTCGAGCACCTGCTTGCGTAGACAGACGTTTTTCTCGATCAGGGTCAACGCGTACTCCGCCGTGGCATCGGCGGTGGCCTGGTCGACAGAGCGTTTCGTAAACTTCACCCCCGCCGGCAGGGCCGCACCGATCACCAGCAGGCCCATGCCCAGGACCGCCAATGCGATCATGAGCTCGGCCAGGCTGAAGGCCGGCGTGCGTCGCCGGTGCCGCGTTGTCATCCCATCCTCAGCATGCGGCTTCATGACGATGCCTCACTACGGGGCCTGGGCCCCGCTCAAAAGTCCCCCACTAAAGCGATGCGCCAGGTAGGGGCGGCCCATCTGCTGCAACAGCGACTGCCGCGCCTCCCCGTCCACATTCGCCCCGAGCGCCGTGAACGCTTCTCGGTTGTAGAGCACGACGCCGGTGAAATTGAATCGTTGATACGGACGCGTGGTTTCCGCGTTGAACGCGCTGGTGACTTCGAACTCGCGCGTGGGCGAGTAGGCCTTCATCTTGTGCGGCCGGGGCATGCCCTGCAGCATGCCGCTCTGCGGGTCGAAGACCATCATGAAGTCGTCCGCCTGGAAGAACAAGCCACCCTCGCTGAATTGGCCGCTGTCCCAGCCGTCGTTCGCATACACGCCGTGCGTGTCGGCGTCGTGCGCGAACGGCCCGATGCGGCCATTGAGCACGAACGCGGCCCCGAACGGAAAGAACGTCTGCGGGTTGCCGAGCTGGGGGTTGCCGATGCGGATCGATTCTTCCGACAGCGCCTCCAGCGGCGCGGCCCACACGTTCTTGGGCAGTTCGACCGACGGGATGTCCGCCACGCGCTCGAAGTACTCGTCAAACTTGACCGCGGTCACGTCGTCCGGATCGCCCTGCGTCGTGCCGACGTAGCGATACACCGCGACGCGCTGGCGGCCGACCTTGCCCGGCGTCTCGTCTTCGCTGACGTCCCACTCGGCAGGCAGGAAACGCACCGCCGTCATCGTGTTCTCGGCCACCGAGAGGTAATACGCGCGCTGCAGCATGCCGCTGATCGACTGCACCGCCGAAGTCATGCGGGCGTCAGCGTTCATCCCACTCAGCCCCGGCAACGCCAGTGCCAGCACGAGGATGATCACCGTCATGACCACGATCAACTCGACCAGCGTAAACGACGCGTGGCGACCGGTAGGGCGGGCTTTGCCCGCCGAACATGGCATCGCGGCAGGCGAAACCCGCTCTATCCTCGTGCCACGGCTCTGTGAGTCGTGCGCGTGCCACTGCTCTCGAGCAGTGCCGGGCACGGCCGACGAGCCGTCGGCCGCTACAACGCCACCGGGTGCCACTGCTCTCGAGCAGTGCTCCGGCCCGGCCATGCTCCAAGATGTTCGTCGCCACAAACGCAACGCGTATCCTTCCTCGTTACAACTTGCCCGTTGTCTACATTCTAACGGCTGCCAAGCGTCTACCCCGTGCCCACTTATTGGGCGTTCGGGTCGGGCAAATAGCCGTAGTCCTCATTCGCCGCCTTCACACGCACCCAGCCGCTCTGCTCGCTGTGCTTGTACTGAAACACGCCATTCTCGCGCAAGCCGGCACTGTTCTTGTCGGCGCGCGGCTGCGGCAGCTCGGCGCTGAACATCCACTCTTCACGGCGCGTTCCCAAAGCGTCCTCCGCCTTGAGTACGTCATACACCTCGCGCTCGATACCGCGCGACCGCAAGGCCGGTATTCGGTCCACCGCCTGATAGACCGTATCGTCAACAACGTCCGGATCGGGCCGCAATTCGATGCGGGCGTACAGCATGTAATCCAGCGGCACACCCCACGCGTCATGAATCCCGAGCACGTCCATCAGCCCGGTCGTGCCCGCAGTCGTGCCGGCACCGGTCGGGTTGACGAATTCGGGCACGTCCTTCAGCGGCTTGAGCGCCGTATCGGGGACCGATGCGAGCGCGTCGGGGACGTAGACCTTCAAGTAGGTGTACAAGGCACGGATGTCCTCGTCGCCGCTGCCCTGGTCGCCATAATCCGTGCCAACCCAGTTGTTGATGCCGGTCTGTTCCCCTCCGCTCAGGTCGCGATAGACGCGCTGCCGCAACTGATACGGATTCGGCCGGCTCACCGGCTCGACAATGCCCGGCACTTCCATCTCGCCGAAGGCACCGTCGTTTTCCAGCTGGTACGGCGGGAACTTGCCGAAGGTCGCCTCCCCCCGGCGATCGTAGATACCGCGCAGTGGGTTGAGCTCGGTGAACTGCTCGATCGCCATGGTGGTGTTCTTCATGATCGTCTCGGTGAGCTTTACGCGCTGGCTGTGCATCACCCGCGTGCCCACCACCGCGATCGCCGTAATCAGCAACCCGATGATCGCGATCACCACCAGCAGCTCGATCAGTGTGAACGCCGGGCGGCGCCACGCAGGCCGGGCTCGGCCCGCCGAATACGACCGTGCGGCGGGTAGTACCCGCGCCACCCCACCGTGTGACACTGCTCTCGAGCAGCGCACCTCACGGCCGACGAGCCGTCGGCCGCTACGACTTGTCATTCGCCGTTGCGTCATCATTCGGCGCCGTGGTGCTCAAAGTTCGTGATATCGTCCGGCGTGCCATACCGACCGTCGGCGCCGGGGCTCACCAGCAGATAGGAATCAGACCGATGCGGCTCCAGCCGCGCCTGCGTCTTCTCGTTCATGATGTAGCGCTGAAACGTCCCCAGCGGCGGCGGACTGGCCGGGGTGTAGCTGCCACCATCGAAGTTCATCACGTGCCCGAGCCCCGCCTTGTTCAGCATCAGCGGCTGTTGCGTGATATTCGCCGGCGGCGTCGTCCCCGGCAGGCTCGCGTTGAACACCAGCTGGGCATTGTCCTCCCAGTGATAAGTCCCGCGCGCCGCACCGGTCTGGCGGAAGGCATCCGCCATGCTGCGCCCCGCCGGATCCGCCCGCCAATACAGGATCGGATAACCGAAGCCGTCCAGGAACATCGGGTACTGCCGTGGGCCCAAGGCGCTGCCGACCACCTCGAGCTCCTTCGGCACGGCGAAACCGACCGTCGCGCCCTCGTAGCGCGTCACCTCGACACTGCCGAGATCGACATACGGCCCACGCCGCGGATGCACCGGCTGATTGGCCTTCTCATGCCCGTCGGGGTACAGGGCATACGCGTCGCTCTGGCTCGGCGTACCGCTATTGAAGTCGTTGCCCGACGCCTGGCCCCATTCGCTGACGTTGCCCGGCTTCGGGAAACCCGGCGTACCCAGCAGGTCCGCCCCCGCCAGGGCCCACACCAGCAGCCCGGCCCCGGCCACATGAATGTTGCCCGTCGGCCCGCCATCCAGCTGGTCATACGGCGACTCGACGTACTTGTCGCTGCGGTCCGTAAACGACGGCGGATAGCTCCCGCCGATCTTCTCCTCGCCCTTGAACGACTCCAACCCGGTGCCGATGCTCATCAGGGCGGCCTTGGTCGCGGCGTTCTTGGCGGATCTCTGCACGGCCGACACCGCCGGCACCAGCAATCCGATGAGAATCGCGATGACGACGATGACCACCAGCAGCTCCACCAGGGTGAAGCCCCGCTGACGCTCGTCGGCGATGCGCGTTGGCCTGGTCATGATCATCACTCCTGTGCAGCGGCCACGGGCGGCCAACCGGCCACACCCGCAGCCGCCATCTGGCTGCTCCGAGCGCTGCTCAGAAATTCGTTATGTCGTCGGCGGTCCCGTACAACGCGTCGGGCCCGGGCGAGACGAGAATGAACGTGTCGGGCCGATGCGGCCAAACCTTGCCGGTCGCTCCGGTGCCGTAGATCCCGGGGTCGTAGAACTGGCCGGCGAAGGTCTTGACCTCCGGCTGCTCGTTCGGCGCTGCCGTGTCCCAGCCGATCTCCTTCAACCCGTGGTCCGTGCCCGCACCGAGGTCGAGGCCCGGCTCCTGCGGCGTAGAGAAAGTCGAACCGGTAAACGCCGCGTTGTCACGCTGGTCATAGCGGCCGATGCCATTGACCGTCGTGAAGGGCACCTTGGCGTGCTCGTTGGCGACGTAGTACAGCACCGGAAACTGGAACGGGTCGACGGCGAACGCCAGCATCCCGTTGTTGAATTCGGACTCGCCGGAGGCAGCCGCATCCGGGTTGAGCGAGGACGGCAGGTCGACGCCCATCTGCTCCGAGTAGATCAGCGGCGACATGAGCGTCTTGCCCTCCGCCGGAATGTACGGGCCCCAGCGGCGGAACCGGTCGGGGTTCACCGTGTCGGGGTCGTAGTACATCTGCCAGTCCTCGTGGTTGATGACGCCGTCGTCGTTCGCATCGTAGTAACGGTCCTTGCGCGACAGGATGAAGCCCTTGAGGTCCGCACCCGCCAGCTCGAGGATCAGCCACTGCGCGCCCGACAGCCGAATGTTGGCCCGCGCCGGCTCGAAGGGGTTCAACGCGCCCGAGCGCGGGTAGCGCCCCGTATCACCACGGAACGCCTCGCAGCCCTTGGCCAGGACGGCGTGCTGGTTGCGCGTGGCGGCCTTCTTGGCCTGCCGGCGCACCATCGAGATCGACGGCACCAGGATGCCGACCAGCAACGCGATGATCGCCATCACCGTCAGCAGCTCGACCAGCGTGAAGCCGCGTGTTCGTGCTCGCTTGATTCTCAACATCAGTCTTACCTCGTCATTGCAGCCGGCGCGGCCGCCGCACCGGGGTCCCTTCGCGAATCAGGCGTTCATGACCGACTGGATCAGCGTGACCAGCGGGAGGAACAACGCCACGACGATGAAGCCGACGATACCACCGAGCGCGACAACCATGATCGGCTCGAGCAGGCTCACCAGCGAGGCGACCAGGGTGTCCACCTCTTCGTCGTAATTGTCCGCGACTTTCATGAGCATTTTGTCAAGCTCGCCGGTCTCCTCACCGACGTCGACCATGTTGACCACGATCGAGTCGACGGTCTTGGACTGGCGCAGCGGGTTGGCGAACGTATCCCCCTCGCGGATCGAGTCGTGCACGCGCTGCAGCATGCCCGAGTACACCTCGTTGCCGGTCGTTTCCTTCGTGATGTTCACCGCCTCGAGAATCGGCACACCCGCCGAGATCAGCGTGCCCAGCGTACGCGTGAAGCGCGCGATCGACGACTTGCCGATGAGCTGCCCCACCACCGGCACGCGCAGCAGCACCGTGTCGACCGCCAGCCGCCCGATCTGCGCCTGGCGTATCAGCTTGTATGTCACCACGACAAACAGCGGCGACAGCACGATGATGACCCAGCCCGGCGGCGTGCCCTGGGCGAACCAGCGCGAGATGTTGATCAGCATCTTCGTCACGCCCGGCAGATCGGTCTCGAAATCGCGGAAAATCGTGTCGAACTTGGGCACGACCTGCACCATGATGAACGTCACGATGCCGCCGGCAATGCAGATGACGACCGCCGGATAGATCATCGCACCGATGATCTTGCGCTTGAGCTTCTGGGCCTTCTCCATGAAGTCGGCCAGCCGCTGGAGAATGACGTCGAGCACACCGCCGGCCTCGCCCGCCGCCACCATGTTCGTGTACAGGCGGTTGAAGGCGTTGGGGTGGCGGGCCATGGCCTCGGAGAGCGTGGCGCCACCCTCCACGTCCTCGGTGATCTGCTTGAGGCACTGGCGCAGCATGCCGGGCTTCTGCTGCTGCTCGAGGATGCGGATGCTGCGGAGGATGGGCAGGCCGGCGTCCTGCAGCGTGGAAAGCTGGCGGGTGAAGGCGGTGAGCTGCTTGATGGGCACCCAGCCGAAACCGGTCCCGGCCGCTTTCCGTTGCTTGCCGCTGGCCGCCTGCTTGCGCGCAGCCGCCTGCTTTCGGTCGACTTTCTCCACCACTTTGGTGGGAAAATAGCCCAGGCCGCGGACCTTCGAAACCGCCTCTTCCTTACTCGGCGCTTCGACCTCGTCTTTGACTTCCTGGCCTGACGAATTCAAGGCCTCATATTTGAAGACGGCCATAACTCACTTACTCCAATACACTTAGACCATCCAACCGACGTGCAGACCCATCCTGGCGCGGTCAGGCCGACCGATCGCATGCGATCGGTTTCCTCTGCCCCATTATGCATGCCACCAAGTGGCCGCAGAAAGCGGCTTTCTCCACGCCGCTGCTGGATTATCGGGCTTCCCGGGAGCGTTTTCAACACCCCCCGGCCACCGGCCGTCCACTACTCGTCCACGTCATCCGCCAGCGTCTCCCGGATCACCTCCTCGATCGTCGTGATGCCGTCGAACAGCGTTAGCAGGCCCGACTCCCGCAGCGTCCGCATCCCCCGCTTGCGCGACTCCTTCCGCAGCAGCGCCGACGACGCGTGCTTCATCACCATCTCACGCAGGTCGTCGTCAAGCATCATGGTCTCGAAAATGCCGCGGCGGCCGCGATAGCCCGTGTGATTGCAGTAATCGCATCCCTTCCCGTAGAAGAACGTGCGGGCCGCGATGTCCTCGGCCTTGAGGCCGAGCTGCATGATGTCCTGCTCGGTGGGCTCGTACTCCTCCTTGCAGTTGTCGCAGATCCGCCGAACCAGTCGTTGCGCCACAACCGCCTCGAGCGTCGCGGTGAGCAGAAACGGCTCCATGCCCAGGTCCAGCAGGCGGGCGATCGAGCTCGGTGCGTCATTCGTGTGCAGCGTGGTGAACACCAGGTGGCCGGTCAGCGATGCCTGCACCGAAATCTGCGCCGTTTCCAGGTCACGAATCTCACCGACCAGAATGATGTCCGGGTCCTGGCGCAGGAAGCTCCGCAGGCACCGGGCAAACGTCAGCCCGATATCCGGCTTGATCTGGCACTGGATCATGCCGTCGATGTCGTACTCGACCGGGTCTTCGCTGGTGAGGATCTTGACCTCGGGGCGGTTGAGCTCGCGCAGCGCCGAGTACAGCGTGGTCGTCTTGCCCGAGCCCGTCGGCCCCGTCACGATGATGATGCCGTGCGGCTTGGTGATCAGCTGGCGGAAGGTGGCCTGCTCGTCCTCGCGCAGGCCGATCTGGGCGATGTCGAGGTTCACCTGGCTGCGGTCCAGCACCCGCAACACCACGCTCTCGCCAAAGATCGTCGGCAACACGCTCACACGCAGGTCGACCGGCCGGTTCTCGACCAGCAGCTCGATACGACCGTCCTGCGGCACGCGGCGCTCGGCGATGTCCAGGCCCGACATGACCTTGATGCGGGACGAGATCGCCATCGCGACGTGCTTCGGCGGCGGGATCATCTCGAACAGCACGCCGTCGATGCGGTAGCGCATCTTGAACTCGTCCTCGAACGGCTCGAAGTG
>CAYUZU010000022.1:0-36325 GCA_964448675.1 uncultured Planctomycetales bacterium
TGTCTTCGCGCAGGGTGCGCTGGTTATTCTACCCGTTCCTCCACGCCAATCCAACACAACGTCGGTTGGCCCACGATAAACGGCCCCTTCCGAAGGCCTCTTTCCCGCAGGCGAGCCCAGCCGCCCGCTCTTTTGCAGAATACCCGATTCGCCGGTCTGGTGGTAGCAAAAAGTGTGGGATTATCCGGGCGTCGGGAGCGGTTACTGCGAGCGATAGGTCGACATAAAATCCCTCAATTATTGAGGTTATGTGCTGCGTTGTGCCGGGGAGACGCGGTCCGCGCCCGCAAAAAACATTATGTAATGATTCGGCGCGCTCGCTCGGCCCCGCCCGTTTTCCCGCAATTCCCGCCACCCAGCCGCACGCCAACCCGCGCCGCGGGCCTGTGCCCATTGCCGGCGGTACGGTTGACCTGGGCGTCGCTGGGCCGTCCCGGCGTCGTGCCGGGCGCCCGCCTCCTGCCCCGCGGAAGTCTATGTATGCCGCCAGCCGCTGCCTCGCCGCCGACCCGCGACCCGCTCTGCTGGGCCCGGCACCATCTGCCCGAGTACTTCACCGACGAGCCGGCCGCGTTTCACCACGAACTGGTGCGCGACCTCAGCGACCCCGCGCAGCGGCTCATCGCACGCGTTGCGCCGCGCGGTCACGCCAAGAGCACTTGCGCGACGCTGGCGTACCCGCTGTGGTGCGTCTGCGAGCGGAAGCGGCGCAACATTGTCATTATCACGCACGAAGGCTCGCTCGCGAAGCAGTTCGTCCGTGACATCCGCGGCGAGTTGGACGGCAACGACCGCATTCTGGCGCACTACGGCGATCTCTGCGCAGCTTCGGCCGACGACGACGCGGCCGGATGCGACTCGACCCGGCGCAAGGCCGCCAGGCGCCGCGTACGTCGCACGTGGACGCAGGACAAGTTCACCACCACGACCGGCATCACCGTCCAGGCCAAAGGTACCGGGGCGAGTTTTCGCGGCACGCGCGTCGGGCCCAGCCGCCCCGACCTGATCATCTGTGACGACATCGAGAAGGATGAGCATGTCGAATCGCCCGAGGGCCGCCGCAAGCTGGAGCACTGGCTGCGCCGCGTCGTAATGCCGGCACTGGCGCCCGACGGGCAATTGCTCGTGCTGGGCTCGATCATTCACTACGACTCGCTGCTGGCGAACCTGCGTGATCGACGCCGCTTCCCACGCTGGAACTACAAGGTGTATCGGGCACTGGAGGCCGCGCCGGACGAGAGCGGCGGCTATCGGCGGGTGCCGTTGTGGCCGGCGCGGTGGCCGGTGGAACGCCTGGACGTCGAGCGCGAGCGGGTCGGCACGCTGGCGTTCGAGCAGGAGTACCAGGCGAATCCGATCGATGATTCGATCCGTGTGTTCCGCCCCGAGTGGCTGCAACGCTATGATCCCGCCGAACTCGTCGCCGATCGCCTTGTCACGCTGATGGCCGTGGATCCGGCGACGGGGGTGAGCGGCGGCGACTTCTTCGCGATCTGGGTCGGCAGCGTCGATACGCGCAGCGGCATCATCTATACGCGCAAGCTGGTGCTCGAGCGCGTCGGCGTCGTCGCGCAGATCAAGCGCATCGTCGCGAACTTCGAACGGTGGCGACCGCTCAAGATCGGCATCGAGACGGTGGCGTACCAGGTGGCGCTCAAGGACGTGCTCGAGGAGCACAGCCGCCGGCTGGGGTTGTACATGCCGATCGTCGCACTGCAGACCACGGCCAACAAGCGGGCGCGGATCGAGGGCAGCTCGCCGTTCTACGAGAACGGCACGTTCCGCCTGCCGCCCGATCTGCCAGCGGAGATCGAGCAGCAGTTCCTGCACTTCCCCAAGGCCCGGCACGACGATGCGCCCGATGTGTGCGCGATGGGCATCGAACTGGCGCGCACCGTGTGCCGCGGCGGACTGATCGACGGCGCCACGCTCGGCCGGGAGCCGTTTCCGCACCGTGGCGCGTGGTAGCGCGCGGGGCCGGCCTTCGCTTGATCCGCGAGATTGCCGCGTGCTACGATCCCACGAATGTGTGCGGCCGAATCACAGCGCGATGTCTCGGGCGGCGCCGTCGGGGCGGTGGACGTGCCGGGGCCGCGCGCCCGCCGCCGCGATCCCGGGTGGTTGCTCCTGCTGCTGATCGCGGGCGTGGCGGTCTTCGTCGCGGTCGCGCACTGGACCGCGCTCAGCGCGCGGGCCAATGCGTTTGACGACGTGCAGTACCTGGACCAGAACCCCCTGGTGCAGAACCCGAGTTGGGAATCGACCCGGCGGTTCTTCGTCGAGGTTCTGCGGCCGTCGACGGTGGGGGGCTACTACCAGCCACTGGCGATGACCTCCCTGATGCTCGATGTTGCGCTCGGAGGACGTCCCGACTATCTGCGCCCGTTTCATCGCACCAGCTTGCTCCTGCACATTCTGAACACGTCGCTCGTGATTGTCCTCTTGTATGTGTTGTTCGGGAATGCGCCGGTGGCCGCGCTGGTGGGGCTGCTGTTCGGCGTCCATCCGATGACGGTCGAGGTCGTCGTCTGGGTCAGTGAGCGCAAGACGCTCGTGGCGACGTTCTTTGCGTTGTGGTGCCTGATCACCTACGTGTGGTATACGCGCGGCGGCTGGGGCTGGTACCCGGCGGTGGTCGTAGCGCTGGTGTTGGCGCTGCTGGCGAAGCCGACGACCACACCGTTGCCGGTCCTGCTGGTGCTGTTGGATGCGTGGCCGCTACGGCGGCTGCAGCGCGTGCGGTGGAAAGCGCTGTGGGAGAAGATCCCCCTGTTCGTAATTGTTGGCATTTCAGCGATCATCACGATCGTCTCGCAGAAGGCCACCGCCGGCTTGCGCATGCCGACGGAGCACGACCTGCCGTTGCAGGTGCCGCTGACGATCGCGCACAACATCGTATTTTACCCGATGAAGCTGGTCTGGCCGGCGCTGCTGACGCCGCACACGGCTTTTCCGCAGCCGTTCGACCTGAGCCACCCGATGCTGCAGGCCGGGGTGATCGGGACGGCGTTGCTGCTGGTGGCGCTGGCCGTGTCGCTGCGCTGGACGCGCATGTTCGCGGTGGGCTGGCTATTCTTCTTCATCGCGATCTTCCCGACGATGGGCGTGTTCGGCTTCACGAACATCATCGCGTCGGACAAGTACGTCTACCTGCCGGTGGTGGGATTCCTGATGGTGTTGGCGGCGCTGTCGGTGCAGGTGTGGGGCTGGTCGGCGACAAAGCTGGGGAGGCTGCGGCGTGGCGGGTTGGTCGTGCTGCTGCTGGGCCTGGCGGTGGCGGGGGCGGTGCGGACCCGCGGGCAACTGCACCTGTGGCAGGATACCGAGACGCTCTATCGCCACATGATTGCCCACGCACCGCGGGCGGGGCAGCTCTATGACGGCCTCGGTGTCGAGTTGTACGCCAAGGGCGAGCGCGCGGAGGCCCGCGCATTGTACGAGCGCGCCGTCGAACTCAATCCGGCCAATTACGCGGCATTGAACAATCTCGGCATGGCGCTGGCGGACCTCGGCCGGTATGATGCGGCGAAGGACTATTTCGCGCGGGCGATCCAGGCGGCCCGCGAGCGCGGCGCAGAGTTCCCCGAGGGGCTCGCCAACCTCGGCCGGACGCTGGTGCAGTTGAACCGTGCCGACGAGGCGCTGCCGTATTATCAGAAAGCCCTCGCAGTCAAGCCCCACATGCCCGACGTGCACCACTCGCTGGGCGTATACTGGGCGATGCAGGGCGACCTGGACAAGGCGGCGGACGCGTTCCGCACCGCGAGCCGACTGGACCCGACCCTGGTGCCGCCGCGGATCGGGCTGGCCCGGCTCCTGGCGGTACGCGGCCGGGCCGCGGAGGCACGGATGCTGCTCGAGGAACTCCGGCAGCGCGTGCCGGGCGATCCGCGCGTGGCGGCAGAGCTGCAGCGCCTGCAGCAGATGACGACACAGCCCGCGGCCGAGGGTGCGGTACCCTGATGCGTCTCCGTGCGGCGCGAAAGCAGGCAAGGCGATGAGTGACGAACCACAACCGACACCGCCCGATCTTCCGCCCGCGCCGGTGCTGCGCACCGCGACGCATGACGGCGGCGCCACGCTGCTCACCTGGCTGACCGTGGCGGTGTGTGCGCTGACATTCGCGGTGCATCTGCCCGTGTTCCGGGCCGAGGCCGTGTACTTCGACGACGGGATGTATCTCACCGAGAATCGGCTGGTGCAGAACCCGAGCTGGGAATCGGTGCAGACGTTCTTCAGTGAGGTGCGCAACCCGTCGACGGTGCGCGGCTACTACCAGCCGCTCGCGATGACGTCGCTGATGGTGGATGTGGCCCTGGGCGGGGACGCGGACAACCTGACGCCGTTTCACGTCACGAGCCTGACGCTGCACGTGGCGAACGTGGCGCTGGTGACCGTGCTGCTGTACCTGCTGTTCAAGAACGCGTGGGTGGCGGCGCTGACGGGGCTGCTCTTCGGCGTTCACCCGCTGACGGTAGAATCGATTCCGTGGATCGCCGAGCGCAAGACGCTGCTGGCGGGGTTCTTCTCGTTCGCGTGTCTGCTGGCGTACGTGGTGTACGTGGATCGACGAAGCTGGCTGGCGTACGGCGTGTCGCTGCTGATGCTGGTCCTGGCGCTGTTGTCGAAGCCGACGAGTGTGCCGCTGCCGGCGGTACTGCTGCTGCTCGACTTCTGGCCGCTGCGCCGACTGAACTGGCGGGCGGTGGTGGAGAAAGTGCCGTTCCTCGTCGTCGCGGGTGGGGCAGCCGTGATCACGGTCATTTCGCAGGAGACGGCCGCCGACACGATCGCGCCCGGCGAGCGTGAGCAGGGCTGGTTCGACGTGCTGTTGATCATCTTTCACAACATCGTGTTCTACCTGTGGAAGATCGTGTGGCCGGCCGACCTGTCGTCGAACTACGGCTTCCCGCAGCCGTTCACCTGGCAGCAGCCGCGCGTGCTGGCGGGCATCATCGGGACCGCGGTGCTGATTCCGTTGCTGCTGATCAGCCTGCGCTGGACGCGGGCCGCACTGACCGGCTGGCTGATCTTCTTCGTGGCCATCTTCCCGACGATGGGCGTCATCGGCTTCACGAACGTCATCGCGTCGCACAAGTATGCCTATATCCCGGCGGTCGGCTTGTTGATGATCCTGGCGTGGGCATTGACATGGCTGTGGCAGACGGCGGGGGTGCGGTCGGGGGCGCTGGCGCTGCGTGGTGCCTTGGTGGCGGGGGTGCTGGTGCTGGCCGGGCTGGAGGGCTGGGCCGCCGTCGCGCAGCACCGCACCTGGCGCGACACCGAGACGCTCTACCGTGCGATGCTGGACCACCCGGATCCGGGGGATGCCTATGCGTTGCACTCGGGCCTGGGCGACGTGCTCATCGCGCGTGGTGAGCTCGACGAGGGACTGCGCTATCTGGAGCAGTCGCTCGAGCTCAACCCCGACTACTACGTCGCGCAGAACAACATGGGCCTGGCCCTGGTCAAGCAAGCCGAGCGGCTGGTCACCGAGAAGCAGAACGAGGCGGCCCTGGCGGCCCTGCAGCAAGCGAAGCGTCACTTCGAGAAGTCGGTCGAGCTCAAGCCCGGCGCGACGGCCTACGCCAACCTGGGGCGGCTCGCCCGCTACCTGGGCAAGCCGGACGAGGCGGAGACATACCTGGAGCAGGCGCTCGAGCTCGATCCGGCGTCGTACGAGTCGTACAACGCGCTGGCCGTGTTGAAGGCGATGCGTGGCGACCTGGCGGCGGCCGAGGCCAACTTCCGCAAGGCGATCGAGGTGAATCCGCGTTTCGTGGCGGCGTATGTCGGCCTGGCGCGGGCCCTGCGCGTGCAGCAGGAGCTCAGCGAGGCGGTGCGCGTTTGCCAGGACGCGCTGCAGATCGACCCGGACAACCGGAGCGTGCAGGCGGAGCTGAACGCGGCCCGGGCGGCCCTGGAACAGCAGGAGCTGCCGGCGCCGTAGACGGCGGCTCATCAGGGGATGTGGGACGAGCCGGTGGCGCGCGGTGCCGCCAGGAGGCCGAGATGAAGAACGCGATGTTCGTGGTGGGTGGCTGGGAAGGTCACACGCCCCAGGAAAGCGCGGGTTTGTTCGCGACGTGGTTGCAGCAGCAGGGTTTCGCGGTCGAGCTGGCCGACAGCCTGGCGGTGTACGCCGACACGGAGAAGCTCCAGACGCTCGACCTGATCGTGCCGTGCTGGACGATGGGCGAGCTGACCGAAGCGCAGGAGAAAGGGTTGTGCGATGCCGTGGCGGCGGGCGTGGGCCTGGCGGGCTGGCACGGCACCATGTGCGATTCGTTCCGCAACAGCGTGAATTACCAGTGGATGACCGGCGGGCAGTGGGTGGCGCACCCGGGTGATATCAAGCCGGCCTACGACGTCCGGCTTGTCGACGACAGCCACGCGATCACGCGCGGCCTGCAGGGTTTCACGCTGCGCGAGACCGAGCAATACTATATGCATGTCGATCCTGCGGTGCAGGTGCTGGCGACCACGACTTTCGACAACGGCGCCGACATGCCGGCCGTGTGGGTCAAGTCCTGGGGCCAGGGCCGCGTGGCGTATGCGTCCTTCGGCCACACTTACAGGGATTTCGACGTGCCTGAGGCGCTGGAGATCGTGCAGCGCGGTATGCTATGGGCCGCGCGGTAGCCGCCGCCGGCGCGCGGCGTGGCCTGCCGGCCAATTGAGGGTCAATGAAGGATGGGTCCGATGGACTGGGCGCCAGTGAAAGTGGGTGTGATCGGCTGCGGCAACATCAGCGGCCGCTACCTGGGCAACGCGAAGACCTTTGCCGCGATCGAGATCGCCGGCGTGGCCGACCTGATCCCCGAGAAGGCGATCACGAAGGCGGTCGATTTCGGTGTGCCGCAGGCGAACACCGCCGACGAGCTTCTCGCCAACCCCGACATCGAGGTGGTCCTGAACCTCACCACGCCTGCGGCGCACACCGGCATCACGCTGGCGGCGCTGCACGCGGGCAAGTCGGTCTACAAGGAGAAGCCCTTCGCGATCAGCCGCGAGGACGGCCAGCGCATCCTCGATGCGGCACGGGACAACAACCTGCGCGTCGGCTGTGCGCCGGATACGTTCCTCGGCGCCGGGTACCAGACCGCCCGCAGGCTGCTCGACGACGGTGCGATCGGTGAGCCGGTGGCGGCCACGGCATTCATGACCGGTCACGGCCACGAGCACTGGCACCCCAATCCCGAGTTCTACTACCAGGTGGGCGGCGGCCCGCTGTTCGACATGGGGCCGTACTACCTCACCGCGCTGGTGCACCTGCTGGGCCCGGTGCGGCGCGTGTGCGCCAGCACGCGCATCACCTTCCCCGAGCGGACCATCACGAGCCAGCCCAAGCATGGCAAGAAGATCAAGGTCGAGACCCCCACGCACGTCGCGGGCGTGCTGGATTTCGACTGCGGCGTGGTGTGTACGCTGATCATGAGCTTCGATGTCTGGCACGCCAACCTGCCGTTTGTCGAGGTCTATGGCGCGAGCGGCAGCCTGAGCCTGCCGGACCCGAATACTTTCGGCGGTCCGGTGCGGCTGCGGCAGGCGGAAGAGGCGGACTGGCGCGAGATGCCGCTGACGTTCCCGTACGAGCAGGACAACCGGGGGATCGGGCTGGCCGACATGGCGCATGCGCTGCGCACCGGTCGGTCGCATCGCGCCAATGCCGAGCTGGGCTACCACGTGCTCGACGTGATGCACGCGCTGCACGAGTCGTCGGACATGGAGCGACACGTGGACCTCGGCAGCCGGTGCGCGCAGCCCGCGCCGATTGTGCCGGACTTGACACCGGGCATGCTCGACGACTAAACAGTCCCCTCAAACAAGCCGATCTATCCCCGCGAGCCACGAGTGCGGTTCGTGGCGAGCGAATTCACTGGGGTTTGACCGGTATGAACGACATCCGTAGTCTCGCACGCATCGTTTGCGCCTCGACGATTGTCAGTCTGCTTGCCGGTTGTGTCGGTCCGCCGCCGACGCTGGCCACGATCTTCCTGCGCCCGACGACGGAGATGGTCGGAACGCCGGCGGATTACCGCGTCGCCTATGACGAGCTCTTCGTGCCGGTCAACGCCGAGCGGCAGGTGGCCGTCTGGCACGCACGGGCCGAGGATCCCAAGGGCATCGTGGTGATCGTGCCGGGGTCGGACCGCAACAAGTCGCGCTACCTGATCGCGCTGCCGGTGTTCGTGCCAAACGGCTACGACGTGGTGCTGATGGACTACAGCGGCTTTGGTGACAGCACGCCGACGCGGCTGGAGCTCGACAACCTGAGCGAGGACGGGCTGGCCGTGGTGGACTACGCGCGGTCGGTGCACGAGAACGTGTTCGTTTTCGGCATCAGCACCGGCGGGCCGACCGCGGTGTGGGTCGGCAAGCAACGCGACGTGACGGGTGTCATGCTCGAGGCCCCGCTGGTGCTCGAGCACGAGGTCGAATACTGGCTGCGCAACAACGATGTGCTGCTGCCGTTGTGGGACATCGCCAACCTGTGGGTGTATCCGCAGCTCCCGCCGTCCTTCGACATCCTGGACAATATCACCGACGTGGACGAGCCGCTGCTGGTCATGCAGTCGATCGAAGACGAGGTCGTGCCCTACGAGACCGGCGTGATGGTCTATGACGCGGCCAACGAGCCCCGGCGGTTCTTCGAGATGCGCGGCGGCCACGGCAAGATGATCGAGCTCGAACCCGAGCTGTACACCGCGACGATCACCGGCTGGCTCGACGCGCTGGCCGGGGAGGACGAAGCGACGGCGCGGCAGAGCGACGCAGCGACCGCGGGGGAAGCAGACGCGTAGTGGCCGGACTCGGCAGCGAACGTCCGCCCTTCGTGCCACGGCTCCGCAAACCGCGCCGGACAGCGCTCTACGGCGTGGACGCTTCGCGGGCCGCCTCGTACAACGCGACGATGTTCTCCGGGGGGCTGATCGCCTGGATGTTGTGGCAGGGGGCGACGATGTAGCCGCCGCCGGCGCCGAGCGTGGCGATGTTCTCCTCCACTTCGCAGCGGACGTCGGCCGGCGTGCCGAAGGCCAGCGTCTGCTGGTTGTCGACGCCGCCGTGGAAGACGACCCGGCTGCCGAAGTCGCGCTTGAGCGCCGCGCGGTCCATGCCGGCGCAGCGCCACTGCACGGGGTTGAGGATGTCGATGCCGATCTCGAGCAGGTCGGGGATGATCGGGCGGATCGCGCCGTCGCTGTGGCAGAAGACGTAGGCGCCGGCCTGGTGCACCAGGTCGGCCATGCGCCGCATGTGGGGCAGGAAGAACGTGCGGATCGTCTCGGGGGCGAACAGCAGCGATTCCTGCGAGCCCAGGTCCTCGGCGACGTAGGTCAGCAGCACGCGCCCGGGGATCGCCTCGTAACAGCGCCGCGTCATCTCGTAGGCCAGGTCATAGAGGCGTTGCAGGCAGTGGTGGACCAGGTCCGGGCGGCGTTTGAGGTCGCGATAGGCGCGCTCCAGGCCGCGCAGCTCGGTGTACACCAGGAATGGCTCGGAGCCGCCGGCGCGGATCGGGTAATCCTCGCGGCCGCGCAGCCGGGCGGGCAGCACGCCGAAATCGCACCAGTCGGCGGTCGGCCAGGTGTAGTGGGCTTCGACCGCGCTGATCGTGTCGAACGCGGCGAGCGGGTGGCCGACGCATTCCCTGTAGATGCCCTGCGGGTAGGGGATGTCGGCAAAGCGGCAGCCGAACGGGTTGCAGTCGGCGGGCCGTGGCGGGCCGATGTACGCCGGTCGCACGTCGAACACGTGGTCGATCTCGAGCCGGCGATAAAGCGCCGACGCGTCCGCGCACCGCAGATGGGCGAGCAGGCGGGCGGTGGCCTCGGGCGTCGCCCAGTAATCAGTGGGGATGCGGTCGACCGGGCGGCGTTGCAGCGTGGCCTGCCAGCGTTCCAGCGGCGTCAGTGGCATGGGGGCTAGGCGGAGACGGTCTTCGCGGGGGCCGTGGCCGTCGGCGACGTCGCGTCGAGCAGCGCGCCGAGCCACGTGCGCAGCGCCGCGTCATCACCCGCCAGTTGCGTGAACCGCTCGATGGACTGGCCGATGTCCTCACGCGAGATCTTGGCGGCGGCGGGATCTTCCGCCGCGCGGGCGAGCGTCAGGGCACCCCAGGCCACCGGCAGGCCGCAGAACTGGCGCAACGCGGTTGCCGTGGCCGGCAGCGCCAGGATGTAGTCGATGCCGACGGTCAGGCAGCGCCGGGCCTCGTTCAGGGCAGCGCCGTAGATCTGCGTGGCCGGCGCGCCGGGGCCGGCGATCATCGGGAGGTAGCGGCGGCCGTGGACGGCGTCGGCGCGGGCGTCCTTGAGGATGTTGACCAGCTGCAGGCCGGTGCCGAGCTCGATGGCCCGGTTGTTCTGAGCGCGGAAGTCCGGGCGCTCGAGGTGGTGGGCCATCATCGCGCAGAGCATCTCGCCCACGGTGCCCGCCACGTAGTAGCAGTATTCGCGCAGCTCGGCGAGGTCGCGCACCGCCGGATAGGGCCGCCCGCGCTTGAGGCTGCGGGCCAGCAGGCGGCAGACGCCCGAGCCCATGTTGCGGGCGCACGCGAAGATCGCATTGCGGTGGGCCGGCGCCAGCGCATGAATGCGGGCCAGGACCTCCGGCGTGTCGTGCATGAGTGCGGCTTCAGCCGGGTGGTCACCGATCGGTTCGGCCAGGCGGGCGGCGAGCGCCCGGTCGTCAGACATGGCCGCGTCGAGCGTGGCCAGGCGCAGCATGCGGTCCGCAGGCCCCAGGTGCGGCGCGTCCTCGATCGTGTCGACGATACGCATCAGGAGATACGCCAGGCCGACGGCCTCGTCGAGCGGGCGCGGCAGCATCGGCACGACGATGGCGTACGTGCGCGAAACGCCCTGCAGGTGTTTCGTCAGAAATGCATCCATGGCCCTGCACCCTTCGACCTTGCGTTCGGTCCCCTATTCGGCGGCGCCGCCGCCACGCGGCGAGCGCAGCGCAGCACCGTTCGCCGGTGCGCTGACGTCCTGCGCGGCCAGCACGGCCCGACGCACCGTGCCGGCAATGCCGACTGCATCGATGCCGGCTTCGGCGAGCTGGCCGGCGCGGGCCCCGTGCTCGTAGAACCGCTCGCCCAGCCCCAGGCGGATCACGTTGTCGGTCGGCAGGCCCAGCCGATTACACGCCTCCAGCACCGCCGAGCCGAAGCCGCCGTCGACGGCGTGTTCCTCGGCCGTGATCACCGGCGTGCCGCGCGTGATCGCGGTCGTCACCATGTCTTCATCGATCGGCTTGACGAAGCGGGCGTTCACGACGGCGACGCTGATGTTCTCTTCGGCGAGGCGCTCCGCGGCTTCCATGGCCAGCTGCACCATCGTGCCGTAGGCGAGAATGGTCGCGTCGCGGCCCTCGCGCATCAGGCGGCTCTTGCCGAGGTGGAACGGCGGCGGATCGCCGAAGTCGTCCGGCACCGTGTCGCGCGGATAGCGCAGCGCCCAGGGACGGTCCAGCTTCAGCCCCAGCCGCACTGCCTGCTCGAGCTCGGGCTCGTCGGCCGGCGCCATGAGCACCATGCCCTGCAGGCTGCGCAGGTAGGCGATGTCCAGATAGCCGTGGTGGACGGCGCCGTCGCCGCCAACCAGGCCCGCGCGGTCGATGCAGAAGCCGACGGGCAGCTTCTGCAGCACGACCTCCTGAAATACCTGGTCGAAGGCGCGTTGCAGGAACGTCGAGTAGATGCAGGCCAGCGGCCGCAGCCCGGCCTTGGCCATGCCCGCCGCAACGTCCACCGTGCAGCTCTCGGCGATGCCGCAATCCAGCGCGCGGTCGGGCAGCGCCTGGCGGACCTTGGCCAGGCCCGTGCCGTCGGGCATGGCGGCGGTGAGCGCGTAGACCCGCTCGTCCTCGCGTGCCAGGCGCACGACGGTGTCGGCGAACGCGCTGGTCCAACTCTTGCGCTCGCCCTTGATCACGCTGACGGCGTCGCCCTGGATCTTCAACCGGCCGGGGCTGTGATATGCACAGGGATCAAGCGAGGCCCACTCGCAGCCGCGGCCCTTGTCGGTGTGCACGTGCAGCAGCACCGGCTGTGACACGTCCTTGAGCAGTTGCAGCAGGTCGATCAGGTGGCGCACGTCGTGCCCGTCGACCGGGCCGACATACAGGAAGCCCATGTGCTCGAAGATCTGGTGCGGCGAGACCGTTGCCTTGACGCCTTCCTTGATGTGCTCGAACGCGTCGTACACGCTGCGGCCGACGACCGGCACCTTCGGCAGCAGGCTCTCGACCTGCCGCTTCACCTCTTCGTACAGGCTGCTGACGCGGAAGCGGGCCAGTGACGTGGCCAGGCCGCCCTGCGTCTTGGCAATCCCCATCGAGTTGTCGTTCAGCACGACCAGGAACTGGCGCTTCAGTGTGCCGGCCTGGTTCAACCCCTCCAGCGCCACGCCGTTGACGATGCTCGCATCACCGACAAACGCCACCACGCGCCGATCGCGGCCCAGGATGCTGTCGCCGCGGGCCAGGCCGACGGCGGTCGCGATCGCCGTACCCGCGTGACCGACCTTGAACAGGTCGTAGTCGCTCTCGGCCGGGCTGGGGAAGCCGCTGACGCCGCCCGCCTGCCGCAGCGTGTCGAAGCGTTGCTCGCGGCCGGTAAGCAGCTTGTGCACGTAGCACTGGTGCCCGACATCCCACAGCAGGCGGTCGCGACGAAAGTCGAACGCCCGGTGCAGGGCCATCGTCAGCTCCACCACACCCAGGTTGCTGGCCAGGTGCCCCCCGTTGTTGCTGACGACGGTGATAATGCGCTGGCGAATCTCGCCGGCGAGTTGCTCGAGCTCAGGAACCGAAAGGTGCTCGAGGTCGGCGGGCGACTGAATCGTGTCGAGGATACGCGTCATCACGAAATGTCCTTACTTCCGGTCGGCGGCGGCTAGTTCTCACGCCGAATGACGAAATGCGCCAGGTCGCGCAGCCGCTCCGCCCGCGGCCCGAAGGGCTCCAGCGCTTGCAGGGCGGCCTTGGCCTCGCGGCGGGCCTGCGCCCGGCTGGCTTCGATCCCGAAGGCGGCCGGGTAGGTCTGCTTGTCGACGGTGGCATCTTTGCCCACGCGCTTGCCCATCTTCTCGGTCGAGCCGGTGGCGTCGAGCAGGTCGTCCGCGATCTGGAACGCCAGGCCCAGATGATGCCCGTAACGCACCAAGGCCTCCACCACGTCTTCCGACGCCCCGGCACAGGTCGCGCCGAGCCGGCACGACGTCTCGATCAGGGCGGCGGTCTTCCGCTCGTGGATGTACGTCACCAGGTCTTTATCGGCCGTTCGGCCCTCGCCCTCGATGTCCGCACCCTGCCCTTCGATCATTTGCTCCGTTCCACGGCCCAGCGCCTGCACCAGCCGGGCCATGATCCGCGGATCGATCCGGTCCGACAGCAGCAGCGTGAACGCGTGCGCCAGCAGCCAATCGCCTGCCAACACCGCCATCCCATCGCCGAAAACCTTGTGGTTGGTCGGCTTACCGCGACGAAGATCGTCATTGTCCATGGCTGGCAGGTCGTCGTGAATCAGCGAGAACGTGTGGATCAACTCCATCGCCAGCGCGGCCGGCATGGCCTGCTCCGGGCGCCCGCCGCAGACACGGCAGCACTCCAGCACCAGCAGCGGCCGCAGGCGCTTGCCGCCGACGTTCACGGAGTACTGTACGGCCTCGGCCAGCCGACTGTGCGGCCCGATGACAGATTCCTGCTCTTTCAAATGCATTGAAAGCGCGTGGTCGATCCGCTGGCGGCCTTCTTCGAGCCATGACTGAAAGGCGGTGGGCAGCTCCGCGGGTTGCTCAGCCTGCTCCGCGTTTACGCCGCTTCCGACCGCGCCGTTGGAAGTCTGGACGTTTGGCATCCCGACAGGATAGATTCTCCGTGGCCGGCTGGCCAGAGGTTTTCGGGCCGAAACGCCCGCCGTCGTGCGACCGGCAGGACCGCCCCATGCCGCCCCTGACCCCCGACATCGTGCTGGACGGCTACCGCCAGGGGATCTTTCCCATGGCCGACGACGACGGAGACATCTATTGGTTCCGGCCGGACCCCCGCTGCATCTTCCCGCTCGATGCCTTTCACGTGCCGCGCTCACTGCGACAGACGATTCGGCGTGGAACGTTCACGGTGCGGGTCAACACGGCGTTCGACGCGGTCATTGCGGCGTGTGCCGACCGGCCCGAGGGGACCTGGATTTCTGACGAGATCATGGCGGTCTATTGCGCGCTGCACCGGCGGGGGCAGGCTCACAGCGTCGAGGCGTGGGTGGGCGACGAACTGGGCGGGGGGCTGTATGGTGTGACACAGGGCGGGGCGTTCTTTGGTGAATCGATGTTCACGCGGGTTACGGATGCGTCCAAGGTGGCCCTGGTGGCCCTGGTGGAGCGGCTGCGGGCGCGGGGCTTTGTGCTGCTGGATACGCAATGGACCACGCCGCATCTGAAGCGGTTTGGGGCGATCGAGATTCCGGCGGCGGCGTATCGTGAGCGATTACGATCTGCATTGCGCCTGGCTGTGCGGTTTGACGATTCGCCGGCAGGCTGACCAGCACGGGGGGACCGGGGCGAACTTGGGCGCCGGTTCGGTGGTGCATCGGGCGGCGCAGGCGGGGTACGGTTTGCGTCCGGGCGACCAGTCCGATATGTTCATGACAAGTGGCTCCTGATATCGCGATCAGGAGGGGGCGGCCAAAGGGGGCGGCTCCCGGGTCGGGTGCATCGCGCACGGCCTGCGTTTCATCTCGACGGCTTCGTCTTGCAGGAGGACGGGAAGTGACCATCCGAACGATGACGCTGGGACTGTTGTTGGCGACCTTGGTGGCCACGCCGGCGTGGGGGGTCGTTTGGCGCGTTCCAGGTCAATTCACGGACATTCAAACCGCGCTCAATGACCCGCTCGTGCAGGATGGGGACGAGATCGAGCTTGCAGCCGGGACCACGTATGACGGCTTCGATTTCGTCGGCAAAGCCGTTCGCATCTATGGCGATCCGGACGCTCCCGATTGGGTCACGCCGCCGCGCATCGTTCCGCCGGCGCCTGGCGCTGCGCACTGCGTGATCTGCGACAGCGGCGAGGATCCCAACTCGATCGTCGAAGGTGTGACGATTGGCCGAAATGCGGAAACGCAGGCGTGTGCACGAGGGGCGAACATCGCGAACAACAGTTCGCCGACATTCCGGAATTGTACCTTTGAGGATAACTGTGGCTCGAGCACCGGCGGTGCCGTGACCATCGCGGGTGGGGCGCCGGTCTTTGAGGGCTGTCGGTTCCTGGATAACAACCCCACCGGCTCGCGGTACGGTGGGGCGGTTCACATCAGCGCGGGGGCACGCGCGATTTTCCGCAGCTATCGTCCGACGGGGGAGGACCCGACCCCGTGCCGCTTCGAGGGGAATACGGCGAGTCTGGGCGGTGCGGTCTTCATCGACAACGCGGCGCCAGTCTTCGAGGACTGCGTGTTTGACGGCAACAGTGTTCACGGTGCTGCCGGCGGGAATATTGATCGCGAAGGGGGCGCGGTGAGGATCAGTGGTTCTGCCGGTGCTGATCCCAATGATTGGCCTGCCTTTGTCGCGTGCACCTTCAATGCAAATGAGTGCCACGCGGAGAGCTCGGGTAACTACAATGGCGCCCGGTATTCGGCGAGTTGGGGCGGCGCGGTTGCACTGGTGGATGCCAACGCGCGTTTCGAGTTGTGCAGCTTCTCCCAGAATCTGGGGCAAGCGACGACCGAGTGCTATTGGACTCATGATCGAACAGCGCGTGCCTTTGGGGGTGCCGTGTCAATCCGCGGGGGTTCGCAGGCGGCGTTCGTTACCTGCACCTTCACGGGGAATCACACGTACGCCTCCGTGGCCTGTGACGGCAGTAATCGCTGGAGCCACGCGCGGGGCGGGGCCGTCTACTGTCAGGACGCCGCCAGTCCGGCATTCCAGGATGGCTGCACCTTCGACGGCAATTGGGTCGAGACCGGAGCAAACGGAGTCACGTACGCCCAAGGTGGCGCCGCTCATCATCGGGGCGAAGACACCGACCCGCAGTACATCGGCTGCAGTTTCAGTAACAACATCGCCAAGGCCGGCGGCGCCGTGTTCAACACCGACAAAGCGTCGCCTGTGTTCATGGACTGCCATTTCGTCGAGAACGAGGCGACCAGCAGCGAAGTGACCGAAGGCGGTGGGGCCATCTGCAATGTCGGGGGCGAAGATCTCGCTCGCCCGTGCGAGTGCGTGCTGACGCAGTGCACGTTCGTGGGCAACACCGCGCCGCGCGGCGGCGCCGTCTTCGAGTACTGGAACTACCGGCCAGGCGCCGTGCCCAACGGCCGGAGCCAGTACCTCTCGTGCGAATTCCGGCAGAACAGCGCCACGGGGGGCGATCCCAACGACGGCGGTGGCGCCGTGCGCAACTACTCCAGCCCGCCGTACTTCTTCGATTGCACGTTCGAGGACAACCAATCACAGGCCCACGGCGGTGCCCTGGCGAACTTCCCAAAGCACAGTTTCACGACGCTCGACGCCTGCACCCTGATGCGCAACCACGCCGACAGCGGTTTCGGCGGCGCGATCTACAACGCCTATAACCAGACGCAGGCGCAGCTGATCGACTGCCAAATCCGCGAGAACACCGCCCAGCACTGCGGCGGCGTCTATAACGATCCGAACTACGACCCGTTGTTGGGGATCGGCTCCAGCATGCTCCAGGGCACGACGCTATGCGGCAACACCCCTTCGTGTCCTGATCCCAACGCGCAGTTCTGCCAGATTGAGGGCTACTGGGACGACGAAGGCGACAACAGTTTCGCCGAGACCTGCGCCTCGTGCCGGGGCGACATGAATTGTGACGGCCGGGTCGACTGGCGCGATATCGACTTCTTCGTCGCCGGGCAGAACGACAACGAGTCGGCCTGGGTCGAGATGCACGTGCGCGTCTATGGTCGGCCGCCGACCTGCACCTTCGGCAACGGCGACATCGGCGGTCCTTATGGCGTTGACGTGCCTGACTTGCGTGTCGACTGGCGCGATATCGACGGCTTCGTCGCGCTGCAGAATACGTATTGCCCGTGACGGGCCAACAGCGGATCGCGAAGAGCGCGACGACGGGATTGAGGGATGGTGGAGGCGCGCGATGCCCGTCTTCTCAATCCAACTGACACCTGATCGCCGGCAGCGGCGTTTGATCGCTGCGAACGGCGGGTGGAAGCCGCCCTACTCTTCGGCCGCCGGGCGCTGCAGCGGGAACAGCAGCACGTCGCGGATGCTCTGCGAGCCGGTCAGCAGCATCACCAGGCGGTCCATGCCGATGCCCAGTCCGCCCGCCGGCGGCATGGCGTACTCGAGCGCCTCGACGAAGTCTTCGTCCATGACGGCCATCGACTCGCCCTCTTCGCCGCGAAGCTGCTGGCTGAAGGTCTCGCGCTGGATGTCGGGGTCGTTGAGCTCGCTGTAGGCATTGCCGAGCTCCATGCAGTTGATGAAGATCTCGAAGCGCAGTGCGACGTCCGCCGCGACGGCGTCGCGTTTGGTCAGCGGGCAGAGGGGCGCCGGATAGTCGATCACGAAAGTCGGGTTGATCAGCGTCGGCTCGACGTAGTGCTCGAACAGCTCGTTGATCACGACCGCGTCGTCGAGCCTGCTCTCGTCGGCCTTGATGACGTTGCGGCTGTTGAGCTCGCGCAGGCGCTCGCGGGCCTGCGCCACATCGCTCAGTGGAAAGCCGACGTGCTCGGCGAACAGGTCGGCGTACTTGCGCCGCGGCCAGGGCGTGGTGAAGTCGATCTCGCGGTCGCCGAACTGAATCTTCGTGCTGCCGATGACCTCGCGTGCGGCACCACCGATGATGGCCTCGGTGATGTCCATCATGTCGTGGTAGTCGCCGTAGGCCATGTAGAGCTCGAGCATGGTGAACTCGGGATTGTGGCGCGGGCTGATGCCCTCGTTGCGGAAGCAGCGCGCGAATTCGTACACGCGCTCGAGCCCGCCGACGAGGCAGCGCTTGAGGTACAGCTCGGGCGAGATGCGCAGATAGAGCTGCATGTCGAGCGTGTTGTGGTGCGTGACGAACGGCCGCGCCGCCGCACCGCCGTAGATCGGTTGCAGCACGGGGGTGTCGACCTCGATGAAGCCGCGCTCGTGCAGCACCTTGCGGGCGTGGTTCATGATGTGCGCCCGCTGGACAAAGACCGCGCGCGAATCCGGGTTGGCGAAAAGGTCAACGTAGCGCTTGCGGTAGCGCAGCTCGACGTCGGTCAGGCCGTGCCACTTGGCCGGCGGCGGCCGCAGCGCCTTGCTGAGCAAGGTCAGGCGATCGCCCCATAGGGTGAGTTCACCGGTCTTGGTACGGCCGAGGAAGCCGTCGACCCCGACGATATCGCCGAGGTCGAGCGTCTTGGCGACTTGCCAGTCGGTCTCATCGGCGACCATCTTCTTGCTGAGGGCGAACTGGAGGTCGCCGGTAAGGTCGCGCACGGTCATGAAAACGAGCTTGCCGATATCGCGGTGCAACACGACGCGGCCGGCGCCGCGGAACTTCGCGTCCTCGGTCTCGCGAATCTCGCCGGTCTCGATGTTCAGCCGCTCACCGGCGGCACGAATGTCGGCGTTGGGGACGATGTCCTGAAAACGCGCGCCGAACGGGTCGGCGCCCAGTTCGCGGATGCGGGCAAGCTTGGCTCGGCGGTCGGCAATCTGGTCACTCATAATCGGCGTACTATAGCCGGGATCGGACGAATGACGAATAGCGAATAGCGAATGGACAAGAGCGACGAAGCGACGATGCGACGGAGGGTGGGCCGCTGCCCGGTTCCCGGATCCCGACGCTACGTGACCTTGCGGAATTTGCCGCCGCCTTCGTTGACGAGCTTGGTGAAGCCCTTCTGTTTCAGGTTCTTGTCGCTGAGCATGGAGCGTTCGGACTGCTGCGTGCTGATGCCGCAGCGCGAGATCAATCGCGTAATCGGCCGGTCGCAATGTGGGCAGGTTGCCAGTGGCTCGTCGCGCATCGACTGCCTGACCTCGAACGGCTCGCGGCAATGCTCGCAGGCCTGCTGCGGATCGCTGGCTTGGTATTCGTACGTCGGCACGGGCTGGACTCCGTCGAACGGGTGCGTGTCCTTGCTGCGCCTGATTATAGGGAATCGGGTTGCCTTGTTGCAGGCGTCGTCGGGCGGCGCCGGTGTGGCGCGGTGTCAGGGGTAGAATGCGTCGATGGCGTACGCGAACTGCTCGTGCCCTCCCTGCGGGGGCGTGGGGCCGCGCGATTGCAGGAAGCTCAGGTCCTCGTCGCCAAAGCCGGCGAGGGCGAGATCGGCGCGCGTGGCAATGCGCAGCGGCCCGTCGAGTTGCTCCCTGGGCAGGTTTCGCCCCCGGGCGTCGAACGCGATCACCACGTACGGATCAAACGGGTCGCGGCGGTTGTAGCGGACCACGACCGCATAGCGGCCGTCCGCCAGCCGCAGCTTGGCCCCGATCGGGAACGGCTGGATCAGCGACGCGAACGCCTGCACCAGGCGCGGGTCGTAGTACGCCGCTGTCGGGCCATAGACCATCTCCCACAGCGCGCGCGCCGGCGATTTGGCGCGGGCGAAGACGCGGTCGGACGTCACGGCGTCATACGCGTCGGCGATGCGGACGATGCGGGCGAAGATGTGCACCTTGCGGGCCGGGGCGGCCTTCGGGTAGCCGTTACTGCAGAGATTCTCGTGATGGCTGCGCACGACCATGCGGGTCAGGGCCGAGATCCGCTCGGGCAGCAGCTTCAGCCCCTCGTCGGGGTGGCGGCGCAGGGCGGCACTCTGCTCGCTGGTCAGGGGGTGCTCACTGGCCAGCAGTTTCTGGTGCTCGGACAGGCCGACGTCCATCACCATCGCCCCGAAGCCGAGCGGGACCAGGTCCATCGCATGGCGCGACTTGAGCTGGGCCCGTGTCTGTCGGCGGCGTTCGCTCATGACATAGTCCAGCAGCCGAAAGCCGAGCAGCATGGACAGGTAGAACACGTTGCCGGCGTGCAGGTGGAGGTAGCTGCCGGGCTCGATGCACGTCGACAGCAGCGCCATCGAGACGGGGTTGGACTTGATGAAGTCCATCACGTCGCGCACGGTGCTCTGGAGCGCGCCAACCTGCACATTGCTCAGCGATGCACGGTCCGAGAAGCGCTCGTGGACCTCCTTCATGCACTTGGCGACCTGCCGCTGGGCGTCGTCGGCCACGGCGCGCTCGCGGCTGTCGTCCTCGAACTCGATCAGCTCGTCGAGTACCGGGTCGCCGACCCGCATCCGCATGCCCGGATAACGGCGGCGCAGGGCGCGGATGTCGCCGTCGGTTAGCGGCTTGTTGCCCTGGAGCATGATGCGCCCGTCGGCGACAATCGCCTCGGACAGCTTCATGCCGGGCTCGAGGTCGTAGGTCGGCACGAGAATCGGCACGTTCACTACCCTGCACAGGATCCGGCAGCCCCGCGGGGCCTCCTGTTGGCATCGGCAGGCCGGGCCCGGCGATCAAACAGCCGACCGGGGCCGGGGCCGCGGTCGGCTGCGTGCCGTTGGGGGATTGGCGCGCCGGTTGGCGGTTCAGGCGTTGCGGACCTTGACGCGCCGTGGTTGCGCGTCGGCGCTCTTGGGAAGCCTCACGGTGAGCACACCGCCGGCGAAGGTTGCGTCAACCTTGTCCGCCTCGATGCCAACGGGCAGCGGGATGGTGCGGCTGAACGAACCGAACTGGCGTTCGCTGTAGCGGCACTCGCCGCGCTGCTCTTCTTTCTCGGACGACTTTTCGCCGCTGAGGGTCAGCGCGTTGCCGGTGACCTCGACGCGGATGTCGTCGGGCTCGAGGCCCGGTAGCTCGGCCCGCAGTGTGACCTCGTTATCCGACTCGGACAGGTCGAACTGCGGGAAGCTGCTTAGCGGGGGGCCGAGCTTTGTGCCGAGACTGCCGCCCCATGGGTCGCCGAGATAGTGGTCAAAGAGATTGTCGATTTCACCGCGGAACGCGCCCAACGGGTTGTCCGAGGACGCGAGTTCCGCCCTCTGTGGCCGTTTGTGTCGCCAGGGAATCAGATCCATGGTGAACCTCCTTTTGAAGCTATCAGCCATCAGCTTGCAGCTATCAGCCGGAAGGCACGGTCGCGTTGCCGAGTGTTGGCCAGTTGTCAGTGGCTGTCAGGTGTCCGCCGTCAGGTTGCAGCCGGAGTGAGAAGGCGCGTTCTGCGCGCCTCCTCAATCCCGCTATCTACTAGTTTCTCCACGTCTACTTCATCACTCCGTCATTGTCTCACTTGGCCTTCACCTCGATCTTCCGCGTGCGGGCGGCTTCGGACTTCGGCAGGTGCAGTGTCAGCACGCCATTGGCCACCTCGGCTTCGATCTTGGCCGGATCGATGGCCTCGCCGACCTTGAAAGTCCGCACGAAGTCACCGACGCCGTACTCGCGGAGCGCGTACTCGGTGCTTTCGAGCTGGCGATTGTCGACGCGCGCGGTGATGGTGAGTTCACCGCGGTCGTAGTGGACGTCGATGCCCTCGGCCTTGGCGCCGGGCACATCGGCGAGCAACAACAATTCGTCGTCCTTCTCGATGATGTCGACAGCCGGCACGAAGGTATAGCCGCTGCGGGTGCGCTCGGGCTGATCGGCCGGCGTGACACGCTTTTCGACAGTGGTGGTCGGGGTATCGCTCATGGTCTTGTCTCCGTTGTTTGCTGGTCCTGCACGTTGCGCGTGTTGCCGCGTGTCAGGTGGATTTCACTTCGATCCTGCGGGCGCGGGCCTTCTCGGCCTTGGGGAGGATGATCGTCAGTACGCCGTCCTTGAGGGCCGCTTCGACGTTGTCCGCGTCGACCTCGACGGGCAGCGTGACGAAGCGGGTGAACTCGCCGGTGCCGCGTTCGCGGCGGTGATAAACGACGTTCGATTCCACGGGCTTGCGCTGGCCGCGGATGGTCAGCTCGTTGCCCTGGATCTGGATGTCGAGGTCTTCCATGGCCAAGCCCGGCACTTCGGCCTCGACAAACATGCGGTTGCCATCCTCCCAGGCGTTGAGCGCCGGGAAGGCCCGCTGCCGGGGCGGGGCGAAGCGCGTGCCGAGGAAGCCGTCGAAAACGCGGTCGAGCTCGCGTCGCAGTTCGCTCACGGGCGGGACGGTGGGAAGCGTTCTTGCCAACATCATGGTTGCACTCCTGTTCTTGCAGCGTCCGGTTGGCGGATCCCGATGCCGCCTCTACTCGCTGGGGCGGGGATGCAACCGGCGTGCCAGATGGGTGAAATATCCATAAGCTCATTTGTGACAATACGTTACACCCTTGTTCTTTCGGTGGTTGTCCCGGTCGGGGGACTGTCAAAACGTCACGGGCGGCAGGCAGTGTGAACCGCGCCAATTGACCCGCGCCAAAAAACTTGACCAGTCGATCGAAATACTTGACCAGAATCGAAGCGCAGGGAGCCCCCGCAATTCCCCCGCGATTCTCATTAACGAAGTCGGCCAAAACGGCCGATCCGGGCCTAAATCGTTCAGCCCGACGCCCCGCTCGGGGCGCTATCGAAGGCCGGCCGAGCCGGCATCGAACGTCACTCGACGTCCGCCAGGTCGTCGCCGCTGAACAGCTCCAGGCTCATGGCGGCGTAGACGCCGTGGACGGTCTCGGGGACGGCGATCCCGGCCCGCTGAAACCGTAGCCGGGGGCACTCTGGATTGCGCAGGGTCACGAGCGACCACCACAGGCGGCCGCCGCGCGACACCCCGTCGTCAACGACAGCGGTCGGCGCGCGATACCGCGGGACCAGGTCGTCCGGCTCGTCGCTTTCCCAGAACGCGAGTCCGATCTCGAGCTCGCCGCCGCCGACCCCGTTGACGACAGCCGGCTCCCCCAGGCTCAGCACGACGCGCATCGCGGCCCAGCCCTGCGTGTCGACGGGGACGCCGGCGTGCAGCCCGGCGGGGTAAAACCCCGCCGGCAGGCATTGGGCGTATCGCGTGACTTGCCCGACGCGCGCGAGATTGCCGCCCCTGCCCGCCATTAGCGACTACTCCATCCAGGCATCAGGTCGGGCCCCAGTCCCAGGTCTTCGAGCCCCGGCGCCCCACCGTAGGCGCGGTCTACCGCGATCGACGTTCGCGGCATGTTGATTGTGACATTGGCGGCGCCCCCGCCCCCGCCGCCGCGGACGTAGTCGGCCTCGGCGCGGATCGCGTCGACGAGCTCGCCGAGTGTGGCGTCGCTGTCGGGCAGTCGCTCGGCCATCGCGCGCCGCTGAAATTCCTCGCCGGTCTCCGGCTGGTTGGCCAGACTGTACGTGCGCCCGGCATAGATGCCCCCGCGCGGCCCCGCGGCCGGCGCGTACCGCGACGGATGTACCCCCGTCGCCAGCCCCAGCGCCGCCGACGCTTCTTGCTCGGTAAATCGCCCGCTCCGCACCATCCGGTCTTTTGCGATATCAAGGATTTGCTCTTCGCTGCGCGTCTCGAACTGTGCGGCCCGGCCGCGGGCCTCCTGACCGACGTCCGCGATCCGCGCCCCCAGCACGGCCTCGGCTTGCCCGCGATCGAACTGCAGCAGCTCGCCGATGAGCTTCTGGTTCGCGGCTTGGTCTTGCGTGAATTGACCTTGTTTCCCTTGGGCGAGCCAGGCACCGATCGCCTGCCGGGTCTGCGCCGGATCGAGCCCGCCGACCTGTTCGGCGACGGCCCCGAACGTCGCCGCCTCCTGCGGGATCCCCTGTTTCATCAAGTCGACGACGCGCTGACGGCCCGCCTCCGCCCCGCCCGGGCGGCCGGCCTCATACAGCTTACCGGCGACGTCTTCGCGCAGGGTGCGCGCCTCCCCGATCGCGTTTTCTCTGGCCTTGCGCAGCCGATCGAATTCTTCTTTGGCCTTCCGTGCTGCCTCGGCGAGTTTTTCCATGACTGCGGCGATGCCCGCGACGGCGGCCCCGGCCCCGACCATCCCGAGCAGGGCCGTGCTGACCCCGCCGATGCCCTTCGCCAGGTCGACCGCGATGTTGGCCAGGCCGGCCATCTCCGGCGACAGCCGGCCCAGGATGCCGGTCAGGGCGGTCTTCGCGCTGTCGTTGTATTGGTCTTGGGCGCGCGTGGCGCCCTTGGTCGCATCGCGCAGCCGCCCCTTGGTCTTGGCCTGCTGCTGCTCCGCCCCGCCGAGCTGCTGCACCGCACCGTGCACGCCGCGCAGTTGCTGCCGTGCCTTGTCGGCGCCGGCGATCTCGACCGGAATACTGATTTTGCGTGCTGCCATGGCTAAGTCCTCTTAGTCGCCGCAGGTGATCCGGACCGTGTTCGCGCACTCAAACGTGTAAAAAAGGCCCGACACGGCGTTTCCGGCGCGGCACTTCAGCTCCACGATGACGCGCGTTGCGCACTCGCCGGCGAGCGTGTCTTCGGTCGGCCGCCCGCCGCCGATCGGCTGTAGCACGATCTCGGCGAACTCGCTCACTGTCAGATGTCCTGGGCCCTGCCAGCCCTTGCCGGGGACGTTGCCGCACTCGGTCAGGTTGATCGCATAGTGCACGTCGGGTGTACCCCCGAAGTGGTTCGGCTTGGGCACGAGTTCGCCGTTGCGGTAGAAGAGGTACCGCCAGCCGTAGCGCCACCGGTTCGGGTTCCCGGGCATCGCGACCCAGTCGCGCAACTCGCCGTAGACGACGAACGGCCGGCCGTCTGAACCGTGGCACAGGCAGCGCCACGTCTCGTCGATGGGGAATTGTTTGTGGTATTGCGCAACGACGCGCTCCTCCTGGCGCGCGATGTTGTGCATCCAGGTGGGGTCCCGTGGCATTTTCGATCCACCTTCGTGGCGGGTGAGCGGCACCGACCGGGTTGGGTCGGCCGGCGCCGCTCGGAGGAAAGAAGCCGAAAACTACGCCGCGGTTACCAGCCGGACGATGCCGTCGCTGCCGGTGACGATCATGTCTTGGGGCACGTCACACTTCAGTGCGAGCTGCCCTTCGAGGAACTTGAGGTGCTCGCTCGCCTTCATGAACATCGCACCGCGATGCCGCATCAGTTGGCACGAGCGCTGCAACGCGCCGAACACCAGCATGCAGGTCGTGGCCGCCGAGTCCGCCAGGTCGGGCGCCACCGGCGTCAGCGCGACCGGGTAGCCCATCAGGGTGAAGCTGTCGAGCCCGCCGGACGCGAGGTACACGTTCACGATGGGCATGCCCGCACTGTCACGGACCCCGAGGTAGCTATAAAAGAGGCTCGGGTGCATGAACCACTTCGGGCCGGCCGCATGCGCCCAGCGCGGTGCAGCGCCCAACACCTCGGCCAAGTAAAACGTGCTCTTGGCGATGACCTCGGCGAACGTGTCGTCGCCGGTGTCGGCGTCGACGTCGACCAGGCCGGTGTTCTTGAACAGGCCGGTGTAGCCGGCGTAGGTGCTGGTGCCGTCGCCCATGAACCAGTTGGTGTCTTCGGCCAGCGCGATCCCGTAGCCGAATTCCTCGGCGATGAAATCGCCCAGCGCGCCGGCCAGCTCGCTGGCCAGCATCCATTCGTCCACCAGCGTCGCGATCGCCCAGCGCTGCAGCGACCACTGCGCACGCTCGAACGTCGGCGCGCTGGTCGTGATCTCGTCGCTATAGTCCGGGTAGTAGACGGTGGGGCCGGTCGCACGCTTCGCGGACCAGCCCTTCAGGCTGTTCACCGGCGTCGCGGGGCAGTTCCGTTCGAACACGCCCGCCGCCTCGACGTTGCGAATGATCGCGTCCGCCGCCGCCTCGGTGACGAGGTAGCCGCCGCTCGTGCCCGGGCTCGGCTCGACGTCGGCCGTGCGCAGGACGCTCTGAATGGCGGCCTGGTCGCGCCGGTACACCGCCGCGACGAGCTGCCCGAACGTCCGCGCATCGCTGGCCGAGGCGAACGGCCCCCGGTAGTCGCCGCGGCCGTGCTGCTCGGCCAGCGCCTGCAGGCGCTGCCGCGCGTTGTGTTTGACGTCGGCCACCTCGTCGCGCAGCTTCGCGACGTCGCTGGCGTGCCCCTCGAAATCCTTGCGCAGTTGGGCGGTCAGCCCGCCATGCTTCTCGACGGCCTGGACCAGGCCGCGCAGCACCTCGGCGTATTGCCGGTCTTTTCCGCTCTCAAAAACACTCATCCGTGAGTCTCCATTTCGGCCATCCGTGGCCGGATCTTCTAGTTCATGTCGATCACTGATCGACGGGTCTTCGGTGCGGTGCCGCATCGCCCCGCCGGCGGCGCCGCGTTTACGGCACCGCCCGCGGGAGGAAGGATCAGCAATCCGCTATGGTGCGGCCGTCGCTGTTTCGGCGGCGTCCACGTGCTCCCCGCCTGGTGCGTTTTTTGCCGCTGCGTTCGCGCTCAAACCCCGTGGCCGCGGGGTCGGCAGCGTCGGCCCGGGCCGCGCTCGAACCAATGCAATGGACATCGGCGGCAGCGTGCCCGGCGGCATGGCCGCAACAGTCGGCGAGCGATTTCACGCCGAGCAGGTACTCGGCGTATTCATGGTGCGGGTCGCGCGCGACCGCTTCCAGCAGCGGCAGCGCATCCCGGCCCAGCCGGGCCAGCGCCTGCTGCAGCCGATCGCGCGCATCCCGCGAAAACTCTCTAATGACACTCACGACGTCACCCCTGTGAGCCGCGCTTGCAGCTCGTCCAGGTCGCCGCCGTCGGCGTCGTCATCGCCGGCGTCGTCATCGCCGGCCGGCAGCAGCCCGGCCGTCTCGCTGGCCAGGTCGGCCAGCTCGCCGCTTTCGACGATTTCAAAGCACGCCGCGCGGAAGTCCGCCAGCCACGCCTCGAACATCTCGTCCAGCCCGGCCCGCAGCGCCGCCACCTCCGGCGTCGCGCCGGCCTGGCGGATTTCGGCCAGCTCCCGACGGAGCTGCGCGACCTCGCGCTGGAGCTCGCCCAGTTCGGCCTGCTGCCGCGCCGCCAGCCGCGCGCCGGGATCGTCGCCCACGTCGACCAGGCTGATCTCGGACAGCTCGGCCTGGGCGAAGACGAGCGCCTCGTCGGCCCCCGCTTCGTCCAACGCGGCGCGGACGTACTGGTCGAGGTCAACGTCGCCGCGCCGTGCCCATTTCGCACTTCCGGTCCAGCCGATGGACACGCCGGAGAGCGCGCCTTGCTTGATCAGCGACCACGCCTGGTCGGCGAGCTCGACACCCTTGGCGAGCGTCGCCTCGAACACCAGGCCCCGCTGGGCATCGCGCGTGACCCGCTCGACCCGGCCGATGCTGGCGAAGCCCGTGGGTTGCCGGTGCTGCGCGAGCAGTGGCACCTGCACGGCGCCACCCTTGAACTGTTTATCGAACGCGTGCGGGTGGATGAGCCGCCCACTGCGCATCAGCTTGAACGTGTTGGCCACGCCGCGCACGCGCCGCACGTCGCCGTCCGCGGCGGCGGCTTCGAGCGTGGCCGTGAGATTGTTGCGGTATGTTTCCATTCGTCGCCTCTCTTTGCGGGCCCGGCCCGCGCTCAATCTTCGCCGAGCATCAGATTCGCGGTCCTGTTAAGCGTGTTGACGAACGCGACGAGCCCGTCGCGCGGCAACACCAACGGCCGCCGCCAGATCATCTCCTGAACACCGGGGTCTTCGCCCGGCAGGAGCACCGCGAGTTCGATACAATCGTGGCCGGCGCCGAACCGGTACCGCACGCGGTCCCGCGCGATGTACTCCTCGGCGTCGCGGTTCATCCATTGGGCGGCCCCCGCGCTCAACCCTTCGAGAACGCCCTCGTCGTTCTCGACTTCGTCGCTTCCCACACGCTTGTCTTGCACTTCGATTCCGTCGTTCATGGTCACACCCTTGGCAGGCGCTGCTGAGGGTGGCCGCAAGGCGGCACCCAGCCGCCCGTGACCGCACCGACGGCCGCCTGCTCGCGCCGCCGGTCCCTGATGGAGCTCGTTTTTCGGTGTATCTTCCATGACGTTGTCGCTTGCTCGCCCGCCTTCCCTGGCCGGCGTTCTGAATCAGTTATCGTCGCCGCCCGCGCCCGCGCTAATCTGTGCCGAGCGTCACATTGATGGTCTCGTTGAGGCAGTTGATGAAGGGGACGAGCCCGCTGCCGCACAAGACCAGCGGCCGCCGCCAAATCCTTTCTTGGACGCCCCGGTCGTCGCCCGGCAGGAACACCGCGATTTCGATGCAGTCGTGGCCGGCGCCAAACCGGAGCCGCTCGCGGTCCTCGACGACGAGCTCCTCCGCTTCGTGATCCAACCATTGGGCGGCCCCTTCACTGAGGCCTTCCAGAACGCCCTCGTCGCCCTCGACTTCGTCGCTTGCTACACTCTTGTTTTGCACTTCAATCTCGTTGCTCATCATCTCACCTTTGGCAGGCGCTGGTGAGGGTGGCCGCAAGGCGGCACCCAGCCGCCCGCGACCGCACCGACGGCCGCCTGCTCGTGCCGCCGGTCCCTGATGGAGCTCGTTTTTAGGTGCACCTTCCATGACGCTGTTCCTTGATCGCCCGCCTTCCCTGGCCGGCGTTCCGAATCAGTTTTCGTCGCCGTCCGCGCCGACCTTGATGACCAGGTGAACGATCAGAAGATCATCGTGCGTGCTGAGTTCGTAGCGCCCCGCGACCTGCGCGGGCGTCAATCCCATCGCGCGCAACGCGTGCCCGATCGTGATCCGCCGCCGCCCGCTCTCGCGCTTGTTGCGGCGGGCGTACACCGGCCGCACCTGGACGGCCAGGGCGTTCTCGCCCTCGCGTGGCGCGCGGATCGCGAGTCGTTGGTTGTCGGCGTCCGCCAGCACGACCGCCCGCGTGTCGATGTCGACCAGCGGCAAATCTTCCAGTAGCACCAGCAGCGAGCCGGATTTGTCGATCGTGCATTGGCCGCTGCGCAGCCCCTCGGGCATGCTCTTGGAGCCAGGCTGGACCGTCTCAAAGCTCATCATCGCACCTCATTCCGGCGGCTCGTCCGCGCGGTCTGTGGTCGGGCCGCGGCGCGGTGGAGGGTGCGCCGCGCCGCGTCGTGGCATGAGCCGCGCGGGGATCGCGCAGCAGCCAGCAACCCGACCAGGTTCGAGCCGGGCGGCGGTCGCAGAGCTGAGCTGCCCACAAGCTGGAGACAGCGCGCGCCGCCCGGCTGTTTTGTCAGCTGGGCAGCGCGGCGCAGGATGCCTGCCGCGGGAGGGTGCGGACTGCCGCGCCGCCCAGTTGTTTCATCTTGCACTTCGCCCGGCGGCCCGGCCACCGCAGTCCCGCCCCGTGTGCCGCGGCGGGCCCTCCTTGGCCCCAAGCGCTCGTCCCTGATGTTCCTTGCGTCGCGCATGGTCTGTGCCCCTACGCCGTCTTCGCCAGCAGCTCGCCGCCGGTGGCCTGGTCGATCTGCTCCGCGCGACGCTTGCCACAGCTCAGGATGAACGCTTGCCGCAGGTGCTCGACGTCGAGCCGCTTGCCTTCGCGCAGCACGGCGCCGTAGAACAACGTGGCCCCGCGCAGGACCGCCATCGCGGTTCGTAAGAATCCGTCTTCGGTGTCGACGTTGGCGAGCGCCGTGAGCCACTGCTCGCCCCGCGGCGTCAGCAGCTTCAGGCGCTGATTCTGTGTAATCCGCCGCACGTCCTCGACCGTGTAGTACACACCTCCGTTGTCGCCCACCCAGTCGGCGAGGTTGAGGATCGGGTACAGGCGCGAGCTGAACTGGCTCGTCATCCGGCTCGTCCGGCCGTCGCGCGCATCGCCGATCAGTCGTCCCAATCGCTCGTCGCCGAGCAGCGTGATGGGCAGATTGCGCCGCCCCGTCGGGTCGCTGGCGTCATGCAAGTCGCGCAGCAGTTCCAGCCCGTTCGCGCTCAGCTTCTGCGCCTCGTCGACGAGCAGCACGCTGTTGCGCCGCTCGGCGAGGAACCGCTCGATCGCCTGCATGCGGCGACTGTGCGGCTTGGTGCGATAGGGTGCCAGCGGTTTGTCGCCCGCGGTGGTCATGCAGCGCTGTGCACAGCAATTCGGACACCTTCAACCGGTCCACCGGCTCGTTTTTGGCGCGGACCAGGTAGGTACCGAGCCGCTGGTCGGCGAACGCCCGCGCGTGTGCGGTCTTGCACGTGCCTGGCGGCGCGATGATCGCCGCCATCGTGCACAAATTGATGCTCGCGGTGAAGGCACCGAAGATCTCGCTCGTCAGCCGGATCTTCGCGAACTCGTGAAAGTCCGGCCGTTTCTGGCGTTGCTTCTCTTCGGCCAGGAACTGGTCGATGCGCCGCAGCGCGCCGTCCGTGTCGCCCTTGTACTTCCCGCGCAGCAAGTCGCTGATGACGCTGGGCTTGAACCCCATCCGCCGCGCCGCGGCGCCCTGCGTGATCGGCTTCCCACCGTCCTTGGTGTTGTCCAACCAGAATTGTAGATCGTCGAGCAGCGCTGCGCGCTGGTCGCTGTCGATCGGCTGCCCGTCCGTGAGCATTCGATAATCCGTCCTGGATTGGGCGTGCAAGCGTTCAGCGATGCCCTCCATGGCACCGGGCTGGCTCTGATGATCTTCGCTCATCCCGCCATCTCCGCGTAGCTTGGCCCCTTGTCCTCGTCTTCGGCGCTCGCACAGAGCGCCCCGAATTCCGCGAGCGTAGGTGCTCGGACCGCTTCTTCCTCTCTGGCTTCCACGATATCGCCCAAACTGGGCCCGGCCGTCCTGGCCGGGGCCTCTTCGCCGACGCGCCGCAACCGTTCGCGAATCGACGGAACACCCTTCGATCGCCCTTCGATTGCCGGCCTCACGGACTCCTGCGCGGCAACCTTCTCCGCCCGCTCGACCGGCGCGACCAGGTCGCCACGCACGATCGTGACCGCCGGCGCCGCCGCCGGCGGCAGGTGTTCCTGCCGCGCGGCCGCCCGGGCCGCTGCGCAATCGGCCTTGCGCCGCATGATCTGCTCGGTCGTGTTCTCACGCAGGTAGTCGCGCCTGGGCCCGAGCTCTCGCGCCAGCCGCTTCAGCCGGGTTTCGTGCCGCCGCGCCTCGCGAATGTCCTCCTGGCTGGCGCCGGACAATCGGCGGTTGGTCGCGAGCACCAGCTCGCCCGATGCGTGGTCAAACAGCCAGACATAGCTCGCGTCGGCGGGGTCGATTCGCACTTGCACCTTTGTCCCGTAGAGTTTCGCGACCGATTCCTGTGTTTGGCCGTAAGGAATACCGTTGATCGTCACGCCGTCGCGCCGTACCAGCCGGTGCCCGATGACCCGCGAGCTGAGGAAGCGCACCACCGCTTTCGGCAACCGGCGAACCTCGACCGCGAATTGCCGCATCGCTTCGTTCGGGCTCAAGCCGTACATGCCGTGGCCCTGCTGCGGCTCATCATGATGGGCCTGTTTCCAGAGCCGCCAACACTCGCGGACCTGGTCGAGTGTGGGCAGTTTCCAGACGGGCAGCTTCGCCGCGTCCTCCGGCCGCGCTTCGATCCTGTTCCCCCACCAGCTCGCAAAGTGTCTTGAAAACGACTCCACCACGTGCCGCCAGTGCGACTCGATCATCTTCGCCCAGCCTTGATAGGGCAGGGCGTTGTGGACGGTCGCGCCGACCTCGTCGGCCAGCCGTTTGATCCGCGGGTCGCGGAAGAGCTTGGTTTCGATGCGCCGGCCGATGCCCGCCTTATACGCTTCGCCACAATCGCAGTAGTAGTGCTGCGCGCAGCCGAACTCGTCGTGCATCCGCGCCAGCCCCGCGAGAATGCCATCCGCGTTTTCGTGGGCGCGAAGATCATCGCCGACGAACATGCGCGTCCGTACATCCAGGACGGCGGTCAATACCGGTCGGATCGCGCGGCCACTCTTCGCCGCGTCCGGCGCCTGGCAGCGATGATTCAGCACGTGGCCGTCCAGGGACACCCATTCCAGGGGCGCGATCTCGTCGTAGTTGCGCGCGACCTTGGGCACGCATTCCGCGACGAACGCTTTCGGCCGCCGTGTGTACACGCGGGCCAATTCCGGCTTGCGCCTTTTGTGGTCGCGCCGCATCACCTGCCGGCTTGGCATCGCCAGCCCGAGCTCTTGCGCCACATCCCGCGCGCAGCGCCAGGCTTCGGCCCAGCGGTCGGTGTCGTGGTTGGGGTGCATCACGATGCTGTCGTAGGCGTCGCGGATGCGCTCATCGATCGCCGTCGGCGGTCGGCCGCTCTTCACGGCGCGTTGGTCGACAACCTCACCCGCGGGCACCCGCGCCCGCAACCGGCGGAACACGCCGCGCGTGGGCGCAAACCCAAGTCGCCGCAGTGCGTCGCCATGGACCTGGTCGAGTGCCTGAAAATAGGCGTCCGTCGTCGGGCCGTACTGGCACGTCCGCTGAAACCACTGGTCGATCCGGTAGGCGTCGCGCGCGTTTTGCGTTTTCGTCGCCAGCGACGGCGCGCCGTGCGCCGCATCGGGCACCGGCGCCGCCGGCTCGGCCCCAACGAACTCTTGCAGTCGCACCCCGGGCGCCGCCGCGCCGGCCGGGAGGGTCGCATCGCCACGGACCTGCCAGCGGCCGTTGACCTGGCGTTTCTGCGCGGCCGGCAACGCCTCGCGCCACCGCGACACCGCCATGACGACTGCGGCGTCCGATCGGCCCGGCGCCACGAAGGCGGGCTTGACCCGCGCGGTGCGGTACCAGCCGAGAATCGGGCGGGTGCCCGCGCCGGCTGCAGTCTCGGGTTGTCGGGTCGCCGCCGCCATTTCGGCCTCAGTTCAGTGAGTAGTAGGAAAGGTGCGGATTCGTCCGGCCCGCCTGCCGCGCCTCCCGGACGAGCTGCTGGAGCTTGCGCAAGCTCGGCCAGGGCCACCCATCACGTGCGGCGATCGGACGCAGCGCGCGGTCAGCGGCGGCTACACTGTCGCCCCGCGCGACGCGTTGCAGCAATCTCCGGAAGAGTGCCGGATCGACGCCGGCACGCGCGCGCCGCCGCACGCCACGAAAATCGACAAGTGCTGCGACCCCGCCCCGCTCGTAGCTCGCGAGCCACTCGCTGAAGGTTTTGGCACTGACCTCGACGGCGGAGCTCAGGCGCAGGAACCGCGCGACCGTTGGCGCCGGCGGCGCCATCGCGGCCCCAGCCTGGTCGACGTCGCCACGGATGGCCTGCTCGCGCTGGGCGGCTCGCTCCGACCGCCACTCGTGGAACCACCAGACCGCCAACACCCGCCGCACCGCCGCCGCCAGCCGCGCCGGCGTGATATCCGGCGCGACGCGCAGGACCGCGTCCCGCGCCGCCGCCGCCGTGCCGGCGTACCGCGCGCAGGTGCGGCACGCCACGGCCGATTCGTCTCTTGATTCGGTTGCATCGTAAATCGCCACCGTGTACACTCCTGCTTGATCACCGCGCTCTGCGGCCGGCCGCGGCAACGGTCGGCCGCTTCCTTTTACGGGTAGCCCGCGGCGACCTTGTCGGGCACTTCGCCCGCCCGGTACGGCTTCGCCACGGCCCGGGCCGACTGCGTCTCGCTGTCGCCTACCGGGTCCACGCCAAGCTCGCGCAGCCGCCGCCGGATGGCGCGGCTCAGCGCCGCAACCAGCACCGCGACCGGCCCGACCGTCGCGCTGGCCCGCGGGTTCAGCCCGCGGCTGATCAGCCCGGCCATTTCGTGCCGGATCTCTCGCAACGACCGCCACGCCGCGCCGAGCGCGGCCACATCGTTCCATGTGGCCGCGCCGTCGGTCACGTCATCCCAAACCGCGGCCCCGCCCTTGGCCGACGGCAGCCACGCGCAGCAGCCCGCAAGGGCCGCGCGCCCGACCGCCGCGGCGGCCGCGCCGCTCGTCACCGCCGCCGACAGCGCGTCAGCCATGCCCCCGATGCCCGCCCTCGTTCCGCTGCTTTTCATCCTTCAGTCTCCGCTATTAACATGCCCGCGACCGCCGCAGCCACCTGATCGCCGCCATCGTCGCGCCGGTCCACGACGTCCGCCGCCCGCAGCCCGAGCACCCGGCAAATCGACCGCACCTTCGTGATGTCCACGCGCTCCCCGCGCCGCGCGCGCTGCAGCAACTTCGCTGAGCAGCCCGCACGTGCCGCCAGCTCGCGCGACGTGAGCAGCCGCGCGCGTCGCGCCGCGTCGACATGGGCCATGGAGATGTGGACCGAGTTCAACATGGTGGAACTTTAGCGGGCGGCCGTCCGCTCGTCAACCCTATTCGCGTCCGCTAGTTCACTGTTTTATGTCCGCTGTTGGACGTCATTCTCGCTTGCCGTAGCGCTTGCCGGCGTTATACTGCCGACGGTTGCCCATGAAGGACCAGAGCCCCAAACCGCCGCTGGCACTCCGCCTCCGGAAACTCCGCCAGGATCGCGGCTTGTCGCTCCGCGCCGCCGCCGCCGCAACTGTCGAAGCGGCCACCGAAGCCGCCGGCGAGGTCTCGCGCGCCTACCTCGTGCAGCTCGAGCAAGGCCAGTCGGGGCGCCCGTCGCTCCCGAAGCTTGTGACGCTCGCGACAGTCTATGGCTCCAGCGTTCACGACCTAATCGACGCCTGCCCTGCCGCACACCGCGAGGCTCTGCGCAGCGAGCTAGACCGCTGGGAGAAGGCCGGCCGCGACCTCCCGGACCCCACCCGCCCGTTTCTCCTGCACCAGCAGCGCGAGGCGCTAAACGCCGAGATTGACGCCGCCCTCGTCAAGCGAGCGCGCGACGTCCACATCCCCCTGGAGGGCGACCGCCACGCCCGCGAGCACGCGCGCCGCTTCGTCCTCTCGGCGGCCCTGCTGCCGTTCGTCGACCAGCGCGACGGCCACAGCCTGCGCCTGTTCTGGTCGGCCCGACGCGACTACGCCAAGATGGTTACGCATCGCGCCGCCGGGCGGACCCGGCACGAGGCCTGGCACGACCTGGTCGCGATGTTCACGGTGTGGCTCTGCGGCGATGCCGCGGAGCACACGGCCGCCCTCGAACTCGTCTCCTGGTGGCGCATCGACTTCCGGCGCATGCGTGGCACCTGCCACTTCGGCGACCCGGCCGACGATGCCAGGCTTGGCCTCGACAACGTCCCGACCGAACTCGCCATCGCCGTGCACGCCCACCAGCTCGCCCATCGCCTCGCAGCGCACGCGCCCAGGTCACTGGGCGAGCTCCCGCCCGTGCCGCCGGTACACGAGGCGTTACGCCCCTACCTGGCGGACCGCCTCGTCCATCCCGGCTGGCCCTGGGAGCCGCCCGGCAGCCGCGGCTCCGTCGCTGACGTGGTCGCGACCGCGCACCGGCTCTGGGAGAACCTCCCCGACCTTCGCCAGGTTGCCGGGATCTCCGACGACGACCTGGCCACTATCGCCGCCTTCGCCGCCCGGGCCGTCGGCGACGTCGCCGCGAACTCGCCCGGCCAGCCCGCGCCCCCACGCCGCCGGCGGCGCTGACGTTATATATAGCGCCGGCCAGCGGAGCCGACCGCCCGCCCCCACCCCGTCCGCCCTTGCCCACAAAAGCGTTCAAACCGTCCACGCCGGCCCGTCGATCGCCAATCGATCGCCCCGCCGCCGCGCGATCAACAAGCCCGCCCGGCCAGGCCACTATTGATTGGTTAGAATCAAAGACACGCCCAGATGTTAACGAACAAATCGGCGCGACCCCCCGCTCACGGCCTGAAAACGCCGATTCTTGTTCGGAAAAGTGCCCGGTTTTTCGACCCGCCCGTAGCCAAGGCTACACTTGTTAGGTTCTTCGCCTGGCCGGCTCGCCGTCGCCCGCAACCCGCCTGGCGCTAGCGCCAGGCGGGTTTTTCGTCCGCATTCGGCCCCCGTAACCGCTTACTTCTGCACAAACTCGCGCACTTGCCGACATTTCGACGTAACCCCTTGCCGCGTAACGACTTGCGCCGCCCACCCCCGCCGCCGGCATCCGCGCTCCCTTCCGTAACCTCCTGAAACCAGGGCACTTGCGCACGCCATGTTAGGCTTTTTCCGGCATTTTTTGTTCCGTATCAGTGAGCCGCGCCAATGGGTGAAATCGCCGGCGCGAATGACCCGCGACCGGGCGGTGGTTTGTAGTACGAGTCGGATTGATGCCGATGAGCCCCGGAGTGGCGATAGAAAGACGTCACAACCGGAGGCCAGCCCCTCGTCTCGTCTGCGTGCATTACCATCTTGTCTTCGGCGCGAAGCACATCTGCCGCCCCGTTGGGGCTGGGTCGTTGACGGCGCGAAGCGAAGTCTTCCAGGGGCTTGCGCCCCTGGCTACACACCTTCACCCCTGCGGGGTGGGCGGCGCATTACTGCGCCTCCGAGCGGCCCCGCAGACGGCACCTTCAACGCTGCGGGGTGGGCAGCGCATTCCTGCGCCTCCGAGCGGCCCCGCAGACGGCACCTTCAACGCTGCGGGGTGAGCGGCGCATTACTGCGCCTCCGAGTGGCCCCGCAGACGGCACCTTCAACGCTGCGGGGTGGGCGGCGCATTACTGCGCCT
>CAYUZU010000022.1:36425-85593 GCA_964448675.1 uncultured Planctomycetales bacterium
TTACTGCGCCTCCGAGCGGCCCCGCAGACGGCACCTTCAACGCTGCGGGGTGGGCGGCGCATTACTGCGCCTCCGAGCGGCCCCGCAGACGGCACCTTCAACGCTGCGGGGTGGGCGGCGCATTACTGCGCCTCCGAGTGGCCCCGCAGACGGCACCTTCAACGCTGCGGGGTGGGGGCGACACATGGCGCGCCACACACGTTCACGCCTGCGCCGCCACCAACTCGCGAAGCACTCCAAGCCGCTGCCCGCGACGGGCGCCACTTCGTGCCGGCGGAGCGCGGCGCGATCAGCATCGCCACCGGCAAAGAAACAGCGCCGGGTCGCGTAGGCCCGGCGCTTGGCGTGATTCGCATTGTTCAAAGCGCTGCGACGAGCAGCTCGGGGCGCTACGTCGACACGCGCCGCAACGGCGTCGGCGAGGTATCGAGCACGACACCGACTTCGAGATGGTCGTCATCCTGGTCGAGCCGCACGCGCGTGCGGACCACGGTCGCCCAGCGCGTGCCGATCAGGCCGAAGGTCGCCGGCTGATCAGACCCCGGCAGATGCGAGCGCAGTTCGTAGCGCTGCTGGTCGGCCACGCCGTAACCAAGCGGAACGCGCAGGCACATGCCGCTGGGCGACATGTTCGTGCAGTGCGCCCGCAGCACGGTCGAGCCCTGGTGATCGATCATCCACAGGTCGCACATGACCGGCTCACGCATCTCGCCGCGGCGGTCGTCGATGAGGGTGGCCGGCATCGTGCCGGCGTTGGGGATCGTGGCGGGTTGGAATGTACTTTCGGTCGGGCCCATTGAGCAGTCTCCTTGCTCTGAACACCTTACGGCGGATCCTCCGCGTCTGGCATACGATCCGGCCGGGCCTCGTCAGGGCGGACGAGACCGAACTCGGCCAACCACTGCCGGGCGGCTTCGTCGGTCAGCCCGGCTTCCTTTTCTTCAGGTTCGATCCGCTGAGGCGTGGGGCGCGCGAGATCTCTCAGGAGCGCCGCCCAGAACTCCGCCGAGCGAACCGGCCTGGCTCGACGCCGTCGGGCGGCCTGTCGCACTTCGCGGTCGGTCGAGACCACGACGAGTCGGCGGGCGGCCGAGTGGCCGTCGAGTATATCCTGAACAACGGCGTCGGCGTTGGTGCCGCGGCCGCTGTAGGTGACCTGAATGCTGGCGTGGCCGATCTGTTCGGCCAGCGGGGCTGGGGGGGATGGCCCGTCGAACACGATGTGGACCTGTTCGTTCTGCCGTTCCGCCCAATGCCCGAGCTTGTCACAGAGCATCGAACGTCCGAGGAGGACGTCCGGATCCTCCAATTCGCGGGCGGCGTGCAGGAGATTGTTGCCGTCGATCAGCACTGGCACCTGCACACTCCAATGATTTATGGTACCTCAAGAATGCCTGATATGCAAAGCATAAGTGGGATTCCCCGCAGCAGCCAGCGGCCATTACGCTCGGTACCGTAACACAGGATTCCGAAGATGTCTGCCCCCCAGTCGCACAGGCCCCGTATCGTCGTTATCGGGTCCGTCAACATGGACCTCGTCGTCGCCGCCCCGGCCATTCCCGCGCCCGGGCAGACCATCCTCGGCGGGGACTTCGCCACGATTCCGGGCGGCAAGGGCGCCAACCAGGCGGTCGCCGCGGCCCGGCTCGGAGCGGCCGTTTCATGCGTGGGGCGCGTGGGCGACGACGCGTTTGCGCAGGTGTTGCGCAAAGGGCTTCGTGCGGCGGGCGTGGATGATACGTTTCTGCGAACGACGAACGCGACGGCCAGCGGCGTGGCGCTGATCGTGGTGGCGCCTGGCGGCGAGAACGCGATCTGCGTCGCGCCCGGGGCGAACGCATGCCTGACCCCGGCCGATATCGACCGGGCCGAGGAGACCATCGCGTCGGCCCAGGTGTGCCTGCTCCAGCTCGAGACGCCGGCGGAGACGGTCGCGCACGCGGCGGCCCTGGCGCGGCAGCACGGGGTGGAGGTCATCCTGGATCCGGCGCCGGCGCCCGCGGTGTTGCCGGCGGCGTTGTGGGACGTGGATGTCCTTACGCCGAACGAGACCGAGGCGGCGCAACTGCTCGCCGGAGAGGCGTTGCCGGCGGAGCCGGCGGGGGTGGGGGCGGCGTTGCGCGGTCGCGGGCCGCGGGCGGTTGTGCTGACGCTCGGGGCAGCGGGGTGTTATGTGAGCGAAGCGGCGGGCGATGTGGCGCTGCCGGGGCATGCGGTGCCGGCGGTGGATGCGACGGCGGCGGGCGATGCGTTCTCGGCGGCGCTGGCAGTGGCGCGGGCGGAGGGGCGTTCGTTGCGCGAAGCGGCGCGGTTCGCGAATGCGGCAGGGGCGCTGGCGTGCACAAAACGCGGCGCGCAGCCCTCGGCGCCGACGCGGGACGAGGTATCAATGATCAATGATCAGTGACCAATGGACATCTGCTGGCCGTCAACTCCAAACGATTGGCTGTCAGCCGGAAAGCCGTCCGTTGTCAGTCATCAGCGATCCGTGTCTCGCTGGTGAAACCCGCCTACTTCGTTGCGCTGTCGCTCTTCCTCAAGCCCTCAGTCCTTCATCCCCTCCGCGCCGTCGGCGTGCCGCACTCCGGGCAGACGCCGCTGGTGTTGCCAATGAGGCTGTAACCGCACTTGGTGCAGGCGAAGGGCTGACCAAGGTAGAGCAGGTCGTCGTCAGCGACGTTCCAGGGCCAGGCGCGCAGGCCGGAGTCGCGCAGTCTTGCGGCCGCCGTCAAGCCAGCGCCCATGAGCGTGAGTTGCGAGAGACAGGGAATCAGGGTCAGCAACGTCGCGATTACACGCAGCGCTGGGGGATAGCCCATGGCCCTCATCATGGTCAGGAGTGGGGGCAGTCCCGCGAGGGTAAGAACGAGTGACAGAATGCACGACGTCCACTGCAGTACTTCGACGAATGCGGACGCGCCGGCGATGGTCACCGGGATCAGCCCGTAGGCGAGGCCGTAGATCGGCAGGGTCAACAGTGGCAGGATGAGCAACCAGAGGGCGGCGCGGCAGGCGCGGCGGATGTCTTCTCCGTCCATGGCCCACAGCGCGACGGGCGGGTTGCGCTTCAGGTCCAGGCCGCAGGTCGGGCATCCCGCCGGCTCCGGCCCTTCCACGATGGACGTATGGCATGCCGGGCACACTTGTTCGTAGCGTTGTCGCAACCCGATCCCTCCGTCAACGCGAGGCAACAAAGCCGCAAGGTAACGAGGTGACGGCGAAATCGCGATTCGCCAAGTGCAACCCGCCTATCCCTCGTGCCGGTTTCGGCGGGTGGAACGCGCCCCACCCTCCGTCGCTCCATCGCTTCGTCGCTCTTCCTCATTCCCCTCACGCATAATTCGAGAACCGTGCGAGGTCGAGCTCGCGGCCGAGGACCATGAGCACCTGCCCCTCGCGGATCTCCGTGTTCGCCTTGGGCAGGAAGTGGAAGTGCTCCTCGTGCTGTTCGCGGATGGCGAGGATGAGAATGTCGAAGCTGCCGCGCAGCTCGAGGGCGCCGAGCGTCTTGCCATGTGTGCCCGCCGGCGCGTTGACCTCGATGATGCGGTAGTCCTCGCCCAGCGGGAACATGTCGCGGATGTCGGGGTTGGTGACCAGCCGCGCCAGCCGTTCGGCTGCGTTGCGCTCGGGAAAGACGATCTCGTCAACACCGACGGCGGCGAGGATCTGCGCATGGTCCTCGTTAATGGCGGTGGAGCGGATCGACTTCATCTCGATGCGCTTCAGGTTGAGGGCGCAGATGATGCTGGCTTCCATCTGCCGCTCGCCGAGACAGATGACGACCTCATCGATCTCGTCGGTCAGGACGGTCTCGAGCATCTCCTGCTTGCGCGCGTCGCCGATCACGGCGCGGTGCACATCGTCGCGGATGCCATTGACGCGGGTTTCGTTCAGGTCGATGACGAGCACTTCGCAGCCCATGCTGACCAGCGTGCGGGCCAGGTGGCTGCCGAACTTGCCCAGGCCGATGACGCAGACTTGCTTGCTCATGACGATCTCCTCAGCCGACCATGACACGTTCGGCGGGATAACGGTACAACGCGGGCGGTGTCGGCAGCACCGCCAGGGCGATGGTCAGCGGCCCCAGCCGGCCGATGAACATCGACGCGATGATCCACAGTTTGCTCGGCGCCGACAGCTCCGCCGTGATGCCCGCCGACAGGCCGACCGTCGCGAACGCCGACACCTGTTCGAAGATCAGGTGCTCGAACGCGAGGCGGCCCTTGGGCGATTCGAGCAGCGTCAGCACCATGACGCCGAGCAGATTCCACAGGGCCGCCAGTGCGAGCACCAGTGCCGCGCGGCGGACGATGTCGTGCGGCACGTGGCGGCCGGCGATGTTCACATCGTCCCAGCCGCGCAGCCGGGCGTGAATCCGCGCCAGCCATACCGCGAAGGTGGTGTTCTTGATGCCGCCGGCGCACGACCCCGGCGAGCCGCCGATGAACATCAGTGCGATGAGAATGAGCAGTGACGCCAGCGGCAATGCGCCGATGTCGACCGTGTTGAAGCCGGCGGTGCGGGCGGTGATCGATTGAAACAGGCCGTGACCGGCGCGGCCGAGGAAGGTGTCCTCGTCGCCGCCGAGGCCGAGCAGGGCGAGCAGCACGGCGCCGGTGACGATGAGCAAGCCGCTGGTGACGAGAATGACGCGCGTCTGCAGGCTCCACGAGACGCTCCGCGGGGCCGCCCCGCGCAAACGCTGCCACGACCGGCTCAGAAACTCGAGCCAGACCATGTAGCCTAGCCCGCCGGCGACGATCAGCAGCGCCAGCGTCGTGAGCACCCAGGGCGAGCCGCGCAGCGCAATCGCGTTCTCCGTCTCGACCGAGAAGCCGGCGTTGCAGAACGCCGAGACGGCGTGAAAGGCCGCGTCGAACACGCCGCCGGGAAGATCGGCCGCCCGCATGCCGTACCAGATGGCGCCCGTGCCGGCGGTTTCGAACGCCAGGGTGATGGCGGCGATGCGCACGAGCGCCCGGCGGAGGTCGCCGCGGGGCTCCTGGCCGAAGAAGCTCGAACGCCAGGCGACCTGTGAGGTGAACGAGATGCGGCGGTGCAGCAACTGGGCGGCGAGGGCCCCGAAGGTCATCACGCCGAGCCCGCCAAGCTGGAACAGCACGAGAATGACGGTCTGGCCGAACCGCGACCAGGCGGTGGCGGTGTCCACCGTGATCAGGCCGGTGACACAGACGGCAGAGGTGGCGGTGAAGAGGGTGTCGACCAGCGAGACGGGCTGGTTGGTCTGGGCGACCGGGAGCGAGAGCAGGGCGGTGCCGACGGCAATCAGGGCGGCAAACGTGCTGACCAGCACGAGTTCCGGGCGGTGAATCGCGGTGGTGAGCACGCCGATCGCTCCCGTGGCCGGCGGGCCGGAGTCGGGTGACCGTCATCCGGTGGCCCGCAGGGCGCATGGTAGGCGATTCGCGGTCCGAGGGTAGGGGCCGGGGTCGCCTTGCGGGGGTGCGGGGCGGTGAGTATCGTGTGTGATTGCTTGGGGGCCGATGGCGTCGTGGGTCGCCGTCGCTTCAGTATGGGTAGCCAGGCGGGAGTCTGACATGAGTCGAACGATCGCAGCAGTTATTGTCGGTTTGGTGACCACGGCGGGGGCGCTGGCGCAGTTGCCGGGCATGCCGCGCGGACGCAGCAACGGTCTGCAGGGCGAGGCGAAGCTGCGCTGGGTGACCGAGCGGTTGGAGCTCGACGAGCAGCAGCAGCAGCTCGCCGAGGATCTCATCGCGCTTTATCACGCCGAGCTCGAGGAAGCCAAGCAGAACACGGTCCAGATCCTGCGGCGGATCCAGGCCAAGCTGGCCGAGATTGACGAGGCCAAGGCCGCCGGCGACACGGAGCGCGTCCGGCGGTTGCAGGCCGAGTTGGCTGAGATGGGGCCGGAGACCGGGGCCGAGAAGCGCTTTTTCCGCAGCCTGAGCGAGGTGCTGACGCCGGAGCAGAAGGCCCGGATCGAGCAGTTGCGCAAGGAGGCGGCGCAGGTCCGCGCGACGCCGCAGCCCCGGAACAAGCCGACCGTGGTCGAGCCGACGCCGCCGGGGCAACAGCCTGCGCAGCCCGAGGCGAAGCCGGCGGCGGGCGAGCCATTGCGGCCGGCGGCGGTGCTGCGGGCGGTGCTTGCGACGGAGCTCGACAAGGCGCAGCGAACGCAATTGGAGCAGGTGCTGGCGGATTTCCGCGAGGAGATGCGCGTGCGGCCGCCGCGGGGCGACGAGGATCGCCAGCAGAAGGTGAAGGACCTGATCAAGCAGGTGAAGGGGCTGCTGAAGGCGGAACAGCAGAGCGAGTTCGACGAGCAGATCGACGACTTCTCGGCGGAGCCGGAGGCTGCGGACAAGCCGGAGGTGCGTTAGCGCACGCGGCGCTTGCGTGCGGGTGGGGACTGTTGTAGCGGCGGCGTTCGAATCGCACGGCTCACAGCGCCGTGGCGCACGGTAGCGCTGTACGCGCCCTGGCGGGCACGGTTCGGATTCGCGGCGCGCGGCGCCTCTCCTGTATCCTGACGGACGTGGCCGCCGCGTGCGGTCAGCCCATGTGCTTGACGACTGCGTCGCCGAACTCGCTGCACTTCAGCAGCGTGGCACCCTCCATGAGCCGCTCGAAGTCGTACGTCACCGTCTTGGCGGCGATTGCGCCCTCAACACCCTTGATGATCAGGTCAGCCGCCTCGGTCCAGCCCATGTAGCGGAACATCATTTCGCCCGACAGGATCACGCTGCCCGGGTTGACCTTGTCCTGCCCGGCGTACTTGGGGGCGGTGCCGTGGGTGGCTTCGAAGATGGCGTGGCCCGAATCGTAGTTGATGTTGCCGCCCGGCGCGATGCCGATGCCGCCGACGCAGGCCGCCAGGGCGTCGCTGATGTAGTCGCCGTTGAGGTTCATGGTGGCGACGACGTCGTACTCGGCCGGCCGCGTGAGGATCTGCTGGAGAAACGCGTCGGCGATCACGTCCTTGATGACGATGTCGTGGCCGATCGTGTCGCCGGGCTTGACGGGGGCGGTGGCGGCGGCCGCGCTCGCGTCGAGCTTGGTACCGGCCTTGATGATCTGCCATGGTCCGCCATCCAGGTCGACCGCGCCGAACCGTTCGCGCGCGACCTGGTAACCCCAGTCGCGGAAGGCCCCCTCGGTGAACTTCATGATGTTGCCCTTGTGCACCAGCGTGACGCTCTGGCGGCCGCGCGCGATGGCGTAGTCGATGGCCGCCGTCACCAGGCGGGTCGTGCCCTCCTGGCTGACGGGCTTGATGCCGATGCCGGCCGTGTCGGGGAAGCGCACCTTCTTCATCAGTTCGGGAAAGGCGACGGCGAAGCGCTGCTTGAACTGGTCACATTCGGGCGTGCCGTGCTGGAACTCGATGCCGGCGTAAATGTCTTCCGAGTTTTCGCGGAAGATGACCATGTCGGTCTTTTCGGGGTGCTTGACCGGGCTGGGCACGCCCTGGAAGTAGCGCACCGGGCGCAGGCACACGTACAGGTCGAGAATCTGGCGCAGGGCCACGTTGAGTGAGCGGATGCCGCCGCCGACGGGCGTGGTCAACGGTCCCTTGATCCCGACGTGGAACTCGCGAAAAGCCTCGATGGTGTCGTCGGGCAGCCAGGTGTCGAACTGGTCCTTGGCGGCCTGACCGGCAAAAACTTCCATCCAGGCGACCTTTCGCTTGCCGCGGTATGCTTTCTCGACGGCGGCATCGAAAACGGTTTGCGAGGCGTGCCAGATGTCGGGACCGGTGCCGTCGCCGCGAATGAAGGGGAGAATCGGCTGATCAGGCACCTCGAGGGCCTGGGCGCTGCGGCGAATCGTCTCTCCCGGCGGAACTTGCGTGGTTTTATAAGACGCCATGACTCAATGATCTCCCTTCCTGTGGTCGGCCAGAGGCCGGCGTGTGTCGGCTTCGGGCGCACCCGCGGCAGCGATTCCGGCCCGCGATTGCCGATAAGCATACACATGATCGCCCGGTCCGAACACCCGCCCGACGTGCAGCCGCCCGCTGCACCGCTTCGCAGGCCGTCTTTGACTCTGCTCAGGGCGCGACTTATCCTAGAAGCGAAAGGAGTTCTTTCGCAAGGCGCAGCGGCCTCGGCGTGGCCGAGGTGGGCCGACCTGGCGGTGGGCCGTCGCTGTGGCGTTGCGGGTGGGGCCGCGGCCGAAGCACCTTGCAGGTAGAGCACGATGTCCCAGGTACTGTCGCAACTTCCGCGCCAACTGCTGCAACAGCAGCAGCGTCTTACGCCGCAGTTGATCCAGGCGATGGATATTCTGCAGCTCAACGCACTGGCGCTGGAGTCGCGGATTGCGCAGGAGCTGGACGGCAACCCGGCGCTCGAGCTGGTCCCCGGCGAGGACGAGGTCGCGCCGCAGGAGCCCGAGGCGGCGGGGGACGACCGCGAGGGCGAGCGGGCGCTGGTGGTGCAGGACGGTGACGCGGGGGAGTTCGAGCGGCTCGACAGCCTGGTCCGCGAGTACGACTGGATCGACGACGATGCCGAGTACGACGGCCGCAAGTCGCGGGCCCGGGCGCTGGAAGAGGCCGACGGCAAGCTGGACGCGATGGCCAACACCGCGGCCCGGCCGCAGAGCCTTTACGAATACCTGACGCAGCAGTGGTCGCTGGTCGAGACCGACGAGCGCACGCGCGCGCTCGGGCAGGCGATCATCGACCAGGTGGACGACGGCGGGCGACTGGGCGTCGCGCTCGAGGAGGTCGGCGCGCCGCTTGACCCGCCGCCGACGCCGGACGAAAAGGACGCGGCGTTGCGGGCGGTGCAGGCGCTCGATCCGCCGGGGATTGCGGCCCGGTCCTTGCAGGAGTGTCTGCTGCTGCAACTGCGGGCGTTGCCGGGGAACAACGAGCTCGAGCAGCGGATTATTCGCGAGCATTTCAGCGATCTGCAGAAGAACCGGCTGCCGGCGATCGCCCGCGCGCTGGGCGTGGACGTCGAGGAGGTCAAGGCGGCGCTGGAGGTGATTGGCCGGCTGTCGATGCACCCGGGGACGGACGTGGTCGAGCAGCAGACGCCGGCGCTGGTGCCCGATCTGGTCGTGGAATACAACGACCAGGAAGACAAGTATGACGTGCGGCTGACGCGGAACAACGCGCGCGAGCTGCGCATCGCGCCGGAGTTTCGCGAGCTGCTCAAGCGGTCGCGGCAGGATCCGCACGCCCGCGACTTCGTCAAGCAGAAGATCGAGGCTGCCGGCGCGATCATCGACGCGGTGCGGTTCCGGCGCGAGCGGCTGCTCGAGGTCGGCAAGGCGGTGGTCGAGGCGCAGCGTGGTTTCCTCGATCACGGGCCGCAGCATCTGCGGGTGTTACGGATGAGCGACCTGGCCGAGCGGTTCGGTTGTGATCCGTCGACCATCAGCCGGACGGTGGACGAGAAGTACATCCAGACGCCGCGGGGAATCTTCCCGCTGCGCCAGTTCTTCACCGGTGGGGCGGCCACCGAGAGCGGCGAGGAGCTGGGCTGGGCCAGCATCAAGGCCAAGGTCCAGGAGATCATCGACGCCGAGGACAAGCGTGCCCCGCTCAGCGACGACGAGATTGTCGAGCGGTTGAAGCAGCAGGGCGTCGAGATCAAGCGGCGCACCGTGGCAAAATACCGGGCGCAGCTCGACATCCCGACCGCGCGGCAGCGGCGGCAGTACTGAGCCGCGGCTGGCGCGGCTGCGCGGGGGGCCCGAGGGAATTCCTTTCTGCATTGGCGGGCGATGTGCTATTCTCGGTCGGGTGCGTTGCCGGGCCCTCGAGCGCGTTTTCGCCCGGCCGGAGGGTTGGAACATGTCTGTGGTGCTTCTGCGCTGGTGTGCGTTCATGGCGGTCGGTCTGGGGGTAGGCGCCGTGTCGGCCGCGGAACTGCGCGTGTCGGCGGAGACCGGCACGTTGCATGCGCAGACCGCTGGTGGCGCGGTGCTTTGGCAGATGGATACGCCGGACCCGCCGGGCCGGGTCGCGTGGAATGGCGACGTGGGACTCACCGCGTCGGGAATGTCGTTCGACCGCTTCGGCCGGCTGGCGGTGCGGGGGCACGCTGATGGGGCGGCGCGCTGGCCCGATGCCCCGCGGCTGGATGGAGCATGGGATGTGCCGGTCGAGGTGATTCCGCCGCCGGGGGCGCTGACCAGCGATGCGCACGTGCCGCCGATCTTCGACAGTGCCGGCAACGCGTGGGTGTTCAACACGCACCTGGTCGCGGGCGACTATTCGCTGCAACTGCGGCGGTCGAACGGGCATGACGGGACGTGGGGACCACTCGAGATCGTGTCGGATACGACGAACTACGTTGCCGCCCCCGACTGCACGATCGACGCGAATGACGTCGTTAGCGTTGCGTTTCGCGACATCGCCGGGGGCTATCACCTGCGTGTGCGGCGCCACACGCCCGGCAGCGGCTGGGGCCCGCTGGAGAACGCATTCAGCACGAGCAGTTACTGGCAGGCGATCGAGCTCGGCACGGATGACCGCGGCAACCTCGTCGTGATTCTGGATACTCGCGGGTCCGGCGGCGAGGACCGCGTGATGTCGCTCTATCGCGACCCGGCGACGGGGGATTGGAGCACGCCCGTGCAGGTGTCGGGAGCGGGCTACGACACGGTGCTGCCGACGCTGCTGCACAATGCGGCGGGCGACACGATGCTCGTGGTCTACCTGGTGCGCGCTGACGTGGTGGGCGGGCTGTACGGCCATCGCTGGGACAGTGCGACAGAAACCTGGGGGCCGGCCGAATTGCTGCCCGGCAGCGAGATCGCCGGGTTCCAGTTTGCGTCGGGGTCGGTGCGCTACCCGGGGGTGGTGGACGCAGCCGGCAACGCCACCCTGTTGTGGGAGAATGCCGAGGAGCCCTATGCCCCGCACGCGAGTCGGTACGAGAATGGTGCTTGGCAACCGGCCGAGCAACTCCTGCCGTGGAGCGACGACTCGGTGGATGTGGAGAATTTCGCCGGCATCGCGGCGAACGCGACGGGCGACGTGATGGCGGTCGTGACGCAGACTGAATACACCGGTGTGTTCAAGAACCGCCTGTACGCATTCCTGTACGACGCGGGGCAGGGCTGGCAACCGGCAGAAAACCCGTATACCAGCGGACTGAACCAATCAACGCGCGTGCGCGTGGCGTTTCGCAGCGGCCGCCAGGCAGTTGCGACCGTGCTCGGCGACCAGGGAAGCGGGCTGGAGCTGACCTCAATCCTCTACGACGGCACGCAATGGGCACCGACCGTTCTCGACATCCCGACGTACTTCTTCGCCTGGTACGCTGACCTCGCTTCTGACGCCGGCGAACCGTTGCTGGTGTGCGAGGCCGAACTCGGCGGCGGGGTGAACGACGGGATCAAGGGCACATTCCTGCGCGGGCCGCCGGGTTGTGCGGGGGACAGCAACTGCGACGGCGCCGTCAACTGGCGCGACATTGACTACTTCGTCGCCGCCCAGAACGACAACGTCTCGGCCTGGGCCGCCCTGTTTGCCCCGGCCGTGCCGACGTGCCCCTTCGCCAACAATGACGCGAACGGCGACGGCGCCGCCAACTGGCGCGATATCGATCCTTTCGTCGCGTTGCAGAACACGGCGTGCCGGTGAAGGCCGTCGTCAGCCGGCAGCTCTTTCTCTTCAGTGTTCCGTCATCCGGTGTCGGTAGTCGGCCGGCGTAGCGTCAAGGCTGCGACTCTCCACAGGCGGATGATGGGCCGCGCGATCAACTGTGTCGCAAACAGAGAAGATTCTTAAGCCTCTTTCTTTAAGCGGCTTACATCAAGGTTGCGCTTGAAAGTGGCGGTTGCTGGATGCCGGCTGTTGACATCTTGTCAGTAGGCCGCTATCAACAGCATCCGTAATACGTCGTATTATCAAGAAGCTGCCGATACGGAAGGTTGATCGAGGTAAGTGGCAATGATGCGATCGCGGGTGAACAGGCCGGGGTGCAGTGGGCGCCGTCCGCGGGCGTTCACGCTGATCGAACTGCTCGTGGTGGTGGCGATCATAGCAATCCTGATCTCGATCCTGCTGCCCGCGTTGAGCCGGGCCCGCGAGGTCACGAAGGCCGCTGTCTGTTTGTCCAACCTGCGCAGCCTCGGGCAGGCCGTCCACACCTATGCCATGAATCACCGCGGCCGACTCATCAGTGCGGGCCTCGCCCACGGCGGCAGCGTCAACGAGCATGCGGCCTGGATCAACACGCTGCGCGAGGACTACGGCAACAAGGACGTGGCCCGCTGCCCGTCGGATCGCAGCCGCCTCTGGTCCGAGCCTTGGGGCGTTGACGACGAGGACCACCAGTACCGCCGGGCGAGCTACGCGACGCACTACTACACGGTTGAGCGGATTGCGGGGCGCGGGCCGTACGATCGGCTGGACATGATCAAGCGGCCGGCGGAGACGATCCTGATGGTGGAACTGGTCGAGGATGGGCAGTACGCCGTCTCGGACCACGTGCATCCGGAGCAGTGGTTCAGTAATCCGCGCTCGCTGGCACGACAGGAGGTGTTCGTCGACCGCCACCGCAACAAGGCCAACTACAGCTTCATGGACGGTCATGCCGAGGCCAAGCAGTTCCGGGACACGTATGCGATTGACTGGGAGCAGAGTCGGTTTCCCGAATACCTGATGTTCTTCGCCAACCTGTATGACCCGGCGGTAGCGCCCTCGGGGCGTCAGCAGGGCGCAATGGGAAAGTAAGCCGTTCGCAGGCGTATCAGAGAGGCTTGGCAGGAGCCGCCTCTCTCTTTTTTGTTCACTGGCGTAATACGTTGGAATACCAGCAAGTAATGGAAGGAGCGCAAGATGAGACGAGCGTTGAGACTGACTGTCGTAGCGGCCGTGATGGCCGGCACGGGCGCCGTGGCGGCGCTGGCTGATCATGACCACGAGCACGAAGACATCCTGGTGGCCCGAACCGCCGCCGACAACCTGGTGGCCCACTTCGGCCACGACAACGAGGGCTTTGCCGAGGAGCATAGCCTGGCACCTGTGTCAGGGGGCTTACTCGAAGGCTGGCTCGGCGACGCCCCAGGTTTTGGCCACATGGAAGAGGACCACGCGGATGAGGATCTCTACATGCTCGCCGAGGGGGCCGAAGTCTACTTCGAGATCATCGCGCTCGACGAAGGGCTGCGTGTCTTCACGCCGGGCTTCGGGTCGGAGCTGATGGCCGGCGACACGCATCTGCTCGGCGATGAGCACCTGCATGCTCACCTCGAGTGGTTCATTGACGCCACCGTGCCCGGCGTCGACCCCGAGAACAACAGCTACGGTGTCACGTTCCGTTTCACCGACGGCAGCACCGCTCCCGGGTATGGTCCCTCGCCGAGCTATACGCTGAGCTTCGTGCCCGAGCCGACGGCGGCTGTGTGTGCGGCGCTGGGGCTGCTCGTGTTGCGGCGGCGGTAGGAAACGCGATAGCCCGACGCGGCATCCCTGATTCGAGGTGTCCGATGAAAAGAGGTTCTATCCGCAACTGGGTCGCGGCTTGCACGGTCGCCGCACTCGCCTGCACTGCGGCGGCGCAGCACGCGGGCGATGTGTGGCTTGGTCGGTCGGCGGCAGGGGAGCTGCGGCTCAGCCCGCGCGGCTTCGTTCCCGAAGAGAATTACGTGTCGCTGAACGAGGTCAATGGACCGCTGTTCTTTGGCTGGACCGACAACAATCCCGGCTTCGACCGGTTGGTCGACCCGGAGCCCGCAAGCGACGTCTGGCCGCTGCAAGCCGGCTGCAACATCTGGCTCGAGGCCGTGGCGATCGACCCGGCGTTTCGGTTGATCGATGGCGGGTTCGGCATCGTTGACGAGCCCGGTGAGGATACGCAGCTCGGCGGGGCGTCGCTGCACGTGCACAACACCTGGCACATCAACCGCAACGACGCGGACTTCGACCACGACCAGTGTGTCTGGCACGCGACGTTCGTCCTGCGCGACGACGGAAGCACCGATTACGCCGAGTCACGCACGTTTACGTTCAACTTCACCAGCGTGCCGTGGGGGCCGTTACAGGAGCCGCCGAGCTATGCGGATGGCGACTTCGATGATGACCTCGCCGTCACGTGGGCGGACTTCGAGGCCCTGGCGGTGTGTCTGAACGGCCCGGAGCGGTTTGCGGCACCGGATGATCCAGCGGTGACGCTATGCGAGGTGGAATGTGTGAACGCATTCGACTTCGGCACGACCGCAGCCGAGATCGACCTGGACGTCGACCTGGCGGATGTTGCGGAGTTTCAGGTGGCCTACGGGATGTAAGCGGCGCAGGCCGTAAGCTCTCCGTCGTCAGTCGCCGGCCGCGGTCATCAATGTCGCGCCGACGGTCTTCCAGACGGTGCTGCGGAACTGGCCGACCTTGCCGCTGTCGTCCGGGTGTACGCGGTTGGCCAGCGCGATGATGTACACGCCGTGCTCGGGATAGATGCGAATTGCCGTCCCGGTGTAGCCCGTATGCCCGTACGCGAATAGCGCCGCGACGCCAGTGTCGTCCGGGTCGGGCACGTACAGATCCCACAGCAGCCCGCGGCGGTCCTCGGCCCCGCGGGCGTTCTTTACGCCCGGGTTCTGCACGCTGGTCATCTGCTTGATGGTCTCGGGCTTGAAGATGCGCACGCCATCGAGCACGCCGTCATTCAGCAGCATCTGCGCAAACCGGCTCAGGTCGGCGGCGGTGCTGAAGAGTCCGGCATTGCCCGACACGCCGCCTTGCATTGCCGCCAGCGGATCGTGCACCTGTGCTTGCAGGAAGCCGCCGACACCAAGACCACGGTCGGCCTTTGTCGTCGGCACGAAACGCGAGCGCACCCCAAGCGCGAGGTTGCGCTCGGCCCGGACATACATCGTGTCGCGCAGGCCCAGCGGCCCAAAGATGCGTGCAGCAAACGTGTCCAGCGGTTGACCGCTCACGGCCGTGACAATCTCTGCGCACAGGATTGCGTTCAGACAGCTATAGGTGACCTGTGCGCCGGGCTCGCCACGCAGCGACAACTCGCGGATGTACGTGCGAAGGGCGTCCGGACACGGGTATCCCGCCTGTGCTTTGATCTGCTTCTGTTCGCCGGCGCCCACGTACGGCGGCATCCCCGACGTGTGGGTCATCAGGTGGCGCACGGTGACCTGCGCCTTGTCGCCTTCCGCGAATTCGGGCAGGTACTTGCTGACCGGCGCGCCGACGTCGACCTTGCCGGCCTCCACCAGCTTCATCAGGCAACTGCCCGCGCCGATCGGCTTGCTCATCGACGCAAGGTCGAAGATGGCGTCCGTCCGCATCGGCAGGCGGTGCGGTTCGATCTGCATGAACCCGTACGCCTGCTGCCAGGATTCATACTGCCCGTCCGATTTCCGGCCGACCAGGATGACCGCTCCCGGGATGTCGCCGGCCCGCAGGGCATCCGGCACCACCGCCTGCAACCCTTCCTGCACCGCGGTCAGGTCGCCGGTCAGCGGCGTGCTCTGTACTTCGAAGTCCCAGCCCCACTCGTCGAAGTACAAGTTGTGCCCGTCGATCTCGATTTCGCCGCGCTGAAAGTCATTCGGCTCGCTGCGGAAGCTCGTCTTGGGCGGGTGCAGCTCGCGGCCATAATCCAGATTGACGATCATGCGATACGGATCGAGTCGCCCACAGTAGAACATCTGCACTTGTGGGTCGTCGTGTTTCTGCACGCCGTAGGATGCATCTGCTGGCAGCCAGCCCCACGGTTCGACGTAGAACTCCGACCAGTCGTGCATGTTCCAGTCGTTCGGCAGCGATTGCCAGCCGGACTGCCACCGCGCCGGCACGCCGGCGGCGCGACACAACGTGATGAAGCTCAGCCCCTGCACGCCGCAATCACCCCGGCCGGCGCTGAGCCCCTTGTCTGAGAGGTTGAAGATCGTGCTGTACTCCATCTCGGCGCACCACGGCACGTTTGCCGATACCCAGCGGAAGATGCGCCGCGCCTTGGCCAGCGGGTTGTCCTCGTCAGCCACGATGCGTTTGACCAGTGCCTTTACCCGCGGCGTGAAGACGATGTGCGGCGGGCGCTCGGCGGTGTACGTGCGATAGAGCTCGCTGTCCGTGTCGTACGGCTGGACGCGCCCCTCGTCGAGATCCGGGCAGAACGCGTACGTCGTGAATTCGTACGTCGCGGAGAACTTCGGCGGCTCGGTGGGGTCGTCGATGGTCTGCTCGAAGTAGATCGTCCGCTGTGGATGACCATTCGGTGCGACGGTGGCGTCCGACGGCACAGTGCTGACCAGCCGGACGTCGCGCTGCTGGCGACACTCCTGGGGGAACGGCAACCAGCAGCGGACCGTGGCCCCCTTGCGCAAGCGGGGATGGTCCTTGTCGACCGTCAGCGTATACGTCACCCGATGCCTGACCGGATGCACCAGCGGCTTGTCATTCTGCTTCGCCTCGCGCAGTAGCGTTGCGAGGTGGGCCGGCAGGTCCATTGACCAGCCCGCGGGTGCGACGGTCGCTTTCTGGCGTTTCTTGGCGTCCGGACAGAAACGGAGCAGATTCCCGACGGCGCGACCGAAATACCGCACCTCGCCGTCGATCACGCGATGTTGCAGGTCGCCCGCCGCCGTCCAGCGCTCGACATCTGCTGCTGTCACGTCGTGCAGCCGTGTCTCTAATCGCGCGAGAACCTGCGCCGCGTTGTGCGGATGATCGAGCCGAATCCGCCGCATGATCTCGATCAGGCGCGCAGGTTCCGTGCTGATTGGCGCTTCGCGGTCGACGTGCGGCTCCAGCAGGGCGGTGGCTTCCTTGAAGCGCCCCGCTTCGATCAGGGACTGCGCCCGACTGAGCGTGCTCTCGGGAGGCTCCGCGGCGCGAACCGCGACCACCACGACCAGTAGCAGCGCAATGCGCGCAGATTTGACTGTTCGGCTATTCATGGCCATCCATCCTCTCATCAGGCATGCCTTACGGCGTGTGCGGGAAGTGCTCGTCAATCTCCGCCACCGCCAGCTCGACCAGAAACGCGCTGATGCGCTCGCACACGAGATCAAGGTAGCGGCGGCCCTTGTCCGCGATGGCCTGCGACGGGTCGCCGACGGCGCAGTGGTCATTCAGCTTGCCGAAGTCGCGGCTGGTGCGCACCCAGCCTTTCCGCAACGCCTCGAAGCGAAACGGCCGCGGCCGCCCATCGCCCGCGTGTTCGAATTCCACCAACTCCGGGCACAGGGCCAGTGCCACCGATGTTTCCATCTCGCCGGCGTGATCGTCAGGCCGATCGAAAATCTCGTCATAGCGGTCGCTGCCCACCGTCCACCAGTCGCACACGAACACATGGACCGGCCGGTCGCTCTGGAGTTGGCGCACCATCGGCGTGAATACGTTGCCGCCGTGACCGTTGAGCAACACCGTCTTGCGAATGCCGAAGTGCTCGAGCGACAGGATGATCTCGCGCAACATCGCGTCGAGCGTGGCTTGCGAAACGTGCAGCGACAGCGGATAGGCCGCCAGATTGCAATCGACGCCATACGGCAGCCCCGGCAGGCAAATCACCGGTGCCCCCGCCCCGTGCGCCATCTCGCAACAACGCCGCGCAACGTATCGTGTTTGCAGGAAGTCCTGCCCTTCGGGCAAGTGTCGGTTGTGGGCCTCGATCGCGGACGTTGGCAGCACTGCGACCCCCGGCGGCCGCTCGCGCAGTCGCCGCATGTTCGTTTCGGTCAGGTCCCATTCGTGGATCATGGCGCGACTCCCTCTTGCCCCCATCTTGTACCGGAGGGAGCCGCGCGTCGCAAACCGGCGACCCTAGCTCGTCAGGCGTCGGTACGCGTCCTCATAGCCTGCGCGCGTCTTGGCGATGATTTCGTCGGGGATCGTCGGGGGCGGCGGCTGCTTGTTCCAGTCCACCGTCTCCAGGTAGTCCCGCAGGAATTGCTTGTCGAAGCTCGGCTGGTTTTCCCCGATGCGGTACTGGTCCTTGGGCCAGAAGCGCGACGAGTCGGGCGTCAGCACCTCGTCCGCCAGCAGCAGTTCCCCGTTGTACAGGCCGAATTCGAACTTGGTGTCGGCCAGGATGATGCCGCGTTCCTCGGCATGTACGGCGGCCTGCTGGTAGATCTCCAGCGACCGCCGCCGCACGCGCTCCATCAACTCGCGCGGGTCGGCCGAGATACTGCGCTTCGGTGCCAGAAACTGCGCCACTGTGTCGATCGCCTGATCGAAGGTGATCGGCTCGTCGTGCCCGACCGTGGCCTTGGTGGACGGCGTGAAGATCGGCTCGTCGAACTTCTGCGCCTTTTGCAGCCCCTTGGGCAGCTCGATGCCGCAGATCGCGCCCGTCGCCTGGTACTCCTTCCAGCCGCTGCCGATGATGTAGCCGCGCACGATGCACTCCACCGGCAGAATCTCGACCCGCTTCACCACCATGGCCCGGCCGCGAAGTTGATCGACGTATGGCGCGTAATCCGCCGGCACCTGCTCGTCATCCACGATGTAATCCAGGTGATGTGGGGAACACGCCGGCAGCGTATCGAGCCAGAACTTCGACATCTGCGTGAGCAGAACGCCCTTGCCCGGCACGGGCTGCTGCATCACGACATCAAACGCCGAGATGCGGTCGGCCGCGACGACCATCAGCCGTCCGCCGACCTTGTACAGGTCGCGCACTTTTCCGCGGTTGACCAGTTCGGGCAGATCGGTCCTGTAAACGACGCTGGTGGAATCCGCCATGCTGCTCATGATCGATCATCCCTCTTGCTCTGGGGCCGCTGCCGAGGCCCGGTCCTGTTGATGCGGATCGGCGGCTTCGTCCGCCGGTTGCGTGGTCGGTTGCCTGCCAGCCGCGACGTCGAGCGGGTCGACCCAGCCGTCTTGCGGGCTCAGGTCGAGATAGCCCGGCATCGACAGGATCTGCGCTGCGAGACTCGTCAAGTCGCGGTGCAGAGCCGAGAGCCGGACCCGCTGGTCGCGATCGTCTTTCAGTGCCGGATCATAGCGCAGCCGGGCCGCGAGCAGGGCCGCGGCGCGCGTGACATTGGCGGCCATGCGGCGGGCATCGGGTTTGAGCTCGGTGTATTCCTCATGTGCGTGGGCCCACTGTTCGACAGTGCGGCCCGCGTGCGTGCGCTGAAGCAGTATCCGCGATAGCGCTGCCAGCCGCCGCCCCAGCGCCGCCCGCTCATAGCGCGTCGGACGCGACAGGTCGAAGCCGCGGCCGTAACCTGCCTGGCAGGCCACGCGCAGCCGCGTTTCGGCGAGCAGTTGATCGAGCGGGGTGCCGTAGCGCCGGCGGCACTTCGCATCCAGTGTGCCAAGCGTTTCGTCGCACGCTCCCGCCACACCGCGCTGCATCGCGCGGACCGCCGCCGCGGGTCGCCCGTCGTCGAGCAGCTCGAAGCCCTCGCGGACCATCTGGTGGTAATCGCGCGTGACGGTGGTACCGGACCGCTGCGCCTGTTGCTGTACGGCGGGTGGTTGATCGCGCCGCCCGGTGCGCTGGACACGCACCACGTTATGGGCCGTGAAGGTGCGCACCACGCTCGCACCACGGCCGGGCAGCACCACCCGGAAGACCACCGTATTTTGTGACTGGGAGATCAGCTCGCCGTAGTGGCGGGATCCGTCGCGCAAGTGCAGAATATCGGCGAGCGCGGCGGTTGTGCCGGCGAACACAAGCAGCAGGATGGTCCATCGCATCGCCACGCCCGCAACACCAAACTCGGAGAAGCTGTTCGCAGTTCCATTATATGGCAGGTTCAGGCACACACAACGACACCGCTGCGACGCCGCGGTTGCGCGTCGCGCTGATCGCGCGTGGCGAGCGCCTGCGGACGCTGTGGGACGCTGCCCGGGCGAATCCGCGGATCGAGATTGTCGGTCAGTCGGGCATGCCGCAGAAGGAAGCCCTGCCCGACATTCCCTGGCACGACGATCATCGTGTGCTGGTGGCGCGGCCCGAGGTCGAGGCGGCCCTGCTGGGCACCTCGACGCGCGGCGACGTCGCGATCAGTATGGTCGCAGCACAGGAAGAGGTGCACGTCTGGCGGCCGCCGCCACTGGCCCGCAACTTCGCCGAGGCCGCCGAGCTGGTGAAGCTCGTCCGTAAGCAGGGGACCATTCACCGCGCGGCGTCCTGGTGGGAGCACGTGACCGATCGCGGCTGGCAGGAGCTGGCCTGGCCCGACGGGTTCGAGCCGCAGTTTTCCGAGCTGGCCTGCAGCACGCCGGCGCCGCCACTGGAAGCATGGCAGTCAGTGGCCAACGACGCCGGCGGCGGGGCCCTCGCCCAGGACGCGTACGCCCTGCTCGAGGCCCTGGTCGCGACGCGCGGCCTGCCCGAGACCGTGTCGGCGGCCTTGAGCAACCTGCCGTGCGAGCCTGGCGCCGCGCACCGCGAGACGGAGAACATCGCATTGGCCGTACTGCGTTACGCGAACCAGGGCGTGGCCGACGTGCGGGCCACCTGGGGGCTGACGCCGACAGTGCGGCGGCTCGTGCACCATGCCACCGCGGGCTCGGTGACGCTGACCGACCACGAGGTCGTGCTTGCCGACCCAACCGGACAGCGGACCGACGAGCACCCGCTGCCCCCGGATCCGCTTGGCAGTGATCTGCGGCGGTTCGTCGACGCCGCCTTGAGCAATGCCGCCGACCGGATGGGCCCGTCGCTGGAGCGGCACCTGGCGGTGATGGCGCTACTCGATGCCGTTTACCTCGCTGCCCGCACCGTCCATCCCGAATCGCCGCAGAAACACTACGAGCTCCAGGGCTGGCCCGTGCCGCGGCTTTGACCCGCACGTGCCCGAGGAGTCCCCCGGTGGCCCGGTTACTGCATTCCATCCAACGCGCCCGCCGCTGGTCGTGGTGGGGGTGTGTCGCCACGTTGCTGCTCGGCTTGTCGGCGACGGGGTGCGTGGACCGTGCCACGCCGCCGTTGACCGTGTGGGCCGTCGGGGATCACGAGGCGCTGACCCACGATAGCCCGCCGGCGCCAGAGAATGCGGTCTACTCGGCGTCGCGGCGCGAAATCGATCTGGTTGCCGCACTGAACGAAACGGTCGCGTTTCAGTTGGCGGTGCGAACGGACCGGCCGCCTGCGGGGCCGTTCCGCCTGGACGTCTCGGACCTCACCGGCCCGGGCGGCACGATTGCGGCGCGCGACGCGGTGACCATCTACCGCACGCACGATGTCCGGGTCGAGACGTTTCCGAGCTGGTACCCCGCCCATACCGGTCGCCCGGCGACCCCGACGCTGGTGCCGGACATCCTCGTGCCGTGGTTGGCGCCGGAGGGCGGCGGGCCGCTGCGGCTCAGCGAGGCCCGCAACGAAATCCTCTGGGTCGATTTGCGCGTGCCGCTGACGGTGGCCCCCGGTGTCTATCGTGGCGCGGTTTCCCTGCGCAGCGAGCGCGACGGGGCGTCGGTGTTCGGCTGTGCGCTGGAGGTCGAGGTGGTGCCGGTCGCGCTGCCGGGACGCCGCAACCTGCCGGTGTACTGCCGCGTGGACCCGCGCGACCTGTTACGTGAGCACCTGCGCTGGACGGTGCCTCCGACAGCCGAAGCCACCCGGCTGCTGCCGGATGCCCCGAGTCACTTCAGCGCGGTGCGCATCGTCAACGAGACCATGCGGACGTTCCAGGCGCACCGGGCCACGCCCATCCTCTGGGCCGCGTTCCCCAAGTTCCGTCCCACGGGCGTCCGGGATGTGGAGCTCTGGTGGGACGAGTACGACCGCCTCGTCGAAGGCTGGCTCGACGGTAGCGCGTTCGTCGACCGCGACCGGCTCGAGCACTGGCCACTGCCGGTCTCGATTGACTACCCCGACCCGGCGCGCCATGGCGGCTTGGCATCGCCGCAGTACGCCCGGCTGCTGGGGGCCTACCTGGCGGAATGCCAGCGGCATTTCGAGGAGCGCGGCTGGCTGGACCGGGCCTTCGTGCGCATGTGTCCGCCGGGGCCGATCACGCCCGAGACCACGGCGCAGCTCGCCCGGGTCAGTGCGATTCTGCAACAAAGCGAGGTCACGCGGCCGCTGGTCGCCCACCTGCCCGCCCGGTCGTTGCGCGGCCTTGGTTGGCATGGGGCGCCGCCGATCGACGTGCCGGACGTCGGGGTGTGGGCCCCGCCCGCGATGGGGTTCGAGCCGGAAGCCATGCAGCGCGAGCGCACGCTGGGGCGGCAAACCTGGTTTCAGCCGGATCGCCCGCCCTACAGCGGCTCGCTGGCGGTCGGGGCCCCGCTCGCAGATCCGTGGATGCTGCCCTGGATGGCATGGCGTTACAACGCGGGGGCGGTCTGGGTTGAGAACGCCGCCGGCAGGCGAGACGAGGGGGCCGGCGACCCGATCTGGCCGCAGGTCGCCGGCGACAGTTTGGTCTACCCGGGCGAGACGTACGGGCGGCGGGACGAAGGCCCGGTGCCGTCGATGCGTCTCAAGCGTCTGCGCCGCGGCCTCCAGGATTACGAACTGCTGCGGCTGCTGGAGGAGAACGGCGAGCGGCTGCTGGCGCAGAATCTCGCCTCCCAGGTGATCCGCTGGGCCGCCACCGACGCCTGCCTTGAAAACCTGCTGACCACCCAGGAGGCCGGCTGGCCGCGGCGGGGCGACCTGCTGCGGCAGACCCGACTGCTGATGCTGCGCGAACTGACCAGTCGCTTCCGCCCCAGCCCGGCGGCCGAGGGGCGCCAACTGGCCAGCCTCTCGGAGTGGGCGCTGATCTTCAACCAGGCCGAGCGGGTGGCGGTCAGGGTCGATGGTGTGCGGCTCGCACCGGCACGGACCGGCCTCCGCGCCGTTGTTGAAACCAGCGTGACCAACGCCACGAATCGCGAGATCAATGGGGTCTGGACCGCGCCCAACCTGCCACCGGGGTGGCGTGCGGCGGCGGATGTCGCGGCGCACGTGGCGGCCGGCGGCTATCGCGCCGCCCGTTTCGATCTCGATCTGGATGGCTTGGCGTATAACACCGAAGGTGTTTATCCCTTCGACCTGGTGTTGCGGACCGAGGAACTGGGCGCGTTTCAGCGCCAGGCGCGACTGGCCGTGGCCGCCTGCCCGAGGTTCGACGACCCGCCGCGCATTGACGGCCGGCTGGATGACTGGCGCTTGGCCTCCAGCAACGCCGCCGGCGACTTCCGCCTGGTCCACGGGCGGCACGGGGACGACGATCGGCCGACGCTGGGCACGCGGGCGTTCTTCGGCATGGATGAGCAGCACCTGTACGTCGGGGTACGCTGCGATCTGCCGCCCGGCGAGCGGCCGCTGTGGCAGGCGGACAACCGTGTGCCGGTGGATGGGGCTATTCCGTGGGGCCAGGACGTGGTCGAGATCCTGATCGATCCGCGCGCGACCGCGGCGGGCCGGCCGGACGACCTCTGCTGCCTCCAGATCAAGCCCAGCGGGCTGCTGCTGGCGACCCGCGGCTGCCGCACCGAGCCGCCGATCGCCACCGTCACGCCGTGGGCGAGCGGGGCGCGGGTGGCGGTGGAGATCGGGTCGGCGGCGTGGATGGTGGAGGTGGCGCTGCCGTGGTCGGCCTTCCCGCCTACAGCCCGCCAGGCCGCGTTATGGGGTCTGAATGTGACGCGTCTCGATGCCCGGCGGGGGGAGTATTCGTCGTGGTCGGGGGCCCAGGGGCACTGCTATTCGACTCGGTCCCTCGGGAATTTATTGATAATCCATTGATAAACAACGCCCTGGGGGACCGTGGCGGATGCGGGTGGGCGAACGCGCTGGCTCGTCTTCGTAAGATACGCTAGAATCCGGTGTTGGGCGTCGGGCGCCTATCTCGTGGACGAACCGTGCGGGAGATAGCGCCCTGTGAGAGAGAAGGACCCATAAATCAGAGAGGAGGACGGTCATGAGTATTCTCCCGTCGCGTCCCCCTTGCGCGCCTGACCTCAACCGGCGCGTCAAATACTTCCAGAACGTCGACCAGGTCCCGAACATCCCGCCGGCGGAGCGGGAGAAGCTCCGGAAGGTGGCCGAGCGGTACGTCTTCCGGGCCAACGACTACTACCTGGGCCTGATCAACTGGGAGGACCCGCACGATCCGATCAAGCACCTGATCATCCCGCATGAGAACGAGCTGCGGGAATGGGGTGACCTGGACGCCAGTAATGAGAAGGCCGTTACCGTCGGGCGGGGCGTCCAGCACAAGTACCCGAACACCGTGTTGCTGCTTTGCAACGAGGTTTGCGGGTCTTACTGCCGCTACTGTTTTCGCAAGCGGCTGTTCATGAATGATAACGAGGAAGTCACCAACGACGTCTCCGCGGGCATCCAATACGTCCGCGAGCACCCGGAGGTGAACAACGTGCTGCTTACCGGCGGCGATCCGCTGCTGCTGAGCACCCGCCGGCTGCGCCAGATCATCGAGGAGCTGCGGGCGATTCCGCACGTGCGGATTGTGCGGATCGGGTCCAAGATGCCGGCATTCGACCCGTGGCGGATCCTGCGGGATCGCGAGCTGCAGCTGCTGCTCCGCGAGTACTCCACGCCACGGAACCGGATCTACCTGGTGGCCCATTTCGACCACCCGCGGGAGCTGACGGATGCGGCGGTCGAGGGCCTGGATTGCTTCATGCGGCAGGGCGTGGTGTGCGTGAACCAGTGCCCGCTGATCAAGGGTGTCAATGACAGCCCGCTCGTGCTGGCCGAGCTGTTTAACGAGCTGGCAGCGATCGGCTGTTCGCCCTATTACCTCTTCCAGGGGCGACCGACGGCCGGCAACGAGCCGTACGAGGTGCCCATCGTCCGCGGCTGGTACATTTTCCGCGACGCGCTGCGACGTGGGCCGGGGTTGGCGCGGCGGCCGCGCTTCGTCATGTCGCACCGGACCGGGAAGGTCGAGACCCTGGCGGTGGATGATGACTACATCTACATGCGGTATCACCGGGCGAAGGACCCCTGCAACCGCGGCCGGTTCATGATCTACCATCGTGATGACGAGGCGTACTGGCTGGATCATCTCGAGCTCGCCGAGGGCGGGGAGGCCCAGTGGTACCCGGCGCCGGAGCTGACCGACGCCGTTGACGCAACGGACTGACCCGGTACATTGCCGATAGCATAGAGCAGGTCCTGCGCCGCGTTGCGTCGGCGTGCGGCCTGCTCTTGTTTGGCGAGCGCTGCGCGCCCGTGGCAGCAATGGGCGCACCAGCGGAGCGAAACCGGGGCGCGCGTTGCGAGCTGCCACGCCGCTCACGCCGCAGCATCACCAGCCCATGAACACCAAGCATGTCAGTCTGAACATGAACGTTCGGGGGATGGGGCAGTCGGCGACGCTGGCGGCCAAGGAGAAGTGCCGGGCGCTGCGGCAGGCGGGGCGCAGCGTGTACGACCTGGGCCTGGGGCAATCGCCGTTTCCCGTGCCGACCGCGGTGGTCGAGGCGCTGCGGCTGGCGGCGCCGGAGAAGGACTACCTGCCGGTGAAGGGGCTGCCAGCGTTGCGCGAGGCGGTGGTGGAGTATCACCGGGCGAAGGATCAGTTGGAATTCCACCCGGATCGGGTGATGATCGGGCCGGGCTCGAAAGAGCTGATGTTCCTGGTCCAGCTCGTCTACTACGGCGAGATCATCCTGACGCCGCCGTGCTGGGTGTCGTACTGGCCGCAGGCCCGGATCATCGGGCGGCGGATCAGTCTGATCCACACGGATTTCGAGCATCACTGGAAGGTCACCGCCGACCAGCTGCAGCGCTCGCTCGAGATCGTCAGCGACGACTATCGCCCGCGGCTGCTGGTGCTCAACTACCCGAGCAACCCGACGGGCGACACCTATGCCGAGGACGAGCTGAAGGAAATCGCCGAGGTTGCGCGGAAGTTCGAGGTGATCGTGCTCTCGGACGAGATCTACAGCGAGCTTGATTTCGACAACGATCACGTATCGATCGCACGGTTCTACCCGGAGGGGACGATCGTCAGCTCGGGATTGTCGAAGTGGTGCGGTGCCGGCGGCTGGCGGCTCGGGACGTTCGCGTTCCCGGAGGATCTGCGCTGGCTGGCCGAGGCGATGGCCGCGGTTGCGAGCGAGACCTACACCTCGGTCTGTACGCCGGTGCAGCACGCGGCGATTCGCGCGTTTCACGGCGGGGCGGAGATCGAGCGGTACCTGTGGCACGCGCGGCGGATTCTCGCGGCGCTGGGGTTCAAGTGTGCCGACATCCTGCGGCAGGCGGGTGTTGCCGTACACGAACCCAGGGGCGCGTTCTATCTGTTTCCTGACTTCGCGCCACTGGCGGATGCATTGCGGGCCCGCGGCATCACCAGCGGCCAGCAGTTGTGCGATCGGCTGCTCGACGAGGCGGGCGTGGCGGTCCTGCCGGGCGTGGCGTTCGGGCGCTCGCGCGGGGATCTGACGGCGCGGCTGGCGTACGTGGATTTCGATGGTGCGCGGGCGCTGGCGGCGAGTGAGAACATTCCGCTGGACCAACCGCTGCCGCCGGACTTCATCACGCGCTGGTGCAGCAACGTGCTGCTGGGGGTGGGGCGCATCGCGGACTGGGCGATGCGGGGCATCAAGAACGGCGAATAGCGAATCGCGAACGAGCAGCGCAGGCGGCGCGGGGAACGGGGCGGTTGCCGTCGCGAACGGGGACCGGGCCGGTTCGGATTGCGCGGCGCATTTTGCGCCGGCGGGGGCTTTTCAAGCGCGGGCCGCACCGTAGGATATGGGCCGGCAGATAACAGCGGTGTCACGGGTCGACACGGCTGAGCGCTGCGCCGCAGCGTCTGCCGAGTGCATGTCGCGCGATGCGCGTGTCCCTGGCCTGGCCCTACAGGTGCCCACATGTCGTTCGATGCTGTCACGCTCTCCCGCATCCAGTTCGGGTTGACCGCCGGCTTCCACTATCTCTTTCCGCCACTGACCATCGGCCTTGGCTGGCTCATGGTCATCATGGAGGGAATGTACCTCAAGACACGCGACTTCCAGTACGAGGCGATGGCCAAGTTCTGGACGAAGATCTTCGGCTTGATCTTCGCGATCGGCGTGGCGACGGGCATCGTGCTCGAGTTCGAGTTCGGCACGAACTGGGCGACGTATTCACGCTACGTCGGGGACATTTTCGGGGCGGCGCTGGCGGCCGAGGGCATCTTCGCCTTCTTCCTGGAGTCGGGCTTCCTGGCGGTGCTCGTGTTCGGGTGGGACCGCGTGTCGGCGAAGATGCACTTCTTCTCGACGGTTATGGTGGCGGTGGGCTCGACCTTCTCGGCGGTGTGGATCATCGTGGCCAACTCCTGGCAGCAGACACCCGCGGGCTTCGAGCTCGTCGAGCAGACCATGGCGAATGGCGACGTGATGATTGTCGCGCAGCTGACCGACTTCTGGGCGGCGGTGTTCAACCATTCGACGCTGCACCGGTTGTCGCACGTCCTGATCGGGGCGATGATCGCCGGCGGGTTCCTGGTGCTAAGCGTCTCGAGCTACTACATCCTGAAGGGGCGACACCTCGACTTCGCCAGGCGCTGCATCCGGATCGCGATGCCGTTCTCGCTGGTGTTCTGCATCCTGGCGCTGGTCAGCGGCGATGTGCAGGGCGGCAACGTGGCCGAGCATCAGCCGGCCAAGCTCGCGGCGATGGAAGGGCAGTACAAGACCGAGACCAATGCGCCGCTTCACGTCTTCGGCATCCCCGACAACGAAGAGCAACGCGTTCGCTATGGGCTTGCCCTACCCGGGATGCTGAGCTGGCTGGTGCACCGTGACACGCAGGGCGAGATCAAGGGGTTGGCGGATTTCCCGCGCGAGGACTGGCCACCCGTGCAGATCACCTTCCAGTCGTTCCATCTGATGGTCGGGCTCGGCATGCTGATGATCGGGTTGACGATCGTCGGGACGATCCTGCTGCGCGGCGGCAAGCTCTTCGAGCACCGCTGGCTGCTGTGGGTTTTCGTCTTCGCCATCATCGCACCCATGATTGCCAACCAGGTCGGCTGGATCACCGCCGAAGTCGGACGCCAGCCGTGGATCGTCTATCCCGACCCGGATGTGCCGGGCAGCGGGCTGCGCACGGCGGACGCGCATTCGATCGCGGTCGACAAGTATGAAGTGCTCACGTCGATCATCATGATCACGTTGATCTACCTCATGTTGGTCATTGCCTGGATCTACATCCTCGACCGCAAGATCCGCAGCGGGCCCGAGTCGCCCGCGGCCCTGGAGGAGAAGGCCCGCAAACGCAAGGAAGGCTGGCTGGCCGCGGCGACCGAGCGGGCCGAGCACGGCGGCGCTTCGATGACCGGCATGCGCGACGACAACGGTGACAAGGCGCAATAGGGAGTTGGCCTCATCATGGAAATCCCCTTTCTCAACCTGCTGTGGTTCATCCTGCTCGGCGTGCTGCTGGCGGGCTACGCGATCCTCGACGGCTTCGACCTGGGGGTCGGCATCCTGCACCTCGGCGCCAAGTCCGACAAGGAACGCCGCCTCTTCATGAATTCCATCGGCCCGCTGTGGGACGGCAACGAGGTGTGGCTGGTGACGTTCGGCGGCGCGCTGTTCGCGGCGTTTCATGACGCGTACGCGACGGCATTCAGCGCGTTCTATCTGGCGTTCTGGCTGCTGCTGGTGGCGCTGATCGGCCGGGCGGTCTCGATGGAGTTCCGCAGCAAGACCGAATCGCCCGCCTGGCGCAGCTTCTTCGACTACTGCTTCTGCGGCGCGAGCACGCTGGCGACGTTTCTCTTCGGCGTGGCGGTGGGCAGCACGATGAGCGGGTTGCGGATCGACGGCCGCATGGAGTATGTCGGCACGTTCTGGGAGCTGCTGGGGATCTTCCCGATCATCACCGGCCTCTTCGCGGTGAGCATGTTCGCCATGCACGGGACGATCTACCTGTATCTCAAGACCGAGGGCGAGCTGCAGCAGCGCATCAAGGGCTGGATGTGGACCACGTTCGGCCTGTTCCTGATCATGTACCTGTTCACCACCGTGTTCGCGCTGGTCAACGTGCCGATTTCGCGGGCCAACTTCGAGCAGTACCCATGGTGCTGGTTCGTCGTGCTGCTGAACATCCTCGCCATCGCCAACATCCCGCGCTCCATCTACCACAACAAGCCCGCGCAGGCATTCGTTTCGTCCTGTTGTTCGATCGCGGCGTTCGTGTTCCTGTTCGGCGTGGCGCTGTTCCCCAACCTGCTCGTGTCGACGATGAGCACGCCGGAGGCGAACTACAACATCAACATCGTCAATGCGGCCAGTTCGCCGATGACGCTGACGATCATGGCGATCATTGCCGCGGTGGGCATGCCGTTCGTGCTGACCTACACCGGCATCATCTACTGGACGTTCCGCGGCAAGGTCGAGCTCAGCGAGCACAGCTACTAGCGAGACTTACGGCGAATTCGCGGCGCTTATTGAAGCGGGTTGACACGCGTGCTATGCTCGCGATTCGATCTGGACGGCTCATGGTGACGACCGTTGCCTGAGCAAAACGCGTTGGCTTGTCCCGCCCCGGGGCAGTGCGTCGCTACGGGGAGCGCGGGTTGAACGCAAAGAAGGCCGAAGTCCGACGGGCGTCCGACCGCCCCGTCGGTCATCCATAGACCAGAGGTAGGGAAGTGCCGGTGGTAACGGAAAGCAGCCGGGGGGTGCTCCGCGAAATGTACCGTCTCGTCGTGCAGGTCGATGGCGACGAGACCGTCCACGATGTACCCCCGTTTTCGAGTCTGAAACAAGCCCGTACGCACATCGCGAGCGCAGTGCGCAAGCACGCCCGCGGCGATGCGCGCTGCGTCGTGCTCATCCAGCGCGGCGCTGTGCTCAGCGATCCGCATCTCGCGGCGCGGCAGGCGCTGGCGGGCCGGCCGGCGTGGTGCGAGCCGCGCGGGGCTTGGAAGACCGTTGCCCAGTGCGACGAGGATACCGTGCGGCGCATCCTCGCACAGCACGGCCTGTTGCGCGATGCGCCCGGCGCCGAAGCGGCGATCTTGAACGCCCACGATCTTGACGGATTGGGCCTGCACATGACCACCGCGCCGACCGATGCCGGGCCGGACGCGTGGGGCCTGTTGGCGCAGGTCCACGCCGCGGCGAGCATGCCGGCGCGGTCGGCCCCGCCCGCGGGCGCGCGGGTGCGGCGCAGTGTCGAGCCGCCGCGGCGACCAGGTGGCCGGGCGGAGACGCAAGTGCGGGCACGCCACACGCGGCGACGCATGCGCGCCAGCGGCGCGGCGCTGCTGCCGAAGGGAACCGTGCGCGTGCCAAAGGCGACCGCGCGGCCGGATGCGCGGCGCAGCGAAGCGCTGTTGCAGCGGGTGCTGGCCGATGCCGCCGCACGACCGGCGGCGACCAGCCGGTATACGCGGAACAGGGCGCGATTGCTGGTGACGGTGTTGATCGCGGCGGTGCTGTGGCTGGGGATGACGCTGGTCGCGCTGGGCGGGAATCCGCTGACGCTGTTGGCGCCGCGCTCGGCGCCGCCGCCGGGCGTGGCGACGGAGCTTCCGTTCAGCGTCCGGAGCGAGCAGGCCGCGGGCGGACCGGTGGAGCGCGCGGCCTGGCATGCCGAGTAGACGGCGGACGACCCGATAAAAACGGTGCGTGGTGGCGTCGCGTGGCGGTGGCGGGAAGACGGTGGCCAAAAGTGCGCGAATCCGGGGGATTCGGCCAACCTTTGAATAGCGAGCGGTTCTAACGCGTCTGGAAGGTGGTCCAGATTGAGGGAGATCGCCATGACTTCGATGCGTGGATTGCTGCTATTGGGGCTGCTGCTGGGCGGCCTGGCGGGGTGCGATTTCGATTTGCTGCTGGACGAGTATGACCGCGTGGATCGTGTCGCGCGCTCCGGCTGCTTTGACTGCTACGAGACCGAGTACGTGGTCGAGGAGGAGTACGTCGTCGAGGATGCGTATTACGAAGAGGTCTGGGTCGAGGACCCGTACTACGATGAGTACTACGTCGAGGATTACTACTACGACGATGGGTACTACGACGACGACTACTACTATGAAGACGACTGGGGCTGGTACTACGAAGACGAGTACTACGACGACTACTACGAAGACGACTGGTACGGCGACGACTGGTACGGCGACGACTGGTACGGCGACGACTGGTACGGCGACGACTGGTACGACGACGGCGAGTGCTGGGACTGCGACGACGACTGGTATGACGAGTGGTGACCGCGGTGGGCGGCGCGAGCGGATGGGGGCGCGCGCTGCGGCGCCGGCAGAGCCGTCAGTCGTCAGTAGCGGTCAGCTGCCAGCCGTCGGCGATCAGCGGGACGGCGGCGCGCTGTTGGGCCGCCCGTTCGCTTGTCCTCGATGCCACAGTCCCGTCGACCGCACCGTCACTCTCTTTCCCCTCGCTCTTCTCCGGTTCGCGATCATCCCTTGATCACCCCGACTGGCCGGAGCCTGGCTACCTTGCGGCTGAGGCCCGCCGCCTGCACTGCGTCAGCCACATAGGTCACGTCCTTGTAGGCCGCCGGCTGCTCCTCGGCGAGGCCCTTGCTGCCCCGGGCCCGCGCCACGACACCCGCCCCGCGCAGCTCCTTGCCGATGTCGCGCCCCTTCGCGTTCTTGATTGCCGCCGATCGCGACATCAGCCGCCCGGCGCCGTGGCAGCAGCTGCCGAAGCTCTCGTCCATCGCCGCTGCCTGCCCGACGAGCACGTAGCTTGACCGGCCCATGTCGCCCGGCACGAGCACCGGCTGACCGACGTCACGATACGCTGCCGGCACCTCCGGATGGCCCGGCGGAAACGCCCGCGTGGCGCCCTTGCGGTGCACACACAGCGTCCGCTTGCGCCCATTGACGGTGTGGGTCTCCAGCTTGGCGATGTTGTGGGCGACGTCGTAGACCAGCCGCAGCCCCAGGCGCTGCGGATCATCGCCAAACACCTCACGCATCGCCTTGCGCGCCAGGAAGGTCATCGTCTGGCGATTGGCCCAGGCGTAATTGGCGGCCGACTTCATCGCCCCCAGGTAGCGCTGGCCCTCCGGCGATTCCACCGGCGCGCAGACGAGCTGCCTGTCGGGCAGATCGATGCCGTACTTGCCGGGTACGTTGCGCAGGTCCTTGAGGGCGTCGTCGCACACCTGGTAGCCCAGCCCGCGCGAACCGGAGTGGATCATGAGCGTGACCTGGTCCTTGAACAGGCCCAGGGCCTGCGCGGCCGCTTCGTCGAAGATCTCGTCGACGACCTGGATTTCGAGAAAGTGGTTGCCGCTGCCGAGCGTGCCGCACTGGTCGACGCCGCGCTCGAAGGCCCGCTTCGAAACGAAATCGGGCTCGGCGTCCGGCAGGCACCCGCCGGCCTCGGTGTGTTCGAGGTCGTCGTCCCAGCCGAAGCCTTCGCCCACGATGAAGCGCGAGCCGTCACGCATGATGCGGGCGAGCTTGTCGCGGCCGAAGCGGATCTGTCCGCCCTGCCCCACGCCGCACGGCACCGTGTCGAACATCGTACCGACGAGCTCCTCGATTCGGCGGGCAACGTCCGGTCGGCTGAGGTCCGACCGCACCAGCCGCACGCCGCAGTTGATGTCATACCCCACGCCGCCGGGACTGATGACGCCGCCGTCGGCGGGATCGGTCGCGGCCACGCCGCCGATGCAGAAGCCGTAGCCCCAGTGGATGTCGGGCATGGCGAGCGACGCGCCGACGATGCCGGGCAGGCACGCGACGTTGGCGACCTGCTCGGGTGACTGGTCGCCCTTGATGGCTTCGATCAACTGGTCGTCGGCGAAGATGATGCCGTCGACCCGCATCTGCGGCTTGTACGACTTCGGGATGCGCCAGCGACACGCGTCGATGCGCTCCAGCGGTCCGGTGTATGCGCCCGGCATGGTGCTCTCCTTGCTGCCGAGGTTCAGATGTCCACGATGTACGTCGCTTCGAAGCCGTCGGCGGTCTGACGCACGGCCAGCGCGTGGTAGGTGACCGCCTTGACCTCACGCTCGAAGCTGCTGCGCTCGGCGTCGATCGGCCGCATGGTGCCGCGCACCGCGAGGCGGCCATCCGCGAAGGTCGTCACGTCGATGGCCGCCAGGCGCTGCCGGTCGCGCTCGAAGGCGTGCAGCAATTCGCCAAGAAAGTCACGCAGCAGGAACGCCGCGTCGTCATCACGCTGATCGAATTCCCACGGCTGGCCGTCGGACGTGGTGACCAGATCGCCGATGACCGCGTAGAGCCCGTCTGCGCAGGGCGCGACGAGGCCGGCCTGCGTCGGCGCCCCCGCCCGCACGCCGATGTCCGCGGTGTGGTCGAACAGCTCGTATCCGGCTTCGGGCATCGTTGCTGCTCCTGTACGGCCCGAGCGCCGGCGGCCCGCGCGCCGGCATTGCGGAAGATTGTAGCCCTACAGGGCTGTCATTTGTGTCAGCCGCGGCGGCGCAGATAATGGTGGCATGTCGGGCCAGACGCCATCCAGCTTGCGCGTTGCGGTCAGCGGCACCACCGGGCTGATCGGCCGCCGCCTGGTCGATCACCTGCAGGGCGCGGGGCACCGCGTGCATCCGCTGGTGCGCCGCCAGCCGAAAACCAACAGCAGTGAAATCCGCTGGGACCCGCAGGCGGGGGATGTCGACGCCAAGGGGCTCGATGGGCTTGACGCGGTCATCCACCTTGCCGGCGAGAACATCGCTTCGGGACGCTGGAATGACGAGCGCAAGGCCGCGATTCGCGACAGCCGGGTGTTGGGCACGACGCTGCTGGCCGAGGCGCTCGCCAATGTGACCGGCAAGCCGCGGGTGCTCGTCTGCTCGTCGGCGATCGGGTACTACGGCGATCGTGGCGACGAGCCGCTGACCGAGGACAGCGCGCCCGGCCGCGGCTTCCTGGCAGACGTGTGCCAGCAGTGGGAAGCCGCGACCGACACCGCCCGCGACGCCGGCATCCGCGTGGTGAATGTCCGCACGGGGGTGGTCTTATCGAAACACGGCGGCGCTTTGGAGCGGATGCTGCCGATTTTCCGCAAAGGGCTCGGGGGCCGCGTCGGCAGCGGCAAGCAATACGTCAGCTGGATCAGCCACGACGACATTGTGCGGGTGCTCGTGCGGGCGATGACGGACACGTCGCTGGCCGGCCCGGTCAATGCAACGGCGCCCTATCCGGTGACCAACGCCGAATTGACCGAAACGCTGGGGGCCGTGCTGGACAAACCGGCGAGAATCCCCGCACCGGCGTTTGCGATCAAGCTGGCGCTGGGCGAGATGGGGCAGGCGTTGCTGCTGGCCAGCACCCGTGTGCTGCCCAAGCGACTGGAGGACGCGGGTTTCGCATTCGAGCACACGCAGCTGCGCGGCGCGCTGCGGGCGGAACTGGCCGCGGGGACGTAGCCGCGACGGCACGGCGCGCCTGCACTCGCCAGCGCACGAACGACCGGTGTTGCGGGTCGTCTAACTGGACATGAAGCGCGCAAAGACCAACAATGGCGCACACACAGTGCGCGCACCTTGGCGGCTTCGCAGTGGGCAAAGACCAGGAAAGCGATCGCCCGGGGGCGACTAGCTCTGCTGGATGATGATGTCGTCGATGTCGGTGATGACTTCAATCATGGTGCACCGGGCCTAGCAAGTGACCTGATCGATGAAACAGACCGCAAACTGCCACATTGTGTCGGGAATGGCCCAGATCCAGTTGATGAGCATGATGAGACTCCTGATGAGGACGTTTTGCCAACACCGCAACGCAGCCCGCGCGCAAAAGGCGACAGACTGCCCAATCAGCACTGCCACAATTGACAGCGCCGCGCATAATCTGCACGAAGCGAAATTCTCGAATATGTTGGCGTGCCCGCAGGGGGCACGGTTGTGTCCCGGCCAAGACTTGCGGCCGGTACCACTCGCTCGTACCTATAAAATGTGCCGATATTACGGTCGTGTCAAGGTATTTCCGGACTGTTACCGCTTCCGGCGGCACTCGTCGGCTGCCCACCAATGGGGCCCTCCGTAACGCGCCTATGACTGCCACGACGCCAGAACGCTCCGCTCCTGATGGTTGTCCTCACGACGGCGCCGCGGCGCCGCTAGGCCCCCGGCTGGCCCGGTGCGGTCTCTGTGGCGTGATAATCGCACAAACCACTATAAATAAAGAGATTACGGATCCGTGGCTGGCGTCGAAACTGACCGCGGCCCCCGACGGCGTTCTCCGCGGCAAGTACCGCCTGCTTCGCAAGCTCGGCGACGGCGCCCACGCCAGCACCTACCTCGCCCAGCACGAGTTCCTCAGTCACCACTGCGTGGTCAAGATCCTCCCGCAACGCGTCGGCGAGACCTCCGACAGCGCCATCCGCCGACTGCGCAACGAGGCCCGCGCCGGCTTTCGCGTCAGCGACCCCAACGTGGTCCGCGTGCTCGACTGCGACGTCATCCGCGGCACGTGGTACTTCGTCATGGAATACGTGGATGGGGCGGACCTCGGCGAGATCACCCGGCAGCAGGTGCGCATGCCGTGGCAGCAGGCGGTCGACATCGCCATCGATGCCGCCCGCGGGTTGGCCGCGATTCACCGGCTCGACCTGGCCCACCGCGACATCAAACCCGCCAATCTGCTGCTGGGGACGGACGGTCGCGTGCGGGTGGCGGATCTCGGCGTGGCCGGCCTGTCACGCGAGCAGGCGGAGATCGCCGACCCGACTCCGCGCGAACGCGTCGGCACGCTGGCCTACACCGCGCCGGAGACGTTTCAGGCGGCGACCAATGTCGGTCCGCTCGCGGACCTGTACGCGCTCGGCGCCACGCTCTACCACCTCGTGACCGGGCAGCTGCCCCACGCGGGCACCGGCGTGTTCCAGCGCCTGATCGACCTCGAGTGTCGACCGGTCACCTGGCCGACGCGGGCGGCGCCGGACACGCCGGCCTGGTTGGTCGACGCGATCCTGCAACTGCTGGCGATCGAGCCGGCGGACCGTTTCCCTTCCGCCGATCGACTGCTGGAGGCGCTGGGCGCCACGCCGTTCAGCGCCAGTCGGACGAGCACCGCCGTCCTGCCCGAATCGCTCGAGCCGCGCGGCCTGGGTGTGCTGCCGTTCGAGAACGAGCGTCCCGGCGACGACGACTGGCTGGGCTATGCCCTGGCGAGCCATGTTTCACGCGGGCTGTCGCAGGTGCCAGGGACGTACGTCGCCGACCAGGACGCGCTGAGCCAGATGATCACGCGCATGGAGCAGGACGAGGCCCGGGTGGAGCCGGTCGACCTGCTCGCCGCCGGGCGCATGGTGGGCGCCGGAAAGATCCTGTCAGGCCGTTACATCCGTGACGGTAACGAGTTACGCATCAGCGGCACACTCCGCGACGTGGGCGCCCCGGACGGGCGGTCGCTCGGGACGGTGGCGGGCGATCTCGATGATCTCGGGCACGTTGAGCGACAGTTGCTGGAACGATTCGTGGTGGCCCTCGGCCTGGATGCCACGGCCGCCACTCGAACCGCCGCGACGACGCGCTCGCCGGCCCTGGCTGCGCGGGAGAGGCTCGTGCTGGGGCGGCAGGCGTTTCTCCGCGGCGAGTACGAGGAAGCGACCAGGCTTGGCCGGGCGGCGGTCGAGCTCGATCCGCAGTTCGCCGAGGCGATCGGCTTCATCGGTGTATGTCTCGCCCGTGTCGGCAATTACGACGAAGCGGCCGAGCGGCACCAGCAGCAGGAGATGCTGGCACTGGAGTGGGGCGACGGTCGGCTGGAGGTCGAAGCGCTGGCGAACCTGGGCGTGATGAACTACTTCCGCGGCCACTATGACGAGGCCAAGCAGTATTACGAGCGGGCCGCGCAGCGTGCCACGGCCCACGGCCTGGAGGTGGAGGCCGCCCAGGTCAACAACAACCTCGGCTTCGTGCTGTTCCGCCTTACGCAGCCTGCGGAGGCCGAGCACGCCTTCCTGCGTGCGATCGAGACCCACCGGGCCTACGGCGGTCTGGCCTCGCTGGTAGGTCCGTATAATGGCATGGGCAACGTGCTGCTGGAGCAGGAGCGCTGCGCGGAAGCGCGGTCGTATTACAGGCGCGCGCTGGCACTGGCCGAGGAGATCGGCGATCGCACGAGCGTGGGGACCACGTACATGCATCTTGGCCGGGCCGCCGCTTTGGAAGAGCGCTTTGCGGAAGCCAAGCATGCGTTTACAATGGCGTTGAATACGCTCGAGGAGACGAGGTTCTGGAATGGGTTGGCTCGGGCGTATGAGTACATTGCCGAGATGAACCTCAAGCTCGGCGATTTCGAAGACGCCGCCCGCTGCGCAGATCGGCGTATCGAACTGGCTCGGCAGCACGCCAACAAGCGGCTCGAGGTCGCGGCGTGGCAACAGAAGGCCGAGGCACTTCGTCGCGCGGGGCGGGTCGCGGATGCAGAAGCCTGTCTCGCGACTGGGCGAGGCGTCGAGACGGGCTAGGCCTGCCGACCGGGCAGACGGGAGGGTCGGCGACAACACTTCGGGGATGGAGTGCCGGAATGATGTCGGTGTTGCTTCCGGTAGCAACCGTCCTGGCGTGTGCGCTGCTGGTGTGCGTGTGGGTGCTGTGGCACCTGCGGGGCAAGGTCCGCGCCGTCGAATCCGCCCGGCAGCGCGAACAGGGGCGTGTGCACGACCTCGAGCATCTCGCACGCCGCAACGCCGCCATTCTCGAAAACGCGATGGACGGGTTCTTCGTCCTCGGTCGCGATTACCAGTTCATCGAGGTCAATCCCGCCTTCTGCCGCATGACCGGCTACAGCGAGGACGAGCTGCTCGCGATGAAGATGACCGACCTGGAGGTCGCCGCCGGCGCGGACGGCAGCAGCGATGTCGCCTACTGGCGCACGGGCCTGCATCACTTCGCGACGTCTCATCGCCACAAAGACGGGCACATCATCCAGCTGGAGAGCTGCGTGGTTGTGCTGCGCGACAGCGAGCAGAAGATTCTGGTCGGCTTCGCGCGCGACGTCACCGAGCGTTACCGTGCGGAGCAGGCGTTGCGCGAAAGTGAGCGCCAGTACCGCAACCTGGTGGAGACCTCTCGTGACCTCATCTGGTCGCTCGACCTCGAGGGCCGCTGGACGTTCGTCAACAACGCCGCCCGCAGTATCTACGGCTACGACCCGGACGAGATGCTCGGCCGGCCGATCATGGACTTCATCCGGCCCGAACGCGTGGAAGGCGCGCGTCAGATTCTCAGCGAGCTGCGCGACGGCAAGCCGCGGCTCAGCTTCGAAACCGAGCACACGCGCAAGGACGGCACCACCGTCAACCTGAGCTTCAACGCGATTCCGGTGCGCGACGACTACGGCAACGTCGTCGGCTCGACCGGCACCGCGACGGATGTCACGCTGCGCAAGCGGGCCGAGCGCTCGCTGCGCGAAGCGAACGATCGCTTCGAATCGCTGGTCGCCGGCATGCCGCTCGGCTACATCGTCTGGTCCAAGGATTTCAAGGTGCTGGAGTGGAACCCGGCCGCCAGTGCCATCTTCGGCTATTCGGCGGCCGAGGCCTACGGCCGCAAGGCCACCGACCTGATCGTGCCCAAGGAAGGCGAACAGGCCTTCCACGGCATGAGCAAGTCGCTGCTGACCGGCACGGTGTGCGAGGGCAGCCTGCTGGTCAATTGCCGGCAGGACGGCGAGCGCATCAGTTGCGAGTGGTACAACACGGTGCTGCCGGACGCCGTCGGCGGCGTCCAGGCGGTGGCCACGATGGTGCGCGACGTTTCCGAGCGCGAGCGGCTCGAGACCCAGCTGCGCCAGTCGCAGAAGCTGGAGAGTCTGGGCGTGCTGGCCGGCGGGGTGGCGCACGATTTCAACAACCTGCTCGTAGGGATCATGGGCAACGCGTCGCTGGCCATCGAGCAGACGGGCGCGGATTCCCCGCTGCGGCCGATGCTCGACCGCATCGTCAACGCCAGCCAGCGCGCCACCGACCTCACGCAGCGCATGCTGGCCTATGCCGGCCGCGCCGCCTGCGACGTGAAGGTGATGGACCTCAACCAGCTCGTCGAGGAGCTGGCCGACTTCGCCAGCGCCGCGATTCCCAAGCGTGTCCAGCTGCGCATCAAGACGGCGGAGAAGCTGCCGCTGATCAAGGCCGACAGCGGCCAGGTGCAGCAGATCATCATGAACCTGCTCATCAACGCCGCCGAGGCGATCGGTCACGATGAGGGCAGCGTCAGCATCTCGACGTGGGAGGAAGCGCTGGACCGCGAGCAGATCGCGACGCAGTTTGCCGAGCACAAGATGGACCCGGGCACGTACGTGTGCCTCGAAGTGCGCGACACCGGATGCGGCATGTCGCCCGAAATCCTGACGCGTGTCTTCGACCCGTTCTTCACCACCAAGTTCGCCGGTCGCGGCCTGGGCCTGTCGGCGATCCTGGGCATCGTCCGCGCGCACCGCGGCGCCATTACGTTCTCCAGCGAGCTCGGCGCCGGCACCGTGTTCCGCGTGTTCCTGCCCGCGATCACGGCGAAGGAGCAAGCCCCAACCAGGCAGCGCCGCGCGCCGCGCGTGCCGCTGGACGCCACGGTACTGGTCATCGACGACGAGGAGGACGTGCGCGACGTGGTCGAAGCCGTGCTCAGCAGCCGCGGCATGACCGTGCTCGTGGCCGAGGATGGCCGGCGCGGCATCGAGGTGTTCCGTGAACATGCGGACGAGGTCGATGCCGTGCTGCTCGACATCAACATGCCGGGCATGAATGGCGAAGCTGTCTTCCACCAGCTGCGGACCATCAAGCCCGACGTGCGCGTGATCCTGTCGACCGGCTACAGCGAGCAGGAGGCCGCGTCGCAGTTCGCCAACGCGTCGCTGGCGGGTTTCGTCAACAAGCCCTACACCGCGTCCGCGCTGGTCGAGAAGATCGGCGAGGCGCTCGACGCCCAGCCGACCGCGTAGGTGCGCGCGGCGCGATCGACGTTTCGATAGGGAATGATCTGGGGTAGGGCGGGTTCTACCCGCCGGTATGGTCTGCGGCGCGCGGCTTGCATCCCGCGGGACTGCCGGCGTTCGTTTGCCGGGGCGCGACGTACTCGTCGCCGACGTGTGGGGGCGCGGTGATCATCGGCGAGATCATTGAGGGGTTGATCGGCTGGGTGGTCGAGGGCGTGGGACGCGTTGCCAGCGGTGTTGTGGGAGAGGTCCGCGAACTGCGCCGCCGGCGCGAGATGAAACGCCGCGCCGCCCGGGGCCACTGCCCCGATCTGCGATTACAACCTCACTGGCAACATGAGCGGCGTGTGTCCCGAGCGCGGCAGCGCCCTCTCGCGGCGTGGTAAGCGCAGGGGAACATAGCCGCCTCGCGCACCGCGAGCGCCGTTTTACCTGCATTCGAAGAAGACCCGTGGCCTGGCGGCAAGGGGGTGCATTTGGCGGGCGGATCCCCACCCGACGCGTCGTCATCACGCGTCCACCGACGCCCGATGCGCCGTCAACCGCTGCCGGGCAAAGCAGAGCGATGCTCTACCCACCGCCGACCATCACGGGCGCGGCAGCTGCACCTGGCACGTATCCTGGGCCGAGACGACGCGTTTGGTGAGAAAATCGACGAAGACCACGCGTACGGTGATCTCCTCGTGGGCGGGCGGCCCCTTGGGCCAGGGGCACTTGATGGTGTAATGATCCGTCAGGAACTTCCCGTGCCACAGCTTGCCGACCTCATCCGCCGGCACCCGGTACGCGCCGATGAAGTTGCGATTGGGTGGGGCGGCCAGGTCGTAGAGCTGGATGGTGATGTCGCCGGCGACCTTGATCGTGTCACCTTCGCGATCGACGGGCCGCAGGTACACGGTGACGCCGTCGTCGCCCGGCTTGTCGTCGTAGTCGGCCCCGCCGGTGAGCTTGTCGATGACGATGCGCTCGGGGTAGAAGATCTTGTCGAGGTCGGCCTTGCTGATCCCGCGCGCGGTCGTGAGCTGCTGTTCGAGCTCGGCGATTGCGGCCTGCTGCGCTTCAAGCCGCTGCTCGCGCTCGCGCAGCTGCTCTTCGAGGCGCACGACCCGACGGCGCAGGTCGGTCTGGCCGGTGGTATCGCAGCCGAGCGGCGCCAGGAGCAGGAGAAAACCGCCCAGCAGCGCTGGCCAGCGGCGCCTGTGCTGCGGGGCGGTTGGTGTCATGACGCTGGTCCTTGTCTACTCGACCGGTCGGATCGAGGGCGATTCGCCGGTCTGGGGCATGGCCTCGAGCACCTTGTCGGCAAGGCCGTAGGCCACCGCCTGCTCGGCGTCCATCCAGTTGTTGCGATCGCAATCGGTCGTAATCTGCTCGACTGTCTTGCCGGTGTGCTGCGCGAGGATCGTGTAGAGCTGCTTCTGGGTGCGCATCATCTCGTCCAGCTCGATCTTGATATCGGTCGCCGGGCCGCGCGCGCCACCCAGCGGCTGGTGGATCATGACGCGTGCGTGCGGCAGGACATAGCGCTTGCCCTTGGCACCGGCCGTCGCGAGCACCGCCGCCATGCTGGCCGCAGCGCCGATGACGTACGTCGCGACCGGGCAGGGCAGAAACTGCATCGTGTCGTAGATGCCCATACCGCTGTAGACCGACCCGCCGGGCGAGCTGATGTACAAGTGGATGTCCGCCTTCTTGTCTTCGTTGGCGAGGAACAGCATCTGGGCGATGACGACGTTGGACAGGTCGGAGTCGACCTCGTCGCCGAGGAAGATGATGCGGTCCTTGAGCAACCGCGAGTAGATATCGTACGAACGTTCGGCGCGGCCCTCGCGTTCGACGACGATCGGAATGAGTTGTGATCTCGTCATGCCTGGTTGGCCTCTCATTTACCCTTCTTCTTGTCGGGTTTGCCTTCTTCGAGGATCTCGTCGATCAGTCCGTAGCCCTTGGCCTCCTCGGCGCTCATGTAGCGGTCGCGCTCGATGTCCTGGCCGATCTGCTCGACCGACTTGCCGGTGTGCTCGGCCAGGATGCCGGCGAGGGTCTTCTTGATGCGCAGGATCTCGTCGGCCTGGATGCGCATGTCGGACGCCTGGCCGCCGACATAACCCCACGGCTGGTGGATCATGATCTTGGCATGGGGCAGGGCGAAACGCTTGCCCTTGGTGCCCGCGGCGAGGATCAGGGCGGCGCCGCTGCTGGCCGCGCCGACGCAGTACGTCGCGACGTCGCAGTTCAGGAAGCGCATCGTGTCGTAGATGGCCAGCGTGTCGTCGATATCGCCGCCGGGGCAGTTGATGTACAGGTGGATGTCCTGGTCGCGCTTCACCGACTGCAGGTAGAGCATGCTCTTGATGATGTGCGAGCACACGGTGTTGCTGTTGACGGTAATACGCGGGTCCAGCGGCAGGTCGAGGAAGATGATCCGGTTGTCCAGGAGCATCTCGTTGAGGCCCATCTGCCGCCAGGCCTGGTAACCGCCCCCACTCTGTGCGCGGGGGCCTTCGTGATCCGGCCAGAATGCCATGGATTCTCCTTCGCTGCCCGACAGGGCCCGGCAACCCGCTACGGAGCCGCCGACGCGCTCGTCACTGCCGGCCGGCACTTGTTGGAACCGCCTCATTCCGATCCCTTTTCGGTTTTCTTGGTGGTCTTCTTCTTGGTTTTCTTCTTGCCTGCGTCGTCGTCATCCTTCTCATCGGCGGCTGCGTCGACGAACTTGGCATCCTCCAGCAACTGGGCAATGCACTTGTTCTGGCGGATCTGCTCGACGAGCTGGTTGAGCAGGCCGCGGCCCTGGAGGTCGTCGCGCACGCGGTCGAAGCGCCGGTTGTAGAGCCGCGCGATGCGGGCAATCTCGGTGTTGACCTCTTCGTCGGTCACGTGCACGCCGAGCTCGTCGGCCACCTTGTCGAGGATGAAGCCCAGCCTGAGCTCGGTGGCGACCCGCTCCTTCGCGGAGGTGCGCATCTCGTCGATGTGCGCCTCGATCTCGCTCACCGGCATGCCACGTTGCTGGAGATCGATCACCTCGCGCATGACGGCGCGCTCGGTCTGGCGGCTGGAGAACTTCTCGGGCAGCTCGAGCTTGGTGTGCTCGAGCAGGTAGTCCTCGACCTGCCCGCGCTTGGCCCGCTCGAGCATCTGGTCGCGTTCCGACTCCATCTGTGCCGCGACGTCCTCGCGCAGCTCCTGCTCCGACTCGAAGCCCCACGCCTCGCGGAACTCGTCCAGCGGCTGCGGCACCAGGCGCTTGACCTCGTGTACCTTGAACGCGAACGTCGCCGACTTGCCGCGCAGATCGGCCCGTTCGTAGTCGTCCGGCACGGTGCCTGCCGCGGTGACGGTGTCACCGGTCTTGACACCCTTGAGCTGCTCGCCGAGGTCGGACAGCTCGATGCCGTCCAGCCAGGTGCCGCGCACGCCGAGCGGGACGCTCTCTTCGCGCTTGATCTCCTGGCCATCGACGTTGAGGACCCAGTCGACGGTGACCTGGTCGTCGGCACCGGCGGGTTCCTCGACCGGCTGCAGGTGCCCGCGCATCTTGCGCTGGCGGAGGATCTGCTCGTCGATCATCTCGTCAGTGACCTTGATATCGGGCGCCTTGATCTCGATGCCCTTGAGGTCGGGCAGCTCGAAGTCGGGCTTCAGCTCCAACTCACAGGTATAAGAGAAGTCGCCCTCTTCCGGGAGCTTCAACTGCTCCAGCGCCTCGCCGATATCGACCAGCTTGACCCCGCCGTCGCTTTCGATGCGGAACAGCGGGTCGCCGAGCACGTCGAGCTCGTTGTTCTCGGTGGCGGCGTAGAACGACTGGCCGACGATCGAGGTGACCAGCGACTCGCGAACGTCGCTGCCGAAGCGCTTCTCGATCAGCCGCCGCGGCGCGCGGCCCTTGCGAAAGCCCGGCACCTGGGCATCCGTCATGAGCTCGGCGTAGTTGTGCTCCATGTGGTCGGCGATGACCTTGGCCGGCACCGTGACGTGCATCTCCTTGCGGAGCACGCCGATGTCCTTCAGATCGGCCTTGACCTCTTTCTTGAGCTCTTCGAGCAGGCGGTCGGCATCTTCCTGTGCCTTGTCCCAGTCCTGCGTGCCGCCGGCTGCGCCTGGAATATCCATGATCTTCTCCGCAAAATGTCGGGTTCGGGCCGCCGCGCGGCGTCAGGCGTCTGCGCAGCGGGCTGCGCTTACATGAGCGCGGTGTCGCTGATCTCGCCCCCGAAGAGCACGGTGACGATCAGGCTCAGCCAGCGCGACAGGAACTCGGTGAACAGGCTGGCGAAGTTCACCATCGACAGGCCCTGCAGCCAGCCGAAGGTCACCGCGCCCGAGGACAGAAGCAGACACCACTTGCGGCAGCGAATCCACTGAGGCTGCATTGCGTCACTCCTTGCAGGCGGCGCCCGGCGCCGCGCGAGCCTACTGCTTGATCAACTCTACGTTAGCGCGCGGGAGCGTGGCCCGCTCGCCATTTTCGAATTCCACCTCGAGCACGCGGACACGCGTCTCGCTCGTCAGCCGCGCCAACTCCACGGGCAGGCCGACGCACTTGCCGATCCGGCCGAAGTACGGATTGCGAATCGCCCGCAGCGGCGTGCCGATTTCGAGGGTGGCCTGGGGCTCGCTGGCGCCGCCGCCGTCGGCCGCGGTATCGTCCAGCGGGATGACGAGCTCGGGGCGGATCACCCCGGCGCGGATCTGCGTGGCGCCATTGATGCTGGCGAGCAGGCCGGCGCGTTTCTGGAGCAACGCGAACGTCGCATGGGCCATGCGGATCTCGCCGAAGCCCTCGGTGATCACGAGCGTGACGCCCAGGGTCTCCTCGCCGGTGATGGCCACGCCCAGTTCGTAGCCGAGGAAGTTGCGCAGGTCGGCGTCGTCGAGGCCGCCGGCGACGATGCCGCGCACGCCGTGCTCGACGGCGGCCTTGACCGCCGCGGCGGTGACGAGGCTGCCGCCGACGATGATCTTGTCGCGGTGCTGGGGGCCGATGCGGTCGGCGTCGAGGACCTGCTCGGGGCGGTCGACGACGACCTCGAGCACGCCCAAGGCTTCCGGGCCGATGCCGAAGATGCCCTGGATGAAGGTGCCGCGGATTTCGACAGTGGCAGATTCCTCGGGCTGCACGTCGACGATCTTGCCGCGCGCGTATGCCGTCTTGCGCAGCGCGGTGGGCCGGCCACGGATGATGACCTGTCCCGTCACGCTCGAGATCGATTCGATCGTGCCTTCGATGGGGGCGCGGGCCTCGCTCTTGAACAGGCCGAACAGGCCCTTGGTGCGGGCGAACGGCTCGTTTTCGGCGACGGGATCCCCCTCTTGTTTCAACAGGATTTCGGGCAGCTCCTCCGGCGCGATGCCGAGCTTGCCGACGACGTTGATGGGCTTGACGTCGCCGGGCAGGCTGGTCTCGGCCACGACGTCATCGGCCTGGACGGACTGGCCGACCGCGACGAGCACCTGCCCCTTGAGCGGGAGGCGTCGTACCTTGCGGATGACCGTGTTCTCCGCGACCGACAAGCCGGGTGTGTAGGCGTAACCCATACCGTCCGTTCCATCGCTGCCCGTGACCGCCTGCTGGCCATCATCGGCCGGCGGACCCCGTACGTTAAACCCTCCCGGGGCCCTGTCAAGCCGGGGTGGTGTCGGGGCCCGGGTGCGCGGCGGCCGGATTGCACGAGAGAAATCCGCCGATGCGCAGAATCGACCGGCGGCGGCAGTGCGCACATATGGCGGGCCGCGGCGCAAGAGCCGCGTCTATCGCCGGCCGTTCCGAGAATGCATGCCGCGCGGTGTGTGCCGGCGCCGGGGTCGGTCCGGCGGTCCGCGCAATTCGCGCAGGCCCTGAAAACAGGGGAAAATCGGCCACAGGCCGCCTCTCAAGCGACTGAAAACAAGCCCCCGATACCAACGCGCGAGCACGCTGGTGAGCAGGATGGCTCAGCCGGCGTCGAGGCGTGAAAGACCCGTGACCGGTGGCATGGATGCTCCGGCTGCACAGGTGTGTATGGCTCGTCGTCCCTGCGGGGTTGTCGCGTGGAGGTTGCGACCGGCGGGCGCAGTTCGGAGACGTAGCAATGCCCGAGCCCTTCCTGATTCGTTACATGCAGCCCCTGCTGGCCGGCCGCCGGGCCGAGTGTTTCGACCTGGTGCACCAGGCGGTCCGCGAGGGCACGCCCGCGGACGAATTGCTGTGCGACGTGGTCTGGCCGTCGCTGGCACAGATCGAACGCCTGTACAACGACGACCGCATCAACAGCGCCGTCGAGCACATGGCCTACCGCATCAACCGCACCGTGGCCGATCAGCTCCAGCCCCATCTGCCACGCAACACCGCCAAGGGCAAACGCGTCGTGGTCGCGTGCGCCGACCACGAAGGCGAAGAGCTCGGCGCCCAGATGATGGCCGATCTGTTCCAGTCCGACGGCTGGGAGGTCTTCTTTGTCGGCGGTGGCGTGCCGGACGACGAGATTCTCAGCATGGTCGGGCAGCTGCGCCCGCACCTGCTGCTGATCTTCGGCGCCCATCCCGAGGCGGTCGCCAACACCCGCGCCATGATCGAACGCATCCGCGACATCGGCGTGTGCCCGACGATGAACATCATGGTCACCGGCGGCATCTTCAATCGCGCCGACGGCCTCTGGCAGGAAGTCGGGGCCGACGCGTTCTGCGGGCAGCCGCGCGCCGTGGTCGCCGCCGCCAACGAGATGGGCCCGCGCGAGCCGCACGCCCCCCGCATGGGCATCGTCAAGAAGCGCCGCCGCCGCCGCAAGAACCAGGCGGCGCCGGCCGGGGTCTGACGGCGCCGGGGTGGTCGTCCGGGCTCAGGCGTCACCGCCCGGGCCGATGCCGATGGCCGAGGCTTGGGCGTAGTCGCCGCTGTGCGTGATCGAGACCAGCACCTGGGTAATGCCCAGCGTCGTCGCCAGCGTCGCGCTGTGTCCGCGCAGCGCGACCAGCGGCTTGCCGAGCGGATCCGGCAGCGTCTCGATGTCGGTCCACTCCACGCCGCCGCGCCAGCCGGTGCCCAGCACCTTCATGACGGCTTCCTTGGCGGCGAAGCGTCCGGCGAGGTGGGGGACCGGGTCGCGGTAGCGCAGGCAGTGCTCGCGTTCGGCGGCGGTGTAGATGCGGCTGAGGAAGCGCTCGCCGTGCTGCGCGCGCATGCGGGCGATACGGGGACAGTGCACCAGGTCGATTCCGTGCGAAATAACGGGCATGGCGGCAGTGTAACGCTCGGTGGGGGCGGGGGCGACTGGCAGGCAGCCCGCCAAGGCCTATAATCGGCGGGTATGAAAACCACGCATCACCGCCTGGGCGTGCTCGCGATCTCGGGCCTCGTGTTGAGCGTGCTGGCGCTGGCCGACACGCACACGCAGGACCAGCAGTATCGCGAGCGTGAGCAGCTCGATCCGGAGACCGGCACGTGGGTCGAAGCGCCCCCGGAGACCAGCGCCGATCCGACCGACCCGCTCGGCCGGGCCCGTGCGTTGCTCGCCAGCGGGCAGCCGAAGGAAGCCCGCGAGATTCTCGAGCCGTGGATTGAGCAGAACCCGGACAGCGAGCGCTACTGGGAAGGCGTATTGCTGCTGGGCGAGGCCTGGTTCGAGCGGGGGGATTACTGGAAGGCGGTCGAGCGGTTTCAGACCGTGGGCGAAAACGCCGCCGGGGCCCTGTTCCATCGGGCGAACTGGCGTTGCGTGGACGTGGCCCGGGCCTTCCTGTCCGGTGAGAAGCGCATCCTGTGGAAGATCTTCCGCCTGCCGGCGTATGACGACGGCGTCGACATCCTCGACCGCGTCTGGGAGCGCGAGCCCGGCTCGCACATCGGCGAGGTCGCACTCAAGACCAAGGCCGACTATTACTTCCGCCGCGGCGACATGGACCTGGCCCAGGACGAGTACGCGAATCTCGTCCGGCAATTCCCCTACGGGCGTTATGCCCAACTGGCGATGCTACGGACGGCCGTGGCGGCGGAGGCGTCCTTTCCGGGCGTGCGGTTTGACGATCAGCCCCTGATCGAAGCCACCGAGCACTATCGTCAATTGCAGGAGGCTTATCCCGCCTACGCCGAGCGCGAGGGCGTCGCACAGCGGCTGGAGGGCATCCGGCAGGAGCGGGCCGAGAAAGACCTGACGATCGCGAAATGGTATGAGCGCACCCGCCAGCCGGACGCGGCCGTGTTTTATTACCGGCAGATTCTCGCGGATTGGCCGGACACGCTGGCGGCGGCGGACGCGCGGAATCGGCTGCGGGCGCTGGGAGCGGAGGTCGCGCCGCCGGCCGCACCTGCACGGGAGGACGACACGCCGTGATGAAGCGAGGGATGCTGCTGGCGGGGCTGGGTGTGGCGTTGTCGCTTTGCGGCTGTGGCTACAAGGCGGGGGGGCCTTATCGGGACGACGTGCGCACGGTCTACGTGGACATGTTCGGCTCGCGTGAGTTCCGCCGTGATCTGGAATTTACGCTCACGGAGGCGGTTAAGAAGCGTATTGGCAGCGATACGCCGTATCGGCTGGCCGGGCGCGAAAACGCCGATACGATACTTAGTGGCGAAGTGATCGAGCAGCCGGTGTCGGCCTTCGCCCCGGACTTTCAGACGCAACAGCCGCGGGAGAAGCAGGTTACGCTGGCGGTGCGGCTGTACTGGAAGGACCAGCGCACGGGCCGTGTGCTGGTGGACGAGCCGATCGTGCTGGAGGCGGTGGACTATCTGCCGCCGATGGGTGAAACGGAAGAATTCGCGCGTGACCGCGTGACTGATCGCATGGCGCGCAAGATCGTCGCGAAGCTATACGAGGATTGGTAAGCCAAATCGATGCCTGACGAACAGCCCCCCAACAAGCCGCGACCGGGTGGACAAGGTGAAGACGGCGGCCCACCGAAGCCGCCGCCGCGCATGTCGCGCAACCTGTTCAGCTGGATCATCATCGTCGCGCTGGGGCTGATGTTCCTGGTGATGCTGAACCAGAACATGAACCGGCGGCACCAGGTCGATATCAGCGAGTTCTGGGTGCACATCGAGCGGGGCGACGTCAAGCTGGTGACCATCAAGGAAAACGCCATCGCGGGAGAGTTCTACGAATCGCCCGCGACCGCCGAGCAGGAAAACAAGCTGTTCGAGGTGACCTACCCGCGCGCCGCGGACAAGCTCGAGGAAATCCGCGAGAAGATCGCGGCGGTCAGCCCCAAGAAGGTCCGCATCGCCGGCGAGCTCGGCAACAACCTGCTGACCAGCATCCTCTTCACCACCATCCCGTGGCTGCTGGTGTTCGGCATTATCTGGTTCCTGCTGTTCCGCCAGTTGCGGCAGAGCGGAGGCGGGGCGGGCATGCTCGGCAACTTCGGCCGCAGCCGCCACCGCATCATGACCAAGGAGCACACGAACATCACCTTCACCGACGTCGCCGGCGTCGAGGAGGCCAAGGACGAGGTCGTCGAGATCATCGAGTTC
>CAYUZU010000023.1:0-81691 GCA_964448675.1 uncultured Planctomycetales bacterium
ATTACGCACTTTTTAAATGGTGGCTGCTTCTAAGCCAACATCCTGGCTGTCTCGGAAAACGGACTTCCTTATGCACTGAGTGTAGCTTTGGGGCCTTAGCTGACGATCAGGGTTGTTTCCCTTTTGACCATGGACGTTAGCGCCCACAGTCTCACTCCCGGGATAGTCACCACGGTATTCGGAGTTTGATTGAAGGAGGTACCCGGGAAGGGCCCTCGTTTCATTCAGTAGCTCTACCCCCACGATGTAGTTGCCCGAGGCTGTTCCTAAAAACATTTCGGGGAGAACCAGATATCTCCAAGTTTGATTAGACTTTTACTCCTCCCCACAGCTCATGCCAGAACTTTTCAACGTTCAAGGCTTCGGTCCTCCAGGCCGTTTTACCGGCCCTTCAACCTGGCCATGGGTAGATCACTTGGGTTCGGGTCTGCCGCATGCGACCTGCGCCCTATTCAGACTCGCTTTCGCTATGGCTCCGCGTCGGAGACGCTTAACCTTGCCGCATACAACAACTCGCCGGTCCATTATGCAAAAGGTACGCGGTCAGCCGTCCAAAGGAATCGGCCTTCCACTGATTGTAGGTATATGGTTTCAGGTACTTTTAACTCCCCTAAAAGGGGTGCTTTTCACCGTTCAGTCGCCTTACTTGTGCACTATCGGTCGTACAGGAGTACTTAGCCTTCCAGGGTGGGCCCCGGATGTTCAGTCAGAGTTCCACGGCATCCGACCTACTCGACCGTCATCAATCACCTGACACCTACAGGACTGTCACCTTCTGTGGTCGACCTTTCCAGATCGTTCAGTTGAGCTTTCGATGACGTATGGCTCTAAGCCATGGGCTGGTCCGCTTTCGCTCGCCACTACTCACGGAGTCTCGGTTGATTTCCTTTCCTCCGGGTACTGAGATGTTTCAGTTCCCCGGGTTCGCTCCAGACGGCCTATGCATTCAGCCGCCGGTGTCCCCATCTGGTTGCCCAGCGGGAACGGGTTGCCCCATTCGGAGATCCTCGGATCAATGCCTGTTTGCCGGCTCCCCGAGGCTTTTCGCAGGCTACAACGTCCTTCTTCGCCTCTGTACGCCTAGGCATCCACCATACACCCTTAGTAGCTTGACCACATTTATGAATAGTTGTGGCACAAGCGCACCTTTCCTCCAACGATTAGGAGGTGTGTAACGAGAAAACGTTCCCTGCACCAGGCATCGCACAGGCTCAAGCGCCCATGCAACACCGACTGGCAGGAATCGTGATAGATACCCGCATGTAAAACCCCACCTATGAACTTGTCAAAGAGCCCGCCGACCCGACGCCAAAGCATCCGCCGGCTTTCGCTATCCCGCGTCTCCGCAGGCTCGCGGGCACCTTCGCAATGCCCGGGAGCTCACGACTCCGCGTACTCTCCGTTGCCGACCCGACTGGAGCCGACCGGGATCGAACCGGCAACCTCCGCGTTGCAAACGCGGCGCTCTCCCGATTGAGCTACGGCCCCGGCTCAGCTCCGACCAGGTCACGCCTAGTCACACCGGTTCGGGCCTCACCCGCCGCCGCCTCGGAACAACTGCCAGGCGAAGAACGCGAGTATAGCCACGATCGCCACGTGGTACAAGATGCCAGCCAGGTCTTCCATACAGGCGACCCTCGGCGGCTCGCCGCCACGCTCTCGATCCGACTGGGCCCGCCTGGATTCGAACCAGGGACCTCGTCCTTATCAGGGACGCGCTCTAACCAACTGAGCTACGAGCCCGCGACTTACAAACCGCGGCCCGCTCGCTCGCCCGTCAGAGCAGCCCAATCACCTGCGGCTCTGGCCGAACAAGCCACCCAGGCCGCGTGCGACCGACCGCAGCAGCTTGGTGGGCCCAGGGTCCGCCAAGCCGCGGCGAGCAGTGTAATTTAGCAGGCTCAGTACGGATGTCAACGCAGTCAACGAAGAAAATCGGACACCCGCAGAGAATTCTTCACCACGCCCCCCGTATCGCCCGCAGCCCCTTCAGAAACCCGCATTTACCGCAACGGACCGTGAGCGGTCCCGGCCCCGCGCTGCTCGACACCGTCAGCGCGGCGCCGCTACCGGACAACAGTCATACAACACCCCGCCCGGCCCCGCGAGCAGGTCACGTCCCAGCTCTCCAACCGGCCCCCACGTCGACGGCACCGCCTCCGACAACGCCCCCGCCAGCGACGCCCCACGCCACAGCCGCGACGGCACACGCACCCCGTGCCTCCGGACCCACCCAGCCACCGCGTTGCGCCCCCGCGGCCCCGGCCCGCGCCCGCCAATGAGCACGTACCGCACCTCGCCGGCCGCGACCGCCGCCGCGAATTCCTCCGCTGTCGTAATCGGCTCACCACCGTGAAAGCCGCCAAACGCCATCACCGGCTCGCCGGTGGCGATAACGAACGGGGCGGCCGCGTGAATATCCGTCGTCGCCAGCAGAAACCGCTCCCCGTCACGCCGCTGCTGCAGGTACGCAATGAGGGCCTCCGTCTCGGGCAACGCCGGCGGCCCGCCCAGCCGATAACCCGTCTCACGCAGCAACACCGGGTCCGCTGCGGGAATCATGTGGCTCCCGGGGGCCAGCAGCGGCGTGGCGGCCCACGCAAGCGGTGCGACAAGCAGCACCGCCAGCGCCAGGCCCGCGCCGGCACGCTCGAGTTTTCGCGACGCGCCGCGACAAACGCCGTGAACAACAGCCGAAAGCGCACCGACCGCCCCCAGAACGACCAGCGGTACGAGCCACACATCCCACGCTGAATACGCCGTCACGATCGCGGCCTGCCCGAGTGCCGTCAGCAGAATTCCCGCCACGAGCAGCGTCGCGCGCAGCCTGGCGTCCTCCAGCCGCCACAGCGCGACGGCACCAATGCCAACCAGCGCCGCGATCGGCGGCCCCAGCATGTTCAGGTAGTACGTGTGAATGATGCCGCTCGAGAAACTGAACAGCGTCGCGCACGTCCCTGCCCAGCCAACCCACAGCAGCACGGTCAGGTGCCGCCGTGACAGCGGCCGCCGCGGCGGCGAATGCAGAACGAAGGCCACCAGACTGACGGCAGCCAGCGGGATGAACCACGCGATGTGTCCCGCCATCTCGCGATTGGCAAGGCGGAACAGACCGGGCGTACCGCTGAATCCCGTCAGCGGCGCCAATGACGAGCCGGTCGCTGGCGCGCCAGGAGGTCGACCGGGGCCTCCCGGGCCGGGCGGTGCGTGCAGCGCCGGCGGCGGCCCAGACGGGGGACCAGCGCCACCCCCGGGCCCGCCACGATCACCCGGCACCAGGTGCATGATGCGGCCCAGGCCGTGAAGACCGAGGCTCAGGCTGAGCACAGAGTTGTCGAAGCTGGCAGCAACGCGTGGCCGCTGGTCGGTTGGCGTGAGGTCGACGGCAACGGGCCACGAAAGCGAGACGAGCGCGAGCACCGCTGTCGCGCCGGCCAAACGGATGGTCCGCATCTTGCGCGACAGCGGCGCACCAAGCCAGTACACCAGATAAAACGCGGGCAGCACGAGGTACGCCGCCAGCATCTTCACGTTGAATGCCACCCCGACGATTACTGCACAGAGCAGCAACGGCCACCAGCGGCCGCGCTCGGTCGCCCGCAGCAGCGCCCACGCCGCCAGCAGCAGCGTGAACAGCAGGCACGAATCCATGAGATTGCTGCGGTCGACCGCGACACACACTGGCGTGACTGCCAGCACGAGCGCCGCCAGCAGGCCGGCCGCCGCGCCGGCGACGCGGGCGGTCAGGTGATACACCAGTCCCACCATCGCGATGCCGAGCAGCGCCTGCGGCAGATGCAGGCTCCAGCCGCTGTAGCCCAGCAGCTTGACGCTCAGCACTTGCAGCCAGAGCGCGACGGGCGGCTTGTCGACGGCCAGGAATCCGCCGGGATCGAACGCGGCATAGAAGGAATTGTGCCAACTCTGCGCCATGCTGCGGACGGCGGCCGCGTAGTAGATGTTGCCGTATTCGTGGCCGGCCAGGTTCCAGAGACGCAGGAACGCGGCCAAGGCCAGCACGGCCAGCAACAGTGTCCCATTGCGCCAACCACTCGTCGATTCGGTGCGTTTCACCGTCCGCAATCTCCCTCTGACAATCCTGACACCTTTGTCCTCATAGACGCACCAGGAGGTCGCCTATTGACGCGGGGTCGGCCTTGTTTGTCGAATTCTGTCGGCAGCCCCCGCCATCCCGGATTACGCCAGCGACGCGTACAGGTCCGCGTAGGCGTCGGTCATGCGGCGAATGGTGAATCGCTCGGCGACGAGGGCCGCGGCCCGTTCAACCAGTTGCTGGGTGCGATCGGGGCTACTGATGGCACGCTGCATCGTCCTGGCGACGGTCTCGACCGTGTTCACCGTGCAACGCCACGACACATCACCATCCGGCAACACCTGTTGCAACGACGGCGCCGCAGACGTAACCAGCGGGCAGCCGGCGGCCATGGCGCTGAGCACGGGATCGATTGGCGCGTCGCCTGACGGGAAGTACGTGACCAGGTCCGCCGCCGCCAGGATTTCGTCAAAGTCCATCGAGCGCGGCGCCCGGCGCAGGATGCCGTCCATCCCGGCCGAGCGAACCAGGTGGTGCAGCGACGCCCGCACCGGCCCCTCCCCCGCCAGCAGCAGCCGCACGTTGTAGTCCGCCTTGCGCAGCAGCAGCGACGCCCACACCGCCAGCCGGCTACCGGTGGCATGGTGCAGCGGCGGCAACGGCACGATCAAGGTCTCGTCGTCCTGCAGGAGGAGTTCATCGCGGAGCGCCTCGCGGTCCCAGACGAGTGTGGGCTCGGTGATCACACCCGGATCAATCTGCGCGCACCGTTCCGGGGGCACACCCAATTGGCGCAGCCTGGCGCGCGACACCGCCGTCGGGCAGATATAGAGCGGCAGATCGTCGGTACGGGGCGAGACCGGCCAGAAGGTCTGCTCGCGGAGATCGACGAGTGAGTCGAGCTCGATCAGCACGTGCCACGCACCGCCGAGCAGCGACGCACACCACCGAGCGGCCGTGGGCGTCCAGGCGTGCACGATCGGCGACAGGCGGCGCCATGACAGGCGGCGAATCACGCGGCGCAGGGCCATTCCGCGCAAAACGCTCACCGGGCCAGGGGCACGGACGCGTCGCACGCGCTGGCGGCTGATACGCTGCAGCGGGCCGGCGTCGACCTGCAGCACATGCTGCGGATGCGCCGGTGATACCGTCCGGAGCAAACGCCGCAGCACGGTCCGGCGCTGTTCGCGCAAGTCGGCGGCGACAACATGGATGATCGGGTTGTGGCTGGTGCGCTGCATCGGCTTCGGGCGATCCTCACAAGTGGCTGCATTGTAGGGCGTTGGCTCGGCCGCGAAAGGCGCGGTGGCGACGGCACCTGCGGCCGCCTGTCTGCACACGCGTCTTCCGCGTATAATGACCTGTTCGCCGGACCGCCGGGCCGGGGCGGATTGGCTACTCGTCGCATGGTGATCCAGCCGGCATGCGAATCGGAATCTGATGCTCAGACGAATAGTCCTCACGGTCGTGCTGGCGGTGCTGGTGCTCGGCGCGTCGGCGGGCACCTTCTGGTTGCTGGCGAGTCTGGCGGAGTCGCCGGCACCGATTGAACTCACGCACGCGCCCCTGGCGGTCAGTGCCGTTCGCATCGAGCCCACCACCGTGGTTGCGCCGGTGCAGGGCTTCGGGACCGCGCGGGCCGATCGCCGCGCGATCGTCAGCAGCGAGGTGGCCGGACGCGTGGTCTGGCTGGAGGCCGGGCTGCGCGACGGGGCCGCGGTCGACGACGATGCGGTGCTGGTGCGTCTCGATGCGCGCGAGTACCAGGCGCGGCTCGAACGGGCGCGGAGTCAACTGACGGCGGCCGAGGCGGCCCTGCGGCAGATCGACATCGAGAAGACCAACCTGGACGCGATGATCGAGACCACGCAGGACGAGCTGGCGGTGGCGGAGCGCGAGTTCAACCGCATTCGCGACCTGCTGGAGCGCGGTGCATCGAGCGTGCGGGAGCTGGACGATGCGCGGGTCGTCGTGCAGCGGTCGCGGCGCACGTTGCAGGAGCTGCAGCGGCAGCGAGCGGTGATCCCCGAACGGCGGGAGCAGCAGAAGGCGACCTGTGACCTGTACCGGGCGGAGATTGCGCTGGCGGAACTGAACGTCGAGCGCTGCACGATCAGCGCCCCGTTCGCCGGACGCATCGACGACCTGCAGGTCGAGCTCGGCGAGCAGGTGAGCCCGGGACGGCAACTACTGACCGTGCTCGACCCGCGACAGATCGAGGTGCCGATCGAGTTGCCCGTGTCGTGGCGCGAGCGGGTGCAGGTCGGGGCGGACGCGCACCTTTACCTGGAGAGCAAACCCGATACGGCATGGCAAGGGACGATCGCGCGCATCGCGCCGAGTGCCGACGAGAGGACGCGGACGTTCTCGCTGTTCGTCGAGGTCACCAATCCGGCGGACGCGTCGCGCGACGGTCCGACCGCGGGACCGGCGCCACTGATGCCGGGCATGTTCGTGGCGGCGGACATCGCGGGGCCGGAGCTGCGCGATGCGCTGCTGGTGCCGCGCGACGCGATCCGCAAGAACCAGGTCTTCGTGTGCGAAGACGGGCGGGCCTATGCGCGGCCGATCAAGATCGAGTATCCGCTGCCGGAACGGGCCGCGGTGGCCGGCATCACGCCGGGGAGCGTCCTGATTACGAGTAACCTGGACACGCTGACCGATGCGATGCCGGTGCGGCCGGTGTTTGCCAAGGCGGCTGGTGAGGCCTCGACGCAGCCGGCGGCCGCGGCGCGGTCGGCGGGGACGGAGGCGGATGCGGCGCGACTGGCGGACGAGGTGCCCTGATGTCGCTGCCGAAGTTCAGTGTCGAGAACCCGGTGCTGGTGAATGTGCTGATGGTGGCGATCCTGGTCGCCGGCATCTACACCGGGTTGACGCTGACGCGGGAGATGTTCCCGGAGTCGCGCCCCAATCAGATCATGATCCAGACGCCCTACCCCGGCGCTACGCCGAGCGAGGTCGAGAAGGGCATCTCGATCCGCATGGAAGAGGCGATCAAGGACATCGAGGACATCGACAAGATCACGACGACGATCGTCGAGGGCATGAGCACGGTGCTGGTGTCGCTGACGAACGACGTGACCGACCTCGACGACAAGGTCAACGAGTTCAAGTCGGCGATTGACGCGATCCCGCGCGACGAGCTGCCGGAGGAGGCGGAAGAGACGCGCGTAGCCAAGTTCGAGCCGACGCTACCGGTGATTTCGGTCGCGATCTACGGCGACGTCAGCGAGTCGGCGCTCAAGGACGCCGGGCGGCGATTGCGCGACGATCTGCTGCTGCTGCCGGAGATTACCGACGTTGAGCTGACCGGCACGCGCAAGGACGAGCTCGCGGTCGAAGTGCAGCCGGAGAAGCTGATCGAGTATCGCCTGTCGCTCGACGACATTACTGAGGCGATCCGCCGCACGAATCTGGACCTGCCGGGCGGGCAGGTCAAGACGGCTGGGCAGAACGTGGCCGTCCGCACCCTCGGCGAGACGGATGACGCCCGCCGGATCAGCGCGACGATCCTGCGCACGACGGCGGACGGTCAGACCGTGCGGGTGCGTGATGTCGGGCAGGTGATCGACACGTTCGAGGACAGCGATCTGCGCAGCCGGTTCAACGGCCAGCCGGCGGTGGACCTGATCATCTACAAAACGGGGGACCAGGACGCGATCCGGATCGCGAACCTGGTCAAGGCGTTCGTCGCCGGCAAGCGGAACGAGCCGCTGCCGCTGGACTGGTGGAGCCGGCTGGGTTTCAACGGCAACGTGCAGCGCGTCTACGAGCAATCGCGCAACGAGCCGTACGCGCCGGCACTGGCGCTCGAGCTGCACAGCGACCTGTCGCGCTACATCGCGGACCGACTCGATCTGCTGACGCGCAACGGCGGCTGGGGCCTGATGCTCGTGTTCCTCACGCTGCTGTTCACGCTGAACTGGCGCGTGGCGTTCTGGGTGATGATGGGGCTGGTGCTGTCGATTGCGGGCGGCCTCGTGCTGATGAACATGTTCGGCGCGACGCTGAACCTGATCAGCATGTTCGGGTTGATCGTCGTGCTCGGCCTGATCGTGGACGACGCGATCGTGGTTGGCGAGAACATCTATGCACGCGTCGAGCAAGGTGAAGCGCCACGGACGGCGGCCATCCGCGGCACCGAGGAGGTCATCTGGCCGGTGCTGATCGCGGTGACGACGACGATCGGCGCTTTCTTCCCCCTGATGTTCATCGAGGGACGCATCGGCGATTTCATGGGCGTGCTGCCGATCGTGGTGATGTCGGCGCTGCTGATCTCACTGATCGAGGCGTTCGTGATCCTGCCGTCGCACCTGGCCGACACGCTGAAGAACGTGCCGCGCGACCTGGGCGCGGCCCCGCCACGGCATTTCCTGGCGCGGCTGACGCGGCCGCTGCGCCGGGCGCAGCAGCACCTGCTCGGCACCGTGATGACCGACAAGTACGAGGGCTTCGTTCGGGCGGCGGCGCGGTACCGCTACGTGACGATCGCCGCCGCGGTCGGCGGCTTGCTCATCGCCGTCGGCTTCGTGGCGGGCGGGCACGTCAAGTTCGTCTTCATCCAGGAGATGGACTCGGAGACGGTACTGGTGAACCTGGAGATGCCGGTCGGCACGCCGGCGGCCCAGACCGACACCGTCACGAAGCGTATCGAGCAGGTGGTCACTGACCAGGAGCGTTTTCCGGAGGTGCGCTCGGCCTACACGCTGGTCGGGGCCCAGATCCGGGCGGGCTCGGATGGCGCGACGACCAGCGCTCGCTCGCACATCGGCCAGGTCATCATCGAGCTGACGTCGGTGGACCAGCGCGATCGCGAGAGCGACCAGATCCTCGCCGAGTTGCGCTCGATCATCGGCCAGCCGCCGGGCGTAACGTCGCTGCGCTACGAGTCAATGCGCGGCGGACCGGGCGGCGCCGAGATCGAGATCGAGGTGACCGGCGAGGACATCAACCGGGTGCTGACGGCGGTGGATACGCTCAAGAACGAACTCGCCCGGCAGCGTGGCGTGTACGACATTGATGATGATCACGAGCAGGGTCGCCGCGAACTGCAGATCGAGCTGCTCGAATCGGCGCGGCCGCTCGGCCTGACGACGCGTTCGCTGGCAACGGAGGTGCGCGGCGCGTTCTACGGGCTCGAGGCGCGCACGCTGCAACGCGACCGCGAGGACGTCGATATCCGCGTGCGCTTCCCGGAGGAACGCCGGCGGCACATCCACGAGCTCGAGGCGATGCGCATCGCAACGCCGGCGGGCTTCATGGTGCCGCTGGGCGAGGTGGCCCGCGTGACCGATTCGACGGGAACCGCGTCGATCCGCCGCATCGATCAACGGCGTTCGGTGGTGGTGACGGCCGACGTGGACCAGAACGCAAACAACGCCGAAGAGATCATCCGCGCATTCGGTCCACTGGTGAGCGACCTCGAGCGCGACCTGCCGGGCGTGCGGATCGACTTCGCGGGTAACAAGCGCGAAGCGAGCAAGTCGCTGGGCTCGTTGCGGCGCGATTTCCTCATCGCGGTGCTGCTGATCTTCGTGATGCTGGCGGGGTTGTTCAAGAGCTACACCCAGCCGCTGGTCGTGCTGGCAGCGGTGCCGTTCGGGGCGACGGGGGCGATCGTCGGGCACTGGGTAATGGGGTATCCGCTGACGATCCTGTCGATGATCGGGATGGTCGCGCTGACCGGCATCGTGGTGAACGACGCGCTGATCCTGGTGGATTTCGTCAACAAGAACTGCGCCCGCGGCCTGTCGAAGTTCGAAGCGGTGGTGAATGCAGGCCGGCGGCGGCTGCGGCCGATTCTGCTGACGTCGCTGACCACGATCCTCGGGCTGGCACCGCTGATGACCGAGACGTCGTTCCAGGCGCGCTACCTGATTCCGATGGCGATCTCGATCAGCTTCGGGCTGGCGTTCGCAACGCTGCTGACGCTGATCGTCGTGCCGGCGCTGTACCTGATCCTCGAAGACCTGAAGCTGGCGTGGACCTGGCTGCTCACCGGCCGCACCACACCGGCAGCGGAAACCGATCCGGCCGCGTCGTAGCGGCCGCAGCGCGGGGGCGTCAGGACGGATTGCTGTAGGCGCGGCCGATCATGAACGGCAGATTGGACTCGCCCGGCCGGCCGTTCTTCGGCCAGTCGGCGGGGACACGGTGCACGACGTCGGGGATGTCCCGGCGGAACTTGTGGGCGTCGAAGTACAGGCCGATGAAGCCATGCTGGCGGCGCAAGTCGGCCAGCAGGCCGCGATCAACCCGGTCGCCATAGAACGGGAAGGCGAACGGCACCCGGGCCGCACCCGTGATATCGCGAATAATCCGGCACGACTCGACGATCTCGCGACGGACGGCGTCGTCATCGCCCAGATCACCCAGGATATAGTGCCGCAGCGAGTGCGCGCCGATGGTGAAGCCCTCGTCGGCGAGCTGGCGAATCTGCGCGGTCGTCAGGTACGGGCGATAGTCGGCGAGGTACTGGGCTGCATCGACTTCGAACTGCGCGCTGACGATCGCGAGCTCACGCTGCTGGTGCTGCCGCAGATTGCGGATCCAGTCGCACAGGGCGCGGCGTTTGCTGAGGTGCAGATCGCAGGCCGTGTTGAGTACGCCCATCGCGCGCGTGATGTGGTCCTCGCCGGCGCGCAGCGCGTGATCAAAGCAGATCGACCGCAGGTGCACCCAGTTCAGTGCGCGGTTGTCGATGAAGTCCGTCGGCACGAAGAACGTCGCCCGCGCGTCATGACGCAACAGGATCGGCCGCACGACGTCGTACCATTCGCGAAAGCCGTCATCGAAGGTGATGTGGTAGGCATTCGGCGGCGGCGCGTTACCGTCTTCGACGTAGGCGGCCACCGCGTCATGGTCCACGATGGTGCCCTCACGCTGCAGCCAGCACACGTCTGCCTCGAACTGGTCGGGATTCTTGTAGAGCGGCGTCGTCGCCATGTGCGGCAGGACACGGTCGGACACCATGTGGTAGTAGAGCGACACCACGCCCTGCGGCCTCAGCCGCCGCCACACGCGCGGCGGCACGCGGTCGAGCACTTTCTGTCGCATATTGGCGTAGATCGCAGTCACACCCATCCGGACGATCCTCAGATGAAAGGCGTGTCGCCGTCGACGTGACGCAGCGGTAACTGGTCGGCGAATTCGGCCAGCGGGCTGCCGGTCGCCCCCGGCCACCAGAAGCAGCGCCGCACCCGCCGCCGCGACCGCGAACCGGGCGGCAGGAGGTCGGTCAGGTGCTCGGTGACGTACCACGGCGTGCGGAGGATGACGGCGCCGATCCGCCGCGCAAAGTCCAACACGGCACGAGCGGCCAGGGCGTCACCATCACGCGCAAAGCAGTAGTCCACCAGGTGCACGCAAAGGCCGCCGTCGCTGCCGCCGACCACCTGGAACACGACGAAGCCGGCGTAGCTTCCGGTGGGCTCCTCGCAGGCCTCGTAGATTGCATAGCGGAACAACGGGGCCGTGGAGGAGAAGTAGTAGTTCGGGCAGCTGTCGGCCGGGTCTTCGCTGTTCCAGGGGTGGGACACCATCCAGTTGATCACGGCCGGGCTGCGGAAAAAGTGTACATCGGGTGTGTGCTGCCATTGAAAGGCGGCCGCCACGCCACCCAGTGCACCGCACTGATTCAACGCGAGCGCACCGTCACCAGCGGGCCGCCGGACGCGCAGCACGGCCGGCGGACGATACGGGCGATACGGGCGCAGGCCCAGACGCCTGCGCAGGCCGACGCTGATCCGGCTCGGCAGGGGCTTCTGGAGGACGGTGTTGTCCCAGGGCATCGGCGCGAGTTCCGCGCACCCGAAATGCCGAAAGGCCCGCTCCGCCTGCTCGGAACTGCTGCCGGCGCCCAACAGCGCATGCGGCTGGGCAGCCGCGTCCTGAAGCACGGCCTTGCCGAGCCCGCGGCCGCGATGTGCCGGCGAAGCCCACCATGCCGAAATCCAGCGCACCGGCTCCAGGTGCTCGCCACACCGCAGCCGACCAGGGAACGTGCCAATGAAGGACACGCACTCCGCGCCGACAAACCCAACCGTCAGGGCGATGTCATCCGGATGGGCATCCGGGTTCTGCGCCTGGGCGCGGGCGCGAAACGGCACGATCGGCAGGGCCTGGTCCGGCGGCGTGCGGCGCGCCATGTCGTCGGCGAACGCGACCAGATCCTTGACGGCGACCCGCTCAATGTGCAGTTCCGTGGACGGCGCCGCGACGGACTGCTGCGTGTCGGGATGTTTGGTCACACCGGGCAATCGACGAATCCCTCGAGCAACGGTCGACAAGCGGCACCGTCGCGCGTCGCCGCGCGGGTTCCAAGGGCCTTTCCTGACGGTTCTATCGGCTGCCGGGAAAGGCGCGCTTGAGGCGTCCACTCATAACTGTATTTCAAGAAGAGGGTTACGAGCCGGCCACCCTTGGGGCCCGTCTGCGCGGCGCCCCTAGCCGGCCCCCGTGTCGACCTGCACGCGCGCGGCACCGGCCACGACCTCCCCCACCACCCACAGCGGCTCGCCCGCATCGGCGAAGTGTTGCTGCACATCCGCCACCACCGCTGCCGGCACGGAAACGAGCAGCCCGCCCGAGGTCTCGGGTGTAAAGAGGAGCTGTTGCGTTTCTTCCGGGATGTCCTCTGCGAAATGCACGTGCTGGCGGAAGCTGGCGATGTTGTTGCCCGTGCCGGCAGGAAAGAGCCACATGTCGGCGTAGTCGGTCGCGCCGGGCACGAACGGGATCTGATCGGTGCGAAAATGCAGGGTCACGCCGCTGCGCTCGGCGATCTCGCAAGCGTGGCCCAGCAGGGCGAAACCCGTGACGTCGGTACAGGCGTGGACGTCGGTGCTGGCGAGCAACTCGGCGGCGTGGGCATTGAGCTTGAGCATGGAGGCGACGCTCGCGTCGATGTGGGCGGGATCGGCTTCATCCGCCTTGAGCACCGTGGTCACGATGCCGACGCCGAGCGGCTTGGTCAGCAGCAGCACGTCGCCGGCTTGCGCACCCGACTTCGTCCAGATCTTGTCCGGGTGCACAAAGCCCAACGCGACGAGACCGTACTTGGGCTCGCGGTCGTCGACCGAGTGCCCGCCGACGAGGGCAGCGCCAGCCTCGGCGACCTTCTCCGCACCGCCGCGGAGGATCTCGCCGATGATGTCGGCGGGGAGGCAGTCGGACAGGCACGAGACGTTGAGCGCGAGCACGGGCCGTCCGCCCATGGCGTAAACGTCGCTCAGGGCGTTGGCGGCGGCGATCGCCCCGTAGGTGTAGGGGTCGTCGACGATGGGCGTGAAGAAATCGAGCGTGGCGATGAGGGCGTTGTCGTCACTGAGGCGATAGACCGCGGCGTCATCGCGGCGCGCACCGAGACCCACCAGGAGCTCGGGAAACTGCTCCTGCGGAAAGAGGGCCTCGATCGGACGCAGGACCTGCGTCAGCGCGTCTGGCGCCATCTTGCCGGCTCAGCCGGCGGCCTTGGTCATCTGCGTGAGGCGGACTTGTCGCCGCTTGTCCATCATGCGTGCTATTGTAGAGTCGGCTTCGCCCTCGCTCTACCCGGCCGGCGAGCGGTCGCGGTTCGGACTGCGGCCGGTGCGGCGCCCACCCCGCGACAGGGCCAAGCGAAGCCATGCCCCTTCACCCCGAGCGGTGGGCGGACGCTACGTTCGCTCCCCGAGAACCTGCTCGCGATACCAGCGGACGGTGTTGGGCACGCCCACCTCATAGGTCACCGTCGGTTGCCAGTTCAGCACCTGACGCGCCTTCTCCGCACTGAAGTACGAGCGCCGCCCCATGAGCCACACCGCATAGCGCGTCACGAACGGCGGCTTCTGCCAGCGGAACAGATGACCCAGGCATTCGAGCACGAAGCCCGCCGAATACGCCACGCGGTACGGCACGTGCCGTTTCACCGGCGGCGCCCCGATCGACCGGGCGAGCAGGTCGAAGTATTCCTGCTGCGTGATCGCCCCGTCGTTGGAGCAGTTGAACGCCTCGCCGTTGCAATCGGCCCGCCCCGCCGCCGCGATGGCTGCCTCGGCGATATTGCCGGCGTAGACGACGTTGAGGCGATTGTCGCCCTTGCCGAGGATCTTGGCGCGGCCGCGCTTGATCATGTCGTAGAGGCGGGCGATGGTGGTGCGGTCGCGCTCGCCGTAGATCCACGCGGGGCGGATCACGGTGAGCTCGATCCTGTTTTCCTTGTAGGCGCGCCAGACGATGCGCTCGGCCTCGATCTTGGATTTGCTGTAGTACGCCCAGCGGTAGAGCTTGTAGCCGAGATCGAAGGTCTCGTCGACGGCGACGTCGCGCGTATGATAGCCGTAGCAACTGATCGAGCTGATATGCACGAAGCGGCGCACACCGGCGGCGACGGCGGCATCCACCATGTTTTGCGTGCCGTCGATGGTGATGCGCTGGAAGTCCTCCCAGGGGCCCCAGTCGCCAACCTTGGCCGCGGAATGATAGACCGCATCGACGCCGGCGCAAGCGGCCTTCAGCGAGACGGGGTCGGTGACATCGCCTTCGACGAATTCGACGTTTTGCGTTTCGAGCCAGCTACGATCGCTGCCAGGGCGTACGAGCACGCGCACCGGCAGGTCGCGTTCGCGGAGCTTCTCGACGATATGGCTGCCCAGCAGGCCCGTGGCACCAGTAACGAGATTCACAGCAAGTCCCAGTGAGTAGTGTTCAGTGGTCAGTCGTCAGCCGAGTCCGGCGGGTCGCGCCCGCCCTACCGCCAGTCACCGCCGAAGGAGACCCAGTGCGTGGTCAGCGATCTGCGGTGCCGCCACGCCGACATAGTCCAGTGCTTCGTCGGGTGTCAGCGTCGACTTCGGGATTCGCTGGCAATGGAGCGTTTCGACGCGAATCTTGCCGCTACGGGCAGCAATCTGGGCGATCGCGCTGCCAAAGCCGCCGCCGTAGTTGTCCTCGACCGTCAGCGCCACGCCGCCGCACCGTTGCAGCGTCTCAACCAATCTCTCGGCATCGATCGGCAGGCAATAGGTGTCGATGAGCGCCGCGCGGATGTTCTGCTTGGCCAGCATGTCCACGGCCTTGCGGGCCTCGTGCACCATGTAGCCAGACGCCAGTAGCGCCAACTCGTCGCCATTGCTCAGCACGTTGAAGCCGCGCGGCTCGAACGTTGCGTTGTCGTCGTAGATCAGCCCGGTATCGGGACGGTGCGTTCGCATATAGCACATGCCCGGATGCCGCACCATGAGCTGCGTACACTTGTACGCGGCGACCGCATCGGCCGGGTGATAGAACCAGCACAGCGGGCTCTCGCGGTCGTCGCCACGCACGCTGGCAAACGAGGCGAAAAACGCTACGTCGAGCAATCCCATCTGGCTTGGCCCGTCCGCGGCGAGCGACACGCCGGCGTGCGACCCGACGATCTTCATGTTCGCCCGCGAGATATTGGCCATCTCGACCTGGTCATACCCGCGGCTGATGAATTTGGCGAAGGAGTTTACGAACGGAATACACCCCGCCGCCGCGAGACCGGCCGCGGCCGATACCATGTTCTGCTCGGCGATCTTGCATTCGTAGAAGCGGTCGGGATGGGCCTTGGCCAACAGGTCAGCGAAGGTCGAATTGCTCACATCACCGTCCAGCGCGACGACCTGCGGGATGAGGTCGCCCGCCACCTTCAGCGCAGCACCATAGGCGCGCCGCGTAGCCAGTTTGCCCTTCTTCACGCGATCGGCCAGGCCGCCGGACTCCATCGCATCGGCGAAGCTCGGCCATTCGACCTCGCGCACATCGACGCGGCTGAACGTTCCGCCGGCCGGCACCGGGGGCGGCGGCCCGACGTCGTCACTGCCCTGGTGTGCCGCCACCGCTTTGTCGAGAGAAGCACTGGCGCCGGCCACCTCGCTCTCGGGCAGCGGCTTGCCGTGCCAATTGCCCTTGAGCAGGGCTTCGACGCCCCAGCCCTTCACGGTCTTGGCGACAATCGCCAGCGGCTTGTCACCCGGGAACTTGTCGAACGCACCAGCGATCGCATCCGGATCGTGGCCATCAATCTCCACAACCGTCCACCCGAAAGCCGTCAGCTTGGCGGCCAACGCGTCGGCGGACTGCTGTGGCGAGACATCAGCCGCCTGGCCTTGGCCATTGGCGTTGAAAATGGCACAGACATTGTCGAGTTGGTGATCCATGATGAAGTCGGCCGCTTCCCAGATCTGCCCCTCGCGCGACTCGCCGTCGCCGATGATGCAGTACACCCGGCGTTCGCTGCCGTCGAGCTTGGCCGCGAGCGCGAGGCCGGCCGCCACGCTGAGGCCCTGCCCGAGGCTGCCGGTGGCGGCATCAAAAAACGGGACGCCCTCGGCGGGGTTGGGGTGGCCGTCGAGGAAGCTGGAGCGGGCGCGAAGCTGATCGACATCGCCTTCGACGAGTTTGGTGGCCGAGGCCTTGTCCTTGCCGACCACGCCCCCCAGGTCTGCCAAGGCGGCGTACATTATCGGAACCGCGTGCCCTTCCGACAGCACCAGCCGGTCGCCGCCGGGGGCCCACGGGTCGGCCGGATCCCAGCGCATCTGGTCGTACATCAGGACGGCCGTGATGTGCGCGAGGGAGAGCGCGCTGGACGGGTGCCCCGAGCCCGCCTTGGTGGTCATCCGAACGGCCAGTTTGCCAAGCTCCGCTGCCTTGCGATGAATCGCCCCTGCCGACGCCATACTGCTGTCCTCCAGTCACCTAACCCCCCAATGCACGCCCACAAAGCCCCGCAGTCTATCGGGCGGTGGACAATCGGGCAAGTGATCGGGGGGCGACCGAAGGTTGGCGCCGGCCGGGACTTCTGGCATAATAGCTGGACTCGGAATGAATTGGCAGTGAACCGCCGCGCCAGCGCGGTTTGGGAGAAATGAGACCATGGCAACGCATTACCCCCATCGCTGGAGCAAGATCAAGCGCAAGCGCAAGCACGGGTTTCGCGCGCGGATGCGGACGCACACGGGGCGGGCGATCATCCGCCGCAAGCGCCGCGCCGGCCGCCGGGTGAACGTGAAGGACTAGTCTCACGGGCTCGTTCGCGCGTCGGTGAGCGAACGCTGACGCGCGCCCTCCTGCGCACTAGCGCCGCAACGGCCCGCCGATCTTCTGATGCACCAGCGGCGAGGCCCGAATCACCAACTGATCCCCCAGAATCGCGATCGTCCCGCGCCCGCCGTTGACTTCCCAGTGGTCCGGCTCCACCGTCTGCTGGATGACCTCGACCAGCTCGCGCAGCAGCTCTTCCTTGGTCTTGCCGCGCGGCGGCCGGTAGTTCGCATCCTCGTAACCCCGCTGGCCGCCAAACCACGCCCCGGTACCGCCCCACCACTCCTCGGTGATCGGCCGCACCGCCGCGGCCCCCTGCCCGACGACGGGCTCAACGGACGTCACGAATTCGCGCGTGCTGCCGATGAACATCCACGGGTGCTCGATCTCCGGCGTGACGAGGTCCTTGACGTCGTAGATCCTGACGACGAACGCGCGGTCGAACTCCTCCCTGGTGGTGATGAGGATCAGCCGCGGCGAGGCCCGGTACGCCAGCACGGTGTCGCCGCCGGTGGCCTGCTGCATGACGAGCAGCAGGACGCTGCGCAGCGAGAGCTCGCGTAACTGCAGCGAAACAGGCACGTCGCGGGCAATCCCCACGTCTTCGAGCCGCTGCCAGCGGACGATGATGTTGACGTCGACCAGCTCGCCCAGGGCAGCGAAGACCTGCTCCAGCGGCGTCGCCTCGAAGTGGATCTCGCCGATGCGCGTCGCGAGCAGCTGTCGCGTCGTTCGCTGGCGCTTCTTGGCCATCGGTGCTTCGTCGACCTGGCGCAGCCGGGCAGCGGCGCGTTCGGCGGCCGGCGGATGCGCGGGCTGGGTGGTGGTGATCTGCGGGCGACGCCGCTCACGGGTGGGTTGGGTGGTCGGCAGTCGCGACTGGGCCACGGCACTCGCCGTGATGCAGCCGACCAGCAGGCACGTCAGGCAGGCTCTCATGGGCTTCTCCTTGCTCGCGCTACGCACTGCGATCTGGAGAACGCGATGCGCCCCGCGGAATTGTACGGCCACGGGCCAGGCTTGGGGAAGAAAAAACCGCGACCGGATGCTAGAGAATCAGCATCGCGTCGCCATAGCTGTAGAAGCGGTAGCGCTCGGCGACGGCGGCCTGGTACGCCGCCAGGATCTGCTCACGCGATGCCAGCGCCATGACCAGGGCCAACAGCGTGCTGCCCGGCAAATGGAAGTTGGTGATCAGGGCATCGACATTGCGCGGCTGATACGGCGGGTAGATGAAGATGTCCGTCCAGCCGCGCGCGGCGATGTCTTCGGACGCCTGCAGGGCCGCCAGGTCGAGCGATTCCAGCACGCGGGTGGCCGTGGTGCCGACCGCGACGATGCGACCGCCGGCGGCCTTTGTCTGTTGCAGGATCGCAGCGGCGGCGGCGGAGACTTCGTACCACTCGGCATGCATCGGATGGTCGGCGAGGTTGTCGGTCGCGATCGGCGTGAATGTGCCGGCGCCGACGTGCAGGGTCAGCGTCGCCCGCGCTACACCCGCGGCGGCGAGTTCGTCCAACAGCGTCGGCGTGAAGTGCAGCCCGGCTGTGGGTGCCGCCACCGCGCCGGGACGTTGGGCATAAACCGTCTGATAGCGCTCCACGTCCGCCGTCCGCAGGTCGGCGGGCAGTTCGTCGGGACGGGTGATATACGGTGGCAGCGGCGTGCGGCCGACGCGCTGGAGCAGATCCAACGGGGGCGTCTCGGGCACGGGCCGGACCAACCACTCGCCGCGGGCACCGCGCTCGCACAGGACAAGCCGCACGTCCGCGCCGTCGCACAAGAGGCGCTCGCCGAGCTTGAGCCGTGCCGACGGCCGCAGCAGCACGTGCCATCCCGCGTCCGTCGCATGCAGATACAGCACCTCGATGCGTCCACCGGTCTCGCGCCGACAGAAGAAGCGCGCGGGAATCACACGTGTATCGTTGAGCACCAGGCAATCGCCCGGGCGCAGATATTCCGACAGGTCGCGAAAGACGTGGTGCTCGAGCGCGCCTGTCGCACGATGCAGCACGAGCAGCCGCGAGGCATCGCGCTGCTGGGCCGGGTGCTGCGCGATCAGTTCCGCCGGCAGGTCGTATTGCAGTTCGTCGAGTCGCATGGGCCATGTTCCAAAACAGCCGCCGCGTTGTAACCGCGTGCCCGCGGCGTACGCTGTACAATAACGGGAAAGGGACACCGCCGGCGACTGTCGGGGAGCATAGCCATGAGCGACAAACCGACGATTCGTGGCCGTTGCAAGTGCGGCAAGCTGCTGCGCATCCGCAATGCGCGGGCCGAGCAGGTCGTGCGCTGCCCGGCGTGCAAGCGGACCATCAATATCACCGCGGCCGATCTGCGGGCCGCGGCCGCCGGCGCGACGCTCGAACTTCGCCAGAGTATGGCGACCGCGGCGCCCGAAGCGCTGCCGCTGGCATTCGATGAGCTGCGCCCGGCACCGCATGGCAGCCAGCCCGGCGTCACCGGACGCGCCGCGACGCACGACGAGAGCCTGGCCAGCGAACTGCTCGGCCGGCCAGCGATCAGCGAGAATCCGACGCCGGACGTGCCGGCGGGCGCGCTCGATGTGGAGACGCTGCGATCGCTGCCGCGGCTGACGCTATGGAAGAACTTCCTCACCGACCTGCTGATGAGTTTCGCCTTTGCGGGCAAGCTCAACAACCTGATTCTGGTGGCATGTACGGCGATCGCGTGCTTCCTGCCGACGCTGATCGGTCTGATCCCGATGATGGGCCTCGTCACCGGCCTGCTGATGTTGCTCTGGTCGATCGTCGTGGGGCTGTACATCGTGCACTTCTTCTGGAGCACGATGACGCGCACCGCCAGCGGCGAAGACGACATCCCGCTGGTCGAGCCGGACTGGAGCCTGTGGGATGATGGCGTGGTGCCGCTGTTCTGGCTGGCGCTGGTGAGCGTCCTCTGTTTCGCGCCGGCGGGCTATGTGCACTTCTTCATGGAAGACTCGGTGCGGCAGGGGCTGCTGCTGATCGGCGCGTTGCTGCTCGGTGCGCTGGTATGGCCGGTGGCGGTGCTGTCGATAGCACTGGGCGACTCACTCCTCTACCTGCGGCCCGACTGGCTCGTCCGCTGCATTCTCGGGATCGGCCCGGTGTACTTCGTCGCGTGGGTCTTCATGCTGATCACGGTGGCCGTGTGGACGGGCCTGAGCGTCCTCGAGCCGCCGGCCGACATCCCGATCCTCATGCTGTTGTACTTTCCGGTGGCGTGGTTTGTCGAGTTGTACTTCGGCTACGTGCTGTTCCGCATGCTGGGGTTGCTCTACCGGCATTTCCGTCATCGCCTTCCGTGGGACTTCTGAGTCGTCACCTGCTTCGCCTCGGGATTGCGCCCGCGTATACTGGGCACAAGTGAGCGTCCCGCGCGTCGGGACCCCGCCATCGGTTGCAGGACCGAGAATTCTGAGAATATCCCATGCGCAGTCCGCACATCAACGTGATGGTCGACCTCGACGCGGTCCGCGCCGCCGCCGAGCAAATCCGCGCCAGAACGGGTGTAAGGGTCATCGCCGTGATCAAGGCGGACGCGTACGGGCTGGGCGCGGCGCGGGTGGCGGACGTACTTGGTCCGGTGGTGGACGAATTCGGGTATTTCTCGCTGTACGAAGCGGAGCAGGTCCGCCGGCCGGGGCTGATCATCGGACCACCCATGGGCGAGGCATCGACGCATCGCGAGCTCGGCCTGCGACCGGCGGTCGGCAACCTGGCTGATGCGCAGCGGTTCAAGGGCCTGCCGGTCGCGATCAGTGTCGACGTCGGCATGCAGCGGTTCGGCTGCGAACCGGCGGACCTTGACGCGCTGGTGGAGCAGTGCGACGTCAGCGAGTATTTCGCCCATGCCGTCACGGTGGAAGGCGCCCGCAAGCTGGCGGCAGCCTGTGCGGAGCGCGGCCGGCCTTACCACGCCGCGGCGACCGATCTGCTCGATGATCCCGAAACGTGGTTTGACGCCGTGCGCCCGGGGCTGGCCCTGTATCGCGACGCGGTGCGGGTCACGACGCGGCTGCACACCGTGCGGGCGACCAGCGGCCGGGTGGGCTACGGCGGATTCACGTGTTCACGCGTGGGGGTGATCCTCGGCGGGTACAGCAACCTCCTGCAGCCGGCCCCGGTGCTGATCAACGGTCGGCCGCAGCGCATCCTCGAATGCGGGATGAACACATCCTATGTGTCGGTGGCTGAGGTGGATCGTGTCGGGGATACGGTAACGCTGTTGGGCGGCGCGCTGTCGACCGCGGCCGTCGCCGCAGACCTGGGCGTGCGCGAGCACCAGGTGCTGTGCCGGTATACCGCGACGGGGCCGCGGGAATACCTGCGGCATGGGGAAGACCCCGGGGATTGACTGAGAAACACGCAGGCAGTGCGGGCTTCGCTCGCCAGAACGCGGCGGGTGGAACCCGCCCTGCCGGTGGCTGAGTGCTGAGGAACACTCAGCCCCGACGACGGATGACGGAGAACAGACGACTCCCTATCCCAGGTTCTCGCGATACCAGTCGATCGAGCGCCGCAGGCCGTCGGCGAAGTACACCACCGGCTCGTACCCCAGCACGTCCTTGGTATGCGCGATATCGGCCAGGCTGTGCCGCACGTCGCCAGGGCGCACCTCGGCGTACTCCGGCTGGATGTCGGTACCGATCAGCTCGTTGATCTGCGCCACGATCTCGTTGAGCGTGGTGCGCTCGGCGCACGCCACGTTCACCACGTCGCCCTGCACCTGCGGCGCCTCGGCGGCGCGCATGTTTGCATTGACGACGTTGTCGATGAAGCAGAAGTCACGCGACTGCTCGCCGTCGCCGTAGATCACGGGCCGCTGCCCCTGCAGCATGCGCGTGACGAAAGCGGGGATCACGGCGGCGTACTGGCTGTTCGGATCCTGCCGCGGGCCGAACACGTTGAAGTAACGCAGCGAGATCGTCTCCAGCCCGTACACATGCCACCAGCACGAGCAGTAGTGCTCCCCCGCCAGCTTGCTGACCGCATACGGACTCTGCGGCCGCGGCAGCATATCGACCATCTTGGGCAGCTTCGGCGTATCGCCATAGGCGCTGCTACTGGCCGAGTACACGAAACGCCGCACGCCAGCCCCCGTCGCCGCCACCAGCATGTGCAAGGTGCCGGTGATGTTGATCTCGTTGGCGGCGGTCGGGTGCTCGACGCTCTTCGGCACGCTGCCCTGCGCGGCCAGGTGAAAGATCGTGTCGACGCCTTCGACGGCGTGCTGCACGGTCGCCATGTCGCGAATGTCCCCTTCGATCACGTCGACGCGCTCGCGGATGTCGCTGAGGTTCTCCGGCTTGCCGGTGCTGAAATTGTCGAGCACGCGCACGCGCACATCTCTATCGAGCAGACGCCGCACGATGTGATTGCCGATGAACCCGCCGCCGCCGGTTACCAGACAAGGTCCCATGCCTATTCCTCACCGAGTTTGAAGAAGCGTTCGGCGTTGGCCGTGCTCGCCGCCGCGAAGTCCTCGTAACTTTCGCCGCGCAGCGCCGCCAGGAAGCGCGCCGTATGCACCAGGAGCGCCGGCTCGTTGGGCCGGATCTTGCGCACCGGCTCGGGCGACAGGAACGGCGCGTCCGTCTCGACCATGATACGGTCGGCGGGCGTGTAGCGGGCCGACGCCTGGATCGATGCCGCCTTCTTGAACGTCACAACGCCGGTATACGACAGATAGCAGCCCAGGTCGAGCGCCCGGCGCGCGAGATTCGTATCGCCCGAGAAACAGTGAAAGACGACGCGTCCCGCGAGCGGCGGATACTCCGCCAGCACGTCGCACACGCGGTGCTCGGACTCGCGGGCATGGATCACGACCGGTTTGTCCACCTCGACCGCCAGGTCGAGCTGGGCCCGGAGGACCGCCTCCTGCCGCTCGGGCGGTGCGAAATCGTAGTGAAAATCGAGTCCGGTCTCCCCCACTGCCACCACGCGGGCCCGTAGCGGCTCGCTCAGCCCCTCGCCGCGCAGCAGCGAGGCGATCGAGCCGAGCGTGTCTTCGTCGCACTTGCCCGCCTCATGCGGGTGCACACCCGCGATAAGGAAAAGGTACGGCCGGTCACGAATGATCTCCAGCGCATGCAGGGCGTCGGTCGGCTCCTGCGCGACGAGGATCATCCGCCGCACGCCGGCCTCGCGCGCGTTGTGCAGCACCTCGTCGAGGCGACCGTGGAGTTCCGGCGTGGTCAGATGGCAATGTGTGTCAACAAGCATCAGAGCGGCGCAACCCTCGACAACCCGCAACAACCCCCGTTATCCACTCGTCCGATCCTGCCCGCTTGGCCGACGATCTGTCAGCCGCCGCGCGTCGAATCGTCCCGGCCAGCGCCCGGGCCCATGACGACTCACGTTTTGCCAGAGCACCGCGGGCTATACGCTCGGCGCCCGGATTCGTTCGCCCCGACCGGGTTCAGCGGGGGACACCCGGCCGACACGCCGGCCGCTACTCGGCGTTCTGCACCTGTTCCTTGATTCGGTCGATGGCGCTCTTGATCTCGACGATCTCACGGGCGATGGCCGCGTCCCCGGTCTTCGAGCCCATGGTGTTGGCCTCGCGCAGCATTTCCTGCGCGATAAATTCCAGCTTGCGGCCCGGCGGCTCAGCCGACTTGGTCAGCGTCGCGAACTGCTCGAGGTGCCCCTCCAGTCGCGACAGCTCTTCGCTGATGTCGCTGCGTTCGGCGTAGATCGACACTTCCTTCAGCAGGTCGTCCTGCGCCAATTCGACGCCGCTGTGCGCAATGAGCTGCTCCACGCGGGCCTTGAGGCGGTCGCGATACTCCTCGATCACCGCCGGCCCGCGCTCGCGGATCAGCTTCAGCGAGGTCCACATCCGCTCGCAGTGCGTGGTCAGGTCCTTTGCGAGAGCACGGCCTTCCGCCTGCCGCATCTCGATCAGCCGCTCGACGGCCTCGCTCGCGAGGGCCTGCAGGATTTCCCAGCGATGCTCCTTTTCCTGCTCGCTGAACTCCCGCGGCTGGCAGGCACCGGGCAATGTGAGCAGCGTCGCGAGGTCGATGGTCATGCGCGGATCGTCTCCGGCCATGCCGCGCAAGTGCGCCACATAGGCCTGGACGGCCGCGGCATTGATGTCGAGGGCCGCCTGCGGGCTGAGGTCGCGCACGTACAGCCGCAACGTCACGCTGCCGCGCGTCAGCCGCTGGCGCAGCAGCTTCTCCACTTCGCCTTCGAGAAAGGAAAACTCGTCGGGCAGGTGCACCACCGACTTGAGATAGCGGTTATTGACGCTGCGGATCTCGAGGTGATAGACGCGGTCGCCTTCTTCGCGTCGCGCCTCACCAAACCCGGTCATGGAGTGAATCATGCGCTGTGCACCTCGGTCCCGCGGCTCCGCCGCCTGCAATCGCCCCCACGACCGACGCTCTCGACGCTTGACAGATGACGCAAAGGAAAGGACGGCTAGGCCGCCGAGTCGCCAAACACGCCCAACACGGCCACGGCCGGCAAGTCCACACCGTTCGTGCGCCACGCGCCCTCGTCGCCCGGCTCGGCGGGTGCGTCAGCACCGTCACCCGGGGGTGGTGCAGGCTCGTCGACGGGCGGCTCGGCCGGCTCCTCGGTGACCGGCTCGTCCGTTGCCGCGGGGGCCGCGGGCTCACCCGTGACCGGCACCTCGATCGGCGTGGTCGTCTCCGCACCCGTCGGAGGCGGCGTGGTCTCGATGGGGGCCGCACCACCGCCGCCTGGCGGCGCCGTGGGGGCACCCAGTCCCGGACCGGTCGGCACGAAGATGAAGTTCAGCACGACCGCGAAAGTCAGGACGACGACGGCCGCCACGATGGTGATCCAGGTGAGCACGTCGCCGGTCTTGGCGCCGAAGGCGGTCCCGCCAGCCCCGCCGCCGCCGAACGCGCCGGCCAGGCCGACGCCCTTCCCGCGCTGCAGCAGGATGACGATCATGAGCAGCGCGGCGACGACCGCAAACAGAAGTCCCAGGATGTTGTGGTACCACTCCGCAGCCAGAATCATCGCCAGCCTCTAATACTGCATGCTTGTCGGATTCACGCAAGGTCCACCCGCCGCCCGACCGCGAGCGCGGGTCGCGAAACATCGCACTATAGCGGGTTTAGCCCGCCATCGCCAGCGCCGCCCGGATGATTCCCAGGAACGCGTCCGCCTTCAGGCTCGCGCCGCCGATGAGCCCACCATCCACGTCGGCCTGCTTCAGCAGCCCCTCGGCATTGTCGGGCTTCATGCTGCCGCCATAGAGCAGGCGGACGTCGTCGGCGACCTTGCCGATCCGCTGGCGCAGGTCGTTGCGAATGTGGGCATGGGCCTCCTGGGCCTGCTCGGGCGTGGCGACCTCGCCGGTGCCAATCGCCCACACAGGCTCGTAGGCAATCACCAGATCGTCGCTGCTCTTGACATCGAAGCCCACCAGGCCCGCAGCGAGCTGAAACGTCAGCAAGTCCAGCGTCTGGCCGGCTTTGCGCTCATTCAGCGTCTCGCCCACGCACAGGATCGGCGTCAGTCCCGCGGCCCGGGCCGCCCGCACCTTGAGGTTGATCATTCGGTCGTCTTCGAGATGACCAATGGTGTGGCGGCGCTCGCTGTGGCCAATAATGACGTACTTGGCACCGGTCTCGGCGATCATGTCGGCCGAGAGCTCGCCGGTGAACGCGCCCTTCGGCTCCCAGTAAAGGTCCTGGGCACCCAGCGCGACGGGACTCCCCTTCAGTGTCTCAGCCAGCGGAAAGAGATACACCGCCGGCGGACAGACCGCCACGTCGACGCCATTACCGCTGAGGCCGTCGCGGATCCCGGTCACCAACTGGCGGGCCGACTCTAAGTTCATGTTCATCTTCCAGTTACCGGCAATCAGCGGTCGACGCATGGGCGCTCTCCTGTCGCACGGGGGTTTTGCGAATCACGAATCGGTGCGCCGTTTGCGGACTATCCGGGCATGCCGCTCGCCGCGCGGCGCTGGCGGCGCGTATTGAACGGTGCCGGGCGGGTCCCGTCAAACAAACGCCGTTGGATTCTCGGTCACGCGTGGCTTGCTGCGCCCCGCGTTGCAAGGCCATGGCCGTGACCGATTCCGGAGGCTATAATGGCACGCGATGCCCGCCGCGGCCGCGGGACCGGTCATCGATCGTGGCCCGAGAAAAATAGGGCCCGCGCCCGCTTTTCGTGTGAAAAGTCGCGGCGAAGTTGCTACAGTTTTGGATTCCGGGTTACGGGTTTCCCAGGGCGAGGGGCCTCAGTGACCATCTGAATGTCGGCCGAGTTGGTCTGATCGGCCGGCCAGGGAAACGGAGACAACGCGTGAAAGCCTTCGTGTATCAGCCGCTGCCGCTGGTGGTGGTGCTGGTCTTGGTATCGGTAGGATTGGTCAGTGCCGCTGCGCTGGATGACGCCCGATCCGCGGACATCGGACGGGTTGCGCCGGCACCGGCCGTTGTGCCGCCGACCGCGATACCAACGGATGCAGTCGCTGCGCCGAGCGTCACCACGCTGCAGCCCGCCGCGGCCCCCACCATTGTTACGGAACTCCCTGAAGACACGCGCGCGGAACAACCCGAGGAATCGGCGGAGACGCTGCTGGCCACCGTTCCCGACACTGCACCGCAGGAGCCAGGGCGCTCCGTGCTTCACCGCGTATGCCGCGTGACCGCGTATTGCGACCGTGGGATCACCGCCAGCGGCACACAGTCGGGCGTGGGCCAGTGTGCGGCACCGGGCTACATCCCGTTCGGCACGACCGTGTACATCCCCGAGCTCAATCGCACGTTCGTCGTAACCGATCGGACGCATCGCCGATTTCGACAAAGCACGGTGGACATCTTCATCCCGTCACAGCAGGCGTGCAAGGACTTCGGCTGCCGCTTCACGAACGTGGAGTTCTATCTGCCGGCCGAGAGCGACTGACCGCAGGCCGCGTTGCCTAACTCCCGTCTTGCCAAGCACTTGCCAATCGGGTTATACTGCGCGCATTCGAGCGCCGGGCGATCAGGAGGGCGCGGGTGTGAATCGCGCTCTGCACAGGTGCAGGGATGCCGACCCGAACCGCACAGAGCTGCGCGCACAGTGTGGCCGTCGAAGCGCTGGCCAAGGACGAGCTGCTGGGCGCCGATCGCGAGCAGACCGAACGTCACCTCGAGCAGTGTGAGACCTGCCGCGCCCTGTTCCGCCAACTGACCGAGGACCGCTTCCCCCGCTTCCGCGGCTACACGATCCTCTCCGAGATCGGCCGGGGCGGCTTCGGCGTGGTGTACAAGGCGTTCCATAACGGCAAGGAGCGTGTCGAAGCGCTCAAGGTGCTGTTCGGCAAGACGCCGGTGCGCGAGGCGTACTTCGAGAACGAGGTGCACCTCGCGGCGCAGCTGCGCCATCCGTGCATTGCGACGCTTTACGAAGCGCATCTCAGCACGCCGCCGTTGTACTACTCGATGGAGTACGTCGCGGGGCGCCACCTGGATCGCTACCTGCGGGACGAGCAGGTCTCGCTCGAGCAGCGGATCGAGCTCGTGAAAGCGGTGGCCCAGGCGGTGGATTACGCGCACCGGAAGGGTGTCATTCATCGCGACATCAAGCCGCAGAATATCCTGATCGATCCGGAGGGGCAGCCGCGCGTCGTGGACTTCGGCATTTCGAAGCGGCTGTCGCTGGACGCCGACGCGGCCCCGCCGGCCGCAGCGGTCGAGCCAGAGCCGGCGCGGCGCGAGGGGGCCATGGGCACCTACGGCTACATGGCGCCGGAACAGATGGCCGGGCTGGATGTCGATGCGCGGTCGGACGTATACGGCCTCGGCGCACTGCTCTTCCACGTGATCACCGGCGAGCCCGCGAGCCTGGCGACGAACAGCGAGGCGCTCGTCCGCGTGCTGCGCGAGCGCCGCGTGAGTCGGGCGGGCGACCTGGCGGCGATCATCGCGCGCTGTGTGCAACAGGCCCCGGAACAGCGCTACGCGACCTGCGCGGCGCTCGCCGACGACCTCGACCATTACCTGACCGGCCGCGAAGTCGATGCCCTGCCGAATCCGACGCCGGGCTATCACCTGGCGCGCATGACGGCGCTGCTGCTGCGGCACTACCCGCGGCCACTGCAGGCGGCGGCGACGATGCTGGTCGTGCTGCTGCTCGTAGCGGTGTTCTATGGCACTTGTGCGCGTTGGCTCGTCGCGGGACAGGGACAGGTCGAGACGGCCATGATCGCGGTGAAGCCCAGTACGCTGACGGCGATGCAGGCGGGCCGCATCGGCGCCGACCTGCCGGGCTTCTCGCCGGCCAACAAGCGGAGCTGGCGACTGCTGTACGGACAGCTGATGGAACGGCTGGCGGTCGCACATCCGCGCGTCGTTGCGTTCGACTATTACTTCCCCAAGTGCGCGCCGGAATACGACGCAGCGCTGCTGCGCGGCATCGCGGCTGTCGAGGCGCCGGTCGTGTTCGGCGCCGCCGCCTACGACGTCAATGCGAATCCCGAGGTCTGTCCGGCGCTGCGCGACGCGATTCACAGCTGCGGCGGATTGTGGATGACCTCGCCGGACTACCTCGAGAACGAGATCAACGTGCCACTGGCCATCGTGCGCGGCTACAATGCGCCAGTGCCCTCCCTGGCGCTGGCGGCATTCGCCGCGGCGCGCTTCCCCGATTGCGACCTCGAAGCGCACGTGCGGCCCAACGATCTGGAACTCGAGCTGCGCTATCGCAAGCAGCACGTGGCCCGCGGTGAATACCGCTATCGCTCGGGCGAGACCGATCATCTGCCGCTGGTCGGGGTGACGGATGTCGGCCAGGGGCGCAGCGTGCTCGAGGCGGAGGATCGCGTGGCGCAGAGTCGTTTTCGCCTTGCGGGGGTGCAGGCCTGGCGGACCCGCGCGATTCCGCTGGAGGACGTGCTGCGCGCCGACGACGAGCACCTCCGTGCGTGGTTCCTCGGCAAGGCCATCGTCGTCGGCCAGATGCTGCCGCCGTTCGACCAGCACATGCTGACGTCGGACGAAGCCGTATTCGGCGTTCAGTTTCAGGCGCTGGTACTCGATTCCCTGCTGGCGCGGACGAGCATCTACTGCCTGGATCGGCGTGACCTGGTGCTGCGGGTTTGCCTGTGGTGTGTGCTGGGCGCGTTGCTGGCGGGGCTGGTGCCGGTGCGCTCGTCGTGGTCGCCACGGGTGGTGCTGGCGTTCAGTGGCACGGTATTCCTGCTGGCGTTGGCGCTGGCGGTGCAATTCTCGATGCAGGTGACCAGCGCCGTCGCGGTCGAAGCCACGATTGCCGGCTGTGCCCTGCTGGCAACCGGCGCGGTCGTCGTGCTGCTGCAAACCCTGCATCGACGCCAGTGGCACCTGACCCCCATCCCGGTCTGGAACGCCGGCCGCACCGGCGGTTCGACCACCATTGCCGTCAGCCCGCGTGAATCGTCGAGTTGAGCCGGTGGCCGCGTGCCCCGGGGGCGGCGAAGCAGGCGAAGGTGTGCCTCGCCGCCGCGACAGGCCCGGCGTGACCTCGGGCGCTCCCCACGACCGTCTTGCGCGACAGTCGCACAACCCCGGCGCCCGCGCCGCAGGCAGGTTTGAACTACGCGACCTCGCCCGGTGCGACCGACCACGCCGTCAGTGTGACGAGCAGCGCGATCGAGAGCAGCCACAGCGTGGTCGCGACCAACCCACCGAAGGCCATTTCTCGCGGGGTGAAATTCGTGTCGAGTGGCCGGGTGGACATGATCAGGCCTCGACACCCATGATGACGTAGTCGTAGCACTGCAGGAGAAGCCGCCACAACTCGAGGATACAAGGAAGCATTCAGCACCAACCTTTCTGCTTCCGATTCCCTCCCGAGTCTACTTCGTGCCTTGCTTCACGGTCGTCGACCTCCGGTCTCCTACCTTCGACTTGTCTCTTGACATAATCATCGGCAGCTTTCGCGCTGGCCTTGTCGGAATCGACGGATTTCCGGCATCTGCCGGGGTTGCGCGGCGGGTTTCCGGACATAACGGCGGCGAAAAGCGCAAGACTTGCCGACGCCGCAACCAATGGACCAACCCGGCGCGGGAGCCGCTGCAAGCGAACCGCGCAAGGATTGCGCGCGAATGCTGCCGCGTCGACGCGCCAGAGCAACGCGGCCCGGCCCGGCGCCTCCCTTCCGCCGCCGCTCCCGGCGACGCTTGCACCGACTGCGGGCCGGGGTATGCTGGCGCCGGTCAAGGTGCGCGAGCCGTGAATGCGCCTTTCTTCACCGGGAGGCAGACATGTTTCAGAGCTTTTCCAACACATGGCATCTGCTCGGCAGCAGCATGGACGTGCTCCGCCGCGACAAGGAGCTGCTGGTCTTCCCAATCGTCTCGGGCCTCGTTTCGCTCCTGGTCATGGCCACGTTTGTCGGCGGCGCGTGGGGCACGGGCCTGATCGATGCCGTGCTGCAGGAGCAGCAGGCCGCGAACAGCACCGGCGACGACGAGGCCGCCGCACTCACCCGCAGCGAGATCATCGCGGCGGTGGTCGGTTTCACCTACTACTTCGTGAGCTACTTCGTCGTGATCTACTTCAACGCCGCCCTGATCGGTGCGGCGCACATCCGCCTTACCGGCGGCGACCCGACGGTGGCGGACGGGTTCCGCGCGGCCAACGCGTGTCTGCCGGGCATCCTGCTGTACACGCTCATCGCGGCGACCGTGGGGCTGGTGCTCCGGATGATCCGTGAGAACAGCGACAACATCGTCGCCAGGATCGTCGCCGGCATGATGGGCCTGGCGTGGACATTGATCACGTTCCTCGTCATCCCGGTCATCGTGATCGAGCGCAAGAATGCGATCGCGGCCATCGGGCGCAGCTCGCGGCTGCTGAAGGAAACCTGGGGCGAGCAGATCGTCTCGAACATCGGCTTCGGGTTGATGGGGTTTCTCCTGGCGCTGCCGGGATTCGTGCTGGTGGTCATCGCGTTCCTGGCGTTCGCGAGCGAGGTCGGGCTGCTGCTGGTCGTCACACTCGGGACGATTGCCGTGCTGTACTGGGTGACGCTGGCGATCGTGCTGTCGGCCCTGAAGGGCATCTTCGTCGCCGCGCTGTATGCCCACGCCGCCCACGAACCGCTCGAGGCGTTCCCGCGCGAGGTCGTGGCTGACGCGTTTCGGCCGCGCTGATCGGCGCGGCGGCGCAATCTGGCAGGCAACCCGGCATATCGCGCAGCAACGTTGCGAGAATTCGGCTCCCCTCGCGAGGCGCGCAGCGTTACCATACGCGCGGGAATCGACTCTCTCGGACGAGACAACTGCGAGGTTGGACGGCGTCGCGCATCCTTTCACTTCCTGGCGTGTGACAGCGGCTATGGATCCCGAAGCGGTCGGGTTAGAGAGCATCGCGGACTTCGAGGCGAGTCTGATCGCAGACGACGCGCTTGGAGACGCCGGCGACCAGGCGAAGGACAGCTCCCCCGCGGACGCAAAGACCACCGACGCGCTGGCCCCCGAGAAGTGGATCGGCAAGCGCCTGTCGCACTTCCGGCTGATGCGGCTGATGGGCGCCGGCAATATGGGGGTGGTGTTCCAGGTCGAAGATGTCAACCTGAAGCGGATCGCCGCACTGAAAGTCTTGCGGCGGCAGATCAAAGGGGCGGACCGCGCTGTCATGGTGGACCGGTTTCTGCTCGAGGCGCGGACCGCGGCGGGCATCGACCATCCGTCGATCGCGCAGGTCTACGAGATCGACGAGCATCACGGGTGGTGGTACATCGCGATGGAGTTCCTGGAGGGCGGCAGCCTGCACCACCTCGTGGAGACCAGCGGCCCGCTGGCCCCGGAGCGCGCCGCCCTGATGCTGACCGACGCAACGCGCGGCCTGGTCGCGGCCCACGAGGAGGGCATCATCCATCGCGACATCAAGCCGGCGAACCTCATGCTGTCACGCCGCGGGCGCTGCAAGATCGTGGACTTCGGCCTGGTGAAGCTCGACTCCGCGGAGAACCCGTTCCGCGACGATGACCGCCTCGTGCTCGGCACACCGATGTACATCGCGCCGGAAGTGGCGCTGGGGCGCGGGGCGACGGCAGCGTCGGACGTATACAGCCTGGGGGCGACGCTCTACGCGGTGCTCGTGGGCCGACCGCCGTTCCGGGCCGACAACGTCCGCGACCTGCTGCGTATGCACGTCAAGTCGCCGGCGCCGGACGTGCGTGAACGCGCGCCGCACGTCCCGGCCAGCATGGCAACGCTGATCCTCCGCGCAATGTCCAAGGATCCGGCGAACCGCCCCACCGCCGATGCGTTCGCCGCCGCCCTGCAGTCGGAGATCAGCGGGGCCTTGGCTGGCGATCCGTCGTCCGGCGTCTTGCCCGCCGGCGAGGCGGCCCGTGTCGGCAGCGGCTCGTCCGCGACGGGCGAATACGCGCCGGCAGCGGGCTCGGCGGCCGGGTCGAGCGCCCTGACGTCGGACACCGTGCGGCTGAGCGGCGGCCTGTTCGGCTCAATGACGAGCCGCGCACCGGTCGGCTGGCTCGCGGCGCTGAGTCTGATCGTCGTGGCCGCGGTGATCGTGGTCGGCGTGTGGTGGCAACGCCGGCCGGCACCGGCCACCGGTGCGGCCCCGGTGGCGCTCGACCCCATCACGAACGAGATTGGCATGAAGGTGCTGCCGATTCCGCCCGGCGAGTTCGTCTTGGGCAGTCCGCCCACCGAAGCCGGCCGCAACCACGACGAGCGCACGGCGCGGGTGAAGCTGACGCACGGCTTCTTCATGTCGATGACCGAGGTCACGCAGCAGCAATGGGCCGCCGTCATGGGCGACGACTATGTCCCGCCTGAGGGCGTCCACCCAAACGAGGAGAGCGGCCGGCGTTTCATCGGGCGCATGTTGCCGGCGTACGTCTCGTGGAACGAGGCCGCGGAGTTCTGCCGCTTGCTGTCACAGCGCGCGGGCGCGTACTACCGGCTGCCGACCGAGGCGGAATGGGAGTATGCCTGCCGGGCCGGCACGCGGTCGGCGTTCCATACCGGGCTGTCGCTGGATCTGTCGCAGGCCAACATCGAAGCGGCGACGAACGGGCTCGACACCGCCCGGCCGGCGCGGCATCCGTTGCCCGTCGCGAGCTTCCCGCCGAATGCATGGGGCCTGCACGACATGCACGGCAACGTCATGGAATGGTGCGCGAACTGGAAGGCCGAATACCCGCTCGGGCCGCTGACTGATCCGACCGGGCCGGCCGAGGGCAAGCTGCGCGTCCTGCGCGGCGGCTCGTGGGACAGCCCGGCACGGGTCGCGCGCAGTGCGAATCGCTGGTACAATCCGCCAGTCGTGCGCACCGACTACATCGGCTTTCGCGTCGTGCTGGAGCCGGAGACGGACCCGCCTGACGACGTCGCCTCGTACCTGAACGCGCCGCTGGATCCGACCGCGCCGGCGGCACCCACGACATCGGCAAGCGATCCGCCCGCCCCGCCCGCCGGTGGCGTCGTCGATGCGGCGCTGCCGGAGTATGAACCGGCGGTCGTGCTCGATCAGCGCTTGCGCAGCGTCGGGTCGGACACGATGGACGAGCTCATGCTGCTGTGGGAGCGGGCCTTCCAGCAATGGCACGCACAGGTCGAGTTTCGCCATGAAGGCCGTGGCTCCGGGACGGCGGTGCCGGCACTGGCCGAAGGTCTGTCGCACTTCGGCCCGATGAGCCGCGCGCTCAAGGCAACCGAGCTGGCCGATTTCCAGAGTGAGTACGGCTACCAACCCACGCAGGTGTGCGTGGCGATCGACGCGCTGGCGGTCTACGTGCACCCGACGAACCCGCTGGCCGAGCGCGGCCTGGCCCTGGCCGAACTCGATGCGATCTACTCGACGACGCGTGCGCGCGGCTTCCCGCGGGCGGTGCGCCGCTGGGGAGACCTGGGGCTCGGCGGCGGCTGGGCCAGCGCCCCGATCCACGTGTTCAGCCGCAACCCGGCGTCGGGCACGTACAGCGTCTTTCGTGCGACAGTGCTCGAAGGCGGCGAATACAAGGCGACCAACCAGGAGCTGGTCTCCAGCACGGTCGTCGTGCAGGCCGTCGCGGGCGACCGCTACGGCATCGGCTACAGCGGCATCGGCTTCAAGCAGCCGGGGGTCGCAACCGTGCCGCTGGCACCGGTCGAAGGCGGGCCATGTGTCTCGCCGCTGCCAGCGACGGCATACAATGGATCGTATCCATTGGCGCGGCCGCTGTTCCTGACCATCGATCATCCGCCGGGCGAAGGGCTCTCGCCGCTGCATCGCGAATTCCTGCGGTTCGTGTATAGCCGGCAGGGGCAGGAAATCGTGGCCCAGACGGGATTCTTCCCGCTCGATGCGACGCTGGCGGCCCGTGAGTTGCAACGCGTCGGGCTGAAGCCGACACAGCCAACGGCGCCGTGAGCCGCCGCGGCATGGTGCCACCGCGCCCTAGGTCCGGCCCGCCACGCTGGCCCACATCAGGTCGCGGTTCAGCCGCGCGATGAAATCGACACTGATGTCCACCGGACACGCGTTCTGGCACGAGCCGTGGTTCGTGCAGTTGCCGAACCCCGCCGCGTCCATCGCCGCCACCATGCGCTCGACGCGCTCGGCCCGTTCCGGCTGCCCCTGCGGCAGCAGCCCCAGGTGTGACACTTTCGCCGCCGTGAAGAGCATCGCCGACGCGTTCGGACAGGCGGCGACGCATGCCCCGCACCCGATGCACACCGCCGCATCCAGCGCCCGGTCGCAGTCCGCCTTGGGAATGGGCGTCGCGTTGGCCTCCGCCGCGCTCCCCGTGCGCACCGAGATGTAGCCGCCGGCCGCCAGCACGCGGTCGAACGCGCTGCGATCGACCACGAGGTCCTTGACCACGGGAAAGGCCGTTGCGCGCCAGGGTTCGATCCACAGCTCGTCGCCGTCGGAGAAGCTGCGCATATGAAGCTGGCAAGTGGCCCCCTTGTCGCGCGAGCCGTGCGGAATGCCGTTGATCACCAGCCCGCACGAGCCGCAGATGCCCTCGCGGCAGTCATGATCGAAATGGATCGGCTCTTCGCCCTTGGCGACCAGCGCCTCGTTCACGACGTCCAGCATCTCCAAAAACGACATGTGCTCGGCGATATCGGTCGCCTGGTACGTGACGAAACGGCCCTTCTCATCGGGCCCGGACTGTCGCCAGACGTGCAAGGTCAGGTTCATTACTTATAGCTCCGCTGCGTCGGCGGCACGTGCTCGAAGACGAGCGGTTCGGTGTGCCGCTGGGGCTCGCCGTTGCCGGTATGCTCCCACACCGCCACGTGACAGAAATTCTCGTCGTCGCGCCGCGCCTCGCCCTCCGGCGTCTGGTGCTCCGCACGGAAGTGCCCGCCGCACGACTCCTCGCGCACCAGGGCATCGCGGCACATGAGCTCGGCCAGCTCGAAGTAGTCCGCCGCCCGACCGGCCTTCTCCAGCGCCTGGTTCAGGTTCGCATCGCTGCCCGGCACGTTCACGTCCTGCCAGAACTCCTCGCGCAACGCCGGTAGCTGCGCCAGTGCCTGTTCCAGGCCCGCCTTGTCACGCGCCATACCGCATTGCTCGAGCATCAGCTTGCCCAGTTTGCGGTGGATGGCATCCGCGGGCTGCTTGCCGTTGATCGCCAGGAGCTTCCTGATGCGGTCATGCACCTCCTGCTCGACCCGCCGCACCTCGGCGTGATCCTGATCCACGGGTTCCGGCCGGCCCTGCGCGAGGTAATTGCCGATCGTGTAGGGCACGACGAAATAGCCATCGGCCAGCCCCTGCATCAACGCACTCGCCCCGAGCCGATTCGCCCCGTGATCGGAGAAGTTCGCTTCGCCGATCACGAACAGCCCGGGAATGGTCGACATCAGGTTGTAATCCACCCACAGCCCGCCCATCGTGTAATGCGGCGCCGGGTATATCCGCATCGGCCTGGCGTACGGGTTCTCGCCGGTGATCCGCTCGTACATTTCGAACAGGTTGCCGTACCGCTCCGCGATCACCTTCTGGCCCAGCCGCTCGATCGCATGCGCGAAATCCAGGTAGACCCCGTTCTTCAACGGACCCACACCCCGACCTTCGCTTACCACCTCCAACGCGCGCCGCGACGCGATGTCCCGCGGCGTGAGGTTGCCGAAGCTCGGGTACAGCCGTTCGAGGTAGTAGTCGCGCTCGCCTTCGGGAATCTCGTGTGCCGGGCGATCGTCGCCGGCCCTTTGCGGGACCCAGATGCGCCCATCGTTCCGCAGCGATTCGCTCATCAGCGTGAGCTTGCTCTGCCGCTCGTCGGACTGCGGGATCGAGGTCGGGTGAATCTGCGTGAAGCAGGGGTTGGCGAAGCCCGCGCCGCGCTTGTAGGCCCGCCAGATCGCGGTCGTGTTGCACGCCTTGGCATTGGTCGACCAGTAATAGACGTTGCTGTAGCCGCCGGTGCCCAGCGCCACCGCATCCGCCAGGTATGATCGCACCTTGCCGGTGATGAGGTCGCGCGTGACGATGCCGCGCGCCCGCCCGTCGATCACGATCAGGTCGAGCATCTCGGTGCGCGGGTAGAGCTTGACCTGGCCCAACCCGACCTGGCGCATCAGCGCCTGGTACGCCCCCAGCAGGAGCTGCTGGCCCGTCTGGCCGCGGGCGTAGAACGTCCGCGAGACCTGCGCCCCGCCGAACGACCGATTGGCGAGTTGCCCGCCATACTCCCGCGCGAAGGGCACGCCCTGGGCCACGCACTGGTCGATGATCGCCAGGCTGAGCTGGGCCAGCCGATGCACATTCGCCTCGCGCGAGCGAAAGTCGCCGCCCTTCACCGTGTCATAGAACAGCCGATGGATGCTGTCGCCGTCGTTCTGGTAGTTCTTGGCGGCGTTGATGCCGCCCTGGGCCGCGATGCTGTGCGCCCGGCGTGGCGAATCGTGAAAGGTGAAGCAATGCACCTGGTACCCGAGCTCGGCCAGCGACGCGGCCGCCGACGCGCCCGCCAGCCCCGACCCGACGACGATGATGTCGTACTTGCGCTTGTTGGCCGGATTGACCAGCTTCATCTCGAAACGGTGGCGGTCCCACTTCTGGTCGATCGGCCCCACCGGGATGTTCGCGTCGAGCTGCATAATCGCGTTCCGAATCCTATTGCACCCAGCCGGCCAGCACGGCCACCGGAATCGAGATGTACCCCACGGCGATGGCCGCCGCGGTGATGGCCGCCAGCGGCCGCCGCCAGGCGTTGTACCGCGGATGATTGACGCCGAGTGTCTGGCAGGCGCTCCACAACCCGTGATAGATGTGCAACCCCAGCGGGATCATCGCCACGATGTAGATCGCCGACACCCACCACACCTGGAAGCCCGCGACGACGTTGTGATAAGGCGAGCCGGCGATGAAGTCGTGGTGCGCGGTGCCCCAGGTCAGGTGGAGCAGGTGGTAGAGCACGTACAGGGCGACCACCACGCCGCCCCAGCGCATGGTGTAGGAGGCGTAGCTGAACGCCAGGCGCTCCTGCTTGCGATACGGAATCTCACGGGCCCGCCAGCTGGCCAGTGTGAGCTGCGTGGCCGTGATGATGTGCAGCGCGACGGCCGCCAGCAGCAGAATGCGCGCGATCCACAGCCCCTGGTTCTCGCCCAGCAGCGGGGCGCCCATGACCCGCAGCCAGTGGGCGTAGTCGTCGAACTTCTGCTGTCCTTCGTAGACCTTCAGGTTGCCGACCAGGTGCCCGACCACGAACAGGAACAGCAGCGCACCGGTCGCCGCCATGACGATCTTCTTGCCGACGGTCGAACGATAGAACGCGGGGATCATGCCCATGCGAACGGTGGCTCCTGTGTCGTGTTGCTCGGCGCGGTGCAGGTCTCGGCTCCGTTCTCACCCTGCCCGCCGGAAGGGTACCTGAAGTATAGCCGCCCACGCGCGGCGCACAATGGCGCCGCGCGCTGTGCCGCGCACGGACGGCCGGGTCGGGCAGCGCTGGTGAGCTGCGCGCCGGCTGCACGCTTTGAGCGTTCGTGGTATGCTGTCTCTCTTTTGTGGCAAGCTGTGATAACGAAGTGAGGTCTGCCCGATGCCGAAGTACACCGCGAAGACCGCGGACAAGCACGATCTGTATCAGCAGTCGGTCCAGTGCCCCGAGGCCGATGTCGCCTTCATCCGCCGCGTGTTTCACAAGCGGTTTGGCCGCTATCCGACGCACCTGCGCGAGGATTTCTGCGGCACCGCCTGGCTGGCGTGTGAATGGGTCAAGGCCCACCGCGACAACGAAGCCGTCGGCGTCGATCTCGACCGGCCGACGCTCGACTGGGGCCGAAAGCACAACCTCAGCCGCCTCAGCGACGAGCAGGCCGCCCGGGTCGAGCTCATCCATGGCGACGTGATGAAGGCCCGCACGGGCAGGGTCGATGTCGTCGCGGCACTGAACTTCAGCTACTTCCTGTTCAAGGAGCTGGACGCGCTGGTCACGTACTTCCGCAAGGCCCGCGGCGCGCTGCGGCCCGAGGGCATGCTGCTGCTGGACGCCTACGGCGGCTGGGAAGCCCAGCAGTTGGTCGAAGAAAGCACGCCCAACAACGGCTTCACCTACGTCTGGGACCAGGACGACTACAACCCGGTCACCGACGAGGCCGTCTGCCACATCCACTTCAGATTCCCCGACGGCTCGCGCATGCGGCGGGCGTTTACGTACCACTGGCGCCTGTGGACGATGGGCGGCGTACGCGATGCGCTGCAGGCCGCCGGCTTTCGCGACGTCGAGGTGTACTGGGAAGGCACCGATGCCGACGGCGACGGCAACGGCGTCTTTCGCCGGCAGCACCGGGCGGAGAACTCGGCGGGGTGGATCGCATACGTGGTGGCGTACCGCTGAAGAGAAAGCGACGAAGCGACGAAGCGACGAAGGGGTGTGCTACCGGCCAACAGCCGGTGTATCCCGTGGCACCGGCTTACGGTCGAGCACCGCCGGCGCGTACCCTCCCACCTGTGCCCCCTGCGCGCGCAGCCCTTCCCATCGGCCCACAACCCCACTCGTTCCGATGGCCGCGACGGGAGTGGATGGGAATCGAACCCACCAGAGGCAGCTTGTACTACCCCTCAACGGTTTTGAAGACCGCGGTGCCCACCAGGTGCACGGACACTCCCTCGCGCGCACCGGCCCAGGGCCGACACGCACACACGGATCGTAGCGGCATCCGCCCCCGCGGCAAAGACCGGGAGAACTGTCGGCAGCGAGCGGTCAGTGGCCAGCGGTCCGGGTGTCAGCCGGGCCCCCTCTCGGCCGGCGGCCGCGACCCTGTATCGCGCTGCTCCCGCTCCCCATTGGCTATTCGTCAGTCTTGCCCACCCGCGAAAACGACCGCACCAGCGACGCCAGGTCCGGCAGGTCGGCGGCGTGGTGCACAACACGGTCACCGTCCGCCGCCAGCACCCACTCCACCGTCACCGCCCCGCCGTCGCGTACCAGCAGGTTCGCATGTCGCGCCTGCGGCCGGTACACGAAGCGGATCTGCTCCAGCGTCAGCCCGTAGCGCAGCAGCTTGTCCAGGACCACCGCGACACTGTCCGCGTGCGGGGCGATCACCGTGGCACGCAGCTCGCACAGCTCGCTCGGATAGATGTCATACCGGCGGATGCGCGTGACCAGCTGCTTGAGGATGTTGGTGAGGCGGTTGCCGCCGTAGATCTTGTCGTACGGGCTGATGTGCGCCAGGTAGCTGAAGCGCCCCGGGTACCCGATCGCGACGGCGGTGCAGGTCGAAACACCCTGCGTGCGCAGCGCACCCGCAGGGCCGGCCTTGCGGAACTCGTCCATGTTCACCAGCCGTGCCGCCGCGGGCACCTCGGGACAGGCCCGCACCGGCGGCGGCGTCTGCGCCAGGCTGGCGAGGATGCGCGCCAGGCACGCCTCGCGATTCGCCCGATAGAAATCGGTGATGACCTCCGCCTCATCGAGCTGCGCCACCAGCGCCCATTCCTGCCCAAGCACGTCGACCCGCTCCACCGTGGCAAACACACGCACGCCACGATAGTCGCGCATCAGCCCCCGCCGTGGCCGGTCGTCGGTGGGCCACACCGCGGCGACCGACTCGACCGGGTACTCCAGGTGCGTCGGCTCGCCCGTGAAGCGCGAGTCGGTCAGCATCATGCGGTCGCGGTTGACGAGATAGACCTCGCCGGTGTCGCCGAGCTCAGCGCGGTCGACCATCAGCGCGTCGAGCATGCGGATGGCATACTGCAGGACAAACCAGCCTTCGTGCACGCCGTCGCGCAGCACCGGCACGACGACGAATGCCGATGGCTGCCCCGACGGTGCATAGTCGTGATAGTCGACGACGACCGGGTGCGGCGACCCGCCCAGGCAATCGCGCAAACCGCGCGCCAGGGGCGACCCCTCGGCGATGCACGACTGGTAGTCGCGCTCGCAGCGGATGCTGAAGAACACGTACCGCTGCGGATCGACAAACAGCACGTCGTAGAAGCGCCAGTAGTGGTAGGCGTAGTACTCGGTGATCGACTCGCGCAGCCGCTCGGCGGCGCCCGACTGCCCGTCGCGGCCAGCTGCGCCCGCCACATGCAGCTCATGAAACCACGCCAGCATGCGTTCGTCGGCCGCGCTGCGCTCGGCCGCCGCCGCGACATCCGACAGCAGTCCGGTGATGGCTTCCTTCTTCTGCTGCCGGACCCGATCGAGGCGCGCAAAGGCCGCGGCGGAGTACGCGTATTCGCTGTGATCGACCTGCTGCGCCGCCGCCGGGACCGTGCGACGCCGCCAGGCCGGCCGGGTCTCGAGCTGCCGGTCCGCGTTCCGGGCCGCAGCCGGTTGCAACCGCGGTGCGTCCGCCCACAGGCGCAGCCCCTGCGGCAGGACCAACCCCAGCAACAGCCCGATGCAAAGCGCCCCCGGAACGCGGAACGGCCACCACGCCCGGCTTTTCTGCGCGGCGGGCGGCGGCCGACGGACCGGGTCGGCCAACGCGTGGCTGATGCGCTTGGCGGGTTGACGCGTGGACCTGCGCTTGCTCATCACTGCAGCCTCATGGCGACGATCAGTCGGGGGCGACCAGACCGGAGACCCCGCCGGGCCACCCCCGACGTCGCATCAACGGCCCCGCGACGGCGGGTGGAACCGTCCGGGCTACCGGTCTAATCGGGAATGTGAAACTCCGGATTTAGTTTATTTTGCCTGCCCGCCGCCGCCGATGTACAAGGACGTAGGCGCCCGGCAACAGCGCTGGAGATGTATCCGTGTTTCTTGGCAAAACCGTCGTCCACGGCATCTGCACCCTGTGCTTCCTCAGCCAGCGGCGCGAGGATGAGCTCGCGACGGCCGCGGCGGTCGCGCGGGCGGTGGAGATTCCGCCGGAACACGCGCGCAAGGTGCTCACCGCCCTGACGACAGCCGGCCTGATCACGTCGTCACGGGGCCGGATGGGCGGGTATATGCTGGCCCGCGGCCTCGACGAGATCACCATGCTGGATGCACTCGACGCACTACACCCCGAAGCGGGCCGCGCCGCCCTGCAGCCGCGGGATTGTCCCGCAGCGCCGGGCGAGCCCTGCCGCGTGCTGCCCGGCCTCGGCGTGTTGCGGAACGACATTCGCCAGCTGTTCAGCCAGCGCACGATCGCCGAGGTGATCGGGACGAGCTGCCCGCCGTGCGCCCGGCACGAAGCGGTGCCGCAGTATCTACACGACGGCGCGGATCCTGCGGCCGAGGCACCCCCCAGCGCGCCGGTCTGATCCGTGACGTCCGCGACGGGAGGAAGCAAGTGCGGCCTGCCGGCGGCTGACACCGGCAGACCGCGTTGCCGGTTGGGGGTTACTTCTTGAGAAACACGAAGCGCTGCATGCCCTGCGTCCGCACCTGCAGGCGGACACCCTTGTCGAGGTTGTAGTCGCGCATCGCGCCGTTGAAATCGGTGACGTTGCTGACGGCCTGCCGCCCGACACGCGTGATCACGTCACCGACGCGCAAGCCGGCCCGCTCCGCCACGCCGCCGGGCGTGATGTTCGTGACGACCACGCCGCTGACATCACCGTCCAGGTTGAGCTGCTGGGCAATCTCGGGCGTGAGGGTCTGGAGCTTCATGCCGACATCTTCGGCGACGCCCTGTCCGCCGGTTGCGGCGGCGACCGCGTTGCCCTCGAGCTCACCGATCTCGACGGCAATGGTCTTGCGCTCACCGTCGCGGACGACCTCGACCTCGGCCTCGCTGCCGGGCGTGGTCAGCGCGACCATGTGGCGCAGCTCGTTCATGTCTTCGACCGACTTGCCGTTGAAGCGGACGATGATGTCGCCGGGCTTGATGCCGGCTTCGGCCGCCGGGCCGTTCTGAGGCACGTCACCGACGAGCACGCCGTCGGTGCTGTCGTACTCGAAGGATGCGGCCAGGTCGTCGGTGAGATCCTGGATGACCACGCCGAGCCAGCCGCGCGAGACTTCGCCTTCGCGGATAATGATGTCCATGATCTGGCGGGCCATGTTCGACGGGATGGCGAAGCCGATGCCCTGATAGCCGCCGGTGCGCGTCGCGATGGCGGTATTGATGCCGACGACTTCACCCTTGAGATTCACCAGGGGCCCGCCACTGTTGCCGGGATTGATCGCCGCATCGGTCTGGATGAAGTCCTCGTAATCGGTGATGCCGACATTGGCGCGGCCGGTCGCGCTGATGATGCCCGCGGTGACGGTCTGGGGCAGGCCGAACGGATTCCCCATCGCCATGACCCATTCGCCGACCTTGAGCGCCTCCGAGTCGCCCAGTTCGGCCGGCATGAGCCCGCTGGCGTCGATCTGCAGCACGGCGAGATCGGTCTGCTCGTCGGTGCCGACGATCTCGGCGTCGAAGGTGCGGTCGTCGGAGAGCGACACGGTCACGCTGTCCGCACCGCCGACAACGTGGTGGTTCGTAAGGATGTAACCGTCGTCACTCACGATCACCCCGGTGCCGAGGCCGCGCCGGACGTGCTGCTGGCCGCCGTCCTCACCTTGCGGATTGCGCGGCATGCGGTTGCCGAAGAAGCGTTCGAAGAAGTCGTCGCCGAAGGGCCCCGGCAGGCCGCGCATCGGCCCGCGCTGCATCTCGACGGTCTTGATCGACCGCACGCTGACAACCGATGGCGTGATCGCCTTCGTCACATGCTGAAAAGCAACAGACAGGTCGTTGGCCATGGCCAGCTGCTCGCGGGCAGCCTTCGCCTGGCCACTCTCCACCGCGTACGCGAACCGCCCCACCAGATCGGGCCAGCCCAGCCCGACGAGGATGGCGGCGACTGCAATGAGCGAGGTGTAGAGCAGGGTCCGAGGTTTGGTGACGTTCACGTTGGCCTCCTTTATTCTCGTTCATCCCGGGCGTGTGCAACCGAATGCGGCCCGAGGATTCGTGCTGCGCCGAAGTCAGCTGCAAATCGCGTGCCACTGCGCCGCGTCCGTGCGGACCGATCGCCTGCGCGCCCTTCGGAGCCTTACGCAAAGGCCGCCACCGCGGTTCGTCGAGAGTTGTCGGGTCGTCGGGCCGTCCGCGCCCCGCGGCCACAGACGCCGTTGTGACGGTCACACTGCCAGTTTGGCCGGACAGGTCGACCCGCCGCGCTGAACTTGCTGTAAGCTCCTGTGGTCACAATGGTTGCAGGCGACAATCGGCCGGCGGTCTGGCACGCGAGTTGCTTGGTCTCTCCTGGAGGACCTGGACTTGGCTCAACGCGACTACTACGACATCCTGGGCGTGCAACGCGGCGCCGACGCCGACGAGATCAAACGCGCGTATCGCAAGCTCGCCATGAAGTGGCACCCCGACCGCAACAAGGACGACAAGGACGCCGAGCAACGCTTCAAGGAAATCAACGAGGCCTACCACGTCCTGGCCAATCCCGACACGCGGCAGAAATACGACAAGTATGGCGAGCACTGGAAACAGGCCGAGGCCTACGAGGCCGCCGGCATCGACCCCAACGCCGGCGCACGCTGGTCCAGTGGCCCGGGCGGCGGCTACGGCGTCTGGGTGGACGAGGAAGACGGCAGCTTCGGCGGCTTCGAGGACTTCAGCAGCATCTTCGGCGAGATGTTCGGCGGCCGGTCGCCCTTCGGTGGCGCCACGCGTGGCGCGCGGCGGGCGCCCCGCCAGCAACGGGGCCAGGACGTCGGTGGTGACCTGTACCTCTCCCTGCGCGAGGCTCTGCACGGTTGCACGCGCTCTATCCAGTTGCAGCAGAGCGCGGCATGCGGCGCCTGTAGCGGTAGCGGCCACACGGGCGGTCAGGTCTGTCGCAGTTGCGCCGGCAACGGCGAGACCCTCACCCGCCGACAGATCGACGTCAAAATCCCGCCAGGCGTGCGCGACGGCAGCACCATCCGCCTCAGCGGACAGGGCGCCCCCGGCGTCGGCGGCGGCCAGCGCGGCGACGTGCTCATCGCCATCCACCTGCAACCGCACCCCATCTTCCGCGTCATCGGCGATAACGTCGAGGTCGACCTGCCGGTCGCGCCGTGGGAGCTGACCCTCGGCGGCGCGGTCGACGTGCCGACCCTCGACGGAACCGTCAGCGTCAAGATCCCGCCAAAGTCGCACAACGGCCGGGTGATTCGGCTGCGCGGGCTCGGCTGGCCCCGGAAGGGCGGCGGCAAGGGCAACATGCTGGTGCGGCTGATCGCGGCGGTGCCGTCGCCAAAGAACGACGAGCAGCGCGCGGCCTATGAACGATTGCGCGAGGCTTTCCCCGGGTCGGTCCGCGACGAGTGGCAGCAGCGGGCGCGGCTGTAGTGTAGCAGACGGACAGCCGACGCCTCATCGATCAACCGGTCCGGCGGCTGATTGTACTCCCTCAGTCAGGGACATCCGAACCTGCCCGCGATTCGTGATGTACCACGCGCCTTTCGCCCTCTGCCGCCGTCCCGAGAGACACGGCTGTCACGCCGTGGTATTTCGCGTCTCGATCATCCCATTCACCGCCAGTGCCCCCCGCCCGCCGGCGCGCTGCATCGACACGAGTCGGGCCACAGCGCCACAGCGCGCGGGCGTTGCTGTCTTCCTCTGTGCCCCTGTGTCTCTGTGGTTGGTCTTCTTCTGTGAATCGCAACGTGCTTCACGGGCAAACCGCGACCGCGTCGCGGCCTGCGGCGGGTGAGACCCGCCCTACCCGTCGGCGAGCAGCGCCGCCACCATGTCGACGGTGATCTCGTCGAGGTGGTCGACGATGCGGGCGGCGCCGGCCTCCTGCAACGCGTCGCGCGGCTGCGTGCCGGTCAGGGCGATCACCGCCGCGCCCGCCGCCACACCGGCCTGGACTCCGACCGGCGCGTCCTCGACCACGATACACTGCTGCGGCGAAATCCCCAGCCGCTCCGCCGCCAGAACGAAGCAATCCGGTGCGGGCTTGCCGTGCTCGACGTCGAAGCCGTTGACGGTCGCGGCGAAGAACGGCGCAATGCCGCCGCGTTCGAGCACCAGCGTGAGGTTCTCCTCGGGACCGGACGTGCCCACGGCCAGCCGATAGCCGGCATCGCTGAGTCGCTGCAGCAAGTCGCGGCAGCCGGGCATCAACGGCACGTCGTCGCGCACCAGGTCACGATAGACGGCCTCCTTCTCGGCGTCGATCCGCTCGATTTCCTCGTCGCTCAGATCCTCGCCCCAGATGATGCGGATAATGTCGCGGCTCGGGCGGCCGAAGGTCTTGCCGAAGCGCTCGGCCGACACGTCGATGCCGTACTGCTGCGCGAGCACCTGCCAGCTTTCGTGATGGGGCTCGCCCGAGTCGACCAGCACGCCGTCCATATCGAAGATCACACCGTCGGGCATGGAAACACTCCAATGGGGCCGCAAAGCGCGCAGCCGGGTTGACGAATACCGCTGCAGGATAACCGAGGCGTGCCATGCGGGAAAATGTCGACCACGTCAGCCGAACGGCCGCCGGTTGTAGCCCTCCCGCCGGCCGTCTACACTTGCGCCATGCAGGATAGCCATCAAGTGCCACCGGCAAGCGCCACAGCGCCAGACCCGACCGCGACCGCCGACCCGCCGGTGGTGGTGCGGGCCGCCGCGTTGCGCAAGGTCTACGACGCGGTGCACGGCCGGGTGACGGCCCTGGACGGCGTCGACCTGGACGTTCGCGCGGGCGAGTTCTGTGCGATCATGGGCGCCAGCGGGTCGGGCAAGAGCACGCTGCTGTACCTCGCCGGCGGCCTAACTCGCCCGACGGACGGCAGCATCACGATCGAGGACCACGACCTGGCGGCGATGTCGGACCGGGCGCGCACGGTGTTTCGGCGACGACGGCTGGGCATCGTCTTTCAGGAATACAACCTGCTGCCGACGCTGACGGCCCGCGAGAATGTCGCGCTGCCGATGCTGCTGGAGGGGCAGGCGGTGTCATCGTGTCTGGCGCGGGTGGATGAGCTGCTCGACGCGGTCCACCTGCGCGAACGGGCCGACCATCGCCCCGACGCCCTGTCCGGCGGCGAGCAGCAGCGCGTGGCGATCGCGCGGGCGCTGCTCAACGATCCGGCGATCCTGCTGGCGGACGAGCCCACCGGCAACCTCGACTCGCGCCAGTCGGCCGAGATCTGGGCCCTGCTGCGACGGTTTGCCCGCGAGCGCAACAAGACCATCCTGATGGTGACGCACGAGGCCCAGGGCGCGGCGTATGCGGACCGGGTCATCGTTCTCAAGGACGGCCGCGTCATCGGCACGATCGAACCAAAGGGCACCGCGGATGCGACACTGGTCGCGAATCGCTACCAGGAACTGGCGGGCTAAGCGCCTCCGCACCGCCGGCGCCGTGCTCGCGATCGCCCTGGGCACCGGGGCGGTCGTGTGGGTCACGTGCTGCTACGAGTCCGTGCGCCGCGCGGTCATGGAATGGGCCCAGTCGTACGTCGGCAATGCGCACGTGACCGTGCAGTCGCCGCTCGATCGCTACGACACCATTCCCGAAAACGTCGTCAGGATGGTGGACGAGGTGGCGGGTGTGGCCCACGCCGCACCGGTGCTCGTGCAGCGCCTGCCGGCGACGGTGGCCACGAACGAGCAGATGGCGGCGACCCCCGCGGGCCAGCTTCCCGACACCGAGTGGAACGAGTACCTCGACGTCCACGGGATTGACCTGGCGCGCGAGCCGGGCGTGCGGGATTGGGCAACGCGGATCGTGCCGGGGGGACGGATGCTGCGCGCGGATGACGAACTGGCGTGCGTGCTGGAGGAATCGATCGCACGCGAGCAGGGCATCGATGTGGGCGACACGGTGATTCTGTGGCCGGGCAGCATCGAGAGCGAGTGGGTGTCCTTGGAGGTGGTCGGGCTGGTCGAGCGCCGGCGGATTGCGCACTTCGTCAAGGGGATCGCGCTGGTGCGGCTGCCGGTGCTGCAGCAGCTGTGCAGCAAGCAGACGCGCGTGACGTCGGTGGACGTCGTGCTGGCAGAGCCGACCAAAGAAGGAGTGCAGCGGACCGCGGCCCAGATCTTCAGCGAATTGCGCGGACGCGTGCCCAACGCCCAGGTGCGCAGCGTGGCCGCGCGGCTGGCGCAGGTCGAAAAGGCGCAGGAACAGCAGGAAGTCGTGCTATTGCTGTTGAGCTGTGTGGCCATGCTGACGGCGCTGTTCATCATTCTCAGCACGCTGAGCATGGGGATGGTCGAGCGCATCGGACAGATGGGACTGCTGCGCTGTGTCGGCACGACGCGCTGGCAGCTGGCGGCGCTGACGATGACAGAGGTATTCCCGCTCGGGGTGATCGGCATCGTGCTGGGCGTGCCGATCGGGTTGGGACTCACGGCCCTCACCGTCTGGCTCGTGCCGGAGTACGTCGGGGCCTTCGTGGTCAGTCTACGCGGTATCGCGAGCGCGGGCATTGCGGGGTTGGTGACGGCGCTGTTCGCGGCGGCGCTGCCGGCGCTGGCGGCCGTGAGCGTGTCGCCGCTGGAGGCCGCCCGGCCGCGGGCGCGCCAGCCGAAGTTCGTATTCCTGGTGGTGAGCTTTGTGCTCGCCGTTGCGGCGCTGGGAGCGCAATACCACATCGTCGAGCATCGCGTGCAGCGCGACCTGGACTTCATCCAGTGGTCCGCGACGGCGGTCGTGCTGTTGTATCTCGGCTACGCGCTGGCCGCGCCGCTCCTGGTGTGGGTTGTCAGTCGGCTGGCCGTGCCGATCGTGGCGTTGCTCGTGGGGGTGCGGCTGCGCCTGTTGCAGGACCAGGTGGGGCGCGCGGTGTGGCGCTCGGCGGGAATCTGCTGCGGGCTGATGGTGGGGTTGTCGCTGATCGTCGGCCTCGTCGTATTCAATCGCAGTTTCCGCAGCGGCTGGCAGTTCCCCAAGCAATTCCCGGAGGCGTACATCTGGAGCTTCGAGCAGATCGACGCCAACGTCGATCGTGTCGTCGAAACCGTCGGTGGCGTCGAGGAATACACGGCCGCGAATGCGGTCAACGTGATTGTCGAAGAGCGGCCCGTCTTCTACCTGGAGAAGATCCTGCGCTCGATCACGTGGTTCCTGGGCATCGAGCCCGACTCGTTTCTCGACATGGTCGAACTGAAATTCATCGAAGGCGATCCGCAGCGGGCGCGCGAGCTGTTGCGGCAGGGTGGGCACGTGCTCATCGCCGCCGACTTCGCCCGTACGCGCCACAAGGGTGTCCACCAGGTACGCGACGAGGACGGCAACGTGATCGTCGACAACACCGTGCGCGTGCTGTTCAACAACCGCTGGTACCGTTTCAAGGTGGCGGGTGTGATCGACTCGCCGGCGCTCGACATCGCCGCCGGCTATTTCCAGGTCGAAAGCCAGGCGCACCTGGCGGCGTCGGGGTCGGTGATCGGTACGAATGCGGACATGCAGCGGATGTTCGGCGTGTCGGGGGTGAAGCTGATCCTGCTGAACTTCGACCTGCCACCGACCGAACCCCCGCCGGATTGGGAGCCGCCGAGTTGGGCCGCGTCGCAGCGCCGGCCGAGCGATCGGTACTACAACGAGAGCCTGTCGGACGCGAGCCGCTACCAGTACTACCGCGAGATCAAGGTGCTGCTGGACCTGCGCCGCGAATTGGCGGCGTGGAATGCGAACTATGGCACGGCACGCGAGCTCAAGGACGAAATCGACCAGGAGCTGACGCGCATGACGTACCTGCTGACGGCCGTGCCCGCAGTGGCGCTGCTGGTGGCTGCGATCGGCGTGGCCAACCTGATGACCGCGAACGTCGCCAGCCGCGAGAAGCAGATCGCGATCATGCGCGCAGTGGGCGCGACGCGCAGCCAGGTGCTGCGCATGGTGATCGGGGAGGCGCTGGTGCTCGGGCTGCTGGGCAGCGCGCTGGGCATGGGGCTCGGGCTGCACCTCGCATGGAACACGACCGCGATGACGTACGCCATGTGGGGCTTCGATGTGCCGTTCACCGTGCCGTGGGCGTTCGTGCTGGCTGCGGCGGCGTTGACGATCGGCCTGTGCATCATCGCCGGCGTGGCCCCGGCGCGACACGCGGCACGAACCAACGTCATCGATGCGCTGCACGTATCGTGAGGGAGTTGCCAGTCGTCGGTGCCGAGTCGTCAGTCATCCGTGGGGTTGGCGTTTGCCGGCTGGCCGGCCTCGCGAGCCCGAATCGCCTGGATGAGGCGTTGCACACCCTCGTCGCGCACGCCCAGGTAACGCACCGCGCACAAGACCTGGCAGCGAGCGATCTCCAACGCGCGCTGGTCGCGCCCGCGCATCAGCCACATTTCGGCGGCAGTGAGCATGTCCGCCCCCGGCGCGCTGCTGCCGTGCGGCCGCAGCGACGCGAGCACGGTCGCGATGTCATCCTCTTTCGGCGGCGCCGGCGGCTCATCGATCACCGTGCAGGCGAAATTGAACCTGGCCATCCGCCCCGGGGCAACATACAGGTGATACCAGCGGTGGTCGCTGGCCGCGAAACTGCCGTAGCGAAAGCCGCGATAGCGCGGCGTGCGGATCGGGCTTATATGCGCCGCCACGCCGTCGGGCTGCACGTCCGCCTTCATCCCCGCCAGGGCCGCGGCGGCATAGAGCGCCGGCAGCGCCATGGTCGCGGGATCGACGTCGGCGAAGTCGGTCCCGTATAGCGCCCGCACGGCGGCGTATTCGTCCTCGAAACACAGGTGATCCGGCAGGGCCGCCCGGAAACCCGCCGCGTATTCCGGATGCGCCGCGGCGAAGTCCGCGAGCCCATCGGCCGCGAAGTCGTAGTTCTCCGCCAAATCACAGAGAATCTCCGCCAGGCCGAGCGTCTGGTCCACATACAGCATCAGCCGGCAACCGCCGGCGAGCTCCACGCCCAGCCCCTCGCGAAACAGGTGGGGGTTGTGCACCGCGCGGAACAGGCTCCACGGCACGTCGACTGCATAATCGTCGACGTAGATCGCAAACACGCCGGCGGACCGCGCCGGCATCCTGATCCGCTGTGCCGGCTCGTCGAAGACGCGTGTGACGCCCCGCGCCTGGCGGGCCTCGTCCCAGGCGGCCGTCAGCCGAGCGCGAAGTTGCGCTTCGGGGGTGGCCGTGCGCCGGCGCGCCCCCTCGTGGCGGCCCGCACTATCACAACCCGTGCCACAGGTCAGCCCTGCGACCAGTGACACGACACCGATCGTTCTGAACAAGCCCGCGTGCAAGCAGCCACCCGCCCTACCGTGACGCCGCCTTGAGTTCCACAGCGGCCGCCGGTTCCAGCGTGCGGAACGTAAACGACTCGGTGATGAACAGGTGCACTTCCTCGCTGTCGTGGCTCTGGTAACCGATGGACAGGTCCTGGCCGACGGTCATCTCGAAATCGCCGCCGCGCACCGACATCAGGACACCGCCGTCCAGCGCCCGGCTCCACGCGATGGGGCCGCCGCCGAGCATGTCGCGCACGATGCGCCGCGGGGGATAGCCGCCCTCACCGCTCTGAATCAGCGCGTGGTACGGCTCGGTGCCGAGCACGAGGGCGTAGGGCCCGCCGATGCCCGCGGTCTGCAGCGTCTTGAGGGCCTGCGCGACGGCCTGGGCGTACTGCTTGACGTTGCCTGGCAGCCGCACGGTCTTGTGGGCGGCCGCCTGGCAGATGCCCTTGATCTGGCCCTTGTCAAAGCCCTTGAAGATCGCGGTTTCTTCAAAGAAAGCGACCTTGCGGGCGGCCTCCTCGAGCGGCTCGAGATCGACGTCCTTGCAGCCGCGGCCGGCGTTGTCCAACTCCCATTGCCCCAGCACCAGCGGCACGCGCACCTCGATCAACGGCAGCACCGAGCGCAATCCCCAGGGCACACCACCGGACGCGGCCTTCGCCGCCTCTACGCGACCGAGATTCACCCCGGCGTGCTCCCAGCCATGCGGCCCGTCGAAATCCACCAGCGTGCGCGCCGTCAGCTGCGCCTTGAAGATCTGGCGCGCGGCCTCGTCCACCTCTTCCCAGGCTTCGGCGGTCAGCGGCGCAAACGATCGCTTGAGCAGGTCTGCCATGGTCTATCCTTCCTTTTCAAACTTGCCGAGGCCCAGGCTCTGACCGGCACCCGAGGCGTCGGCGGCGCTGCCCTCTTCTTCGCCCTCTTCCACCGCGGTAATCGATCCCGTGGTGAACAGGTAGGTGCGGAGCTCCTCGTCGAACTTGGGCACCATGCGGCGCAGCCATTCGAGCGCCATGGCGGCATGCTCGATCTCCTCGTCGCGGTTGTGCGCGAGAATCGCCTTGAGCTCTTCGTCGCCGGTGACGTCGACGCGCTGCTGATACCAGGCGACCGCCTCGAGCTCCTCGATCAGGCTCGCAATCGCCCGGTGCAGTTCGCGGGTTTCAGTCGACAGTTCCGACGCCGGTTCGTGGTATTCCAATGCCATTGCGCGTATTCCTCTCTTCCTAGCGTGCGGCTCAGAGAGCGGTACCCGGGCGACCATAACGCGCCCGGCGCGCAGCGGCAAGCCGCGCCGGCCCCGCAACGCTTCGCGAGCGGCGCAGACGAAGACCCCGGACCAGCGAGGGTCCGGGGTCAAAATGAGCACGGTGTGTCGCGCGCCATCCATGCCACAGCAGCGCGGTCGGGCGGCGGGCAGAGCAGAGGAGAGAAGCGATACCGCCCGGAGGAGGAGGCCCCACGCTGCTGACGGGGAGCCCGCTCGCGGGCCGGCGGCGACACTGTGACTCATGGTTCGTTCGCGGCGACGCCCTGCTCTTGCGCCATGACAGGTGTCGGCCGCGCGGTTTCGTCTCGCGCTCGGGCGAACTGACAGCAAAGTAATCCCCAAGTATGAGCGCAGCATGATGGCGGCGCTAAATGCGCATGCGCCGCGTCCTGCGTGAGCAAGCGCCACGCTGTTTCTGGAAAGAAGCAGTACCCCACGCACGAGACGGCGCGGCCGTTGCCGATTACGGTTTGTTCACGTCGCTTGCGTCGGTGCGCTCGCTTCCCGTCGGCTCGTCGTCCGCCGCATCAAACGCCAATGATGCCGAGTTGATGCAGTAGCGCAGGCCCGTGGGCCGGGGGCCATCGGTGAAGACGTGCCCCAGGTGGGCGCCACAGTTCATGCAAACGACCTCGGTGCGCACCATGCCCAGGGTGTGATCGGCGTTCTCGCCGACGTTGTCCTTCTCGATCGGCTGATAGAAGCTCGGCCAGCCGCAGCCCGCGTCGAACTTGGTCTCGGACGCGAAGAGCGGCTCGCCACAACAGACGCAGCGATACACGCCATCCTCGAAGTGGTTCCAGTACGCGCCGGTGAAAGCGCGCTCGGTGCCCTTCTCGCGCGTCACGTGGTACTGCATCGGCGTGAGCTTTTCACGCCACTGCTCATCGTTGTTTGTCACGTCGGCACTCGCTTGTGGGGGGGTTGCGGCGGCCGCCGCACTGGCCGACGCGGGGTCATTGTCACAGCCAAGCCCCAGCGCCGCCAGCAGCGCGCCGCCGATCAGGATTGTCCAGTGCATCCGCATGACTGCCACATACACCTCGTTGATCAATGCGGGATCATTGCCCATCAGATGGGAACCGGTCGGACGGCACAGATATTCCCCCCGCCCGCGCAGAAGCAGGGCCGCCCTGCTCCGCAAGGCGGCCCTCGGCGCCCAGAGACCGGGTCGCGCAACAACGCACGGCGACGAAGCCCCTTCGCCCTGACGTCGCCGGGGTCACGGTCACCGCTCGGGCGCGGCATACTGCGACACGGGCGGCCGGCCCGCACGCCACCCGTGCGGCGAAGTCGTTCGGCCGCGACCGTGAATATGGGCAGCATCAACTGCCGCCCCCCCATGCTAGGCTCCGGGGGGCGGTGATGTCCCGCCGATGTCGTCGGCGCGGGGCGCGCCGCGGCAGGCCCGAGAAGATCCGCCACGTGGCGGCCTGTTGGCGCCCAATATCCGCCCCTGGCGCCACCGCGACCGGCCGCGGCGTGGATTTGCGGTAAGGGGCGATAACGCTGATCTTCGCGTCGGTGAAGATGCCCAGGAACAACAGTTCCCTGAATCTCTCCGCCGGATCGCGGATCTCGGGTCCAAGGTCTCGCGTCACTCGGCCGCGACGCGGCCGGCGGCTTGCGCACGATCGGGGGGTTCGGCGGCGGGCTTGCCCGGCATCAGCAGGCCCTGCAGCGACCAGCGGTTGGGGTTGGCGATCACGAGAATCAGCGCGCCGAGCCACAGCAGCGTGTTCTCGATCACTTTCGAGCAGATGTACACCTCGCCGGTGCCGCAGCCGCAGTCGAATTTCACGTCACAGAAGCTCGCGTACGCGGCCCCCGGGGCGTTGTACAGGCCGGACGCATGGACCAGCAGCATCGGCGTAAAGAACGTCAGCATGCCGAAGATCGTCAGCGCCGCCCCGCGCGTGAAGATGCCCAGGATCAACGCCACGGCGCAGATCATCTCCAGCCAGGGCACGACAATCGCAGTCAGGTTCAGAAAGTACGGCGGCTTGATCGGCAAGACCCCGTACTCGCGCGTGAGCTTGAGAAACTCGATCGGGTCGAGCAGCTTCATGAACGCCATGTACGCGAACATGCCGCCGACAACCAGGCGCACCAGCAACGGCAAGGGGATCCGGATTCCGTCAACGAAGCGGACCAGGGCCGGTTCCTTCACGGGTTACTCCTTACGGCCGGTCTCGTACGGCATGCCGGCCTCCTCCCAGGCCTCCCAGCCGCCGACGAAGAGGTAGATCCGGTCCCAGGGGACTTCCATCTGGAGCAGTTCGCTGCAGACGTAGAGGCTGTCCTCGCACTCGCCGCCGTGGCAGTAGACGATGACCTTGCTGGCGCCCATGACGCGATCGAGGACACTGTCCATGTACTGCTCGATGCGGTAGTAGTCGCACTGGACGGCGCCGGGGATGTGGCCCTTCTTGTAGGGGCCGTCCGCCCGGGCATCGACGAATACGTTCAGCCCGTACTCGGTTGCGTCTTCGTTGAAGATCTCGATCGCCCCTTTCACGCCCACCACCTGCACGGGGTATTCGTTGGGATCCGGGTCCAACTCAACGGAATCCGGCCCCCCTTCATCGTCCCCTTCCGCAGCGCCCGGCCCCTCTTCGGTCCCCGGGGGCGTCGGTGCCGTCCCGTCCTCGTCCGAGCCGTTTTCACCATGGCCGGACGTGACTTCATCCCCGCCGGACTCGCCGCCGCCGTTCGTCGTAGGCTGCGCCGTCTTCTGCCCCGGCTCATGCGGCGGCTTGATCCTGACCTCCGGGGTGTAGTCCTTCATGGGATTGATATGATCGCGCTCGCGCATGGCATTGATGCTGAGCCCGACCACGAACGAAACCACGATCAGCACACCAACCTGCACCAGAATGGCTACGAATGTTCGCATATCACAATCCTAGCGAGCGTTCCCGGTTGAAGGAAACCGCCTCCCGCGACCGCACGACAATTATAGACGCCGCCGCTGAAAAACCTGCCCCAGGGCCGTCCGCGAGGCGGTCGACCAGCGCCGCCACCACGGCTCGTCCAGCGATTGCGGCAGCTCGCTCCGCAGCCGTCTGATAAACGCCGACACGATCGCCGGGCGGCAGGCCGGCATGTCGATGCCCGGCTTGTCCAGATGATACTGCTCCTCGCCGCGGGCGTGGATCCAGCCCTGCTCCTGGCACAGGTCGCGGGCCCGCGTGCCCGGCCAGGGGTAGTACGGGCGGATGTCGGCAATGTCGGGCCGCAGCTCGTGCAGCAGTTTGCGGGTTTCCTCCAGCGACGCCTCGCTTTCATACGGGGCCCCGAGGTACACGACGGCCCGCGTGCGGATGCCCGCCGCGCGCAGATAGCCGAATGACGCGCGGATCTGCTCGGCGGTGAGGTCCATCTCGAAGATCTCGTTGCGGATCAGGTAGCTGCCGCTGATGACGTCAATATCCGCCAACTCGCAGCCCGTCGCCGCCAGTTGCCGCGTGGTACTCTCATCCAGCGCGTTGGCCCGCAGGTGGCACCGGAACGGCAGGCGCCACCGCCGCAGGTAGCCCTCGAGAAAGGTCATCAGCCATTCGCCGTCGAGCGCGAATGCCGGGTCGACGAAACGCACCCGCCGGACACCCTCGTACTGCTCACGGAGCAGGGCGATTTCGGCCAGCACGTTCGCGGGGGCCCGCTTGCGCACCCAGGTTCCGCGACGCTCGTACAGCTGCTCCAGGCGCTCGCTGGTGGAATAGGTGTAGCGCTGCGGGTTGCCGCGGCCGGTGGCGATCTCGATCTGTCCGGTCTGCCCGACGTGCTCGGCGTAGTTGAAGAGTTCACGGTGGGCGAACGGGAGTGAATTGAGGTCCTCCACCAGCGGCGGCAGGTCAGGCTGCGCCAGGCCGCGCTCGTCCCGCAGCCACACGCCCGAGACGACCTGCCCCACGGCAGGGTCCTTCATGCGTTCGAAGTAAGTGACGAGCGAGGCGTCGGGCTCGCCGATGGCGACGGCGTTGACGCCGGGGAGGCTCAGGGCGTCGGCCGGCGTCAGGCTGGCGTATTCGCCCCCCGCGACGATCGGCAGGAACTCGTGCCGGTCGATGTACTCGAGCGAGCGGCGGGCGGCGTCGACGCACACGGCGGAGATGTCGGCATAAACGAGCTGCGGCAGGGCCCGGGCCAGGGCGGGCTTGAGCTTCTCCAGGTCGAAGTGGGCCAGGCCGGCCAGGGTCAGCTCATGCTCGCGCCGCTCCAGCAGCGCCAGCAGGACGCCCAGTTGCGGGTCGAAACGGGGCACGTGCCGGCCGCGCGTGTCGGGGGCGAACTGGAGCACGAGAATCCGCATTGGGGGGATGCTAACGAACGGTGTGGCGCACGTCGATTCACATTCGCGGGCCACGAGCGGCGCTGTCGCGCGCCCGGCGGCCGGTCCACAGCCACGCGCCGGCCAGCACCACGGCGCACAGGCCGCTGATCCACGCGCCGCTGGCGAGCCCCGGCGGGAAGTACGCCCATTCGATCGTCACCGCCATCCCCGGCGGCACGCGCACCGCCATCAGCACGCCGTCGACGGTTTCGATGTGCAAGTGGCGACCGCCCAGGGTCGCGTGCCAGCCCGGCAGCGCGAGCTGGGACGCGACCAGCCGCGGCCAGGTCTGCACATCCGGGCGGCGACCGACGGTGAAGTCGAAGTCACGGCTGGGCCAGGTGTCGACGCGCGTGCTGAAGGCGTTGGGCCCGTGACGTTCAAGGCGAGCGCCGCCGGGCTGGGCCGGGTCATCGAGCAGCGCAAACCCGTCGGCATGGGGGTAGCGATACAGCCGCCAGCCGGGACGCGGCGTGGCCACCAGCTCGCAATCGGCGGGGACGAGGTCGGGCACGTCACAGACAAGCACCCAGCCGATGTTGCAGAGGCGCAACCAGCGGGTGTCTTTGAGCAAGGCTTGCTGCTGCCAGCTCTCGCCCCAGGTGGCGAAGCCGAAGCGTTGCACGAGCGCCCGCGGCTGGATGGAGTTGTAGTCGGTGAAGCCATGAATGCCATGGAGGATGTTGGTGTTGGCAACGGCCTTGTCGAGCGGATCGACGTATTCGCCGGGGGTGTTCCCGTGGCGGGCATTGACGACCCACAGGCGGTGGCCGGAGCCGCGCACGCGGTCCATCCAGGCGGCGTCCTGGGGGGTGAGCAGCTTGTCGACGCGCGGCCAGCCGGCGGGCACGTCGATGGTCCAGCCGATGATGCCGAGATCGACAGCCATCACCAGGACCACCAGCCACAGCAGCTCAGGCCGTCGAAAACGTCGGGCGGCGAGACGCAGTACGAGCAGCGAAACAAGCGTGACGACGAGCGGCACCCAGATGGTGGGCGCCCACGGGCGCAACGCGCGGAGCGCTGCGGCGCGCGGCGCTTCGCTGAGCCACGGGAGGACAAGGGCGACCAGCAGCGCCGCCCCGCCGATGATGGCGACGCTCAGCAGGATCGGGCGGCGTGTCAGGGCAATGGCGGCGGCGCGCAGTCGTGCACGGCCAGGGCTGAGCTGCGGGCCGAGGTCGTGCAGGCTGATGGCGGCCAGCATGGCGACGGCGAGGTTGACATGCAGCAGGGCCCGCGCAGGGACGCGGAAGACGTTCGCCCCGGGCAGCCAATAGAGGATGGGGCAGATCGGTCCGAAGATCCCGAGCGCCAGCAGCAGCGCGAACGCCGCCAGCAGGACCCACGCACGGCGGCGCGCGTCCGCCCGCCAGCCGAGGCGCAACGCGAGCAATGCGAGCAGCAGCGGCAGGATGCCCATGTACGCGAACTGCTCGACCTGGTGCGACGGGCCCCAGTAGGCGACGTCGAAGAAGTTCGGCGTGCGCTGACCGAAGACCATCGGCAGCACCCAGTTGATGACTGACGAGGGGAACCAGCTGTTCTCGGTGAAGTCGATGTAGCCGCGGTCGAGGCGTGTCGAGCGGCGCACGTACTCGAGCGCCGGCAACCATTGGAGCGCGAAAAGGCCGGCGGCGCACAGGTGCGCCACCGTCCAGCGCCCGAGTACGCCGGTGGGCGAGGTGTACGGTCCGCGGGTCGCCTGCGGGCCGCGGCTGTACGCCCAGCAGAACACGAGGGTGCCGAGGGCATTGAGCGCGGCAATCTGCACGTGGCCGGCGTAGCATTGCAGCGCGATGATCACGGCGGCGGCGACGAGGCGGCGCGTGTTGCGCGCATCGGCAGCGGGCGAGCGGGCCGGGCCGCTGCGCATGTACTGGTGCAGGCACCAGAAGACCCAGGGCGTCCAGGCGGCGGCGTGCTGCATGCTGGCGTGCACGCGGTGGGCCAGCATGAAGCCGGCGAAGGCAAACGCGATGCCGCCGAACAGGGCCGCGCGCCGGCCCAGATCGAACGAGCGGCCCAGTCGGTAGGCGCCCCAGATGGCGAGGCTGTAGTGCAGCCACAGGACCAGCGGGTAGGCCCACAAAGGCGGCAGCACAGCGAAGAGCCACGTGGGCGGATACCAGACGGCGGCCTGAGGGTCGGCGGCGCAGGGGCGGCCCAGGCCGGTCCACGGGTTCAGCCAGGGCCAGTCGCCGCCCGTGACGGTGTCGTGAAAAAAGACCCGCAGCGGGTAGTAGTACATGATGTCGTCTTCGCCGGCCCCCAGGCCGTGCACGCGCCAGGTGGGCGCGAGCAGCAGGCCGGGGAGCAGCACGATGACCAGTGCGATGGCAATGCGGGCCGACATGTTGCGGATGGTACCGTCGCGGGGCCGGCGCGACGACCACCCGCGCCGGTCGCTGCCGCCTTGCAAACGCCGGCGGCGCGTGAATAATGACTGGCCGGTTCGGTCCCACGTCCTGTCGACATGAGGAGAATCAAGATGCGCAAGTACTATGCGACCGCCCTGTTGGGCATGGCCCTCGCCGCGCTGGTCGGGTGCAACACGGTTGCCGGCAACTGGCAGTTCCACCACATCGACCCGGAGTCCGCCGCCCCGAACTTCACGATCAAGACGATTCACCTGGCGGCGGATGGCACCTACACGGCCGACATCAGGCACGGCGGGCGGACGGAGCACGCGAAGGGCACGTACGACTACAATCCCCTCACCAAGGTGCTCGAGCTCACCACCGATGAGGGCAACGTGCGCAAGTACAAGGCCGAGAAGTGCAGCCCGTGCGGCACGCTGAAGGTCTGGAACGCGGGCGACGACATGCACTGGCAGGCGGTGTTCAGCAAGGAATAGCGGGACGCCCGGGGCGCGCGGCGCTATGCTCTAGCAAGGCCGGCGGGTAGCCCCCCTGCAGCCATGGCCGGCAGGCGGAATCGGCGCTACCGAGCCGGCGGCGAACTGGAGAGAGGAGAGGCATGGCCGCAGAGCACCGCCACCATGACGAGGACGCCCCGCGCACCATCGACCGCAGCCCGGCCAACCGGCTCGGACTGGACTATCGCGACGTGCCGCCGCGCAAGCTGCGCACGCGCATCGTCGATGTTCATTCCCACGTACGCCCGACGCCAACCACCGCCCAGTTCTTCGAGGCGGCCGACCTGTACGAGATCGACAAGATCGTCACCATGACGCCGCTGGAGGAGGTGGACGAGCTCTTGGCCGACCACGCCCGACGGCTGGAACTGATCGCGGTTCCGGCGTGGCGGTCGATCGAGCGCTCGGCGGATTTCCGCAAGCAGTGGATCAGCGACCTCGGCGCATTCCGCGAGCGCGGTGCCCGGCGCATGAAGTTCTGGATGGCGCCGCCGCTGCGCGGCAACTTCGGCCTGACGCTGGAAGATGCGTTCTTCGCGCCAGTCATCGAGGCCGCGCTCGAGCTCGACTACGACTTCATGGTGCACATTGCCGACCCGTCGGCGTGGTTCGAGCCGGGCGGGCGCTATGCGGACACGACGCGGTTCGGCACCAAGCGCGATCAGTATCCGCAACTCGAGTGGTTCCTGGACCAGGTCGCCCCGCGCAGCGTCATCGCGGCGCACATGGGCGGCAGCGTCGAGGATCCCGACCTGCTCCAGGGGCTGCTCGACCGCCACGACAACCTGCTGCTCGACAGCAGCGCCACCAAGTGGGTCGTGCGCGGCGTCGCGGCCCGGCCCGAGAAGCTGCGTGACTTCATGATCCGCAACCAGGATCGCGTGCTGTTCGGCAGCGACCTGGTCGTCGGTCCGGGCTATGATTTCGACCATTATGCCAGCCGCTACTGGGCCCATCGCATGATGTGGGAAACGGATTATCGCGGCGAGAGCCCCATCGCCGATCCGGACGCCGACGACCCGCCGCGGCTGGCGGGGCTGGACTTGCCGGCGGACGTGCTGGAGAAGCTGATGCACGTGAACGCGGAGAAGCTGGGCTACTGAGGACCGCCCGCGTGAGCAAGGATGCTGCCAAACGCAACCGCGAGCGTCGCCAGGCGTGGGTCCAGGCGCAGAAGACCGCCCCCAGCGACCTACGCTACGTGCTGCACGTCATCTGGCGGATCTTCCTCACCGCGGTTCCCGTGAGCCTGCTCATCCTCTGGCTGGTCGCGGCGACCGTGCGCCTGGTCGTGCAGGATCGGTTGCCGAGCATCTGGGCCTATTTCTATTACGGCACGCCACCGACCGTGCTGACGCTGCTCGCGCTGGGCGCGGCGATGTGGTGGTTCCTGCGGCGTCAGCGTCGACTCGCGCTGGCCCCCGCCGGGCTGGCGGCACTCAGCCTCGGCTGGACGATGGTCACGATGTGTCATTACCAGCCGGCGCGGACGGTGTCGGGCACGCCGCGGCGGGCGGTATTCTGGAACATCGCACGCGGCGTGGGTGGCTGGGACCGGATTGCGGGCGCGATCGAGCGCCGGGACGCAGACATCGTGGGGCTGGTCGAGTCGCTCAGTTCCGGCCCGTCGCACAACGGCCTGACGCGCGAGGCGCACGCCGCGGCGCGGCAGGCCAAGGCGGCGGCCCGGGCGCAGTACTGGCGCGAGCGGCTGCCGGGGTACGAGGCGATCGTCACGCGGCAGGGGCTGACCGTGCTCACGCGCGGGCAGATCGTCGCCGACGAAATGGTCATGCTCGGCGGGGACAACTACACGGCGTTCGGCTACTGCCTGCACGCGGAGATCGACCTTGACGGCGAGCGCGTCCATGTCGGCGTGGTCGACGTGTTGCACAAGGTGCGCCAGCCGCGTTCGCTTCAGATCGGCCGGCTGGTCGAGCTTGTTGAGCGCATCGGGGACGAACCGCTGGTCCTCGGGGGTGATTTCAACACGCCGGTGGATTCGGTGTACCTCGCGCCGCTGCGGTTGCGCAGTCGCAACGCGTTCGAGACGGTCGGGCGCGGGTATATGGCAACGTGGCCGATCCCCCTGCCGTTGGTGGCGATCGACCAGGCGTGGCTCAGCGACCGCGTCGAGCCCGGCCATGCCTGGCACGGCTGGACGGTCGTCTCGGATCATCGCCCGGTGATTGTCGAGTTCGGGGTTGCGCCGGAGAAGCCGTAGCGCATTCGGCGGATGGAACCCGCCCTACTTCATGCCGGTGGCTTGCGCACCAGCGCGTTATACGCACTGATCAACTCCCGCGTGACCGGGCCCACATTGCCGTCGCCCACCGGCCGCTTGTCGATCTCGTTGACAGGAATCACCTGGGCTCCGGTGCCGGTCAGGAAACACTCGTCGGCCGCATACAGATCGTGCCGCACCAGCGTCTTCTCGGCCACCTCGATCCCCGCCTCGCGCGCCAGGCGAATCACCGTGTTGCGCGTAATCCCCTCCAGGATGCCAGCCGACGTCGGCGGTGTCTGGAGCTGCCCGTCACGCACCAGGAAGATATTGTCGCCGGTGGCCTCCGCGACGTACCCTTCGTGGTTGAGCATGATCGCCTCATGCACGCCGGCATCGATCGCCTCCTGCTTGGCGAGGATGTTGTTGAGGTAGTTCAGCGACTTGATCCGAGGCGACATCGCGTTCGGGTGGTTCCGCGTCACCGAGCTCACGATCACCGGCATGCCGTTGTCGTACAGCTCCTGCGGATACATCGCGATGGTCGACGCGATAATGTACACGCACGGCTTCCACGTTCGCACCGGCGAGATTCCCAGCACGCCCACGCCGCGGGTCACCACCAGGCGAATGTACGCGTCCTGGTCTTCGCTCAGCAGGCTGTTCTCGCGCAGGGCGGCGTCAAGCGCCTGGTCGACCTCATCATAGGTGTACGGTATCGTCAGGCGGATTGCCTTCGCCGAGATGAACAGCCGCTTGAGGTGGGCGTGTCGCTCAAAGACCCGGCCGTTGTAGCTGCGGATGCCTTCGAACACGCCGTCGCCATAAAGCAGACCGTGATCGAAGACGTTCACCTTGGCATCCGGGGCGGCGACGAACTCACCGTTCATCCAGATCTTGAGTTCGGGGCTGGGATCGTAGTTCTCGGTCGAGAAGCTGCTGGCGATACCGGGCATGTTGACCTCCATACTGGACCGCGGCGGCATTCTGGCCGATCCGCGGCCGGGGATCAAGCTGGGGCGAAGAGCGGGTGCAGGTGACCGCCATCGCGCGGCAGCCACACCAGCGTGCCCGCCGCCCTCACGGCCAATCGGTCGCGCGTAGCGATCGCAGCACGGTGCCGCGCTTCACGATCGCGATGAGTTCGTCCTCGTCGGGCGCGTCGCCGCGGGGCTCGAAGTAAGGCCGGATCTCCCACGCCACCACGTCCGGCGGCCGTTCCTGCACAAGATTCGCCGCCCGCCGGTCATGGCGTCGTCACCGCAGTCGATCCCCCACCCGGGCCCGGACCATGCCGCGCCTCATGCGTACCGCGAGCTTGTCCCAGGTCCCCGGCTGCATCGTCGTCACGGGGGTGGTCGGGAACCGCACGCGGTACCGCGCGACTTGCGCCGCAGTCGGCGGCGGTTGCAGCTGGTGCCAGCACGTCGCGTACGCGAAGTCGGCGTGCAGACAGCCGCCGACACGGAGCAGGCGTGCCACGATTGGCCCGCCGGCGTAACGGCGCCTGTCTAGCTCCCGGTTTCCAAGCCGGCGTCAGAAACCCGCAAACCAGCGCGGCGCGTCGTGCATTGTGACAAGGACAGGCACGGCCACAGTGGCCCCGACGACCAGACTGGACAAGCCGATGTTGCTGAGATCGAGCACCTCGATCCGCTGGCTCGCACATCGTCGCTCGTGACAATGAAATGATCAATCATGTCCAATCGGGCTTCCGGCGGCCGGATTTGTCTTGCCAGCCGCCCCAAATCACTCGTATTATGGGTACTGATTTAGTGCCATTTCCATCGTTCGGGCCAGACGTCATTGCCGCGGGCGCCACCCCCGGCCGCCGCTGCGGCGTGACGAGCATGTGGAGAAAACCATGTCGACGCACCGCACCGCAGCGCCTGCGCTGGTGGCGACCGTTCTGCTGCTTGCCAGCCACCACGCTGTCGCCGATTCCAATTGCAGCTCCAGTGGACTCGACCAATCGCTCGAGCGCACATCGGAGGGCATCAACTGGACTGTCCGCTACTCCAACGAGGACCCCGGCGACGACAAGATCTTCTACCCGACCGCCGACGCCGAGCGGCTGCGCGACGTCATCGACCTGGCGCGGCAGCGGCACGCCAACGACTGGGCCTTCGTCTGGCCACGGCTCGACAACCCCAGCTTCCCCGACGCGGCCGACTTCGTGGTCAAGGAGGAGCCGGGCAACGGCCGCTTCTGCGAGACCTGCCTGATCCTCGACGCCAAGCGCGCCCGGAACCGCGGCAATCGCAGCTTCCCGTGGGTGCCCGGACACGAGCTGTTCCACGCGCGCCAGTGGCGCTATCTGCGCGACGCCGGCGCGAGCAATGGCTTCGGCGGCCTTGGCGGCTGGGTGATCGAGGGCTCGGCCCGCTGTCTGGACGACCGGCTGACCAGTGACCTGGACGAGGTCGGCCCGTTCGACTCCGACACGAACCGGCTCTTCAACGGCGCGCCGGATGAGGGCGCGCCGTATCTCGAGCGATCACTCCTCGATTCGCAGTATCTCTATCGCGCCTGCCTCTTTTGGGCTTACGGCTGCGAGCAGTACGGCGCGCCGGCTCTCGATTTCGAGCCGGATCGTGGCGTCGACTTCGTGCGGCGTTTTTGGGAGCTGGCCGGTGAAGCGTATGCCGACGACGAAACCAAGGATTCGTTGGCGACGCTGGGGGCGGTGCTCGAAGAACGCGGCGGTCCATCAGTCGACGAGCACTGGCACCGCTTCACGGCCACGATGCTGGCACGCGAGTTCGACGTCAGCACCGTGCCGAACGCCTCCTGGTATCGCTTCGTGGACGAGAGCGATCCGAACAGCTTCTCCGACTACGAGGACGTCGACCGCGAAGAGACCTTCGTCGGCAACGGTCCGTTCCCGCAAATGGATGCGCACACGGTCAAGGCCTACGGCCACGTGTTCTACGAGCTGCCCACGCCTGTCCTGACCTCGATCTGCGAGGTCGTCGGCGCGCGGGGATCTGCCGATCAGCCCGTCGCCTGGACCCTGATCGGCGTAAAACCCCCGGCCAGCGCCGGCGACCCCGAGCGCGCCGTAGTCATCTCGCGCCACCGCGGCCGTGAATTCGCGCGCAGCGTGCTGTTCTCCTTTGACGATCCGTACGCGCGGCTGGGCCTCGTGGTGGCCGGCTTGAGCGACGCGTCCGACTACACGCTGACGGTCGACCGCGGACCGGTCTTCCCCGAGATCGTGCGACCCACGAGCACCTGGCCGGAATTCCCCGGCCCGGCTGACGATCCCGGCCGATTCCTGGTCCGCGTGCGGCTCAATGGCCCGGACGGTCTCAAGCCCGACGGCGTGGGCAACCTGTCCGTGGCCGGTCTGACGGCCGACCACTTCACCGTCTCCGTCGCGGGAGACGAGGCGGCGATCATCAGCGCCGCGTATGTCGGTACCGAGTACTGGCTGGTGGTGCAGGCGCCGACCAGGCCGGCTGACGGCCCGTATGACCTGCTGGTCACGTTGTGCGCCGATACCATCGGCCCGACCACCGATTCCACCAGCGACAGCGTGGTGTACGGCGATGTCCACCGCAATCACATGCTCGTGCTCGACCGTTCCTACAGCATGCACGAGCCGGACGACGGCAGCGGCACGAAGTTTGCTGCGGCCCAGTCCGCGGTCCGGCTCTACGTCGACGCTGTCAGCGAGACCGACCGCATCGGCCTGGTGCGCTTCGCCGGGGACGACACGGCATGCACCGAGGACGCCGCCACGCTGGAGGCGCTCGCCGAGGCCACCCCGGCCCAGCGCGACGATATCAAGAACGACGTGGGCGGCCTGTCACCCAACGGCTGGACGTCCATTGGCGACGGGCTCTGGAATGCGCAGGACCAATTCGACCAGCTGCCCATCGCGCAGGTGCAGGCCAACTGGATCGTGCTGCTCTCCGACGGCGACGAGAACGAGGACCGCTACTGGGGCTCGTCGATCAGTTGCGCCGGCGATCTCGGCGACAACGCGCGCGACCGCCTGACGGCCACCAGCACGCGGATCAACGCCCTGGCCTTCGGTCCGGAATCCGATCAGCCACTCATGCAGGAGATCGCGACGGCGACGGCCGGCGATTACAGCTACATTCCGGTGGCCGAATCCGGCGACAAGTCCCGGGGGACCCAGGTCGACGGCAACGCCCAGGCCGGCGCGCTGGCCGAGGCGTACATGCGGGCGCTCAAGGATGCGCGGCAGCTCGAGCAGCTCTTCCGCCACACGGGGACGATCCCCGGCGGCCCCCCCGTCGACCTGCCGATCGCGGTGGCCGAGCCGGGCTATGTGGAGGGCACGCTGTTCGCGCATTGGACGAACGACGCGGCTGGCGCGACCATCGAGCTGCGCGACCCGAACGACAACGTTATCACGGCGAGCCAGGCGTCGATCTACAGCAGCGCCACGCACAAGGTCTATCACATCGACGGCGAGCTCGGCCTGGGAGGCTGGACGCTGCGCGTCACCGCCGGCGCGGACATCGAACTGCATGCCGGCTTGCTCGCGCGCCAGAGTGACGGCCTGCAATTGCAGTCCACCGTCGCGCAGGTCAACACCGGTGGCGCATTCGACCTCACCAATGTCTACGGCCCATTCGAGTGGGGCGTCCCGGTGCGGATCATCACGATGCTGACGGATGCCAACGGGCCGGTGCTCGGGGCAACCGTCACGGCACGCGTCACCCTGCCGGACGGGACGCTGTCCTGCCCGAACCTTGTCCTGCGCGATGACGGCACCCAGCAGGATGGGGAGGCCGGCGACGGGGTCTACGCCGCGGTGTACACGCAGACGCACCTGGCGGGCCTGCCGACCGGCGTGATCAACGACGACCCGCTCAACCCGCACCCCGACGGTGAAACGGGCACCTACCGGGTCGATCTCGCAGTGACCAAGACGGTCGCGGCCGGCACGATCCACCGCTACGACCTGCGGCACTTCAACGTGCTCCGGACGCAGACGTCACTCGACGACAGCGACTTCGACCAGCTGCCTGACACCTGGGAGGCCTACTACGGCACCGATCCGCTTGTGGATGACAGCCAGGTCGACGGTGATGATGACGGGCTGGTGCATCTCGACGAGTTCCTCAACGGCACCCACCCGTTCGATGATGACACGGATAACGGCGGCGAACAGGACGGTTCGGAAGTCAGCGCCGGCCTCTGCCCGCTCGACCCGGCCGACGATCGCCTGCCCGCCCCGCGGACCTTCGCCGTCGAGGACCGCATCGGCGATACGGATGCCTCGGTGCTGCAGTCACTCGCGTTGCGGCTCATCTTCCCCGTGCATCCCTCGTACCTGGAAATGGAGATCTTCCGCTCGCCGACGCCGAACCCGGCCGACTTCCAGCTCATCACGACGCTGGATCGCGACGGGCTGCGCGACGCGGTCCACTACGACCCGGGTCTGACCAACGGCCAAACGTACTACTATCGCGGGCGGGCGCGCGGCGCCAGCGGCGCCGTCAGTCGCTTCAGCCGAATCGCCGCCGGCACTGCCTGGGAAAACCCCGTGCCGCCGGAAGGTTACGTCCTGATCAACCACGACAGCGCGTACACCGATACGGACGCGGCCCTCCTGACGCTGGGCTTCAGCGACGGCGTGACGCAGTATCGCGTGTCGAACGATCGCATCGGCAGCGGAGCGCTGCCGCCGTGGCAGCCGGTGCCCGCCAATGGCGAAGTCCCCTGGCAGCTCGATCTGCCTGGTTCGGGCGAGCGGACCCGCGTGTACGTGCAGTACATGAAGAGCACCACCGATCCGCTGTCGCCCGTCGTCGTCGATGAAATCCGCTATGACCCGCAGGGCAACTTCGACAACGACGCCTTCGCCAACCTCGGCGACTTCGATGACGACAACGACGGCCTGCTGGACGGGGACGAGGTCTTCGTTCACGGCACCGACCCGTATAACCCGGACTCCGACTTCGACGGTTTGCTGGACGGGAACGAGGTCAACGGCGGCTGCACCAGTCCGCGCGACCCCGATCACGACCGCGACGGGCTGATCGATGGGGCCGACCCCTCGCGGTCGGGTGACGCGGACGGCGACCGCGATGTGGACCTGGACGACATCGAGCAGTTGCAGCTCTGCATGGGCCAGGCCCCGGTGGGCGACTGTGTGTGTCTCGATTTCGACGGTTCGGGTGTGGTGGACAGCGCCGACTTCACGGCCCACGCGTCGAACATCACGGGCCCGTTGGACTGACCGACGGGCCGGCGGGCCGGACCCGTTTGCTGACGGTGAAGGCCCGCCGCCCGCGCATGGTGATCGGGTGGCTGGGCAACCAGTTGTTCAGCCGACAACCCGTCGACCGGTTCCCGCATGAACCCGGTCGTATACTCACGGGCATTGATCATTTCGGCGGGCATTCTCGCTGCTCCGCTGCAGCAAACCGAATCCGCCTAGCCGCTTGCTTCGTGTTCATCACTGGCAACCGGCGTGCCACACTCCGGACAGCGGCCGCTGATATTCCCAGTGAGATTGTACCCGCAGCGGGTGCACGTGCCCGGGGGACGCGTGCCAGCAGGAGAACGGCGGCGACGACGGCGTAGGGGTTCGTCGGCGTGAACGTGGCCTCCCAACTCCAGTACACCTCGCCGCAGGGGCGACCCTGGATCCGCACCGCGCCGCCCAGGACGGCCAGCGCCAACGCCGCTGACCAGCCAATCGTCAGACAAACGGCGGCGGCCCGTCGAGATCGCGAATCGTATCGTGCCGTACCGCCCGCCAGCCTACCACCCTCGGCCTTCATGGAGAAACCCCACTGCTTGGCGAGGGTCGCAGGCCAGCACCGCTACGGATACCTCGCCGTCATGAGGACGTTGCCCTCTTCGTCGACGACGCGCCAGACGGTATCCGGCGGCATGGTCGCACGGGCCAGCGGCGCGAGATGCACCAGGTCCACGGGGTAGGTGATGACCTGCGTGACCGGCCGGCTGTTCGGCTCGGTCGTCTCGACAGTGATTTGCACGCGGTCGTCGCGAATCTCGGCGGCGGTGACCCTGATCGAATGGCCGCCCGTGGGCTGAGCCCCGCGCGCGACAAGAACCAGCACCCCCCGCGCCAAGTCGACATTCGCCAGGTCTTCGGCGGTGACGGTGAGGTCATCGACCAGCGTCGCCAGTTCGTCCTTGTTGCCGGCAACGTGCAGGCTCGGCTCGGACGTCCTGGCCGTGCCGCGGACCCCAACGCGATCTACCGGGCGTTGTACCGCAAGCGCCCTGTCCTCCAGCGATCCCCCGAGACCGGTGCAGCCCGAGAGCCCCAGGCAGCATGCCGAAAGCGCCAGGCCGGCGACGAGGTGACGAACGGGAAAGCCGATGTGCATCGGAGCAACCTCCATGCTGGCGAAGTCCTGCAGCCAGGTTTGCGCGCCGCCATGATATTCATCGGTGACTCTCGGGCTCTCGAGAACGCGCCGCCACGCGCCCATTACGCGATGTCACGAGACAACGCGGCTACGCAGAACTGCCGCGCTGCTGCGCCAGATAAAACACCGTCGCCTCCAACCGATGATGCGAGCCGAGCAACTTGACCGCTGCACCGAAGACGCGCCGGGCCGTGTCCTTCAAGAACCCCAGCGGAATCGGCTTACTTCGGACCGATCGCACCGCGAACCCCCCGAAAGCCAACTGCTCTTTCACCTGCCCCACCGTGTACTCCGTGACGTGGTGATTCGATACCAACGCCACCGGGCGACCCAACAGCGCCCGAATAAGATTGGTCAGCCGGTACCTGCTCGGCGTCGCGATAACGACATGCCCCCCCGGCTTCAGCAGTGCTGCGATGTGGTTCAACAGCATCACCGGATCAGGCACATGCTCCCACAGGTTGTTGCAGACGACCACGTCAAACGTCCCGTCGGCACTGTAGTCACGAACCGAAGAAGCGCCTAGGGCGCCGCGACCACCGCCCGCTGGAAGACGGCGAGATCGCCCACATCCACGTCGCCGCTGTAATCAAGGTCGGCCGCATGGAAGCCCCCGCGCTCGCATTCGGGCGCCGGACAGAAGACACCCGGCCCGGCAAAGCAGCTCGCGAACAACGTGAAGTCTCTGACGTCAACCACCCCGTCGGCGTTGAAATCGCTCGGCGCCCGCGCATCGGCCAGTGGCAGGCGGATGTGCGATGGGTGCTGCGGGCCCATGTGCACGCGCACCGTGGCGACGACCGGCGTCGCGTCCGGTTCGTCCGAAATGTCCGAGCCGTCCTGCATATTGACGTCGAAGCGGTCATAGTTCGACGGCGCCACACTGATCCGCAGCGCGTGACCCGCCGGAATCGTCACCGCCACCGGCGGCAGCTCGACCGGCACCGCGTACACCGTCCCCGGCTCCAGCCACTCATGCTGCGTGAAGCCGTTGCGCAGCGATGCCCGTCGGATGCCGTCGACCAGCAACATCGAACGCCCGTCTGGATACACCTCGGTCATCCGCACAGCCAGGTCGGTGTTGCTGGCGTCACAATCGATCCACAGGTTCGCAACGGGCTGCCCTTCGATCGACAGCGGCGTCGTGAGAACCGGCGTCGTGAAAGTCAGGACGTCCGCGCGGGCCTCGATGGGCGTCAGGTCGCCTGGGCCCTGCTCGGCATACTCCGACTGCAACACGGCCCCCCACAGCGTCGGCACCGGATCGTTCGGGTCGGAGACGTATTCGATACTGGCATCGCCGCTCGGTGCGACTTCGGACAGCGTCCCATCGGTGGTCAGGTAATACTCGACCGGCAGCGCCGTCGCCGGCGGCCAGGCACTGGCGGGCCGCCACACGTCGTCGTTCATCCGGAAGTAACGCACGACCGGCTGTTCGTCGTAGCCGTTATCGACGGCGCGCAGGTGATGATCGAAGAACTCGAGCGCGGCCACGGACGAGGCGAACTCGGCGGCCGGGTACGCCAGCTCGCCCTGCTGCGCCTCACCGACGGCGCCGTGACTCCACGGACCGATCAGCAGTTTCTGGCACCCGCGCGCCCCGGACATCCCCTCACACCGCACCGCTTCCATCTCGCGGACCGTCTGAACGACCTCGTGATCGTACCAGCCGCTGATATGCAGCATCGGCACGGCGATTTGACTGGGATCGCCCGTGTTGGCTTCTACATATTGCCACGCCTGATCGTAGAGCGGGTGCGCGCGAACCACGTCGAGGCCGCCATAGTAACCGTAGTTGAACTCGTTCCGGCTTCGTGTGAACACGCCCCCATAGTACGCCAGGTCGTACCACGGCCGATAGCTGTAGACAATGGGCACGCATCCGCGCAGGTGAGGCGGCCGCTCGGCGGCCGTATTGAGCTGGACATTGCCCAAGGCGGACAGGCCCCACGTGCCGACGCGCCCGGTCGACCAGGCTTGCGTCGCGATCCACTCGACGGCGTCGTAGCCATCCTCGCCATGCGTCGGGCTCCCCTCGTATGCCGCGTCGGCCGAGCCATAGAAACCGCGCCAGTCGAGCACGACGAATGCGTAGTCGGGGCTCTTGAGCAGCGGGTCCTGCGAAACCTCGTTCAGGAAGATGAACGGGTATCGGTTGTGCTTGCCATAGGGCGTCTGGATCAGGACCGTCGGCCACGAACCGCTGGCCGCGGGCCGGTAGACATCCGCCGCGAGCGTCGCGCCATCCCGCATCGGAATGTCGACCGGATAACGCAGGTGCACGACGGCCGCTGCAGCCGACACGAGCCCCGCTGCGGCGATGAGCGCGAAAGCGTGTTTCACCAGCCAGCCTCCCGTTTCTGCCGAACGATTCCTACCCGACCCGGGCCGCCGTCGCGCTACGTAGCCCCCTCATGGGCCGGCCCTTCGCGTGCCCGGCGGGCTTCCTGCGGAAACGCCGCGTTCACGGGGCCTAACGGCGAATCCGCCGTGTTATTGCCAGCCAGGAGCCGCGCTCTGAAGCGCACCCTCAGCGTACGTCTGGGAAAACAGCGACCCTCCGTCCCGGCGCCGGCGTCTGGACCGCATGCCGCACGGCACGCTGGAACGCTGCCACATTGCCGGGTAGATTGCGCGTCCCTGAAGAAGGCCAAACGGCTCGTGTTCACCTGTTTCCTGCTCGATCCGACCAGCGAAAGGCACGATGCGCAACACGGCTCGCCTGCTGATTGCCTGTCCCGACGCGCGCGGCATCGTCGCCGCGGTGACGACGTTCATCGCCGACCACGGCGGCAACCTGATCGATTCAGCCCAGCACACCGATCTGGACCATAACGAGTTCTTCATGCGCTGCGCGGTTGACCGCGTCGGCTTTCGGCTCACCCCTGAGAGCTTCGCCGAGGCGTGGCAGGCGCTGGCCGATCGCTTCAGCATGAACTGGTCCATCAACTGGGGCCTGCCGATCAAGCGAATGGCGATTCTCGTCGGCAAGCAGACGCATTGTCTGACCGACCTGTTGTGGCGGTGGAAGACCGGCGAGCTGGACGTGGAGATCCCGCTGGTGATCAGCAACCATCCGGACGCCGGCACCTTCGTTCGCGATGCCGACGTGCGCTTCGAACACTGTCCGATCGCGCCCGAGACGAAAGCCGCGCAGGAATCCCGCCTGCTGCGGCTGCTTGCCGACACGCGCGTCGACTTCTGCGTCCTGGCGCGCTATATGCAGATTCTCTCGCCCAAGTTCATCGCGCAGTACCCGTGCCGGGTCATCAACATCCACCACAGCTTCCTGCCCGCATTCGCCGGCGGATCCCCGTACAAGCAGGCCTACGATCGCGGCGTGAAGATGATCGGCGCGACGAGCCACTACGTGACGGAGGACCTGGACGCCGGCCCGATCATCGCGCAGGAGACGCGGCCAACGAGTCATCGCGACACGGTGAACGACCTGACGCGCAAGGGGCGCGACCTCGAGCGGGTCGTGCTGGCCCGCGCCGTTCGGGCGCATGTGGACGATCGCATCCTCGTCAGCCAGAACAAGACGGTCGTGTTCGACTGACACCCGCCGCGCAGCCCGCCGCGCGTAACAACCCCCGCCAATCGGTCTGGGGGGGCTCATAATCGCCCCCACGGGGAACTTGAAATCGCTGGTAACCCTCTGACAGACAAGAGATTGCGGCTTCTATCCCTATCTTTCTCGCCGCGCGAGAAGGGTGGAACCGTCATAGTCGCGGGGGATCGCGGGTCGTATGGGGCATTGGGGCGGGTGCTGTGGGACGAGGTTCTCGCGTCAATGCGATGGAGCCAGGACATGGTTTACCCGGCCGCACCGCGGTCGGGTGCTCCCCGGCGCTGCGGCCGTGGCGGTTGGCGAGCGGCGCCCGATCAGGCTGGGTCAATAGCGGGCAATGCCGCGGTTCAGCGCCGGCGGACTTCCTCGGTCGCCGCGCCGGCGATAATGTACTCCCGGGTGTTGTGCCGATGTGGGCGTCCGGTACGATCCGCGGCGCACTGCGGCACGGGGCTGAACTCGGAATCATCGAGTCGAGCATGGACGAGCGATTTCCGACAACGCGTTGGGAGCAGATTGATGCGGCGGCGCGCGACCGCACCGCGTCCGGCGGGCCGTTTCTGGCAATCTGCCGCGCATACTGGTACCCAATCTACGCGTTCATTCGCTCGCGCGGCCATCAGCCGGAAGACGCGGCCGACCTCACGCAAGCGTACTTCATGCGATTGATTGAGGGACGCCTGCTGGAGCGGGCCGATCGCGAGCGAGGCCGCTTTCGAACACTGCTGCGAACGGACTGCAAGTACTTTCTTGCGGACATGAGCGACCACGCGCGGGCAGCAAAGCGCGGCGGCGGCAGAACGCCCCTGTCGCTCGATGCGGCTGCGGCCGAGCAACGCTACGACCTCGAACCAGTTGACGAGTATGCCCCTGAACAGCTCTTCGACCGTGCCTGGGCGCTCGACGTGCTGGCGCGCGCAATGAGTCGACTTGAGCGTGAGGAACGTGAGGCGGGGCGGGGGGAGGCGTTCGAGGTGCTATCGGGCGTCCTCGCCGGGCCGTCCACCGAAGCACCCTACGCAGAACTGGCCGAATCCCTGGGCACTACCGCCGTAGCGGTTGAGGCGGCCGTGCGACGCCTGCGTGGCCGCTATCGGCGGGCGCTGCGTGCAACGATCGCCGAAACGCGGCTCAATCCCACGGAGGACGAAATCGACGAGGAGATTACCGACCTGTTTGAGGCTCTGCGGCGTTGAAACCGGGCGGGGCTGCGCCGGGCTCGGTCGCGTTTTCCTTATGGAATGATGTCGGCGTGCGGGCTCCGCGCCTCCGTCGGCCACTTTGAGACTTGTGATGTCCAATCGATGTACGACTTGCGGCAATCCGCATCCGGCCCATGCCGTGCGGCAGCAGTGCGCGACGTGCCTGCTGCGTATTGGGCTGGACACGGCCTTGGCCGCCGATGACGATCCGCAGGGTGTCCGGCCGGCGGATACGGTCGTGGCGCCCGACGCATCTTCGCCGGGGTGTCCAGTGGAGCGGCGCTCGGGTGTCGAGTCGATGGACTGGCTGGCGCCTGGCCGACTCGCGCTGCGCGGCGAGATTGCCCGCGGGGGAGTGGGGACGGTGTTCTTGGCGCACGATGTTGGCTTGGGGCGCGATCTTGCGGTCAAGGTCCTGCAAGCACGCTACCGCGATCGCCAGGATCTGATCGAGCGATTCGTCCACGAAGCGCGCATCGCCGGCCAGTTGCAGCATCCCGGCATTGTCCCCGTCCATGAACTCGGTGCCCTTGCCGACGAGCGTCCCTACTTCTCGATGAAGCTCGTGAAGGGCCAGACGCTGGCGCACCTGTTGGCGCAGCGACGTAGCAGTGCGGATCGATCGAGCTATTTGCGTGCGTTCCTCCGGCTCGTCGAGACCGTGGCCTACGCCCACGAGCGCGGCGTCGTGCATCTGGACCTGAAGCCCTCGAACGTGATGGTCGGCAAACACGGTGAGGTGCAACTGATGGACTGGGGGTTGGCACGGGTCATCTCGGAGGAGCGCGTCGATGCCAACCGCCCGCACGGGGCGGCCCACGAGACCGGATCGTCCGGTGCAGCAGGGGGGTTGGCGGGAACACCGGCGTACATGGCCCCGGAACGACTCGCTGCTTCGGCACCGCCCGACAAGCGGGCTGACGTCTTTGCACTTGGCGCAATCTTGCACGAAATCCTGACCGGACGACACGTCTACTCGGCGACGGTCGATTCTCCACGCCCGACGAACGTGACGCACAATGAGTTGAGTGCCGCCCTGCAAGACCTGGAGCGCATCGACGTCGAGCCCGAGCTCAAGTCACTCGCGGCGGCCTGCCTCGCGCCAGACGCCGCGCAGCGCCCGGCACACGCCGGCGAAGTCGCCGCCCGATTGACGGCGTTCTTCGAGTCGGTGGAAACGCGGGCGCGCGACGCGGAAATCGCCCGCGCGCGGGCCGAGGCGACGGCGGCAGGCGAGCGCAAACGACGCCGCCTCACTGTTGGTCTGGCTGCCAGTGCGGCAGCGGTGCTGCTGGCGACGGGTGCCTGGCTCATTGAGCAGCATCGCCAGCGCGAAGCTGTCGCGAGGTCACACATGCTCGCCTTGCAGGAATTGCGGCACGTCGTCGCCCTGGCACGCGACGATCCTGGGGGCGCCGTGCAGAAATGGCGAAGTGCGCAAGATGCGGTCGAACGCATCGCGCCCAACCTATCGGACAGCGACGAGGATACGGCTCGTGATTTCCGACACCTGAGCAAAGAGGTGAACCGCGCACTGGCCCGCGCCGAGCGCGATGCGGTACTGGTGGCCGCCCTCGAGCGCGCGCATTTTGACGCCGACAATCTCGACTACGTTGCGGCGGCACGAGGATTCGAGCAGGCCTTTCGTCAGGCCGGGTACAACGTGCTGTCGTCGCCGGATGCCGCGGGCAGGGCCTTCGCGCAACGTCCGCCCCTGGTTCGTGCCGAGCTATTGGCGGCGCTGGACGCATGGACGACCGTACTCCGCAGCCCGCGCGTCACGTTTTCGGGCAGCGGCCGGCCCTGGGAAGCGACGGCTGCTGCCGCTCGCGTGGCGGACCCGGACCCGTGGCGCCAAGCGCTGCGCGACGCCTTCCTGCGTGCTGACGGGGAAGCGCTGGCCGCGGTCGCGGCAGAGGCTGACGTGACAAGCCAGCCGGCTCGGAGCCTCTGGCTCGCGGCGAAGCTGCTAGCGCACACAGGTCAGCACGATCGCGCCATCACGCTGCTCGATGCGGGTCGGACGAAGTACCCGGACGATTTCTGGATCAATCACGAGTTGGCCGTCGTCTGGCACACGCGCGGTGACGATCCGGAGGCGGCGCTGCCTTATGCAGTGGCCGCCGTCAGTCTGCGTCCCGATTCGCCGGCCGCTCAGGTGCGCTATGGGATGATTCTCGCGTCGCTTGACCGTCTCGATGACGCAGAGCGCGTCTTTCGCACTGTAATGCAGTCTCACCCGAACTACGGGCCGGCGTATTATCGGCTCGCCAACATGCTGAACCTCCGGACCACGCGGTACGACGAGGCTATCGAGCTGTATCGCATCGCCGAGCAACGCGAACCGGTGCGCGCCCAGCCGGCGCGGGCGGCGCTCGCCGACGCGTTGATCCGCCTCGGTCGGGGTGATGAGGCGATCCCTGTGCTCGAGCGTGCTGTAGGCGTCGATGGTGACGACCTTGTGTGCGTTGGGATGCTCGCGCGTGCTTATGTCACGCAAGGCCGCCTTGATCACGCACGGAAGATGCTCGCTAGGCTCTTGGCGCTCAGTCCGGGCACGCGGAACGAGGCGGTGTTCGTGGAGCGAGTCCGCCAGGAAGTTGATCGACTCGCCCGACTTCTGAGCGTTGCCACCCCGGATGCACTCGAACCGCTCGACAACGAAGAGCGTCTGGCGTTGGCGCAGTTGTGTGCGACGATCGACCGACCGGGTTGGGCGGTCGAGTTCTACGATCGCGCGATGCAGTCCGATCCGGTGCTCGCGGCCGATCAGTACCGCTATGTGCGGTATACGGCGGCGAAGCTGGCCGTACGTGCGGGTAGTGGCGGAGGAAGCGCTGTGCCCCCGCTCGCAGGCGCCCGGCGCCAGGAGCTGCTCGAACGCGCCGAGAAGTGGCTGCGTGCCGACCTCGAGATTCAGAAGCAGCGGCTGGCATCGGACGATGCTGACTTGCGCAAATGCGCTGCTGACTGGCTTGATTACGCCTGGAACGATCCGGCGCTTGCTGCGGCACGGGCGGGCGACCCGCCGGGGTCGGAACTGAGCCCCGCGTGGGTGCTTTTCTGGCGCGAAGTCGCGCGCCTTCGTGCCGCCGACGAACAGCGCTAAAGTCTGGTTACGAAGAGAGTTGGCCCCGCCGTCCCCACGACAAGACGACGGCCGTCGTCGGCCAGCCGCCGCACTCAATTCCGAAATTATCGCCGATGTCGCGCCGGATTCGCCTGTCCGATCCTTATCAGTGGTTAGGCTGAAGGGGTACGGGTAGTGCCTGCCCCATTGTTGCGACGTGACGAACGGCCCCGCACGAGTCGGGCCGCTGCGTTGCTCGCTATCCATGCACCCAAAATGGTGGAGCAAATAATGACCCGAAGAATCTGCGCTATCGTTGTTATCGCATCGCCGATCGTGTTGCTGGGTTGCCCGTTGGGGCTGCAACCGACCGGTCTGAATGGGGATGATTCGCATGGGGACAAGCCGCATTTCTCGTACTCGGGCGAGACCGGGCCGTCCAATTGGGGCGCGCTTGTGGAAGACTGGTCAGTGTGCCGCGACGGGATCGAGCAATCCCCGGTCGACATTGCGGGAGCAATGGTCAATGCCAATCTGCCCGAACTCGTGATCGACTATCATGCGACGCCCGCCAAGCTGCTGAACAATGGGCACACATGGCAGGTGAATTACGAGCCAGGCAGTGCGCTGACGTACAACGGTGACACGTACGAATTGCTCCAGTTCCACTTCCACACACCGTCGGAACACACGATCGACGGCCAGCGCGCTGATGCTGAGCTGCACCTCGTACACAGCAATGCTGATGGTGATCTGGCCGTTGTTGGCGTGTTGATCAACGCAGGGGCGGAAAACGCCTGGCTCGCCGAATTCTGGAACGACATTCCGCGCAGCGAAGGTGAAGTCGAGTTGGGCTACGAGATCAACGCCGAGGCTGGCCTGCCGGCCGATCGCAGCTACTACACCTACCCCGGCTCGCTGACGACCCCGCCGTGCTCCGAGATCGTGACGTGGCTCGTTCTCAAGACGCCGATCGAGGCTTCTCAGGCGCAGATCGACGCGATGAACAGCAACCTGGGCGACAACGCCCGTCCGCTGCAGGCCTTGAATGGGCGGACGATCGAGGAGAAGTAGCCGCGCCGTGCCGCAGTTGCGATTTCTTGGGGGGGCGTCGGCGAGTCGTCGTGGCTCGTCGGCGCGGAGGAGAGGAGTTTCCTGGAAGTTTCTTGTAGAAGAGGAGAGTACCATGCAACAACTTCATCAACTGATTCGCCGGGCGTGCGTGACCGCGTTCGCCTTCTCCGCGTTCGCCACCTGGAGCCCAATCGCACAGGCCAATCCCAACTTCGATGTGGTCGTCGTCACCGGCGACGCCGCGCCCGACAACGACGGCACCTTCAACGCCATCAACTCCGACAACGCCGTCTTCAACGACGCCGGGCAGGTCGCCTTCCGGGCGACCATGGCGGGCACGCCCAATGGCCAGGGCATCTTCCGCCGCGATGGTGCCACGGGGTCGATCCTGCAGGTCGCCCGCTCCGGGCAGGCGGTGCCGGGCGGCACGGGCACATTTGATACTTTTAGCCGTATATCGATGAACAACGCCGGGCAGATCGCGTTCACGTCGTTCAACAATCCGCGGGCCATCCTGCGCTTCGACGGCTCGTCGCTTCAGAAGATCGTTCAGACGGGCGAGCCCGCCGTCGGCGGTGGAACGGCGGAGTTCATCGGCAACCAGCGCCCAATCATCAACGGCACCGGCCGGGTTGCCGTCAATCTCGACGTTGGCACCCCGCCGGGCGGAAACGATGGCGTGTCCGCCATCCTGAGCGACACCGTCGGCACGACTTACGGCTACATCGCCCGGCCCGGCGACATCGCACCGGGCGGAACGGACGCCTTTGACGGCGCCTTCGGCGGCATCTTCCCCGAAGCAATCAACGATGCCGGGCAGGTCGTCATCCGATCGCAAGGCCTCGGCGGTGACGTTACCGACGCCGGTCGCGGGATCTTCCTGTATGACGGAACCACCGGCAACGGTACCAAGATCGCCCGCTCCGGCGACCCCTCGCCCGACATGAATGGCAACCTGCTGCGGTTCGACGGGGCCGTCGGCCTGAACAACAGCGGCGTCGCGATGTTCAACGCCATCGTCACCAACACCAACAGCGGCAACGATGAAAACATCGTCCTGACCACGCCCGACGGCGGCAGCTCGTTCAACGTCGTCGCCCGCACCGGCGACGCCTCGCCCGACGGCGTGGGCGACCTCGGCGGCATCGAGGGCTACGGCTTCGACGACGCGGGGCGGGCCCTGGTCGGCACGACCTTCACCAACACGCCCCGGCCGGCCGGCAGCGACAACCTGCCGGTCCCGCAGTTCGACACCGGCGATACCGACGGCCTGATGTTCTTTGATGGCTCGTCCCTGGATGTCATCGCCCGCTCCGGCACGGCTTCTTCAGACGGGCTGGGCGAACTCGCCGTCGTGACCAGTGCCATCGCCAACGACCTCGGACAGGTCGCCTTCACTGCCTTCGATCGCTTCACGCCGGGCTTCAACGCCCTGACATTCGACGATGTTTCGAGCCTGCAGGTCTACGACCCCAGCCTCGGCACGGTGTTTCTTGCCCGGCAGGGCGACGACTTCCTCGGCAGCACGCTCACCGGCTTCACGCTGGCAGGGATGAACGACAACGACCTGCTCATCCAGTTCGGCCTCGCCGACGGCCGCACGGGTCTGGCCCTCTACGACCTGAGCCAGATTCCCGAGCCCACCACCGCCGCGCTGCTGGGCCTCGGCGGGCTCGCGTTGATCCGCCGCCGGCGGGCGTGAGTTGATCGTCCCACGGATCATTACTGACCAGGCAAGACCCCTTAGCGAAAGAGACAATCACCATGAAGATCATCGCTTCGACCATCCTCGCCATCACCCTCGTCGCCACGCCCGCCTTCGCCAGCCAGCCGCTGCTGCTCGAGTGGTCCGGCGTTGACAGCAACAACGACCCCTTCTCGGTCGCTTTCACCGTCACCGACGCGCAGAATGGCGACAACACGTACGACTGGAACGACTTCGGTACGTCCGTCTTTGTCGCCACCGAAACATTAGGACAGACCCAGATCGTCACCGACGTGACCAGCGACACCCTCGGCGGCACTTTCGCCTACCCGACAAGCACGAACTTCGATCCCTACTTCTATGTATTCGCAGCGCAAAACGCCGGCGGTCCGGGCACGTATCTGCAGATCTACGCGGCAGCCGAAGACAGCAACATCGGCCTGACGTTCAACGGCAATGTCATCGAAACCCTCGATGTGAACGGGGTACTGCCTTTCGCCTTTGGCGATCCGTCTACGGCGGCTTCGCTCTCCGATCTGCTCCCGGTGGGCACCTACGCGGTGACCTCTGGTGACGGCCTGATCGAGTGGAATAACCTGAGTGACAACGAGTTCCTGACGCCCGACACGCTCACCATCAGCATCATCCCCGAACCCACCACCGCCGCCCTGCTCGGCCTGGGCGGCCTGGCGATGATGCGGCGACGGCGGCGGAATTCCTAAGCCACTCAACACCCAATGGAGGCCCTCAACATGCAACGTTACAAGCTCATCGCGGCTACGCTCATCGCTGGCCTGTTCACCACCGCGGCGACCGCGTCGACGACCTATTTCTTCGATCAGACCATCCCCACCGGCGGTGGTGAAGGCGGTTCCTCTGGAGGCGCCATCACGATCACCGGCCCGATCACCGTGAACCAACTCGGGACCCTGGACGCGAGCAATATCACGGACTACAGCCTCACCTTCACCGGCTCGGTCTACCCGGGACCGACCGTCCTGACGCCGAGCAACTCTGACCTGGAAGTCAGCGGACTCGCACTCACCGCGACACCCACCGAACTCTACTTTGACCTCGTGGAAGACGTCGTAGATGAACAGTTGTTCCGCATCGCCGGAAATCTCGCAGAGACGAATGACTTCGTTCGATTCTCGATCCAGAACGACGACGAGGGCAGCCAGGTCTTCGCCTTGAACACGCCTGATTACGCGCCGCCTTTTGACGATCCGCAAGAAGTCGGCGCCTTCTCCCCCGACGTGCCGGGCCAATACACCCTCGCGGTCATCCCCGAACCCACCGCCGCCGCGCTGCTCGCGCTCGGCGGGCTGACGCTGCTGCGTCGGCGGTAGCGAGCGACCATGTCGAATCTGTTGAGCGCAACGTGGTCACCACCGCAGCACACGCTGCGGTCGATTCCTTGAGAGAACATGACACGCTCTATCGAGCGTCTCAGGAGACAACCAATGAGAAGCAATCGTCTCAGACTCGTAGCGAGCATCGCCATGCTGTCGCTGGCTGCTTTTTCAACTTCCGCGAGCGCAGCCAGCTACAACGGCAGCTACACGGTCCGCAGTTACGCTACAGGGGGCCAGCCCGATATCGAACCGGGCGATGTGTTCTATTTCAGCTTCACCCTCGACACGAACTCACCCGCGACCGGTGTGACCGGAAACTCGACCGTATTCGGCAATGCCATTACCAGCTTTTCGCTGACCCGCGATGCGGGCAACGCCGGCTCGTGGGACCCGTCGAGCGGCACCTTTGCTCTCTCGCCGATCGACAGGTTCTTCGCCAACCATAGCAGTGAGTTTGTGAGCATCGTCGCAGGCGGAACCGGCTTTCCGGACGCGGCCGGCTTTTCCTTCGATGGCTTCCAGATGAGCCTGCCCCTGGCGGGCATTCAGGATATTCAACCCGGAACGGCAGGCGATCCGCTTTCGCAAGTCTTTGGCGGGACGCCGCAGTTTCAGGATATTGCGTCACCATCGGGCCGCCTGGAGTTTAATGACGGGGGTGTCTCGTTGCTGGGCGATCTGACTATCGTTCCCGAGCCCGGCAGCCTCGCGCTGCTTGTACTCGGTGGACTGGCTTTGATGCGTCGCCGGGTCTGAACCGAGCGAGACGACGCTTCACGCAGATGACAGATCCGGCAGGCGGCGCTCACCACGAGATTGGCGGGCGCCGCCTCTTCCCGTTTCGGCTGCCGCTATTGCCCACGTCGCGCGCCGGCCGTCGAAATTCGCCCGAACCCGACCCGGCCGCACATATGGGAAGACCCCCGCCACTTGTCATGGCGAGGGTCATTATCGCCCCCACGGGGACTCGAACCCCGGTCTCCAGGATGAGAACCTGATATCCTAGG
>CAYUZU010000024.1:0-80412 GCA_964448675.1 uncultured Planctomycetales bacterium
ACGTGGCCGGTTTTGAACCGATTATCACTGGCCGGTTCTCAAGTGATCGGTGACAATCGGCGCACGATTCGACTGTTTCGCCTTGTACGACTGCATCTCAAGCCCATCCGCCCATTCGAGCACGCCCTCGGGCCACGGCCAGTCGGGAAAACGCCGTCGCACGAACTTGAGCACGGTCTTGACCGCCTTGACGCGCGTGTTCTGCCACCTGCCGCTGTACTTGGCACCTTCCTTCCGGAGCCAGTCCTCAAATGCTCGGAAATGAGCCGGGCACAGTGTTTGCACGTGGACATTGCCGACCTGCTTGACGAACTGCCCCCACAAGCGTTTCGTTTCCGTAATGTGTGGCGTGATTGCCTTACCATTGCCGTTAAGCTTCGCCTTTTCCCATTCGCTGATCACGTGGGACAAACGAGGCCCGCCCGGCGGCAACCCTCGTGCGTCCAAACGAGCCAGGCCAGGGACTCCTGTCCGTTCAGCGAGGCCTGCTTTGTCTTCCTGCAGCTGCTGCTTGACGTACCCGAGGATGTCATCTTCTGCGTAGTACTTGTACCGCTTGGGCTTCCAATCCGGCGGCAGCTTCGGGCCCGGTGGAAGTTCGGGGTCGGGAATCGGGCCAAAGCGAATACGCGGCAGTATCTCCCCGAGCGGCTGGGTGTCCTCGACCGCCACCATCTTCCGACCGGGGGCTTGCTGGCCCTGGTATGCTGCCCGTGCCTCTTGCCAGGTTTTGAACTCTTGCCGCTTCCCGCCTTCCCGAATAATGTAGAAGCGGTGGCGTACCTTGTTGTAGCTGACGCCCGTATTCGTTTTTACGGGCTTGCCGTACTCGTTGACGTAAACGCGTGGTCGAGCCATGTTGTCTGGAAGCTCCCCGAAACCGATTTCAGGCAATCAGGAGGAGTATAGGTCGGCATCGGGTTTAGGTCAAGGGTTTAGGTCAAAACAGCCCTGGAGTGGTGTCCGAGCGGCTGAAGGAGCACGTCGCCACGTCGTGTGGCGTAGACGATGTACATCCCGTCGGGGCTGAACCGGCAATTGCCGTCGTAGCCCGCGCGGTTGGTGAGCCGCGTCAGATTGGAGCCGTCGCTGGCCATAAGGTAGATCTCGGCGTCACCGGTGCGGTCCGATCGGAAGACGATCTGCGTGCCGTCGGGGCTGAAGGCGGGGTCGGCATCCCACTCGGGGTCGTTGGTGAGCCGGGTCTGGTTGCTGCCGTCGATGTTCATGACGTAGATCTCTTCGTTGCCGTCGCGACGCGAAACGAAGGCGATGCGCGTACCGTCCGGGCTGATCGAGGTCGCCCAGTCGTCCTCCGGGTTGTCGGTCAGGGCGACGATGTTCGACCCGTCGGCGTTCATGATGTAGATGTCGCCGTCGTAGCCATCGCGCTCTGACGTATAGACGATGCGTGTACCATCGGGCGTAAACAGCGGCATGCTGTCGATGCCCGGGTCGGTGGTGAGCTGCGTCTTGTTGCTGCCGTCGATGTCCATGATGTAGATGTCGCCTTCGAACGGTTCGCGGGCGGTGTACACGATCCGCTGGCCATCCGGACTGAATGACGGGTCGTAGTCGTCCTCTTCGCGGTTGGTCAGCCGCGTCTGCCCGCTGCCGTCCCATTCCATGATGTAGATTTCTTCATTGCCGTCGCGGTCGGAGGTGAACGCAATCGGGGGCATTTCGCAGACGTCACCGGTGCCGTCGCTGTCGACGTCGGCCTGGTCGGTGTTGGCGTGGTTGGGACAGTTGTCACAGGCGTCACCCACACCATCGCCGTCGCTGTCGGTCTGATCCTGGTTGGTGGTGGCGGGACAGTTGTCGCTGTCGTTCAGGACGCCGTCGCCGTCCTGGTCGTTCTGGGTCGGGCAGCCGGCCAGCATGAGAAGTGGCAGCGCAAGAAGCGCGAGCGCGGCCGTCGCGGCCTTGACGCGATACGTGTTCATTGTGTTCCCCTTTTTGGATGTGGGTTCGCACCCGAGCCGTCAGCAGTAGAACAGAGGCCGGTTGTGGGGTCAATGCGAGGGGATCTGGTGAATAGCGAATTTGTAATGGCGAATGGGAAGCTGTGGCGGACGCGGCCTGCACGCGACCGGCCTGCGTAGCGGGAGTGGGGTTGTCCGCCGCCCGTGCGGGCGGGGTTCAGCAATGAAGCGCTGCCCGGGTAGGGCACGACTGCGCGGGTTTCAGTTGTTGGCGAACTGCTGGGCGAACAACTCTTCCGGCGGGAACTCGTCGCGGTGCAGCAGGCGCTCCCACCAGTGGGCACGGCGAAGATTGGGGTCGTCGGCCTTCACCGCCCGTTGCCGGCCGCGACGCGTCTGCAGGACGACGGTGTTGTCGGTTACAGCCAGGACGCGGCGATACTTGTGAACGGCGAAGGTGTAGTCGTCGCCCTGACGTGCGGGGATGACCTCGCTGGCGTCGGGGGCCGGGTGCGGTCCGTGCTTGACCTTGCGATAAACGACCCAGTCGCCAGGTTGGTAATGTCGACGCATCACACAAACTCCTGTGACGGACAGGGCCGCCGGGGCATCGACGCCACACCGCGGTCTTGCGGCTGGCGGACGCGTGCCGGGGCTGTCCGTCGTTTGATGCTCTTGGCAAGGCGGCCCGGCCGCCGACAGAGTCTATCGGCAGGTCGGCCTCCTCATGTATTCTTAATCATATCATTGCAATTAAGTTTAGGCTACACTTGATCGTAAATTCGGGTTCAGCCGGCACGTCGGCCGATAATCGCGACCGCCGGCGCAGTGCTGCGCCGGTGCGGGGAGCCCGTCGGCGTGGCTGGGGATCAGGAGGCGAGCCGCCGCCAGGCTTCGTCGATGGCGGTGAGGGCATCCCGGCAACCAGCGCGGACGCTGACATCGGCCAGCACCGACAGCTCGCTCGGGTTCGGATTGACCTCGATCACCTGCCCGCCGAGGGCCTTGGCCATGTCCGCCAGCGAAGCCGCCGGCTGGACGACGCCACTGGTGCCGATCAGCACGAAGACTTCACAGCGCTGGGCGGCCTGGAAGGCGGCGTCGAGGGCGTCCATGGGGAGTTGCTCGCCGAACCAGACGACATCCGGCCGCAGGCGTTTCTGGCACACCGGGCAGGCCGGATCGGGCCCCAAGTCATCGAGCCCCTGCGCGCGATAGTCGCAATACGTGCAGCGGGCGCTGTCGAGCCGGCCGTGGAGCTCGAGCACGTGCTGCGATCCTGCCCGATGGTGCAGCCCGTCGATGTTCTGCGTCACCAGCGTGAAGTCGTCGACCCGTTCCTCCCAGGTGGCCAGGACGCGGTGGCCGTTGTGCGGCTCGATCTGGCGCAGCTTGTTCCGGCGATACCGGTACCACTCCCAAACCTTCACCGGGTCGCGTTGGAAGGCCTCCGGCGTGGCAAAATCCTCGATCCGCACCTTGGACCACAGGCCGTCCTCGCCGCGGAAGGTGTCCAGGCCGGACTCGACGGACATTCCCGCGCCGGTGGAGACGCAGACGCGGGTCGCGCCGGCGAGGCGTTGGGCGGCCAGGGTGACGGAGTTCTCAGTCATGCGTCTTCAGTTGCCAGTCGAGGGCAGCTCTCAGCCATCAGCAATCAGCCGGTTACGGAGTTTAGCGGATTGGGGCCGCCGCGGGGAACAGGGTGGCGGCGGCCGGGCGTTTGTGTTAATATATAAACAGGAGATCGACGATGGCGCCCAACCTGTCGCTGTTCGGCCAGAACGTTTTTCTGCTCATCGGCATCCTGCTGGTGGCGGTGTTGCTGTTCGTGGTGCTGATCGTCGGGTGGACGGGGATCAGCCTGTTGGTCTGGCGACGCCAGCGGCAACGGGCCGTGCTGGAGAGCGCACCGTGGCCCCGGACCCGTGGCATTTGCGGCGCGTGCGGTCGGGCGAGCGAGGACGTGTATCATTTTCCCAGCGGCGTGCGGCGCTGCGAGGCGTGTTATCAGCGCGGGAATCTGGGAAGGTGCGAACGTGCGAATGGTGCGGCGCGTGACCCCGTAAGCAAGGGCGGATACTGATGGCCGACAAGCCGACAATCGATGCCAAGGTCTACGCGATCGGCGAGGATCGCAAGCTGAGCATGAAGGAACTGCTGGAGTACTTCGGACAGCGCGGGTCCATGCGCGTGTCGGACCTGCACCTGAAGGTCAAGTGCCCGCCGATCTACCGTGTCGACGGCAACCTCCAGCGCCTCAAGGGCACGCCGCTGGACGCGGCCACAATGGAGAAGCTGGCGCGGAGCATTCTGGCCGACGGCGACTGGCAGCGTCTCCAGGAAAGCGGCTCGGTCGACACGTCGTACATCACGGAACGAATGCAGTTCCGGCTCAACACCTTCCGCGACAACGACGGGCTGGTCATTGCGGTGCGGGCGCTGGAGGAATCCCCACCCGAGGTCGAGGAGATCGGCTTTCCCAACAACGTGTGGCAGGACATCGTGCGGCGCCAATTCGGGTTGGTCATGGTCACGGGCATCACCGGCGCCGGCAAGTCGACGACCATCGCCGCGCTGATCAACCGCATCGCCGCTTCCAAGCCGTGCCGCATCATCACGCTGGAGGATCCGATCGAGTACCGTTTGACGAGCAAGATGGCGATGATCTCGCAGCGCGAGGTCGGCCGCGACGTCCCGAGCTACGAGCGCGGCCTGCGCGACTGCCTGCGCGAGGACCCCGACGTCATCTTCGTCGGCGAGATGCGCGACCGTGATTCGACCATGTGGACGCTGACCGCCGCCGAGACCGGCCACCTCGTGTTCTCGACCCTGCACACACGCGACGTGCGTGGCACGGTGACCCGCATCCTCGACATGTTCCCCCCAAGTCAGCAGGACGAGGTGGCGAGCCAGTTGTCACTGGGGCTGAGCCACATCCTTTCGCAGAAGCTCATTCCGCGGGCCGACGGCAACGGCCGGGTGGTGGCGATGGAGATCCTCAACAACACCTACGGCCTGGCCAACCTCATTCGGCTCGGCAAGGTCGAACAGATCTACTCGCTGCTCCAGAGCCGCACGAAGGACGTGCCGGAAGAGCGGATGATGACGCTGGAGCGCTCGCTGGCGCTGCTGGTGCGCAGCGGGCTGGTGTCACCGCTGGAGGCGGAGAAGTGGGCGAACCATCCGTCGGCGTTCGTGGACGAGATGCAGCGTGCACAAGGGCAATGAGCGATTGCCAATGAGCAATCATCAATGATCAGTGGACGGTTGAGAGTCAGCAGTCGTCAGTTTTCAGTCGTTGGTGGAAGAGAGTGATCAGCCGCCAGCGCTCAGCCGGACAGGACTGGCAGCGTTGGACCTCCCCAGTGGCCTGACCTGCGCATGTGCTGAAGCACGCACCGACGGCGCGCCCTTGTGACCCGGTTACTCTGTTACCTTGTAACGCTTCAGAGGCGCGTGTCGCGCTGGAACTCGGTTTCTCGCTGCTGGCGCTGGCGGCTGATGCGCTCGAGCTTCTGGCGCTCGACGTAGGACAGGCTCTGCACGCCCTGCTCATGGACCTTCTTGAGCAGCCGATCGAGCTCGGCTTCCTCGTTCTCTTCGGCCTGCTGGCGCTTCTCCCAGGCACCGGGGTTGGGGTTCACCTGGCGTGGTGTGGTGGCACGCCGCCGGCCGCCGCCGGTCTTGAAGATGCGGGACCAGAAGCTGCCGCGGTCGGCGCGGCGGTAATCGTAGGTGGGCGTGAAGACGGGGTCTTCGGCCAGCATGCCGTACTGGGCGGCCTGGAGGCGCTGCCAGCAGGTGAAGCCGCCAAAGATGGCGATGAAGATGAGCATCTGCCCGCCGCCGCCGACAACACTCCAGAACACGAGCAGGCCGCAGCCGACGAGACCGACCTGGCAGGCAATGATGGTGGCGCGTTGCAGACCGACGAACGGCCAGATGATGGCGTGAAAGAGTTGGCCGCCATCGAGGGGGTAGATCGGCAGCAGGTTGAACGCGAGCAACAGCAGGTTGACCTGGTAGAAGATCCAGACGGCGACGATCCAGTGATCGATCGGCAAGAGGTAGAGACCGCCGAAGGGATTGAAGAACACCAGTCCGGGCTGTTGGGTGTAGACGAGAATGATGGCGCCGCTGGTGATCACGAAGACGAGATTGACCAGCGGCCCGGCCGCGACCGTGACGAACTGCGGCCAGGGGCGCATCGGGGCATGGGCGTAGGCCAGGCCGCCGAGGGGCCACATCATGATGTTCTCGGCGTCGCCGCCGACGGAGCGCGCGCCGAAGCAGTGGCCGAACTCGTGCAGGAGCACGATCCCGAAGAGCAACGCGAGGAAGAGCGCGTGCGCGGGCCAGTCGCCACCGGCGCTGAGCAGTCGCCAGGCGATGAAGATGACGAACAGGATGTGGATGCGGATGTTGATATCGAACAGGCGTCCGACGGGGATCGAGCCCGCGAGGAAGTTCATTCGGCGTCTCCAGCATGGCGGACGAAGCGGTCGTAGTGGAGCAGGGCCACGATGGTCTTGGCATCGATGATGCGGCCGGTGCGGATGCCGTCCAGGGCGGCGTCCAGCGGCATGGTCGTGACGCGGATCTGCTCGTCGGATTCGTGGGCGGTCGCGCCGGGCGTCAGTCCGGTCGCGATGAACGCGTACATCTTCTCGGTCATGATGCCCGGCGAGGTGTAGAACGTGCACAGCGGGGCGAGCGTTCCGGCGCGGTAGCCGGTTTCCTCGGCCAGCTCACGGGCGGCCGCGACGTCGGGGGCCTCGCCCGCGTCGATGCAGCCGGCGGGGGCTTCCAGCAGCTCTTCCGCGACGGCGATGCGGGTGTTGTGGATGAGGACGATCTCGTCGCCGGGCAGCAGGGGCAGGATCGTGACCGCGCAGGGGTGCCGGACGACGTCCCAGTGCTGCGTGACGCCGCGGACGGCGGTCTGACAGCGCTGGACGCTGATGCGGCGGCCTTCGTAGACGGTCTGGCGGTCGATCACGCTCGGATCCTCGTTGTTACCGATTTCGGGGACGGCCCCGGGCGCGGATTCCTCCCGGGATTATATCGGCTTGGTTCGCGGGCGGGCTGGACGGCCCCGGGGGCCGGGCGGGTGTGTTACTCTTCCTGGTCATCGCGGACGACCACGATCATCTGGACGAGCTGGGCGACGCTGTCGGCGCCCATGCGCTCCATCACCCGGGCCCGGTGCGACTCGATCGCCCGCACGCTGATGCCCAGTTGGGCCGCGGCTTCCTTGTTGGTGCGTCCCGCCACCACGAGGTCCAGCACTTCGTGTTCGCGTGGCGACAGGCGTTCGAGGCGGTCGCGGACAGCGTCCTGCTTCTCCTGCAGCTTGCGCTGGCGGGTGCTCAGCTCGATGGCCTGCTGGATGCGGTCGAGCAGCACCTGGTCGCGATAGGGTTTCTCGATGAAATCGACGGCGCCGGCCTGCATGGCACGCACCGCCATCGGGATATCGCCGTGTCCGGTGACCATGATGATCGGCAGCGCGATGTTGCGCCGCAGCAATTCCTGCTGCAGCTCCATGCCGCTCATGCCGCGCATGCGCACATCGAGCACGAGGCAGCCGCGCCAGTCCTCTTCATACGCCTCGAGAAACGCGGTGGCGGATTCGAATCCCATCACCGGGTAGCCGACCGATTCCACCAGCATGCGCAGCGATTCACGGACCGCTTCGTCGTCGTCGACCACAAAGACAGTGTCGGTTTGCATGGCCGTGGTCTCCATCGTGTCTCCTCGCGCTGCATGGTGCGGCGATGCGCCGCAACGCTGTGGCGGGCGCCGCGCGCTACGCCTGCAGTGTACCGCGCGACGCCGCCGTGGGTAACCGGAAGTAGAACGTCGCACCGCGGCCGTTCTCGCGGGCAGCCCACAGCCGGCCGTCATGGGCATCGATGATGGCGCGGCTGATTGACAGGCCCAGTCCCATGCCGTCGCTGCGCGTCGTATAGAAGGCGTCGAAAACGCGCTCGAGCACTTCGGACGGCAGGCCCGGGCCGTTGTCCGACACGGCGAACTCGACCGCATCCCCATCGCTGCGCCGCACGCTGACGGCGATCTCGCCCCGGCTCTGGTCGCTGCGCCGCAACGCTTCGGTGGCGTTGCGGATCAGGTTGATCAGGACCTGCTGAATGCCGAGCTCATCCACTTCCAGCGGCGGCAGGTCGGTGGCGAGCTCGGTGCGGATCTCGATGGCCTGGCGGCGGACGCTGGGTTCGACCAAGGCCAGCGCGTCCTGCACGATGCGGCACGGTTCGGTCACCACGCGGTGTGTCGGTCGCTTGCGTGCGAAGGCGCGCAAGCGCTGCACGATGTCGGCGGCCCGGTGCGCCTGGTCGGTGATCTGCTTGAGCTGGGCCCGCAGCTCGTCGGTCCGGTCAACGCCGCGCTCGATGCGTCGCACGCAGGCACTGGCGTAGTTCGCGATCGCCGACAGCGGCTGGTTGAGCTCATGCGCCAGGCCCGACGACAGCACGCCCACCGTGCTGACGCGGGTCGCGTGGGCGAGCTGTGCGCGGTATTCCTCGAGCGATTCCTCCATTTCCTTGCGCTTGGTGATGTCGCGGCAGGTGTACAGGCGCGTGCCGTCGCGGATGGCCACGCGCTTGACGTTGATCAGCAGGATGCGCTGCTGGGCGTGCTTGTTGATGATGGTGTGCTCGACGTTGTAGATCTCGCCTGATGCCCGCAGCTCCTGCTCGTCCAGCGGCGGGTCACCGATCAGCCGGCGGATCTCGCCCAGCTCCTGCACTTCCTCGTAGGAGTAGCCGAAGATCACGTCCACGTTGGGGCAGATGAACGTGAAGCGGCCGACGTCATCGGTGATGAAGACGGCGTCGGAAATGCTGCTGAGGACGATGCGATGCTCTTCCTGCGAGCGGCGCAGCGCGTCGGCGAGGGGGTCGTGGCCGCCGTCCGCCTGTGGCCGCGTGCCGGCGTGATGGAGGTCGTCGGCTTCCCGCGCCGCCATGAGAGACTCCGAGCAGGGGATTCACCGCGCAGCGTAGCGGTTCCGTCCCGTCGCGGCCAGCGGCACGACCGCCGCCCCCGGTGCCGGCTGGAGCAGCGCCAGCCGGCAGACGAGCCGTGGTCGTGCTCTCAGGCCGGCGTCTGGTGACCGGAGGTATGTTCGCCCACGATCATGTGGTTGACGATATCGGTGACGCCATTCATCCGATGCACCGGGGTCTCGAGGGATTGCCGCACGGCCTCGTCCGGCACCGTACCGCAAAGCGTGACGACACCGTTGCAGACCTTGATGTGGACGTCTTCGACGTTGCACTTGGCCTCGCGCGTGATGGCGCTGACGATCTGGCTCGCGAGCTGCTCGTCATCCACACTCTCGGTGGGGACCACGGTGAGGTGGTTCTCGACGACGTCGACGCCGGGCTGGCGCTGCGCGATGTACTCGACGCAACTGCGCTGCCAGAACATGTCGACGTTGCCCTCGAGCGTCAGGTGTCCGCCCTGCGCCATGACGACGACGCGTGATGCGTCGACGTCCGGGCACGTTTCGAGTGCCTCGTACACCTTGCGGATCATCTGCTCGTCTGCGATGGGTGATTCCGGATGGAGCCTGTCCTTGGTCGCCATGTTGTGGCCTCCTGCCGACCGTCGTGTCGACCGTCCCCCGTCAAACCATACGAATTGCTACCGTAAAGGATAACACAGACTTCCGTGGGTGACCACGAAAACTCCGTAATCGCTTCCGGGCAGGCCCTGGCGGCCCGACAGCGCCGGTCAGCTGCTTGATGGTCCGCGATAAAACCGAGTGGAGCATCGGCTTGCGCGGCGCGGGCCGCCCGCCTACCGCCCGCGCCGCGCCGCGCGCCGCCGGGCCAGGGCCTGCATGTCCGTGACCGGGTCGGTCTCGTCGACGATTTCCTGTCCCAGCAGGGTCTCGAGCACGTCCTCGAGCGTCACGATCCCCTCGACGCCGCCGTGCTCGTCGACGACCAGCGCGATGTGCTCGCCGGCGCCGAGCAACTGCTCGAGCGCGTCGCCGGCGGAGGCGAGCTCGGGCAGGGCGATCATCGGGCGCGCGAACTGCTGCAGCGCGGTGCTGGTATCGCCCGCCGACGCCGCCTTGTGGATGTCGTAGCGCGGCACGTAGCCGACGATGTCGTCGGTGGATTCACCGTGGAGGGGGATGCGCGCGAAGCGAATCGGCGGCTGCAAGTCGGCGGCTTCGCGGACGGTCATGCTGGCCGGTAGTGTGAACAGGACGGTGCGTGGCGTGAGGATCTGCGAAAGCCGCACGCCGGACAGCGTCATCAGGTTCGTGATGATGCGGTGCTCGCGATCGGCCAGCGAGCCGCCCTCGCGGCCGAGACGGATGGTGGCGAGGACTTCGAGGCGGCTGATGCGATCGCGGTGGCGCTGGTAGGCGATGAGGCGGTTGACCCATTCGAGCGCCACGATCACGGGGTAGCACGCGATGATGGCACCTTGCGTGAGCCACGCGGTCGCCGCAACGAGCGAGTTGGCATGCACGGCGCCGAGCGTCTTGGGGATGATCTCGCTGAAGACGAGGATGGCCAAGGTCATGATCGCACTGGCCACGCCGACCGCCATGTCGCCGAACGCGACCGCTGCCTGCGCGCCGACCCCCGCGGCGCCGACGGTGTGCGCGACGGTGTTGAGGGTGAGGATGGCGGCGAGCGGGCGGTCGATGTTGTCCTTGAGCGATTTCATCAGGCGGCCCGCGCTCGAGCCTTGTTCGACGAGCGACTCGACGCGGCTGCGGGGCAGGCTGAGCAGGCTCGCTTCGAGCAGTGAGCACAGAAAGGAGACACCCAGCGCCAGGAAGGCGTAGAACAGCAACAGGGTCATCGTTCGGCCCCTTCTCACGGTCTCGGGGAAACGAGGTGGTCCGGGCAGGCCACGCGCCAAAGTGCCCCTTTGCCGCATTCTGCCGCTGCGCAGCCCGCCACGCCAGCCGTCGATCGTCAGCAGCGCGGCGTGCCCTGGCCCGCGGTTGTTGTTGGTGTGGCGCGATGCGCGCAAAAAAAGAGGGCACCAGGTGCCCGAAGGCGTCCCGGTGCTCTCCGGAGGGGAAAGAAGCCAGGTACTGCTGGGCGCCGACTCGCGGCCCCGGTAAGAGGCTCCTCCTTTATGATCTTCTTCGGGCGAGCCACGTCAGACCTGTCCGGTCTTCATTTGCTCGCTACCCATACCATCGGGAATCGGAACCGAAAACATTAACAAACTTCGGTTTCGCCAGCCGGCGCGGCGGTTTTTTGTATGCCGCCTAATTCCCGATCTCACCATGGTTTACGTCCAGCTGGCCGCGCAGTTCACATCCGGGATGCGAAAAAGTGCCAGTGGCGCATGGCGCTGCAATCGCGCACGGCGACAGAATTCGGTATCGGGAGCGGTTACTTCCCCACGCAGAACTCTGCGAAAATCCGCCCGAGCAGCTGCTCGTCCACCGGGGGCGCCCCGATTTCGGCCAGCACCTCGTGAGCGGCACGCAACTCCAGGGCCACAAGTTCCGGCGCCGCGAGATTCGGCCCGCCTTCGGCTGCCAGAGCTCGTGCGCGCTCCAAAGCCCCGAGCGCCGCGTCAACGTCGCTGCCACCCGGTTCGGCGGTGCCTACCGTCGCCAGCCGCTGGTTGATTATTTCACGCAGCGCACTGAGCCCCTCTTCTCGCAGCGCACTGACCGCGACCTCCGCGGCGAAGGGCAGCGGCGGGTCTGCAGGCGCCGGCGCGCCCAGATCCACCTTGCTGCGCACCAGCACGCGCCGCTCGCCGGCGAGTCGTTCGCAGACGCTGGTCTCGCGCGGCTGCCAGCCCTGGTCGGCGGCGTGCACCCACAGCACCACGTCGGCCTGGGCCATAGCTTCTTCGGCGGCGAGGTGGGTGGCCAGTTCGAGTTCGTCGGGGGCTGCGCCCAGGCCGGCCGCGTCCTGCAGCACCACCGCGCGACCGTCAAGCAGCAACTCGGCCGACAGCACGTCCCGGGTCGTTCCCAGCACCGGCGAGACCAGGGCGCGCTCATAGCCGAGCAGGGCGTTGAACAACGTGCTCTTGCCGGCGTTCGGCAGACCGGCGAGGGCAATGTGCGGTGTTTCGTGTCGGGTCGGGGCGGCGGATTGCGCGGCGCGCAGGCGCGCCATCAGCTCGTCAATCTGCGCGACGGTTTCGGCCGCCGAGATGAACCGGACGTCCTCTTCCTCGACGAAGTCGATGCCCGCTTCGACGCGCGCGAGCAGGTCGACGAGCTGTTCGGCGGTCTGCGCGATTGCCGCTTGGGTCTGGCCGCGCGCGTGGCGGGCGGCGGTCTGGAGGCTGGCCTGATCCTGGGCGCGCATGAGCGCGAGTACGTCGGCAACCTGCGCGGCGTCGAGTCGGCCGTTGATGAACGCCCGCGCCGTGAACTCGCCTGGCAGGGCGCGGCGCGCCCCGGCAGCGATCAACTGGCGGCACAGTTCCCGCAGTAACGGCAGACTGCCGGCCGTGTGGACCTCGACCACGTTCTGGCCGGTGTAGCTGCGCGGCGCGCGAAACCAGTAGACCAGTGCGTGCAGCCGGGTCCCCGCGAGGATCTCCAGTTCGGCTGGTGACCAGTGCGGGCACTGCCCAGGCATGATGGCGCCCAGCTGCGCCACGAGCGCGAAGCTGGCCGGGCCGGACAGCCGAACGATGCCCAGCGGCGCCGGTTCCCAGCCGGTCGCGACGGCGACGATGGTGTCATCGAGGGCAGGGATGTTCATGGTGCTCGGGCTCGCTCGATCTTGCGTCGTGCGCCTGCATTGTACGTCGTACCCGATGTCGTCGCGGGGTGAAAGCGCGGCGACCGGACCGTGCTTGGGCGGAATGGCGGATTCGGCTACACTCTGAGCGAGCCGAAATACCTCTCCGACGGAGATTTCGTATGTTCGTTCGCGCGATTCGTCTGATGTCATTGGGCCTGGTCGCGGGGTGGGCGTCGTGGGCGCCGCCGAGCCGGGCGGCGGAGACCCCGTTTTCCGCCGCCGCGTACCTGGAGCACGTGAAGTTTCTCGCCAGCGACGAGCTTGGCGGCCGGCGGCCCGGGACGCCCGGGATTGAACGCGCTGCCCAGTACATTGCCGACCAGTTCGCGAAGGCCGGCCTGAAGCCCGCGGGCGACGATGGCACGTGGTTCCAGGCGTTCCGCGTCTGGAACGGAAAGAAGATCGTCGACGCCGATGCCCGTCTCGAGATCGCGGGCGTCGAGCACGCGATGCAGGTAAAGCAGGATTGGATTCCGCTGCCCTTTTCGGAGACGGCGCGGGTCGACGGGCCGCTCGCGTTCGCGGGGTTCGGGATCGCCGCTGACGAGTATGACTACAACGACTACGCGGCCTTTGACCCCAACGGCCACGTCCTGCTGGTCTTCCGTTATGAGCCGCGGGCCGAGGACGAGGACGCCGCGTTTGGTGGTCGCGTGCCGTCCGAGCACGCCCTGTTCTACAAGAAGGCGCGGGTGGCAGCGCGGCGCGGCGCCAAGGCGCTGCTGATCGTGAACCCGCCGCGCGAGGACGCGCCGGACGGGCTGTTCGATTTCGAGCGGGGGCTGTCCAAGCAGACGTTCGATCTGCCGATGGTGCACATCACGCCCGCGCTGGCCGCGGCGATCCTGGCGCGGGCAGGCCTGCCGCCCATGGCCGAGCTGCAGCAAGAGCTCGAGCGCGAGCGCAAGCCGCTGTCGCAAGCCACGGCGCTGCAGGTGACGCTGCATCCCGGGCTGGCGGCGGACTGGATTGAGGCGCAGAACGTGGTGGGGCGTTTGCCCGGGGTCGGCGACACGGACGAGACGATCGTCGTCGGTGCGCACCATGACCACCTGGGCCGTATGCGCAGCGCGTTCGACCGTAGCGACCGCACCCCGCGCATTCATAACGGCGCCGACGACAACGCGTCCGGCACCGCGGCGGTGATCGAGCTGGCCCACGCGCTGGCACACGGGCCTGGCCTGCGGCGCAACGTCCTGTTCGTGACATTCAGCGCGGAAGAGATGGGGCTACTGGGCAGCCGGCACTTCGTCGAGCAGGTCGGCGCCGCCGTCAAGCAGATTCGCGCCGTGGTGAACTTCGACATGATCGGCCGCTTCGACCAGGGCAAGTTCCGCGTGTTTGGCACGACCAGCGGCGCCGAGCTCGCGGATGTCGTCCGGCAGGCGGCGGAGAAGGTCGAGGTCGAATACCGCGCACCGGAAGGCGTGTCCGGCAGCAGTGATCATTACCCGTTCTACCAGCGGGAGATCCCGTACCTGTTTCCTTTCACCGGGGTGCACCAGGATTACCACCGCCCCAGTGATGACTGGAACAAGATCGACGCTGACGGGGCGGTGCAGGTGCTCCGCGTGTTTCAGGACGTGATCGCCCAGCTTGCCAACATGACCAGCGGCCCGACCTTCCAGGCCCAGAGCACCAAACTCGACCGCGAGGAGATGCTCAAGAAGCCGGCCGCCGAACACGACGAGAAGGACGCCGAAGCACTGCAGCCGCGGCGGCACTCCGACACCGCCCGCCCGCAGCGGCCCAACGTGCGATTCGGCATCATCCCCGACCACGCGCAGCAGGCGCAGCCCGGGCTGGTGGTGGATACGGTGCTCGATGGCCTGCCGGCCCATACGGCGGGGATGAAGCGGGGCGACCGCATCGTGAAGATCAACGATACCGAGATCAGGGACATCTACGGCTACATGCGCATGCTCAAGGAATTCAAGGTCGGTGATCACGTCGCTGTGGTCGTGGTGCGCAAGGGCGAGGAGGTCACGCTCGAGGTCGAGCTGGCCGAGAGCAAGCACCGTCCGCGCCCGCAGTAGGCCGGCGCGGAGGGTGGCTCGCGGACCGCTCGGCGACCGGCGTGCGGACCTGGGGTGTGTAGGGCCCCGGCCCGCCGGCGCCGGCGCGATGTTGCGATCGTTGGCCGCGAACCGGTGTGTGTTCGCGGCTGTCGGGGGGTCAGTCCTTCGTCATCAGATAGTAGTTGTTCTGGATGTCGTGCGGCAGGCGCTCGACGCGCACGTTGCCGAAGCCGGCTGCCGCGAGCATCTCCAGCGCCAGCTCCTCGCCCCAGGCCGTACCGAGGCCGGCGCCGTTCTGCGCGAGCGACACCGACATGCAGTGCATCGCCGAGATCGAGTAGAACATCGCGCCGAGCGGGTTGTCGATGTTTCTCTCGACGTGGCTCGACGCTGCGATGTCCTGCATCAGGAACACGCCGCCGGGCCGCAGGGCCGCGTGCACGTTCGCCAGCACCTCGGCGGGGTGCGCCTGGTCATGCACGACGTCGAAACCCGTGACCAGGTCGTAGCAGGCGCTGTCTGCCAGCCTGGCCGCATCGCGCACCGCGAAGCGGATGTTGCGCAGCCCGCGGTGGGCGGCCTCGGCCCGCGCTCCGGCGATCGCGTCCTCGCACAGGTCGTAGCCGGTGAAGCGGCTGTTGGGGAACGCCTCGGCCATGCGGATCGCGGCCCGGCCCAGCCCGCAGCCGATGTCGAGCACGTCGATCCCGGCCGCGAGCCGGTCGGTCAACCCGGGGACCAGCGGCAGGATGTGTTCGACCAGGCCGTACACGATGGTCTGCGCGCTTTCATCGGCCATCACGTCGTGAAAGCGGTGATAGTGGCAGTAGTCAACGCCGCCGCCATGACGGAAACACTCGATGACGCGGTCCTCGACGCTCGCGAGCACGCCCGACCACTGCATGGCCGAAGCCAGGTTCTGCGGCACGGCCGCCCGCGTGAGCCACGCAGCGTGCTCGGGGGGCAGGTGATACGTCCTGGCGTCGGGGTCGTAGTCCACGATGCGGCTGGTGACCATCGCCCCGAGCCACTCGCGCACATAACGTTCATTCAGATCCGCTTGTGCGGCGATTTCGGCACTCGTGGCGGGCGGCATGTCGGCCATGGTGTCGAACAGCCCGGTGCGATGGCCGATGCCGACCATCGGCGCGACGGTGGCCGTCACGAGCATTTGCAGCATCTTCGCGCCGAACTCGTCGGATTTCACCTGATCCAGTGGTTGAGTCGCCAATTGTGTCATTGCGCTGTCTCCCTTCGTAAAGCGTTCTTCGGCCCTGCGGGTTCCCCCGCCGGCACGCCGACCTCGGCGTGTCGACGCGGGAAGTGTAGCCGCGTTTTTGCGCTTGGGACTTGACTCCTGGTCAATGGGCGGTTGACTTGTAGTCAAGTTCGCGCGGCTCGATCGGGCCGCCGCGCGACGGACAGGTCACGATGGGGCAGCGGCGATGGTAGCGACGACGCGTGATCGGCTGATCGAGGTGGGGATGGACCTGTTCTACCGCAACGGTTTTCACGCGGTCGGCCTCGACCAGATTCTCGCCGAAGCCCGCCTCACCAAGACGACCTTCTACAACCACTTCGAGAGCAAGGACGAACTCATCGTGGCGGTGATCGAGCGGCGCGACGAGATCGAGTCGGCCGACTGGTGGCGCGCGGTCGAGGAGAGCGCGCCACAGGATCCGCGCCGCCAGCTCGATGCCGTCTTCGAGGTGCTGCATCGCTGGTTCAACGACGAGGAGTTCCGCGGCTGCATCTTCATCAATGCAGCGGCCGAGTTTCCACTGCCGCATGATCCGGCGCACCAGGCCGCCGCCGCCCACAAGCACACGTTCGCCGCGCATGTGCGCCGCCGGGCCGTGGCCGCCGGGCTGCACGATGTGGACGCATTCACCGCGGCCTACATGCTGCTGGTCGAGGGGGCGATCACCGTGCGGCTGGTGACGGATGATGGCGACGCTGCGCGCGTCGCGCGGCGCATGGCTGTGCTGCTGATCGAGCAGCACACCAACCACGATTGCAGTTGATTCCCCGGCGCCGCCTCAGCGCACCACCGGTGCCTCCCCCGTCAGGGCCACCCCCAGCCGCTCGCAGACCAGCTGTGGTGCGACGTTGCGGTCGAGCATGCGCTCGGCGTTCGCCACCGCCTGGATGCGGGCCTCGAGCTGGTCGGTCGCGTGCGTTTCCGCCAGGCGCTCGGCCCGGGCCCGCGCCTCGGCGAGGTAGCAGAGCTGCGGCGTCCCGCTCGCCAGCAACAGGGCTTCGCGATACAGCGCGGCAACGAGCATCAGCACCAGCTTGAGGCCACCGCGCAGCTCGTCGGTGGCGACGCTCTTGCCGCCGCTGCCCTTGCCGGCGCCCGCCTCGCCTTCCCCTTCGTCCTCGTCGGCCGCGCGCATGCCCAGGGCCAGCGCTGCCCCCATGTCCACAAGGCCTTTGCCGAAGGCCTCCACATCGCCGCCGCCGAGCGCCGTGATCTGTTCACCCGCGGGCGGCAACAGGGCCAGCAGACCGCCGCGCTGCCACGCCAGCGCCACGCCCAGCCGCCCCTCCGAGAGGTTCGCCAAGGCCAGCGCGTCCGCCGCCGCGAGATCCGTCCGCGCCTGCAGCGTCTCGGCGACGAACGCCCGCGGCAACAGGTCGAACTGCACCCGCTGGCAACGCGAGCGGATCGTCGGCAACAGCCGCGCGGCGGACGACGTCACGAGCAGCAGGGTCGCGTTTCCCGGCGGCTCCTCGAGCGTCTTCAGCAGCGCGTTCTGTGCTTCCTCGTTCATGCGCTCGGCGTCGCGGATCACGAATACGCGCCGCGGCCCCTGGGTCGGCTTCAGCCCCGCCGGGTCGATGAGGAAATGCCGCACGACATCGACGACCAGATACAGCCCCTTGCTGTTGCGGATCGTCGGGGTCGGGTGCAGTTTGTGCAGCCCGCGATGAATCAGGTGGTAGTCCGGATGGTTGTCCGTCGCCAGCAATCGGCAGCCTGTGCAGGCTCCACACGCATCATCCGCCGGCCCCAGCGATGGCGCCGCGCACAGCAGCCGGGCCGCCATCGCGCGGGCCGTCAGCTCCTTGCCGACGCCCTCGGGCCCTTCGAACAGGTAGGCGTGCGCCATCCGCCCGCTCGCCAGCGACCGCCGCAGGATCGAGACCGCCCGCGCCTGATGTTGCACATCAGTCAAACGCACGCCGCATCACCTCCTGCACTTCCGCCCATACCGTCGCCGCATCGCGGCTCGCGTCCACCACCTCGACCCGGCTCGGATAGATGTCGCCCAATCCCAGGAACAACTGTCGCACCTTGCGGTGGTAATCGAGCGGGCGGCGCTCCATCGCGTCGGGCGTGGCGCCGTCAAACATGCTGAGCTGCCCCACATCGCCCTTGCGCGTGGCGTGGTGCGGCTTGCGTCCGGTCCGTTCGAACCCGACTTCCGGCGGCACATCGAGAATCACCGTCAGGTCGGGCCACAGGTCATCCACCGCGTGGCGCCCCAGCTCGATGATCTGCGCGAGCGACACGCCGACCGCGCCCTGGTACGCACACGTCGCCGAGATGAACCGGTCACACAGCACGGTCTCGCCTGCGTCCAACGCCGGCCGCACGACTTCGTTCACGAGCTGTGCCCGCGAGGCCATGAACAGCAGCGTCTCGCACCGTGGTGCCATCTCGGACAGGTCGAAGTCCAGCAGCACGTGGCGGATGCGGTCGCCGATCTCGGTGCCGCCGGGGTCGCGCGCCCGCCGACAGTGCCCGCCTTCGGCCGCGACGAGCTCCGCCAGGTGCTCGAGCACGGTGCCCTTGCCCGAGCCGTCCGGCCCGTCCACCACGATGAATCTGCCCGCCAGTTGCATGCCCGCGAAGGTAGTGCAATCCACGTCGCGCAGCAACCAATGCCCGCTCGCGGCCGCCGCGGTTGACGCCGGGCCGCCGGCAGCCGTCAAATACCGCCATGGACACGCTGACGTGGCTGTTTCTCGAGTCCCGCCTCGCCCTCGGGGCCCTCCTCGGCACCATGCTGTTCATCCTGCTTGTGCACTGGCGTCGCGGTGGCAAGGCGCGGCCGTTGCATTTGGGCCTGGTCGTGGCGCTCGTGCTGCTCGTGGTCCAGACGGTCGTGATGACACGCCGCGAGCACGCGCTGCGGGCACTGCAGCAGCTCGAAACCGCCGTCGAGGACGCCCAGGTTGCGGCGGTGGCCCCGCTGCTCGCGGCCGGCTTCACGGCCGGCGAAGCGGACTACGACAAGCTCGATCGCACGGCGTTTCTCGAGCTGGTGCGCGACCGCATGCGCGAAATCGACATCCACTGGGTCCGCCGCACCGAGTTCGAAATGACCGCGTCCGCCGCCGACCGCTTCGTCGTGCACACGACCTACCTTGCAGAGTACTCGGCGCGGAACTTCGGCGGCCCGATCCGGTCGAAGTGGGCATTCACCTTCGTCCGCGTGCCGGACGGCTGGCGCATCGGCCACATCCGGGCGCTGGAGATCGGCGGCCTGGCCCACCCCACGTTCAACCAGATCGGCGGGTTCTAGCCGAAGAAGCGCCGCTCGGCGATGCGCGTTTCGGCCTCGCGCATGTCCATGACGGACCATTGCAGTGCGGCGCAGGAGATGTGTATCACGACCAGCATGGCGAGCAGGCGCAGCGGCCCGCGGCCGGGGTTGCGCAAGGGACGCAGCTGCAGCAGGCCCCCCAGGAGCATCAGCGGCACGAAAGGGATCCACAGGCGCGGCGTCTCGATATTGGTGAAGCCGACCGTCGCGAGCAGCACCACACCCGTCGTGAGCAGCAGGGCCCGGCCAAACCGGGCGTCGGGGTCGGTGACCCGCTGCGGCCGGGCGGCGGGCGCGAGTGCCCAGAGCATCACGGCCCACCATGCGACGCCGACAAACAGCAGGAACAGCGGAATGCCCAGGAGCTGCCAGGCGAGCGGCATGGCGTCCGGGCCGCGCGTGACCTCGCCTTGCGAAGCGGCGACGGCGCGGACGCTGGCCAGCAGGTCGAAGTCCACCAGCAGATAGAGCAGCGCGGTGCCGACACAAAACCCCGCAGCCGCCGGCAGGAATGCACAGAACAGCAACCGCCGCCGCGCGTCGCGGTCGCCGAGCGCGCTGAGCGCGCTCGCGACGAGCACGACGCCCGCGACCCATACGTGCACCAGGCTCAGCAGCACACCTGCCAGCAGCGCTAGCCCTGCCAGCAGGCCCGCCCAGGGCACACCGCGGCGGGCCGCGTAGAGCCACAACAGCAGCGGCAGCGCGATGGTGAGCAGTTGGGCCGGGTCCTTGCCCGGCGTGAAGAGCAGCGTCGCGGGGGTGAAGACACACAGCGCGGCGCAGGCGGCGCTGGGGGCGGCGGGCCAATACAGCCGACCGACGGCGTAGAAGAGCGGTGCGGACAACAGCCACAGGGTGATGAGCAGCCAGAAGAACATGAGGCCGACGGCGACCGAGTGGCGGATGTTCTCGGCGCCGGGGATGCGGTCGAGCGGCGCGGTGATGTGCTCTTCGAGGCCGGGCACGACTTGCAGGAGGTCCTCGGCGACCAGCGCCAGCAGTGTCGCGCCCGGCGGGTTGCTGATGATGCGCGTGCCGCGCATGAGGTGTTCCGGCGTGCGGGCGCGTTGCGGGAAAGCGTGCAGGTAAGCAGCCACGTCGTCGATCTGCAGCGCTTCATCAACAAACGCGCCGTCGTGAGACATGGAGTGCGTGTTGAATACGTGCTGGTTGAAATGAAACGGCGGGGCGAACCAGGTCCACAACCCCAGCGCGATCGCGCCGACGGCGACCACCAGCAGCCCGGCCCGCCGGCGCGCTGCGGTGGTGCTCCCCGCCAGCCACACGCCGGCACCCAGGACCACGCCGATCATGGCGGCCAGCGGCACGGCCATCAGACGGAAGCTCGAGACCGGCGAGTAGAGGTAGTCGAAGCGGCCCTTGCAGCCCAGCGGAATCGCCAGTTGCCGGCAGACGATCAGCGCCAGCAGCGGCAGCACGGCCCCCAGCGCGATACCGAGCCACAGGGGGCGCAGCCGCGTCTGAGCGGGCGGCATCTGGCGGTTCGGCGGGTGCTTAGCGGTCATTGTCGGGCATCTCGTCGGCGAGGGCGCGGATCTCACGCATGATCAGTTCAGTCGCTTCCTGCGGCGCGGCCTTGTCGCGCTCGCGGCCGCGGAACGCGGACAGGTCGACAGGCTGGCCGTAGCGCACGCGGGCCTTGTGCCGGCGGAAGAGCGCGAGGAACGGGTTGTAGTCGTACCGGGTACCGCTGAGGTGAACGGGGATTACCGGGGCGTCGGTGCGCAGGGCGAGCAGCCCCACGCCGGACTTCGCCTCGGGATCTTCCTCGTCGGGCGAAACGTAGGTGCCCTGGGGGAAGATGCCGAGGCACTGCCCGGCTTTGAGATGCCGCAGCGATTGGGCGAGGAACGACTTGCCGGGTTTTTCGCGGTTGACGGGGACGCAGTTGACCAGGCGCATGAACCAGCCGGCGATGGGCGCGTGGTAGTAGCGCTGGTCGACGAGAAAACCGACCAGCCGGTGGGGGCAGGTGCTGAGGATGAGCAGGGCGTCGATGCCCGACGTGTGGTTTGCCGCAAGGATGACTGGACCCTCGCGCGGCACGGTGCACGGGCCGACGCGTCGCACGCGGGCCCAGAAGCGCACGTAGAAGACGAGCACACTCCAGAGCGACGTGATGGTCGTGCTATAGGGGCTCGAGCGGCCGTAGACATTGCTCGACACGAGCAACGCGATGAACATCGCCGCCGCGGTCAGGACCAGGATCCACGCGACGTAGCGGTCCAGGCCCGCGATGGGCGTCAGCCCGAGTGCGCCGGTGGCCAGCACCATCGCCGCCATGGTCGTCATGTCGGACACGCCGAAGACGCGGCCGCGCCGGCTGTCGGGCACGAGGCGCTGCAGCGTGGCGTTGATCGTGACCAGCAGGACCGCGCCACCCAGTCCGAGCAGCACCAGGCACAGGGCGGCCAGACCGCCCCCGAGCTGCGCCGCAAACACGGCCGCCAGCGCCAGCAACCCCACGGTTGCCAGCGACAGGCCGGTGACGATTGCCGGCTGAATGCTCAGGCTCGGCCCGACGATGGTCATGAGGACGGCCCCGACGACCATGCCGACCGCCGGCAGCGCCCGGTAATTGCCGACGTCGGAATAGCGTGTGCTGACGATTTCCTTCACGATCGCCGGCACGCACGAATACACGACGCCCGCCGCTCCCCAGAACAGGGCCCCCAGCCCGATCATCTGGGCCACGCGGCGGTGCTGCCGGACGTAGGTGAAGCCTTCGAGCAGCGGGGTCAGGACGTGCCGGCGTCCCGGCCGCGTCGGCTGGCGCTGCACGCGCGGTGCGAGGATGAGCAGGATGAGTGCCGCGCTGAGCACGTACGTCAGGCTGTTGACGCGAAAGTTCCACACGGCGCCGAAGTGCTCGACCGCGTGGCCGCCGACGGTAAACCCGATCATGGCACCGATCGGGGCCAGCGCGCCGATCATGCCGTTGGCACGCACCAGCTGGTCGGAGCGCACCAGCGTCGGCAGCATGGCCTGCCGCGCGGGCGAGAAGAACGCCGCCAGCACCCCCAGCATCATCTGGGTCGTCATGACGGTGTAGGGGCCGAAGCCCCAGTCCTGGAACGCCGGCACGAGCGTGGCGAAGTTGATCACCACCACGGCGCGCGCCAGATCGGCCGCGATCATGGTCCCTTTGCGGCTGAAGCGGTCGGCGCACCAGCCGGCGAGGGGTCCCAGCACGATGTACGGCAGGAAGAGCCCGAATAACATGAGCGCCATCAAGCGCGTGGCCTGCTCGCCTTCCATGGCCGCCATCAGCTTGAGCTGGCCGAGGTCGTTGAAGTTGTCGCCGACGGCGGCGATGAAGTACGCTGCCCACAGCAGCATGAATCCGCGGTTGCGGAGCAGGCTCTCGGGGTAGGCGGTTCTCGCGGGCGTCGCTGGGCTCATGGTTCCTCGGCTTGGCTGCGGTGTACGGCGAAACTGTACGAGGCCGCTCGCGGCAGGTAAACCCGCCACCGCCGACGGGCCATGGCGGTAGAATAATCGAGAGCGCAGGAATTCGCGGAGGTGCGATATGCGACGCGTTTTACGACGAACCACGTGGGCCTGCCTGGTGGTGGGCTGGGCGCTGTGGGGCTGCGAGAGCCAGCCGCCGGCGGGGGAGCAGACCCAGCCGCCGACGCGGCCCGCTCCCAAGCCGGCCCCCGACACCGCTCGGCCCACGCCCCCTCCCCCACCGCCGCCGACCGAGGTGCCTCGCGAGGAAGCGGCCGCGCCAGAGCTGCCGGACTACTTGGCCGTGGTATCCAAAGGTGATCTGGCGCCGGGCTACGAGCTGCAGGTCTTGACCGTCGCCGGCCGCAAGCTGTCGATCGATACGCGCAATGTGCAGCGGCTGCGCATCGACCGCGACAAGCTGCCGCTGGAGACCGACCGCAGCATCGCCCTGATCCTCGACGGGCAGGGGTTCGAGTGGCGGGCAGACTCGGACATCGAGGAATTCGTCCGGTCGCCCAATGGCGTATGGGAGCCGGTCAAGCCCGAAGACGAAGCCCCGCGGTACCAGCCCTGATCATGGCACGCGACGATTGCCCCTACGTCTCGCGCGGCGGGTTGAAGCTGGCGGCGGCGCTCGACGCGTTCGCGCTCGACGTCGCCGGCCTGACCTGCGCCGACTTCGGCAGCCACGCGGGGGGCTTCGTCGACTGCCTGCTGCAGCGCGGCGCGCGGCACGTCTTCGCCGTCGACACCGGCTATGGCGTGCTCGACTACAAGCTGCGCAAGGACGACCGCGTCACGGTCTGCGAACGCACCAACGCGATGCACTTCGACTGCCCCACGCCCTGCGACCTGATCACCATCGACGTCGGGTGGACGCCGCAGCGGCTGATCCTGCCGGCGGCGCAGCGCGGCCTGGCAGCCGGCGGGCGGGTCGTGTCGCTGGTCAAGCCGCAATACGAGGCCCCCAAGGCCTGGTTGACTGGTGGGGTCGTGCCCGCGGAGCGGCTGGCGGGGGTGCTGGCCCAGTGTCGCCAGGACGTGACGCAGCTGGGCTGGCAGGTGCTGGACGACGTGCCGAGCCCGATCTGCGGCCACGGCGGCAACCGCGAGACGCTGTGGCTGCTGGGACGGGACGCGACCTGAATCCGCAACCGCGAGCGGTCCACCCCGGCCCGCGAATCTGCTACAATGCCCCGCTATGCCTGCGTTTGTGCCCAACAGCAGCCCCAGTCGGATCCTGGTGGTGATTCCGAACTGGGTTGGCGATGTGGTGATGGCCACCCCCGTTCTGGCTGCGCTGCGCGCCCATTTCGCCGACGCGCGGATCACATACCTGATGCGGCGCTACGTGAATGACATTCTCGACGGCTGCGGCTGGCATGACCAGGTCTTTCACTGGCCCACCAGCGGCGGCCTGGCCCGCGAGGTCTACACGCTGCGCATGGCCCGCCGGCTGCGCGGGCAGCGCTTCGACCTCGCCCTGCTGCTGACCAATTCGTTCCGCTCGGCGCTGGCGGCATGGCGCGCCGGCGTGCGGCGTCGCGTGGGATACGCGCGGGAGGGGCGCGGCTGGCTGCTCACGGACCGCCTGCGGGCGTTGCGGGCGCATGGTGAGTTCGTCCCGGCGCCGGTGCTCGATTACTACGTGCGGCTGGCCGAGTATGTGGGCTGCCCGGTGGCGGATCGTCGGCTGCACCTGGGGCTCACGCCGCAACAGGAACGTGCGGGGGAGACCCTGCTGCGGCGCTACGGCCTGGACGATGACCAGCCGTATGCAGTCATCAATCCCGGGGCGGCGTTCGGCGCGTCGAAGTGCTGGCCGGCCGAGCGTTTCGCGGCGGTGTGCGATCGGCTGCGCGACGAACACGGCTTGCGCAGCGTGTTGATCGGCAACCCGAAGACCGAAGCGGAGCTGATGCAGGCCATCGCCGACGCGGCGCGCAGCGCGCCCGTCTGCTGTATCGACCCGCCGACGACGTTGGGCTCGCTGAAGGTGATGGTGCGCGAGGCGTCGCTGCTGGTGTGCAACGACACCGGCCCGCGGCACTACGGCAACGCGTTCGACGTGCCCACGGTGACGATCTTCGGCCCGACGCACCAGGAGTGGACCGACACGGGGTACGAGCGCGAGGTCAAGCTCCAGGTGCCCGTGGAGTGCGGGCCGTGCCAGCTCAAACGCTGTCCGATCGACCTGCGCTGCCTGACGAACCTCACCGTCGACATGGTCATGGACGCCGTGCGCACGGTGTTGGCGCAACGACCGGTGACGCGGGCCCGCGCGGTCGAGTCGGCGCCCGACCTCGCGCCGCCCTTGAGCCCGCCCGCCTGGTCAGTCCAACAGGAGAGCTGATTCCGGTGCTGACAGAGCATATGCGGATGGATCCGGCGTATCGCGAACGGCTGGCCGCCTGCGGCCTGGACAACGCGCGCGAAGTTCTGGTACGGGTCACGGGGCGCATTGCGGCGTGGAGTCGCACGACGGACACGCTCCACGTGCCGGCACCGAACGGCTCGCCGGGGTTCTACGTGAAGCGCCATTACTTTCCGCGTTGGCGCAACCGCTGGCGCGGGGCGATGCGTGGCACGTTCTTCGGCAGGCACCGTGGGCGGGCCGAGTACCTGGCCCTCAACGCGATGCGCCGCGTGGGGGTGCCGGCGGTGCGAGGGGTGGCCTTCGGCGGGCAGCGCCTGGCGCACTTCCTGACGGCGTGTTTCCTGATTACCGAGGAAGTGCCGGACGCGGTCAACCTCACGACGTTTGCGCAGGACGTGGTCGCCGGGCGGCGCCGCCTGAGCCGCGCTTCACGCTGCGCGATGGTCTGTACGCTTGCGCGCCAGCTCGCATACATGCACGCCAACGGCGTGTCGCACGGCAACCTGTTCTGGCGCAATATCCTCGTGCGCCACGGTCCGGACGGCCGGCCCGAGTACTTCTTCCTCGACGCCCAGCCACTGCGGCCGTGGGAACGCATGCGGTCGCGCGGCAGCTGGTGGGTGCGCGAGCTCGCCCAGGTCACGGTGTCGGCGCTGCCCTTTACCACGCGCGCCGATCGGCTGCGCTTCTTCCACTGTTATACCGAGCAGAGCAAGCTGACCGCGCCGATCAAGGAGGGCCTGCGACAGATCGAGCACCAGGCCGGGCAGTGGCGGCGGCACGAAGAGCGCCGCGTCCGCATGAATGGCCTCTTCGAGGGGTGGAATCGCCAACTCGCCGAGGAACTGCATCGCCTGCGGCACGGCGGCCCAATCGCGACGATTGCGGAGCCCGGGGCATGACGCGTGCTGCGGCGATCGAGGAAGACTGGCAGGCGCGGCTGAGCGCGGCCGGCCTGCCCGACGCCGCGGCACTGCTGGCGCACGCGCCGCCCGACGGCTTCGCGGGCCAGTGGGAGGCACTGGTCAAGCCCGGGCTGGGCGGGCGCGAGCGCTGGCGCTGGCTGCCGTCTGCGCAGGCCGATGCGCCGGTCTACGTGAAGCGCTATCTCAGCACGCCCCTGAAGCAGCAGGTGGACCGCATCAATCGCCAGCGCGCGCGGCGCAGCCGGGCCTGGTGGGAGTATCACCAGTCGATCGAGCTGCGGCGGCGTTACGTGCCGGTGGTGCGGGCGATCGGCTATGCCGAGGAGATGCGCTCGCTGTACGAGCGACGCAGCGCGGTGCTGTTCGAGAAAGTCGCCGGCGACGCGTTCGATCGGGTCTGGCCGCAGCTGGTCGCCGCGCGGTCGCCGTGGACCCGCGGCGCCGCCCGTCACGAGTTGACGCGCTGTCTGGCCCGCTTCGTGTCGGCGTTTCATCAAACCGGGATGTGTCACCGCGATCTGTACCTGTGCCACATTTTCCTCGACGTGGCGGCCGACGCGGCGCACCCGCCCCGTTTCACCCTGATCGACCTGGCGCGGACGCACCGGCCGCGGCTGCGTCGCACGCGCTGGATCATCAAGGACCTGTCACAGCTCGACTGCTCCGCGCGCCAGATCGGCGCCACGCGTTCCGATCGATTGCGCTTTCTCGTGGCCTACCTCGGCCTGCTGCCGGATGCGCCGCGGGTGCGCTTCTACGCGCGCCGCGTCGTTCGCAAGAGCGATGCCATCCTGCGCCGCATCGCCCGCAAGAGCAGCCGGCCATGAACGTCGCGCTGGTGCAGGAGTTCGTCGATCTGCGCCGCGGCGGGGCCGAGACCGCCACCCTCGAGATGGCCCGCCACCTGGCGCAGCTGGGCCTCGCCGTCACGATCATCTGCCGGCAGGAGTCCGGCGCGGTACCAGAGATTGACGGCGTGCGCATTCTGCCCGTGGCCGTCCGCGGGCTGACGCGTATCGGCCGGACCTATCGTTTCATGAAGGCGATCAGCGCGATCTGTCGTCGCGAGCGGTTCGATATCGTGCATGCCATCACGCCGTGTCTCCACGCGAACATCTATCAGCCGCGCGGGGGCACCTATCGCGAGACCGTCGAGCGCACGCTCGCGTCGACGCGGCCGGGCCTGCTGCGCAGCCTGCGGCGCCTGGGCCGGCTGTTCAACCTGCGGCAGCGCTTCCTGATGCGCCTGGAGGAGTACCTGCTCGGCAAGTACGGCGGGCGCATCCTGGTGGCTGCCATCTCCGACTACGTTCGCAACCAGGTGCTCGCCTACCCCGACGTGCCGCCGGAGCGCGTGCGCGTCGTCTTCAACGGTGTCGACCCGCCCGCGATCGACCCGGACGATCGGGCGGCATTGCGGCGCGAGGTCGGTGTGGCCGATGACGACAAGCTCGTGCTCTTCGTCGCTCACAACTTCAAGCTCAAGGGGCTGGCGACTGCGCTGCGGGCGGCGGCGGTCGGGGACGCGGACTGGACGTTGGCGGTTGCGGGCCGGGGGGCGGCCGGCGGGTACCAGCGGCTGGCGCAACGCCTGGGGCTCGCCGAGCGCGTGCGCTTCGTCGGCACCGATACGCCGATGCAGCGCTGGTACGCGGCCGCCGACGTGCTGGCCCACCCGACCTGGTACGATCCCTGCAGTCGCGTGGTGCTCGAGGCGCTCACGGTCGGTTTGCCGGTGGTGACGACGCGCTACAACGGGGCGGCCGAGGTCATGGAGCCCGGCCGGCACGGCGCGATCATCGACGATCCTCGTGACCATCGCGGTCTTGCCGGCGCAATCGGGCGGGCCATGCAGCCGGAGGTTCGCGCGGCCTGCCAGGCGGACGCCCCGCGCATGCGTGATCGGCTGTCGATGGCCCGCCACACGCGTGAGCTCAAGGCGCTCTACGACGAAGTGCTTGCCAGCCGCTAATCCAACTCGATCGAGAAGCGCTGCCGGGCCTTGTCGCGGCGCTCGCCATAGGTGCGTTCGATCTCCTTGCGCGGGACGCGCTGCACGACCAGGCCGCCCGCGACGAGGCGCACCAGCGTGCCGCGCGCGTCGGTGTACATCACGCTCGCTCGATCAATGAGGCCCTCGCGCAGCTCGAACGCGTAGGCCGGCTCGTCGAACCCCGGCACGCGCTTCCGCCCGGTCGGCGCCACCGTCTGCGAGATGAGCGAGCGCGTCTCCGGGTTGTACGTCGCGAAGGCGTGGGGTTTCTGCTCGGCCGACAGCAGCAGCCCCGGCGCGACCCGCATCCAAGCCAGGTCCAGGTAGACCGGCCCGGTCTCCAGCGGCTTGCCCGGGTCCGGCAGGCTGGTGTCCAGGTTTGTGGTGAAGCTCGCGTACAGCACGTTCTCCTTGCGGATGGCCTGGTTCGTCTTGACCAGCAGCCGCTGCGGCTCGACATCCGGCGCCGGGATTTGCGTGGTGCGCTTCTCGATCAGTTCGTTCTGTCCGTCGAAACTGCTGAACAGGTCGAAGCGCGTGTAGCGCACCGTGCCGTCGTCCGCGAAGCGCCACGACCGCTCGCGCACCCGCAGGCCCTCGCGCACGTCGCGGAACTTGGCCCCCGGATCGGTGAACTCGTGTGTCTCCCGCGAGACCCGCCGGCGCAGGTAACCGATGCCCTTGTCGCCGAGCCGCATCTCGTAGTAGTGCTCCTCGTCATCCAGGCGCACGTTGGCGCCCTGGGCGCGCAGCCGGCGGATCAGCTTGCGGCCGCGCTCGAACGCCTCGCCGAGGCGCTCGACCTCGAGCGGGTCGTAATCGATGCGCAGCGACCGGGCGATGTGCTCGAATTCCTGGCGCAGCTGCCGCTGGCCGGCTTCGTCGCGCACCGTGCCGGTATAGACGAACACCCACACCGTGCCGGGATCGAACGGAACGCACAGTGTGTGCGTGCGCGCCTGGGCGGCGCCGATCTTGGTCGCGTAGGTCAGCAACGCACCGACCCGGTCTCCGGTGCCTTTCCATGGCTCCCACGCGAGTGCCACCTCGCCCTCATCCGTCTTGATCGGGTCGGCCGAGTCGGCCAGGGCCCGGCCGAAGTCCTCGACCCAGTCCTCGAATTCCGGGAACACGACCCGCGCAGGCTTGTCGTCGGTCGCGGGGATCTCGACTGGCTGGATCCGGAAGATCTGCACTTGCAGGCCGCGCTGCCCGCTCGGTGCCCGGCCGCGCAACAGCCCGATCGCGCCCTTGAACTGCTGAAACCGTGTCTGGTCGTAGCTCCAGCCAGCCGGGATCTGCATCTCGAAGCCGAAGGCCGCCTCGGTGTAGGTGATCGTGGGCATGTCCGTGGGGTCGGCCGGCCCGGTTCGCTGGTCGGCACCGGCGCCGGTCACCAGCAGGCCCGCCAGCAGTGCTCCGCATACTCGTCGGAGGAACTTCATGTCGCGTAACCTCAACTGTGCCAGGGATTGGCAGTGTGGTCACAGTTTCGCTACCCTGCGGAACCTGTCAAACGGAGTTTCGCGTGGCATTGCTCGCTACATTCGGTTTCGTGACCACCCTGTCGTGGGCCTCGGTGTGGTTCTGGCTGCTGTGCCTGATCGCGCTGGTCTGGGCCCGGCGACATCTGGACCTGAACCGGGCCCGGCACGAACCCATCCTCGGGCCGGCCGACGCCGACCCCGACGCCGTCGTGATGCCCAAGCTGACGATGCTGGTCGCGGCGAAGGACGAAGAGGCGAACATCGGGCGCTGCCTGGATGGGATTCTTGCGCAGGACTACCCCAACCTCGAGGTGATCGTCGCAAATGACCGCAGCGAAGACGCGACGGGAGCGATCATCAACGACTTCGCCGCCCGCGACGAGCGCGTCAAAGCGGTGCACGTCTCCCACCTGACCCCCGGCTGGGCGGGAAAGAACCACGCCCTGCACCAGGCCATCGGCCACGCCACCGGCGAGTTGCTCTGCTTCACCGACGCCGACTGCAGTTTTCACAGCGGCCAATTGCTCCGGGCGGCCGTGTGCTTTGCCCGGCGCGAGGACGTCGATTTCCTGTCGGTGCTGCCGGAGCTGGAGGCGAAGACCTTCTGGGAGCAGGTGGTGCAACCGCCAGCGGGCGCGATCATGGTCTTCTGGTTTCCGCCGGAGAAAGTGAACAATCCCCAATCGCCGCGCGCGTATGCGAACGGGGCGTTCATGCTCATGACCCGAAACGCGTACGACGCCATCGGCGGTCACGATCGCGTGAAGACGGCGCTGAACGAGGACATGCACTTCGCCCGGCTGGCGAAGCGGGTCGGCGCCCGCCTGCGGGTGATCCGGGGTGGGGGCATGTACAGCGTACGAATGTATGTCGGGCTGCGGCAGATCTGGAACGGATGGACGCGGATCTTCTATGCGGCGTTCGGCACGTTGCCGCGGCTGATCGTGAGCGTGCTATTTCTGTCGATCTTCAGCCTGCTGCCCTGGGTGAGCCTGCTGGTGGGCACGTGGCTGCCGGGCATCGGGTCGGCGCTCGGTCTGGCGGGGCTGGCGGCGGTGGTGGCGCAGCAGTCGGTGCTGTGGCGGTTCTATCGCCTGAGCAACACGCGGCCCGCGTGGGCCCTGAGCTACCCGTTGGGGGCGGCCCTGTGCCTGGCGATGACGCTGAACGCGATGACGCGGCACCTGGGGGTGAAGACGCGGTGGCGCGGGACGGCGTACCAGGGGGGCGCGAACTAGCTTGTTCGGGTTTGTTCGGGGCGCTCAGCAGGCGAAAAAAGACGCCCGGGGCCGCGCTGGGCCGGCTTGTCGCAAGCCCATGTTCGGCAATGTCTTGTGGTGGCAAGGCTGGCATCGTGCGCGGTAACGGCCAAGCGAAAAACTGTTAAGAATGCGCGCAAATTTCTGACACCGGCCAAAACACAAGTTATAGTTGTCCTTGTGATGGCCAGATCCATCATATTGGACATGGCGAAAGGAGTCGCAGTTTGTCCACGCCATTTGACATCCGCCAGATGTTAGGTTATTATTCGTACGAATAACCTGCGAACATGGTGCAGGTGTCGGCGGTGTGGCGACGCAAAGGAGTGCGGCAATGTCCACCAAGATTCATCCGCCTGGTCAGTTGTTGTGCGTGTTCGGTCCGGGGGGCGACTATCAGCAGACGGTTCGCGACAGCGGGCCCGGCTTGCTCGACGTCGCGACCCAGTCGCTCAACGACGATCAGGAGCGGAGTTTGGGGCATTGTCTCGCGGAGCAATTACATGCGTTTCTCGCCGCCGATGCGGCTGAGCCTCCCGTCGAGCCGTCGGATGCTCGGGTATGGGGTTCGGCGCAGCGTCCGCTGCCACCCGTGGTGTTCGGGTCGTTAAGCGCGCATTTGGCGGAGGAATACGATGCCTCGCGGTACGAAGAATCGGTCGTCATCCCTGACGCCGAAGCAGCTCCGGGTGCTCACGTTCATTCGGGACTTCACGCACGCCCACGGGTACGCGCCCACCATGCAGGAGCTGGCGGACGAGTTCGGCGTCAGCAAGGTGACCGTGTTCGAACACATCGCCGCCCTGCAGAGGAAGGGCTTTCTCGAGCGATCCCGACACAAGGCACGCTCTTTGCAACTTAGCGACAACATCGCTTTTCCCGACGAGCGTCCTACCTGTCTGCCACTCGCCGGCACCATCGCCGCCGGCGCACCGATCGAAGCGATCGAGGACCGCGAGGTGCTCGACCTGGAGGAGGTCTTCGCCTCGTCCCACGAGCGGTTCGTCCTGCGCGTCCGCGGCGACAGCATGATCGAGGACAACATCTGCGACGGCGATTTCGTCGTGATCGAACGGCGCGACACCGCCCGCGATGGCGAGACGGTCGTCGCGTTGCTGGATGATGGCGAGGCCACGCTCAAGCGCCTCTATCGCCACAAGAACGGCATTCGCCTGCAGCCCGCCAACCCCGCGTACGAGCCGCTCATCGTGCAGGACGTCAAGATCCAGGGCGTCGTCGTCGGTGTCGTGCGGCGGTACTGACGCCGCCTCATGCCACGGCTCCATGAGCCGTGCATTGGCAGCGCACGGGACGATCCAAGCGTCGCAGCCCGCCACGATACCTTCGTTTCGCGTTTCTCATTGATCATTCCGCAGTGTCGGGAAGCGCCCCGGCGCCACGACGCCCGAGCAGTGCGTCTCGGCGCTCGTCTTTCGGCCGGTGCTTCCAGCGGCGGTGCATCCACAGGTATTGCTCCGGGTGGCGGCGGATGGCGCTCTCCATCGCGTTCGAGAACGCCTGCGTTACCCAGCGCAGCGGATCGTCCTGGGTGTCCCACTCCTCCGGCTGAATGATCCGCTCGACCTCCAGCCGATAGTGCATGCCACGCCGCACCCGGGCCGCGTGACCGACGACAACTGGCACGCGTTTCTGCATCGCCAGCAGCCCGATGGACTTGTACGTCGACGCCTTGCGGTTGAAGAAGTCGACGAACATTCCCTTGCGGCCGGCGTCCTGGTCGCCGATGAAGCACAGCGCGCCGCCGCGATCGATCACGTCGCCCGCCACCGCCGACACGCCCTTCTTGTAGAGCAGCGAGAGCCCGCTGGCCTCGCGCGACCGGACCAGGTAGCGATTGACGAGTGGGTTGTCCATCGGCCGCATGATCGCGGTCAACGGCAGCCCCAGCCGACAGATCGTGCAGCCCAGCAACTCGTAGTTGCCGAAGTGGGCGGTGACCATGACGACGCCGCGGTCGGAAAGCAGTTCGCGCAGCGCCGGTCCGAGCGTGCCCAGTTCGACATGGCGCGACCATGACCACGGCGAGATCAGCCGCTGGGTCATGGTGAGCTCGACCAGGTAGAGTTGAGCGAAGTGTTCGAACGAGCGGCGGGCGATGCGACGGAGCTGTCGGTCGTCGTAGCGGTCACCGAGCGCCGGCCGCAGATTGTCCATCGCCCGATCGCGATGCCGCTTCACGAGGGCCCACCAGATGCGTCCCATGAGCCGCGCGGTGCGCAGATTCGTCTCGACTGGAAAGCAGCCGATCAGAACCGTCCACAGGCGCAGGGCGGCGTATTCGCCCAGGCGCTGCAGCGCGACGCGCAGCGTCGGCGCTTCCGTAGTGCGCAACAGCGGTTGGGTCAGTGCTTGGAGCATCACTCGTCAGCAGCCGGTCGCGAAGCCGGTGCGGTCGTCCCCGTGGCCGCAGGTTGCGTCGCGGGCCAGGTGGTGGGCCACGCGTACGTACGACCCTTTGCCTGCAGCCGCTCAAGTACCTCGGGCCGCAGGTGCAGGTCGGACTCGGGGAAGCGCGGCGGCTTGTTGCCGAAGACCACGTAGTGCCGATCCTCGGTCCCGTAGCGCGTCTGGATCCACAGGTGCAGCGGCGGCAGCGGGCGGCCCTCGGCGGCGAGCATGGGCGGTGCCTCGTTGACGAACTCCAGGTAGTCCGGCAGCGACGCGACCATGAGAATCGGATCGTCGGCGGCGAGCTCGTCCACCATCTCTTCGCCGTAGCGGCGCATCTCGTACTGCAGGTCGCGCCGGCCGTCCTGTTCCAGCAACAGGTCGAGCTGGTCGATCAGGCGCGGGAAGCGCACGTCGCTGTACCAGATGATGCGCGAGTCCTGGCTGCCGATCTGGCGCAGATGCGCGCGATAGCCCGGCGGAATCCGCCGCGCGTCGGCGAGCTGCGTGGCAAAGTCGACGAAGGGGCGCTGCGACATGACCAGCGGCATCAGATGCGGCCAGGTCCACAGCCACATGAGGTACATCGTGCCGACGAGGGTGCCGAACGAGGCGTGCTCGCGCCGGCGCGTATACAGCCACGCGGCGAGGCCGCAGCCGACGACGAGGATGGCGGCGGTGACGGCGAAGGCGCGCATGACGTCGCCGTATTCGTAGAGGCCCTCGAGCTCGTACTGGCCGCGCTGCTGCCACCACCTGGTCAGACCGTAGATGCCGCCGCCGAGCAGCACTGCCGGCACGCCGAGCCACACACCGATCAGCCCGAGACGATCGAGCGCCGGTGTCCGAGGGCGGTTCGGGTCGAAGAACGCCGCCAGTTCAATCCCCAGCAGCACGAGCAATGGCGGCAGGGCGGGGAGGAAGTAGCGCCATTCCTTGCCGACCGACGCCGTGAAGAACACCAGCAGGCCGGTGAACCAGAGCGCCATGAACAAGGCGCCGTCGCGGCGTACGCCTTTCTGGCGGAAGGGCCGCACGAACGCCAGCGGCAGCGACAGCGTGAATGGGAGGGTGTACAGCAGCGTCGGGCCGAGGTAGGTCAATAGGAAGCGGGGCTTGTCCTGTCCCTCGACATTGGGAAGCTGGCCGGTGAAGCGGTCGATGAACTCGACCTTCCATTTCAACAAGGCGGCGTCTTCGACAAAGCTCACCGCAATCGCCCACGGCAACCACGGCAGCAGGAACAGCAGCAGCCCCCACAGGTGAATCGGACTCGCGAGGACCCGCCAGCGGTTCCGCACCAGCACATACAGAAACGCCGGCAGGCCGACCACCGGCAACGGCATCGGCATCTTCCACAGCATGCCCATGCCGGCCGCGAAGTAGCCGAGCAGGAACAGGGCGTTGCGTTTGCGCCCCGGTGGCTCACTGTCGCACGCGACCCACAACGCCGCCAGAGACAGTGTCGTCCACGTGGTCAACCCCAGGTCGCTGGCAGCCCGGTGTGACCACCACAGCACGAGCACGCTGGACGACGCCGCGAAGCCCGCAAACACGGCGGCCCGGTCGCCGGCCACGCGTCGCGTCAGCCAGAAGATGATGCCGACCAGCGCGAGGGCGCCGACGGCGTTGGGCAGTCGAGCGCTGACCTCATCGACAGGCGTGGCGCGCAGCAGGCTGGCGATCATCACCGCCCAGTACGGGCCGGGCGATTTCTGCATGCGAGTTTCACTCGAGAAGCGCGGCACGAGCCAGTCGTCGGCGTCGCGCATTTCGCGCGCCGTCTGTGAAACCCAGCAGTCGATCGGCTCGAAGCGGGCCCCGCCCGACAGGTCGTAGAAACAGAGGAATGCGGTCCAGCCCAGCAGGGCGATCAGCCAGATCCGCGTCGTGGCAGCCATCGGCTGGGGATGAAAGCGGTCGGTTGCCGGCGTGGGGGGGGTGTGGGGCTCGGTCACGCGGGGTTCTCCCCCTGGAGCAAGGCGTTGAGCGGGGCCTCCATGGCCTGGTTGACCTGGCTCATCAGGTGCACGTATTCGGTCTGGGACTTGAGCAGGTCCTTGAGCGAGGTGTTGCCCGCAAAGCGGGATTGCAAAGTCTGCAGCTTCGCTCGCTCGCTGTCGCCAACGTTCAGATTCTCGGCTTCGAGCTGGCGAATGCGCTCGGCCTGCCGCTGGTAGGCCTGGAAGAGTTCGAGCGCTTCGTCGTCGGCTCGCATGGTGCGCTGCGCCGCGTGATATTGCCGCACGATCGGGTGTGCGGCGAGCGCTGTGCCCAGCGCCCGTGCCTTGTCGAGCAGGTCCTGGATTTCCGGCATGAGGCACCTCTTGTTCCGCCCGGGTTTTGACCGCGGATTGTAACGGCCCGCCGCGCGGCTGCGAAGTGAGTTGACCCGCGCGGGGTCGCGGCGTCACCCCGGAATCGGTTATGATGCCCCCCTGCCTTGCGGGGCATCACACCGGGAGAATGGGATGAGCATGAATCGGCGTGAGTTCATGGGCGGTGCCGCGGGCCTGGCGGCGCTGGGCATCGGGGGCGGCGCGACCGGCGCCATGGCGGCATCCATGAAGACGGTGAAGTTCAATCGCCGACCGCCGCACGCGGTCGTCATCGGCAGTGCCAACGCCCTGGGTTCCAGCGACCGGGCCCTGCGCATCGTTACCAACGGCGGCGATCCGGTCGACGCGGCTATCGCGTGCGTGCAGGTGGTCGAGGACGATCCCGAGGACATCTCGGTCGGCTACGGCGGCCTGCCCAACGAAGACGGCGTGGTCGAGCTCGACGCCTGCGTCATGCACGGTCCGACCCACAAGGGCGGCGCGGTCGCCGGCTTGCGCGAGATTCGGCACGCCGCGCGGGTCGCGCAACGCGTCATGCAGCGCACCGATCATGTGTTGCTGGTCGGAGAAGGGGCTCAGCGGTTCGCCGTCGCACACGGCTTCAAGAAGGAGAACCTGCTGACCGACAAGGCGCGGCGCATCTGGTTGCGCTGGAAGGAGACGCACTCGGGCCAGGATGACTGGCTGCACCCCGAGGCGCAGGAGGAGGCCGCGCGCTACGACCAGGCGGAAGGCCCCGAGTTCACCCACGGCACGATCACCTGCATGGCGCTGACGCCGACGGGGGACCTCGGCGGCTGCACGACGACGTCCGGGCTGTCGTACAAGATCCCGGGCCGTGTCGGCGACTCGCCCATCCTGGGCGCGGGATTGTACGTCGACAATGAGGTCGGTGCCTGTGGCTCGACCGGGCGCGGCGAGGCCAACCTGCTCAACTGCTCGAGCTTGCTGGTGGTGGAATTGATGCGCGGCGGTGTGGCGCCGGAAGCGGCCTGCAAGCAGGTGCTGCAGCGGATCGCGGATCGCACGGAGCCACGGCTGCGCGACGACAAGGGCCGGCCGGCGTACGGCTTGAAGCTGTACGCCGTGCGCAAGGACGGCGTCTTTGGTGGGGCGAGCATGCGGGGCTCGGCCGAAATGGCAGTTAGCGACGCCCAGGGTGCGCGGATCGTCGAGATCCCGGGATTGTATCCGGCGATCAAGCGGCGCGCGCAATAGGGCGGGTTCCGTCCACCGGCGTTCGCGCCGCCCAGTGTCGCGCCTACGCGGCCGAAGCGCGGTGCGCCGCCACACGCCGTGCCCCCGGGCATCAGTCGTTCTGCTGATCGTGCAGCACCTGGTCGATCACGATACAGGCGCTCAGGATCAGCACATCATCTTCGCCCTCGGCGATGTCCACGCCGTAGCTGTCGGTCCAGCTCCAGTACGCCTTGCTCACACGGGCGGCGCTGCGGCCGAGCCGGGAGAAGGTGAATTCGTGCTCCCAGAACGAACCGTCGATGACGTAGTCATTGGGGCCCGGGATGTCGAGCGTGAACTTCTGCCTGAACCAGGAGAATTCCTTGACGACCTCGGCCAGCGTCTGGCCGCCGCGCTCGATCCGGTAGCGCGGCTTCCACGAGAAGAGCTCCTGCCGGATCAAGGCCAGCTCCTGCCCGCTGGCGGCGTCCTGGAAAGACAGCTTGTCGCCCCACGAGAATGCCGCCCCATCGACGCGGAACCGCGGGTTGCCCGCCTCGTCGGTGATGGCGAAGTCATTGCCCCACGACCAGAAGGCCTCCTTGATGCGGTAGACCATGTGATGGCTCCTCCGTAGTGTCGGGTTTGCGTTGCTGCCGGACCGCCGGGCATCGGCCCACGTCCGCCGAGCGGTCGGCCGCTACAGCGTGTACACCCACAACAGCCCGGCGATGAGGATGATCACGACGACGATCGGCCACAGGCGCCGGCTGGCGGCCGTGCTCGTGTCGCCGCCCGCCACGACCCAGTCGCCGCAATACGGACAGCGGTCGGCGAACTCCGCGATTTCGCGCCCGCAACTGGGGCAGTCCACCGTCGGCGTCTGGTCGTCATCGTCGTCGACCAGGTCACGTTCCTGCGGCAGATCACGGTCGTCGTCCCATGCCTCGTAGGCATCGTCATCGTGCATCACCGGTGCCATCTCAGCGAATCAGTGGCAGGATGCGTTTGAACAGCTCGGTGCCCGAATCGTGCACCATCTCGAGAATGACGGACTCCACCGTCGTCAGCACTGCGCCCGCCGCCTGCATGCGCTGCAGCGCGAATTCGTAATCGAACAGGCGCCGCGAGCCGATCGCGTCGGCCAGCACGAACGGCTGCATGTGCAAATCGAGCAGATCGAGCACGGTCTGCTGCACGCACACGTGCGCCTCGATACCGACCATCAGGATCTGCGGGCGCTGCACGCCGAGGATGCGCTCGCGGCACCCGCCGTCGGCGCAGTAGCTGAACGTCATCTTCTGCACGCGCGGGGCCTCGGCGGCGGCCTCGCTGATCGGGGCGACGGTTGGGCCCAGCCCCTGCGGATACTGTTCCGACACCGTGGTCGGCAGCTCCAGTTCCTTGGCTGCGCGGATCATGCGCTCGGCTCGCGCGACGAGTGATTCGTGATTGTGGATCAGTGGCAGCAGACGCTCCTGCACGTCCACGACCAGCAGCTGCGCCTGGGAGACATCCAGACGCTTCGCATGGCGATCGGACATTTCTGGCATTTCCATGGTCATACTCCGGCAAGCAGTCGTGTCGGTCCCGCCGAGGCGGGCACACCTTCGTAGTCTCGCAGATGGGGCCGCTGACGGCAAACCGTCCTATCAGGCAGCGATCAACAAAAATCCGCTGCCGCTAGACGATCGGGAGCCTGTCGGGTAGCATATGTGGTGGTTTCGGAGCGAGTATACAACTGGTCAAGGATGACGAGGTAAGCGCGATGGATCGCGAAGAATACCCTGCGACGATGGACTCGGGGGCCGCGACCGCAACCGCCTGTTTCCCAGAAGAAGCGATGGCCGATCCCGCACAGCACGACAAGGTCGAACCGGACAATGTCCAGGAAGAGACGGCCGCTGCGCCGGCGGCCCCCCAGGCGGTGTCAGGCGATGACGCCTGCGCCGAGATCGAGCCCGTCCAGGTGATCGAGGCGTTGCTCTTCGCGTCGGATGCGCCGCTGAGCGCCGGGCGCCTGGCGGAACTGTCGGGCATCGGCTCGGTCAAGGAAGTCCGCAAGCATATCGACTCGCTCAATGACAGGTACGCCGACGCCGGCCTGTCCTTCCGCATCGAGACGATCGCCAAAGGCTATCAGATGCTGAGCCTCGCTGCGTACCAGCCGTGGCTGGCAAAGCTCGACAAGCATCGCGGGCAGACGCGCCTGACCGGGGCCGCGCTGGAGACGCTGTCGATCGTGGCCTACAAACAGCCGGTGATCCGGGCCGACATCGAAGCGATCCGCGGCGTCGGCTGTGGCGAGGTACTCAACCGTCTTCGTGAGATGGGCCTGATCAAAATCGTCGGCCGGGCGGAGATCGTCGGCCGGCCCATGCTCTACGGCACGACGCGCAAGTTCCTGGATATCTTCGGTTTGGAAGACCTTGATGACCTGCCGCCGATGGAAACGCTCAACCTGCGCCAACGCACCGAGGTCGAGCCCCAACGCACCGAAGACGACCAGGCTCCGCCGGACCAGATGGCGGCGGCGGGGGCCTGACAGACCGCGAGACAGGAGAACCCTTCTCCAGGGGCCGTGGCGCATAACTGTGCTGCGGCCCCTGCTTTGGGTCGCGCTCACGCTGGGGGGCGGACGGGACGATACCAGCATTGATGAAGGGGTGCCCGGACAGGCTGCGCGCGTGCCTGCCGCGAAGTGTGGCGGCCCGCGGCGTCGTGATGCTGCTGCTGGCGGCAGGATCGGTGGCCTTGCCCGGCTACTTCGCTTATCGGACGATCGCCTCGTACCACCAGGCGCGGCAGCAGTACGAGCGCGAGATGCTGCTTGCTGCCACGCTCGGCGCCTACCTTGAAGTCATCCCCGCCGTGCAGGACGACGACCAGGCCTGGGTGCAGCGCATGGTCGAGCGCGGCGATCGGCTCCGCTGGGCCGGGCTCTTTCGCCGCGACGGCCGCGGGCTCGAGTTCAAACGCCGCACCGCGCTGCCCACCGACGAGATCCTGTCACAGATCGACCTGACGTGCGACACGCCGACGACGGCGCCGCTGCGGATCGACGGCGTCGTTTCGACCCGCTTCGAGCTGATGACGATTCCCGTGCGCGACGAGGACGCCGTGCTGGCGCTGATTCTGGATCGCGGGCTGGGTGCGCTGCCGGTCCGCGTGGCCCAGTTGTGGGTCGTGTTGTGGATCGGGGCGGGGATTCTCGGGCTCGTGCTGACGTGGGTGTGGTTCCGCTACGCGATCGAGTGGCCGATTCACACGATTCGGCGGCGCGTCGCGGCGATCCAGGCGGGCCTGCGCGACGTGACGCTGGGCGATCACCTGCCCGAGGAACTGACCGGCCTGGCCCGCTCAGCCCAAGCGCTCCAGAAGGAGGTCGACCAGTGGCGCACCGAGGCGCGCTACCTGCGGCATTCGGTGGAAACCGCCGTCGATCTGCGCACGCGCAAGGCGTCGAAGGCGCAACGCCGGGCCGAGCGCGAGGCCGACACCGACGCCCTGACGCGGCTGGGCAACCGGCGCATGCTGGAGCGCGAGCTGCCGGCGCTGTTCGAGCAATCGCGCGGGCGCGGCGGCGACCTGTCGGTGCTGGTGTTTGACGTGGATCATTTCAAGCAGATGAACGACGCCTACGGCCACCAGGCTGGCGATGTGCTGCTGGCGTTTCTGGGTGAGCTGATTCGCGGGTCGGTTCGCCGGGGGGTGGACCTCGCGGTGCGCCTCGGCGGCGATGAGTTTCTGCTGGCACTGCCGAATACGGGCATCAACGACGCGCGCGAGATTGGCCGCCGCCTGGCGACGCTGTTCGCGCAACGCACGCGCACGTTCGACGGTGTCGCACAACCGCCGACGCTATCGTTCGGCGTGGCCTCGGTGCGTCAGGACCGGGTTGGCACGTGGGAAGACCTCGTGCGGCTGGCGGACGAGACGATGTACGCCGCGAAACAGGCGGGGCGCTTGCGCTAGCAGTCGACGCGCCCGGCAGGATTCGAACCTGCGACCACCGGATTAGAAGTCCGGTGCTCTATCCAGCTGAGCTACGGGCGCCCCGCCGGCTGGGCTGCGTCAGTTGCCAACCCGCCGGTGACCGCGTGGATTCTATGGCGCCAGCGCGTGCGGGGGAATCAGTACGGCGGAGAATCGGCCGACGAGCCGGCCGTCGCGGCAGGACAAAGCGGAGCGATGTCCGACCACGCGCGAGGCGCTGCGCGCGCCGCGGTGCGCGTCTACTGCCCCGTCACGAGATAGATCCCCTGCGAATTGTCGCTCCGGCCGACTCTGAACGTGAACTGGTCGTTGTCGTTCAGCGCACCGCTGATCCCGGGCCGATCGCGGCGTGGGTCCAGCTGCGTATCGATCGCCGTGATCGCCTCGGGCACGTTGTTGGCGATGTCCGCCGCCACGAGCAGCTGCTCGCCGGTCCAGAACACCAGCCCGCCGCCGCTGCCGTCGCGACCGAAGTGCAGGATCGCGCGGTCGACGTTGTTGATCGATCCGCCGGACGCCGTCCAGGCGAGCGTCGTCCCCTGCAGCGCCGCGGGCAGCGTCGCGTTCAGCTGCGTTCGGACATTGCCACCCACGAGAAACGGGATGCCGTCGTTCGCGATGAGCACCACACGTCCGGCGTCGTTGATGCCCGTCACGAGCGACTTGCCTGGCACGCTGCCCGCGCCGGTGAGTTCATACCAGCGCGACGAAGAGAAGTCCCACACGAGCACCGTCTCGCGCGACGTCGACACGCCGATGAAACTATCAACCGCGATATGGCTGTTCGGACCGATCGCGAAGCTGGGGAAATCGTCGGCCTTCAGGACGACGTTTTCGGGCAGGCCGGGCCACTCGGCCGCCGCCCGGTTGTCGATGATGCGATACACGCTGCCGCCACGACCCAGGTACAGCCCCAGATCGCCGATGCCCGCCGTATAGCCGGCGGCGAAGACGATGTCGCCGGCGCCGTTGACGGTGGTCAACAGGCTCAGGTCGCTGAAGTAGGCGCCGCTTCCCTGGTCAGGCACGGCCGAGGTGTCGGCGTTCTGGTCGGTGCTGGCCAGAATCGTCACCGCCGTCCCCGTGCTGGTGAAGATCGCCTCGCCCTCGATGAGCTGCGCCCCTGGCGGCGCGGTGAAATAGCGATACGCCCCGCCAAACACCGCAATCCCCGCGTTGCTCACGCCGGGGAGCTGGAAATCCGGCGGAATGAACGCGCCCGACGCATCCGGGAACAGGGCGGCGATCTGCTCGGTGTCCGCCACGCGCACGAGATCGCCGTCCGTCGCGCGCCAGCGATACACGCCGGTGGAGTCGCGCTCGCCGGCGATCTGACACGTGAACAGCAGCCGATCGCCCGGGCCCCAGGCGATGTCCCGCGCGAGATCGGTCGACGTGTCGATCGGACCGAAGTAGTCGCTGGTTTCGCCGGGCGGGACGACGCCGGCGGTGGCCGGGTCGTCGTCGAGCACGCGTTCGAGTTCGGTACCGTTCCACACGTAGAGGCCGCCGGTGCCGCGGGCCGAGGCGCCCTCGTAAAGTGCCCAGAACGCCACGCGGCCGTTGGCGTCGATCACGGGCAGGCCGAGACTGGAGAAGGTCGTGTCGGCGGGTTGCCCCGGGACGGCGTCGCCGGTCTCGACGATGAGCTTGTGGTCGAGCGTCGTAGGAGGCCCGGTGGTGCCGCCGTCGCTGCCGCCGTCGCCGTCGCCGTCCCCGTCCGTGCCGTCGCCGTCATCGTCGTCGGCACCGCTGGGAGGGGTACCGCCCATCCCGCTGTTATTGTCGGAGAGATCGGTGCCGCCGCCGTCGCTGCCGCCGTTATCGATGTCTTCGACACCGCCATCGCCTGTGCCGCCGTTTGTGCCGCCATCGTTGCCGCCGTCGGTGGGGGCCGGAGGGCAGCCGCCGCTGAGAACGAGCATGGCGACGACCGAGCAGGCGACCAGGGAAAGAAGACGATGGGGGTGGGCAAGGGCGAAGTTGCGCATGTTCACTTGATGCTCCTGAGCTCCGGTTGCAGGCGGGGGGCGTTGATGCCGACAGACCCGCTCAATGATAAGTGTACGTCGCCGGTCAAACCGCCAGGCGCGACGGCCGCGCGGGGCCCGTTGCGCGGGTCAAGACCCGGCGAAGGTCCCGAAAAACGTCCGCTGAGACTCTCCCTGTGTTATCGGTTCTTTGCGAGGATCCGGATGAGCCCAATCACGCCGTGAATCAGCAGCGTCAGCAGCAGCAGGAACAGCAGCATGCCGACCGCGAAGCTGAGAATCGGCCAGCTGGAGTCCTCGACAAACGACTGGGCGGCGGGCACGAAATACGATACGACCGCGATCACGATGGCCGCCAGCAGGATCGCCCCGACGGCTCCGCGCTGGCAGCCCTCGAAGGGGGCCATCCGCACGGTCAGACACACCGCGAGGTACAGAAAGAGCAGCGTGGGCAGGTTGCGCGGCCAGTTGAACAGGTTGCTGCGGAGGATCGCGTCGAGCGTCGCCTCCATCAGCGACACGCTGTGGCGCAGCAGGTCCCAGATGCCGTCAAGCGATGTGGGCAGCGCCTGCGGCAACTGGGCCGAGCCGCCGCCGACCTTGTCGATCACGTTGCCGCCCCACAGCGCGGCCACGACGTAGAGGCAGATTGCGCACGCGACCAACGGCAGCAACCCGACCAGGATCGGGCCCAGGATCGGGATGCCCTGCTTCTCCGGGGTGTCGGTTTCGGGCTCGCCTTCCTCGCCTTCGCTCATGAGGCTGGTGTTGCGGATAGCGTTGCCGCTGAGCAGCAAGCCGAGCACATGGCCGAGTTGGGCGACGAGCGTCCCCGGCAGCAGCACTGAATTCACCACGCGCGGCTTGATCAGCGCGCTCCACAGGCGGTGCACGCCCCACGCCGAAAACATGATCACCAACAGCCAGAATGTGAGTGCCGCGTAAAGAGCCATGGTTCCACCTCGCTCTACGCAACGAAGGCAGGATTCGTTGCAGTCCGTTGCAACCCAACCAACGGGTATTATGCCGCGCCGGCGGAGTATTGCCAATGAGACGGCGGAGCGCGGTGAATCAGCTGGCGAAGTAGTGAGCGCCGACGCGCATGGAGACATGCAGAGCCTTGTCAGAGACGGCGCCGATCAGGCCGTGGCTGATTGCGACCACCGGCAGCGAGGGGGCCCGTTGCCAGACCAGGCCATACACGAAGACCATGCCCGCCCCGCCGACCATCAGCAACGGGTTTGGCAGGTGGGCGCCGGCGAAGACGGCGGCGGTGAGCAGCACGCCCCAGCCCGGCCCCGCCACGAGCCGGAGCCGCGGGTACACCACGCCAAACATGAGCCCCTGCTGGATGAACCCCCAAATGGGGTAGGCGGCCATCGCGCCCACGAGGTCCCAATCCTGGCGCAGGCCGCGCGGGCTCTGCCAGCCCCACAACAGCAGCACGCCGATGGCGCCCAGCGTGAACAGGCCGATCGGGAGTGCCGCGCGACGATGATCAGGGCCCCATGCCAGGCCGAACGCGCGCCAGCTGAGAATCCCGCGGCGGACGACGTAGGCGGCGGCCACGATCGCGACGAGGCCGCCAAAGACGACGTCGAGCCAGCGTGGGCGATCATACGGCGCGAGCCAGATGTAGGCCTGCCCGGCGACCACGGGGAACAGCGCCTCGAGGACGAGGACCGAACGTGTGGCGGCGGTCGTGGGCAGTACGTCGGTGGCCATGATGGGCGCAGTGTAGGGGGATTCGCTCCGCCGTGCACCGGGACCGGCACACGGGGCTTCTTTCGATTCTGCGGCGGGAGTCCGCACCGGGTTTCGATTCAACGCCCGGCTTCGATTCAGCGGCCGGGGCGCGTAATTGCCGCCGTCGCCGGCAGCGGTTACGCTACGGGTTGTGGCTGGGGGTGGTTCGCCGCGGCGAACATGAGATGTCGGCACGATCGGCCGGCAGACCCTTCGAACCTGATCAGCGACGGAGCACGTCGGCGCGGATGCCGGTGTGCTCGGCTGCGTAGGGAAGCACACGCCATGTGGCCTGCCTGCACAATCACGCGACGACGCTCGGCGTTGATGGGAAACAACCACGGAGACACCGCGACACGGCGGGGGAACGCTGTTGCGCTGCGATTGCGGTCGCGTGCGTCGATGTTGTCCCTGAGGTGCCGCGACCAGGAGAGCAACGCAGCCCTGCGCAGCAGCCGCTTGTTCTCTGTGTCTCTGTGCCTCTGTGGTTCTATTCTCTGGGGTCTGATTCACTTTGTTGCGAACTTTGCGGGGGCATAGACGAGCGGCAGGTCGTGCCGCAGGAGATGAAACATGACTCAACTCGAGGCCGCCCGTCAGGGCACCATCACGCCGGAAATCTGGCGCGTCGCAACGCGTGAGAACACCACGCCGGAGATCATCCGCGACCACGTTGCCGCCGGCCGCATCGTTATTCCAGCCAACGTGCGTCATCTGGCCGGCAGTGGCGGCCAGGCACCGTCGCGCGAAGCCCCCGAAACCACTGGCGGGGAGCGCATCGGCCACCCGGGGGCCGATGGCGCTGCAACCTTGTGGGTCAACCAAACGGTCGCCCAGCGCCGGGCGTGGCTCGACGATCCGCACCATCTTTGCGGCGAGCGGGCCGCCAAGCGGCTCGACGCGATGGGTATTGGCCGACCGATCAGCACCAAGATCAACGCCAACATGGGCGCCTCACCCGTTTCCAGCGGTACGCAGGGCGAGCGTGACAAGCTGCGCACCGCCCTGCTGTACGGTGCCGATACGGTGATGGACCTCTCCACCGGCGGCGATCTCGACGAATGCCGGCAGGTTTTCATCGACAACAGCACGGCCCCCGTCGGCACGGTCCCCCTCTACAGCATGATCGTAAATCGGCCGGTCGAAGAGCTCGATCACGACGCCATCCTCGAGACCATCGAGCACCAGGCTGCCCAGGGCGTCGACTTCTTCACGATCCATGCCGGCATCCTGCGCGAGCATTTGCCGCTGATCCGCGGACGCGTGCAGGGCCTGGTCAGTCGCGGCGGTTCGCTGCTGGCGAAGTGGATGCGCTATCACAGTCGACAGAACCCCATGTACGAGCTGTTCGACGAGATCAGCGCCATCATGCGGCAATTCGACGTGACCTACTCGCTCGGCGACGGGATTCGGCCCGGCTGCCTGGCCGATGCCAGCGACCCCGCGCAGCTCGCGGAGCTGCACGTGCTGGGCGAACTCGTGCAGCGTTCGCGCGACGCGGGCGTGCAGGTCATGGTCGAGGGGCCGGGGCACGTGCCGCTGAACGAGGTCGCATTCAACATGGAGACCGAGCGGCGGGTCTGCGACGACGCGCCGTTCTACGTGCTCGGCCCGGTCGTGACCGACGTTTTCCCGGGCCACGATCACATCACCAGTGCGATCGGCGCTACCGAGGCGGCCCGGGCGGGGGCGGCGATGCTGTGCTACGTCACGCCGCGGGAGCACGTCGGCCTGCCCACGCTCGAGGACGTGCGGGCGGGCTGCGTGGCGTACAAGATCGCAGCGCACGCCGGCGACATCGCGCGCGGCATTCACGGCGCGCGGCAGTGGGACGATGACATGGCCCGCGCCCGCGCCGCGATGAGCTGGCCGCAGCAGTTCGAGCTGGCGTTCGATGGTGAGGCGGCGTGCAAGCTGCGCGACGCGTCATTGCCGGCCGATGCGGAGTACTGCTCAATGTGCGGGCGCGAGTGGTGCAGTCAGCGCATCAGCAAGGAACTGCACGAAGAGGCGACCTAGCGACACAGCGCAGCGCAGCGACCGCGACCGCATACCACGGCTCCGTGAGCCGTGCCGGGGGGACGCAGGCCGAACGTCAGCCATAACCTGTCCCCGCCGCCGCGAGCCATGCCTCCCTGCAACCCGCACCCTGCCAAACCCGCGCAGAACCGCGCACCCGCCGCCAGACTTACCGGTTTATCTAGACATGATAGAAAACCGCGGTATTCTTCCCTCAGCATCACGAGCCAACCGATGCTGTCGAGGAGAACCGCGTGCGACCCGATCATGCCAACCCCCTCACCGCCGTCCTCCGGACCCTGGGCTCCCTCCTCCCACGCGGTTCGCGAGGACGGCGCACGCCCGGCAGTTCCGTCGTCCGGCCCTGGCGCGCCGACAGCGCCCGCGGCTACCCCAGCGTGGGTCTCGGGCCGCGGCAATTGACCGCCCTCCTCCAGGCCGCCGACGGCGGCACACCTCAGACCCAGTTCGAGCTCTTCACCGACATGCTCCAGAAGTGGCCGCGTCTGGCGGCCGTCGAGGCGACGCGGCGCCTGGCGCTCACCGGCCTGTCGTGGGAGGTCGTGCCGCCAACCAACGGCGGTGGGGTGAGCGGCGGCGTCATAGAGGATGCGGTCGCCTACTGTGACGAGGTACTCGCGAGCCTCGATCGGCTCGATCAGGTGCTCGACCACCTCGCCTCGGCCATCGGCTACGGCATCGCGGTGGCCGAGCTGGTGTGGGAACGCGGCCGCGTGGTCGACATCGTCCCTGTGCCGCATACGCGGCTGATCGGTCATCCGCACGAGCCGTGGCGTCTGTGTGTGCTCACCGAAGACCAGCCGAGCAATGGTGTGCCGCTCGACGAGCACCCGTTCAAATGGCTCGTCCACAAACCACGCGCGACGCCCGGCCGTCATTTCGACGGCGGCCTGCTGCGCCGCTCGACACTGCTCTATCTCGCGCAGAACCTCAGCTTCAAGGACTGGCTGACCTACTCGCAGATTGCCGGCATGCCCTTGCGCGTCGCCCAGTTCGAGCCCGGCACGCCCGACGCCGACAAGGACAAGCTCCTGCACATGCTGGATCAGCTCGGGCGCGATGCGGTCGCGGTGCTGAGCAAGAACGTCGACCTGCGCTTCATGGATGCGCCGGGCGGCGGGGATCGCCCGTACGAGCCGATGCAGGGCTACTGCAATACCGAGGTCACCATCCTCTGGCTCGGGCAGCACCTGACCACCGACATCAAGATGAGCGGCTCGCGCGCCGCAGCGGAAGTTCACGACCGCGTGCGCGAGGATCTCCTCGCCGATGACATCGCGGATGAGGGATATACGTTGCGGCGTGACTTGCTGCGACCGCTGGTCCAGGCGCGGTTCGGCGACGACATGCCCGTGCCGCGATTTCGCCGTTCGCTGGTGCAGGCCGTGGACACCAAGGTACTCGCCGACACATTGGCGGTGGCGGTGAACGAGCTGGGCCTGGCGGTGCCGCAGCGCTGGGCGCACGACGCATTGGGGATTCCGCAGGCGGAGGTGAGTGAAGCGACATTGACCGGGGGGCGATCATGAGCAGCCGGAACGGACACGCGCAACGCAATGGCACGGCGGCCAGACCTCGCGCAGACCATGTGGCGGCCGGGTTGACGCTGCGGCCGGCAGCGGCCAGCGACGCGAAGCCGCTGAACTTCTTCTTCGATACGGCCTTGCGCAACGACTACTTCCTGCGGCGCGGGCAACTCGACGACATGCTGCGCAGTCGGCATCACCGCGTGTTCGTGGCCGAGATCGACGCGGTGCTCGTGGGCGTCGCGATCGTCACGCGCGGCACACGCCTGGTCAACGTGTTGATCCATCCTGCATATCGCGGCCTGGGTGTCGGCCGCGCTTTGGTGGGCTACACGCACGCGACGGAAGTTCGGGTGAAACGCGACATGAGCGCCGGCGACCCGCGCGGGTTCTATCGCGCCGCCGGCTTCCGGTCGACGGGGCAATGCAACGGCAAAGGCAATATCGAGCTGATGCGCAAACCGTCGGCGAATGGCGCACGACGGACGGCGCGCGGCGCCGAACGGACTTCATGCCACGGAAAGTGAGGTGATTCCTTGAAAGCGACAGGCACGACCGCTGCAAGCACTACCGCAACCCCGGTGGGGCCGTACGTTCGCGAGCAGATCCTCGCGCGGCTGCGCGAGGCCCAGCAACTGGCCGACGACGATCTGGGCGCCGCACTCGCACATGTCCGCGCGCTCGCCAACGAGGTCGTTGAACGTATTGATGCGATCGAAATCGTCCCGACAATGGCGTCCGGACAGCACGGTGACCAGCCTCATTCGACATTGCGCTGCGCGGCGTTCACCAAGGCACCCGGCGAGCCGAAACACGAGTTCCTGCTGATTCCGTTTGGCGAGGTGATCGTCGAGCGGCCGGTTTCCGGCGACAGCTTCGTCTTCACGCCCGCACACGCGACGGCGGCGAAGCAGTGGTTCGACCGCATGGGCCGCAAGCTCGCGATCGACTACGAGCACCAGAGCTTCGATCGGCTCAACCGGCGCAGCGACGGGCTGCGGCCGGCGGCGGGGTGGATTGGCGGGCTGGCGGTGCGCGACGACGGTCTGTGGGCGGTCGACGTTACCTGGACCGATCGCGCCAGCGAACTGCTGCGCACTGGCGAGTACCGCTACTTCTCGCCGGTCATCTTCTGGACCGACGAGGACCACACCGGTGTCGCCGCCCTCGGACCGGTGGCGCTGACGAACGATCCCGCGATGCATGGTGTGACGCCGCTGGCGGCGCGCCGCGCCGGCGGAGACCACGACGCGGGCGATGCCGCCAGGACCAGCGACGGTGACGCACTCCAAAACGAGCTCGACGCGGCCCGGCAGCAGATCGACCTCTTGCGGCGGCAACTCGCGGCGCAGGAGGCCGACGCGTTCGTGGAGCGCGGCCTGCGGCTGGGCAAGATCCTCGACAGCACGAGCATGGATTGGCGGGCCGACTACCTCCGCGATCCGGCGGCGACGGAGCAGCGGCTGAGCCGGGCCCCGGTGCTGCGCCCGACTGGTCGCGTGGTGAATCTCGACGCGCGCGGCGAGGTCGCGCCGCTGAAGGCCGGGCACGATGTCCCGGTCGCGCCGGGGTTGGGCGGGCCGACGGGCCCGGAGGCCGCGGATCTGACCGCGTACGAACGGGCGCTGGCGGCCGGACGCGTGTTCACCGCGCCGGCGTCAGCATAGTGCGGTTCACGGCGCAAGCCGGCTGAGCGGCCCAATACCAGAAACACCACTTGCAACTGAAGAGGAGACTTCCGCGATGGTACTGACCAGTGATCGAGAACTGACTTTCTACGCATCCCCTGAACTGATCGAACTGCCGGTCGACGACAACGTCGTGCTGTACAAGGGCGCGCTCGTCGGCCTCAACGCCGCGACCGGCTACGTCCGGCCGCTGGTGGCGGGTGACACGTTTGCCGGCGTGGCCTACGAGCAGGCTGATAACACGGTCAGCGGACATACCGCCGGCGGCATCCGGGTCCGGCTGCACCAGAACATCGACATCGTCCACGCCCTCGCGGGTGTCGCCGCCGGCGATGTCGGCCGCGCCGTGTACGCCACCGCGGACGACACGCTGACGCTGTCGCCGCTGGGCGCGACGTACGTTGGCCGTGTGGTGGTGGTTGAGGGGACAAACCTGGCCCGCGTCCGCTGCGCGCCGACAACGTCGCAGGGCGGCGATCGGTGGCCGGCGGGCATCGTCTGGCTGCCCGACGCGGACGCAACGCTCACGCTGGCGCATCTGAACGGCACCGTAACGATTTCCAACACGACGCCGCGGACCCTGACCCTGCCGCCGGCGGCGGACGCGCGGGCGGGCGCGTGGCTGCGCGTGATCAAGCTGAGCAGCAACGGCAGCGCGGTCACACTGGACGGACACAGCTCGGAGACCATCGAAGGGGCGACCAGCTTCGCCGGGCTGGACGCGCGCTACGACGCAGTGCTGCTGCTTTGCACCGGGACCGAGTGGATCATCCTGAGCCGCGATCCGGCCTGACGGGTCGCCAGACCACGAGCGGCCGTTCGCGCCCCCAACTGACGACGGACAACTGAGCACTGACAGCTGACGACTGACCACTCCATCTCACAAGGAGCTTCCCATGAGTGTTGTAGTTGATACGGGGCTGACTTCGCGGGCCATCATCGGCCGTTTCTATCGTCGGCTCGAGGAGTACGCCAAGGCCGCGTGGTGGACGCGGCTGGCGATGCACTTTGCCAGCAACCAGCAGTCCGAGACCTATCGCTGGCTGGGCATGGTGCCGCAGGTGCGCGAGTGGGTCGGCGGGCGGCAGGTACGCCCGCTACGCGCCCAGGGCCTGACGATCGCCAACAAGACGTGGGAGTCGACCATTCGCATCGACGCCGACGAGCAGCGGCGCGACAAGACCGGCCAGATCATGGTGCGTGTCAACGAGATGGCGCGCCGCGTCGCGACCCACCCCAACAAGCTGCTGACGACGCTGATGCTCAACGGCGAAACCGCCGCCTGCTACGACGGCGCGAGCTTCTTCGCCGCCGACCACAGCGAGGGTGATTCCGGGACGCAGAGCAACGACATCGGCTACGACGCCGACACGCCCACCGCGCCCACCGACACCGAGATGCACGAGGCGATCGTCAAGGCGATCGGTCAGATCATGGCCATCCGGGACGACCAGGGCGAGCCGATGAACGAGTCGGCCCGGGCGTTCATGGTGGTCGTGCCGATGCCGTTTCTGCCGCCGACCCTCGTCGCGCTGTCGGGACAGACGATCAACGCGTCGAGCAATCCGCTGGCGGCGGGGGAGCCATTCAAGGTCACCTGGGTGGCCAATCCGCGCCTCACCTGGACGACCAAGTTCGCCGTCTTCCGCACCGACGGTCCGGCGCGGCCGTTCATCTTCCAGGAAGAGCTGCCGGTGCAGGTCCACGCCCTGGCCGAGGGCAGCGAGCTCGAGGTGAACGAAAACCAGCACCAGTACGGCGTGAAGGCGATTCACGCGGCGGGCTACGGCTTCTGGCAGGACGCCTGCCTCGTGACGTTCTCGTAAACGAGTTTCCCCCGGCGCGGCGCCGCCGGCGTGTGCGGCGCCGTGCCCTGCTCTCAGGAGGCGCAGGTATGCCATACATCACGACGACCGATCTCCGGACGCGCCTGGGGCTGACGCTCTACGCGCGCCTGACGGACCGCGAAAACGGCACGACGGCGGACGAGACGACCGCGGAGCGACTGGTGGGCGAAGCGGAAGCCGAGGCGGACAGCTACCTGGCGCGGCACTACGCGACGCCGGTGGACCTGGCCGCGCACCCGGAGCTGGCCCAGGTGCTCGCGGCACGGGTGCTCGACCTGGCGGAGTGGAACGCGTGGAAGAGCTCGCCGTTCGTCAGTGATCCGCCGCAGCGCGTGCATCGTTTGCGCGACGGTGCGCTGCGCTGGCTGGACGACGTTGCGCGGCGGCGGATCGTCCTGCCGGCGGCGTCGGTGTTGGGCGGTCCCGTAGCGACCGAAGATGGGCCGCGCGTCGCGGCGGCGCGGCTCGCGACAGCAGACGAAATGGACGAGGCGTAACACCGCCCTGGCACCCGCCGGGGTTGATTCGACCGGAGCAACAGAATGCCGCCCGAGGTTGTGAGTCAATTGCCGTCGCTGGGGGTCGCGGGGCTGCTATTCGTGATGTGGTGGAGCGAGCGGCAGGAGCGGACGCGGGTGATCAGCGGCCTGCGGGTGGCGCTGCAACATGCGGAACAGACCGCCAAGGTGAATGGCAGCCTGCTGGACGTGATCCGCGCGAACACCGAAGCGCTGACGGCCCTGCGCGAAGAACTGCGGCATCAGCGGCGGCTGGAGGCCGAGTGGGTTCGGCGACTGACGGCGAAGCTGGACGAGCTGGCGGCGTGAGCGTGTTGTTGGCCAGGCAGGCGAGGAGAGATTCATGCAGTTGCAGACGCTATTCAGGCAGGTCGACGCCGAAACCGCGCGGGCGTTCGTGGTGGCGGCGCGGCAGGTGATCGACGCGATGCTGATCGAGGCCCGGCGGATCGAGCAGACGCGCACGCCGACGCCGCGGAACTACGATGACGCGGGGCTGCCGCGCGAGGCGCCGCCGGGCGGGTGGATTTCACACAGCGAACTGCGGCGTGTGACCCAGGAAATGGCCGAGGCGATCGCGGCGGAACGTTGGTGCGACGGGGTGCTGGCCGCGGTGCGGCTGCTGAGCCGGATCGGAGGTGGGGCATGAGACTTTGGGTGGTCCGGGCGACAGCGGGGTTGCTGCTTCTCGTCAGCGCCGCAGGCTGTTCGCGGGAATCGACGCGCCTCGCCTTGCGGTCGCAGCAGCGCGCGAACCTGGTCCAGCAAACCGTGGTCGAGCGGCAGCACGAGGCGTTGTGTGTGCTGTTGTATCGCGATCTGGTGCAGCGGCTGGCGGGCACGGGCGTCGCGATGACCGACGAACGGCGGGCCGTGGTAAACGCGGTGTGGAACGATCGTGACCTGATCGAGTTCTGGCGCGTACAGCAGGAGCGGACGGCGGCGCTGCGACTGGTCGGGGTCGACGCGGGCTTGTACGGCGCGCAGGCGCCGGCGGACCTGCTTTGGAAGTCCCTGTCGGCGCGCCTCGATCGCCTCGAGTGTGGCTTGGCGCAGGCGAAGATCGCGGAGGAATACAGCCATGAAACCGATTGAGCGTGATTGGCGGTACTGGTTGTGGCCGTTGCGCAGTCGCAAGGTGCAGGTCGCAGTGGCGACCGTCCTGGTGGCATGGCTGGGGCAGGCGGGGGTTGTGCTCGGCGAGGAGACAGTCGTGACGGTGTTGGGCGTGGGGGTGGCGCTCATCCTGGGCATCGCGCACGAGGATGCGGGGCGGGGTCGCGGCGTCAGTCTGACTCGCGAAAGACTTCGGCGGTGAAGAGCAGCACCTCGGTGTCGGGATCCCGCCAGGCCCCGGGGGGCAGCCCGGCTTTCTCCGTACAACAGCGCTCGATGAAGGTCTCCTTGTCGAAGCGGTGACTGGTGGCCACCTGGGGCAGGAAGAGGCCGCGCCGGGCACCGCGTTGCACGATCACGCCATGACGGCCCAGCTCGAGATCTTCGAGCGTGTTCATCGGGACGGGTGGAGACAGAATGGACACTTCGAGCTCGATGTCGGGCAACTCGCCGACGCCGACGGGCTGGAAGCGAGGGTCGCCCACGGTGGCATTGACGGCCGCCTGGCGAATGGCCTCGGCGAGGGGGAGCGTCGCATCAAGGGTGCCCATGCAGCCGCGGAGCCGCCGGTGGCGCTGCAGCGTCACGAATACACCGCTGTGCGTTTGTTCAAGCTCAGTAGGAACGGGGACAGCTGTCGGGTCCGCGCGGCGGGCGGCGTATTCGACAACGTGCCGTGCGAAGTCGAGCCAGGAGCGGCGCATGCCGGACGCGGCTGTCATGGACGGCTCGCTTTGTGGGGTGACTAGATTTTGGTCGCGCGATTCGGTGCGCTCCCCGGCGTACTCGGGATGTGGGGCGCCGCCGGGATTGCGCTGAAGGTCGCGCAGCGCGTATGGTTGATCAAGCCTGCTGCTTCTTGCGGATGATAAGCAGGACGATGATCAGCACGACGAGGCCGCCGATCAGGTACCAATGCATGACTTTGGTCCTCACTTGCTGCCCCTGCGCCGAGGGGGAGCGGTTGTAGAAGGTGCAAGTACCGTTACGCGTTAGTTAATCGCGCGCCGGGACGAGTGTCAACTTGGTGTCGTGCCGGGTTGTTCTGGTGGCTGGCGCCGGGGCGGCGCGGCGGGCGGGCGGGTGCCCGGCGGTGACGGATGGGGCGGGCGCCGGCGTCGCCAAGCGGTACGGGGTGGGAGTCGTAAGCGGTTTGCCCGCCTGGAGCTGACGATCTACCGCCACTCCGATCAACAACCTGCAATGTGCGCGTGGCCATAAATCCATTCTTGATAGACGGTTATGAATGAACGGCCGCATTTGTGACGTTTTTCCGTCCGATCGTGAGATGGATCGGCCTGGTGGGGGTTGTTGGCGGAAGTCATATAAGTCACTGTCACCAAGAGGCTTGCGTGTCTCGTCGGATTTGTTGTTCGTCTGGCACGGTTTATGCAAAGGTGAGACGGGTTGATTGGTGCGCGAGTCTGAATCGTTGATTCTTTGAACATCGTGGGTATTGGCACAGTCGGTGTCGCCGGAATCCACGCCGGCGGATCGATGACCCGACGACAGATGAACTTTTGGTAACGTGTGTTTAAGGAGAACTGGATGATGTCAGGAAGACTGCATCGGGTTTGCCTGCTGGGTGCGGTGTTTGCCGGGCTGGTGGTTGCGCCAGCGCTGGCGAGCGGGACGTCGGCCGAGAAGGCTGACGATCTGGCTCAGCTCACCGTACTGCTCGAGGCCCAGCAGAAGAAGATCGAGGCGCTCGAGCAACAGGTTGCCGCGGCGGCCCAGCAGGACATGGACCGGGCGCGGGCGGCAGGGATGAAGCAGCAGATTCGCGAGGTGCTCAGCGAGCAGGAGTTCCGCGAGGATCTGATGCCGTCGACGCTGCAGGCCGGTTATGACAACGGCTTCTTCATCCGCAGCACGGACGACAAGTTCAAGATGACGTTCAACGGCATGATGCAGTTCCGTTGGACGTACACGTCCATCCGCGACGAGAACCGCTACCTGCTGCCGGGCTTCCGGCGTAGCGACCGGGCGGGCTTTGACTTGGCGCGCGTGCGGTTCCGCATGGGTGGTCACGCCTACACCGAAGACCTGACGTACTTGCTCGAGATGGATGCGAGCGCGCCGGGCGGCTATGACTTCCGTGTGTTCTACGCGTGGGTCAACTACCGCTTCGTCGATGAGTTCCAGATCAAGGCCGGTGTGTTCCGCACGGGTGCGACCCGGGCCGACGTGGCTTCGACGGCGCGGATGCAGCTGGTTGACTACCCGATGATGAATGGCGTCTTCGGGACGGGCAACGGTCTTGGCGTCCGTCTCTGGGGTAAGGCGCTGGACAAGCGTCTCGAGTACTACCTGGACGTGGTCAACTCGCTGAACACGCCGGGGACGCGCACGATCACGACGGACGAGAACCTCTACACGCTGGGGCATGACAACAACCCGGCGATCATCTTCCGGACCGTGTATCACGCGCTGACGGGCGGCTGCAAGAACCCGCCGGATGATGCCATCAACCACTTCACCACGCCTTGCGACATGGAGCTCCACGAGGAGCCGGCGCTCAACTTCGGCTTCCACTACGTGTTCAACGAGGATTGGCACGACGGCACGACCCGGATCCCGTTCCCGCGCAAGACCTTCTTCCGGCCCGGTGGCTTCGGCCTGACCAGCTCCGACGGGCTGCAGATTCACCAGTTCGGCCTGGACACCGGCTTCAAGTGGATGGGCTTCTCGGCGACCGGTGAATACGTGATCCGGCTGCTGGATGTACGCAATGGCGATTCGCCCCCGTTCACGCCGTTGTACATGCTCACTGGCGACGGCTCGACCAATGCCCAGCACGGCGCGTATGTGCAGTGCGGCTACTTCCTGCCGATCCCCGGTCACGAGAACAAGTTCGAGGTCGCGGCCCGCGTCGGTGGCGTCTCGGCCGTATCCAGTGGGTCCGAGGGCGCCTGGGAGTACGCTGGTGGCTTCAACTACTACATCGATGGTCACCGCGTGAAGCTGCAGACCGACGTGACCTACATCGACGAGGCCCCGTTCTCCGGCGGCACGACGTACGGCATTCCCAACGTCAACGACAATCCCCTTATCTGGCGTGTGCAACTGCAAGTGGCGTTCTAATAAGATCAAAAAAACCGCGATTTCGAGTTTCACTCACGGAGGAAACAACATGAGCAAACGGATGTTGACGATCAAGCGCAGCCTTGTGTTGCTGGCCCTCGGCGGCTCGACGTTCGCGCTGTTCGGCACGAACTTTGGCCCCGCCGGCTTCGGCTGCAACTACGCGAATAACAGCGACTATGCCACGTGGTACACCACGAGCGGGCAGGCTGCGGTGCAGACCGTGTCGGATGGCATCTTCGGGTTCCTGCAGACGCAGACCGGCGACCCGCTGACCGATCTCGATACATTCATCTGGCAGCCCGGCACCAACTTCGCGCAGGCGACCTGGGCCAACTGGGTCGACGCCCGCGTGCCGGATGATCTGCCGAACAACACCGTCGTCCAGCGCTAAGCCGCTCGCGACGAGTTGAAGTTACAAAGGGCCGTGTGGTCGAGCGACCACGCGGCCCTTTTCAGTTACGTGGGCCCGCAGCGCGGCGCCGATCAAGCGCGTGCTGCGTGGCGAGCGGTGAGCGTTGGGGGGGGCGACATGACCTGGTGCGGATCACGCCGGGCGGACGGACGAGCGGATCACACGCGCGGACAGGAGCCGCCGCCAAACTAGTCTCGTGCGTCGTGTACGGGGAACGTGGCGCCGACTACTTATGGCGGATCTGGGTCCAGAGCAGGTTCTGGGTGTAGTACGCCGGGACCATCAACTCGGGGATGGGGCGGAGCTGGCTGATAATCTGCAGCCGGTGGGCCGGCAGGCTCGGATACGGCATACCGCTGACGAGGTATTCCGGGCCGACGTGCAGCTCTTCGCTCGGGTACCACAGGCATGCCAGGGAGGTATTGATCGGTTGTTCCGGCTTGTTGACGTCATACCGCACGCGGGCGACGTGGCCATCCTGGAAGAGCAGGTTCGACGCGAAGCCCGGGTGGCGCCACGCGACAGTGTTGTCGTACTGCGTCGGGAAGCTCCAGTCGCCGGTGGCGAGGAAGTCGCCGCTGAGGTTGTAGATGGCCGACCAGTTGGCGTCGCCGGCCAGCACGCGGACGGACGTGTTGCGGTTGGGGTTTTCGAGGTGCCGGCGGAGCTCGGTCGAGCCGGTGAACGAGGAGGCGTTCCAGTTGCCCGTCGCCAGCGGCACGCCGATGCCGTAGCTGTAATCGATGCCGAAACGCGCACCGGCGCCAGGATAAAGGACATTGTGCTGGCGAGCGCGAGCGCTGTTGATCTCGCTGGGGCGCGGATCGTCGGGACAGTAGGCGGCGTCTACGTTCGGCAGCAGACCCTGCTCGACGAGGACGTCCACCCACGTATAGCGCATCGGCGTGCCGGCATCATCCCAGAGGGGGTAGTAATTGAACTCCGTGACGGCGGTTTCGAGGCCGATGCCGAGTTGTTGCAGGTGAGAAGCACATCGCGTACGCATGGCTTGGCGATGAGCGTCGCGCAACGGCGACACGATGATCGCCAGGAGCAGCGCGATGATGCCGATGACGATCAGCAATTCGGGCAGCGAGAAGGCTCGGCTGCGCATGCGCTGCACGCGTATTGGCGAACGGAACACGTACATTTGCCTTCCAGGCCGGTAACCCGGCCTCCCAATCAGGCGCCGTCTTCAGAGCAGAGGTGAACGGCGCCGTCTTGTCCGTACAGGCGCACAAACCATGCCACGCCTGCATGTGTCCACGCGGCCGCCGAATCCCGTCGCCGGCCGAGAAGGACATCGCGTTCCCCATTTGTAAGATAGTGTCGTCTGGGGACCATCGCAAGTGGGAATTGCGCCGAGGGGGCGTTGTGAGCGTTTCATGTGGCCGGAGTTTGATTTTATAGGACGTTTACGCAGAATTGTGTGTGCCGGCCGCTGCATGGCTCGCGCCTCCGCGTGGCAGGCGGTCGCACCCGATCCCGGGCACGCCGCCTCCTTTTTTATCGGTGCCGCAGTGCCCGCCGCTTGAGCCCGACGCCCCCCGGCCCGGCTAGACGATCAGGTTGATGAGACGCCCTCTCACGAGGATCTTTCGGCGGATGGGCTTGTCGCCGACGTCCTTGGCGACGTTGGGCAGCGTGAGGGCGGCGGCGACGACCTGCTCTTCGTCGGCGTCGGCCGGGACGGTGACATGGCCGCGGACCTTGCCCTTGACCTGGACGGCGAGCTCGACGGTTTCGTCGCGCGTCAGGGCCTCGTCGAAGGTTGGCCACGCTTCGTAGGTCAGCGACTGCTCGTGGCCGAGGCGCTGCCAGAGTTCTTCGGCGATATGCGGCGCGAACGGGGCGAGCAGCAGCAGGAATCGCTCGACCTGGTCGCGGGCGATGGCCCGGGCCTTGCCGGCCTCATTGACCCACACGATCATCTGGGCGATGGCGGTGTTGTAGGCGAACTTCTGCACATCTTCGGTGACCTTCCTGATGGTCTTGTGCAGCAGGCGCTCGAGCTCGTCGTCGCGGTGGTCGCCGATGAGCGGGTTGAGCGGGGGTGGCGCAGGCTGGCCCTCGGTTGCCTGCGGGACGATGAGGCGCCAGAGGCGCTGCAGAAAGCGGTGGACGCCGATGATGTCGCGCGTGTTCCACGGCTTGCTGGCTTCGAGCGGGCCCATGTACATCTCGTAGAGGCGCAGCGTGTCGGCGCCGTACTCGGCCACGATCGAATCGGGGTTCACCACGTTGCGCAGCGACTTGGACATCTTCTCGACGGTGGTCGTGAGCTTCTCGCCCGTCTCGCGGTGATAGGCCTCGTCGCCGCGGAGCTCGATCCGGTCGTGCTCGATCGGCACGCCACGGGCGTCGCGGTGGGTATAGGCCTGGATCATGCCCTGGTTGAAGAGCTTGTGGAACGGCTCGGGCGTCGAGACGTGGCCGAGGTCGTAGAGCACCTTGTGCCAGAAACGGGCGTAGAGCAGGTGCAGCACGGCGTGCTCGGCCCCGCCGATGTACAGGTCGACGCCGCCGGACTTGGGGCTGCCGTCCGCGTTGCGACCGCGCATCCAGTACTGCTCGACGTCGCGATCGATCAGGGCATGCTCGTTGTGCGGGTCGCAGAAGCGCAGGTAGTACCAGCACGAACCGGCCCATTGCGGCATGGTGTTGGTCTCGCGGCGGAACTTCCGGCCATGGCGCTCGACCTCGACCCACTCGGTGGCGCGGGCCAGCGGTGTCTGCGGCAGGGTGTTGGGGTCGTCGCTGGCGCTCGGGCGAAAATCGTCCATGGCCGGCAGCGTGACCGGCAGCTCCTGCTCGTCGACGGACGTGATGCTGCCGTCCGCGCGGTAGAGGATCGGGAAGGGCTCGCCCCAGTAGCGCTGGCGCGAGAAGAGCCAGTCGCGCAGCTTGTACTGCACGGTCCCCTCGCCCATGTCGCGCTCCTCGAGCCAGCGGGTGATCGTCCGCTTGGCCTCGGGCGTGGGCAGCCCGTTGAGGATGCACTGGCCGGTGAAGTGCTCGCCGTCGTCGGGTGGTGAGTTGACCGAGGTGCCGTCGCCAACGAAGCCGCGCCAGTCTTCGCCCGCGGGCGGTTCGACGACCTTGATCACCTCGAGGCCATGGGTTTCGGCGAACTCGAGGTCGCGGGTGTCGTGGCCGGGAACGGCCATGATGGAGCCGGTGCCGTAGCTGATCAGGACATAGTCGGCGACCCAGATGGGCACGCGGGCACGGTTGACGGGGTTGATGGCGTAGGCGCCGGTGAACACGCCGGTCTTGGTCTTGCTGTCGGCGGTGCGGTCGAGTTCGGACTTCTGCTTGGCCTGCTCGACGTAGGCGTGGACGTCGTGGCGGTGGTCATCGGTGGTGATGATTGGCACGAGGCGATGCTCGGGGGCCAGCACCATGTAGGTGGCGCCGAACAGCGTGTCGGGCCGGGTGGTGAAGACGCGGATCACCTCGCCGCGGGCCGGGCCGTCGGCGTCGATCTCGAAGTCGACGTAGGCGCCCTCGCTGCGGCCGATCCAGTTACGCTGCATGATCTTGATCGGCTCGGGCCAGTCGAGCAGGTCGAGGTCCTTGAGCAGGCGGTCGGCATACTCGGTGATGCGGAGCATCCACTGGCGCATCGGCCGGCGATAGACGGGGTGGTTGCCGCGTTCACTGCGACCCTCGTTGGTGACCTCCTCGTTGGAGAGCACCGTGCCGAGGGCGGGGCACCAGTTCACGGGCACTTCGGCGAGGTAGGCGAGGCGGTGCTCGTCGCGGTATTCCTCGACGGCCTTGTCGCCCTGCGTTTTGACCTCGGGCGGGATCGGCAGCTTGTCGATGGGGCGCGCGCCGCCGGTGATCTCGCGGCCGTCGGCGTCGGACCAGCGGTATTCGGGGTCATACCAGGCGTTGAAGATCTTGTGGAAGATCCACTGCGTCCAGTGGTAGTAGCTTTCGTCGCAGGTGGCAATCTCGCGATCCCAGTCGTACGACAGGCCGAGCGTGCGGAGCTGGCGCTTGTAGGTCTCGATGTTGCGCTGCGTGGTGACCCGCGGATGCACGCCGGTTTCGATGGCGTACTGTTCGGCGGGGAGGCCGAACGCGTCCCAGCCCATGGGGTGCAGCACGTTCCAGCCGCGCATGCGCATGAAGCGGGCCATGATGTCGGAGGCGATGTAGCCGAGGGGGTGGCCCACGTGGAGGCCCGCGCCGGACGGGTACGGAAAGAAGTCGAGCACGTAGAACTTGGGCTTGTCGGCAGCCGGCTGGCCGGGATTCGCCGCGTGAAAAGTCTCGTTGCGATCCCAATACGTCTGCCAGCGGCGTTCGATTTCGTTGAAGTCGTACGTGGTGCTCATGCTGCGAAACCCTGTCTGTTCGCCCTGATTCCGGCAAGTTCCCACCAGCGATGCACCCGACCCGGCCGCGACGGGCCGTGGTCGTGGCGATCGCCGCCCGGTTGGTGCGCGATCCGTCTGTCCTGTGCCCAGCGCCGCCGGCGCGGTGCCGCAGTCGCGGCTACTCCTGCTCGGCGTCCTCGAGGTACGACTCGAAGCCGGTGCGTAGCTGCACGTTTTCGGGGTTGGCCCAGGCGGCGCCGAAGCGCTGCTCTTCCTGCCAGGACGGGCGGCCGGCCTGGCCGGTGGCGAGGCGCTGCTCGAAGCTGGTTTGGTAGATCGGGTGGACCTCCTGCAACTCGGCGACGAACCAGCGGTTGGCCCGGGCCAGCGGGGCCACCGTGACGCGGTGCTGGTCGGCGCCGGCGGGCTCGTCGGCTAGGGCGAAGATGTGCTCCGGCAGGCCGGCGATGCTGCCGATCTCGCTGCTCATGGTGGACTGGCGCGTCAGATTCTTCGGCTGCGTCGGCTGCAGGTCCTCGACGTATTTCGGCATGACGGCGGCGCCGCCGGCGGGCTGCGTTGCGGCGCGGGCGGCTGCGGTCAGCATGTCCTTGAGGTCGGTGGCCTGCTCGACCGCGGTCGCGAGACCGACCGCGCGGGCCTGTTCGGCCAGTTCCTCGGCCTGCTGCCGTGCCAGAGCGAAGGCCTGGACACGCTTCCAGTCCTGGACCACCTGGTCGCGGATGCCTTCCATCGACTCGGGCGGGGCCGAGGGCACGACGCGCGTGATGCGGAAGACATAGGCCTGGTGCGGCACGGAGCGCCCGATGACGGGATCCGGCTTGCGCGTGAAGACGATCAGCGGCTCGTACACGTTGGGTGCGGGGATCGCGTCGTTCTCGGGCTTCTGGTCGAGCAGTCCTTTGACCCGCGCAACGATCTGCGGGACGAAGGCGCGAGCGCGGCCCTCACCGACGCCGGCGGTGCCGAGGCCGCCGAGACTGCGCACCTCGTCGACCGGGATCACGCCGGTCTGGCGGTACTCGATCGGGAAAGGCGACATCGCCTGTTCCTTGACCTCCTGGAGGGGGCGGAAGTCGATCTCGGGAGGGTGGACGAAGCCGTCGTCCCCGGTGGGCTGGGCCAGCCAGGGGCGGTGCAGCTCGTCGTAGATGCTGTTGACCAGGCGCTGGGCGGTCTCGATGGCCTCGCGGCGGCGGACATCCTCGCGCACACGGTCGGCGGCCTGCTCGAAGGTCATCTGGATCTGGGCTGGGGCCGAGCCGTCCGCGGGCTGCGGGGCGTCCGGGTCGGCCATGGTGTAGTACGCGCGGTGATCCTCGAAGAAGTCGCGCATCTGGGCGCGCTTGACGGTGATCTCCTCGCGGACCGCTTCCGGGTTGATGGTGAGGTACTCGAGCTGAATGCGGTCGGGCAGGCGGTAGCCGAACACCAGTTCGTCGGTGGTGTGGGCGGTGTTGCGCACCTTGCACTCGTCGAAGAAGGCCTGGAGCTGCTCCTCGGTGGGCTCGGGCACCTGGTCGATGAAGGCGCGCGAATCGATGACCGACACGAGCGCGTCGGCCCGCTGGACCTGGTCGCGGAAGGCGAGCTTCTTGCGGCGGATGCTGTCGAACAGGGCGCTGCCCTCGGCGCTGAGCAGGCGATTGACGGCCATCCAACGGCCGATGACGCTGTAGATCTGGTCGTAGCTGAGGCGCGAGCGGCGCTGCATCTGCTGCATGAGCGGGTCGGAGAAGCCGGCGCGGCGCAGCCGCTCCTTGACCTCCTCGTTGCCGACGTGCAGCCCGAGCTCGTCCGCCTGCATGGACATCAGGCAGTATTCGAGTGCCTGGCCGGGCCCCATGGCGGTGCGGAAGCCCATGCCGCGCAGCAGGTCGAGCTCGTTGCTGGCCTGGCGGATGTCCGCGTCGGAGATGGTCTGGTTGTAGGCCTCGCCGCGGGCGGCGTTGACCCCGCCCTGGTCGGGTCGGCAGCTCGTGATCTGCTGCGGCACCAGGAAGGCGACGAGCAGAAACGACATGAAGACCATGAGCAGTGTGCGGGTGTACTTGCGGAGAAACTTGATCGGATTCATGGCGGTCTTTCCAGCGATAGCGATACCGGCCCCCTCAGCGGGGCAATGGGTCCATAGACCTGTAGATCATACGGATTGAGGCCGGTAACACAAGCGCCGCGCGGGGTCGGGGGAAAAGGCGTGGTGGCGGCCGATAAAGGGGCGCCGCGGGGTGCTCGGGGCGGCCCGGGCGGATCGGGTTTGCCCCGGGCGCCAGGCGAATCGTAACCTAGAGAAGAACGCGTGTTGTTTCGAGGATTGCCGGAGACAGAGTGATGTGCGCGCACAGCAAGGTTGCGAGGCGTTTGCTGGAGCTGCTGCGCGACGAAAGCGGGCCCACCGCGGTCGAGTATGCAGTGCTTCTTGGGCTCATCATCATGGCGGCGATCGGAGCGGTGACCGCGTACGGCACGAGCTTGCGGAGCTCATGGGAGACGATCGTGTCCTCACTGTCCCTGGGGCCGTGAGAGGCGACGTCAGCACGACGGCGGCCGTGTCGTGACGCGACATCGTCCGTCGGCCAGCCTTGGAGGCGGACAAAAGAAAAACGCCGGACCGTTGCCGGTCCGGCGTTTCTCGTATCGGGAGGTCGTCGCGAGGCGGGCTCAGGCCCGCGGGTGCGACTGGTCGTAGGCTTCCTTGACGCGTTCACCGGTGAGGTGGGCGTAGACCTGGGTGGTGGACAGGCTCTGGTGGCCGAGCATCTCCTGGACACTGCGGAGGTCGGCGCCGCGCTGCAGCATGTGCGTGGCGAAGCTGTGTCGCAGGGTGTGCGGGCTGACGGAGAGGTCCAGGCCGGCCTCGAGCAGGTACTTGTCGAGCTTGCGGCGGACGCTGCGGGTGCTGAGCCGCTGGCCGTGCTTGTTGATGAACAGGGCGTCGGGGTCGAAGGTCTCGCCGCGGGGGCTGTTCCGGCGGAGGTCCAGGTAGTGGAGGATGGCCTGGACGGCGCCGGGGCCGAGCGGGATGACCCGGCGTTTCTTGCCCTTGCCGGCGACGCGGACGACGCTGTTGGTGAGGTCGACGTCGCCGATGTTGAGCGCAATGAGCTCGCTGACGCGCATGCCGGTGGAGTAGAGGGTCTCGAGCATGGCGCGATCGCGCGAGCCGAGCAGGGTGCTGGTGTCGGGATTGGACAGCAGCTTCTCAATCTGCTCGACCTCGAGGTACTTGGGCAGCCGTTTGTCCTGCTTGGGCGTACGGATCATCGCGACCGGGTTGGTCGTGAGGTAGCCGCGGCGCACCAGGAACTTGTAGAAGCTGCGCAGGGTGGCGAGCTTGCGTGCGATGGTGCTCTTGCAATAGTTGTTGTCGCGCAAGAGCGACATGAACGCCCGCACCTCGTCGGTGTCCACCAGCAACAACCTGCGGTTGAGCTCCTCGCCGGAGACGTTCGCCGGTGGTGTTACCTTGGCGATGTCGACGTCGGGCGCGGTCCGGCCGTTGCCGTTACCGTTGCCGCCGCCGGCCTCCCGTTGCTGGGGGTCGCTCGTGCAGAGGTAGCCGCAGAACTGTTGCAGATCGGCGGCGTAGCACTTCGCCGTGTGGGGCGAGAAGTGCCGTTCGGCACGAAGGTAGTTAATGAACTGTTGCACAAGGCTGGCCTGATCGCTCATACGTCTACCACCACTTTCGGCGAGTGATGTCGGCCGCTGTTGGCTGCCGCTCGGCTGTTGCGTATTCCACATGTCGGCGTGCCCCTAATCCAACTGGGCGACGGAGTCGAACTCTCGAGACAACTGCTGGCCCATCTGGTAACTCAGAACGGCCGCATCAAACCAATCGAACTCGCTGTCGGGGTCATTGGCGAGCGCCACGAAGCTGGCGAGCAGTTCCGATTCGAGGCCTTCCGCGTAGCGGAAGACGAACCGGTGGCTTCCCTTGACCATGCTCAAGCAGCGTTGTGGTGAACTCATGTCTGGGCCTCGTCGGGCTCGTTGGTGTTCCGATTGGCTGTCTCCAGCAGCAGGATCGACCGGATCACCTCCCAACTACAATAACGGACGTAGGCTTCCTGAGACTTTGTGTACTTTCGCCAGCCGTACGGACTCTGGTGTCCGGCGCGCTCCGCGGCGAAGTCGCGAATCCGGTCCAGCAGCCGCTCGTCGGCGGCGTTGAAGACGCGCTGTACCTGCCAGCGCGGCGCGTCGGTCGGCTCGGCCGATAATTCATGCGAAGGATCCGCCGCGTACCGCGACGCCGCCACCGGGTCGAAGTCCGTCCGCTGCGCGGGGGAGCGCAGGCCATACCACTGCATGACCAACCCCACCACCGGCGGGTCGTACGGGTCGTATTCGGTGATCGCGACGACAACCGTTGCGTCGGCATCGAATGCGCGAGCCAGTTCCTTGGCATCCGCCGGCGTCTGGATCGCCGTCTGTCCCCAGAGTGCGAGCTCGGCCAGCACGCGATTCACTGGAACGACCGTTACACCGGAAAACGACTGAAACTCGGACGCGACCCAGTCGGTGATCTTCAGCGGGTCGATATCCTGGCTGTCACTCAGGTTCAGTACCGGCGCGACCACGACGACGCGCGGCGGGGTCAGTCGCAAAGATGTGTCTCGCGCGTTCTGCGAGCAGCCGGTGCCCAGCAGCACCAGACCCGCCAGCAAAACGGGCAGGCGAAACAAACTGGAACGCTTGACCATGACTGCGGCCTTCCCAGCGCCGGAGCACGCCGCATCTCTGGCCCACCGTCGGATTATAGGCGGACGGTCAACGACCGATAAGGACAAGATGGTATTTCTTCGCTTCGGACCCCGCAAAGCCGGACGCACACTGTACCGCGGCCGACCCGTGGATCGGGCTTCGGCGCTGGCTCCTGCAGCCATTATCGGTACTTGGGCGATCATCAGTCCCGGCTGGCCTTTCCTTGTTGTTGCTGTGGCCCCATGGTGACACGCGGCGTGTCCTGGCCGGTGAGACCCGCATAGCCGCCTAACTGGGCTGTAAGCGACCAGACGTTCTCCGTGCCCGACTGCGGCGAGACGAAGAAGATCCGCCCGGTCTGCGCCCAGACCGGGTTGAACGCCGGCGCGGTGCCATCGGTCAGCTTCAACCGCACCCCGGTGTCCACGTCCACCACCCACAGGTTGGCTTCGGTCGGCGTATCGCCGCGCGGCCGCGGGATGGGGCCGTCCGCATCGACGACGCAGTAGACGAGCATCGAGCCGTCCGGCGACCAGCGTGGGGCAATGCACGCGGCACTGTCCACGTGGGCGACCTCGGTGGGCTGGCGCGCCTCGCCATTGACCAGGCGCATCGTCCAGACGCTGAACAGGTGGCTGCCACGCTGGCGGGCCCGCTGGAAGGCGATGAGCTGTCCGTCGGGCGACCACGCGGGGAACATGCCGTAGGCGAGGAACTGGCGCACGCCGGGCTGGTTGAGCTGGAGCACCCAGATTTCCCACTGGCGCGAGCGATCGCCCCAGCGCGTGTAGGCCACCTGCTGGCCGTCGGGCGAGAAGCAGGGGGCGACCTCGTCGCAGTGGCTGTTGGTGAGCTGCATGAGGCCGGTGCCGTCGCGGTTGACGATCCAGACATCCCAGTTGCCGGTGCGGTTCGAGCAGAACACGACGCGCCGGCCGTCGGGGCTGAACCGCGGCTGGATGTCGTCGGCGGGGTCGGCGGTGAGCTGGGTGAGCGTGGCGCCATCGACGTCCTTGATGAACACGTCGGGGTGCAGCGAGTTTCGCGTGGACGAGAACACCAGCAGGTTGGCCTGGTCGAAGATGTCGGGATCGAAATCGAGCCCCTCGGTCGTCGACGTGTGGCGCGTCAGGTTCGTAATCAGGCGGTTCTCGAAAGGCACCGGCTCGTAGTCCGGGCGGTCGCCGAAAAGGCTCAAGCCGTCGGGCGGGCCGACCGGGCCGGCGTTGAAGCTGCTGGTGGGGGGCTGATCCTGCGGCAGGGCAGCGACGACGGGCTTGGGCCGCGTGTCGGTCAGGCTGCAGCCAATGCACAGGGCCAGCGTGGCGGCCGTGACCACCGTTGCCAGACGCTGGATCGTTAAGTACTTCAGGTTCATCGGTTTATCCTCGGAGCGCACATGGGGTGTCCGCGCGACGGTCGCATGTCGGTGCTATCGGCTATCGCCCGGGGGCTTGCCAATAACGCGGGCACATCCGCGCTACCGAGTCACCTAGAGTTATCGGCACATCCGGTAAGGTGATTGACTCGTGAGGCCGGGGAAAGGGCGCGGTTGCGCAAGAGTCGACCATCGCGTCGCTGCGCGGAGAACTGTCTCGCGGATCTGGCGGCTAAGGCCGCGAAGAGAGCGGTTACGGCGCGGTCTGGGCGAGCTTCGGCTCTTGTGGCTCCGTAATCGGTTCCGAGGAGCCCGCTTGGTCGAGGGCCTCGTGCACGATCCCGCGGGTGAGCAGCTGCGGCAGCGCGATAAGCTCGCTTGGCCGCGTCGCCGGGTAGACCAGATTCACCGGCACGCTGTTGGCATACTTGTAGATGACCTCGGCCATCTCGGGGTTGCGGCGGGTCCAGTCGGCCTTGATCGGGACCACGCCCATCTCCTTCATTTTCTCGCGTGTGGATTCGATCTCGACCGCGGTGGCCTTGTTCGTCTGGCACGTGACGCACCAGGTGGCGGTGAAATCGACGTAGACCGTATAGCCGCGGCGCGCGAGCGCTTCGGGCAGGCCGGGGGCCCACGGCTGCCAGGGAATTCGGTCGTCCCAGTCGGCGTCTTCGAGCTTCGCGAGGACGGACTCGGGTGTGATGCTCTCGTACGACGCGACACGGGCCGGGCCGCCGGCGCCGGCGCCGCCCGGAGCCATGGCGGCTTGCAGGTCGAAAGCGAAGAAGTAGTTGAACCAGACGCCGAGCAGTGCCACTGCGAAAGCGCTGCCCCAGGCGGCGGTGCGGGCCCCGCCGCTCCACGAGTATTTGATCTTGCCGACCAGCCAGACGGCGAAGCCGAGGAACGTGAAGAGGCTGACGGTCCAGACGACGCCGCGGGTACCGATCTGGTCGCCGATGACCAACAGGAGCCAGATGACGGTCGCCAGCAGGATGAACGCCATGGCCTGTTTGAAGGTGACCATCCACGGGCCGGGCTTCGGCAGCAGCTTGAGCCAGCCGGGGAAGCCCGACAGCAGCAGGTAGGGGCTCGACATCCCCAGGCCGGCCGCGGTGAAGACGGCGAGCGCGACGATCATGGGCTGGGTGGCGGCCCAGGCGGCGGCGCCGGCGAAGAATGGCGCCGTGCACGCCGTGCCCATCAGTGTTGCGAGCAGGCCCTTCATGAACGACCCGGTGTAGCCTTCCTGCGACGCGGCTTCGGTCAGCGACTGGGCCGCGGCGCCGGGCAATACAATCTCGAACACGCCAAAGAGGTTGAGCGCAAAGACAAACAGGATGGCGGCGATGCCGATGGCCACCGGGGGGTATTGCCAGGGGATCTGCCCGAAACTCGTGAGGATGGCGAAGGCCCAGAACCAGACCATGATGCCGAAGCAGAACGCCAGCCCCAGGCGGAACACGCGGCCGCGGTCTTCGCCGGCCTGCTGGACGAAGCTGAGTACCTTGATGCTGATGACCGGGAAAACGCAGGGCATGACGTTGAGGATCAGCCCGCCGAGAAAGCCGCCGGCGAGGTAGAACAGCAGTCCCATCCAGTCGAAGCCATCGCTGGCAGCAGTCATGGCTGGCAGCGTGATCGCGGGGATGAAGTTGCCGATGGCGGTGCCGCCGGCCGGCCCGGGATTCGGCGTCTCCGCGACGAAGCGGACGACGCCTTCGACCATCTCGGGCGGGAAGCAGGCACCGTTGTCTTCGCAGGCCTGGTACTCGAACAGCACGCGCATGGCGACGGGCGTGCTGGGGAACTTGTCATCGATGATCTCGAGCGGGACGCGAATCGTCGCCTGGCCGGTCAGTTCGTTGACCTTGCCGTAGACCATCGTTTGTTTGACGTGCGGCTTGGGCCACTGCTGCTCGCCGAGCTCGATGCCGTTGATCTTCTCGACGAACAGGCGCGAGGCGATCAGCATTTCGGTGCCGGGGTCACGATGCTGAATGTGATGGTTCTCGGGGATGTCGATGTCGACGATGAGCTCGGCTTGTTCGCCGATGCCGAGCTGGTTCTTGCTGAGTTTCGCACTGCTTTCGTCGAGGTGCGGTGGCGTCGCCAGCGGCTTTGGCAGGGCGGCGAAGGCTGCTTCGAAGAGCTCCACGTTGGCCGGGGCCGGCTCGGCGTCACTGACGAGCAGTGTCAGCGTGGCCGTCTTCTCGACCGGCACACAGGCTTCCTTGCAGATCAGCGCATCGACCGTGGCCGTGATGGGGTATTCGTCCAGTGTAAGTTCGTCGTCGGCGGACAGCGTCGTGAGCACGGTGAACGTGCCGTCGAGGCTGAGATAGGCGAGGCCGTGATCCTCCTTGGGGGTCGGGACGGGGAACTGCAACTCACCGATTGCCAGGCCGGGCGGCAGGGCAAAGCTGATCGTCGTCGGCGCCCCGGTGTCGAGGATGATCGGGTGATAGGCGTGCCAGTCCTCCTGGACGGTGATGCGGATGGCGAGGGTGGTTTCGCCACCGGGCTGCATGGACGCATGCGCAGTTGCCAACTCGACCTTGAGTTCGGGGGGCGTGGGTGGTGTTGGGGCTTGTGCGAAAGCGGCATTGGTGAAGACCAGCAGCGTCAGCAGCAGCGTCGCGATACGATGTTGGGTCATGGTGCGCAGGTTCCTTCGAGCCCGGTGTGTCCGCAACCGCCGCCGGCGGGCGTTGCGGAGCGTACAGCCACGTTTTTCCGTCGGGGCGTCCGATAAATAGCAGGGCCGCGCCCTGTCGATCGGACGACCTCCCATTGTACAACCGAGTTGGCGGAATCGTATTCCGGGGGTTCGGGAGCGGGATCAGAAGGTGCTGGGTGGCGGGGCGGTGCCGCCCTCGTAGTCGAACTCGTACTCGTCCACAAGTCGCGTGTCCGTCGGCAGATGCAGCTTGACGGTCAGCACGTAACGCCCTGGCGGCAGCGGTGACTCTTCGAGCGCGAGCGGAAAATGGTAGAAATCGGAGCGGTTGTCGCGATACATCTGCACGGCGTCGGCGGTGTCGACCTCCACCGGCCAGAACGCGACGCGCGTGCCGATGCGATCCTGGATGCGGCGCGTGCGGAGCTCGAAGTGGAACTTGCCGACGGCTTTGGTCTCGTCGTCGAGCGCGTCGTAGGCGGCCAGGATGACCTCGAGCGCGTCGGCGTTGCCGTCGCCGGCGAGGCTGACCGGGCGCGTCCATTCGAGGACTTCGATGCGTGTGGGCATGACGAGCTCGACCCAGGCGGCGAGCTCGGGGTCGTCGGCTTCGACGCGCACGTGGCGTTGCTGGCAGCCGGGCAGCAGCGCCGTGACGAGCAGCGTGAGGAGAGCGGCCGCGGGGCCGGTGGTGGGGTGTCGGAGCGGCGAACGGCGAGCAGCGTTGTTGTTCATGGTGCGGACCATTCGTAAGTCGTGAGCGGCCGGCGCGCCGATGCCCGCAACGCGGCCGCGAAATGAGATTCCCGACGCCGCCATGATAGCCGGGCGTGTGGGGCGCGGCAAAGCCGGGCGGCGTGGCCGTCCAGCCGTCGAGCGCGACACGGGCAAACCCCGACGTTGTCGCGGCCTGCCCATGATCCTGCTCGCGGCCTGGGCATGGCACGCGCCGCATGCACGGCTCACAGAGCCGCGGCACGCGGGGGGCCTGCTCATCTCAGTGCAGCACGATCGGGTGCCGCGGGACTTTGAAGCCCGGGCCGGGGCGTTTGTCCGGCGTCAGGGAAATCGAGTAGACGTAGTGGTGCGTGTTGCCCATCCAGTAAGCGACATTGAGCTCCCACAACGTGAGGAAGTGGTAGTAGTACTGCCCTTCGTGCTTCACGCGGATGAGCATGTTGCCGTTGAACGCGACGACGTGGATGCGGCCGAAGATGTTGGGCCGCAGCGTGTGGCCGGTCAGCGTGGTGAACGGCCCGTCTTCGAGCGTTTCCTGGTTCGGCAGCTTGACCCGCCCGCTGTCGTCGAGTTGGCCCTCGAAGTACAGGTCGCCACCTTCGGCGAGCTCGTCGATCGGCTGCTTGGGCGGGTCCCAGCCGTAGGTGCTCTGGAGGATGCGTACGTCGGCGTCGGCGGCGGGCTGGCCGTCGGCCGTGCGGACTTCGAGCGTAACGTGCTCGGGCACGTCGTAGAGGTAGTCGCCGAAGAAACCGCCGCGATAGGGGGCATTGGTGTTGAGCCCGCCGACGGAGTGGCTGCTGTAGAGGCTGGTGCCTTCGTGCTGGGGCGTGTAGCGCGTGTCGCCGCCGCCCATGAGGCCGCCGTCCGCGGAGAAGTAGCCGACGGTGGTGAGGAACTTGCCGGGGTTTTCGGGGTCGCGGACGCGTACCTTGCCGCCGGTGCCCTTCTCGGCGTCGCGGGCGGGCTCCATGTTCATCCAGTAGATATCGATGAGGCCGAAGCACTGGTGGCTCATTTCGTGGATGAGGGAGGGCTCGACCATCTTGAGCGTCTGGCGGTGGAACCAGGTTTCGTCGTCGAGCAACTCGGGTTTTTCGCGGGCCTGGGTGAAGTCCCAGCCCCACATACCGTCGTACTTGGGTTGGCGCAGGTCGAAGGGGATGTGGACGCCGCCGGCGAGGATGCCGTTGCGGACGAACTCGACGCGCTGGACGCGGATGCGGGTCATGGCGCCGTCGGGGAAGACGTTGCGGAAGCGCGACTTGGCCATGTAGACCTCGTTCCAGTAGTCGATCTGGAACTGGATCCAGTCCTCGAAGCTGCGCGTACCGTAGGTGTTGTCGTGGGCGAGGTAAAACTTGCGTGCGGTTTCGTCGGCGACGACGCCGGTGGCGCGGCCTTTGGTGAAGATGGTGCGCTCGTTGTTGTTCTTGTTTTCGGGCGGGGTGGGCTGGCCGTCGGGCGTGTGCGGTTCGACGCGGAGGGTGAGGAACTCGTCGCGGTGGTCTTCGAGCCGATCGGGGAAGGGCATGGCGACGTAGATTTCGGTTTCGAACTGTGGCGGCAGCGGGCGGTCGTAGACGTCCGCTTCGACCAGGCGGTCGTTGAGGCGCCACTCGTAGCGGAAGCCATGCGGCAGCGGCTCGGGCCCGTGGTTCTTGATGCGGGCGACGTACCAGACGGTGTCGCCGGGTTGGGGATTCTTGGGCGTATCCCAGAAGGCGGGTTTCTTCAGAACGCCGTTGCCGGGCTGGCCGCGGAAGGTCTTGCGTTCGTAGCCGCCGTGTTCCCCATCGCGGCCGGTGTCGAGCCAGGCGTAGTACTCGGGGTAGCGCATGATGTAGGCGATGCCGAGATCGATGTCGTACGCGGGTCGGTCGGCCGCGCTGTGTGCGATCGTGAGGGCTGGGCGACATTCGCGCAGGTCGGCGCTGGCCTCGCGGCTGTGGAAGGTGAGGGTGGCGTCGGCGGGCGCGTCCGCGTCGTCCCAGCGGATCAGCCAGCCGTGGTTTTCGTAGCGGCGGTCCATGAAGTGGCGTACGGCGTCGTGCAGGCCGCTGATCCTCAGCGCGAGCATTTCCTTTTCGAAGGCATATTCGCGGCCGGTATCGGGGTCGGTCTCGTAGACCTTGAGCTTGACCGGTGCGAATTCGATGCGGGCATCGTCGATGATCTCGGCATCGTCAGGCTGGCTGGCACCGGCGCCGTGCCAGGCGATGATGTTGGTGCGGCGGCTGTGGTAGCGGGCGCGCCAGGTGGCGGCCCAGTAGTTTTCCGAGTCATCGCGCCCGCCCTCGTTCCAGCTTTCGAGCACGCGGTAGACGCGGATGTCGGCGGGGTCGGGCAGCTTGTCGGGGCGCTGGTCGACGATGAGCGTGAGCGTGGCGCCGTCGAGCGTCTGCCACGGGCCGCCGATGGCGGTGAGGATGTGCTCGAAACGCACGAGGATGCGGTCGGCGCCGGGCTCGAGGCGCAGCGTTGGTGTCCCGCCGAAGTCGGCGAAGGGCTTGTCCGGACGCAGCGTGGTGTCGGACGTGCTCCAGTAGGGGAAGCCGTGGTGCAGTGCGGGCGCCGGCGGGTGGATGACGAGGCCGTCGCGGAGCAGAAGCGTATCGGCTTGGGCGCCGTTCAGCCCGAATAGCAAGAGCACGGCGGTCAGGAGTCTGCAGGCGATCAGGTGGCCGGCCGGTCGCGTGGCCGGTGTGGTCGTATGGGCAGGCATCGTTGCTCCTTGCATCACTTGGCCGCATTGTCCAGCAGGACCTCGGCCAGTTTGCTCTGGGCCGAGCGATTACCGATGGCCGAGACGGCGAAGCGATTAACGTCGCGGCTGAACCAGTAGATCTCGTTGACGCGCGTATTCTTGAGATCGACCGTGTATTCGAACACGTCGGGTGACACGGTGGCGATGCAGTGCCACGGGGCGTCGTTGAGGCAATCATTGGAGATGCGGCGGTAGATCTTGTAGCCGATGATGTGGTCGAGGTAGTTCTGCTCGCGTTGCTCGGGCTTCTTCCAGGTGACCTTGACCAGCTGGGGACGGTCGGGCACGGGGGCGACGGCCACATTGACCGGCGCGGGCGGGCTGCCCTCGGAGCCGTAGGGCGTTTGCAGCACTTGCATGTACTTGTCCTTGTGACCGCGATGCCAGGCGGCGAGGAAGTCGTGCAAGTCGAGCGAGAAGAACTGCGGATGCTTGCCGCTGGGCTTCGTGATCCTGACGAACATGGTGCCGCGATTGCCGACGACGTTCATGTTGCCGAAGGGGTTGTCGGTGCGGTGGAAGCCGAGGAGCGTGCGGCATTCCTTGGCCGGGCGATTGGGCAGGCGCATGACGCCCTGCCAGTTGGTCTGGCCGATGATGACGGGTTTCTTCGAGACCGGGCGCGTGTAGAAGTTTCCGTCTTCGACGCACTCGAAGTACTTGACGCCGTGGTCTTCGCCGACGTTGCCGCCTTCCTTGACCTCGGTGGCTTTCTGGTAGATTTCGATGTTGGCATCGGCGACGCCATTGCCGTTGATATCGACCACGCGGATGAAGCACTCGCGCGGCATGGCCCAGACGAAGTCGCCGAAGTAGCCGCGCGGCTGGTCCCAGGTCATGTCGAGCACGGCGGCGTCGACCTCGCCGAAGAGGTTGGGGCCGTGCCAGTGCATCATCTGGTTGGGGGTATTCTGGAAGTGGTCGGCGGTGCCGTCGTTGTCGGGCCAGCGGCAGGGGTGGTCCTCTTCGAGCTTGGTGTCCATGTTGTACCAGTCGATGAGGCCGAGCTGGTGGCCGAGCTCGTGCGGCAGTGACCACTCGGTGCGGTTGCGCCATTCGAGCGATGGGGGCGCCACGTTGCCGGTTTTGATTTCTTCCGGCGAGTCGTTCCAGGTCCAGCCGCCCTGGTCGTAGCGGATGCCGTCATCGCGGAACAGTTCTTCCTGGGCCTTGGCGGGGTTTTCGGCGTAGATGATGCGGTCGAGGCGGACGCGGGCGCGCGGGCCGTCGGGGCAGGCGGGGTAGCGCGAGTGGGCGAAGAGCCAGTTCATCATCTGGACGTGCCACTGGTAGAAGTCCTCAAAGCTGAACGTGCCGTAGGCGGTGCGGTTCTGATGCCAGGCCGCGGCGCGGGCGGGGCTGACGATGAAGGTGTACGCGAAGCCCCACATGGCGTCGGTGAGCTCGTTGTTGCTGGTGGCGATTTCTTTCTGGTCGGTGACGAGGCGGACGGTGACAGTCGGGTGGGCCTTGGCCCAGGTGTACTTGTAAGTGAACTCGGCTTGTTCCATCTCGCGCAGGCGTTGCGGGCAGCGGTCGCGCTGCACCTCGCGGCCGTCGATTTCCCAGACCAGGGCGAACGGCTCGGCGGTGGCGAAGCCGACGTTCTTGACGTGGGCCGTCAGCGTGACCTTGTCGCCGATCTCGCGCTGGAACTTCACGCCTTTGACGGACTTCGCGGGTGACGTGTAGTTCTCGCCGATCTCGTGCAGCGGGCCGTCGGGGTTGCGCGGCTTGATGCGGCAGGCGCCGGTGGGTTCGTAGTGGACCTGGCCGTGGAGGCCGGGGAGCTTGGGGTTCTGTTCGATGTAGGTGACGCTGAGGTCGGGGAGCTGCGGCTGGACGTCCCACTCGCCGCCGCGACGGGCGGTGATCTTCTCGACCTGGCTGCGGGGGATCTGGCGGCCGGGGGTGTTGGCGACGTCGGCGAGGTCGTCCCAGAGGACGTACCAGAGGGCGTCGTCGCGAATGTAGCAGCCCTCGATGGTGATGCCGTTGGTGAGGACAACGATGTCGCCGCCGGCTTCGTCCTTGACCGGATAGGCGGCGTGGGTGGTGGCAGCGAGTAGGGCGCAGGTGGCGGCCAGGATCAGGCAGCGGTGGATCATGGTTGAGGTCCTCTGTTTGACAGCGTGTGGCGTGCGGGGATTGTCGGCACGCCGCAAATGGGTTTCAGTGGGGATGAAACGGTTCGAAGCAACTGTGCGAGACACCATGTCGGGCTCTTCCTGCCGCGCCCCGCGATTCGTCGGCGGTCTTCCTGGTTGCAGGGCCTTGCGGTGCCCGGGTCGACGTGGCGACGCGGGCTGCGAAGAGCGGGGTGGTCCGCCCGGCCCCGACGATGGCCTTGCTACCGAGGAGGATAGTCCAGCGCGTCGCTGGCGCCCAGTGAGCGGGGCGGAATCGTGGCCGTTGCCTGTTGAGCCCAGGCTATCAGTGGCGGCGTCTCAGGCCGATCGCTGGAACCAGCCCGCGGCCCAGAGGGCGAGAACCGCAACCCCCAGCACGATGCGGTAGATCACGAAGATCCGGAAGCGGTGGCGCTGGACGAACGACAGGAACCACGCCACGACCGCCAGCGCGACCCCGAACGACACGACCGTCCCGATCAGCACCACGCCGGCGGCGTCGGTATTGAGCTCGTGGTCGCCAAGCGTCTTGACGGCGGCGCCGAGCATGGTGGGGATCGCGAGGTAGAAGGAGAACTCGGTGGCGACGCGTGGCGAGAGGCCCAGCGCCATGCCACCCATGATCGTGGCGCCCGAGCGCGATACGCCGGGGATCATGCTGATGCACTGGATCACGCCGATGAGAAAGGCCTGCTTCAGCGTGATGTCTTCCATTTCCTGGGGGATGTCGCGGCGGAAGCGGCGGTCGATGAACTCGATGGCGAAGGCGCCGAGGATGAGCGCGAGGGCGACCGCCTCGGGCATGCTCTCGAGCGGATCGAGAAACTCCTTGAAGCTCAGCGCGAGGATGACGGTGGGCACCATCGCGACGAAGAGCTTGACCAGGATGTGCCGCCGCCAGTCGCCGCCGGGTGGGTGCAGCATGCGGCGCCAGAGATCGCGCCAGAAGTAGACGATGACGGCGAGGATGGCGCCGAACTGGCTGACCCAGAGGAGGACGTTCCAGGGGGATTGGTCGGCCTCGACGCCGAGCAGTGGCATGGCGATGACCATGTGGCCGGTGCTGGAGATAGGGAGGAACTCGCTGAGTCCCTCGATGATGCCCAGGATGATGGCGTGGAGGATGTCCATCAGACTCCGCTATCGGTCAATTGCACGCCGAGCCAGGTTGCCAGGGGCGTCAGCCGCCAGGCGAGCTGCCCGACGATGTTGGCGTAGGCGCCGGCGAAGAGGTCGTCGACGAGAATGCCCCAGCCGGCGGGCAGTCGCTCCATCTGACGCGCGGGCGGTGGCTTGATCACGTCGAAGAGCCGGAACCAGAACAACTGGCCCGCCAGCACACAGAACGCCGACCAGGCGTCCACACCCATCCCCATCGGCAGGGCGAGCAGGGCAACCCACTGGCCGGCGAATTCATCGAGCACGAACTGCTTGGGGTCCTTGCGGCCGAAGCGATGAATGGCCCAGGGGCCCCACAGGACCGAGAGCCAGCATGCCAGCAGGATACCGATGAGGGTCGCCACTTCGAGGCCGGGGCGGGAACCGCTCACGGCGGCGCCCGACCAAATCGGCAGGAACAGGAGGAGGGCGGTCAGCGAGCCCCATGACCCGGAGGCAAACGGCGCGAAGCCGCTGCCCAGGACCGTGATGCACGCCGTCTTTAGAAGCTCCCCCCCGCGGCTCAACGATCGTCCCCTTCGCCGGGTGGCGCCGAGGCGGGTTGAGCCGCCGCCGCGCCGCCGAGGGCCGCCTCGGTCAGCAGGTACTTTCGGGCGCGGTGGATGTACGCGACCATGGACAGGGCCGTGATGATGACGGTGAGCCAGACGGCGATGATGCGAACGGGCGCAAGGGCAGCGACGTCCCAGGCGAGCTGGAAGAGGATCAGGCAGATGGTGGCGGACTGAAAGAACATCTTGAGTTTGCCGACCCAGGAAGCGCCGAAAGCCTCGCCCTCGCCTTCGACGTGGGAGCGGACAGCGGAGACCAGCAGCTCGCGCGCGACGATGACCACGACCATCCAGGGATAGACGCCGGTGATGTTCTGGCCGGTTTCGGGATCGATGAACGGGTGGCTGGCGAACAGCAGGAACGCGCCGCAGACGATGACCTTGTCGACGACCGGATCCAGGATACGGCCAAACGACGTGACCGAATTCGTCATGCGGGCCAGCAGGCCGTCGAGGACATCGGTGAGGGCGGCCACGAGGAAGATCCAGAAGCCGACGTGGAGCAGCCAGCGCTGTTCGGCGAGCTTGCCGGCGTCGAAGCACGAGAGCAATGCGATGAAGATGATCGCGAGGCCGAGCCGGGCGAGCGTGATCTGGTTGGGCAGGTTGATGCGCATGCGGGACCGCCGGGCTCCTGTGCTGGTTTGCGCAGTGTAGCGTTGCCGCAGCGGGGGTTAAAGGTGGTAGCGGCGGTCGACGGCGTGGTGCTCACTGCGTCGCCACGGGTGCGGGGCGTTGTCTCCGACGGGAGAAGCTGACGCTGTGCGCCACGCGGGACGCAAGCGCAAACAAGCAGCCCGGTGCAGGAGCGGCACCGGGCTGCTCACAAAACCAAACCCCGAAAGGGGCGTCACCTCAGAGGGGCGTTTGCCGAACACCCATCCAGCCATTCCTATCGGTGGCGGGAAACGCGAGATCTGAGGGATTCTGGTAGAAATCGACGGATTCCCGTCGCGCCGATCAACAGATTTCATTGTGGATGTCGGCGGAGCGCGGCGGGTTGGTTCGGGACCGGAGGTGTCAGTTGCCGGTGAGGGGGGCGAGCAACTGCAGGACGATGAGGATCAGGCCGCGGGTGATGAGGCCGAGGCCGTCAAGGATCTCGTAAAGAATGATGCCCCCGAGCAGGTAGCCCATGGTTGCGCTCCCGGTGCGGCTTGATGCGGTTCATTCGCGGTGTTGCGCGGCCGACGTGCGGCGCGGCGCACGCAATTTACGTGATGGGCGGGAATTATGCCAGTCGTGTGGCAGTTTGCTAAGGGTGGAAAGAGCAACGATCAACCAGACGCCATGCAGCATGCTCCTCCTTCCTCCCCCTCACCCACCCGACCCGGTGGACGGGTGTTCGGCTGGTGCCCCGCCAGCCGAGCACCCACTCTTTTTTCGTAACAACGCAACCAGGTGACGAGGAAACAACGGCGCGCGCCGTCGACCGCTACCGCGCTTCACTCCATGCGTTTTTCCCGATTGCCCCGTTTGCCCTTTCATGGACAGGTCGTGTTTTGCAGTGCGACGAACGGATCGATGTCGCGCCAGTTCACAGTGGCATCTTCGTTCACGTCGCTGTTGCCGAACGAGCAGCTCGGATCATCCGGCGCGAACAGGTTGTTCCACGCGGCGAAGTTGTTGTTCTGGGCAGCGACGAAGAAGTCGATGTCGCGCCAGTTGATCGCGCCGTCACAGTTGCTGTCGCCCAGGCAGTAGGGGCCGTACTCGCAACTGTCGGGCACGCCGCTGCTGTCCCAGTCCTGGGCCAGGCCGTAGGCGAGGGCGCAGGCGTCGGAGATGCCGTCGTTGTCGCAGTCCGGCCCGGGCATCGTGGGGATGATCTTGAAGACTTCGCCGTCATCGAGATCGACGATGTAGAGCTCGCCGAAGTAGTCCTCGCCGAAGGACGTCACCGAATCGATATCGAGGCCGCTGCCCGGGGCGAGCTCCCCGGTGCGGTCGGCGAAGTCGCTGATGCTGACGCCGTCGTAGCGCAGGGTGTAGAGGTTATCTGCGCAGTAGTCAGTGAAGAAGTAGGTGCCGTCAAGCCAGGGCATGGCGCAGCCGCGGTAGACGTAGCCGCCGGTGATCGAGCAGCCGGTGCTGTTGGTGGGCGGGACGATGTCCTGGGTGCGGTGAGCGTACACGAGGAAGGGAAAGACCATGGTGTCGGCGGGGTCGCAGCCTGCCGTGTTGTAGGTTGCGTCGCCTTCGTAGCAGCGCCAGCCATAGTTCTCGCCGCCGGCGCTGTTGCCGGGCTGGAAGTTGATCTCTTCCCAGAGGTTCTGGCCGACGTCGGCGATGTAGAGGTCACCGGTGAGGCGGTCGAAGCTGCAGCGCCAGGCGTTGCGCAGGCCGTAGGCCCAGATTTCGGGCGTCGCGCCGCCAACGCCCACGAAAGGATTGTCGGCGGGGATGGCGTAGTTGGCGTTGTTGTCGGCAGGGAAGTCGTCGCCGTCGACATCGAGGCGCAGCAGCTTGCCGAGCAGTGTGCCGAGGTCCTGGCCGTTGTCGAACGGATCGCCGCCGGCGCCACCGTCGCCAGTGGAGATGTACAGGTATCCGTCGGGGCCGAAGGCCATCCAGCCGCCGTTATGATTGGCGTAGGGTTGGCCGAAGCTGAGGACGCGTTGTGCGGTGCTGGCGTCGGCGAGATTGGGGTCGGCACTGACCTGATAGCGTTCGATGACCGTGATGTCGTCGTTGTTGTCGTCGCTGGTCGTGTAATTGACGTAGAGGTAGCCGTTGTTCTCGTAGTCCGGGTGGAACGCCAGGCCGAGCAGGCCTTGTTCGCTGGCAGTGGTGACGTCGTTGACGCGCAGGAAGGGTTCGGGCAGCAGCGTGCCGGTGGTGAGGTCGAGAATGCGAATGCTGCCGCGGGTCGCGACGCCTTCGCTGCCGCGCTGCTCGAGGATGAACAGGCGCGTCGGGTCGTGCGGGGCGTGCGTGACGAAGACCGGCCGGGCGAGGCCCTGCACGACGCGTTCGGTGGTCAGGGTCTGGACGCCGGCGAGTGCGGCGCCGGCGGTTGCGGCGATCAGGGCGAGGCTTGCGAGTGTGGTCGAACGATGCATGCGGTTGTCTCCCTCTTCGTGTGGCGTGCGCAGCGCGTCGGACGGTGCGTGGCCCGATACCCGCGGCGGTCCGATCGCATCACGGCGCACAGCTCCCTTCGTGTATGATCCCTGAACGAGTCTAGAGCGTCTTAATCTCAAGCGTAGCGCGTTCGGCGCTTGTTAGGGTTGCGCGT
>CAYUZU010000025.1:0-78485 GCA_964448675.1 uncultured Planctomycetales bacterium
ACTGCGATGACCAGTGCCCCAACGACCCCAACAAGACCGAGCCCGGCGCGTGTGGTTGTGGCACGCCGGACATCGACACCGACGGCGATGGCACGTTCGACTGCGATGACCAGTGCCCCAACGACCCCAACAAGACCGAGCCCGGCGCGTGTGGCTGTGGCACGCCTGACGTAGATACCGATGGCGATGGTACGTTCGATTGCGACGACCAGTGCCCGGACGACCCGGCGAAGACGGAACCCGGCGCCTGCGGTTGTGGTGTCGCCGACATCGACACCGACGGTGACGGCACGTTCGACTGCGACGACCAGTGCCCCGACGACCCGAACAAGACCGAACCCGGCGCCTGCGGTTGTGGCACGCCGGACATCGACAGCGATGGCGATGGTGTGTTGGACTGCGACGACTTGTGTCCCGACACCGACCCCAATACGCCCGTCGATGCCGACGGCTGTCCGCTGCTCTCGGTCGACGCCGGCACGGACCTAACGCTTGTCAGCGTCATGCCGGTGACGCTCGAGGCCGCCGTTGCTGGCGGCACGCCGCCCTACGACTATGCGTGGACGGCATCAGGCTGGGGCGGCTCGGACCAAGCCCGTGTGGACGTGCTGGTGCAGGACACGACGACGTACACGTTGACGGTTACCGACCAGTCCGATCCGCCGCAGGTCGTGAGCGATACGATTACCGTGACGATCGCACCGGTGCCGGCAGACCTGGCGTACCAGATTGTCGAGATCCCGCAGCTAAGCTCCCAGGCGATGTACCCGACCGGCATGAACGACGCCGGCGACGTGGTCGGCTACTTCTATACCGACACGTGGCAGCGCCGGGCGTTCCTCTATCGCTACAGTGACGGCTCGGTGATCGACATCGGTGCGCTCGACGGTGGCGAGGCCGGAGCCCAGGACATCAACAACCACGGCCAGATCGTCGGCGAATCGAAGACCGCCGGCGGCCACTGGCGGGCCTTCCGCTACGACGTCCACACGGGCGTCATGCAGGACCTCGGCTCGCTCGACGGGACGGGCAGCCTGGCGTACGCCATCAATGACAACGGCGATGTCGTCGGTTACTCGAACTACCAGGGTACGCTGCACGCGTTCCTCTACAGCGGCGGCGTCATGACCGACATGGGCACCAGCGGCTACGTCCAGAGCGCCGCGTACGACATCAACAACCACGGCCAGGCGGTCGGCGCCCTCGTCCACCAGACCACGTACCAGGCGACCACGCTCTGGTACGAGGGCGGCGTGATGACCGACCTCGGGTCGCCGTTGATGGACAACGCCCAGGGCTGGGTCATCAACGACGCCGGCCTGGCCGCGGGTTACATGTGGGGGGCGGCCGGCCAGCACGCCTTCCTCTACGCCCTCGGCGAGACGATCGACATGGGTGCGGCGCCGGACTACCCCTACGGCTATGTCTACGGCATCAACGGGCCCGGCCAGGTCGTCGGCAGCATGAGCGACACGATGGGCCAGGCCCACGCGTTTCTCTGGAGCGGCGGGCAGATCCTCGACCTGAACGACCTGCTCGCACCGGGGCACGGGTGGACCTCACTCGATGCCGCGTTCGATATCAATGGCAACGGTCAGATCACCGGCTACGGCATGATCGGCGGGCAACCGCACGCCTTCGTGCTCACGCCGGCGGTGCAGTATCCCTGAGTCCGCGTTCTGAGTGGGTGCTGATTGGGGCCGTGAGGCCCTGAAGGTGGTGCGTTGCGACGCCGGGACCTCCAGCCGGAGGTGCCCGGCGTCGGCCTTTCTCACCCGCGGCGGGGCACGTGAAAAGCCGCCGCCGGCGCCACGGGCCACGCCCCGGCGCGGGTCTCACTCTGCCGGCGGGACTTTCTGGTCGTACAGGAACTGCGCCAGTTCCTTCACGGTCGATTCGGCCAGGTCGTCTTCAGCCCCCGCCCGGAACGACTTGCTGCGCGTATCCACCCAGGCGTCGATCAGCAGCACCCCCTCACTGACCATGCGCACCCGCGACAGGAACTGGGCGGTGCCCAGGATGCCCTTCCTCTCGAAGAACAGCACCTCCGTCTCGACATTCAGCGTCGGGCCGTCGCCGGCATAGACGGTTTCCAGCTCACGCTCCGCTTCCCCGGCCATGCGGTCATAGGCGCTGATCAGCGTGGGCGGGCAGAGCCGACCGCTGAGATCCGTGTAAGCCGGCTTGAAGTCCACCCGGCCACAATCCGCCAGCGGCCGCCCGATGACGACATTGTTGGTGTGAATCTCGCTGTCCGCGCCGCGCACCTCGTGATACGCCTGCTTGAGGGCCGTGGTACACCCGGCAAGCGGCAACGCCGCCAGGATCAGGACCAGGAGTGCCGCGCGGGAACCGGGGGTGGTCATGCTGTGTCCTCCATGCGGCGGGGCAAGGCACGTGCCCGGGCATCGCCCCGCAAACCGGCCGAGTCCGTTCGAATGCCGTCGTCGGGCAGGCGCCCTACTCTTCCGACAGCCGCGCCATTTCCTCTTCAGATACTTCGAAATTGCTGTAGACGTTCTGCACGTCGTCGTGGTCCTCGAGCGCCTCGATCAGCTTCATCATCTTCTCGGCGTCATCGCCCGTCAGGTTGACGTTCGTCGACGCCACCATCGAGATCTCGGCACTGTCGGGTTTGATACCGGCGGCGTCGAGGGCCTGCCGCACGTTGTTGAAGACGCTCGGATCACACGTCAGCTCGAAAGCCTCGCCGAGGTTCTGCACATCGTCCGCACCGGTCTCCAGCGCGATGTTGGTGAGGGTGTCCTCGTCGGTCTTTTCCGCCGCCACAATGATCACGCCGCGCTTCTCGAACATCCATGCAACGCAGTTGCTCGCGCCGAGATTGCCGTTGCGGGTCTCGAAGATCTTCTTGATCTCGGGGGCGGTGCGGTTGCGATTGTCCGTCAGCGCCGCGCAAAGGATCGCCGCGCCCCCGGGACCGTAGCCCTCGTACACCAGCTCCTCGAGCTCGCTGCCGCCGAGCTCGCCCGTCCCTTTCTTGATGGCGCGCTCGATGGTGTCCTTGGGCATGTTGGCGTCTTTGCACTCCTCGATCGCGTAGCGCAGCGCGAGATTGGCGTCCGGATCGCCGCCGCCCTGCCGCGCCGCCACGATCACCGCGCGCGACAGGCGGCTCCACTGACGGCCCCGCCGTGCATCCGTGACGGCCTTGGCCCGCTTGATCCGTGCCCAATGGGAATGTCCTGCCATCTTCGATTCCTCGTGCGTGTTGCGGCGCAGACCCCTGCGCCCGCGACCATTCTACGACATGCCCCCGGCGCGGCAAACCCCGCCGCGCGCGACGCTTAGCGGCGCTTGACCGCGATCTGGTGCATCTGGCGGCCCTCGCGCAGGTACTTGATCTCGAAGTTGGTCGCCACGCGGGTCGCCTCCACGCCGAACTCCGGGTCGTCGAACGGCACTTCGCGCAGCCGGGGGTGGTTGCGCAGCAGTTCGGCGATGACCGTGAAGTACTCCGCGTGATCGGTCTGCACCGCCCAGTGCCCCCCGGGCACCAGGCACGCCACGGCCGCATCGACGAACGCCGGCTGAAACAGCCGCCGCTTGTGGTGCCGCTTCTTGGGCCAGGGGTCGGGGTGATAGACATGCAGCGCCGTCAGCGATGCGCGCGGGCACACGACCCGGATGAAATGGGACGCGTCCGTCCGCAACAGGCGGACGTTGCAGACCCGCCACCGCTGCATGCGATCGACCGCGAACTTGTAGAACTGGTTGGCCCACTCGATCCCCAGGAAGTTGCGGTCCGGACAGGCCTGGGCCCGCCGCAACAGAAACCCCGCCTTGCCCGTGCCAATCTCGAGCTCGATGGGCTGCTCGTCCGGGAAAACGCGTTCCCAGGCGAAGTCGTCAAGGACCCCGAGGTCGAGGGCGACGGGCTGTTCGGGCCTGGTGCTCATGCTATCGGACCTTGCCGTGCGGTTGTTCATGAAGGGGCCGCGTCGGCGGACCGATGAACCCAGGGGGCCCGCGTCGCAGTATCCGCATCGGCCGCCGCAAGGACATCGGACCATCTGCTCGTTCTAAAGGAAGAACCGCCGTGCAGCAATCGCGAACGCCCACACGCGAGCGACGCCGCCAGCCCCGCAGCCCCAAGGCCTTCGCCTTCTGGGTCCGCCCGGTCACCACCGGCCGGCGCATCGGCGCCTGGATGCTCAACACCTCCGAGGGTGGCGCCGCCTTCCTCGCACCGACCGCCGAAGCCCCGCCCATCGGCCAGCGCATACAGCTCATCGAGATGCCCACCCGCAGCCGTCTCGTCCGCGAGGACGCCGGCCCGCTGCCGCCCTTCGCCCGCGTCGTGCGGCATGACGAGGTCGACGGCATCACCCGCCGCGTGGCGGTCCAGTTCGAGACGGACATGGCCGCCCGCCTGCGGCCCGAGCGCCACGCCACGACCCGCACCATGCTCCGTGAGCCGACCCCCGTCGTGCTGGCGCCGCCGGCATTCGTCACGTCCGGCAGCTGCACCACCGGGCCGTAAGCCGCGTCAGCGTTGCCCGGCGGGCAACCGGCCCGGCCTCACGTACCGACGGCGACCGCGTGCGCCTCCAGATCGAGCAGTTCGCGTTTGAGACTCACACCGCCCGGCCCGGAAAAGCCGCCCAACGCACCGTCACTGCGCAGTACGCGGTGGCACGGAATAACCAGGGGGCAGCGGTTTCGCGCCATCGCGGCGCCAACCGCCCGGGCGGCGTTGGGATGACCCGCCCGGGCCGCCAGTTCGGCGTAGGTCACGGTCATGCCATAAGGAACCTGCCGGCACGCTTGCCAGATCTCGCGCTCGAACGGCGTGGCGTCGTCGAGAGCCAGCGAAACGTCGAACGCGACCGGTTCGCCCGCGAAATAGCGCTGCAACGCCGCGGCGAAATCGGGCAGCAACGAGGGATCCTCGGTCGCGTCGGGCTGCCCGCTGCACAGGGCCGCGACCGTGTCCGCCCGCGACGACTGCGGCAGCTGAACGCGCCGCACGCCCGCGTCCCCCGCAACGAAGCCGCAATGACCCAGCGGCGTACTCACGATGCGATAACGCGGTGACATGTGCATGTCCTTTCCGTCTGAGCCCGGACGCACCGGTCGCCATCGTAGCCTGCCCGCGGCTGTCCGTCACGGACAGGTCGTGTTCTGCACCGCAACGAACGGGTCGATATCGCGCCAGTTCACCGTACCGTCCTCGTTGAGGTCGTTGCTTGTGAACGGGCACGACGGTGCCGCGGGGGCGAACAGCGCCTCCCAGCCTGAAACGTTGTCGTTTTGCGCCGCGACGAAGTAATCGATGTCACGCCAGTTGATCTGCCCGTCACAGTTCGCGTCGCCGCGACAGACGGACGGCGACGGCCCCGGCCAGCCGGCCAACCGCGCCATCATCCACCAGAACGCCCGCGCCTTGAGATTGCAGTTGAGCGGGCGCGAGTGCGCGCACGAGCAGCTGTCACACAGCGGATCACCGGGGTGCGCGGCGCACCACTCGTCGGCCCAGTTGTGCCGCGTACCTTCGACCCAGTAGTAGCACTGGTCATCCGCTTCGAGGTCCAGGAAGCAGTTGCCGGCGGGGTCGTAGCTCTCGATGTCGGCGAAGTCGAACAGCACGCCGCCGGTGGCGAGCACGTGCTGGCGAATCTGGTTGTTGCGCTGATGGACGTTGCCCGTCGCGCCGGTGCCGTTGAGGTGGCCGGTCATGTAGACGAACGTCACATCCGGGTAATCCTGCCGCAGCCCGGTCATGAGGTCGAGGTAGAGCTGGATGTCCGCTTCGCTGCCGTCCACCTGGCCGCACCACGACCAGATCACCAGGTTGCGGCTCGCATAGCGCGGATCGTCGAGCATGGTGCGCGTGGCGGTGGCCCAGGCGGTGCGGTTGGGGTTGCCCAGATCGTGGGCGCCTTCCGGCTCACCGTCCCACAGTGACAACACGCCGGCGGGCGCCTGCGGATGGCTGCCGCCGTACTTGTAATGCGCATAGTCGTCACAGAAACCGTAATCGCAGTCGATACAGCCCGCATCCCCGCAGCCGCCACACGCGCAGCCGAGCACCTCGTTGAGGTTGTTCATGCCGCTGACGATCTGGCTGCCGTGGGACGTATGGCCGTAGGAAGCGAAGAACTGCGTCTTGGCCTGCGTCACCCAGGAAAGCGGCACCCGGCCCAGGTCGGTGCAGGTGTGATCGATGATGATCGCCTGGCCCGCGGCGTGCGGCACGACACAGGCGGCCCCGACGAGAATCGCGTAAACGCCCGATAACCTCCGTCTGCTCTCGAACACGGCTCGCTCCTTCCCCCCCGTGGTGTGGCTCGACCCGCCTTAAGGGCAGGTCGTGTTCTGCAGCATGACGAACGGATCGATGTCGCGCCAGTTGACGATGCCGTCACCGTTGACGTCGTTGTTGGCGAACGGGCAATCCGGCTCGGCCGGGGCGAACATGTCGCGCCAGGCGGCCTCGTTGTTGTTCTGGGCCGCGACGAAGTAGTTGATGTCCTGCCAGTTGATCTGCCCGTCACAGTTGGCATCGCCCGGGCAGCTCAGCGTCTGGCACTCATCCGGAATCCCGTCGCCGTTCACGTCATCCGACGTGCCGCCCGCGATGTCGCAGTTGTCCGGCACGCCGTTGGCGTTGCAGTCAGGTCCGTCGCAACCGTCAGGGATGCCGTCCTGGTCGCAATCGACGTTGTCGTCATGGCCGGGGCACTGGTCGATGCAGTCGGCAACGCCGTCGTTGTCGCTGTCGATGTCCGGCACGCCGCAGCCGCACGCGCCCGGCTCGGTCTTGTCGGGGTCTTCCGGGCAGCCGTCATTGCAGTCGTACACCCCGTCATCGTCGCTGTCGATGTCCGGCACGCCGCAGCCACACGCGCCCGGCTCGGTCTTGTCGGGGTCTTCCGGGCAGCCGTCATTGCAGTCGTACACCCCGTCGTCGTCGCTGTCGATGTCCGGGACACCGCAGCCGCAGATGCCGGCTTCGACCTTGTTGGGGTCATTGGGGCACTCGTCGATACAGAACGGGACACCGTCACCGTCGAGGTCGAGATCCGGGACACCGCAGCCGCACACACCGGGGTCCGTCTTGAAGGGATCCTCCGGGCAGTCGTCGCAGGCGTCGATGGTGCCGTCGTTGTCACCATCGGGCTGACACTCGTCCGGCACGCCGTTGCCGTCGCAGTCCTCGCTGAAACCACCGGCGATGTCGTCCGCGTCGGCGATGCCGTTGTTGTTGCAGTCGATCAACTCGCACTCGTCCGGCAGGCCATTGCCGTTGGCGTCGGTGAGCACGCCGCTGGCCAGATCGCAGGTGTCCGGCAGCCCGTTCTGGTTGCAGTCGCGCCCCGACAGCAGGCGGCTCGACGGAATCAGGGCCTTGGTGTAACCCGGTGGCTGCCAGCGCAGCTCGGCGACGGCGCCGCCGCTGTTCTCGTAGTACTCCATCTTGATGGCATAGGTCTCCTCCCGCTCGAGCAGCATGTACGCCGACACCTCGGTGGGCGCCTGGTCGACCCACTGGTCGATCAGCAATTCGCCGTTGACCCACAGCCGAACGCCGTCGTCAGTGTTGGCATAGAACCAGTAAGTGCCGCTCACCGACGGCGTGAGCAGGTAGCCTTCCCACCGCACGCTGAAGGTGTTGTCGCCGATCTCGGGCATCGGGCTGCCGTTGCCCCAGTTGAAGCTGATGGTCGCGTCGAGCCGGCCGATGCCGGGGCCGGTGAAGTCGATCGTGTCGTAATACGTGCCCGTGAGGCCGGCGCGGCCCAGCTGGCAGCCATCGGGCACGCCGTTCTGGTCGCAGTCGGGGTCGCACTCGTCCGGCACGCCGTTGTTGTCACAGTCGCTGCTCGACCCGCCGTAGTGGATATCGCACGCGTCGATCACGCCGTTGTTGTTGCAGTCGCTGCACCAGGGACTGCCGTCGCAGTTGGCGAAGTCGTCGGCGTCATCCACCCCGTTGGCGTTGCAGTCGTCGATACCCCCCATGTTGAAGGTCATGATGGTGCCCGAGACGCTGATCCCGGTGATCTCGAGGCCCGAGGGACTGCCGCTCCACCAGTCCGTGTTCGGATAGGTGTCCGGCGTGCAGGCCGTGAAGTAAGGGGCCGCGTAGAGGTCGGTCGAGTCCCCGTAGTTGCGGTCGTTCTCCAGGTCCCAGTCACCGTCCGCCTGCACCAGCGTCACGAGGTAGTGCGACGAGGGCGTCTGCTGCTGGTTGTCGTTGCTGCCGGTGGTGTCGACGTGCCAGATCGCGAGCCCGTCGTCGGGCAGCCCGCTGTCACGGCCGGCGCGCTGCCGGTTCTCGATGAGGTAGTACTCGTAACTGTGGTACGGGTGGGGGTACTTGTAGATGACGTTGCTCGTCGACGGCACGGGCAGGTTGCTCTGCGGCGACGAGAGAATCGTGACGTCGCCCCAACCCGCGTCGTACTTCATGTACGCACAGGGCTCCTGCGGATTCGTCGACGAGGTGCTGTAGCACATGAGGCAGAAGCGACCCACGCCGGTCGAGTCGTAGTCGTAATCGTACAGGTCGGGCCAGCCCATGAGCATGTGGCCGTTCTCGTGGCAGAACGTGCTCAGCCGGAGCGAACTCTGCATGTCCGTCATCTGGTAACGATACGTACACACACCGTCGGCACAGAAGTTCACCGTCCAGGCATGCGGCCAGAGGCCCTCGGCCCAGGCCGAATCGCGATAGCCGGCGTAGAAGCAGTTGAGCGCGTCGACCACGTTGTCGTTGTTGGCGTCGTACTGGCTGAAGTCGAAACCCGTGCTGTTCAGGTGGTTGAGGGCTTCGATGATCAGCTCGCGGGCGCGGATGCCGAAGGAGATATCGGGGTCGTTGTAATACGACTTGGGATGCTGGGCACGATAGTACGCCGCCGGCACGAAGTTCGTGTAGTTCAGCGCCTCGTCCGACACGTCGTGGAAATAGTCCCGCACCGAGCCGTTGTTGCCGTTGTTGTTGTAGCCGATCTCGTTGCAGTAGTCGTCCACCTCGCTCGGCGGAATCGTGCCGACGTCATCCGAGAAATCGATGATCAGCGTGATGCCCACCACGTCACCGGTCGTCGGCCCGCGCGTCGCCCGGTCACGCGACGGGGCCAGCGGCCCCTCGAAAGCACGCCGCGCGAAGCTGTCACGCACGGCCCGGGCCTGGGCGGCGGCGGCCCGCGGGTTGACGCGCAGCTGCGGCACCAGGCCGAGCTCGGCCGGCGACGCACTGCCCACCGGCACCCCGGTCGAGAGCAGGTTGTTGCCGTCGGCCGACAGCGCTGCGTAACAGATGAAGCGGGTCTCGGGGTCGCGGACGAGGGTGTAGCCGTCCAGCGATTCGACGATCGTGTAGAATTCGTCGCCCCAGATCCGCACGTCGATCGTGCTGCCGTCGGGCTGGCGCATGGGGAACACTTCGCCGGCCACGGGCTCGGCCACGGCGCTGCCGGCCAGCAGCAGGCTCGTCGCGAGAACGGCAAGCAGGCACGGGGTCGTGAGCTTGGGGCTCATGTGCTACTCTCCTGTCAGGCAATTTCGCTTGGTCACAAGTCGATGCGCAGCCCGCGCACAGGTCCGAAAAGATCGTGTCGGACGCACAGGTGAGTGTCGGGCGGAGCCCCCTGACGAAGCACCATCCCCGCAAGCCCATGTGTGCATCCCAGCTCTTCCATTCTAGGCAGGCTGGCAAGTCTTTGGCGAGCCCGTGGCCCAGGTTTCGCGGATTACGCGCACCGGCCGCCTGAGCGCCGCTCGCAAGCCGGGATCGCCGGAATTATCGGTCACTCAGCCCTGTCCACATGGTGGCCGGCGCACGCCGGCGCACGCCGGCCATGCCCGCCCCGCGGCCCGCTCACTCGTCGCAGAGGTCGTTCTGGGCGGCCACGAAGGCATCGATGTCGCGCCAGTTCACGTAACCGTCGCCGTCACAGTCGTTGTTCTCGAACGGGCACACCGGCACGTGCGGGGCAAACATTGCCCGCCAGGCGGACTCGTTGTCGTTCTGGGCGGCCACGAAGAAATCAATGTCACGCCAGTCGACGTAGCCGCTGCAGTTGCTGTCGCCAGCGCACGGCTCTGGTTGATCACACTCATCGGGAATGCCGTTGCCGTTGTCGTCCGGCCGCGTCCCCTCCTCGAGCTCGACATCGTCCGGGAGGCCGTTGTTGTTGCAGTCCATGATCGGCAGCGGCCATGGCACCTCGATCGCCTGGAAGATCTCGGCCGGCCGATCGTCCAGCGGCGCCTGCACCCAGGCGATGATCCGGATCTGGTCCGCCAGCGCCAGATCGTTCGGATCCAGCGGGTCCGCCGGATCGTCCACCGCGAAGTCGAGCTCGCCGACGACCGCGTGGCACGCGCCCGGCTGCAGAACCACGTCGTGTGTGCACATGGCTCGGCGAAAGGTGTTGCGCGGATGGTGCTCAGCCATGAGCTCCGGCCAGTCGTCCAGCACCTGTACGCCGTAAATCCGCACCGGCGTCGGGGGAGCCCCATCTTCAAGACAGGCCTTGATCGTAATGGCGTACTCGGAAGCTTCGCGCCGGCTCGCTCCGAGCTCCAGCCGGATCGGAGCCGGCACAGCTTGCCGGGAGATGTAGTTGCCCTCGTAACACTGAAACGCCACGCTCACCGTCGGCGCGCCGATGCACGGGGACACACCGTCGATCCACACCACGGGCTGTCCGGGAATATGGTAGAAACCGGAACCGCGCTCGTTGGCCCAGGGCGTGGCGATCGGGTCGTTGCCGACGTGGTATTGAATGGTCGTGAAGCCGGCCGGGTAGTCTTCGAGCATCATTTCCATCGCCTCGCCGGCCTCGGGGCAATGCGAGCAGTTGTACCGGGTGAACATCTCGGCGAGGACCACGCGCTCGGCGCCCATCGCCGCCAACGGAGCCCCAACGGCAAGCGTCGTCACCACAAGAGCGATAACTGATGTGCGCACCGACAGAGGGAGAATCCGCTTCTTCACGACTGCCTCCTGCCCGCCCCTTCCTCGCGATCTGATGCCGGCAATCACGACGCGCCACCAGCCTTCACATCCTCCGCCAGGTCGAGCAGCGCGTGATCCGCAATCGCCTGAACACAATTTAATCCCTGGTGTGTTAAGGATCAATGAGTGAACAGGAATTCACCGTAATTACCGGACAATGCGTAAGATAGACGTCACGCGCCGCAGGTGGGTCCGAGCGCCCGGTGTGCCGGAAACGGGGGAGAGCAGCGGCGGCGCGTCGTGCATCCGGAGGGCGGGACCCGGGCAGCGCAAAAAAAGAGCCCGAGGGGGGGCCGACGGGCCGGGGGGACACCCGTACATGCCGCTCGCCACTCGGGCACGTGTAGTGTAGACCAAGATCAAGCCGGATTCAAGTCGCGTGAAGAATTGCTTAGCAAATTCTTCAACTTTCCGGGTCGGTTTGACACCTCGATTAGGCCGACCTAAATTATTTGGTTCGCGGCGAATCGTCCCAGAGGCGTATGGGACCGACTCGCACGCGACGTCGCCGGTGTAGCTCAGTTGGCGAGAGCGCTTGACTGTGGATCAAGAGGTCTTGGGTTCGAATCCCAACGCCGGCAGTCGTTCCAGTGCGGATTGTCCCGGAGGTTGATCGTGGGTGGTACCGTCGAGCCGCGCCTGCTACGGGGGCTGCGCGACCTGTTTCCCGAGCATATGCACGCCCGCCAGTGGATCATCGATACCACCCGCGCGGTCTACGAGAACTACGGTTACGTCCCTCTCGGGACGCCCGCGATCGAGTACCTTGACGTCCTCAGCGGCACGGCCGGCGAGGAAACGCAGAAGCAGCTCTTCGAGGTGCAGGGGCCCGACGAGGAACGCCTCGGATTGCGCTTCGACCAGACCGTGCCACTAGCACGCGTCGTGGCACAATACCCCGACCTGCCGCGCCCCTTTCGGCGTTACCAGGTCGCCCCCGTTTGGCGCTGCGATAACCCGTACGAGAAACGCGGCCGTTTTCGCGAGTTCGTGCAATTCGACATCGACGCGGTCGGCGTGGCGTCCGAAGCGGCCGACGTCGAAATGATCACCGCCATGTGCGACACCATGGACGCACTGGCCGTTGGCCGCTATCGAGTGCGCGTCTCCAGCCGCCGCGTGCTGAACCTGCTCATGCCTTTTGCGGGCATCGAGCCGCGGCACGCGCCCGACGTGTTTCGCGTGCTCGACAAGCTCGATAAGCTCGGTCCCGAAAAGGTCCGGCTCGAGCTGACCACCGGCTACAAGGATGAATCGGGCAGCCCCGTCCCCGGGCTCGGCTTCTCCGACGCGCAAGTGGATCGCATCGATGCTTTTCTCGCCATTCGCGGCGATCAGCGGAGCGACGTCCTGACCCAGGTCCGCGATCTGTTCAGGGACGTCCCTGACGCCGAGGCCGAACTCGAGCCCGTCGAGCGCATCTGTAACCAGCTCGCAATGCTCGGGTATGGCGATGATCGTGTGCAGCTCGATGTCAGCATCGCGCGCGGCCTCGCGTACTACACCGGCACCGTGTTCGAGACCGAGCTGTGCGACCTGCCGGAATTCGGGTCGGTTTGTTCCGGCGGGCGCTACGACGACCTGGTGATGCGGTTCCTGGGGGAGCGCGTGCCGGCCGTCGGCACGTCGGTCGGTGTCGATCGGCTGCTGGTGGCATTGCTCGAGCTCGACCGGGTGCCGCTGCGCAAGGCGACCGCGCAAGTGCTCGTCACTGTCTTCGATCGCAAGATGATGGACCATTACCTGGCGATGACCTACGAGCTGCGCCGCGCCGGGATCGCCACCGAGCTCTACCTCGGCAACGCCAAACGCATCGGCAAGCAGATCCAGTACGGGGACCGCTACGACGTGCCGGTGCTGGTTGTGTGCGGCTCGGACGAGCGCGAGCGCGGCGAAGTGCAGCTCAAGGACATGTCCGTCGGCCGGCAGCGCACCGCCGAAGTGACCGATCGCGATCAGTGGCGCGCCGAGCGGCCCGGACAGTTCAACATCCCTCGCGATCAACTCGTACCCGAAGTCCGCAAGCTGCTCGATACCATCGCCAGCGACTGATGCGCATCCCTTCCCGACAATCTCGCGGCGAATCCCGCCGCGGCGCGCTACAATCCGCGAAACGAACCAGGCCGCAGGGAGAGCTTCGATGACTGAACTCGCCGACAAGAAATGCGTTCCGTGCAGTGGGGGCGTGCCGCCGCTGAAGCATGATGAGATCGTCCCGTTGCTGTCGCAACTCGAGGGCTGGGAAGTGGTCGACGATCATCACCTGACCCGTCACTACAGCTTCCCCGACTTCGTCAGCGCGCTGGCGTTCGTCAACAAGGTCGGCGACTTGGCCGAAAGCGAGGGACACCACCCTGACATTCACCTGACTTACGGCAAGGTCGGGCTGCAGATGTACACGCACAAGATCGACGGACTCAGCGAGAGCGACTTCATTCTCGCCGCCAAGATCGATAAACTCCCCCGATAATCCGTGCGCTGGCGGCGTGACGGCGCGGGGCCGTGCGCCGTCGTCGCATCGTCGAGGGAGAAAGTGCCATGCCGCGGGGAATCACGCTGGCTGCGCTGGGTATCGTGTCGTGTTGCGTACTTCTCACCAGTGCGGCGCGCAAGAGTGACGCGCCCGATGCCGGGCGTCACACGCCGCTGATCATTGCGCATCGTGGCGCCAGTGGGTATCTGCCCGAGCACACGCTGCCGGCGTACGCCATGGCGTACGGGCAGGACGCGGACTACCTCGAGCCGGATGTCGTCCTGACCAGGGACGGCGTGCCGATCTGTAACCACGACATTACGCTGGAGCGCACCACCAACGTCGAGCAGGTCTTCCCGGACCGGGCTCGCGCCGACGGCAAGTGGTACGCGATCGACTTCACGTTGGCCGAGCTGCGTCGCCTGCGCGTCGACACGCCGCCGCGGCACGCCAAGGCGAGCGAGACGCCCGGCGTCGCGGGCTTCCGCATTGCGACGCTACGCGAGATGCTAGAGCTTGTACGGCTGCTGAATGAGCGCACGGGGCACCGCGTGGGCATCATCCCCGAGCCAAAGCGCGCGGGGTTCCATCGCGATGAAGGCCGACCGCTCGAAAAGCCACTGGTGGACCTGCTCCGCGAGTTTGGCTACGTCCACGCCGATGACCCGTGCATCATCCAGTCATTCGAGGTCGATGCATTGCGGCACATTCGCGGCGGACTGCAATGCCGGCTGCGGCTGGTCTTCCTCGCTGGCGATCAGGAAGCGCTCGATCGCGCTGGTGGCTTGCCGGCCGTCGCGAAAATGGCGGACGGCATCGGCCCGGCGTGGAAGCTGGCCGACGAGAACCGGGGCGAACTCGTCCGCGCTGCCCACGAACGCGGCCTCGCCGTATATCCCTGGACCTTCGCCCGCGACCGCAAGGTCCTGTCGCGTTTTTTGCACGACTACCGTGTCGACGGCCTGTTCACCGACTTTCCCGACATCGCCCTCGCCGTCCGCGACGAGCAACGGCCAGACACCGCACCGGCCAAACGGTAGGACATCGCTCTGCGTTGTCCCGCAGCACACGGGTCTTGGCACACCTCGTCGCCTGGCACCTCATCACGCGGGCACCCGGCCCTACCGCCAGATCAGTGTTCGCGCGTACGCGCTGCGCAGCTCGTTGAGCGTGTTGATCAACGCCGCCGCGGCACCGGGCTTCAGCTCGCGCTGTTCCACGCGCACCTGCCGCGATAGCGTCAGCTTGCCATCGGCCATGTTGACCGTCTGCTCGACCTTGCCCCACGGACCGGTGGTCGCCACGCGCGCCGGTTCGGCCGTCAGCGACCAACCCGCCGGAGCCTTCACGGTCAGTTCGACCTGCTCCTCAAACGCGCCGCCGACCCACAACGCCGTCTCGCGCCGCGGCTGGTCCAGCGGCAGGGGCACATCGACCAGGAAGGGGCCTTCGTCGGCGAGCCGCAATGCGCGGCTGTCCCCCACCGGCTCGAGCACCTCGTCGCCAGCCACCTCCGCCACCACGACGAACACCTGCGGCGCGAGGCGCTCGACGGTGTAGTCCTTCACCTCGACCCCCGGCAGCACCCGCCGGACCAGCGCCGCCACACGCCGCTTCTGGGCCGCAGCCTCGCGCAGCGCCTCGGCCGACGCGAACAACCCGGTCGCCCGCAGCGTGAACGTGCCGCTGAGATGCCCTTCCTCGTCGATCTCGACGTCGCCCTGCACGACGCAGCGGCTCTCATCCGCGTCGGTCCAGGCCGGCAGCGCGGTGTGCTGCAATGCGCCGTTCTCGAACCACAGCAGGGTGTGCCCGGCCCACCGGGCATCACGCATCAGCCGACCGTGGTGGGCATCCCAAATCTGCAATTCGCCGCCATCCTGCAGCAAAACCACGTACGCCGCGATCATGCTCCGCTGCGGCGCTTCGTGATGAAACGCATGGTCCGCCGACAGGATGCCGGGCCGCACGTCCAGGTCGGCGGCACGCGCCAACGCCAGAAACGCCGCCGCCGCCTCGAATGGCAAGCCGTAGTGGCTGGCCATGACGTCGACCGCCTGCCGCGGCGTCGCCGGCCACCAGTCAACAGGAAACTCGACGAAGTTGAAGCGCTTGGCGAGGTGCTCGTGAATCGCGCGGAGCTTGCCCGCAGGCGTCCTGGCCTCCGCCGTCCACTTGTCGGCAAGCTCGCGAATCAGTGTCGAGCGGCTCGCGGCGGCCTGCTCGATCGGCCCCAGGCACGCCCGCAGCCAGCCCGCACCGACGTCGGCGGCGGTCGTGAACACGAGCCGGGGCGCGGCCAACTCCCACGGCTTGTGCTGCGGGTCGGCGGGCGCCGCGGGCAAATCACGGAATTCCCACTGCTGCCGCGTGTCGCTGCCGGTCGCCGTCTCTTCGACATTGCTGAGGGCCGCATGGATCTTGCCGCCGGCTGGCACTTCGACGCTGATCACCCGGCGTTTGATCGGGTACGGCCCGGTCAATTGCAGGTCGGCGGCCAGGTGCGGACACGCACCGGGCCTGGCGGTGATGCGATACTCCACCTCGGTCACGCAGCCCGCCTCGAGCCCGCTCATGACGAGCAGGTGCTGGCGAATGTTCGCAAAGGCCGGCCAACCCTCCGACTCGCTCGGCGACACCTTGACGTGGGCGTAATCCGGCAGCTCGACGTAGCGTCCATCGGGCAGGCGCGTCCGCGCGGTGAGGATCTCGAGCTTGTCGTTGGCCTCGTTGTACGTAATCCGCGGATCACCCATGTCGCGAAAAACGCGCGGATTGTTCATGCGGACGTGCTTCTTCTCGTGATACACCGCGGCCCCGTCATCGGTCATCGACCAGTGCTGCTCCCACAACTCGATGACGGCATCGGGCCCCGCGTCCGTACCCGGCGACTGGGCAACGGCCACGGTCGCGAGGGCACCAACCAGCGCGGCAAGACAAACCTGGCGGGCCGCGCAACCAATTCGATCCTGCATTGTTGAACTAACGCTGCGCATGGGCACCCTCCAGTTCGCAGATCACCACGTGATCGGCCAGCGCTTCAAACTCGTCCATGACTTCCTTGAAGTTGTCGTACTCGTCCGGCGGTACCAGCCACTTCTTCACGCGCAATTCGCAGGTGTAGCGGATCGCACCGGGCTGGTTGTCGAAGGTCAGCCGCAAGCCCGCCGCCGGCCCGTCGAGGTCGACCTCGGCGGGGAGGTTGGTCGGTGCCCACCCGGGCGGCAGCTTGATCGTCTCCTCGAAGTGCGCCAGCCGCGTCGCGAGCAGCGTCACGCCATACTTGCGCTCCTCGGGTTCGTTGGCCCGCAGCAGGTCATACAAGGTGCGGTCACCAAACACCGTCTGCAGCATCGGCAGCTTGAAGTAGCGCCGCGCGCCGCCGCCCAGGGCATAGTTCGGCACCTCATAGTCGGCGTCGATGCGCAGCGGCTGCGAGAAGTCCTTCGGGTGCACGTAGGTCACATCGCGCACCTGCGCATTCGGGCTGAGCCGCTGAAACGTCTGCGCGAAGAAGTGCGGCCGCTCATCCGGGTGGGAGCGCGACAGGGTGCGGCGCAGCCGACCCTCCGGCGCGCCGCAGGCCTCCCAATCCAGAGAACCGGTGAGCTTGTTGTTGGACGCCAGCGTGCTCGTCGCGATCCAGCTCGCCTTGCACTGCTCGGGCGGGAAGTACGGCGACGTCGAGAGCTCCTTGCCTTCCGGCAGGCCATAGACAACGTGCTGCCGCGGCTCGAGCGTGGACCAGTTGTCACGGCTGTCGGGCATCCAGGTCGGATCCAGCAGCTTCAGCGAACCGTCGGGCCAACGGATGCAGGTCACGGCGTGGTTGAACTGGTCCGCGGGGATCGGATCGACGCGCTGCCGGGCCATCGTCATGACCAGGAACGAATCGTACCCGGCGACCCGCAGCATCGTCACGAGCATGCCCGCCTTGTCCTTGCACACGCCGCAACGGTCGTGGAACGTCTCGACGCTCTTGTGCACCGTGTAGCCCTCGCACATGCCGCGGCTGGTGCCGGCGTAGCGGATGTTCTCGGCGACCCAGTGGTTCAGCGCGGTGTACTTCTCCTCGTCGGTCTCCAGGCCGTCGATGATCTCGGCGACCTTCTGGCGAATGGCGTCATCCGCGTCGAACTGCGGCTCGCTCACTTCGTACAGCCAACGGGCCTTGTCTTCCCAGGTCGGTAAGGTCGCCAGCAGGAGCTTCGGCGCGACGTTCGGCCAGGGCTCCTGGTGCGGCTCACCATCCAGCGGCGCGAGATCCGTGACCTCGAAGCTGTAGGTGATGTGCTCGTCATCGAATGTGACCGTCGGCCGCACCGCGCCGTTGTACATCTCGTATTGCAGCGGCTTGTCACGCGGCACCCGGACGGTGTAACGCTTACTCAGGATCGGATAGCCCGTTGTCCAGAAGTTGACCTGATCGTGCCAGTGCCCCTCCACCGGCGGCTTGAGCACCTCGCCGTAGGCGTTGCGCTCCGGCCCGCCGTCCTGACTGCTATCGAGGTAGGCGACGTTGAAGCCGGTCATGTCGCTGATGGTCTCGATGGCGTCGCCCACGGCCAGTGGCGGCAGCTGCACGAGGTACTGGCGCGTGCCCCAGAAGATGCTGCCGGCCGGCTCGGGCTGGACAACCGCGCGTTGCACCGGGATCTCCTCGACCGTGCCATCGGCGCGATACACGCGGACCGCGACCAGATCGAGGCGGTTCGTATTCGGGTCGAAACCGAACCGCTGCACGGCCTGCGCGCGGATGGCCGGCTCACGCAGTATCTTGAGCACCTGATGGCGCCGTGCCGTGCCGATCCCGTTGTCGCGGACCAGCACATCGGTCTCGTGAAAGACGACGACGGCATCGGCGTCGTGCGTCTCGGCATCGCCCGCGGCCTTGATCTTCGCGAAGATGGCCTCGGTGTGGGCGGGGGCCGCCGTCGCGGGCCCCGCGGCCGCTACAAGTAGAAAGACGAAAACTGCACAGAGACTGGTTCGATACGACATGCCTGGTTTCTCCGGGACTTTCCTGCCCAATTCCCCCGCACCGCCTTGGCTCGCCAATGCTCGGCTCGATGAGTTGTGCCAGTGTAGCAGAAACCGGGCCCGCGGCCAAAGCGTACCGGTCGCCCACGCCGCGGCAACAACACCAAACCCGCCGACCCACCGGCCAACTGAGACGTAACGATAGCCGGATGATTGTCGTCGGCGGGCCGCCTATACTGCGGGCGAGTCGCCCGCCCCCGGGTGCGTAGCGCGGGGCGTCCCGACCGCCTTGTCTCGCAGGGCAGCCATGGACCAGACACCGCCCGTCTCCGCCAGACCGATGGACCCCGACGCCACGGCCCCGCTCACCGAGCATCAATACCTGCTGCTGCGCGAGCACGCCGCCGCCCGCCGCCCCATCCGCAGTGCCGCAACCACCGCCCGCGTCTCCGGCGTGACGATCCTGGCGATCGGCCTGTTCGGCGTCCCCTTCGCGATCTCGGGGCTGGTGTATTACGGCAGTCTCTACGGGCTGCTCGTGGTGGCGGCAATCTGCACGGTGGGCATGGTCGAACTCAAGGGCGCGGCCCGTTTCCGCCGGGCAGACCCCGGGGCGGCCACACTGCTGGGATGCAATCAGCTGGCGTTCCTGGCACTGATCATCGTCTACTGCGCAACCCGGATGATCCTCTTTTCGCCGGACGAATGGCAGAGCGTGCTGCAGTCGTCGCAGTTGTCGAGCGGCACCGCGGGCGATGCACGCGTCGCGCAGGCCACCAACGACCTGCTCGGCGACGCGGAAGCCCGAATCGGCCCGCTGCTCTCCCTGGCCGTATACGGGTTCTACTCGCTCGTGATCCTGCTCAGCGTGATCTTCCAGGGCGGGCTGGCAATCTACTACTTCACCCGGCGGCGCCACCTGCACGCCGCACAGCACGCCACGCCCGCGTGGATCAAACGGGTCTTCGCCGAAACCGGCGCCTGACCGGCGTCAGCGGTCGGCGGCCGGATGGATGTAAGAGACATGCAGCCGCCGCTGCGGACCGACAGTCACGGTGGCGGTGCCGTCCGCAGAAACGCTGGCCAGCGTGCGGGTCAGCCGCGGATAGGCCGGCCCGGGGTCGCTGACTCCCGGCCATTGCTGAATAATGCGGGTCAGGCCCGCGGCCACCCAGGCGTGAGCGTCGCGCACGGCCGCCTCGTGGTCGTCGGCGGTCAGGTCGTCGGCCACGGCGCGCAACAGATCGATCGGACCCACGTCGCGAAAGCCGCCGGCCGCGGGGTCGATCGTGCCGCGCACGGTGTACGCGGCGCCGGCCGCCAGGATCGCGTCGCGCCCGCGCGCGGTGGCCTGGAACTTCGCATAGACGACCTGCAGCCGGTTGTACAGCAGCACGACCGCGTCGGTGCGGCCGAGCGCGTCCTGCTTCAGGAGACACAGGCTGCGGCGTGTCTTGCGCGAGTCCTCCTCGGGGAATACTCGCTCGTAATCGCGCAAGGGCTGCCCGATTTCGATGCGTTCATAGCTCCACTGGGCACAGCCCGCGTTCAGCAGACCGGCCAGAAGCAGCAGCGCCAGCCCGGCGGGCTGGCGGCAGCGAATCCGCGGCGGTGCATTCATGCGGGCATGATGGACAGCCGGCCGTGGCGGTGCAAGCCCGGGGCGGCAGCGCCAGAATCCGCAATCCGCGCGGAGAGGTCGTGCTGGCGGCTTGAACCGATATAATTCACAGGTGCCCTGCGGCTGCGGAAGGTCGCCGTCATCGTCGGCGTGTCCGCGGCACGTGACGGGCAGAACAGGACGGTTTATGCAACCCGAAGAGATTGAGGCCCTGCTCGACCGCGCCAACGAGCTGTTGGAGGCGGGGAAGCCGGATGAGTCGCTGGCCTGCCTCGACCAGGTCGCGGATCGGATCCTCGATGCGGACAACCGGATCGAGTGGGGCAGCTTGCGCGCCTGGGCGCTGACCGAGATGGGGCGCGACCGGGAAGCGATCGAGATGCTCGACGACCTGCTCGAGGAATACCCGCAGTCTTCGCGTCTGCTCGGCACGCTCGGCGTCGTGCTGTCCAACAGCGAACAGCTCGAGGACGCTCGCGACGCGCTCGAGGATGCCGTGTTGTCCGCGCCGCACGACGAGGTCGCCGTCGCGAACCTCGCCCTGGTCTACGAGAAGCTGCGCGAGTATCGCCGGGCCGCCGAGCTCTACGAACGCTCGCTCGAGCTGGGCGCCGACATCGACTGGGTCCTGCAGCGGCAGGCGTCGGTGCTGACCGAGCTGGGGCGCTATGCGGCGGCCAAGTCGGCGCTGAAGCGCTACCTCTCTCTGGTGCCGGACGACGCGGCGCAGTGGATCGCGCTGGGCATCCTGCACAGCGACGACGAGGAGTTCGACCAGGCGCAGGCGTGCTACGCGCAGGCGGAGCAAGTCGATCCGGAGCTGCCGGCCCTGCGGCTGAACTGGGGTGTCACCGCGGTGCGGGCCGGCGACCTGAAGACGGCCTACAGCCAGTTGTCGCAGTTGCAGCAGATCGAGCCGCGGTCGACGCGCTGGTGGCTGCTGCGCGCGTTCATTCTCGAGGAGGAAGACGAGCTGGCCGCCGCCCGCGAGATCTACGACCGGATCCTGCGGCGGACGCGCTTCACCGAACGCAACGAGATGACCTACGCCCTCGAGATGGCGATGGATTTCTTCGCGCGGCACAAGCAGCGGCCGCGCTGCGTGCGGCTCATGGAACGGGCCTATCGCGCGAACGCCTGCACCGTCGAGTTGTGCGAAGCGTATCGCGAGGCAACCGGCCACTACGTCGACAACGGCTTCTGGTTCAGTCTGATGCTGGAGGCGGACTACCGCAAGGGACTGTCGGAGATCCGGGAAGCGCCGGCGGACGGAACGCAGCGGTTCACACGCTTCGTGCGGGACTTCCAGGTCGTGGCCCGCGACCACGACGAGGCGATCGGTCTCGTGATGGACCTCGCCCGGCGCATGGGCGAGAGCAATCCGACCGTGCGGGAATTCCTCGCCCAGGAGCCAATCGAGAACACCCACACCGGCATCTACGAGGTCGAGGCCGACAGCTACGTGTTTGACGACAACCCGGCCGACTGACGTGCCGCGCACCAGGGCCGCTGCCCGCGCCCCCCTTCCACGCCATCACTGCCTCACTTCGTTACTGCGTCACTCCGTCACCTCTTCCTCCCGTCGCTGTTCGCCATTCGCCCGACACGCCGTCCCCATCCGTGCGACGAACGGGTCGATGTCGCGCCAGTCGACGCGGCCATCCGCCGACACGTCGAGATTCGTGAACGGACAGGGCGGGCCCGGCTCGTCGAACAGCGCCTCCCAACCGGCGACGTTGTCGTTCATGCCCGCCACGAAGTGGTCAATGTCACGCCACGTCACGTACCCATCGCAGTTCGCGTCGCCGGGACAATCCGCCGGCACCGCCGGGGGCAGACCCCAGATCTCGATGTCGTCGATGTTCCAGCCGCAATACGTGACCGTCCCATCAGTCGCGCCCATCACCCAGCGGATGTAGACGGTCGACTGGCGATCAGCGACCGCCGAAACGTCGTACACGCACGGCACCCATGCCCCATCCCCGATCGCGCCGCCGTCGTGTTCCCAGACCGGTTCCCACGCCACGCCGTCGGTCGAGATCTCGATCCCGGCATGATCCCACGACGCCGCCTCGACCCCGAGCCAGCGCCAGAAGCGCAGCTCGGTCTGCACCAGCTCGCCGCAATCCAGCGCGGGCGTGGTGAGGTACTCGCGCGGCGTATAGTTCTCGTAGTCGCCGGCGAGGTTGTAGCCATAGACGTTGGTCCCCGTGAAACCGGCCGTCGGATCAGGCGGGCCGAACGCCCCGCCAGCACCCAGCGGCTGCCCGAACGCCCAGTCGCCCTCGCAGGACCAGCCCGGATCACCGTCCAGCGAGAACGCGTAAGCCCGCTGTGGCCCGCCCACCGTCACCGCGACCGTGGCGGCATTCGACGTCCACGTCGCGTCGGCCGCCTCGTAGTCGAACGTCGCGGTCAGCGTCTCGTCGTAAGGCGGGTGATAACGCACGGTGTCCTCGCCCGCCGCCAGTGCGTGCGGCACGGCCACAATCTGCGTGTCGCTGGCGCCGTAGAGCTGCCCCTGCGCGGGCAACGTCAGAATCGTGTACACCAGCGGGTCGTCCTGCGGGTCGCTGGCATTGAGCGGCACATCCACCACCACACTCGTCGGCGTCGTGACGTGTACGTCGTGCGCCACCGGATCCCAGTCCGGCCCGCCCATCGTCAACAGCACGGCCGCTACGTTCGAAGGCCCACCCGCCGGCGGTGCGCCGCCATCATCCACCTGAAACGTGAACTCGTCCGACCCCCAGTAGCCCGCCGCAGCGTCAATCAGCACCTCGTTGCCGAACTCGGCCAGCGTATACGGCACCTCGGTAATCGGCCCCACCAGCGGATCATGAAGCACCGCGTGCAGCGGCAGGCTCAGCACGGTGTAAGACAAGGCCCCCGGCGGATCAGGCAACCCGTCATCCGTCGCCACGAGCGCGACCGTCGCCGACTGCCCCACCGCGGTGCTGGCAAACGTATCGACGGCCCCCGGCGGCCGCGGCAGGCATTCCCCCAGCCCCGTCAGGTCTGTCTCGCGGAACAGCGGTGACAGCCCGCCGCCAGCCGACAAGCCGACAAGCCCGTCCTCAGCCGCGACACTGAGGTAGCTCAGTACGACGCGCCCATCGTAGAACATCTCGACCTGGAACGTGTTGTCACCGCCTTCGCCGTACTCCGGCACGCCCTCGAACGTCACCGCGACGCGGTCTTCGAGCTGCCGCCACGACACCTGCCCGGCCCACCCCAGGTCGAAGTCGTCGAACAACGCCGAGATGCGCGGCTGCTCGAAGTGCTCGCCGAGCGACTCTGTCATGTCGATATCGCCCGCCTCGAACGTGATGTAACCGTTGCTGCCGACATAGAACGTGGCGTAGTGCACGCCGTAGAGCGGCACCGTCGCCCCGTCCGCGAGCGACACCTGCTGGTAATCATCATCGGACAAGCCGATGACCTGCCCGCCCGCGGGGTCGGTCGGCAGCGCATCGATCGCCTCGACGCACCCGACATAGTGGTCGACGCCACCTACCGGCGCGAACATCAGCTTGTGCCCCGCAAGATCGTTGTCCGTCTGGAAGAGCTCCGTGTAGAGCTCCGGCTCGTCGGGCGTGGTGACGCTGAAGCACGCCCCCTCATTGTCGGCAATCGCGATGTTGCCGGCCACGTCCGCGACGCGCACCTTGAAGAAGTACGCCACATCGTCGTCGAGCCCCGTAATCAGCACGTTGTGCATCGCCGCGGTGTGCGTGCCAAACGCCAGCTCACCGAGGACGGCGCAGTCCGTCCCCCACGGCACGATCACCGACGTGGGCTCGCTGGTCTGCACGGCGACCACGGCGCTGCGCGCGGTCAACTCGGCGACCTGAACGTCTTCAACCACTGGCGCTACACAATCCACCACAGCCGTGTCGACGACCGTCGCCGGCTCGCCGCGGCCCGTATCGGCATCTTCGTACGTCAGTGTGACCGTATCACCCGGGGCCACCAGCAGCACCCCCGGCGCGTCCACCTCCGCCAGCGGCACGTTGCCCAGAAATGCCGCCGACTCGGCCATCGTCTCCGACAAGACGACGTCTTCACCCGCCGGCTCCGAGGTCGACGCAATGTTCACGGTGACCGTATCCACCACGTCGTCGCTTGTGTTCAGGTCGCAATCGACCACGCGCAGCGTCGCCGTCGCCTCACACCCATACCCGACGCGGTCGAGCTCCGCCGTACCTGCCGACGAACAGCTCGCCATAAACGGCGTCGCCGCCAGCGAAAACGGCTGCGGCCCCTCCGGCACGTCGTGGCCGACCACCTGCACACGATAGGCCCCCGGCAGCGGAGCGGCGATCACGACCTGCTCGATGTTGTTCACGCGATCCGGCCCCGTGCGCACGGCCGGCGTGTCGGGCTGCGCGGGATCCAGCGTCCACGGGTAATGCACCTCCCCCGCCGGGTCGATCACGCGCAGGTCGAGATCGTTGACCAGCGCCGGGCTCACGTTCGGCGTCGCCGGCACGTCGTCCCAGGCCAGCGTCACCTTGAGCTCGGTGTCCTCGGGCGCGACCCCGACCGTCACCTCGTAATGCTCGTCCTGCGCGACCGTATGCTCGAGGAAGTTCCGGCTGCGCAGCAGATCCAGTGCCGCCAGCGCACGCACCGACCCGTACCCACTGCGATAATCCGGGCCCGGCTGCTCGATGTCGACCGCGGTCTGCGCCAGCAGAACCTTGAGCGTCGCGTTACGCGGATCGGGTTGACCAGGATAGATCCGCCGGTATTCCTGCATCAGCAAAGCACAGATGCCCGTCACGGTCGGCGCCGACATCGACGTGCCGCAGCGCACCGCGTAACTCGAATAGCCCGCACACGACGTCACCCCGCCGTCCGCGCTCAACTGACACCCCGGCGCGACGATGTCCGGCTTCAAGCGCCCGTCGTCGGCCGGGCCGAAGCTCGTGAACGTCGTGACCGAATCCGTATCCGAATACACCGCGCCGACCGTGATGTGGTTCTTCGCGCAAGCCGGCGGCGCCGTCGAGTGATACGGGCTCGCGAAGCCCTCGACCCCGAGGCAGCGCGCGGTCTGCCGCTCGTTCCCGGCCGACCACACGGCGCGGAACGGCGCCGCGAACAGCGGGTTGCTGCCGTCGCCGCGGATGATCGTGTCAATCAGCGCCGATGTGACGCCGTAATTGCCCTCCCATTCGCACGGAAAGCCGTTGGACGCCGTGTTCGTGCCGATCGAGTTGTTGGCAATGGCCGCCCCGTGATTGCCGATCGCGTCGGCGTAGTCCTGCTCGAGGTCGCCGGGATCCGTGTACAGGAACCCTTCCGGCAAGCCCGGCAGCTCGAACCCGTAGGACTCGATCGTTACGCCCGGCGCCATCCCGCGATACAGCCCGCCACTGGCGACACCCGAGCCGCCGATCGTGCCCGCCACGTGGGTCGCGTGGTCGGAGGCGTCGCTGCCGTCCCGTACCTGCGCCCGCCCGCCGAAATCGGCGTGCGACGAGTAGACCGTGCCCCCGTCATACACCAGCACCGTCACGCCCGAGCCGTCCAGGTTGTAAGGCGAATCCTGCACAACCTCCGCACCCGTCCGCAGACGGTTGTCATCATTGTTCGGCTCCAGCCGCGGCAGCGGCGGCTCCACCCACTGCACCGCATCCTCCGCCGCCAGCACGCCCAGGTTCTCCGCCGGCAACTCCACCACCAGCATGTTCACCGACGACACCACCGATCGCACCACTCCCCCGTGCGCCCGCACCATCGCCGCTCCAGCGCTCGCCGCGTCCACGTCCCGGTGGAACACCACGTACGCCGCCGCGATCACCTCCTGCTCCTTCGTGACGTGCACCGACCACGCCGGCAGCGTGCCGAACGCAATGTCCGGATGCTGCTTCCACAGCGGATCGATGCCCAGCACGCAACGTACACCGCCAACCCGCGCCGCTGCGCCGGGGTCTATGCGATTCCCGTCAACCACCGCGAAAAACGCGTTGTCGCCGACATAGCTCAGCAACTGAACACCAGCCCTCGACAACGCGCTGCGCTGCGCCGCCCGGACCGCCTCGTCAAACTGCACCACCACGTGCTGCGATCCGCCGCGGGTGTTCGCACGCAACGACGCCGCAACCTCCGCCGGCGTCTGCACCGGCGTCGTCACCTGACCCGTGGTCCACGACAGCACCCCCTGCGTGGTCGTTGCCGGCCCTGCGGACACGAACGGGATCAGGACGAGCGCAAGGCCCAGAGCGCAAGCGCAAGGGACTTTGGACGACGCGACATGCGGCCGAAACGTGTGCATGGCTTGGTTGCTCCTACGTGGCCGGGAGCGATCCCGAATCGGCGCGCGCCAAACCGCAGCGCGTGCTGCTCAGGATCAATGGCTTCTCCCCTCCGGCCCGCGCGGCGAGCAGGGACGCTCGCGACAACGCGTCCAGAGACGCTTATATCCTACCAGTCTGATAGTCGATCGCCAAAACGCGATTGCCTGCGACTATTACCGGCCCGGTCGCGACCGATAAAAACGCCCCGTCGCGTGCCGCCGCGCCGCCGCAGAGAAACGATCGGCACCACGCCGTAAGACATGGTGCCGATCGTGTTGGTCAATCTGTCGCCGGCCGCGACGCCCGGCCGCGGGCAGGGCCCGGCGGCGGGGCGTGCGTCAGTGCGTTGCTACGGGCAATCGGTGTTCTGCAACTCGACGAACGGGTCGATGTCGCGCCAGCTGACATTGTCGTCGCTGTTCACGTCGAGGTTGGAGAACGGGCAGCTGGCCATGTCGGGCAGGAACATGGCGCGCCAGGCGACCGAGTTGTTGTTCATGCCCGCGACGAAGTAATCGACGTCGCGCCAGTTCACCGCGCCGTCGCAGTTCGCGTCACCGGGGCAGCCCGGCGCCAGGGCGATGCCCCACAGCTCCACATCGTCGATGTTCCAGCCGGGGTAGGTGATCATGCTGTCCGTCGGGCCCATGGCCCAGCGGATGTACACGGTCTCCTGCTCGTCGGCCACATCCGAGATGTCGAACGTGAACTGCTGCCAGCCGGCCGGGATCACCCACTGCTCGCTGGTGTGCTCCCAGATGCTCACCCAGTCCGTGCCGTTGTTGGAGATCTGGATGCCGGCGTGGTCAAACTCGGCACCCTGGACACCCAACCAGCGCCAGAAACGCAGCTCGATATCGCGCGCGTCGCCGCAATCCAGCGCCGTCGTCGTCAGGTAGCGACGCGGCATGTCGTTGCTGTAGTCACCGTAGAGGTTGTACCCGTAGACATGGTCACCGGTGTGACCCGCATCCGGGTCGCCACCGTGGCTGCCCATCCCCATCGGCTGCCCGTAGGCCCACTGCCCCTCGGTGCTCCAGCCCGGGTCGCTGTTCATCGGGAACGAGTACACCATGCCCATGCCGCCACTGATGCCGACGGTCACGGTCGCCACGTTCGAGTCACCGCCGTCCGGCGCTTCACCGCCGTCATTGGCCATGAACGTGAAGCTGTCGAGGCCGACGTAGTACACGTCGGAGACGTACGTCACGATGTTACCGGCGGTGAGCACGTGCGGCGCGCTGATGATCGCCCCACCCTCGGGGTCGAACAGCAGGCCGTGCTCGGGCAGCGACAGGATGGTGAACGTCAGCAGCGCCGGCGGATCCGGCTGGCCGTCATCGTCGGCGTCCAGCACGACCTCGACCGGGCTACCCGTCGCACCCTCGACCGTGCCGTCGTTGGCCACCGGCGGCGTCGGACGGCAGACACCCATGCTGCCCAGGTCCGACTCGTAGAAGTCGGGCGAGAGGCCCTCGCCGGCCGACAGGCCGATCACCGCGTCGTTCGCGGTCAGCGCGAGGTAGGTGATGGTGATCTTGCCGTTGAAGAACATCTGCACCTGGAACGAGTTGGCGCCGGTGTTCGAGTACTCCGGCACTTCATCCCAGGTAACCGCGACGTGGTCGCTCTCCTGCTTCCACGACACCGTCCCGCCGGAACCGGGGTTGAGGTCGTCGAAGAACGCCGAGATACGCACCTGGTCGAAGTGATCCTCGAGCGATTCGGTGTAGTCCGAGTCACCCGTGTCGAACGTGATCACGCCGTTGCTGCCGACGTAGAACGAGCCGTAGCTCTCGCCGTACAGCATGACCTGCTCACCATTGCCCACGGAGACCTGGTCCGAGGAATCATCGCTCAGGCTGAGCGTCGTGCCGCCGGCGGGATCGGTCGGGAACTCGTCGACGTCGTCTTCGACGCAACCGGCATAGAAGTCGTTCGAGCCGTTGGGCTGAAAGACGATCCGCTTGTAGTGCAGATCGAAGTCGCCGCCGAACTCCTCAGTGAAGAAGTCGGGCACCTCGGGCGTGGTGAAGCTGTAGCACAGTCCACCGTTGTCGTCGGTGGATTCGTTGCCGGCTTCGTCACGCGCGTACACCGCGAAGTAGTAGGTCTCGTCGTCCTGCAGGCCCGCGATGCGCACCGAGTGCGTCTCGCGGAAGCCGCCAACCTCGGTGGTTTCCGACAGGTTGCCACAGGCCGTGCCCCAGTAAACCGCCACGGTCGCTTCCTCGTCCGTGTCGAACGTGATGGTCGCGTCGCGCGGATTCAGCTCGCTGACCTGGAGATTCGAGATCACCGGCGGCAGACAGTCGACGATCGCCGAATCAGTCACGACCGCGGGCGAACCACTGCCATCGTCGGCGTCGTCGTACGTCAGGGTGATCGAATCGCCGGCGGCGATCAGCAGCACGCCTTCGGCATCCGTCGTGCTCAGCGGGATGCTGTTGAGGAACGCGGCCGACTCCGGCGCGGTCTCGGTCAGCAGCACGGTCTCGCCATCGGGCTCGGACGACGACGCGATGTGGACCTCGACGGTGTCGATGGTCTCGTCACTGACGTTGAGATCACAGTCGACCACGCGGATCGTGGCATTGCCGCCACAGGCGTACTTCTGGCGATCGAGCGCCGCGGTCCCCTGCGACGAGCAGTTGACCAGGTACGGCGTCGCGGTGACCGAGAACGGCTGCGGGCCCTGCGGCACGTTGTAGCCGAACACCTCGAGGCGGTAGGCCCCGGGGGCCGGGTTGTCGATCACGACCTGCTCGATGTTGTTGACGTGGTCGGGCTGGTTCCGCACCGCCGGAGCGTCCGGATCATCCAGGCCACCCAGTGTCCACGGATAGTACTGGTTGTTCTGGGCATCGAAGACGCGCAGGTCGAGGTCGTTGACCAGCACGGGGTTCACGTTCGGCGTGCCGGGCACGTCGTCCCACGCCAGCGTGACCTTGAGCTCGTCGTCTTCCGGCGCCACGATCACGACCGCGGCGTAGATCTCGCCCTGCGTGAGCGACGCCTCGAAGAAATTGCCACTGCGCATCAGCTCGATTGCCGGCTGCACGCGCACCGAACCGTAACCCGAAATGTAGTCCGGGCCGGTGTTGTAGATATCCTCGGCCGTGTGCGCCAGGAAGGTCTTCAGCGTCGAGTTGCGGAAGTCGGGGTCGTCCGGGTACTGCAGGCGATAGTCCTGGAGAATCAGGGCCCCCAGGCCGCAGACCGTCGGCGACGCCATCGACGTGCCGCACAGCGTGGTGTAACCGCCACCGTTGTCGCACGACGTCACACCATTGTCGTCGTTGGACTGGCAACCAGGCGCCGAGATGTCGGGCTTGATGCGGTCGTCGTCGGTCGGGCCCCAGCTCGTGAAGGAAGTGTACGAGTCGTCGTTGGAGTTCAACGCGCCCACGGTGATGTGGTTCTTGGCACAGGCCGGCGGCGCGGTCGTGTGATACGTCGACCCGCAACGGCCCGAGCCGCGCTCGTTGCCGTTGGCCCACACGATGCGGAACGGCGACGCGAACAGCGGGTTGCTGCCGTCACCACGTACGATCGTGTCGATCAGCACGCCCGTCGCGCCGTAATTGCCTTCCCAGTCGCAGGGGAAGCCGTTGGACGCGGTGTTGGTCCCGATCGAGTTGTTCGAGATATGCGCGCCGTACGTCAGGATCGCCTCGCTGTAGTCCTCCTCGATGTCACCGGGGTCGGTGTACAGGAAACCCTCGTGCAGGCCGCCTTCCTGCTCGTAGCCGTACGATTCGATAATGACGCCCGGCGCCATGCCGCGGTACGTGCCGCTGCTGGACGCACCGTCACCACCGACCGTGCCGGCCACGTGCGTGGCGTGATAATGCGTACCCGAAGTATCGCGAATCGTCGCGCGACCGCCGAAGTCCGGATGCGAGGCGTACGCCGTGCCGGCGTCATACACCAGCACCGTCACGCCCGAGCCGTCCAGGTTGTAAGGCGAATCCTGCACAACCTCCGCACCCGTCCGCAGACGGTTGTCATCATTGTTCGGCTCCAGCCGCGGCAGCGGCGGCTCCACCCACTGCACCGCATCCTCCGCCGCCAGCACGCCCAGGTTCTCCGCCGGCAACTCCACCACCAGCATGTTCACCGACGACACCACCGATCGCACCACTCCCCCGTGCGCCCGCACCATCGCCGCTCCAGCGCTCGCCGCGTCCACGTCCCGGTGGAACACCACGTACGCCGCCGCGATCACCTCCTGCTCCTTCGTGACGTGCACCGACCACGCCGGCAGCGTGCCGAACGCAATGTCCGGATGCTGCTTCCACAGCGGATCGATGCCCAGCACGCAACGTACACCGCCAACCCGCGCCGCTGCGCCGGGGTCTATGCGATTCCCGTCAACCACCGCGAAAAACGCGTTGTCGCCGACATAGCTCAGCAACTGAACACCAGCCCTCGACAACGCGCTGCGCTGCGCCGCCCGGACCGCCTCGTCAAACTGCACCACCACGTGCTGCGATCCGCCGCGGGTGTTCGCACGCAACGACGCCGCAACCTCCGCCGGCGTCTGCACCGGCGTCGTCACCTGACCCGTTGTCCAAGACAGCACCCCCTGCGTGGTCGCAACGTCGTCCGCCGCGGCCGGTAATACGAATACGAACGCACCCAACGCGACGGTCAGGGCGCGCACCATCCACGCGCATTTCAGCTTGTACATTACCTGTTCGCTCCTTGTTCGATGTGTGGATCGCCTCAAATCCGGTTCAATCGGAAGCTCTGCTGGCGGTACCCTTTCCCCTCATGTTGCCCCGGCGTCCCCAGCAGACAACCCGTGACATGAGGCCATCGTAGCAAGTTGATAGGTGCAATGCCAGTTTTGAGACGTGTTCTCAATAGATGCCACTCGTCAAAACATGTCAGATAACTCGATTCCAATCCCCGGTTTGTGCGCCGTTTCGGACGCCGCGCTGCTGGCCACGCGCCCCGGCGCCGAGTAGAGTTGCGGCGCCGTGAGCGCCGACGGAAGCGGCTGGATTCGGCCACGATTGATCAAGGAGCGCTGCAATGCCCGTAAGTGCAGGCGCTGGAACAGCACGCGCGCGTCGCGTTGTCGGCGCGATTCAACTCGCATTGGGACTTCTCGCGCTGGAGGGCGCCATGGGCGAAGAGCGGCACCGGCACCTCATCCCTGCTGACAAGAGCGTTTCGCAGCAGCAACTCGCCGCACTGAAGGAACGCGGTGCGCAGCGGATCTATCGCGGCGATGAGCGCTTAACGATTGGAATGCCCTGCGGCGGCATCCTCGCCGGCCAACTGTACGTGCTCGGGGACGGCACGCTCGGCTGCTGGCAGATCGACGGCAACAACTACTTCGCGGGCGTCGGGCACACGAGTTACCGGACCTACCGCCCCGATCGCCCGATCGAACAGGGCTTCGCGGTGGCGATCACGGATCGCAACGGCACGCGTTCGACCACGCCCCTCGGCGAGGAGGGGTACGACGCGATCGAGTTCGTCGGCGAATACCCGCGCGCCATCGTCCGTTATCGGTCGAAGCAGCAGCCCGCCCCGCCCGTGACAATCGACCTCGAAGTCCTCAGTCCGTTCATCCCGCTTGACGCCCGGGCGTCGTCGCATCCCGCGACCGTCCTCCGCTTCACCCTGCACAATCCGACCGACGGCGCACTCGATGTGTCGCTCGGCGGCTGGCTGCAGAACATGGTCTTCGCCGACCGGCGCAGCGCGCTCACCATTCGCCGCCAGAATCGCGTGGTCCGCGGCGACGGATTGACCGCGGTCATCATGGAAGCGGCTGAACGCCGGCCCGGTGCCGACGCGACGACGCCCATCACGCGCGTACTGGCGGATTTCGAGTCAGGCACGTATGACGGCTGGCGCGCCGTCGGCGAAGCGTTTGGCAAAGCGCCGGCCAAGGGCACCCGACCCGGACAACAGCCCGTCAGCGGCTTCGTCGGCGAGAACCTCGTCAATACGTATCACGACCCGGCCGGCGACAAGCCGATCGGCATCCTCATCAGCGATCCCTTCAAGATCGACCTCCCCTACCTGCTGTTCCGCATTGGCGGCGGCGGACACGAGGGGCAGACGTGCCTCAACCTGATCGTCGACAACCGCGTCGTGCGCACCGCAACCGGGCGCAACGAAGAAGCGTTGCGCGCCCGCGGCTGGGACGTGCGCGAATTCCGCGGGCGCGAAGCGCACCTCGAAATCGTCGACACGCACAGCGGCGGCTGGGGGCATATCAACATCGACCACATCAAGCTGACGAACACCGTCCCGGAGGACATTCGCGAATTCGACACCGGTACGCTCGGCTACGGGAACCTGGCGTTGAGCCTGGTCGGCGACGGGCGGGCCCGCGCACAGTGGCAGAATCTGGCGGCTTTCTTGCAAGATTTCGCGGCGGGTGTGGAGGAGCCGCGGGTCGACGCCGACGTGAGCAAGCCGCTGGTCGGCACGGTGGTCGCGGACTTTCGCCTGGGGCCGGGTGAGACGCGCGACGTGACGTTCATCGTGTCGTGGTACTTCCCGAACCTGCACACGCTGAACGGGAGAATGTATACGAACTGGTTTCGCGACAGCCGGGATGTGGCGGTGCAACTGGCGGCGCAGCTTGACGAGCTGCACCGCCAAACGGTGCTGTTCTGCGACACGTACTATCGCGAGACCACGCTGCCGTGGTGGCTGAACAGCCGCCTGATGATGCCGACGGCGAATCTGGCGACGGGGACCGCGCAGTGGTGGAAGAACGGGCGCTTCTGGGCCTGGGAGGGCGTGTGCTGTTGCCACGGCACGTGCACGCATGTGTGGAACTATGCGCAGGGCCACGCGTGGCTCTTCCCCGAGTTGGCGCGGTCGGCCCGCACGATGCAGGACCTGGGGGCGGGTTTTCATCGGACATCGGGCCTGGTGGGATTCCGCTCGGACGACAACTTCGCCGCCGACGGGCAGGCGGGGACCATCCTGAAGTGCTACCGCGAGCACCTGACATCGCCCGACGGCGCGTTTCTGCGCAAGCACTGGCCGCTGATCAGGATTGCGCTCGACTACCTGATTTCGCACGATGCCGACAACAACGGCATCATCGAGAACGAGAAGCAGCACAACACGTATGACATCAACTTCGTCGGGCCGAACACGTTCGTCGGGGCGTTGTACCTGGCGGCGCTGCGGGCCGGCGCGGAGATGGCCGCGGACATGAACGATGAAGCGGCGGCGGCGCGCTACCGGCGGCTGTTCGAGGCGGGGCGGGCGTGGACGAGCAAACACCTGTACAACGGGGAGTACTACGAACAGCAGGTGCCGCCGGGCGACACGCGTGCGTTTCAGTATGGCCGCGGCTGCCTGAGCGACCAGGTGTTCGGGCAGAACTGGGCACACACGCTCGATCTGGGCTATGTGCTGCCGCGGGACGAGGTGCGCAGCGCGCTGCGGTCGGTGTTCCGCTACAACTGGGCCCCGGACGTCGGCCCGCACAACGGGGCGTTTCCGCCGGAACGCTGGTTCGCGCGCCCCGGCGACCCGGGCCTGTTCCTGTGCACGTGGCCGCGTGGTGGGCGACCGGCGGAGCCGGTGCGTTATCGCGACGAGGTGTGGAGCGGGATCGAGTACCAGGTGGCGGCGGGACTGGCCTGGGAGGGCTACGTCGACGAGGCATTGCTTGTCGTGCACGGGATCGAGCAGCGCTATCACGGCGGAAATCACAATCCTTACAACGAGGTCGAGTGCGGCGACCACTATGCCCGGGCGCTGGCGTCGTGGGGGGTGCTGCACGCGTTGGCGGGGTTCAAGCTGGACGGGCCGGCGGGCCGCGTGACGATCGCGCCACAGTTACGGCCGGATGATTTCGCGTGCTTCTTCTGTGCGGGGACGGGCTGGGGCACCCTGCGGCAGCAACGCGCGGACGGCGCGCAGACCAACACGGTTGAGGTGGTCTGGGGAACGCTGTCGGTCGGCACGTGTGTGGTCGCGCTGCCGGACGGGGTCGTGCCGAAGTGGGTCACTGCGAGCGTCATGGAGCCAGACAACCGCGGGCGGGATGTTCGTGCCGACCACACGGTCGAGGATGGGCTGTTCGTGGTGGCGTTGGGGTCGAAGGTTGAATTGAAGGCCGGGCAGACCCTGCGGGTGAAGGTGGGCTGGTGAGCACGGGCGGGTGAAGGGCAGACCGCGCGGTCCGCAGGGCCGGAGCGCAAGGCACGGCGCACGGCGCCCTGGCTCACGACCCGGACACTACGTCATGGCGTGCGGGTCACGCGTGGATCAGAAGCGTGCTTTCGGCGGGGAGGTTGTCGGCGACACCCGCGATGACGTCGCCGCGGAGGGCCCGCAATACGCCCGCGCGGCGCGAGACACCCAGCATCACCACGTCCACCGCATAGGTCGCCGCGAAATCGAGGATCACGTCGGAGGCGTCACGGCTGACGCAGTAGATCGGCTGCATCGGGACGGCGTACTCGCGGGCCATGTTCTCGGCGTTGCGGAAGAGGGCCGACGCCTCCTGGTCTTCCTCGGGCCGCATCGGGTGGGCCTGCCCCGGATACAGGACGGCGATGTCACGCACGTAGAGCACGAACAGGTTCGCATCGCGGCGGCGCGCCTCGTCGAATGCGAACCGCAGCAGCTTCAGGTTCCCGCGGCTGGCCACCAGAAGCCGCCCCTTGTCGGGATCGAACGGCAACAGCTCGCCGGTGGGCACCGGCGCCCCTTCCGGCACGGCGGTGGGGGCGGCTTCGGCCGGCGCAGGCACGGCCACCGGCACGCGGCGCGCGATGAAGCGCAGCGTCAGCCCGCCGGTGAGCATGGCGACGATGAAGATCAGCGCCGGCGTATTCGTGAAGGGGATCGTGATCCAGATCGCCAGCAGCAGCAGGCCGATCAGCACCATTCCGCCGCGCTCGACAATGCGGATGGCGAGTTTCTTGTTGACGACACACGAACCGAGGTTGATGACGATCGCGCCGACCACGCCGATCGCATACATCTTGGCGAGCGTCTCGAGCGTTCCCTTGCCGAGATTGGCAGCGACAAGTGTGACGATGGTCGCCAGCACACATGCCACGATCAACCCGTACACCGGCACGCCGTATTCGTTAATCCGCGAAAACACGCCGGGCAATTCGCGGTCGCGGCTCATCGCGTACTGGATGCTGATCATGGCGATGATGGCCGTGTTGGTCGCCGAAAGCAGCAGCAGACCGAAGATGATCGAGGCGACCGTCGCGAAGACGGGATGGACGTACTGGCGGGCGACAACCTCGAGCACATGCTCCTTGATGGCCTCGTTGCGATGGACCTGCTCGGAGGTCAGGCTGGCGGCGTCCTGATCGGCGATCACGCCGGCCTGCTGCACCGCGGGCAGGCTGCAAGCGATCACGATCAGGACGAGGTTGAGCACGACGACTTCGCCGATCACCGGCCAGATCGACTTCTTCGCGGTGCGGCCCACGGGCTGCACCATGATGCCGGTCATGTTGGCGATGGACTCGACGCCGGACAGCGCGAGCACGACATAGACCAGGTTGAGCCACATCCGCGACGGCGAGACGTCCGCCGGCCGCTGCTCCTGAAACGCGCGCCAGCCCTCCGGCAGGTGCTGGATGGTGAACGCGGCGAGCAGGAAGCTGACAATGATGGCGGCCACGGCGACCAGCAACGCGAACGTCCCGGCGCGGCGCGGCCCGACCCAGTTGAGCGTGCCCAGGGCGGCGATGGCGATGACCGTGAACCACGGCGCCAGTTCGCGCGCCATGCCCAGCGGAATGCCGATGTAGATCACCGCTTCGTACGTCGAGATGGCGGCGGTCACCACGTAGTTGGCGATCAGCAGGATCGCGCCGACCGCCCCCAGCGTGGGATGCAGCATGCGACCGGAGGAATAGACCCCCCCACCGTCGGGCTGCACCCGACAGATCACCGTATAGGCCCAGCCCACCGCGACCACGAGCGTGCAGATGGCCGCGACGTAGATCGGCGCCGCCAGCCCGGCGTAGAACAAGGCCAGTCCCAGGACATAGAACCGGCTGGTGCCCAGGTCGCCGAAAAACATCGGCCCGGCAAGGTACCAGCGGAGGTCACGGGGACGGTCGTGTCGGACGAGCATGTGTCTGCGTTCACATGTGCCGCGGAAGCCGTCACCCGCGCCGGTGACGGGAAACGGGCATGATAGGCCTGCCGCGGGCGGGGATTCAAGCGTGGCCGCGAAAACGCGAGTATATCGGCCGATAACCGGGCGGTTCGCCGGTCGACCATTGAGCGCGGCGCGGTTTGCGTCTTTAATGCACGCTCGTGGTTTGGGACTGGCGCCGTCGGGCCTGTAACGAGGAGAACCAGCGCCATGAAGATCCTGGTGGCCTGCGAAATGCCGCCCGATACCATCGCGCAACTGCGCAGCCTGGCGTCGGCCGTCACGTACGAGCCGGACGCCAGCGGGTCGGCGTTACGCGACCTGGTCGAGGACGTGAGCATCCTCGTGGTAAACAGCGTACGCGTATCGCCCGAGACGATTTCGCGCGCCCGGAAGCTGCAGATGATCGTCCGCGCGGGCCCCGGGCCGGGCGAGATCGCAATCGAGGAAGCTTCGACCCAGGGCATCTTCGTCTGCGACTGCCCGGATCAGCACGCGACCGCGGTGGCGGAACTGGCGTTCGGGCTGATGCTCGCGCTGGACCGCCGCATCGTCGACAACACGATCGCGCTGCGCGAAGGGCGCTGGATCCGGTCGGAGATGACCAGCTCGCAGGGGCTGGCGGGCCGAACGCTGGGGATCCTGGGGTACGGGCCGGTGGGCCGGCTGGTGGCGGCGCGGGCGCGGGCATTCGGCCTGCGCGTGCTGGCATGGTCGCCGACGCTCACGCCGGGCGGCCACGCAGAGCCGGACGTCGAGTTCTGCAACTGGCCGCGGGAGCTGGCCCGCAACAGCGATTTCGTGACCGTGCATGCAGTGAGCGGGACAGAGCAGGAGACGCTGGTCGACGAGGAGTTCCTGCAGAGCATGCGGCCGGGGGCCTGCCTGGTGCATGTAGGGCACCCGGGCGTCGCGGACGAGGCCGCCTTGGCCGAGGCGATCAGGTCGCAGCAGATTCGCGTGGCGGTGGACCTGTTCGCCGGGGCGCCGGCGGGCGATCAGACACGCGTCCGCTGCAAGATCTGCGAGATCGAGGGGGTGATTGCGACGCAGCATATCGGGCCACTCACGCAGCAGGCGCACCGGGCGATCGCCGACGAGGTCGTGCGGGTCGTTCGGGCGTTCGCCGTCACCGGTGAGGCCGTCAACTGCCTGAATCTGGCGGAGCACAGTCCCGCGACCTGGCAGTTGGTGCTGCGGGTGCGGGACCAGGTGGGCGTGATGGCCTCGGTGCTGGAAGCGGTGCGGGCGGATGGTATCAACGCCGAAGAGATCAGCAGCCGGGTATTCACCGGGGCCAAGGCCGCGTGGTGCACGATCGCGCTGGACGAGCGCCCGAGCACGGAGGCGCTGGAGGCAATCCGGGCGTTGCCCGACGTGCTGCACCTGGAACTGCGGGCGGTGGTCTGATAGGCTGGCGGATCTTCGAAAAAGCCGGCCGCCGGCACAACCGTAGGCGGCCGAGCGTGTATAAGTGCAGGGACAGGTCATGATCGGAGTATGCGTGGACAAGACCAGGCGGTTGCTCATCGTGATGTGCGGGTGGCTGGCGGCCGGTGCGGCCTGGGGCGGACCACAAGCGAGCGAACAGGGGCCGGGACCGGTTGCGGAACAAGAGCCCCTGCGGGCCGAGGTACGCGCCCTCTCGCCGCGCTACGATCAGATCGGCCCCATCTGGATGCGGTTCACGCTGATCAATGCTTCCGATAAAACCGTGATGATCGAGTTGGACGAGCCGGCCGAGGCGCTGGGCGTCGGGCTGCCGGCCCAACTGATCTTCGGCGACGAGGACCTGCCGGCGCTACGGGTGACCTGTGATGACGAGGCTCCGCTGCAGGTCATTCCGCCGGAGGCGGCGGACACGGACGAGCAGTCCGAGCGTGGCCGCCGCAACCGCCGGCTGCGGCTGGCGCCGCACGCGGTGCTGGGGGCGGATATCGACTTGCGGACGCACCATCAGCCCACGCGGTATGCCGGGACGTATCGCATCGCGTGGTCGCCGCTGGCGGGTCGGCTCGGGCCGGCGGTGGCGACGTTTCGGGTCGAGGCGCGGCAGCAGGCGATCTTCGTCACCGACTACGGCAAGATGACGTTTGACCTGATGTACGACACGGCGCCGCTGAACGTGGCGCGTTTTCTGCAGTTGGCGCGCGGCGGCTTCTACGACCGCACGACGTTTCATCGGGTGATTCCCGGCTTCATCATCCAAGGTGGCCGCCCGGAAGGTACCAAGGCGGACATTCACCCGGACGGCGAGACGGTGCCGGCCGAGTTCAGCGCAGACATTCCGATGCAGCGGGGGACGCTGGCGATGGCGCGCAAGTACAACGATCCGCACTCGGCCAGTTGCCAGTTCTTCATCGTGCTGGACCGCGCGCCGAACCTCGACGGCGAGTACACGGTCATCGGGCAGGCGGACGACGAAGAGAGCATGCGGACACTGGGCAAGCTGGCCGCCGTGCCGACGGGCAAGCAGGACCGGCCGGTGGATCCGCTGCGTGTCAACTCGGTGAACCTGGTGCCGGTGGACCAGCCGCGCGTGCAGAGTCTCAAGCTCTACAGTGACGAGGCGGAGCCGGTTCAGAAGACTGACGGGGGGAAGGCCGCAACCAAGCGCAAGGACAAGCCGGCGCGCCAGCGCGATTCGCAGTAGCGTCATGGGCCGGTGCGCCGCGGGCCGCGACGCCCTGATTCAACTGCCGAGCGGCACACGCGGCCGAAACGCCGTGCGCGGCGGGCGTGCTATCGGGCGCCGTAGAGGTACTCGTTGAGGTACTTGATGGTCTGGTCCTGCTCGATCTCGTTGGCCTCGTAGAGGTCGCCGATGGAGACCATGCCGACGAGCTGATCGTCCTTGACCACGGGGAGATGGCGCAGGCGCCTGGCGCGCATGACGGCGCGGCACTCGTCGCGCGAGGTCTCGGGGGTGCAGACGGCAACGGGGGAGGACATGACCGTGCCCACCTTGACGTCGGCGGGGTTCTTCTCTTCGGCCACAACGCGGCAGAGGATGTCGCGCTCGGTGAAGATGCCCACGACCTTTTCGCCGCGCGTGACGACCAGGGCGCCGATGCGGTGGTCGTTCATCTGGCGGGCGGCGACGAGCACGCTGCAATCTTCGGCGATGCTGATCACGCGCTTCGACTTGTCGGCGAGAATGTTCTGCACGGAAGGAAGCGTGGCCATGACATGTCCTCTCTTCTCAAGCGACCCTGCGGGCGTCCACACCCCGCACCTTCGGCTGCCAGATTGTATACCGGCCATTGCGCCGCGACAGGCGCCGGCCGGCGACGAGCGGCTGCTCACCAGCGATTGGCGGCGCGGCGGCGGCGCGCGGGCCGTCCGAAAACCGCGGGCAGCCCGAGCACCAGCGCGGCCAGCAGCGACGCGATCACGGCGGTCAAGGCGGCGCGGCCGAGCATCTGGCTCCAGGTCAGGCCGGCATTCTGCAGGAAACGGAAGTGCAGTTGCAGCAGGAATTGCGCGGGAAAGGCGACGATGAACGCGACCAGCCAGCGCACCCACCAGAGGTTCTGGTTGACGACTTCGCGGACGTAGGTCAGTGCCAGCACGACCAGGCCGAGCGTGAACGCGTGCAAGCCCATCGGTGATTCGCTGCCGAGGTCCTGGGCAAACCCGGTGAACCAACCCGCCAGGCGCGCCTCGGTCGCGGGCATCGCCAGGCCGCACACCAGCGCCAGCACGAGCAGGGCGTCGACCGCGTCGAGCCCGACGAGTGGCAGGACCGCGACTTGCAGCAGGTAGGTGAGGATCAGCGCGATGACGAACGGGGCCCAGGTCATTGGTCCGACTCCTCGGGCGGCAGGGTAGGCTCGGGCGCCGGCGGCTGGTCGACGGGCGCGTCCTGGCGCGCCCGCTCCAGCAACTCGCGCAGCGGCGTCGCCGGGGCGCGATAGCCGGGCGGCAGCGGCACCTTGAACTGGCGCCGCGGGCCGTAGATCACGCGGCCGTCGCTGCGGCGGTACTTGAAGCGCACCTCGATGCGATGGCCCATGAGCTCGAGTTCGTCGGGCCAAATCAGCGCGAAGCCGTAGGAGTCACCCAGCATGCTCTCGCGCAGGATGCGAAAACCGGCGGCCGCGCGCTCGGAGAAGCGCCACTCGTGCAGCAGGACGCGATCGAAGCCGCCTTCGCGGCGCGGGACGACCAGGCTGAGCTCGACGGCGATTTCGCCAGGGACGAACGTGCCCTTGCCGGTGCGTCCCGACTGGAAGTAGGTGCGCGTCTTGATGCCGGTGATCCGGTCGTCGACGTTACGGATCCACGGGAGCTGGGGGTAGTAGTTGTAGATGGAGACGATGTCGTCGTTGCGCGGGGCATAATCGAAGCTGCCGCGGGCACCGGTCGTGTCGCAGCCGGTGGCGAGTGCGAACACGCCGAGCAGCAGCATGGTCGCGCCGCGCCAAGCCTGCAGTTGTCGTTGTTGCTTGCTCACCAGGTGTCGGATCGCGTTTTCATACCGGTTCAGGCTGGTGCCGCGGCCGCCGCGGCACGCGTTTCTCAACTGCCGCGGCGGTGGCGGGCGTCACTCAGCAGGCCGACGGGCACGTCGTAGGATTCGGGATCGAAGGCCGGCCCGGGCTTCGCGCGGCGCTGCGCCGGTCGCATCGGGCCATAGACCTCGTCGTCGGGGACCAGCTCTTCGGCCGTCTCGGCTTCCGGATTCGGCTCGCTGGCCGGCGCGGGTGGATAGTCGGGCTCGACGGCCGGGCCGCCGATGAGCCGCAGGTCTTCGATCAGCGGGTCCTGCACGTAATCCTCGGACAGCAGCCGCAGGCGGTCGCGCTCGGCGACGGAAATATCGCGGTAGTCGTCGACCGTGCGGATCACGTGCGGCGTGAGCACAAGCAGGAGCTCGGTGCGTCGCGACGTGTCGTTCTGGTTACGGAACAACGTGCCCAGACCAGGGATATCACCGAGGATCGGCACCTTCTGCTCGCGGTTCTCGACGCGCGAGGTGATCAGGCCGCCCAGGACGACGGTCTCGTTGTCCTTGACCATGATGGTGGTCTCGGCGCGGCGCTGAAAGAACACCGGCGACGTGACGCCGGGGCCGACGTCGACGGTCGACCCGGTGCGGTCGGACACTTCCTGCGAGATTTCCATGCGGACGAAGCCGTCGGGGTTAATCTGCGGGGTGACCTCGAGCACGATGCCGATGTTGGCCCGGCTGACGCTGGTGCTGATCTGGCCGGTGGACGACGTCTGCGTGCCGCTGACATACGGCACGTCGTCAGAGATGTCGATCATCGCCTCCTGGTTGTCCATGGCCGTGATCTGCGGCCGGCTGAGCACCTTGAGGTTGCCCTCGTTCTGGAGCGTGCGGAACAGGAAGTTGAAGTCGGCACCGGTGATCGTAAAGGTGAAGCCGCCCAGGCCGCTGCCCGCGGCGCCGAGGTCGGTGCCGCCGATGTAATCGAAAGTGGTCGTGTCCGTCGGCCCGGCCTTGGAGTACTGGAGATCCTGGAAGGCGAACTCGACGCCGAGATCGAGCTCGTTGTCCATGGTGACCTCGAGGATGAGCACCTGGATGACGACCTGCGGCGGGGCCTCGTCGAGGCCGGAGACGACCTGCATGACGGTGTCCTTGAAGCGCGGGTCGACGTCGATCAGGACGCGGTTGGCCTCCTCGTTCGGGATGACGACGATTTCGCGGGCCTGCCGCACCTGGGTCGACACCTCGTCGCCGATCTCCTGCAGCCGCTGCTGCTCGGCTTCGCTGAACTCGCGCAGCGACTGGGCGATCGCGTCGGCCGTGTTGTTCTTGGGGGCATAGACGAAGGTCTCGCGGTCCTTGATGGGCACCGTGTCCAGATTGAGGATCATCTCCTCGACCAGGTCGAGGTACCCGGGCGTGCCGGCGGCGATGACCGAGTTGGTGCGGACATCGGTGGTGAAGGCGATCTCCTGGCGGCCGCCCATGGCGTTGAGGCCGGTGACGGTCAGTTCGCGCGTCGACTCGTCGGTGCCGCCGCCGGTGCTCTGCGTCTCGCGCTCGAAGAGCTCCTGCAGCAGTTCGACCATCTGCTCGGCGTCGGCGTTGCGCAGGGCGAAGACCCGCACACGGGCCGCATCGGGCGGGGTGTCGATCGCTTCGACCAGCGACTCCATCAGCGGCATGCTCTCGGGCGGGGCCGTGACCACGAGCGAGTTCGTGCGGATGTCGGCCAGCACGGTAATGTCCTTGCGCAGGGCACGAAGCGTCTCCATGCCGAGCTCCGGGTGCTGCCGCTGGAAGAACAGCATCACGCGATTGTCGGCCTCGGCAGCGCCACCACCGCCGCCGCCAGTGCCGCCCACGCTGCCGCCCTCCATTTCGAGAATGCGGGTGAGCAGTTCGCCGGCGTCCTCGGCGTCGGCCTTCTCGAGCTTGAACATGCGGACGATGGCACCGCCCTGCGGCTCGACGCTGTCGAGGCGTTGCACGAAATGCTCGATGTCCTGGATGATGGCCGGCGGCCCGAACGCCACCAGCGAGTTCGTCGTCTCGTCCGACGTGATCGTGACCTCGATCTCGCCCCCCTGTTGCCCGCCACTGCGCGAGAAGACACTCTCGACGGTCTGGGCGACGTCCTCGGCCCGGGCGCGACCGAGCGGTACGACCAGCGTCATGCGCCCGATCTCGCTCGGGCGGTCGAGAATCTCGACCCAGCGCTCGATGAGGACCATGTCCTCTTCGGCGGCGGCGATGAGCAGCGTATCGGTGATGGGGTCGGCCGACAGGTGGATCGGCGTACCCTTGAGCTTCGAATCCTGGGATTCGAGGGCCTCGTCGATCATCTCCTGCAGCAGTGACGCGACGTTGGCCGCGGAGTTCAGCCGCACCTTGGTCGCGCGGACCACGACCGTGCCGTCACCGGCCTGGTCGAGGGCGTCGATGATGCTCTCGGCCTCGTCGAGGTAATCCCGCGTGCCGGTCAGCAGCAGCGCGTTGGAGCGCGTATCGGCCAGTACGCTGAGCGTGTCGGTCATCTCGCTGTTGACCTGTTTCTCGGCGTCCTCCTTGGCGGTGAACACCTCTTCAACGATTGCCTGGAGCTTGACCGCGTCGGAGTGCTTGAGCGGCCGGCGGCGGAACGCGACCGTGCCGTATTTCTCGGCCGTGTCGAGCTGCAGCGCCAGGTCCTCGATCATGTCGTACATCTCCTCGGTCGCGAAGATGATCAGCGAGTTGGTCCGCTCGTCCGGCGCGATGACCGCACTGTCGCGGGCCTCGTTATTGTCACCGCCGCGCGCCTGGGCCTGCTGCTCGAGCAGCTCCTCGAGCTTTTCGGACATCTCGGTGGCCGAGGTGCGCTTGAGGTTGAGTACGTAGGGTCGCAGCCCCAGGTCCATGAGCGGCCGGTCGAGCTCACTGATCAGGCCGCCGGCCAGGATCACCGCATCGGTGCGGCCGACGACGATGATCGTGTTCGTGCGCGCGTCGGCCTGTACCACGATCGGATACGGCAGGCCCTTGGCCGCAACGCCCGGCGGCACGGGGGGCAGGACGCCCTGCGACGGGCCACTGGAATCGCCCTCGACCGGGCGATTGAGGTAGCTCTTGTTCTCGAAGACCTCCTCGATGAGGCTGGCGACCTCTTCGGCCGCCGCGTGCTTGAGCGTGAACGCCTTGACGTCGGTTTCGGCACCGATCGGCAGTGTGTCGAACACGCCGACAATCTCCTGCAGGGCCTCGTTGTTCTCCTGCGTCGAGAAGACGATCAGCGAGTTGGTGCCCTGCTCGGGGATGATCTTGATCGGCCGGTCGAGGTTCAGCGGCGGCAGTTCGCGGCCGTCCGGCAGCCGGATCTTGAGCACCTTGACGAAGGGCTCGCCGGGCTTCTCGGGATCGGCGTTGCGCGCCAGCTCCTGCTGCTCTTCGATGAGCTCGTTCAGCACTTCGGCGACCTGCTCCGCGTCGCCGTTCTTGAGCTGGATCAGGATTGCGTCGGCGACGAGGAAGCTCATGTCCTCGGCGTCCTCGGTCAGCTCGACGTCGATTTCTGTGACAATGCCCTGGACCTCTTCCACGTCCTTGGGCGTGCCGACGATCATCACGCTGTTGCTGCGGTCGATCGCACTGATCGACACCTGCGATTCCTTCGGCACCTCGCGTTGGTCGTTAATCTGCTCGATGATCGGCTTCAGAATGGCGACCGCCTCGACTGCGCGCATGTAGCGCAGCGGCACCGTCTGGGCCGCGACCTGCGACATCGTCTGCTCGACATCGAGGGTCTCGATCAGCTCGGCGATCTGGTCCATGACCCGGGCCGACGCCGCCACGATCAGCGAATTGCTGCGCGCCTCGGCGCTGATGCTGAAGCGGTCCTGCGGGCCGGGGGTCGCGGTGCGGACATTGATCTTCTCCTGCATCGCGGTCTCGATGATCGGCGCCAGGGCCGTCGCCTTCGCGTTTTCCAGCGTGAAGACCTGGATCACCGCCGGCGAGGCTTCCAATTCCATCATCAGCAGGATCTGCTCGATGAATTCCACATCGCGCTCGTCGCCGGTGATGATGATCCGCTGGCTGTCGAGCGTGCGGGCGGTGACCTCGCCGCGGAGCGCACCACTGACGCCGGTGAGCGTGTCGGTCACCGAGCGCGGCTGCGCGGCCGGCTGCTGCGCCGGCGGGGCCGTGCGGCGCGCCGGCCGCGTATCGCTGCCTTCTTGACGCGGCTCGTCCGCACCAAGCTCACGCTCGATCTCATCCCGCCGAAACGCCCGTCGCGCCCGAGGCGGCGGCTGGTTCGGGTCGTCCTCGGCGGCGGCGTTGAACGCGGCCGCGGCGATGAACGGAGTCAGCGGCGCCGTTGTCAGGCACGGCTGGAACCACGCCACCGGGCCGCCGTAGGGCTGCACCTGCTGATACGGCAGCTGGTGCGGCTCGAGCGCCCCCCGGCCGCCGCGCCCACCGCGACGCGACCCGCCGCGCCGGCTCGGCGCCCGCCGCGTGCCGCCGCGCGAGCCACCGGGCGTCTGCTCCTGCAGGTTCTGGATGGTCTCGACGGCGGCGTCGGCCGACAGCTTGCGGAACTCGATCACGCGCGTGACATAATCGTCCGGCCGTGCCTCGGCGAGTTGCTCGACCAGGCTCTCGGCCATGCCGAACATCGTCGGTTCACCGGCCAGCAGAATCGTGTTGGAGTACTCGTCGGCGCCGACCACGATTTGTCGCGGCGGCCGGCCGTAGAGCTCGCTGAAGGTCTCTTCGCTCTCGTTGATCAGCCGCTCGATCTCGCTGGCGAGCCGGGCGGCATCCTGGCCCACCGGCACGCTGATGACCTTGGTCTGGTTCATCACGATGTTCGGGTCATCGAAGCGGTTGACCAGCTCGCGCACCTCGTCGATCTGGCGCGACGTGCCACGGACGATGAGCGCCTTGCCGTTGTCGTTGGGTACGATCTGCGGCCCGGCCTGCTCGCCGGCGCCGCGCTGCCCGCGCCGGCCGCCGCGACCACCACGGCCGCCGGAGGTCTGCAGCGCGTTGGCGTCGAGGAACTGGTAGATGAAGCCGACGATCTGCGACGGTGTGACGTTCTGCACCGGCACCGACGCGATCTGGATGCGTTCGTCCATCTGGTCTTCGTAATTGTCGATGACGCTGGTCTGGATCAGGTTGATGTCGTCGGCGCGGCCGAAGACCATCACCGAATTCGTCGCCTCGTCCGCCATCGCATGGACGTTGATCTCGCGCGCGCCGCCGGTGGGGCCGCCACGACGCCCGCGGCGGCCACCGCCTTCGGTACCGCCGGTGGCGAAGCTGTTGATCGCCTCGGCGACGACCGTGGCATCGGCCCGCTCGAGCGGGAAGATGCGGAACTCCTTGCGCTGGTCGTCCGGCGTGGGCACGTCGACGGCACTGAGCACCTGCTCGACGAAGAGGAAGGTCTCCTCGCTGCCGACCACGGTGATGCTGTTGGTGCGCGGATCGGGCAGCGCCGTGAACGCGTCGAGATCGGCGTCCTCGTCGTTCGCCTTGGCGAGCTGCATGTATTCGGTCAGGCCGGCCTTGACGGATTCGACCACCGCCTCCGCATCGGCGTGCTGCAAGGCGAAGCGGCGCAGCTGCATCTTCTGGCTCGGTTGATCGAGTGTCCGGACCAGCGTGAGGATCTGCTGATAGATCTCCTCCGGCGCCCGCACCAGCAGCTTCTTGGCGTTCTTGTCGCCCATGATCATGATGCGGCCGGTGTTCGTCACGCTCGGACCACCACGACCGCCGCGCCCCCGGCCGCGCCGACCGCTCGTTTGCTGGGCCCCGGTCGCGAAGATCTCACTCAGCGTCGCCGCGAGCTCTTCGGCGTCGGCGAACTGGATCGGGATCTCGCGGATGTCGCGCTCGTTGAGCTGATCGAGGCTCTCGATCTTGTCGAAAATCAGGTCGCGCTTGTCCGGCGGGCCCCATACGAGGATTGTGTTGGTCGCGGCCTCGGCCACGATGCGCACCTCGGTCGTCGACTCCGGGGCGCCGCCACGGCCGCGGCGCCCACCGCCGCCACCACTGCCGTACAGGGCATCGACCACCTCGGCGATGGCCGCCGCGTCGCCCCACTGGCAGATGTACATCTCCGCCTCGGCCACGGCACCTTCGATATCGAGTGATTCGATCTGCTGGCGGACCTTGTCCACGTCCTTGCTCTGGGCCGTAAAGATGATCGTGTTGACACGCGGGTCGGCCGAGACCGTCACCGGCCCCATGGCCGCGGGCGAGCCCGCGCCCTGCCCCCGGCGACTGCCGCCAGCACCGCCAGTCGACTCGAAGATCTCGCGCAGCAGCGGGAGGACGTCGTCGACGCGCGCGTGCTGCAACGCGTAGTGATGGATGCCGACCACGTCGGGCACGTCGATCCCTTCGAGCTCGCTGACCTTGCTCTTGATCAGCCCCATCACCTCGGGCGGGGCCGACACGAGCAGCGAATTGGTCGTCGCGTTGGGGATGATCTCGACCTGCTCAACCTTGGCACCGCCCTCGACGCCTGGCACGCTCACCGCGGTCTGCTGGAGCATCTCCATGAGCTGCTGCTGGCTGCTGCCACGGCGCCCGCGCGACGGTGTCCGGCGGCGACTGCTGCCGCCGCGGCGCTCCTGGACCTTGGAAATGCCGAGCCAGTCCTTGATATCCTGAGCGGCCTCTTCGGCCTGGAGGTTGCGGAGCTGGATGATCTCGACCTGCACCTCGCCCGGCGGAATGTCGAGCTCGCGCAGCAACTGGCGGATCTCGGGCAGGTAAACCTCGTCACACTTGATGATGAGGTAGTTGTGGCCCGGGTCGGTGGCGATGCGCAGGTTGGGGCCGCGATCGGTGCGGCCGCGATCACGACCGCCGACCATGCGCTGGAACTGGCCCATGATGCCGCCCTGCTGCTCGCGGTCGTCACCACGGCCCTGCCCCTGCTGCTGGCGACCGCGCTGCGGCTGCTGTATCACCACCTGCCGCCGCGGCTGGACGTCGAACATGATCGACAGCACTTCGGCGGCCGCCGTCACGTCGCCGTACTTGAACTTGAAGATGCGGATGACCTCGCCGACGGCGAGGTCTTCGGTGATCGTGTCGATCGCGTCGGTGATCTCGTCGACATCGTCGCGCGGACCTTCGATCAGCAGTGTGCCGTCCGGCTGGCGCACGATGCGCACGCGCTGCTTCTCGACCGGTGACGGGACCGACTTGCCCACGCCCTGGTCGCTGCCGCCGGCGTCGGCCGGTGGCGCAGCGTCCTTGTCCGACGACACCACGTGCATCCGGGGCACGGGCAGCGTCGGCTTCTTCGTGGGCGCGGGCTGCTTGTCGTTCGTGACGGACTCGTCCGCGGCGGCCTCATCCGCGGCGGCCTCGGCCGTGAACGACGCCAGCCGGAAGGGTGATTCGCGCTGGTCCTTGGCCCGGCGGGCGCGGGCCGCGAGAGCGTGGCCACCGCCGGCGCCGAGCACGTCCGCCTCGACGCTGTCCAGCAGGCCGCCATTCAGCGACAGGCCGGCACCGAGCGGCTTGCGCTCCTCCGCCTGCGAACGGCCCTGACCGCGGGAACGCCGCGGCTCGCGCTGCGACTCGTTCTTTTCGCGGATCTGTGGCGGCTCGGTGCCCTCGGGCCAGAGCTCTTCGACGAGCGTATCCTTCGGCACCGCCGTCGTCTGATCCTGCACGACGAAGTCGTCGCCGCGGCGAGCGCGCAGGTACTCCAGCAACGCGTCCGTGTCGCCCTTCGGATCGATCGTGCGCACCACGAGCTCCGGCTTCGCCCGGCGTTCGAACTCGCGGATGAGGCTGAGGATCTGGTCGAACTCGCCCGGGCGGCAGGTCACACGGATATACTCGCCGAACCAGTCGGCCTCGACCGTCGGCGCGCAGCGGTCGTCGCTGTCGGGCATCAGGTCGCGCACGTCCCAGGCAATGTCGCTGGCACTGCCGCGGTTGATGTCGACGAAGTGCAGCTCGTGGCCGCAGGCCAGCAGGCCCATCTCCTCGCCCTCGGGCTCGGCGTCGAGCTGGTTTACGTACTGCTCGACCAGCCGCATCTTGCGGCGGTTGGCGGTGACGAAGAGCCGGCCCGAATACTCGTCGGTCGTGATGGTCACGTTGTCCTGCGCGTTGCGCGAGGAGGGGAAGATGGTGCGCAGCGTGTCGACGACGGCGTCGGACGATGCGTAGCGCAACTGGAAGATCTGGAGTTCGGGCACGCCCATGCCCTTGTCCTGCAGTTCGCTCAGCCAGCTCTCGACCTCGGCGACGTCCTTGGGCAGGCCGCCGAGCAGGATCGAATTGCTGCTGGTGTCGGCGACGATCCGGACGCGCGGGCCGCCGGTGCCGCGCCGACCCCGGCCGCTCGAGCCGCTCACCTCGCTGAGCGAGCGGGCGATTTCCTGGGCGTTGCCGGTCTCGATCGGGATAATGTGGACGATCTCGCCGGTGTCGACCTGTTCGTCGACCATCTCGACCAGCTGCGTGGCGAGCTCCTGGTATTCCTCCGGCGCGTAGACGAACAGACGGTTGCTGCTCGGGTCGGCCGTGACGGTGGTCTGGATGATCGAGCTGCGGCGGCCTTCGCGCTCCTGCACCTTGGCCTTGAGCATCGCGTCGAGGTTGCTGGCAATCTGGTCGGCCCGCGCGTTGCGCAGCACGTACGATCTGATCAGGCTCTGCTGCGTGACCTTGCCCTCCAGCTCGGACACGAGAGCGTCGATCATCGGCATGACCTCGGGCGGCGCCAGCACGACCAGTGTGTTGGTGGTCGGCTCGGCATAGGCGCCGGGCTTGAGCTGGCCGGGGCGCGTGTTGCGCGACAGGTCGCGCAGGAACATCTGCACCGCGGCCATGACCTGCGTCGCGTTGAGCACCTTGAGGTCGTAGGTCTTGACGGTCACGCCGCTGGGATCGGGCTGGTCCAGCTCATCGATCAGCGTGCTGATCTCGGCAAGGTCCTTCTTGGGGGCGGCGACGACCAGGACGCCATTGACGACCGACGCCTTGGCCTGCGACGCCTGGTTGGTGCCGCGGCGACCGCTGCGCCCGCCGAACCACTGGTTGACGAGATTGGCGACCTCGTTGGGGTTGGCGTACTCGAGGTCGATCACCTGCGGCTCGTTGCCCTGCACGAGCGACTTCTCGTCGATCATGATGGCCTGCTGCTTGATCTGCTCGAAGTCCTCGTCCTCGGCCGTCACCATCAGCGAGTTCGTGATCGGCTCCGGCTGGATCCGCACCTCGATCTGCGAGAAGTCGTTGCGGCTGCGGCGGCGGTTGCGCTCCTCGAACATCGCCCGCAGCGACTGCGCGACGGAGTTCGCGTCGGCGTGCGCCAGCTCGATCATGCGGATCTCGCCCTGGTTGATCGTCGGCTCGACGTCGAGGAAGTTGATCACCTCCTCCAGGTCAGGCACGATCTTCTCGGGCACGTAGCAGATCAGCCGGTTGGTGCGCGTGTCGGGCGTGATCGACAGGTTGTGCATGTAGCGGCTGCTGCGCTGCCCTTCCTTGGCGAGCTTGTTCGCAAGCATGTCCTGGATGGTGCGGGCGTACTGCCCGGCGTCGAGATGCTCGAGCTCGACGAACTTGGTAACGGTCGTTTCCTTCTCGACCAGGCCCTTGAACTTCTCGATGAAGGTCTCGATCTCGGTGAATTGCTCGGTGCGTGCGGTGACGATCAGCGTGTCGGCCTCTTCATAGGCGGTGATGTTCACGCGGCGCTCGCGCTGCTCGATCGTCTGGTTCATGGCGCGCGTCACTTCGCGGGCCAGGCTGCGGATGTCGCGACCGATGCCCGGAAGCTCGTAGATGCGCACCTCGACCTTGTCGACGTCGCTGTCGTCCAGCCGTTGGACCAGGTCCTTGATCTCCGCCATCTTGTCCTCGGGCGCCTGCACCACCAGGTAGCGCCCGCCGACCACGTCGAAGCTGTACTCCTGGCCGAGCTTGCGGCGTCGTCCCCAACCGCCACCGCCGTACTGGGCATTGAGGATGTTGCGGATCTCCCAGGGGTTGGCATTGAGGATGTCGAGAATCTCGAGCTTGCCCTGCTTGGCAACGGCCTGCTCGTCGAGGTCCGTGGCCCACTTCTCGATCTGGGCGAAGTCCTCGTCGTTGCCGCCGACGATCAGCGAGTTGGTCAGCGGATCAACGCTCACCTGGAGCGACTTGGCCCGGATCTTCTCGCTGAAGATGTTCCGCAGGATGTTGTTCACCGTGCTCGCATCGGCATTGTCGAGCGTGATGGTGCGCAACTGGTCCTCGCCGATCGGCGGCTTGTCCAGCTCGGCCACCAGGTTCTTGGCCACGTCGATCGCGAACTTGGGGGCGGTGATCCAGAGGCGGTTCAGCCGCGTGTCGGCAGTGATCTGCACCTCCTGCGCCGCGCGCCGCCCGTACTGCTTCGACAGCATCGGCGGCAGCATCTGCTGCAACTGCCCGCGCACGTAGTTGGCATCGGCCTCGGTAATGTCGATGAAGACCGGCTCCGGTTCGAACTCCTCCGCGTCCCGTTCGTAATCCTGGATGATCTCCTGGATTCGCCCAAACATGTCCTGCGGCGCACTGACGATCAGCGTCTGCGTGAGTTCGTCCGCCTCGAACGAAGCCGAGCGCCGGTCCGGCCGCTGCCGGGCCTCCTCGCGGAAGGTACGATCCAGCGCGCGGGCCAGCGAGCGCACGTCGAGCCCCGGCAGTTCGAACTTCTGGGTCTGCACCGTCGGCTCGAACCCCGACTCGATGTCGGCGTCATACTCGCTCAGCAGCGTCTTGCCGTGCTCCACCGCGACCTGCGGGCCGTTGATGATCACCCGGTTGGTGCTGGTCTGGTACGTCACCTTGACCTGCGACGCCGCCCCGCGGCCGTACTGCTTCTGGATGTAGGTGATGAGCTGGTCGCGCAGCCAGTTCGAGGCCTCGTTGGCCGGGGCCCGCTCGAGCTGCACGAACTCGACCGTCGACACCAGCCCCTTCTGCGCCTCGGCCAGCTCCTTGATCAGCGACAAGGCCTCTTCCAGCGCATCCTTGTTGGCCGTCACGACGATCGTCTCGCTCGAGGCGTCCGCATCGAAGATCGCCGTCACGTTCTTCTTCTGCCGGAACGACGTTTGCAGTTTGCGCGCAATCTGGCCAACGTCGGCCCCGGGCAGCGTGATCGTCTTGATCACGATCTCCTGCCCCTTGGGGTCGTCCAGCTGTGCAATGAACGAATCGATTTCCTTGAGCTTGTCGGCCGGGGCCTCGACGATCACTTGCGGCCCCGATGCGACCGCCTTGATCTGCTGCCCCACCGACTGGCCGCGGCGCCGCCCGCCGCCGCCGCCAAACATCTGCTGCACCGCCTGGGCCACCTCGCGCGGCTGGGCGTAGCGCAGCGTGTAGAACTTCTGCTCCGGCTCCTGGGCGGCCACCTTCTCGTCCATCTGCTGGGCGAAGCCCATGATCTCTTCCAGGTCGCTCTTATTCGCCTGGACGATCAGGGAGTTGGTCACCGGCTCGGCCTGGATTTGCGGCCCGGTCGCGCCGCGGCCACGCCGTCCCCGCCGCGACTGCCCAAAGAGCTGCTGGAGCTGCTGGGCCACGTCGGTCGCGCTGGCATACGTCAGGGGCAGGATCTCGACCTTGTCCTCGGTCCGCTCGACATCGAGCGACTCGATCAACGCACCGATCTCCTCCAGCGCCGGCTGGATCGCATACACATAGACCGTCTCGCCCTCGGGCTGGATCGCCACCGGCGAACGCCCATAGATCGGGTGCTGGTACGAACGATAGAACGAGCTCAGCGTCGACGCGATGCTCTCGGCGTTGCCGTTCTGGATGGCGAATGTCTCGAGCTTCGGCGTGTTGGTGGTCGCGCGCGAATCCCAGAGTTGAATCGTCCCCTCGATCTTGGCCCAGTCCTCGTCCGTGCAGATCACGATCAGGATGCCGGCGTCGTCCAGCGGGATCAGTTGATACGTCTCGCTCGAAGTCACCGACGGCTGCATCGGGCCGGCACGCCGCCGGTTGAACCGCCCGCGCCGCGAGATCGACCGCCGCGGCGTGCTGCCGACGTCTTCCTCGAGCAGCTTCTCGATCACGCCGGCGATCTCGCTGGGGGCCTTGTTCTCGAGCTCGACCACGTGGCGGTGCTTCTCCGGGCCGGGCACATCGAGCCGCGTGATCAGCATCTCGATCTTGTCCATCGTGTCGCGTTCGGCGAAGACGTGGAACAGGCTCTTGGAGGCATCGCCGACGATGCGCATGGTGCCGCGGGTGCCCTCGGTCAGGCCCTGGGCCAACTCGGTGACCATCGGGGCGATCTCGTTGACGTTCGCGTGCTCGACCGCCACGGTCTTGTACTTCTCGGGCAGCGGCTGGTCGATCGTCGCCAGCATCTCGGACACGCGCTGGTGCCCCTCTTCGTTGGCATAGACGAACAGCAGGTTCTGCCGGGGTTCGGCCACCAGGCGGATCGTCTTCTTCGCCCGCTCGAAGATACCCTCGGCCAGGATCTCCTCCGGCGCGACGGTGCCCGACTGGGCCGAGCGCTGCTGCGGCGTCGTGCGGCGCGTATTGCGGTTGCGACCACGCCGCGCGGCCGCCCGCGCCCGGGCCGCCTGCAGCCGCCGCTGCAACTGCCAGTTGGGCGAACGGGCCTGGCCCTGCTCCTGCTGGAAGATCTGGTTGAGCAGGTTGGCGACCTCGCTCGCATCGGCGTGCTGCACCTTGACGACGCGCGTATCGAAAGTGCCGATCTCCGGCTTCTGGTCGAACTTGTCGATCAGCTCGGCGATCTCCTCCATCTGGTCCTTGGTGGCCTTCACGATGATGGAGTTGGTGCGATCGTCCGCGACCATCTGCACGTCGCTCTCCGCGCCGCCGCCGCCGACACGCTCCCGCACCATGCGCCCGGTGCGCGGATCGCGCTTGAGCCGCGTGCGGACCTGGCCGGTGGGCATGTTCAGAAACGCGCGGACGCGCTGCTCGATGTCGGCCGCGTTGGTCTTGATGTCGAAGATGCGCATTTCGCGCGGGTCCGACGGCGACAGGTCGACCAGCTCGGTCAGGGACATGAACTTGCGCACGTCCTGGGCCAGCGCGATGATCTTGATCTGGTTGCTGGTATCCAGCGCCTCCATCAGCGCGTAGTCCGGCAACGACGGGTTGAACATCTCCACGAACTGCTGCGCCGGGTAGTCCTCCACCCGGTAGTACACGATCACGAAGTCCATGTCCCGCGGATCGTCCTGCTGGAACTCGGCAATCGTCGGATAAGTCTGGTTGATCGGCACCCACTGCCGCATCTCGCTCAGCGGAATGATCCGGATGTGGTGCTCCTGCTCGACGAAACGATACCCGATCTCGTGCATGATCAGATTCAGTTCATCGAGCGCTTCGTCCTTCGTGAACTCCCGATTCGTGATGTACGTCAATTCGCCTGTGAGCAGCATCAGCTCCTCTTCCGGCGTCATCAACGGCTTGCCCAGCCGCTCGACGAAGTACATCACCACGTCCGACCACGGGATGCCGTCGAACTGGAACCAGATCTTGTCCGGGTCAGACTCACGCCGCACCAGTTCCGGTTCGGGCTCTTCCGGCTCGGGCTCGACCACGCGGCGCCCCTCCGGTGCCGTGCGCGTGCGACGGGTGGGCGGCGCGGGCTCGGTGTCCTTCTCCGCCTGCGCGGTGGCGAGATGTTGCGGCGGGCCAATCAGATCGGCCGGCACATCGTCCGCCGGGCTCGGCCGCTCGGGCTGACGCGACGGCGGCACGGGGCGGCGTTCCGGTACGTTGCGGCGCGTGGGCCGCTCGGGCACGTCGGGCGCTTCCTCGCCGGGCCGCTCCACACCGGGCCGCGTCGAGGCCTTGGCCCGCGCGCGGAGCTCGGCGACCGACGGTCGGCGGCTGCGCCGTTCCGGCTGCGGCTGGTCCTTGGTGGCGTCCGGCGTCTCCGCGTCGGGCTGGACCTCGGGGGCCGGCTTGGTCTCGGGCTTGGCCGCCGGCTCGTCCTTCATCTCCTGGCGCAGCCGCTTGAGCCGCTCCAGCGCTTCCCGGGCGCGCTGCTCCTCGGAGCGCTCGTCCTCGGCGGCCGGCTGGGTCGTCGGCGGCTCAGCCCCGGAGGTCTGCGCCAACGCCGGCACACCCGCCAGACCGCACGCCATCACGATCGCAAGAAGGAATCCACAGTGGGTCGGCCGTAACATCATGCCCGCACCTCTTCTGGTGAACTGACCGCCAGTCTGCAACGCACTGTCGGTCTGCTGAATTCGAGGCCGCCGCGCCGCGGCCTCGTTGCGCTAGTCCTCATCATGTGACACCCGGCCACGCCGGCGCTCCGCATGAGACAGCCCGCATCGCGCGGGGACGGACCGCCTGACACCAGGTGGTCCGCTATTTATACACCGAAACGCCGGCGAGGTGGCAGTCCCGCAGGCGTCGAATTCGGCTTTTGCGGGGGGTTTAAAACCCGCGCCGGGCGGGACTTAGGCGGGGCGCGCCGGGGCCCGACCGGGGCCGCGGTCGCGTACGCCGGCGCGGCGCCCGGGCCCGGGCGGCCGACGGGTCAGTTCAGGTCGCTGGTTCCGGCGTCGACGCGGACAAACTCGTCCTGCAGGGCCGCCCAGACCCGCGGATGCAGATCGGGGTCGAGTTCCTCGCGCTGGGCAAAACTTGCGCCCAGGGGATAGAAGTAATCCGTGTGGCCGTCGCCGCGCCGATCCGGCACGCGCACGACCACGCCCTGCGGATGAATCAGCAGCAGCGTGCCGCTGTCGAAACCCTCGTCGTGGTAATAGCGCTCGACCGGCGCGATCGGATCACGGTCGTTCGCGACCAGCGCCACCGGTTTCCCGTTGAGGTTGCTCACGCCGCACAAGCGCAGCCAGTCCGGCGGCGGCGGCGGTGGGGGCTCCACCGGGGGTTGCGGCGGCGTTGGCTCGTCGTCGATCTTCGCCACAGGCGGCGGCGTCGGGTTTGTCGGCTTCGGCGGTGGTGGTGGTGGCGGCGGGGTGTACGGCTTGAACAGGTTGCGCTCCAGCACGGCCGCATAGGCCCCGAATTCGCGCGGCAGGTCGCCCTGCTCCAGCTCTTCGATGAGCGGCTCTTCGGCCGCGGCGATGGGCGTCGCCTTGACCCCCTTGACCTTCGGCAGCACCAGCGTCGTCGCGGTGATGTGCACCGTCAGCTCGGGCCCGTCCGGACCGATCGCCCCGGCGTTGCCGCGCCGGCTGCGGGGCCCGCGCGGACGCCGCGCGGCGCGGTCGCCGCGCGCCCGGCCGCGGTTGACATCCGTGATCACGCGCGACTCGGCCGACAGCGTCACCTTGTCGATCCGCGCGATATAGTTCTGGCGGTAGAAGTCGCTCAGGAAGCCGATGACCTGCTTGAGCGTGCCGGCGGTGTTGATCGTTACCGGCACGCGGGTGAAGTCGGCCTTGTTGGAGACGAGCGGCCCGGGGCTGACCTTGGTGTCCTGCGCCGACGGATCGCTGGACAGGCCGTGCCGCGCCAGCAGCCGATGGATGTTCTCCATGAACAGGAGCTGGGCCTCCTGCGGATCGGTCGACAGCGTCTGGGCCGTGACCTCCTGGAACGCCTGGTCGATGTCGGCCAGGGCGCTGAGCTCGCCGCGCAGCTTCGTCTGCTGCTGCCGGGCGTCGGCGATGTCCTTCTTGATACCGCGGAACGGGGTGATGGCGACCGTGTTCACCAGCCACCACAACCCCAGCCCCGCCAGGGTGCCACCGACGCCGATGGCCATGTATCGCTCGCGTTGCGTCATTGTTCAGCTCCGCACCGCCGGTCTACCTGAATATCAACCGCGTCGCCGGTCGGCCTTGCGACGCAGGCGCTCGCGCTGCTCGACCTGCTTGTCGTGCTCGACGAGTTCCACCGGCGTGATCTCGACGTCGATCTTGCCCTTGAACTTCTGCCCGTCGCTGATTTCCTGCCAGGTCTTGAAGCCCACCTCGTACACGGGCTCACCGTCGTGCTCCAGGCTGCGCAGCGTGTCGATGAACTCCATCGCCGTGTCGAAGTCCGCCGCGTGCAGGTTGCGCAGCGCAATGCGATGCCGCCGGCCACTCTCCATGTCGATCGCCTGCACGAGCATGCGCTTGCCCGGCGCGACGGCGGCCTGCGAAATCGCCAGCAGCTCTTCCGGCCAGATCGCCCCGACTTCCCATTCCTCGGCGCGTTCCTTCTGCTGGAGGATGTACTGCCGGTCCTCCAGCTTCTCGCGCAAATTCGCGTTGGTGGTGCGCAGCTTCTCGTACTGGGTGGACAGGTCCCAGTACCACTTGCCCAGCGCGCCGCCAACCACCCCCAGCACAATCACCGCCGCCGCCACGCCGGCGCGCACACGGCGCTGCATGGTCTCCCGGGCCGAGATCGGCTTCTTGGGGTTGAGGAAGTCCAGCGCGAGCATGCCCTCGCGACTGAGCCCCCACGCCAACCCCAGCGCCGCCGAGAACGACCGCAGCTTCGCCGCCTCGCCCTCGTCGACACTGAGCGCGTCGGTCGGGTCGTACAGCAGCACCGGATAACCCAGGCGCCGCTCGAGGTCCTCGGCGAACTGCGACTCGATCCCGGTGCCGCCGGCGACGATCACGCGATCGACGTGCGCGTCGTGCTCGGTCGCGCGGTAGGCCTGCAGCGTGCGGGTGACCTCGACCAGCAGTTCTTCGACGGCGCCGTCGATCGCGGTGTCGGCGGCCTCGAGGTCGGCCACGTCCGCCAGTGAGATGATGCTCGAATCATCGCGGGTGACGGAATCTGCGTCCGGCAGCGGGATATTCACGTTCGCCGAGCGGGCAAATGCCAGCGAGGCCCCGTGGAACACGTCGATCTCGGTCGCGCCGGGCCCGACGTCCACCAGCAGGATCTGCCGGTCCGACAGGTCCATCACGTGCTGCAGACTGACCAGGTTCGCATAGGGCCGCAGCCCGATCCGCGCCGGCGTCAGCCCCGCCGCGTCGCACGTCGCCCGCACGCGGTCGAGCGTGTCGTTGGTCACGGCGGCCAGCAGTACCTCGATCGCCTGGCCTTCCTCGTCACGGTTGGTCACGACGTAGTCGATCGCGGCCGAGTCGACCGAGAACGGCAATTCGCGCATGGCCTGGAAGCGGACGGCCGCGGCCACCTCGTTGTCCGGGGTGGGCGGCAGCGCCAGGCGGTTGATCACGGCGCGTTCGCGCGGCACGTCGACGAGGACCGACTTGAACCGCAGCCGGTGCCGGCGCAGCATCTGCTGGATGAACTCGCCCATCGCCTGCGGGTCGTCGGCGTCGACGCTGTTGGGCAGGCGATGCGAGTGGGCGTCCTCCAGCGACATCTTCTTCTTGCCGCTGTGGCGCGCCACGACCAGACGCAGCGCGCGCTTGTCCCAGTCGAGGCACAGTACTCTTCGTGCGAGCTTGATCACAATCAGCTCCTGTCGTCAGGCCCCTGCCTTGGACGCCAGCGGGCGCCGGCGGGCGCCACGCCGGCCGACCCGCCGGCTACTGGTCCAGCAGGATCACGTTCTCCTCGTCGATCGGCCAGGCGAAACCCAGCCGCGTGAGGTCGCGATGATACAACACTTGCAGGAACGGGCCACGGACTTCAACAATCCATTCATATCGGCGGGCCAGCTTCACATGGTCCGCATAACCGAGAATCTCCACGTGAAACTGATAGGCTTCGGTGGTCAGGCGGTCTTTCACCTGCTCGAAAACGTCCGGCTCCAGCGCCCCGGACGCCGTCAGCCAGTCCAGGGATTGTAGCGCCGCGGGATCCTGCTCCTGGCGGAGGGCGATGATCTGCTCGGCGCCCTCCGCGGTCATGCCATCCAGCGCCCGCAGGACCCGCAGCGGCGCCGTCGCGACGTGGATCTTCGCGAGGCTACCCGTCGCCGAGCTATTGGGATCGTTCGGATCGCCGGTCGCGTACGGGTCGTCGAATTCGTACGGATCGCCGTACTCGTTCGGGTCGTTCGGATCATTCGGGTCGTTGGGGTCATTGGGATCGTTCGGATCGTTCGGGTCGCCGCCGTTGCCGTCGCCCGGCTCGCGCGACCAGACGGTCACGTACGGGGCCAGGCCGCGGTCGAGCAGTCCGTCGGCGTTGTCGTAATAGGGAAACGTCTCGTCCGCGTCATCCTCGTTTCGATCGAGGATGCCGTTGCGGTTGACGTCCTCGCCGTACAGCACGGCCGCGCTGAAGCCCTTGATCATCAGCAGCTCCTCGACCGTGTCGAGCGGGCCGTTCTTCGGGAAGTAGCCGGGCTCGAGCAGCTCGTAGTAGTCGCGCTCCGCCCCGTTGGGGCGCGGCTCGTCATCCGCATCGAGCCAGTCAAGCAGCGCGTCGACGAGCTCCGGCGCGTTCTCCAGGTCCAGCCCGATGAGCACGTCTTCGACCAGCCGCGTGATCTCGCCCTCGGTGGCGGCGTTGAGGTTGAGCTTGCTGGCCTCGGCCGTGAGGCCAAAGCGCATCGTGTCCTCGATCCCGTCGTGGCGCTGCGCCACGACGCTGTACCGCCAGGCGGGCGGCACGATGTCGTCCCGGTCGAACATGTCCTCGCGCGTGCGCAGGTCGGCGACCGGATCATCCTGGCGCTCGAATGCCGGCGAATACACCAGCGCATGGCGCAAACGCTGCGGCGCGTCGAACCACGCGTTGGGGTCGTTGCGCGCCTCGCGCAGCAACAGCGTGACCTCCTGCAGGCCCGATTCCGCCGCCAGCCGGGCCTGCTGCGTGTCGCGTTCCGCCTCCGCCGCGGAAACCTCGGCGCGCACGAAGTACGTGAAGCCGGCCATGATCAGCGCGAGCACACCGATCAGCACCAGCACCACCGGCAGGACAAAGCTCGTGCGGCGTCGGTTCAGCGCTCACCTCCTTCGAGCGGTTCCCCGCCCTCCGCGCCGTACACCTCCTCGGCCGTGTCCATCACGCGGTTCATCCGCGCCGAGAACATCTCGTCGGCGCCGGGGATGCGGATGATGCGGCTGAAGCGGTTGGGATTCACGCGCTCCGGCCCGAGCGGATACTCATCGATGGTGAATTCCGTCAGGTCGCGGTCTTCGTACTCTTCCAGCGTCAGCGAGTCGTAGCCGATGGTCACCTGCACCAGGTGCGGCAGGCGATTGCCCTCGTTGACCTGCCAGGTCGTGGTCCACTCGGCCCCGTCGAAGTAGCGAAACTCGAGATAGCCGACCTCCGGCGCCCACAAGTCGTGCCGCTGGTAGATCAGGTCCTCACCCTCCGGCACGTCCTCTTCGGTCTCCGCCGGGTCGAGCGCCCAGCGCTCGCCGCGCAGCAGCCCCGCCACCAGCGGATCCCCCTCCTCGGTCTCTTCCTCCGGATCGATCCACAGCGAGTAGCTGATCTGCCGCAGGTCGTGCCGCGCCGGCGGGCGCGCCGCATCCTCGCGGAAGTACGCGTAGAGGCTGCGGTCGGGCAGCGGCGTGGTGATGAACGTGATGCTGCGCCGATCGCCCTGAAACTGCATCATCTGCGGAAAGCCGACGCTCTCCATCGCGACGGTGTGCCGCAGCTCGCTCGCGATGCGTTCGAGGATGTTCTTGGCGAGTTGCGTGCGTTTGGCGGTGATCCCCGCCTTTTCGCGGTATTCGAGCGTCTGCCAGAAGAAGTTGAGCAGGCTGCCCAGCAGCAGCGCAATCAGCGCAATCGAGATGACCACCTCGAGCAGCGTCATGCCGCAGCGGCGTGCCGGCTGGTTCCGGCGGCCCACGTGTCGCATCAGCCGCCCTCCTGCTTGCGCATCTCGTCGCGAATCCGCAGCAGGTCCTCGATGGTCATGCGGCCGCCTTCGCGCCCGCCGCCATCGTCGCCGTAATCACCAGCGCCGCCACGCCCCCCGCCGCCACGATTGCCCCGGCCGCCCTGGCCGCCGCCGGCACCGCGGCCCCCGCCTGCGCCGCCAGCGCCGCCAGCACCACCCGCCCCGCCGCCGAACTCGCCGAACGGATCCATGAACTGCTGGATATCGCCGGGCAGGCCGGTGCCAGCACCCGCGCCACCCCCGAACTGCTTGATGAAGTCATTGAGGTCGCCGCCCATACCGCTGCTGGCACCGAGCAGCGACTGCAGCATGGGCATGACCTGTTCGAGCGTCTGCGCGTCGACCGAGGCGATGATCTGCTGCAGGCTGACCGTGGTGCTGTCGAAGCCGCCCAGCAGCGTCAGCAGATCGGGCACCTGCGCCGCGAGTTCCGGCGGAATCCCGGCGTCCGCGAGCATCTGCTCGTCGACGTCGAGCTCTTCCAGGTTGATCTCCACGGGCCGGGCCCGCAGAAAGGCGACCTCGCGCACGAGCTTCGCATCCTCGATCGTGTGGTATTCCGGATTGGCCTGGCGCAGGATCTGGACGCGGACGACGAACAGGTCTTCGTTCGGGTCCTGCGGGTCGGCTGGCAGCGCCTCGATCCGCCAGTAATACTCGGGGTAGCGCACGTGCAGGCCCCAGAAGGCGGTGTCCTCCTCGCCCTGGGGAAACTCGTGCACCTGCTCGTCACCCGCGAGAATCAGTTCCTGAATCTCCGGGTCGAACTCGAGCAGCGCCAGGATGCGCTCGGTCATGCAGGACGCCTCGAGCTGCTGCTCGGCGTACTCGGTCATTTTCAGCCCGCTCACGAGCTGCGCGCCGAGCAGGCCCATCGCCGAGACCATGATCGTCAGGGCGAGGACTACCTCCAGCAGCACGCCGGCCGACCGGTTGTAGTGCCGGCAACGGCTCATCGCGTCCAGTCCTCCACATCTTCCAGGTCGTACTCGTCCTCGTCGTCGTCTTCGATCGGCTCGGGCCGCTCGACATCGTCGGGCTCGAGCCGCGGCCACGGCTCGGTCGTCACCCGCGCGAGCCGCCCGTCGAGCGTCATCAGCAGCGCCCGCCCCGCCGCGTCGCGCAGCACCCAGCGCAGCGAGTTGCTCGTACCGTCCGGCAGAAACGTGATCGCCAGCTCTTGCTCGAACCCCTCGTACTCGGCGAGCAGCGGCGGCTCGAGCTCCATCTCGGGAAACTCGAGCTCGTCATCGACGATGAAGACCGGCGCGGGGCCGTCGGGCAACAGCTGCACCGCTTCGACCCAGACGTCGTCCAGCAGCGGCGCGGTCCGAGCCCAGGGCGCGTCGACGGTTTCCCACCAGTGCGGCGCCTTGATCGGCTCGAGCTGGCGCTGGATCTTCATGCTGCCGTCGAGCCGGATCAGCACGCGGTACTCGCGCGCGTGGTTGATCGCCTCGGCGCGACACATGGCACAGGTGGTCTCCATGCGCCGCGCGGATTCACGCACACCCTCCCCCGCGAGCGAACCCTGGAAATCCGGCAGCACGAACGCCGCGATCATGCCGAGCACCGCGATCACGATCACCAGCTCCAGAAGCGTAAACCCAGGCTGCCTGGTGGGGCACATCGGGACGCTCCTCAAACCGGCAACCGGCAACAACACGGGCGGACGGGCGCCGCGCTGCGCCACCTGCTACGTTTCCTGCCAGTTCTTGATGTCGTCTTCAGTGTCCGGCTCCTTGTCCGGCCCGGCGCTCGACAGGTCATAGCTGTTCTCGTTGATATCGCCGGGATACACGTAGATCCACTCGACACCCCACGGGTCCTGCAGGTCGGTGGCCTTCTTGAGATACGGGCCGTCCCACTTCTCGGCCAACTCCTCGTCTTCCGGCGGCTCCATGAGCAACTGCAAGCCGCCCTCGTCGGACAGCGGGAACGTGCCCATGTGCACGCGATAGAGATCCAGCGCGCCGCCCAGCCCCGACGTCACCGCGGCCTGCGCCAGGTCCTCGCGGGCCCGGTCGCCGGCGCTGAAGAACTGCGGGCCCACGAACGCCGCCAGCAGGCCGATGATGACCACGACCATCAGCACCTCGAGCAGCGTGAACGCGCGCTTGCGCGACGAGATCCTCTTCACCTTCTTGTTCATCACCATCATCTCCACATTGCGATTCGTCATCGTCTGTCCGTTACTCCGCGTTATCCTTCTTAGCCTATGCCGCTGGTCGCCATCCGCAGGATCGGCACCAGCAACGCCACAGCGATAAAGGCGATCACCACGCCCATCACCATCAGCAACAGCGGCTCCAGCATGCGCATCGTGAAGTCGATCTGGCGCGCCGTCCGCTCTTCCTGCGTGTCCGCAATCTCCACCAGCACCTTGTCCAGGCTGTTACTCTCCTCGGCCACGGCGATCATGTCCACGATCGCCGGCGGAAACACGCCCGCCTTGCTCAGCGGCCCGGCCAGCGCCTCGCCCCCGCGCACCGCCTCGGCGGCCTCGTCGATCGCATCCGAGAGAATCTTGTTCCCCGTAGAGTCCTTCGAGATCTTCAACGATTGTAGCAGCGGAATGCCGTTCTGCAGCATCGTGCCGAACACACGACAGAAACGGCAGATCGCGATCATCGTGTAGATCTTGCCCAGCCCCACGATCTTCAGCTCCAGCCGCGACCGCATCGCCTTGCCGGCGTCGCTCTGCAGATAACCGATCACGCCCAGGGTGACCACGAACAGCACGCCCAGCAGCACCAGGCCGTAATCGCGCATCACGTCGCTGACCCCAAAGACGATCTGCGTCGGCACCGGCAGCACCTGGTCCTGGAGCACCTCCCGAATCTCGGGCACGACGAAGCCCATGATGAAGGCCACCGCCCCGAAAGCTCCCAGCGCCAGCACAGTCGGGTAGATCATCGCGCCGATGAACTTGTTCCGCAGCGCGTCCTGCCGGTTCACGAAATCCGACAATCGGTGCAGCACGTCCTCCAGAAACCCGCCCTTTTCGCCCGCGCGGACCATCGAGGCGTGCAGCTCCGGAAAAGCGTGCGGATGCTTCAGCATCGCATCGGCCAGCGAGTCACCACCCGAAACGTCGTCCTTCACCTCCTTGAGCACCTGGGCCAACGCCGTCGACTGCGTCTGCTGCGAGAGAACGTCCAGCGCCCGCAGAATGGGCACGCCCGCCCGCAGCAAATCACTGAGCTGCTCGTACATCTGGCCGATCTTGCTCAGCCCGACCTTCCGCGTCCCGCCGGTGAAGAACGACTTGCCCTCCTTGACCTCTTCGAGGTTCACCGGCAGCAGCGACTTCTCGTCGAGCATGCGCGTGGCGGCGAGGGCACTGTCGGCAATCAGCGTGCCTTCCACCTGATCGCCCCTGAGGCTACGGGCCTTGTACGAAAACGTCGGCATCGAATCCTGAACTCCTGACGCGTCAGGCACCCACGCCGGGGGGCCCGTGCTCGCGACTATTTATACCGCGGCGCTCCCGCGCGGATGCATCGCCGAGAACGCGCACAATTCTATTATCGGCCGCTGCCGGGCCTGCGCCCGCGCCCGGCCCGCCAGCCGCGTCGGCCGCCGCAGGCGCCCGCCGAAGCTTGTTATTCGGCGAAAGTTAGCTAAACTCGGCTGACGCGTCGAGAGGCGGGAGCGCCCTTCATTGTTATCGGACACTTCCGCTGAGCGACCAAGCCGCAAGAATGAGGTATCCCGATCTTGCCCACAGAGAAACGCTCACCGAAAAGACCCCGCAAGAAAAAGGCCACCAAGGCCCGCACCCGTAACCCGTGGGTCGCGTTGGGGCTCCAGCAGGAGCTGGTCGACGCACTCGCCGACGCTGGCTTCGAACAGCCCTCCGACATCCAGCGCGAGCTCATCCCCAAGGCCCTCGAAGGCGTCGATTGCCTCGGGCAGGCCCGCACCGGCACCGGCAAGACTGCCGCGTTTGCCCTGCCCATGCTGCAACGGATCGAGCCCGGCGCCGGCCTGCAGGCCATCGTGCTGGCCCCCACACGCGAGTTGGCCGCCCAGGTCGATGACCACCTCAAGCCGCTGCGCAAGAACCTGAAGGTCCGCACCGCGGTCATCCTCGGCGGCAAGCGCATCAAGACCCAGCTCAACGCGCTGCGCCAGAAGCCGGAGATCGTGATCGGTACGCCCGGCCGCGTGCTCGACCTGATGCGCCGCAAGGAGCTGGACATCCGCCAGGTGCGTATGGCCGTGCTCGACGAGGTCGACCGCATGCTGGACATCGGCTTCCGCGATGACATCCGCCGGATTCTCCGCGGGATCGAAGCCGACCACCAGACGGTGTTCGTCTCGGCGACGATCGATGAGGAGATCCAGAAGCTCGCCCGGTCGTTCATGACCGACCCGGTCGAGGTCAACGTCTCGCACGACATGCTGACCGTCGAGGCGATCCACCACGGCTTCGTGTCGGTGCACCACGAAGACAAGTACAACACGCTGGCCGGCTTTCTCAAGCACGAGGCGCCCACGCTGGCGATCGTGTTCACGAACACCAAGCACAAGGCCCGCCGCCTGGCCCAGTTCCTCAAGAACCAGGGCATCGAGTGCAAGGAGATCCACGGCGATCTCGTGCAGCACCGCCGCGACCGCGTGATGCAGAGCTTCCGCAGTCAGCGGACCAAGGTGCTGGTGGCCACCGACCTCGCGGCCCGCGGGCTCGACGTGATGGACATCTCGCACATCGTGAACTTCGACGTGCCGCAGGATTCCAGCTCTTACGTGCATCGGATCGGCCGCACTGCGCGCATGGGCAAGACCGGCTACGCCGTCATGTTCGTCACGCCCGAGGAAGGCAAGGAACTCACCGAGATCGAGAAGCTGATCAATCGTGAGATCCCGCAGTTCAAGCCGCCGTGGCTGATCGAACGCGAGCCATCCCACGAGGAGATCGAGGCCGCAACCGCCGCCGCCCAGGCCGCCCCGGTCGACGTGGCCAAGCCCGCCCCGACCCGGCTGACCGAGCATCACCGCGATGACGTGCTGGAAGAGCACGGCGTGCGCCCGATCCGCCGCACGCTGGGCAGCCGCTTCCGCTCCGCCCGCAAGTTCCGCAAGTGAGCCGCGCCCCGGGCTCAGGTACCGGCCGCGTCGGCGCCTTTGTCATCGCGGGGGCGCACCACGACGCGGAAGCGCCGCCGCCCGAGCAGCGTCCCGTGGCTGAGGAGCTCGAAGGCGTACTGGCCCGGCTCGGAGATGCGCACCCCGTGCATCGCGAACAGCAGGTCGACCACCGCCAACGGATCGGGGGCGTCGACGGCCCCTTGTCCGCTGAAGAGCACGGAATTGTCCGCATCGCGCAGCAGGCGGATCTCGAGTTCCGTGCGGCCGGAGATCTCGGTCAGCGACGCCAGGATGGCGAGGTGGTGGATCGCCATCGGCATCTGCGGCACGACGATCGTGTTGAAGATCCCGATCGCGCTCTTCTTGTTGCTGAGCTTGTCGTCGATGACCTGGTCGCAGATCAGGAACGAAACCAGCGCCGGGGCGGGCTGGGTCGGATGGTCACTCATGAGGCTCTCCCTTCACCGCCCATCATAACGCCATTCGCCAAACCAGCCGAGGCCGGCGTTCACCTTGCCCGCCGCTGGACGTAGAATTCGGGATTCCGGGCGACGGCCCGGAAAGCGGCAGGTGCCCGAGCATACGATCAAGAACATGAACGCCTCGTATCCAACGCGTGACTCCCTCCGGCTGGCAATCGCCGGCGTGCTCTGCGCTGTCGCCGTCGCGCCCGCCGCCGAGCCCAACGTGAAGCTCAGCCTGGCAGCGCAGTCGGCGTACGTGAACGAGGCATTGACCGTCGAGGTCGAGGTCGGCGGGTTCGAAGAATGCGAGCCGCCGGTGTGGCCCGATATGCCGACCTGCGCCGTGCGGGCGACGGGCCAGCCGATGGAATCCAAGCAGGTCTACATCACGAACAACCGGCAGCAGGTCTGGCGGTCGCGCACGTACGCGTTCGAGCTCACACCGACCGAGGTGGGCGTGCTGACGATTCCGCCGGTGAGTGTGAAGGTGGACGGCGCGGTGCTGAAGACCGACGCGGTGCGCATTCGCGTCCTGCCGAACAACGCCGACGAACTGTTCGCGGTCGAGATCACCGTGGGGCGCGAGCGGCTCTATGTCGGACAGAAGGCGCGAGCCCGCATGACCATCTGGGTCAAGCCGGCGCGGCACAACGGCCAGATGCTGCCGGCGTCGTACATGATGCGCCGGATCAACCCGATCAACTTCGGCCCGTTCCCGCTGGAGCTGAGCAATTCGCACAACGTGGGGCGCGAGCGCATCGTCGACGGCGCCAAGGACACCTACTACGCGTTCGACTTCGTGACCGAGTTCATCGCGGATCGCCCCGGCGCCCTGACGTTCGACGAGATCGAGGTCGGCATCGCCTATCCCCAGCCCAATCGCACGCGCAACCTGCGGGCCCGCCCCACGGTCGAAGACGTGCAGGTCCTGCCGGTGCCGATGGAAGGGCGCCCCGCCACCTTCGCCGGCGCCGTCGGCCTGCTGGACATCGAGACGCGCGCCGAACCGACGCGGGTCCGCGTGGGCGACCCGATCGAGTTGACGATCGATGTCTTCGGCGAGGGGCCGGTCGCGACCCTGCCGCCGCCCCTGCTGGCGGCCCATCCCGCGCTCGAGGCGCAATTCCGCATTCCGGACCACGCGCCGGCGGGCCAGTACACCGAAGGCCGCCGCCGTTTCACGGTGACCATCCGTGCCAGGCACGACCAGGTGCGGGAGATCCCCGCCATCGAATACCCCTACTTCGACCCCGACGCGGAACGCTTCATCACTCCCGCAAGCGACCCGATCCCGCTGCAGGTCGAGCCGGCGGCCGAGATCGCCACGCCCGACCTGACGCCTGACGAGAACGCCGGCAACGCCGGCAACGGCACCGCGCTCGAAGCGCTCGACGGGCTGCACGGTATCGAGACGCGCGAGACCGTCCTGCTGGCGCAGGTCAAGCCCGTCTCGCCCGTGCTGGTACGAACCGTCATGGCCGGGCCCCCCGTGGCGTTCGGCCTGCTGTGGGCGGCCACTACCCTGGTGCAGCGCCGCTCGGCCGACCCGGTGCGACGGCGGCGCGGGGCCGCCTTGCGGCGGGCCAGTCGGCGCGTCGCCGCGGTCCGCCACCATCCGCCGCGCGAACGCGGCGCCGAAATCGAAGCCGCCCTCGCGGGTTACCTCGCCGATCGGCTGGGCGAACCGCCGGCCCGATTCACCGGCACGACCGCGGTCGCGCACCTGCGTGAGCGCGGCGTCAACCCGGACGTGGTCGAGCGCTGTGCCCGGGTCATCGGACAATGCGAGCAGATGACCTTTGGCGGCGGGTCCGAAGACGAGGGAGACCGGCTGAGCGACGACGCCATCGCGTGTCTGCGGGCCCTGGAGCGGGAGAGGCTATGACCGCGGTCGCGCGTTGCTCTCTGCATTGCCATGGGCGGTACCGGCACCTGGCCGCGGCGCTCGCGCTGCTGCTCGGCGGCACCGTCGCACTGGCGGCGCCGACACTGACCCCCGACGAGCAGCACGAGACCCTGCGCGCCGCCCTGGGCGCCTACGACGACGCCGTCGAGGTTTCGCGCCAGGAACCGACCACCGCCGCCCGGCTGTACCGCCAGGCCGCCGCCGGCCTGCACGCCCTGGTCGACGCCGGCGTACAGAACGCAGCCATCGAGTACAACCTCGGCAACGTCTACTTTCGCCTGGGCTCCCTGGGGCGCGCGGTGCTGCACTATCGCCGGGCGCAGCGGCTCGATCCGAACAACAGCCGCGTCGCCGCCAACCTGCGTTATGCGCGCGACCGCGTCGAGCCGGTGATCCTGCCGAGCGGCCAGCGGCGCCTCGCCCAGCAACTCCTGTTCTGGCATTACGACACGTCGCCGCAGCAGCGCTGGCACGCGATGCTCGGTTTGTCGATCGCGGGCTGGGGCCTGCTGCTGGGGTGGCTGCGTTGGCGCCGGCGGGCGTTGGCGGTGACTGGCATCGTGTGCGTCGTGCTGGCGCTGGCGGCGGGCGAATCCGTCCGCTGGCAGCTCAGTGAGGAACGCGACCAGCCTGCCGCGGTCGTGGTCGAGCGCGACGTGCCGCTGCGACTGGGACGCGGCGAAGGCTCGGACCTCGCGTTCAAGCAACCCCTCGGACCGGGCGTCGAGCTGCGCGTGCTGCAGCAGCGGGCCGACTGGGTCGAGGTGCGGCTGCGCAACGATGAAACCGGCTGGCTCCCGGCCGCCGCGATCGACTACGTCACGCCCCGCGGCCGCGCGTCTTGAGCTGACCACGCGCAAACACGCAAGAGGCGGTTATCGGCGCACGGACCAGCGCAAGTCCGCCCGCGGCGGACTGCGCCACACGCGGCACAGCGGGGTGCCGCTGCGCTGATACGCCGCATCCGACCAATCCGATTCCGTCGAATACACCCAGCCCACCCGGTCCTTCCGCTGGTACTCATAGAGCGGCACGCTCGTCGCCGGCGGGTCCTTTACATCAGCCGGCAACGCGTGGAACGCGATGTCGCCCTGCTGGGCTCGTTGATCGTCTCCTGAATTCGCGACCACCAGCCGCGACGCATCCCCATCGTGGGCGACCCGCCGCACCGCGACACTCCCCGGCTTCGGTCGATCCAGCGCGAAGAACGCGATCCGCTGCGGGCCGGCGTCGGCAGGCAGCGCGTTCCGGGTCCGCAACGACGCACCCGCAGGTGGCGCCGCCGGGGCATACACCGGCACCGGCAGCACCAGCCGCGAATCGTCGAGGTCCAGCCGGTACATGATCTGGTTGTAATCGTAGCGCGGGGTCTTCTGCGGGTTGCCGGAGAACGTGTTGGCGTAGGTACCCTCGAAGTACACGATCCGCCCACCCGCCTGGTCGAGCATCGGATGCTGCTTCGGGTTGTAGAACGTGTAGCGGTCGTGCGTCACGATCTTGCGGGCATAAACCCAGGGCCCCAGCGGCGTGTCCGCCTCGGCGTACCAGGTCTCGCCGAGCAGCGACGTCCCGAGAATCTCGCACCGGATCGTGATCCACCGCTGCCGATGGGCGTTCCAGTACACCGAGCCGGCGTGCGGCAGGATACCCTTGCCCGTGTCGACATCCTGCAACTGCACCCAGGCCTCGTCCGCCCGCATCTTGCCCGCGTCGATCAGCGCCCGCTGCGTGTCGCGATCCAGCGCCGGCGTGTTGCGGCGCCAGGCGTAGCACAGCCACCCCGCCTCGTCGCGGTCGAGCACCGGGTCGTCCAGGCGGCTGCCCGGCTGCAGTGGCGTCCAGGCCTCGTACTGCGCGACGTCGAGATACGCGTCCACCGTCGCCCGCACCCGCACCTGCGGAAACGGATCGGGGAACCAGATGTACGCGACGCCGTCCACCGCATGCACGAACGGGTGCGCCCCCGGCTGCAGCGGTGCAGCGACATCGAACGTCGTGACGCGCTCGAAGACATCCCGCGTTTCGTCATAGCGCATGAAACCGCGCTCGAGCGCCTTCATCTCGCTCGTCACCTGGGAATAGGCCGCGTACATCCGCTCAACGCCGCTTGCTTCCGGCAGCACCACCAGGGCACTGAGCCACACCGGGCCGGGCTGGTCGTGGGGCGCCATCTCCTTCGCGAAGCCATCTTCACGCACGAAGTAGGTCAGGTTCACGCCGACACCCGGATCCAGCCCGCCGTTCCCCGGCAGCCGCGACGTGGCCCCCGCCGCGTGGAAGTTGCCCAGCGGGTACTTCGCCCACGACGTATCGCCCCAGAACCAGTACAGCCGCCCGTCGAACACGGCATTGATCACGCTGTCCTGCCCGACCACGCGACCGTTGAGCACCGGCTGCGCGATCGGCACCGCTGCCCCGGCCAGCACGCTGTCGCGATAGATGCCACCACCGGTGACGCGATACAGCCGCTCGGCGATGTTGCGCCGCTCGAGTCTCAGGGTCGTGCTTGCGCCCGCCGCAACGTGCAGCCGCTTGCCGGCCATGCCGAACCCGTCGGCGGGGAAGGCATAGCCGTGGCTCGAGACGTGGAAGAAGACGTCGCTGTCCATCAACCCCGGCTCGTGGAAGGCCACGATGCCGTTGCTATCGGTGTAGTGGCGGATGCCGTGCACGGTGCGCAGCTCGACCAGCGGCACGCCGCGGCCGGTCTGCTCGTCGACCACCTTGATCGTGAAATACCGGTCCGCGGCACCGCACGCGGCGCCCAGCCGGACGAAGACGAGCAACGCGACGAGGGCGGCAGCACGCATGGTGAGACTCCTCTGATGTGGTTGCGGCACGGCGGCGTCAGGCGCGGCGGTCGTGGTCGCCCAATTCGTCGATCACGCTCTCCGGCGCGAGCGGCTCGCGGGCGCGATAGGCGGCCCGCGCGATCAGGTGCGACGCGACCGGCACCGTCACGAAGAAGAATACGCACACGAGCAGACACCGTACGACGATCGCGGGCTCGGCGTAATGCACCCCCACCGCCAGCACGATACACGTCGCACCCAGCGTCACCGACTTGCTCGCCGCCTGCATGCGGTTGTAGATATCCGTCATCACGACGATGCCCACCGCCGCCAGCAGGCAGAACACCCCGCCCAGCCCCAGCAGCACCATCGTGATCACGCTTGTCCAGTCATCCATCACGACGTCCTTTTCGCGACGTAATAGGCGAACGCCACCGTGCCGGCGAAGCTGACCAGCGCGAGGATGATGGTCACGTCGAGGAACACCCGCTGCTCGAACCGGATCGCGAACACCGCCGTCAGCGCCGCCGCCAGCACGGCGATCACGTCGAGCGCCACGGCACGATTCGACAGCGTCGGCCCCAGGGCCAGCCGAATGGTCGCCAGGAGAATCCCGAGCACCAGCACCCCCGCCGTGATATCCGTGAACAGCACCATCCGCCTGGTCCGACTACCGCAACAACAGCAACACCCAGCGCTCGAAGCGCTCCTTGATCTCGCGCCGCACATCCTCCGGATCATCGATGAACATCGCGTGCACGTAAAGCACGCGCCGGTCCGCCGACACATCCAGACTGAGGCTGCCCGGGGTCAGCGTGATCAGATTGGCCAGCACCATGATCTCCAGATCGGTGGTCGCATCCAGCGGCACCGCCACGATGCCCGGGCGCCGCAACCGCGTCGGCGTGACGACATCCCACGCGACGCGCAAGTTCGACACGATCACTTCCCAGAGCAACACCAGCCCGAAGACCAGCGCCAGCGGCGCCTTGCGAAAGTACGTCTTGCTCCCGAGCATCGGGCTGAGCCACCACAGCACCACGTACCCCACCACGAAGCCCAGCAGCACGTTGGCCGAGCTCAGCGACCCGGTCGATGCCACCCACAGCACCGTCAGCAACAGGTTCAGCATGAAGATGATCATGGCGCGCCCTCCGCCGGCTGCGTGGGCGCCGCCGCATCGCCCGGGCGCAAGCCGACCGCCGCCACGTAGCCGTCGCGATCCAGCAACTGGTCCGCCGCACGCCGCGACACCGCCAGCAACCCCTGCGGGTAGAGCCCGATCGCCACGGTCAACGCCGCCAGCACCACGATCGGCCCCACCAGCAGTGCCAGCTGGCGCCGGTCCGGCGGTCGGACCGGCCCCCGGACTTGGCCCAGCGCCGGCGGATCCGGCGCCGGCTTCCAGAACACCTCGTGCCAGATCTTCAGCATGCTCACCAGCGTCAACAGGCCCGCCAGCAGTCCGATCACCACCAGCACGTACTGCCCCGCCGCCACACCCGCCCAGAGGATCGCCAGCTTGGCCCAGAAACCCGACAGCGGCGGCAGTCCGGCCAGGCTCAACGCCGGTATCAGGAACAGGACCCCCAGCCACCACGCTCGCTGCTGCATCCCGCCCAGCCGCGCAAGCTGCTCGGTGCCGGTCAGGGCCCGCACCGTGCCGCCAATCAGGAACAGGTTCGTCTTCACGATGATGTGGTGCGCGATATAGAAGATGGCCGCGGCGATGCCGAACCGCCGCGTGGCGGCATCGGGGGCCGCGAGCAGCGCCAACCCCATCACCATGTAGCCGATCTGGCTGATGATGTGGAAGCTCAGGATCCGCCGGATCTGCACCTGCGACACCGCCCCCAGCACCCCCAGCAGCATCGTCAGCCCGGCGATCGCCGCCACCAGGAACAGCACGTAATCCGACGGCGGGAACACCACCGTGAACACCCGCAGCAGGGCGTACACACCCACCTTGGTCAGCAGCCCCGCGAAGATCGCCGATATCGCCGGCGCCGGCGTGTGGTAGCTGGCCGGCAGCCAGAAGTACAACGGAAACACCGCCGCCTTGATGCCGAAGCTCAGCAGCAGCAGCACCGACGCGGCGACGACCAGCCACGGCTGCGTCTGTGCCGCCGCGGCGAGCCGTTCGGACAGGTCGGCCATGTTGAGCGTGTGGGCGATGCCATAGATCACGCCGACCCCCGCCAGGAAGAGTGCCGAGCTCAGGAGGCTGAGCGTCACGTACTTGATGCCGGCCTCCATCTGGGCCCGGTCGCCCCCGAGCACCAGCAGCACGAAGCTGCCGATCAGCATCACCTCGAACCACACGTAGAGGTTGAACAGGTCGCCGGTCAGGAACGACCCACACACGCCCATCAGCATGACGTTGAGGAACGCGAAGTAGCCGAAGCGCTGCTGCCGCTCGGCGACGTTCGCGATGGAGTACACGCTGACCGCCAGGTGCATGACCGCCGCCACGAGCACCATCAGCGCCGCAACGGTATCGGCGACGAGCGTGATCCCCAGCGGCGCCTGCCAGCCGCCGACGTAGAGCACCAGCAGACCGTCGCGCCACACCTGTGCAAACATCACGACCGCCGCGATCAGCAGCCCCAGCGCCCCCGCCACCGCGAGCCGCTGTTGCGTGCGCACCCGGTGCCCCCACAGCAGGCACAGGCCCGCCGTCAGCAACGGTATCAGGATGGGCAACGCAACCAGCATGCTACTCCTCGGTCGAGTGCATCCGCTCGGCGTCGTCGGCACCCGTCAGGTCATAAGCCCGCTTCACCAGCACCGCGGCAAACGCCAGCACCGCGAAGCTGATGACGATCGCGGTGAGGATCAGTGCCTGCGGCAACGGATCTGCGGCCCCCGCCGCTGGTGCGTCGCCCCCGGGCGGCACGATCGCCGGCCGGGCCCGGGTCAGGCCGGCGGCGGCGAAGATCAGCAGGTTCGCCCCGTGGCTGAGCACCAGCAGCCCGAAGATCAGCTTTATCGTGCTGCGGGCCAGCAGCAGGTAGAACGCCGCCGCGTACAGGGCGCCAACCAGGATGATCATGACGATCGACACCGTTATTCCTCCTCCGTCAGCGGCAGCAGCACCAGCAGCGCGGCCCCGAGCACCACGAAGTACACCCCGATGTCGAACAGCAACACCGTGCCGAGCTTGAGTTCGGCGGGCAGTTCGAACGGCAGCCACACGCCCTGCATGAACGGCTGTCCGGTCAGCCAGGCGCCACAGCCGCTGAACGCCGCCAGCAGCAGCCCGACCGCGGCGAGGCTGCGCGGCGACAGGCGCAACAGGCGCCGCGCTTGCCGCGCGTCGAACGCCAGCGCGTACAGCGCGAACGCCGTCACCGCCAGCAGCCCGCCGATGAAGCCGCCGCCCGGCTCGTTGTGCCCGCGCAGCAGCATGAACAGCGAGAAGGCCACCAGCAATGGCGTGAGCGCCCGCGTCGCGGTCTGGAAGATGACGGAGTTCATGCCGGGCCTCCTGTTGGCCGGCGGCGACTGAAGCGCGTCAGGGCGTAAACGCCCAGCCCGGCGACGGCGACCACGGTAATCTCGCCGAGGGTGTCCAGCGCGCGAAAGTCCACCAGGATCACGTTGACGACGTTGCGGCCGTACGCCTTCGGCTTGGACAGGGCCCCGAGCTCGCCGCTCACGTCCGCCGGCAGGTCCAGCGCGGTCGACGCCACCAGCAGGCCGGCCATGACAGCGCCGGCCACCACCGCCAGCGTCGCGTCCTGGAGCCGCTCGTGCCGGGCGCGCAGCTTCGCGAAGCGCGGCAGGCGGTACAGGATCAGCACGAGCAGGATCACGGTGAGCGCTTCGACCATGATCTGCGTGATCGCCAGGTCCGGCGCACTGAACAGCGCGAACCACACCGCGATCAGCAACCCGACGATGCCCAACAGCGCGACCGCCCCCAGCCGCGAGCGCGACAGCAGCGCCGCCAGCACCCCCGTCAGCATCAGCGCCGGCAACAGCGCTTCGTACCACACCACCTGCCATGAAAGCCCGCGCGCGGCGCCGAGCGCACGCAGCAACGGATGCAGGCTCGTGGCGATGAGCACCAGCAGGATGACGCGCACGTAGTGCCGCAGGCTCCCGGTCTGGATTCGTCGTGTGAGCCACGCCGCGGCCGCCATCGTACCGGCGAACAACACGTCGTACGCCCGATTCGGCCCGCGCCGCCCCAGCCGGCCGACGGTGACTGCGATGTGCGTGAGCCAGCTGCGTAACCGCAGGAACAGTGCGAAGCCGGCGGCCAGCGTGACCGCGCTGATCCCCAGCGCGGTCAGGGCTACCGGGCTGAGGCCGTGCCACAGCTTCAGCTCCATGAGGATCGTCCGCCCGCCGACGGCCGTCGCCATCGCCGAGCCGAGCGCTTCATCGAACGTGCCCGGAATCAGGCCCGTGAACAACCCGGCCGCCGCCAGCACGAGCGGGCCGAACAGCATGAGCGTCGGCGCTTCGTGGGCGTCGGTGCCGGCCGTGGTGCGCCGCCCGAAGAACGGCCATACCGCCACGACCAGCGCCATCGCGATCAGGAAGACATTCGCGAGCGTCGCCACCAGGATCAGCACCACACCGACAAACTCGAGGTCGAGCTTCGCCTTGAGCAGCAGCTCCTTGCCGATGAAGCCGAACAAGGGCGGCGCCCCCGCCATGCTGAACGCGGCCAGGAGCCCGGAGATCGCCGTGACGGGCATCGCGCGGAACAGGCCGCCGAGCTGCCGCACGTCGCGCGTCCCGGTCGCGTGCTCGACACTGCCGGCAATCATGAACAGCGCCGCCTTGTAGCAGGCGTGCGCTACCAGATACACGACCGCTGCCTTGAGCGCCAGGTCCGTACCGACGCCGATCAGCATCGTCAAGGTGCCCAGCACGCTGACGGTCGTGTACGCCAGGATGCGCTTGAGGTCGCTCTGCCCCGCCGCCATCCCGGCGGCCCCGAGCATCGTGATCGCCCCCGTGGCCGTCAGCAGCACGTGCCAGACCATGCTGTCGCCGAAGAGCGGATTGAGCCGCGCCAGCAGAAACACGCCGGCCTTGACCATGGTGGCCGAGTGCAGGTAGGCCGACACGGGCGTCGGCGCCGTCATTGCATTGGGCAGCCAGAAGTGGAATGGCATCTGCGCCGATTTGGTGAACGCCCCGAGCGCGATGAGCACCAGCGCCGGCAGGAAGAACGCGTGCCCCGACAGATCGCTCTTCAGCAGCACCGAGATGCGCGTCGCTTCGCCCGGCGCGACACCGCACTGCACCGCCGCGCTGGCCAGCAGGATGAACCCCGCCAGCAGCGCCAGCCCGCCGGCCCCCGTGACCAGCAGCGCCTGCCGGGCGGCGTCGCGGCCCTCCTGTTTCTCGTGCTTGAACCCGATCAGCAGGTACGACGCGATGCTCGTCAGTTCCCAGAAGACGAACAGCGCGAACAGGTCGTCACTGAGCACCACCCCCAGCATCGACCCGAGAAAGAACAGCAGCAGGGCGCACAGCCGGCCCAGCCGCGGGTCGTCACGCATGTATGCCCCGGCATACAGCAGCACCAGCGCCCCGATGCCACAGATCAGCAGGCCGAACGTCGCCGCCAGCCCGTCCAGGCAGAACGCCAGGTCGATGCCCAAGCCCGGAATCCACGGCAGCGCCTGCCGCGTCGCAGCGCCGGCGGCCAACGGCAATTGCGAGACGATCACCCCCGCCAGGCTGACCGGCACCAGCGCCAGCACCACCGCCGCGTGTGAACGCAGCCCGCGGTGCAGCCACGGCGCGACGATCGCCGCCACGAACGGAATCACGCACAGCCACAGCACGGTGTCTTCGCTCCAGAATATCGGCCGCGTCCGTATCCTCCCGCGCGGCGGCAGGCCCGTCCACCGCGCCCGTTCTGTCACGGCCACCCTTGTACCGGCCCCACGGCGGCGCGACAACCGCACCAGCGCCGGCGGCCGCACGGCGCCACCGCCCAGAACGGGCGTGTTTCCCGCAGGGCCCGGCCCCCGACATGCTCATCGATGCCGCCGGGCGGGGCGGCATATGGGACGCCACGCGTGATCCGCGACGGTGCCCCCCCGTCGAATCGCCCCGCGCCGCGCGGGCCGCCGGCCGAAGTCAAGCGGCCGGCCCGCTTGTCCGACATCAGGGATGAGATGCCAGCCGCGTGTGGCAGGCAGGTCTCCCGTGCGGTGGCGCGGGAGGGGCGACGCGTGCGCCCCGACTCGAGCGACAGACAAGGTGCGGTGTGGCGTACAGCAAGCGGGACTGTTGGTGGAACAGCAACGCGGTCATCGACACGCTGCGTCTGTCCGTGGACGACTACACGGCGATCGTCGCCGAGCTGAGCGGCGACAGCGACCAGCAGCCGCAAATCGAATCGCGCCGCTCCGCCCGGCTCCAGTTGTGGCGCCGCCGCTGCGTGATGCGGCTCGAGCACGGTGACGCCTCGCGGCCCCCCTACAACGTGCTGCCCAACAACATCAGCGCGGGGGGCGCGTCGATCCTGCACGGCTTCTTCGTCCAGACCGGCACGGCCTGCCACCTGGCGGTCGAAGCACTGGACGGCAGCATGCAGGTGGCCGGCGGCACGATCGTCCGCTGCCGGCACCTCTCGTCGAAAGTGCACGAGCTGGGGATCGCGTTCACCGAGCGGCCGGACCTGAACGCCCTCATCCCGAACTACAAGGTAATTGCCGATGCCGAGGGCGACGCCGACAAGCCGCGCTTCACCGGCCACGTCCTCTACGTGGACGATTGCGACGAAGACCGCGACATGTTCGACTTCCTCGCCGCCGAGCTCGGCGCGTCGACCCGCTCCGCCGGCACCATCGATGAAGCCCTGGCGGCGGCCGGCACGCAGCGTTTTGACCTGGTGCTCGGCAAACTGCGGCTGGCCGACGGCGGTGCCACCGGACTGACCGAACGGTTACGCAAGGCCGGCTATTGCGGCGTCATCCAGGCCGTCTCGTGCGCCGCCCCGCCGATCACCCAGGAAGAGAGCACATTGCAGCAGCGGGCGCTGCAGAACGGCTGCAACGGGATCGTCCACACACCGCTCACGCGCGAGCGTCTGATCGACGTCTTCACTGGCATCCTGCCGCGGGCCCAGGGCGCCACGCCGGTGCTCGAGCCAATCTATAGCACCTACTGGGCCAACGCGAAGATGCGCCCGTTGATCACCAAGTTCGTGTCCATCCTGGACGCTCGCGTCCGCCAGCTCGAAAAGCTGCTGTCCGCCCAGCAGCTCGAGGAGTTTCACCACACCTGCCAGCAGCTGTCCGCCAGCTCCGACACCTACGGCTACGCGCAGATCGCCCGCCAGCTCAGCGAGCTCGATAGCCTGGTCGCCGCCAACAACCCACTCGACAGCGTCCAGGCCCGGCTCAACGAGCTGAACCGCCTCTGCGCCGCCGCCAAGATGATCAAGAAATAGCACCCCCGCCACCGCCGCACGCACCGCGAAATGAAACAGGCCGGCGATTGCGGGAATCGCCGGCCTGTCGTGTTACGCGGTTGT
>CAYUZU010000026.1:0-75462 GCA_964448675.1 uncultured Planctomycetales bacterium
GCGAGCGCGGCCTGGCGGACACGATCAAGAGCGCCAAGAAGATGCTCGAGCGGCGTGAGCAGCAGATCTGGGACATCCTCGAAGAGGTGATCTACCAGCACCCGGTGCTGCTCAACCGCGCGCCCACGCTGCACCGCATGGGCATCCAGGCGTTCGAGCCCGTCCTGGTCGAGGGCAACGCCATTCGCATCCACCCCCTCGTCTGCAAGGGCTTCAATGCCGACTTCGACGGCGACCAGATGGCGGTCCACCTGCCGCTGTCGATCGAGGCCCAGACCGAGTCACACGTGCTGATGATGAGCACCAACAACATCTTCAGCCCCGCCAACGGCTCGCCGATCATGTCCGCCTCGCAGGACATGGTCATGGGCATCTACTACCTGACCTGCGACCACGCCGGCGAGCCCGGCGAGCGGGACCCCGGCCAGGAACGCGCCTTTGCCGACCCGGCCGAGGCGATGCTCGCCCACGCCATGGGCCAGATCGGCATGCATACGCTGATCAAGGTGCGCGTGCCGCGGGCCGAGGTGGTCGAAGACCGCGACGCGTCGCCCAAGCCGATCCCCGCGAACCGGCTGCTGACCACCACGGTCGGCCGCTGCATCTTCAACGACACGCTCGCCCGGGAAATGCCGTTCTACAACTATCCGCTGGGCAAGGGCATCTCGCGCGTGATCGCCGACTGCCACGCCCGGCTGGGCCGCGCGGCGACGATCGAGCTGCTGGACAACATCAAGGAGATCGGCTTCCGCAACAGCACGCTGGCCGGCCTGTCGTTCGCGCTGACGGACCTGCGTGTGCCCGACGCGAAGCCGAAGATCCTCGACGCGGCCCAGAAGGTCGTCGATCGGGTCGAGCGCAACTTCGGCAACGGCGTGATCACGCCCATGGAGCGGCACAACCAGCTCATCGACATCTGGGTGCACGCGCGCGAGAAGATCACCGCCGAAATGATGAAGACGCTGCGGGCCGACTGGCGCGATCCGGACGGCACCGAGGCCAAGACCGGTGATGCCAAGGCCAAGCCGTACCTCAACCCGATCTACCTGATGACGGACTCGGGTGCCCGTGGTTCGGTCGACCAGATCCGGCAGCTCGCCGGCATGCGCGCGCTGATGGCCAAGCCCTCGGGCGAGATCATCGAGGCACCGATCAAGGCGAACTTCCGCGAAGGCCTGTCCGTGCTGGAGTACTTCTCCTCGACGCACGGTGCTCGCAAGGGCCTGGCCGACACGGCGCTCAAGACCGCCGACTCGGGTTACCTGACGCGCAAGCTGGCCGACGTGGCGCAGAACGTGATCATCAACGAGCTCGACTGCGGCACGATCGAGGGCATGACCAAGAGCACGATCTACAAGGGCGAGGAAGTCGACGTCAAGCTGTCCTCGCTCATCGTCGGCCGCGTCGCGCGCGACACGATCCGCGACATCCGCACCGACGAGATCATCGTCCGCGAGAACGAGGTCGTCACCCACGACATCGCCCGGCGGCTCGAGTCCAAGGCGGAGGAAGGCGGCCTCGGGCTCGACAGTGTCCGCGTCCGCAGCCCGCTCACCTGCGAGAGCCGCCTGGGGGTGTGTGCCCGCTGCTACGGCGCCGACCTGTCCACCGGCCGCCTGGCCGAGGAAGGCCTCGCCGTCGGCATCATCGCCGCCCAGTCCATTGGCGAGCCCGGCACGCAGCTCACGATGCGGACGTTCCACACTGGCGGCGTGGCCAGCCGCGCCGTGACCGAGAACCAGATCATCGCCTACCAGGGCGGCACCGCCGTCTACCACAATCTCAATGCCATCGAGGTGGTCGACGAGGAGACCGGCGAGCAGGCCTGGCGCGTCCTGAAGCGCAACGGCGAAATCGCCGTCAACGATGACAAGGGCCGCGAGCTCGAGCGCTACAAGGTCAACTACGGCGCAACGGTCATGGTCGCGAACGGGGCGACCGTGGCGCCGCGTGCCGCACTGGTCAAGTGGGACCCGCACTTCACGCCGATCCTGTCGGAGAAGGAGGGCTTCGTCCGCTTCCAGGACATCGTCGAGGGCGAGACCGTCCGCGCCGAGCAGGAAGGCCGCGAGGGCAGCAAGTGGATCGTCGTCGAGCACAAGGGCGACAAGTACCCGCGGATCATCATCGAGGACAAGGAAGGCGAGATCCGCGACTTCCACCACCTGCCCGCCAAGGCCCGTATCGAGGTGCTCGAGGGCGACCCCGTCAAGCCCGGCATGCTGCTGGCCCGCCAGCCGCGGGAGATCAGCGGCACGCAGGACATCACCGGCGGTCTGCCGCGCGTGACCGAGATCTTCGAGGCCCGCAAGCCCAAGGAGCCGGCGGTGCTGGCGGAGATTTCGGGCCGCGTGACGCTGCAGGCCGATCGGCGCCGCGGCAAGATGACGATCATCATCAAGTCGGAGTCGGGCCTGGAGCGCGAGCACCACGTGCCGCAGGACAAGCAGCTGCTGGTCCACGCCGACGACTATGTCGAGGCCGGCACGCCGCTGATCGACGGTCCGCTCATTCCGCACGACATCCTGCGGATCAACGGCGAGGAAGACCTGCAGCGCTACCTGCTGAAGGAGGTGCAGGGTGTCTATCGCCAGCAGAACGTGACGATCAACGACAAGCATGTCGAGATCGTCCTGGGCCAGATGACGCGCAAGGTGAAGATCGACAACGAAGGCGATTCGGAGTTCCTGCCGAACGAAGTCGTCGACAAGTTCCGCTTCCGTGACGAGAACCTGCGGCTGGCCCGCAGCGTCAAGATCGCCGACCCGGGCGACACCGACTTCCCGGTCGGCCAGATCGTCACGCGCGAGGACTTCACCACGCGCAACGACGCGGTCGAGGCCGACGGCGGCATGCCGGCCAAGGGCCGCAAGCCGAAGCCGGCCAGCGCCAAGACACTGCTGCTGGGCATCACCAAGGCCAGCCTGCAGAGCGAGTCGTTCATCTCGGCCGCCTCATTCCAGGAGACGACCAAGGTCCTCACGCAGGCCTCGCTGGCCGGCCAGGAAGACCGGCTTGTCGGCCTCAAGGAGAACGTGATCCTCGGCCGCGTGATTCCGGCCGGCACGGGCTTCAAGGGCTACCAGGAGATGAAGATCAACGTCGAGGAGCCCGAGGGCGAGCCGGCCCTGCGCTCCTACGAGAGCGCCGAGGAAGCACTCTTCGGCGCGGCCCGCGCCCGGGCCGAGAGCCTGTTGCCCGGCGGGAGCGAAGAAACGTCGGACACCCCGCTCGGCACGCCGGGCGTGTGACGCGCCGACGCGGCAGACACACCATGGCGGCAAGGGCGTGCCAGGCGCACGGTCTTGCCGCCATGATCGTTGGTTCCCTTGTTCCCGCAGCGCTTCGGGCTGCCGGTCGCTCAGGGCGGGTCATCCCCCCGGGATTTCGTACTTCGCCATCTTGTCGCGCAGTGTCGTGCGCGGGATGCCCAGCCGCTGCGCCGCGCGGGCCTGGTTGTTGTTCGACTGCCGCAGCGCGAGCAGGATCATCCGCCGCTCGATGTCGGCGACCGTCTCGTTGAGCCCCTGCGGCCCGCCTTCGGCCAGCTCGAGCACGGTCGCCGTGGCGGTGCCATCAGCCGACGCCGTCCGCGCCCCCAGCGGCAGAATGTGCTCCGGGCGGATCTCGTCACCGCCACAGAATGCCAGGGCCCGCTCGAGCACGTGCTCCAGCTCGCGCACGTTGCCGGGCCAGCCGTGCCGCACGAGCTCGTCCATCGCGTGCGGCGCGATCGTCACGCGCCCGTCCCCCACCAGTGCCGCGTGCTTCTCCAGGAAATGCTGCGCCAACACGGGGACGTCGTCGGGCCGCTCGCACAGCGGCGGAATCCAGAGCGTGATCACGTTCAGGCGATAGTACAGGTCCTCGCGGAAGCGCCCCGCCTTGACCAGGTCGAACAGGTCGCACTTCGTCGCGCAGATCAGCCGCACATCGACCCGCACCGGCTCTTCCCCGCCGACACGTTCGAACTCCTGCTGCTCCACCACGCGCAGCAGCTTCACCTGCAATTCGGTCGGGATGTCGTCGACCTCGTCGAGCAGCATGGTCCCGCCGTGTGCCAGCTCGAACCGCCCCGCCTTCTGCCGAATCGCGCCCGTAAAGGCACCCTTCTCGTGGCCGAAGAGCTCGCTCTCCAGCACCGACGGCTGCAGCGCCGCGCAGCTGAAGCGCACGAACGGCCGGTTGGCCCGCGCGCTGTGCTCGTGAATGGCCTCCGCAAAGAGCTCCTTGCCGGTGCCGCTGGCGCCACACAGCAGAATGGTGCGGTCAGTCGGCGCCACGCCGCGCAGTTGCGTGAACAGGCGGCGCATGCTCTTGCTGCGCGCCACCAGCCGCCCGAACGTCTCGACCTCGTCCTCGGTCTGCCGCGCCCCACGGGTGGCGAACAGCCGTTCGAGCTTCTCGATCAGGTCCTGCGTCGTGAACGGCTTGGTTACGTAGTCGTACGCGCCGCGCTTGATCGCCAGCACCGCCGTGTCGACGGTCGCGTAGGCGGTCATCAGGATGACCTCGACGTCGGGGTGGGTCTGCTTGATGTAGGTCAGCAGCTCGAGCCCGTTCATGCCGGGCATGCGTACGTCCGACACCACCACGTCGATCGGCCGCGTATCGATGATTCGCCGCGCCGTCTGCGCATCCGAGGCTTCGAACACCTCGAAGCCCTGCTCACCCAGCTCAATCTGCAGGGTGATGCGCTTGAGCGGCTCGTCGTCTACTACCAGAATCCGGGCGCGCATACGGAACCCTCTCACCGTCGCGCCGCCGCCGCGTAACCCGCGCGGCCGGCGACGCGCCACATCATTCCAACGCAAAGCGGCACGCGGTTCAACCATCCTGCGCCCATGATTGCTCCGCGCATGCCCCGGGCGGCCCTTGACACCACCCGCCCCCCGCGTTGCAGTTGGACCATGCAGCGCAGCGGCACAACCCGCATGTTCGTCGACGAAGTCACCATCCATGTCCGCGGGGGCAAGGGCGGCGATGGCTGCGTGAGCTTCCGCCGCGAGAAATTCGTCCCCAAGGGCGGCCCGGACGGTGGCGACGGCGGCCACGGCGGCTCGGTCATTCTGGTCGCCAAGGCCGGCGTCGATACGCTCCTCGATCTCGCCGGGCGTCACCACTACCACGCCGAGAAGGGCCGCCCTGGCTCCGGTGCCAACAAGACCGGCCGCAGTGGTGAAGATCTCGTCGTCACTGTCCCGACCGGCACGCTGGTCTACGACGCGGAGTCTGGCCGCCTGCTCAAGGACCTCGTCGACGATGGGCAGCAGGTCCGCGTGGCCCGTGGCGGTCGCGGCGGCCACGGCAACGCCCATTTTGCGACCGCCACGCACCAGACGCCGCGCGAGTTCGAGAAAGGCACCCCCGGGCAGGAACGAACGCTCCGCCTGGAACTCAAGCTCATTGCAGACGTTGGGTTCGTCGGGCTGCCCAACGCCGGCAAGAGCACCCTGCTGTCGCGGCTGACCCGCGCCCGGCCCAAGATCGCCAGCTACCCGTTCACGACGCGTGAGCCGCACTTGGGCATTACGGAGCTCCCCGGCTATCGGCGGCTGGTGCTGGCCGACCTGCCGGGCCTGATCGAAGGGGCGCACGAGGGCGTGGGCCTGGGCGACGCCTTCCTCAAGCACATCGAGCGCACCCGCGTGGTGCTGCACCTGGTCGACCTCTATCCACCGGACGGCGCGCCGCGGCCGATCGACGCTTACCGTATGATCCGTCGAGAGTTGGAGAAATACAGCCAGGCCCTGGCCGAGCGCGAGGAGATCGTGGTCGGCAACAAGCTCGACCTCGGCAACGCTGACGAGGCCCTCGCGTCCTTCCGTGCGGCACTGCCAGACCAGCAGGTGCAGGGCGTCTCCGGCGTGGCCGGCACGGGCCTGCGCGAGCTGACCGAAAGGCTCTGGGACGCGGTGGAGCGCGCCCGTGCCACGGAACAGCAACGCCAGGCGCCATTGATCGACCTTGATCAACCGCCGGTACAACGCATGGACGGCGAGACGCTGCCCTGAGGCGCGTCACGGTTTCGTGCAGACATCACGGGCCAAAATGCTTGCGAGGACGGCTGGCGGCGCGTATCTTTGACCGGCGCAGCGCGGAGTGGTTTTGCGGTCAGCGCGGCAGGAACATCCCCGGCATCGTGTGCTTCGCGGCAGCGGGCCATGCGGTTCCGCCAACCCCGCGGGGGAACCGGCGAACGGCGCTGGGCGCATCCGCCGAGGATGCAGATCTGTGTACATTCAACCGCTCCCGGCCATTGGCGCGACGTCACGCGAACGCACCGGTGTGGCGTCGTCGCCACGGACGGTTCGTGGCACCTGCAGGCCACCGCCGTCGGCGTGACAACGGATTGCACGGGTGCCATAACCAAGGACGGCGCGTCGTCTGTTGCCATCCCGGCACGACACGCGTTCATTCCGAAAGAGGTGTAAGAGCGTGAACATTTCGGTCATCGGTTTGGGAAAGCTCGGGGCGCCGCTCGCCGCCGTTCTCGCACACAAGGGCCACAACGTCCGCGGCGTCGATCTCAACGAGACATTCGTCGCCGCCATCAACGACGGCCGCCCGCCGGTCGAGGAACCCGGACTCGCGGAGATGATTCGTGACAATCGCGAACGCCTGTCGGCCTCGACCGAGTACGGCCCGGCCATCCGCGATACCGAACTCACCTTCATGATCGTCCCCACGCCTTCGGATACCACCGGCGGCTTCTCACTGCGCTATGTCATGCAGTCGATCGAGCAGATCGGCGCCGCGCTGCGCGCGAAGGACGGCTTTCATGTGGTGGTGCTCACGAGCACCGTGATGCCGGGTGCCACCGGCGGCGAAGTGCTGCCCGCGCTGGAGCGGGCTTCCGGCAAGCTCTGCGGCAAGGACTTCGGCCTGTGCTACAACCCGGAGTTCATCGCCCTGGGCAGCGTGATTCGTGACATGCTCCGGCCCGACATGATCCTCATCGGCGAGTCCGACCCGCGCTCGGGACAGCTGCTCGAGGACCATTACCGCGCCGTGTGCGACAACGAGCCCGCCATCGCGCGCATGAACTTCGTCAATGCCGAGCTCACCAAGCTCTCGGTCAACACCTACGTCACGACCAAGATCTCGTACGCCAACATGCTGGCCGAGATGTGCGAGCAGCTCCCGGGCGCCGACGTCGATGTCGTCACCGCCGCCTTGGGCAACGACACGCGCATCGGCCGCAAGTACCTCAAGGGCGCCCTGGGCTTCGGCGGGCCCTGCTTCCCGCGGGACAACGTCGCGTTCTGCGCCCTGGCGCGCAACGCCGGCGCTCCCGCGATCCTGGCCGAGGCGACCGACAAGGTGAATCGGCGACAGATCGAGCGTTTGAGCAACGTGGTCGAGCGGCACCTGCCCGCCGGCGGCCGTGTGGGCATCCTGGGCTTCTCGTACAAGCCCAACACGCCCGTCATCGAGGAATCGCAGGCGGTCATGCTTGCGCGGCACCTGCTCGACAAGGGCCACCCGCTGGTCGCGTACGATCCGCAGGCGCTCGACAATGCCCGCGGCGCCATCGAGGTCGAGTTCACCGCCGCGACGTCTGCGGCCGACTGCGCGCGCCAGGCCGACGTGCTGGTCATCACCACGCCGTGGGAAGAGTTCAACCAGCTGAAGCCGGAAGACCTCGACACCAGCCGCGGCAAGCCGACGATCATCGACTGCTGGCGAATCCTGTCGCGCGACAAGTTTGCCCGGGTCGCCAACTACGTCACGCTCGGCCAGGGCGTCTAGGACCACGCTGAGAAACCCGTACACCCAGAAAGGGGAAACACTGATATGCCAAGTGCAACGCGCGTTCTCGTCACCGGGGCCGGCGGTTTCATCGGTCACCACCTGACCTCGTTCCTCAAGCAGCAGGGCTTCTGGGTGCGCGGCGTCGACATCAAGCGCCCCGAATTCGCCCCCAGCGAGGCGGACGAGTTCCTCCTGCTCGATCTGCGGCTCTGGGAGAACTGCCTCGCCGCGACCGACGGCTGCGAAGAGGTCTACGCCCTGGCGGCTGACATGGGCGGCATGGGCTTCATCTCCCACAACCACAGCCAGATTCTGCGCAACAACTCGCTCATCAACATCCACACGCTCGAGGCCGCCCGGCAGAACGGCGCCAAGCGCTACTTCTACACCTCGTCGGCCTGCGTCTACCCCGTGCGGCTGCAACGCAATGTCGACGTCACTCCGCTCAAGGAAGAGGACGCCTATCCCGCCGACCCCGAGGACGCCTACGGCTGGGAGAAGCTCATCATCGAGCGCATGTGCAACCATTACCGCGAGGATCACGGCATCGAGACGCGCGTCGTCCGCTTCCACAACATCTTCGGCCCGCTGGGCACCTGGGACGGCGGCCGCGAAAAGGCCCCCGCCGCCATGTGCCGCAAGGTCGCGGTAGCCAAGCTCACCAACAACCCGGAGATCGAGATCTGGGGCGACGGCGAGCAGACGCGCTCGTTCTGCTACATCGACGACTGCATCCAGGGCATCTACAAGCTGATGCGCTCCGATCATCACGAGCCGCTGAATCTCGGCCAGGACCGGCTCATCAGCATCAACGAACTGGCGGACATGGTGGCCCAGGCGGCGGGGATCGAAATCACCAAGAAGCACATCGACGGGCCGCAGGGCGTCCGCGGGCGCAACTCCGACAACAACCGGCTGCGTGAAGTGCTGGGTTGGGAGCCGCAGATCTCGCTGGAAGAGGGCATGGCCCGCACCTACGCCTGGATCGAGGAGCAGGTCAAGGACAAACTCGCGGGCCTCAAGAAGTCCGCCACCGCCGAGGCGGCCAAGGTCGGGGCCCAGGTTGACGCCATGCTGCCGGACCTGCCGCGACCGGAGAAGGTGCGGGCGGGGGCGACCGGCTGACGCGAGCGGCGAGCGCGTCGATATCGTCCGAGGTGAACCCCCGGCGTGCCGTGGGCGTCTGCGCGCTGTGTGCCGTCTGCTGAGAAGAGGTTCTTGTGCGCTGCTTGCTGGTGACACCCTGGCGCTGGGACGACGAGGACCGCGCTTCGCTCGACATGCGGCAGGAGTGGCGCAACGGGCCGTTCAATGTGCTGCTGCTGGGCACCTGGCTCCGCCACCACGGGCACCAGGTCGAACTGGCCGATCTCCAGCGCGAGCTGGTCGCGGCCCGCGGCAACCTCGACACGTGCCTGTGGCGGCTCGAAGAGCAGATTCGCGAGTTCAAGCCCGAGATCATCGGCGTTTCCTTTTTCTCGGTGCACTTCGTCGAGGTGCAGCGCACCGTCCGGACCATCCGCGGCGCGTGCCGCCGCCACGGGCTCGCGCCGCTGCTGGTCGCCGGCGGCATTCATGCGACGGTAGAGCCGCAGAACACGATCGAGCAATTGGGCTTCGACTACTGCTGCGTGGGCGAAGGCGAGCGCCCCCTGCGCCGGCTTGCCGACGGCGATTCACCCGACACCATTCCGGGCATCGTCGGGCCTGGCCAGACGGAGATGGCGCCGGCCGAAGTCGTGCAGGATCTCGACGAACTCCCCTTTCCCGACTGGTCGTTGTGCGACTATCGCTTCTACGCCCATCCATCGTGGGCCCGGCTCAAGGTTCGTCAAACGTCGAGCCTGGACGTGATGCTGGGCCGCGGCTGCGCCTTTCGCTGCAATTTCTGTGCCTACGGGTGCTTGTCGAATATGCGTTTTCACTCGGCCGACTACCTCGTCGACGAGGTGGACGCGCTTCAGCGCCGTTACGGCATTCCCAGCTACTACTTCCTGGACAGCACGATCGGCAACAACCGCCCGCTGCTGACCGAGTTTTGTGAGCGGCTCATCACCCGTGGCCTGTCAAAACGCATCAGCTGGCTCGCGAACATGCGCGCCGACCAGGTCGACCGCGGCCTGCTCACGCTGCTGCAACGCGCCGGCTGCGCGTATCTCTTCTACGGCTTCGAGTCCGGCAGCCAGCGCATGCTGGACGCAATGCACAAGGGCACCACGGTCGAGCAAAACCGCGCCACGGCCCGGCTCCACGAGGAGTTGCGCTTTCCCTACAACGCGAGCATCGTGCTCAACTACCCTGGCGAGCGGGAAAGCGACGTGCAAGAGAGCATTGCTTTCCTGCGCGATGTCCTGCCGCCCAGCATCGGCATCAGTCCCTACGTTCCCCTGCCGGGCTCCCCCGACTACGAGCGGTTGAAGGCAGATGGACGCGTCGACCTGACCGATCCGCTGGAGTGGCGCCGCCTGGGACAGTGCGAAGTCAGCAACGTCTACGCGGATATCCCCGAATGCCGCCTGCGTGATCTCCTTGCCGAAGTCAAGGATGTCGCATACAACGAGATCCCGAAGAAGATCCAGGCCCAGTGGCAGGTCGTCGATGCGCGGGCGGGTCCGTGCCCGCGTCCCGGCTGCGATGAAAGCTCGCAGGGAAAAAACAGCGTGTGGCCCGAACCGTTTACAGTCCTGCGCAATTCGCTGGCGCCGGTTACGCTCGGCGCGAGCGGCGACACCGCGGTGCGGCTCTGCCAGCTCGGTGACGACGAACTCGCGGACCTGTGGCTGACCGCGCGCGAGAGGGCGGTCACCGGCGCGGGCTTCAACGTCCGCGGGTGGTACCACCTCCTGTACAAGGACATCTTCCGCGGCAAGCGTGTCATGGATCTCGGCAGCGGCTTCGGCCTGGATGGCATCACGTTCGCCCAGCACGGCGCCGAGATGACCTTCGTCGACATCGTACCGGGAAACCTCACGGCGCTGGAGCGCATCTGCGGCAAGCTGGGTATCACCAATGCGCAGTTTCACTACCTCGAGAACATGCGCTCGTTCGAGAGCCTGCCCGAAAACTACGACGTGATCTGGTGCCAGGGCTCGCTGATCAACGCGCCCTTCGAGGTGATTCGCACCGAGGTGCAGGAGCTGCTCAAGCACCTGCCGGTGGGCGGCCGCTGGGTCGAACTCGCCTATCCGCGCGCCCGCTGGGAACGCGACGGCTGCCTGCCATTCGAGCAATGGGGGGACAAGACCGACGGCGGCGCCCCCTGGGTCGAGTGGTACGATCTGGCCAAACTCAGCGCGGCGTTTCACCCGGCCAGGTTCAACACGGTGCTTTACTTCGAGTTCTACAATTCGGACTTCAACTGGTTTGATCTGGTCCGGAGGGCGTAGGAATGAGCGACTGGATCCAACGCGTGCCAGTGCAGGAACTGCACCAGAAGCTCGGCTTCGACACCCCGGTCGATTACCCGGCCGCCTCGCTGGCCAAGCCGCTGTGCGCGTGGAAGATGGAGGACGACGACGCCCCTATCTTCCGCTACCTCTACCGCCAGTTCCGCCCGCAACGCCACCTCGAGTTCGGCACCTGGCGCGGCACCGGGGCGACGTACTGCCTCGAAGAATGCGACGCGACGGTGTGGACGCTGAACCTCTACCAGGGTGAGTGGCGGCGCGACGGCACCTGGGCCTACGGGGCGGCCTATGGCGGCAGCAGCGACATCCCCGCCTGGAGCAACCGCCAGCCGGGCACCGACGACCACGGCCAGCCTGTCACCTGGTGCCAGACGGACGCCCAGGGCTTCATCGGCCGCCACATCCGCCAGCGCGGCCTCGGCCACCGGGTCTGCCAGATCTACTGCGACAGCCGCGAGTGGGACATCCGCAACTACCCGCGCGGCTTTTTCGACACCGCCCTGGTCGACGGCGGGCATACGCCCGACGTGGTCACCAATGACACGCGCAAGGCACTCGAGCTGGTACGGCCAGGCGGGCTGGTGCTGTGGCACGATTTCTGTCTCGATAATGCAGCGCGCGAGCAATGCGAGACAGTGCGCGGCGTCACGACCGCCGTCGACGAAAACCGCGACCTGCTGACGCGAGAGCTGAAAGAGCTGTTCTGGATTCAGCCCAGCTGGATTCTGCTCGGTGTGCGGCGCTAAGGGACGCCGGCGCTGGGCCCTATTCGACAACGCGTATCCGGTACGATTACGCCTGCGCGCAGGCGGCGTGCCGCAACGTATGGGAGCTTGGTATGAGTCACGATCCGATCTACGACAAGTTTGAACGCTGGGAAGGCCACGTACCAGCCCACTTCGCGGCCGATTTCCTCGGCCAGCTGATGGCCACCCGCTTCACCGCCGGCTGGGACACGCCGGATCGTCGCGTCGACCGGCACGAACGTCCCGGTATCCCCCCCATCGACAATGAGGACTTCTTCGAATATGCGAGTTGCCTGCGCGCCGCAGACGAGGCCCGCGGCGTATTCGTCATGATGGAGCTCGGTGCGGGTTTCGGGCACTGGCTCCTGGCGGGGGCCAAGGCCGCAATGCAGCGGGGCCTGCCGGTCAAGCTCGTCGGGGTCGAGGCCGAGCCGGCCCATTTCAAGATGATGATCGACCACTTCCGGTACAACGGCTTCGACCCGGAGGATCACACCTTGCTCGAGGCCGCGGTCACGGACCATGAGGGCACGGTCTACTTTGCGGTGGGCGATCCGGAAGCTTGGTGGGGACAGTCGATCATGGCGTCGGAAGACCGGCCACACTGGTTGCAAGAAGGGGCCGACGTGGCCCCGGTGCGTGCCATCACGCTGGCCTCCCTGCTGGCGCCCTTTGAACGCGTCGACCTCGTCGACATGGATGTGCAGGGCGAGGAATACAAGGTCCTCTATCCCGCGCGCGACGAGCTCACCCACAAGGTGCGCCGCCTGCACATCGGCACGCACTCGCGCGAGGTGGAGAACAACATCCGCGAGTTGCTGACAACCCGCGGCTGGCGGAACGAATATGACCTCCCCTGCTCGTCGACGTCCGAGTCACCCTACGGCACGATCGAGTTGCAGGACGGCGTCCAGGCCTGGGTGAACCCGAAGCTGTCGTGAGCACGGCGGGACCGTCGCCCCGTCGCGGACAGGGCAGCGAACCTCCGTTCCAATCGCTATGGGGCATACGGATGGCACAAGATACGCGTGGCCTGGTGGTCTGGTTCGGCGGAATCCTCGCGCTCGGCGTAGTCCTGCTCGGGATCGCACCGCCAGCGTGTGCGCCGGCCGTCGTCGACCAGCTGCAAGATCCCAACGCCGTGGCCGCCGAATCGTCCGCGGCCGGCGAAGCGCTGGCGGCCGAGCTGGCGGAAGTGCGCGACAAGCTCCAGGCGCGGCAGCGCGAGCTGGAGGACCTCCGCACTGACCTCGACGTCAACTTCCGTGAGATGTTGCAGCACGACATCCCCGAACTGGCCGATCCCGCCCTGGACGACTGGACCAGGACCACGCTCCTGCGCGAGTGGGTGGCGGAGCACGTCGACGTCGAGTTGGAGAAAACACTGGACTACGAGGCGGCGGGCCTCTACTCGGATCACCCCGGCGAGGTCATGGCCAATTTCTTCGCCGATCGGGGGGGTGTCTGGTGCGCCGGCTTTGCACACGCACTGCTGCGCATCTACGAGCTCTTTGATATCCCCTGCTACTATTTCGCCTTCGGCTGGCCGGATGCGGAAACCCACGTAACGCACGCCGTCACGCTGGTCGAGATCGAGCACGAAGGCGAGCAGCGCATCGTCGTGCAGGACCCTTACCTCAACCTGACCCTTGCGGACGCCGCGGGCGCGCCACTCGACATCCGGGATATGCTGCGCCTCCTCAAGCAGGGCGAACACGAGCGCATCCAAGTCCGGCAGGCCACGGTGCGCGAGACGGATGTTCTCTGGGACCCGCAGCCGGTCCCAATCACTGATTCCTGGGTGTTTCACGGTGAAGATCCGAATGCGGTGGTCCCGGTTGAGATCCTTGCTGACGGGCGCGTCCGCTACGAAACGACGCTGTCATTTGAGAAATTCGAGCAGGGGTACTTCCCGTTGCGCGGGATCGCCGCGCACATGCAGGAACTCGGCCATCCGCCGCGTCTGATCTACCTGTACCTCTACCCCTTTGCACTCAAGCACAGCAACTACACCGACGATCCCGGACTCCTCACCGAGCTCCACACCATCGCGGGGACGAACTGAACCGCCGCCGAAGCCCGCCGTCGCCTGTTCGCGCGAAATACGTCTGCTATACTGAGGACCACGGGCGGCGGCCCGCGCTTGGCAGCCGCGCCCGACCCCTGCAAAGCCACCCGGAGCCCGCTGCATGACCGACAACGCCCCCCTGCTCTCCGTCGTCGCCACCTCGCGCAACGACGATCACGGCCATAATCTCCTGCGCCGCACGCAGATCTACGTCAACGGCGTGATCAACCAGTGCCAGCGGCACAACGTCACCGCCGAGCTCATCCTGGTCGACTGGAACCCCCCCAACGACCGCCCCGGCCTCGCCGACGTGCTGCAATGGCCGGCCGACCCGTCGCCCTGCCAGGTCCGCGTGATCCAGGTCCCGCCGGAGCTACACAGCCAGCTCCGCCACAGCGAGCACCTCCCGCTGTTTCAGATGATCGCCAAGAACGTCGGCATTCGCCGCGCCCGCGGCCGGTTTGTCCTGGCCACCAACATCGACATCGTCTTCAACGACGAGCTCTTCGCCTACATCGCCGCGAACAAGCTCGACGACAACAGCCTCTACCGCATCGACCGCCACGACGTGGCGTCCGACGTCCCGCTCGAAGCCACGCTCGACGAGCAGCTCGCGTATTGCCGCACGCACCTCGTACGGGTCAACGCCCTCGACGGCGCCTTCCCGCTCACACTCGACGGCCGCCGGATCCTCGCCCCGCAGGACATCGCGACCGCAGACGACGGCCTGCGCCTCGGCAGCGGCTGGTTCCCTCCCGAGCGCGACGACCGCGACACGCTGTTCCGCTGGGCCCACGACGGGGCCGTGCTCAGCATCGAGCAATCATCCGACGCCCCGCGCACGCTCTGTCTCGAGGTGGAGCCCGGCATGAGCGTCGGCCAGTCCGCCTTCGAGCTCGAGGTACGTCATGCGGGCGGCGAGGTCATCGGCCGCACGCTGATCAACAACCGCGAGCTGGTACGCCTCGCGCTACCACCATCACCCGATGCGCCCTTTGACCTGGCCCTGCACGTTATCCGCCACCCGGAGATCCAGTTCGATCACGCCCAGATGCTCGACTTCCGCGTCTATCACGTCGGCTGGCTGCCAACTCCCCCCCAGCAGGCCGCCACCGCCCCCACGCTCACCTCCACCCCGCTCCGCCGCGACGTCGCCCCCGCCGATGCCGACGTCACGTTCGGCACGGGCTGCTACGTCCCCGAGTACTGGGAGGGTCTCGCGTATCGCTGGGTGGGCCCGGACGCGGAGGTGCACGTCACACCGCCGCCCGGCGCGCCCCGTACCCTCATGCTCGAGCTCGAGCCCGGCCCGGCCGCCGATGGCCACCCCGTAGAGCTCGATGTTTCGAGCGAAGACGGCACGCCTGTCGCCCGCGGCCTGGTCCACCAGCGGCAACAGGTCTGGTTCACGCTGCCGGCAGACCGATCGCGTTCGACCTTGCGCTTCCGCGTGGCCGGTCGGCAGCTTCGCCTGCCCAATGACGTGCGCACCCGCAGCTACCGCGTGACGGCCTGCCGCTGGGAAGCCGCCCCCGACGTGCCCCCCGTGCGCTACCCGTACTACGAAACCCATAACTGGGTGACGAAGCTGGACGAGGCGGACATCGCCGATCCGCACACCGGTGTCTGGCTCGGGCGCAACTGGGGTGGCCCCGAGGTCAGCGAGGGCCGTCCCGCGCGCTGGATCGAAGACAACGCCGAAATCACGATCATCAGCGAGCAGGCCGGGGAGCACACCCTCGAGCTCGCCTTCGCGGCCGGCCCGGGCGCCGACGGCGCCCCGCTCGAGGTCCAGGTGCTCGACGAGGACGAGCAGCTCGCTGCACGCGGCCTGGTGCGCGGCCGACGCGAAATGTTCGTCCCCGTCACACTCGAAGCGAACCGGGCGCGCACCTACCGGCTGCACGTCATCGGCGGCGGAGCGCGCGTCCCCCACGACCCGCGCGTCCTCAACCTGCTGGTCTTCCACTGCGGTTGGTGCACCGGCGTGCCACCCGAGCAGGCCGCCAGTCGCACCAGCGGTGTCATCAAGCAGCGCACCGCCTCATACTGGGATGACATCGCCCCGCCCGATGCCGGCATCGGCTTCGGCCGCGGCTGGTACGAGCGCGAAGCGGACGACCTCGAGAGCTTCCGCTGGGCCGCCAACAACGCTGAGCTCATCGTCCGCAGCACCGAAAAGCCGCGCCGCGCCGTCGCCCTCGACATCGAACCAGGGCCGGGCGTCGACGGGCAGCCCTTCGAACTTCAGCTCCGCGACGAAGCCGACAACCTCGTCGATTGTGCCGCGGTTGCCGAGCGCGGCGTGGTCAGCCTGACGCTCCCGCTGGCGGCCGAGCAGTGCAGCGTGTACCGCCTTTGCGTGCCCGGCGGTGGCCAGCCGCTGGCCGGCGACCCGCGGACGCTGAACTTCCGTGTGTTCAACGCGTTCTGGGTGGATGCGGACGCTGTCGAGCGCACCGCCGCGCCTACCGCGGTCACGACCACCGACGAACTCGACGCTCCGGCCGGCGACATCGTCGACCAGGCCGGCGCTATCGAGCTCGAAACCGGCTGGTCCGCGCTTCAGACCATGGGTGGGGCCGCCTGCCGCACGATCGCCGACCGCGCCGACCTTACGGTCCGCATGCCGGGCGACACGCGGCGCTCCCTGGTGCTGGACGTCGCCCCGAGCGACACCGCCACGCCGCCCGTGACGCTTGAAGTGCGCGATGCCATGGGCAACGTGGTGAAGACCGCCGCCGTCGCCGAGCGACAGCGCCTCGCCGTCGCCCTGCCCGGCGTGCCCGGCCAGCACGCCGCGGTCGGACTCGTCGTCCCGGCGGCATCGAGCGAGCCGCATGCGCCCGCGTTACGCGTTTATCGCTGCCACTGGGGCGGCCCCGCGCCGGATCCCGCGCGAACCCGACGCCTGAGCGCCGCCGGCACGCGGCTGCCGCGCGCCATCTCGCCGGACAAGCTCGCGACCACGCATCCGGCCCGGCTGCACACCTTCGCCTGCGGCGACTTCACAATGATGGCCCGCGCGCGCTGGTTCGAATTGCGCGGCTACGCCGAGTTCGAGCTGTACTCCTGGCATATCGACTCCCTGCTGTGTCACAGCGCCGTCAACGCCGGCCTGAAGGAGGTCATCCTGACCGAGCCGATGCGCATCTACCACATCGAACACTCGCTCGGTTCCGGCTGGACGCCCGCCGGCGAGAACAAGCTCTTCGGCCGCCTGGCGGCCCGCGGCATTCCTTTCCTGGACGACGAGGAGCTGTGGACCTGGATGCTGCACATGCGCCGCTTCGGTGTGCCGATGATCTTCAACCGCGAAGACTGGGGGCTGGCCGCCCACGACCTGCCGGAGGTCAACCCGGGCCGGTAATCGCCCCCGTTGAGCCCGCCGGCGCCCCCCAACCGATGCGCCAGCCCCGGCGACGCACGTGGCCGTTGCAGCGAACGCCCGGTTTGTTCTATGATCGATGCTGGATCAACCCCGATGGGAAAGGAGCGGTCCGACGCATGACACTGCCCAACGACGGCCCGTGGCTCGCGCTGGCGACAATGCTCGCGGCGGCTTGCTGCGTCTTCGCCGATACCCAGGCATTCACGATCCAGGACGACGCTGCCCTCGACCAGGCCGTTGCCGCGGCGCGGGCCGACTTCCTGGCGGTCAAGCCCTACATGAGCCGCCTCGATGTGGCCCTGCTGCTGCCCAACGCCGACGGCAGTTGGTCGCGCGGCTCGTACAACCCGGAGGTGATCGCCTACCCCGCGAGCTGTGTCAAGCTGTGCTACCTCGCCAGCGCGATGTACTGGTGCCGCACAAACGGCCACCCGTATGACTACCTCGACTGGTGCGTGCGGCCAATGATCGTCGATTCAAGCAACTACGCCACCGGCCAGGTCGTCGATGCCGTCACCGGCGCGCCGAACTACCCCACCGGCAGCTACGACACCACCTTCTGGAACTGGTACGACCAGCGGCTGTTCACCGAAGACTATCTCGCCGGCCGCGGTTTGGTCGAAAACCAGACGATCATGCACAAGACTTATCCCACCAATTCCGGCAGCGCGCCCAACGGGGCCGAGTCGCTCGCCATCAACTACCGCGGCGGCAACCGCATGCAGCCCAAGTGCAGCGCGTCCCTCATGCTCGAAATCGTCAAGGGTGCCATCGAGCCCGGCGCGACCCCCTACATGCGCGAGCTGCTCGCCAGCGGGCGCTGGGGCGGCAACAGCGTATTCGGCTTCGGCCTGCCGCCCGGCACGCAATACGAGAACAAGCTCGGTCTGGCCTACGATACCCTCGAAGACATCGCCTACGTGCGGCTGCCCAATGGACAGGCATTCATCCTCGCCGCCTATTCCGATGGCTTCCAGGGGCCCGAGCCCGGCCAGCCCTACCCCTGGGACGCCTCCGTGCTGGGTGTGTTCTGCGAGATGCTCGTCGACGAACTCGCCCTCGACGCCGGCGGGCCACCCAAGCTCGTCACGGACAACAGCGACCCGGCCGTCAGCACCACCGGCAGCTGGACCGTCGTCACCGACCAGTCCATCGACTACGACATGTACGGCACCAGCTACCTGTCGACGACCAGCTCCTCGAGTGCCACGGCCAGCGTGACCTGGCACCTCGCCGTGCCGACCACCGGCCTGTACGAAGTCTGCGTCTGGTCGCCGCAGAAGTCCACCGGCACCACGGTGACCTACATCGTCCAGCACGCGGGTGGGGCCACGCCGGTCAGTGTCAACCAGCGCCATTATGGCGGCCGCTGGTATCGCCTGGGGGATTTCAGCTTCGTCGCCGGGGCGGGGGAGGTATTCCTGACGAACCACGCCACCCCTTCCGGGCGCGTCGTGATGGCCGATGCGGTCAAGATCACCAAGTGGCCGAGTGGCGCCTTGTTTGACGACAACGCGGATGGCCTCGTGGATGCTGCCGACGCGGCCGGCCTTGCCCGCTGCATGACGGGCCCCGGCGCCGGCCCGCTCGACGCGCCCTGCGAGAACCAGGACGCCGACGATGACGGCGATACGGACCTCGCCGACGCTGCCGCGCTGCAGCGTGCCATCGACGCGTAGCAACCCGACCGGCCGGAACGACGTGCTACTTGCCGGTTCCGTTGGGACCCGCCGCCGCGGGTCGCAGCCAGCCCCCCAATGCCAGCAACGGCCCGCTCAGCAGGTACGCCGTCGCGAGCACCGCCAGCAGGAGCTCGAACGACGACCAGCCCAGCCCGAGGATCAGCACCAGCCATACGAGGTGCGTCGGCGGGTGCTTGCGCCGTACGTAGACGTTGAACACGTGCACGTAGTCGAACCGGCTCACCATCAGCAGTCCGGCGCCGAGCATCATCAGCGCAATCACCCAGCGCATCACGCCCGCCAGCACGACCCCGTAGAACTGCAGGTCCGCCTCGCGCACCGCCTCGTGCAGAGCAAGCAGCGCCACGACCGCGGCCGCCGCCCCGGGGCTCGGCAGCCCGCTGAAGGCCCGCTGCCCCTCTTCACTGCTGGTGTTCTCGACGTTGTAGCGCGCCAGCCGGATCGCCGCGCAACTCACGTACACCAGGGCCGCCAGCATCGCCACCCGCCGCTGCAGCGCGGACAGCTCCGGCTCCTCCGGCCGCAGCAGCAGCGTAATCACCAGCACCGCCGGCGCCGCCCCGAAACTCACGATGTCCGACAGCGAATCGAGCTGGGCCCCGAATTCGCTCGTGCGGCGCGTCAGCCGCGCCAGCCGCCCGTCGAGCGCGTCAAAGATCATCGCCAGGATGATCAGGTAGGCCCCCGTCGCGATGTGGGTCGGGAAGATCGCCTCCAGCCGCGAGAACACCACCCGTGGCTGCACGGCGAACAGCTCCGCGTACTCGGCGCGCACCGACAGCAGGCAACAGAGAATCGCCAGAATCCCACAGAGCAGATTGCCCAGCGTCGCCGCCGCTGGCAGCAGGCTGATCGCGGTCAGGCGCCGGCGTCCCGCTTCCGGCTCGACCTGGACGCGCTCCTCGGGCTCGCGCTCTTCCTGCTCGGCTTTTTCCAGGTCGTAGCTGACCATGGCTCAGGCATCCTCGAGTCGCAGCACGACGTCGCGGCCGCCGCGAACGGGCTGCCCCACCGCGACGCACACTGTCCATTTCGGATCTTCGGGTACGCAGAGCTCGGTCCTTGAGCCCAACTTGATCATACCGAAGCGCTGGCCCGCGGCCAGTTCGTCCCCCGGCTGCGCCACACAGACGATCCGCCGGGCCAGGACACCCGCGATCTGGCGCACGCGCACGGGCCCTGGCAGCGGTGCCGCAGGCTCGATCGTCAGCGCGTTCGCCTCGTTCTCCGTGTCCGCTTTCGGATTCAGGGCGCTCATGAACCGTCCCGGGCGATACTGCACCTCGCGCACCCGGCCGCCACAAGGGCTGCGATTCACGTGCACGTTGAGCACACTCAGGAAGATCATGATGCGCAGCAGCCGGCCGCCGGCGCCGTCGTCCACGTTACGCGAAATCTCGACGATCTTGCCGTCCGCCGGCGCGACCAGTACGCGCGCATCCTGTGGTATCCGCCGCGGCGGATCCCGATAAAACGACAGCAGCGCCAGCGCGACCACTGCCGGCAGCAGCCCCCACCACCCGACATGCAGCGCCACCGCACTGGTCACGACCACCCCGACCACCACGATCAGCGAGATTTCCCAGCGGGCATAAGAGGTCATCACCATACCTCAGGCCGCGAAGAGCTCGTCGAGCAGCCGCGCAACGCCGTCCTCATCGTTGCTGGCGGTCAGCCGGTCGGCCACGTCGCGCACCGCCGGCTTGGCGTTCGCCATCGCCACGCCCAGGCCCGCGCCGCGGATCATCGCGATGTCGTTGACATCATCCCCCACGGCCAGCGTGCGCCGCGGATCAATACCCCAGCGCTCGCACAGCCGGCGAATGCCGTACCACTTGTTGACGTGCGGCGCAAACGACTCGATCAGCGACAGCCGGTACGGGGGGGCGTGCAGCACGTTGTGCGTCAGCCGGCCGTCAAACGCCGACCGCAACGCCACCGACACGCGATCCAGCACGTCCGCCTCGTGAATGATCGACAGCCGCAGCGGCGGCTGCGCAGCGGGCGGCACCTGATCGACCTGGCTCACGTCACACGGCGTGCGTTCCAGCCAACGGTCGACCGCCTCGTGCCGATCGCGCCCGTTGATCAGGTACCCGTCGTGCCCGGCTTCGTTCGGATCGTTCAGCCACAACACCGGGTAATGGCGGGCGGTGAACCAGGCCGTCACATCCCGCGCCACGTCTGGCGCGATCGGTGTCCGCTCGATGGTCTGACCGGTCGCAACGTCGGTCACCAGCGCGCCGAACACCGTCACCGTCACGTCCAGCTCGAGCCCGATCTGCGCGATGACCGGCCGTGTTTCGGTGAACGCCCGCCCGGTGCACAGCACGATCGTCACGCCCAGTTCGTGCACGCGGTGCAGCGCAACGCGCGTGGCCTCGGACAGCGCGTGCTGCGAGTTCAGCAGCGTGCCGTCGAGGTCGACAGCGAGAAGATCGAAGGGGCGTTCCATGGCGGCACCCATACCCTGCACCCGGTTCAGAATCCACTGCCGGACCCCGTATTGTCGCGCATCGCCCGGCGCCTGCAAAGACGACGCCGCCTCAAAAATCCACTGTTATCCGGAAGGACGACTTGCGGGGACGGGTTGGCTGTCCGCCGCCGGTGCCCAAGCGTTATACTAGAGCCTGTGGGCTCGCGGCGCACGTCATCGCGCGGCGCGCGAGCCCCAAGTCGCCGCCCCGCCGCATGGCGTTCGCGGGGTCCGCGTGCCGCAACCGCAGAAGACAAGGCAGCGAGAACATGCGAGTCGCGCCGATGCATTCGATGTCCGAATCCGCCTCTGCCAATCAGAAAGTCCAGCGCGTGGCCGTCATCGGCTCGCCCGACAAGCCCGGCGCGGCCCAGGTGCTGGAGCGCGTCACGACCTGGCTGGACAAGCGCGCCGAGGTCGTCTTCAAGGAAATCACCTACGACAGCGCCAAGGTGCTCGCCACCCGACCCGACCTGCTCGTCGTGCTCGGCGGCGACGGCACGCTCATCGCCGCCGTCCACAACCTGCGCGAGCGCCAACTGCCGATCATGGGGATCAATCTCGGCAAGCTCGGCTACCTGGCGGACTTCACCGTCGAAGAGCTCGAGAACGAGGGCGACTTTCTCTTCTCCGGCGCCCTGCCGATCACGCGGCGCACCATGATGCAGGTCAGCCTAGAGCACATGGACGGCCGGATGCAGAGCATGCCCGCGGTCAATGACTGCGTCCTCCTGGCCGGGCCCCCGTTCCACATGATCCAATGCGTGGCCGAGGTCGATGGCGCCGAGGTCGCCATCGTGCGCGGCGACGGCCTGATCGTGGCGACGCCGTCCGGCTCGACGGCCCACAACCTCGCCGCCGGGGGGCCGATCGTCGAGCCCAGCGGCGAGGCGTTCATCCTCACGCCGATCTGCCCGCAGGCGTTGACCTATCGCCCGCTGGTGCTCAGCGCCGAGCGGCGCATCGTGCTGCGCGTGGAGCAGGCCAACGAGGGGACCACGGTCGCGACGGACGGGCGGATCTGCCGGCCGTTCCAGGCCAGCGACCGCATCGTCATCACGCGCTACGGCGCCGACTTTCTCCTGGTGCGCAATCCCAAGCGCACCGAGTGGCACGCGCTGCGGCGAAAGCTCCGCTGGGGCGAAGGGCCGAACATGCACTAGGAACGCGGTGCAACGTCGTCGCGGCCGACAGCTCGTGGGCTGCTCCGCTTCGTGACAGCCGACACACATGTGCCGATGCGGTACATCCGTCACGCGGACGCGCGGACCGCTTGTGCGGCGAGCTGGGGCCGTCCGGCCCCCCGCGAGAGCGAGCAACGGGAGACACGATGTCGGATGAATCAAAGGCCCGGGCCACGCCACCGACGACACCCGGGCCGCACGTGGGCACACCGCCCGCCGCATCCCCGCTACCGCCGACCATCGACACGCCCGCAGCCGCGCCACCCGGCACGCTCAGCCCGATCGCCGGCGACGAGCGGATCGAGGCCGTGGACGCGTTGCGCGGCTTCTGCCTGTTGGGCATTCTGATGGTCAACATGGCGCTGTTCGCAGGGCCGCTGCAGGCACTGCTGCTGGCCGAGCCATGGTGGCCGGCGCGGCACGACCGCATGGCCACCTTCGCCATCCGCGCGCTGGCCGAGGGAAAGTTCTACGCGCTGTTCTCCATGCTGTTCGGCTTCGGCATGGCAATCCAGATGCAGCGGGCGCGGGCCCGCGGCCGCCGATTTGTCGGAGTGTACCTGCGGCGTTTGCTCGTGTTGCTGGCGATCGGGCTGCTGCACGGGCTGCTGTTGTGGTACGGCGACATCCTCGCGTTGTACGCCCTCATGGGGTTCATCCTGTTGTTGTTCAGTCGCGTCAGCACGCGTGTCAACCTGATCATCGCGGGCGTGGCCTATGTGGTTCCCACTGTCCTGTATGTCGGCCTCACCGGCTTGATCGGGCTGGCACAGCTCTCACCGCAAGGGGCCCAGAAGATCAACACGGCTTTCACCGCCGCGGCCGAAGAAACCGAGGCGCAGGCGCTGGCCGCCGTGCCGGCGTATGCCGAGGGTTCGTGGGCGGCGATCTTCGATCAGCGCCTGATCGACTTGCAGAGCACGCTGGGATTCACGCTGTGGCTGTCGCCGACGATCCTCGCACTGTTTCTGCTTGGGCTGTGCGTCGGGCGAATCGGCATCCTGCATGATCCGGCGCGCTACGACCGTTTGCTGCGCTGGCTCGCGGGGTGGGGGCTGTTGCTGGGGCTGCTGCTGAATACCGGCATGGCGTGGATTGCCGAGGTGTCGGACCCGATGATGCTGGGCCCCCTCGGCGTTGCCCGGCAGCTGTTGTATACCGTCGGCATGCCGTTGCTTAGCTTCGGTTACGCCGCACTGATCGTGCGCCTCATGCAGCAGCCGGCGTGGCAGCGGCGCCTGTCGCCCATGGCCGCCGCGGGTCGCATGGCGCTGACCAACTACCTCGGGCAGACCATCATCTGCACCACGCTCTTCTACAGTTACGGCCTGGGGCTGTTTGGCAAGGTCGGGCCAGCGTTCGGGCTGTTGCTGGTGATCGCGATCTACGCGGCGCAGTTGGCGCTGAGCACATGGTGGTTGCGGCGGTTCCGCTTCGGGCCGCTGGAGTGGCTCTGGCGGTCGTTGACGTACGCCCGCCCGCAGCCGATGCTACGCTGACCCCGTGGGCGTGCCTGTCGCCTTGTGCCGCTGCACTGCAGGTATTGCCCGGGCGGAGCTGCGAAGCGTCTCAGCGAGCGATCTGCGACATGACCGAGCCGCCACACGACGAGAGCAAAGACGCGAAAAAGACCGCCAAGGCCGAGGCCAAGGCCGCCAAGAAACAGGCCAAGGCCGAGAAAGCCGCGGCCGCCGCCAATGCAGCCACCGAGCCCGCGGAACGACCGGGTCCCGCCGGCGAGCAGCACGACCCCGATTCTCCCGCGGAACGCAGCGCCCGTGCTGCCGAGCAGAAGGTCCGCCTGGAGAAGTGGCGCACGGGGGCCGCGGTGCTCGCGGCCCTGGCGACGGCGGCGATGCTCTTCGTAACGCTCAACACTTGCTGACGGCTCGCGCGTTCGCGCCGCTCACAGTTCGTCGACCTCCCCCACGCGACGGTACCAGTACAGCGAGTACCCGATCGCCCAAATGACCACGGCCACCGCCCCGCCGATCAGCGTGGCGAACGCGATCAGGTGCGAGCCGGTCAGGCCGGCGAGTGCACTGAGCACGCCCCACGCCACCATGACCTTGGCGCCGGCGCGGTGCGTGCGCTCCCAGACGACCTCGTTGGCGATCGTCCAGGGCGTGCGGATGCCGACGTAGAAGTTCCGCCGGATCTTGCCCATCCAGTTCCCCATCACGGCCAGCATCACGCCGAGCACCACCGCCAGGGACGAGCCCATGGGCATGGCCGTGCCGCGGGCCTGCAGCAGGATCACCACGTGCAGTGCGACAAAGCCGGCGAGGATCGTGATGATGAGCCGGCCGTACGTCAGGCGAAACTTCTCGAAGTTTCGCCGGAACGGACCGATGACGGGCAGCACGATCGCCAGGCCCGCCAGCGCGAGTGCCACGGCCGGCATGACGAGCAGCAGTTCCCACTTGGAGCCGAAGCGGTCGGGTTCGCCGTGGATGTTCCAGTGAACGGGGACCTGATCGGGCAGCAGGGCATGAAAGACGGCGCTGGTGACGACGCTCGCCAGGCCGATCGCGAGCATCGTGATGACATGAGCCCGGGGAAGCATCCGTATTACTCCTCGTTCGATTCGTCGTTATCCGCATCGTCGCGTTCCGCCGCGGAGGAATTCGCCGCGCCGGCCGACGATTTCGACGCTTGCAATGAACTCAGCAGAAACCGGGCCAGGTCTTCGACGACGCTGGTGTTCAGCGTGTAACGGATGAACTGGCCCTTGCGCTCGGCGTCCACCAGGTCCGCTTCTTTGAGGATCCGCAGGTGGAACGACAGCGCATTGGGGGCGACGTCGATCTTCTCGGCGATCTCGCCAGCGTGCAGCGGGCCGGCGCGCAGGGCGTCGAGAATCGCCCGCCGGGTGGGATCGGCCATCGCTTTGAATGAGGCATCGAATCCGAGCATGGTCGCACTTCAATAGTTCAACGAGGATTGAATTATCGCATACGGGACGGGACAAGTCAATCGCGGGCCGATGAATTGAATGTCCGTGGAAGAGGCGGGCGCGAAGATTAGGCCGGCACAGGCGGTTGAGCGATCGAGGGTCGAACAGGGTGAGCGTCGGAAGCGTAAACGATCCTGTCTTTCTCTTGACCACACCAACTGCCATGAGCCGGCCTACTGGCTCGCCCCATGCTTCGCAGCGGGGCTTCGGCGGCCTGTCACCGCGCCAAGCCCAACACCGTGGAGTCTGCGGATGCCGGGGCACCAGCCGATGGCGAGCGAACGGGGTAACTGCGAGGGTCGCGGTGACCGTAGACTCACCCGTTTCACGCCGAACCGAGCAACCAGCGGCCGCGCCCGATGGGTCTGCAACCGCCAGCTCTCGTATCAAGCCAAATCAGTCCGCTCGCCGGACGACGCTGTCGGCGGATCGTTGACCTCCGCGGGCGACGAAGACTTGCCCGGGCGCTGAAACACCGCCCGAGTCCGGCGACACTTGCTAAATGAAACGTTTCGCGGCCTGCTGCGCCAATCAAGTCTCGTCATGGAGGCGTAGCTCTCTCGATGTGACAACGGAGAGATTGGCCGCTTTCAACCTCCAATAACCGATCTGATTATCCTATTCTAGGGACAACGCATCCGGCTTGTCAACGCTGCCGACCACGCGTCCGCAAGCCGCTCGCACGTACCAGAATCACAGCTTTGCGGTCGGCCTGCCGGGGGCGTATATTGGCTCCCGGGCGCAATGAGTTCGTGCGTCTCATGCTAATTCATTGTTAACGTCGCCGGCGGCCCGTCACGCACCTCTGTATCCGGCCGCCCACGGGAAGGAGAACCCGCATGCCCTACTCGTCGCTCGCCGCGGCTTACGAGCAGTCGCTAAAGGACCCCGAGGGTTTCTGGGCCGAAGCGGCTCAGTCGATTCATTGGGACCAGCGTTGGGATCGCGTCCTGGACGACTCTAAGAAGCCATTTTATCGGTGGTTCGTCGGCGGGCAGCTCAACACCTGCTACAACGCGGTGGACCGCCACGTCGAGGGCGGCCGCGATGATCAACCCGCGCTCATTTATGACAGCCCCGTCACCAGCACGCTGCAGACCTTCACCTACCGCGACCTCCAGGACGCCACCGCCCGCATCGCCGGCGCCCTGAGCAATGCGGGTGTGCAGCGCGGCGACCGCGTCATCATCTACATGCCCATGATCCCGCAGGCCGTCATGACGATGCTCGCCTGCGCGCGGATCGGTGCGATCCACTCCGTTGTCTTCGGCGGCTTTGCATCCAAGGAGCTCGCGACGCGCATCAATGATGCCAAGCCGCGCGTGATCGTGTCCGCCTCCTGCGGCATCGAAGGCCAGCGCGTGATCGAGTACAAGCCGCTGCTCGACCGCGCCATCGAGATGGCCACGACCAAGCCCGAGAAGTGCATCATCCTGCAACGCCCCCAGGCCCGGGCCGACATGCACGAAGGCCGCGATCTCGACTTCAATCAGGCTGTCGAAGCGGCCCAGCCGACCAACTGCATTCCCGTCGCCGCCACCGATCCGCTGTACATTCTCTATACGTCCGGCACGACCGGCGTGCCCAAGGGCGTGGTGCGTGACAACGGTGGCCATGCCGTCGCGATGCAGTGGAGCATGCGCAACGTTTACGACGTGGACCCCGGCGATGTCTACTGGGCGGCGTCGGACATCGGCTGGGTCGTAGGGCATTCATACATCGTTTATGCCCCCCTGCTCAACGGCAATACGACCATCCTGTACGAAGGCAAGCCCGTCGGCACGCCCGACGCCGGCGCGTTTTGGCGCGTGATTTCGCAACATGGCGTCAAGGTGCTGTTCACCGCACCGACGGCCTTTCGCGCCATCAAGCGCGAGGACCCCAACGCGAAGCTCCTCGCAGATTACGACCTGAGCGGGTTCAAGACGCTGTTTCTCGCGGGCGAGCGCTGCGACCCCGACACGCTCGCCTGGGCCCAGGACAAGCTTGGCGTGCCCGTGATCGACCACTGGTGGCAGACCGAGACCGGCTGGGCCATCGCCGCAAACTGCATGGGCATCGAGCCGCTGCCGGTCAAGCCCGGCTCACCAACCAAGGCCGTACCGGGCTACGACGTACAGATTCTCGACGAAGGTGGCGACCCGCTGCCGCGCGGCAAGAGCGGCGCGATCTGTGTGAAGCTGCCGCTGCCGCCCGGATGCCTGCCGACGCTGTGGCACAACGACCAGGGCTTTGTCGACTCGTACGTGTCGCGTTTCCCCGGCTACTACCTGACGGGCGACGCGGGCTACTGCGACGAGGACGGCTATCTGTACATCATGAGCCGCATCGATGACATCATCAATGTCGCCGGCCACCGCCTGTCGACCGGCGCGATGGAAGAGGTCCTGGCGTCACACCCGGACGTGGCCGAATGCTCGGTGATCGGGGCGGCCGATCCGCTCAAGGGCGAGCTGCCGCTGGGGCTGGTGGTGCTCAAGGCCGGCGTAACACGTGAGCACGACGAGATCATCAAGGAGCTCATCCAGATGGTGCGCGACAGGATCGGCCCGGTCGCGGCCTTCAAACAAGCCGTCGTCGTGCAGCGCCTGCCCAAGACCCGCTCGGGCAAGATCCTGCGCGGCACGATGAAGCGCATCGCCGACGGCAGCGAGTACAAGACGCCCGCGACCATTGACGACCCGGCGATCCTCGACGAAATCGGCAGCGCGCTGAACACCATCGGCTATCCGCGGCGGGCTTGATCGCCGCCTCCGCGCGCTATAATCGCCCGTGAGGGTCGGGGCCGGATTCGTCGTGGTGCGCTGCGAGCGCGCCAGGCCCCGCCGACCGGGTCAAGCCAGCGTAGCGAGAAAGTCATGGTCAGCGCGGAAAACGTGCAGCAGTACGAGCGCGAGGGGTACACCATCTGCCGGCAGGTCGTTCCGCCAGAACGTCTGGCCGAGATGCGGGACTACATCGACGGGTTCATCGAGCGCATGGCGCGGGTCATGCGGCCGGAGCACCTCGACAAGCCGCACGTATGGGACAAGCGATTCCTGGACATGTGCGCGACGCCGGCGCTGCTCGATCACGTCGAACGGTTCATCGGGCCCGACATCGTGCTGTTTTCGAGCCACCTGATCGCCAAGGCGCAGGGCGACGGCCTGGCCGTACCCTGGCACCAGGATGCGAACTACTGGCCGCTGGAGCCAATGAACGTCATCACCCTCTGGCTGGCCATTGACGAGTCGACCGAAGAGAACGGCTGCATGCAGGTCGTGCCCGGCACGCACGAACGCGGCCCCATCGCTCACGTGCAGGACGAGCATCCCGAGACCAAGGTGCTGCACGAGAAACTGCCCGACGACGCCTTCGATCCGGCGCAAGCGGTGAACTGCGTCCTCCAACCCGGTGACTGCTCGTTCCACGCCCCCTACACCATTCACGGATCGACGCCCAACACGTCGCCCCGGCGGCGTTGCGGCTACACGATGCGCTTCATGCCGGCGTCGACGCGGATGCAGCGCAGCGGCCAGTTCGCCCAGTGGTTCGCGAACCACCCACTGTTCCTGCTGCGCGGCGAGGACAACGCGGGGACGAACGTGTACGCGAATGTGTGAAGAAGCCGCGAGGCCACGCTGGCCAATGCCCGATTGAGACCGCGCCGGCAGCGTAGCGCGCGGCCGCCTCCAACCCCGCCCCGGGCGGGCCGGGCCGGCCGCGCTGGTTACTCGTGGTGCTTTCCTGCCACGCGGCAGGCTGATCCGCCGCACCGCCTAGAAGCTGAACGCGTCGGTCTCGAGACCGACATTCATCTTCACGTTCTTCATCACGTAGCTCGCGATCAGCTGGCGCTGGCCGGCGTCGGCGTAAGAGCGGATCGACACCGGGACGAGCCATTCCTGGTCGACGTGCACCACCAGGCGGGCGTCGGGGTAGACATCGGACTTCGGGTCGTACGGCAGGTCCCGCATGATCACGTACGTCGGCCGGCCGTCGATCTGGCCCTCTCCTTCGTAACGCACATCGAGCACGCCCTTGTCGGCGAAGCGCTCGTTATCGCTGCACAGCATGTCGAGTGCCGAGAGGAAGCCGAACTGGTCGATCGTGTAACGGCCGGCGGCGCGGGCCTTTTCGCCGTGGATAGCGATGCGCGCCTTGGCACAGAACAGCCGTGCGGCCCCGGTGGGCTCGACCCACGCTTCGGGGCGCCCGTGCCGATCCGCCACGGCCCCTTCGATGTACAGGGCCCGCTTGATGCGCTGGGCATTCTCGACCCACGTCATATAGACCGCCTGAGGCTCCTCGCGATAGAGGACGTGGATGACCTCTTCGGCCGACAGCTCGCCGCCCTTCCGCTCGCGCTTGTAGAACGTGCAGCGATAATCCTCGACGTGTTCCTCAACGTGCTCGCGCGCCTGGCACAGGAACGACTGCGGGTCTTCCCGGACCAGGGCCGCAAGCTTCGCCGCCGTATCGGCACTCATTACGGCGCCGCGACCGGCCCCGCCGCCCGCGCCGTGCCCGGCCGCGGTCGCGATGCCGGGGCCCGAGCCGATATTCGCCGCGACGAAGAGCGCGCCGCCGGCGACGATGGCCAACCCCCAGCTACTCCGACTTTTAACGTGAGTCATGCTCATTCCTGATCCTCCGGGTGACCGGCTCACAAACAGAGCGGTCGACTCATGTTTGTCGGCGAGTTTCACTTGTATGCTCACTGAAGACCAGAAATCCAGTGCGGTGGTTAGCCTGTCTGATAAGAGCGCCGCGCTGCCGTGCGCCGTTTCGGGGCCGATTTGAAAAACCCGTTATCCTACGGGTTCGCACTTGCCAACCCCTGTTGCGCCGGTGTGCGCCCCGATTAAACTGGACGTTGCCGAAGAAGACTGGAGGACAGATCTTGCTGACTCGGACCAACATGCTTCCGTGGGGGTCCGACCCGGCCCCGCGACGGCGGGGCGCCGCCCGGTTTGCACTCGTGCTGGCGATCGGCCTGCTCGCGCTCGCAACAGTGCTGGGGGCCCTGCTGGTGCCGGCTGAACAGGAGGACGCGTCGCCGCGGGGGGAGCAGCGCGGGGCCGCTACGCAGCCCACCACGGCCACCACGCAGCCCGCCGAGCCGTACGTCACACGCGATGACGATGGCATGCTGCGCTGGCCGCGACCGCGCAGCGACGAGCGTCGGGACGAGCGCGCGCGGATGGTGAGGACGCAGATCGGCCGCGACGCGGCGTACCGGACTTCGGTCACCAGGGCGGACGTCCTGGCGGCGATGCGGCACGTCCCGCGGCACGCGTTCGTTCCGGCCGACCGCCGCCGTCGCGCCTACGACGACACCCCCCTGCCGATCGGCTACGGGCAGACCATCTCGCAACCCTACATCGTCGCCTTGATGACGCAACTGCTCGATATCGAACCGGGCGACCGCGTGCTGGAAATCGGCACCGGATCGGGCTACCAGGCCGCGGTGCTGAGCGAGCTCACGCCCTATGTCTACAGCATCGAGATCCTGGAGCCGCTGCACGAGCAGGCCACGCAACGCTTCGCCAGGCTCGGCTACAAGACGATCCAGACGCGGCGCGGCGACGGCTACTTCGGCTGGGAGGCGTACGCGCCGTTCGACCACGTCATCGTGACCTGTGCCGCGGGGCACGTGCCGCCGCCGCTGTGGGAACAGCTCGCCGCGGGTGGGCGCATGGTCATCCCGGTCGGCGGGACGTACGCCACCCAACGGCTCCTCGTCCTGGAAAAGGACAAGCGGGGCCGGCGGCGCAGTCGCAGTGTCATGCCGGTGCGTTTCGTGCCCATGACCGGCAAGATGCAGGAACCATGAGCGCTGCGCCGGCGGCCCTCACCGGCGCGCCCGCCGTCCGCGGGCGTTTTCTGCTGGCGGTCGCGGTGCTGAGCGCGGGGCTGATTGCTTACGAGATCGTGCTGATGCGCCGGCTGCTGGTGGAGAGCTGGCACCACTTCGGCTTCCTGGTCATCAGCGCCGCCCTGCTGGGCTTCGGCACCAGCGGCACCCTGCTGGCGCTGCTTCAGCGGCGCGTACGCGAGCGGCCGGCTCGCACGCTCGCGTGGTCGGCGGCAGGACTGGCGGCGGCACTGATCGTGCTGCCACGTGCAGCGGCGTTGCTGCCGGTATCGGCGCGCTTCATCCCCGGTGACCTGTGGGGACAGGCGGGCTGGTGGTCGGCATACTGGCTGACGGCGCTGGTGCCGTTTCTGCTGGGGGCGACGTTCATCGGCACGGCGTTGATGATCGCCGGGCCGGCGGTCGGGCGGACGTACGCCGCGAACCTGGTCGGCAGCGGCGTCGGTGCGGTTGGTGCCGTCTTGTTGCTGTCGCGGGTCGCGCTGCCTCATACGTTGTGGCCGACGCTGGCGCTGACGCTGATCGCTTTGCTGCTGGTGCCGGGCGCGACGCGACGGGACGGCCTGAAGCGGGGCGTCCTCGCGCTGCTCCTGCTCGTCGCCGGCGTGGCGGCCGAACTGTCGTGGCCGTTGCGGCCGGACTACGACGAACACAAGTACGCCGCCCACCTGCAGGAGCTGGTCGCGCAGGGCTCGGCGCAGCGCGTCGCGACGGCAGCCGACCCGCATGGCAGCGTCGCGCTCTATGCCAGCGACCTCTTTCACGACCTGCCGTTTGTCGCCCTCCACGCCACCCCCCCACCCATGTTCAGCCTGGTCATCAACGGCGATCCGGCGGGGTCGGTGCTGCGGATCGACGACGTCGCCGAAGCCGCGGTGATGGACGGCACGCTGATGGCGGTGCCCTACCGCCTGCTCTCCAGCACGCCGCGCGTGCTGCTGCTGGGCGAAACGGGCGGGGCCAATGTATGGCTGGCGCGCCGGCAGCAGGCGGCGCAAATCGATGTGGTACAGCCCAACGCGGCACTGGTGTCGCTGCTGCGAAGCCATGCGCCGGCGCTGTTCGCCGCGGACACGACGTTCCACACGAGCGATCCGCGCTGGTTCCTGCGCACACACCCGCAGCAGCGCTACGACCTGATCCAGGTGGCGTCGCTCGAGGGTCTGGGCGTGGCGGGCGGCGGCGTGCGCGGCCTGGCGGAGGATCACCTCGTGACGGTCGAGGGGCTCGCGGCGTGTCTGCGTGCGCTCAATGAACAGGGGATTCTGGCGGTGTCGCGCGGCATTCAGCAGCCGCCCCGCGAGAACATCCGCCTGTTGGCGACGATGACGGCCGCGCTCGAATCACTGGGCGTCGACGAGCCGGCGCGCCATATCGTGCAGGTGCGCGATTACCTCGGCGTGTGCACGATGGCGCTAAGGGCGCCACTGGGCGACGACCGCCGCCAGCGGCTGCAGCAGACGATCATGGAGTTCAACCTGACGCCGGTGTGGTACACGGACATCGCGCCCGCAGCGGTAAACCGGCCCGACGCGCTGCCCGGGCCGGCCGACAGCGAGGTCGACTGGTTGCACCACGCGGCAGCGCAGATCTTCTCGCCGGCAAGACAGGCGTTCTATGAGCGCTGGCTGCTTGATGTGCGGCCGCCGAGCGACGACCGGCCGTTCTTCTGGGACTTCTACAAGCCGGCCGCGCTGCCCGTGTTGCAGCGGGCGTATGGCGATCTGTGGTTGACGCGGGCAGAGATCGGCCGGCTGTTCCTGTATGCGTCGATCGTCATTGCGGCGACGGCCGCGGCGGTCTTCATCCTGGTGCCGCTGGCAGCGGCGGAGTTGTGGCGGCGCTGGCGGCGTCCCCCCGTCACGCCCCTCCGCCAGGCACCGGCCGCCGGCCCGCTGCTCGCGTTGTGGACGGTGCTGTACTTCGGCGCGATCGGTCTGGGCTTCATGGGGATCGAGATGGCCCTGATCAGCCGGGCGATTCACTGGCTGGGTGATCCGGTGATCGCGAGCGCGGTCGTGATTGGCGCCGTACTGGTGCTCAGCGGTCTCGGCAGCGCGATCAGCGAACGCGTCGCGCGCGGCCGCGTGTGGTACGCACCGGCAGTCGTGGTTGCGGCCGCGATCCTGCTGCGGTTTCTCGGGTGGCCGGTGGCAGCGGCGCTTGGTCCGTGGCCGCTGGTGGCGGGGAGCGTGGTGGTCGCCGTACTGATGGGCATGCCGATGCCGACGGGGCTGGCAGCGCTGCACGCGCGGGCGCCGCGGCTGGTGCCGTGGGCGTGGGGGATCAACGGCGTGGCATCGGTGATCGCGACGTCGAGTGCGATTGCGCTGGCGATGTCAGCCGGCTACGCCGCGGTGCTGCTGGTTGCGGGCGGGCTGTACGTGGTTGCCGCGGCGGTCGGTGGCACGGCGCTGGGTCGCCGCGACCGAGGGTAGCGCGTCAGGGCATCTCAACGCCGAAGGCACGCGCGCGACGTACGGCGCGGTCGTACTTTGCCCTGGCTTCGGGTTCCAGGTCGTCGGCCAGTGACTGGGCGCGCCGCACCTCCTGGTCGCCGATCCTGGCACGCAGTTCGGGCCAGCGCTTGGCGATCTCGCGGCACAACTCGTTGTCGTTGAGCGCATCGGCGAACTGCTTGCTGCGGAGCAGTGCCGCCAGGTCGCGCTCCTCGATGTACTGGCGCAGGGTCGGGTCGCTGCGGATGGTGTTGTAGTGCTGACGGATCACCGGCACCTCCAGCAGCTCTTCGAGCGTGCCGTCGCGGACGAGCTGCCAGAAGAGCTCGTGGTCGGCCGCGACCTCACCGAGCGCCGCGACGGTGACGACCGCGGGCACCTTCTCGAGCGGGTTGTGGTCTTCGAGCCAGCGACCGGTTTCGTCGTCGTGCAATGCGGCCCGCACCGAGTACACGTAACCGAGGATGCGACCGAGCTTCGGGTGGGTGATGGACAGTGCCTGCCAGTTGAGGAACAGGGCCGGCCCGAAAATGCCCAGGACCCAGGTCAACGTCACGGCGAGCAGGCCGCCCTCGAAGATCCCCAGCACACAGCCCCCGGTGCGGTTGAGAACATACAGATAGCGGCGTTTGCGGAGCCGCCGCGTGAGGCCACGCCCGAGGGCGCCGGTCATGGTCAGCCCCACGACGAAGATGACACCGACCGCCACCAGCATCGCCAACGGCGGTGGGATATCGATCCACCGGGCAATCCACGCCCCGACGCTGCGCCCCCACCAGCCGACAGCAACCAGGCACAGCGGCAGGCAGCCGAGGTGCAGCAGGTGGCGAATCCCGCCGGCGTGATCGGCCAGCAACGCCAGCAGCGCCGCGGCGGCGGCCCCGAGTCGGATCACGGGCCCGCCAAGCACAAAGGCGATCAGCAACGCGCCGCAGACGCACGCGCGGAACGTCCAGAGGAACAACCCCGTCCCCGCCAGCGGGTTCGGGTCGGCCGTGGTGATGGCGGATTGGTTGTCGGCGGCGGCGACGGCCGGCTGCATGCGAACACCCCCGCGCTGCGGGCAATTGTGGACTACGATGTCTTGAGTGGATCGGTTGCCGACGCACCCGGGCTTAGCACGCGAGCGTGGCTGATAATCGCCGGCACCGAGCACCGCTCCGCGGCAGGCGTTATCGGGCGCCCGGCGTGATCCGCCCGGTGACGTCCGCAAAGTACTGCCGCTCGCGGCGGAGTGTTTCCTGAAAGGCGGCCGCATCCGGCGCCTCGTACCCCGGCGTGAAGAGCCAGGGGCCGGTGAAGCCGAGCTCGTGCAGTGCGGCGATGACGGCCTCCCAATCGCACAGGCCCTCATCAATCGGGACGTAGTGCCGCTGCCAGCCCTTGCCGCCGGGGCCGCCCGCACCAGGTCGCGTGATGGCGACGTCGCGCACGGCGACCGCCGCGACGTACTCGTGCAGCAGCCGGCACTGATAGCGCGGGTGCTCCGTCCCTTCGGCGAACCAGGCCTGCCCCGGGTCCAGCATGACGCCGATGTGGGCCGGATCGAGGTCCTTGATCAGCGGATAGGCGGCGGTCGCGTTGTGCGGATAGCGGCCGCCGTGCAGCGGTACGATCGCACGCACCCCGGCGCGGCGAGCGGACTCGGCGACCTCTTCGAGCAGCCGGCGCGCCTCCCGGGCGAGCAGTCGCGGGGCCACGTCGTTGTCGCGGTTGATGCAACCCAGCCGGACGTCGGCGATACCATGCTGGGCGAGGATCCGCAGCGGGTGGTCGGTGCGGGCCAGAAACGCCGGCTCGAGCCGCGTGGCGGCAACGCGGACCCGCAGCGCGGCGCGCTCGGCGGCGTGCATGAAGGCCTGCAGGCCGGCGGCCAGGCGGTTCGGCTCAATCCAGGAGCCCTCGCGGACGAGGGCGACCGGGGCGTCGTAACCGGCGTCGGCGCAAGCCGCCATCAGCTCGTCGGCCGGGCAGCCTTGGCGTTGCGTGGCCAGGAGGTGCGTCTGCATGTCCCCAGCATCTCCCGATGGTCGCCCGCAGGCACGGGCGGTAACCCTGGACTAGGCAAAGCCGAGCTCGTCGAGACCGTCCTCGTCGAGGCCGAAGTGGTGGCCCACCTCATGCAGGACCGTGACGCGGATCTCTTCGAGCAGTTCATCGCGCGACGCGCACATTGCACAGAGATTCTCGCGAAAGAGAATGATACGGTCGGGCAGCGGCGGCGCCGAGTTTTCGGGCCCCTTGTCCCCGAGCGGGACGCCGACGTAGAGCCCCAGCAGGTCTTCCGGAACGTCGTGCTCGTCCATGAACGTCTGGTCTGGCCGGCCGCGGACCTCGACCAGCACGTTGTCCAGATGCGCCCGGAGCTCGTCGGGAATGTCCGCGAGGGCCTCCTCAACGGCCCGGTCGAAATCGGCGTTGGAAATGGGTATCATCCCGCACGCAGACCTTGATGCAGAGGTAACGACGACGTAACCGCGGAGAGTATAGGTTGCCTGCAACCTGCCCGCCAAGCGGAGCACCAATGACCAGCGACATACCCCGTGCACATGCCGTGGCTCGACCTGCCGGCCTGGCCCTTCTGCTGACGGCCATCCTGGCGACGGGCTGCGTCCCCACCTCGTTCCTGGTCACGCCGGTGCCGACCGCCCGGGCGCTCGATGAGCAGGTGGTGCGGCGGGACAGCCTGTGGGCGGCCCACAAGGTTGCACTGGTCGATGCGGACGGTCTATTGATCAACTCGCGGCAGGATTCGCTGCTGGGCCGCGGCGAGAACCCCGTCGCGGTCTTCACCGAGAAACTCCGCAAGGCCGAGCAGGACCCCTGGGTCAAGGCGGTCGTGCTGCGGGTCAACTCGCCCGGCGGCACGGTGACCGCAAGCGACCTGATGTATACCGAGCTGCGGCGTTTCCGCGAGCGCAGCGGCAAGCCGGTGGTCGCGTGCATGCTCGATGTGGCGGCTTCGGGCGGCTATTACATCGCCTGCGCGGCCGACCGCATCTACGCCCACCCGACGACGGTGACCGGCAGCATCGGTGTGATCATGCATCTGCCGGAATTCACCGGCACGATGGCCAAGCTCGGCGTCGCGGTCAACGTCATCAAGAGCGGCGCGATGAAGGACGCCGGCTCGATGTTCGATCAGCTCGGCGCCGAGGAGCGGGCCCTGTTCCAGGACATGATCGACCAGATGTACGAGCGGTTCCTGGCCGTGGCCGGTGCGGCGCGCCAGGACATCGCGCCGGAGCGGCTGCGCGAACTGGCCGACGGACGCGTGTACCTGGGGCCGGCGGCGCGCGAGGCGGGGCTGGTCGACGAGATCGGCACGCTGCACGACGCAATCGCCGCGGCACAGCACGCGGCGGGGCTCACCAAGCAGCCGATCAAGGTCGTCCAGTACCGGCGCGCGTACGAGTATCGGCCGAACATCTACGCCCGGTCGGACGAAGTGCCCGCCCAGCTGAACCTGATCAACGTCGCACTGCCGGACCTGCTGAGCCAGCCGTCGCCGCAGTTTCTGTATCTCTGGGCTCCGGGATGGTAGGCCTGCCATGATCGTGCTGATCGACAACTACGACTCCTTCACCTACAACCTCGTGCAGCGGATCGGCGAGCTCGATGCGCGGCTCGCGGTGCGGGTGTTTCGCAACGATCAGACCACGCCGACCGAGATCGAGCAGCTCGCACCGGATCACATCATCATCTCCCCCGGACCGGGGACACCCCTGGACGGCGGCATCAGCAACGACGTGATCGCCCACTTCACGGGGCGGGTGCCGGTGCTGGGCGTGTGCCTGGGGCACCAGTGCATCGCCCATGTCGCCGGGGCGACCGTGATCCGTGCCCGGCGGATGATGCACGGCAAGACGACGATGATCCGCCACGACAACGAGGGCGTGTTCGCCGGCCTGCCCAACCCCTTCGAGGCGACGCGCTATCACTCGCTGATCGTCGAGGAGGGCACGCTGCCCGAGGACTTCCACGTTTGTGCGACGTCGGAGGACGACCCGCACGAGATCATGGGATTGCGGCACAAGACGCACCAACTGCACGGCGTGCAATTCCACCCGGAGAGCTTCCTCACCGGCGAGGGGCACCGCCTGCTTGCGAATTTCCTGAACATCCGGTAGAGATGCGCGTATGAGAACCGCGTTTATGCTCATCCTGGCGGGGGTCTGCTTGGGAATCGTCGGCTGCGCGTCGCAGGACAAGGCGGTCACCGCCGACCCGACCCCGGAGGAGTTGCCGCGCATGCCCGAGGTTCGGCAACACTACGCCCAGGGCGACGTCAAGGTCCCCGGGCGGCGGCAGACACCACGGGCGGTGCTCACGCCGGACTTCGAAGAGCCGCCCCTCACACCCGAAGAGCGGGCCGCGGTTGGCGAGGACAAGCCCGAGTACGAGCCGCTGCTGCACCCGTACCGCGGTCATATCGTGGGCACGGGTGTCGGCAACTGGTACGGCGGGCAGGACGTGGCGATCGGTGCGGCATCGCGCCGGGTCGCGGTCGCGCCAGTGGACACCCGGTGGGTCCACACGTACGGCCTGGATTCGTTCACCGTGCAGATCGGGCTCCCGAGCCGGATCGCGCACCGTGACGGCATCACACCACCACCCGGACACGTCGGTCCGTGGGACGGGCTCGACGTCGGCATCGGCTTCGAGAGCATCATCGCCAAGCCCTACCCGGACGAGTGAAGCGACTGACCGGACAGGGCGGAATTCAAACCTCAGAATCTGAAGTGCCAGAAAAGGGGCGCGCGGACCTCGTTGCCCCCGTGGGCGTTATGAGCCGACGAACTTGGCAAGAACCGCACGGGCGACGGTCGGGTCGGACGTGCCCTTGACAATCGCCCGCCCGTCGGCGAACAGCGCGACGGTGACCTGCTCCACGTTGAAGCGCAACAGGTGCGCGCTGTGCCGCGGCCGGTGCACGGCGGGGATGCGCTGCGCGATGCGCCGCAGGTCGAGCTCCTGCGGTGCGGGCGGCACGATCTGCACCGCGTCCCGGCCGCACAACGGCGTCGTCGCGGGCAGCCGGTCGCCTTCGAGAAACTCGTAACGCCCCTGCTTGCAGCAGGCACAATCGCCCTCGTCGCGGGCCGCCTGGTGGCGGACGGCGTGGCTGCGGCCGGTCCACACGTCGGTCGTGACAAGCCCGGCCAGGCCGTCGAACTGCCCGGTCAGGATCTTCGTCGCCTCCACCGCCTGCAGGCTCGCCACCACGTTGACCGTCGACGCCAGCACCCCTACCGTGTCGCACGTCGCCAGTGTGCCCGCAGGCGGCGGCTCGTCCCAGATGCAGCGGAGGCAGGGTGTCTGGTGCGGCACGACCGCCATCACGCGCCCCTCGACGCCAATGCAGGCACCGTAGACCCACGGCAGCGCGAGCTTGACGGCCAGGTCGTTGAGCAGAAAGCGGGTCTCGACGTTGTCGGTGCCGTCGAGCAGCAGGTCGGCGTCGCGGCACAGCTCCATGATGTTGTCGCGGTTGAGGTCGGTCACGACGGCGTCGACCTCGACGGCGGAGTTGATGCGACGCAGCTTGCGGGCGGCCGCTTCGGCCTTGGGCAGGCTGTCGGCGATGTCGTGCTCGTCGAAGAGCGTTTGTCGCTGCAGATTGTCGGTTTCGATGAAGTCGCGGTCGATGAGCTGCACGTGCCCGACGCCGCCGCGGACGAGGATGTTCGCCAACGCGCTGCCCAGGGCGCCACAGCCGACCAGCGTGACGGACGCGAGCTTCAGCGCCCGCTGTCCCTCGGGACCGATCTGCGTGCAGAGCACCTGGCGGCTGTAGCGGGCGAACTCGGGGTCAACAGTGGTCATGGCGCGTCCGTGTAATCGCCCGGCTCCCCGGCGGCGCGGGTCATCTGCCACCGCACCCAGGCGCTGCGCGCGGTGCTGCCATTGAGCAGCGCGAACAGCAGCAGCAGGAACCCCTCGGTGTCGCCATAGGCCATCCAGATGGCACCCACCACCAGGCACACCAGCGTGGCCGCAGCCGCGACCATCAGCTCGACCACCACCGCGCCGGGCACGCGCTGCCAGCTCAGGAATCCACTAACGAGAATCGCAATCCCGATGATGCGCGCGCCCCAGGTAAAGGCATGAATCGAAATCGCCTGTGGCGTCGGGGTGTCGGGCAGCGGAGCGTACGCGACCACGAACCCGACATAAAGAAACAACCCCGCCGAGAGCAGCGTGACGAACATGTCCGCGCCGGCGGCGGGCACGGGCCGGGCCGCCGGCGGTCGCGGCTCGGGGGGCGGATTCGGCGGTGGGGCGCTCATCAGGATGGGGCCTCCGATTGTGTCTTCTTGTCGCCGCGCCCGCCGCACGCATCGCGCCGACCGGGCGCCGCGGGCATCGTACCGCAATCGGGCGGCAGCTTCACGCGGGGGCGTTATAAACCGGTCCCGAGCTTGTCATGGCCGCGGGCTTGTCGGGCCCGTAGACGGCATCTACCATGCACCTGTTCGGCTCAACGTAACCGCAGAACAGCAATCCCGTAATGAAGAGGTTATGACCATGAATCGCTTTCGGACATGCCTGACAACTGCCGTGCTGTTGACGATGCTGCCGCTGGCCGCCGCCCAGGAGCCGGCCGAATGGGCCCCGGACGATGCCATCGTCTACATCGGCGTCACCGACGTCGAGCGCACGATTGACGACCTCAAACAGACCAAGGGCTACCAGATGATGCAGGACCCGGAGGCGGCCAAGGCCAATCCCGGCATGCAGATGATCGAGCCTGCGATCAATCGTTTCCGCGAGCGATTGGCCGAGCTGGTGGATATGTCGCCGGACAAGCTCGAAAACCCCTTCAAGGGTCCGTTGACACTGTACGTGGCCGCGCCGCGTGGCGCCGGCACCGACGACATGGTGGCCGGCCTCGTCGCCGGGGTCGGTGACCAGGCGCTGATGAAGAAGTACTACGACGGCGTGGTCGAGAAGCTCAAGAAGATCGCCAAGCACGACACCGAGCAGGCGGGCGGACAGCTCATCCACGTGTTCTCCCGCGACCCGGAAAAAGCCAAGGCCGCCAAGGAGAGCGAAGAGGACGACGAATTCGACGACTTCGACGGATTCGAGACCGGCGGCGGCATGGGCATGATGGGCGACCCGGCAGAGAAGATCGACGAGATGTTCGACGAGCTCTTCTCGGCCGACGCGATCGAAGAGCCCATGGCGATGTGCCTGACCGATACGCACCTCGTGTTCGCCAGCACGACCGACGAGGTCAAGACCGCATTGAAGCGACTCGCCGGCGGCAAGACGCTGGCCGCGGCGGCCGATCACCAGGCGTTGCTCAAGGAGCTGCGGCCGCTCGGGACGGTGCGGTTCCTGGTGAACCTGCCGCGGATCATCGACCTCGCCAAGAGCGAGATCGACAGTGCCGACAGCGAAGAGATGAAGGCGTTCCAGCAGGGGCTCAAGACGATCGGCGCCAAGAGCCTGCGCAGCCTCGTCGGGCACATGCGGTTCGGGGCGAACGCCTATGACATCAAGCTCGACATGACGTTCCTCATGGAAGGTGAGCGGACCGGCCTGGCGAAGGTGCTGAGCATGAAGAACCGCCCCACCGCCCCGCCGAGCTGGGTCGCCAGCGACACCTGCACCTACCTCAGCATCAACATGGAAGTTGGCCCGCTCGTCGACGAGGTCCTCAACATGGTCCGCGAGGGCGACCCGATGCAGGCCACCATGATGCAGAGCATGCTCGACGCCGCCCAGTTGCCTGGCAGCCAGGAGCCGGTGAACCTGCGCCAGACGTTGCTGACGCACCTCAAGGGCCCGCTGACCGCGTCGGTCGGCACCGGCGTGCCGGTCACGCCGGACTCGCCGCGGCTGTTGCTGACGCTGGGGCACGACGATCAGCAGGCGGTGTCGCGCTTCCTGGCGATGCTCGGCCTGCAGCCGGTGGAGCACGAGGGCACGCAGGTGTTCCAGATGCCGTTGCCGATGATCGGAATGGTCGGTGTGGCGGCGTCCGGCGAGCGCGTTCTGGCGGGCAGCCCGGCGACCGTGCAGTCGGCACTCGGGACGACCGCAGCCCCGTCGCTGACGGACACGACAATGTGGCGCGAGGCGTCGCGCGTCGTGCCGGAGCAGTCGTGGCTCACCATGTTCGTCGACAGCAAGCGGATGATGTCGGCGGCGATCGAGCTGCTGCCACAGAAGCAACAGGCGATGATGAGCGGCAACCCGGCGACGATGATGCTGGTCATGATGACCGAAGGCATGGACGCGACCGACAGCGAGCAGCTCCGCAAGACGCTCAAGTACACCGGCACGACCATCATGACCGTCAGCACGACCGACACGGGCGTGCGAATGACGTGGGTGGAAGTGAAAGCCGAATAGCGCACCGGCAAGAGCGAACCGCCAATGCGGACAAGTCAGGGGCGAAGGCGCGGCACGGATGGTGTATAACGCGCCATGGACTTCATTCCATGGCGGCGCTGTCTTGCCCCTGGCCGCGCGCTCATCGCGTACGGCTGACCGCTCGCCGCCACTGACGGTCGAGGACGGCAGGACGGGCTGTGCCCGCCAAACAGGACCCGAGCGCTCCGCATTCGGCGGGTGCAACTTGTCCTACGGTTGCACGGCGCACAGCGCCGCGGCATACGGTGGCCCTTTTCGTCGAGGATTGCAATGACCGGGGATACAACTGTGCCTGCGGGCGACACCACGCCGACGCGGTCGTCGCGATTTCGCCGGCTCAAGCAGTTTGCGCTGGTATTCGCGTTTCTGCTGCTGGCGACGGCCACGGCGCGCTGGTGGTGGGGACATACGGCCGACGAGCGGCTCCAGGCGGCGCTCGACAAGTATCGCGCCGCCGGCCAGCCGGTGCTGATCGAAGACTTCGCCTGCGAGCCGATCCCCGACGACAGGAACGCCGCCGTCGCGCTGCGGGACGCCGCCGCCGCGGTCGTCGCACGCGACGAGGTCACGGACAACGATGAGCGGGCACCCGCCTGGGGCGAGTATCTCGGCCGCCCTGCGCTGCTTCGTGAGCACGAGCGAGCACTGGCCGCCGCAATCAAGGAAAACGCCGAGGCCCTGCGTCTGGCCCGCGAAGCCCGCGCGCGCGAGCAGGCCGTCTGGTACACGCGCCTGACCTCGCCGCTGATCAATATGCTCCTGCCGCACCTGTCGGGGCAGCGGACGCTGACAAAGCTGCTCGCCGACACCGCCGCCTTTGAGCATCACGTCGAACGTGACGACGCGGCGGCGATCGGTCGCGTGCGGGACATGCTGGCCCAGGCGGATCACCTGCGCGAGGCGGAGCCGTGCGTGATCACCGACCTCGTTTGCGGCGCGATCGACGCAATGGCGTACCAGACAATCGAAAGCATCACGCCCGGCCTTGCGGTGGCGCCGCCGACAGACGATTCGGAGACCCCGCGCACGCCCGCACCGCGCGAAGACGTTGAAGCGATCATCACCACCCTGCTCGACGAGGCGTCCCTTCCCGCATCGACGCAGCGCGGGTTCTACGGCGAGCGGTTGATGCAGATGGACACGTGGCAGCAGCTCGAGCGCGGGGGCCTGTCGGTGGGCGGCATTATGGGCGGCGGCGCGACCCCGACCGGCGGTGCGGGGCCACGCCTCTCGGCGACCGCGTTCTACCTCTTCGGCCCGATGTTCACACTGGACCTGGTGCGGATGATGGACTGGACCACGGAGTACGCCGAAGCGGCGGCGCAGCCGACCTGGCCGGCGGCTGAGGCGAGTATGCCGGCAATCGGTGGGCCCCCGGGTGGTGTTCAGCGGCTCACGCGCCTGCTCAGCAGCATCATGATGCCGTCGCTCGAGCGGGCCATCCAGATCGGGTTTCGCCAGCGGGCGTTTCGTCGCATGACCGCGGTGGCGCTGGCCATTCGGCTGTATGAAACGGACCACGGCCAGCGGCCCGCGACGCTCGACGACCTGGTGCCGCAGTATCTCCCGGCGGTGCCGCCGGACCCGTTTCACGTGGATGCCGCCCCGCTGCGCTATCTGCCGGAGAATGATCCGCCGCTGTTATACTCGGTGGGGCCGAATGCCAAGGACGACCGGGGGCTTTACGTGCTACAGACCGACGGCGACGTGGATTGGGAGCAGGTGGACATGCCGTTCTTCCTGAATGGCGATCGGCCGCGGGCATCGCTGCGCCAGCCAGTGCCAAGCGGGCCCGACAGCCCTCGCGCGCCTGAGACACAGCCGACAACGGGCCCCACGACACAGCCGTAGCAAAGCGGGACCGGGGAATCGGGATCCGGGAGGCGGGGTTACTCGGCCGGTTCGAGGATAGCGGACATGGAGCCGGCGCTGCGCTCGAGCCGCCAGTCGGCACCATAGGCGTGGATCTGCTGCTGTTTGAACTCCGCCCGTTCGAACACCGTGGTCTCGACAATCACGCGCCCGGTCGCGTCGACCTCGCACGCCATCTTGTACGCCCGGTCGACGCTGTGGCCGAAGATCTTGCCCAGCATCTCGATCACGTAGGCGTACGTGTGATCGTCGTCATCGAGCAGGATGACGTGCCAGCGCGGCGCCGTCCGCGGCTTGGGGGTCGCCTCGGCTTCGAGGACGCCGGTGTCGGCCTGCTGTTCCTCACTCATGGCATCGCTCCGCTGCACGTCAGGATAACACACGCCGCTCGCCGCTGACAACGATTTCTCAGGGCGCCCCTCCCCCCGCCGGCCGGCGTTGCGGTACAATCAGGTGTTTGTCACCTGGACCCCGGACCTGCTGGAGTGACGTATGTCCGCCCGATCGGCCCACGGCCCCGACAGCCCGTTCAGCCCCATCGAGGAAATTCTCGACGACCTCCGCGCCGGCAAGCTCGTCGTGCTCGTCGATGACGAAGGCCGCGAGAACGAAGGCGACCTGGTCTGTCCGGCCCAGGCGATCACGCCGGAAAAGATCAACTTCATGCTCCGTCATGGCCGCGGGACGCTGTGCGTCGCGCTGACGCGTTCCCGCTGCCAGAAGCTGCAGCTCGCGCCCCAGGTCCCCGAGAACACCACCCGCCTCGGCACCAACTTCACCGTCACCGTCGACGCCGGCCCGCAACTCGGCACCACCACGGGCGTGTCGGCCTACGACCGGGCCACGACGATCCGCCATCTGGTCGCCGAGGAAGCCGTGCCGGAGGACTTCGTGCGGCCGGGACACGTCAACCCGCTGATCGCCCGCGACGGCGGCGTGCTGGTGCGCGGCGGCCAGACGGAGGGCTCGGTGGACCTGTGTCGGCTGGCGGGGCTGCTGCCGGGGGCGGCGCTGATCGAGATTCTCAACGAAGACGGGACCATGGCCCGCGTGCCGCAGTTGATCGAGTTCTGCAAGCAGCATCAACTCAAGATGTGCACCACCGCCGACCTGATCGACTATCGGATGCGCGGCGAGCGGCTGATCGAGCGGGTCGAGAGTATTCCGTTCAAGAACGAGTTCGGCGACTGGCTGCTGGTGGCGTATCGCGCCCGTACCGACAACCACACGCACGTGGCGCTGTGCCGCGGCGGCATCGGCGAGATCGACCAGAACGGGGTGCTTCATCCGGTGACCAGGCCGGCGCTGGTGCGGGTTCATTCGGAGTGCCTGACCGGCGACGTGTTCGGATCGCTGCGTTGCGAGTGCGGGTTGCAGTTGCGCACTGCGATGGAGATGATCGCGCAGGAGGATCATGGTGTGCTGGTCTACCTGCGGCAGGAGGGCCGCGGCATCGGCCTGGAGAACAAGCTGCACGCGTATCGCATGCAGGACGGCGGGCTCGACACGGTGCAGGCCAACGAAATCCTGGGCTTTCCAGCGGATCGGCGTGATTACGGCATCGGCGCGCAGATCCTGCGCGACGTCGGCCTGGAGCAGATCCGCGTGCTGACCAACAACCCCAAGAAGATCGGCCGGCTCGAAGTCTACGGGCTGGAGATCGTTGAGCAGTTGCCGCTGGAGATCCCCGCGACCGAGCACAACCGCCGCTACCTCGAAGCAAAGAAGCTCAAGCTCGGCCACAAGCTGCGGGGCGTGTGAAGACAGGTCTCAATGATCAATGATCAGTTCTGAGTTGTCCGTTGTCAGTAGACGTTCCATTGAGCAACAACGCGTCTTGTACTCCACTGAGAATGGACAACTGATCACGGATAATCGCAGAGGTCGGCGGGCCGAGGAGTGCTCGACCCGCCGCATGCCCCCCAAGACAGCAGGATTTCATACGGCACGGACGCCCGGTCGGCGTCGCCCCAGGTATCAACAGGCGCCGTGCCGCCCCCTACGGCCCTCAATCCCTCCGGCGTAGAGCAACCGTCGCCCCTGCCAGAATCAGCAGAAATGCGGCTGGCTCCGGCGTGATTACGAAGGCCATATCCAGTGATTCGTGTGGTGGCCGCGGATCAAACAGCGGTCGGAAACCGCCGGTCGGGTCCAGGTAGACCGCGTCGTCCATGAACTGCGGCGACATGGACGTCTTCCAGCCGGCGTTGGTACCCGCGGTGGTCGTAACCGACAGGTCCAGCCAGTAGATCTGATCGCGTTCCTGGAAGAACGGCTCGACAATCTCGATGATGTTGCACTGCCAGATCTGGAAGTGATCGTTGGGAATGGCCTCGTCGGGCGGGTACAGGTAGCCCTGCTGGCCGTCGCCCCAGAACCGGGTGGTGAACTCGCCGAGCAAGAACTCGCGGAACCAGAGCTCGGGACCGGGCATGCTGAACGTGTCCGGATCGTCGGGATTCGGATCGGGGATGTTCTCATGGATGCTGACCCCGATCGACTCGATCTCGCCGATCAGGTCGCCCTGCCACGAGTACCAGAAGTGGACATCCGTCACCGGACCACTCTCGATGCACATCCAGTCGTCAGCCAGGAGGTTGCTCGTGAAGTCAACGTCCCAGCCACCCGGGTCGGGCATCTGCGGGTAGTGCATCTTGTACGGGTCCCCCTCGTTCCAGTCGGCCAGCGCCGGGCTCACGATGAGCGCCGCAGTGGCCAGTAGTGCGAACGTGCGCATGCTCAGCCTCCTTTTCAAACGAGCTTCCGTTCAGCGATGGGTGCTTCCCTGCACGCGAGACCAGCGCGGCTTGCGCCGCTACTCCGTGCATCAGCCTTCCGTGAACACCAAGTGATAGTGTGCGCGATAATGACAGCCCAGCAATACGCATCGAAGATCACAACGGTCAATTCAAGATGCGCCGGGGCGCTTGTGCGGATTGCGCGCTTCACCCGATCGCTTTCGCGACTGCCGCCGGTACGCCAGCGGTGTCAGTCCGGTCTCTTCGCGAAAAACGTGGCTGAACCAGTCTGCCGTGCGATGACCGGTTTCGTAGGCGATCCGCTTGACCTGCCAGTCCGTCGTCGCCAGGAGGCGCTTGGCAAGCTCGATGCGGCGCTGGGCCACGTAGCGGCGCACCGTCAGGCCGGTCTGCGTGCGGAACAGGTGCCCGAGATAAGTCGCATTGATGCCGAGTTGCCGCGCCAACGCCGTCACCGAGAGGCTCGCGTCGGTCGTGCTGTGGTCGAGCACATCGATGGCCTCCTGGACGGCGGGATGTACCGGTCGAGCCTTCGGGGAATCACCTTGCGGGCGACGCTCACCGCTACCGGCCTGCGCCGCGCTCCATCCACTGCAGGCCCATCCCAGTAACTCGAGCAACTCGAGTCGCTTGAGAAACGTGGGGATCTCGGTCTGGCGGTCGCACACCATGCGCAACGCCGCAACGATCGCGCCATCCCACCACAACGGCACAACACCCAGCAGGTGGCGGGCAGCGCAACGCTGCCAGTGTGCCTGGCGCGTTCTGCGTAGTTCAGCCAGATGGCCCGGCCAGTGCCGCATACACTCACCACGGGCCGTACAACCCCGGCACGGTTCGGCAAAGGTTGCCTCGTTGTGTGGGCGTGGCGTGCCGTCCGCGTCGACGTGGGTGTTCAGCCCAGGGCCACCGGGGCCTGACGCCGGGGCGCCGCTGCTTAAGGAGCATGTGCTGCTGACGATTACCGGCGTGCCGCTGAAATGCTCGAAGAGCTCAACCACCGTCGCCAGGCGGCGTGCAAGCAGATCGGTCACCGCAGCCTGCCCGGCGACATCGCCCCCGGCGCGGACGTGCAGGAATCGCTGCCGCTCGTTCAACGCGAGACTCCCAGGCGGGGGCCGGCGAGAAAGGCACGTTGCACTCATGAAACACGGCCTGGCCCGAAACACAGCCGTAACCGCCGACACCCACGGCGTGGCGCGGTCTTGCCATGCGCTCGCCGGCCCGGGGCGAGCCAGCCGCACCTATTTCTAAGATAGCACAGGTTTCGGCGTCATGCGGCGGGAATCGCGGAATCGGGGGTGTGCGACAATGGTGGGGGGCTCCCGGGCCTATGAATCGCCGCCCGGCGTTGAGCACAGCACGAGCCCTCCCGGCACGTCGCGCGCTCACCTGACAGTGCGCACCGTCCGCAGCAGGTCCTGTGCCAGCCGCGACAGCAACGCGTTCTCGTGCTCGAGCCGCAGCCGATCTTCCTCTTCCGGCGTGTTGCCCCGCCGCAAGTCCGGCGTGACGATGGGGGCATCCACGTCGTAGGCATACACCCAGTTCTCCTCGGCCTCGGGCGGGCGATTGCGGCTGACTGACTCGTAGTGGGAGACCGCGATTGCGTAGGCCTCCTTCGCCCGGTCGATGGTGTGCTGCCAGCGGCGCTGAACCTGCTCCTTGAATTCGTCGAATTCCTGCTGTGTCCCCTGGTGGATCTTCGGGCTCATCGCATCACGATACGCACTGATCAGGCTGTCCCGCCGCGCCTTTACGCCGCTGTGTGCTTCGCGCACGCGGTCGTTATGTGCTTTAGCAGCGTTTACTTTGGTGGCGGCATTCGTCGGCCTCTTGCGGATATCAATGCGGATCTGCAAACCCGCTTCCAGGATGTTTAGCGACTCGAGGCTATGCTCACCGATCCAGTCAATCGAGCCGGACCGAACATCAATCAGCTTGGCATTCAGACGTGCCTGGAGCCATGGTTGCCTGATCGTCAGCGGGATGGCATGTGGGCCACCTCCTTCGGCCACCCGAAGGCCGGGATTGTCCCGCAGTGCACGCTGGACTTCGGGGAGGGTGCCCAAATGGAGCGGCTCGCCCTCGAACGCACCGAGCGACACCTCGTTCACCTGGAGGATGTAGTCGCAGTCTAGGCCGGTTGCCTGTACGGACCGGATCGCTTCTGGAATGTCCGTCAGCATCAGTTCCGTGTCCTGGCCGGGAGGGATATCGAGCAGGTCACGGAGGTTGGCTTCGAACTTCGTGCGGTCCGTCACGTGCAGGCCGAGCCGGAGCAGGCCCCGTTCGAGGTACTGCTCGATTCGATGGAAATAGCCAACGGTGCGATACTCCAGGTTCTGCTCGTCGGTGACGGGCGCGTTCCTTCCTGGCTCCGGGGTCCGCGTGTATTCGGAGGCCGGCGGACCGATCACCGCCGACGCGCCCTTGGTCAACGTCGCGCCTTCGCGCATGACTGCGTCGTCTTCTGCGACGATCTTCTCCTGGTACGGAATCGTGATCGTCAGCTTGATCGATCGGGTTTGCGGCGGCGTGGGGACTGGGATCAGCAGTCGCTCCAGCGCGGTCGGCTCTTCGATGGCGGGCATCTCGGCGAGCAGTGGTGGCACCGATCGCTGGATTGCACAACCGGCACACGACAACAGACACACGGTGAACAAGATCGCTCGAACAGATGTAACGGCGATACGCAAGGGGCACTCTCCTTCCCATGCATGGATGTGCGTCGATGTAGAAGATGTGGGAGGGAAATGTGACAGCCCCCCAATCTGCGGCACACGTCTTCTTCGTCCGGGGCGCCTGGTGCGCGTCTTTTCGGCCTTCTCTTGGCAGGTCGACCGAACTCGGCCGGCCCCTTCGCCCTGATCGCTTTCAGCTTAACCTCCCGGCGCGGGGCCGCCAAGGAGCGCTCCACCATTTACCCGCGGAACGACGTCTGCCCTATTCGCTCGCCACAGGGCGCGGCCGCAGCAGGGCAAGGCAGAGCAACGCCCTGCCAGAGGCCGCAACCTGCCGCGTCAGACGCCGAGGAGGCGCTGGATGTCACTGCGGAATTCGACGCGGAGCTTGTCCATCGCCCGCGATTCGAGCTGGCGGATGCGCTCCTTCGACACGCCGAACTGCTGGCCGATCTGCTCCAGCGTCTGCGGCTGGCCGTGATCGTCAAGCCCGTAGCGGAAACGCAGGATGCGGCGCTCGCGCTGATCCAGCGTCGCGAGCATCTTGTCCAGCGCATGCCGCAGGGCCGAGGCGTACCCGGCGTCGGCCTCTTCGGCCTCGTGCGTGACCGCGGTGGTGAGAAACTCGTCCCAGCCGGTCTGGTAGCGCTCCAGGTGATGGCGCTTCTCCGGGACCGAGCGGGCAAAGTTCTTCATGATCGCCCACGACGCGTAAGTGCTGAACTTGAAGCCGCGCGAGTAGTCAAAACGCTCGACCGCGCGCATCAACGAAACGTTGCCGTCGCTGATCAGCTCGAACAGGTCGTTCGTCGGCGAGACGTGCCGCTTGGCGATGCCAACCACCAGCCGCAGGTTCGCCTGGACGATCTCGTTCTTCACCTCGTTGGCGTCGGCGAGCAGGTTTTCGATGCGGTCGAGCTCCACCGGCCGGGCCAACTCGGGATCGAGCGCGTCCCGCGCCTGGTTCGCCTTGAACTTCAGGTAGTTCAGCTTGCGGAACAGGTGCACCTCGCCCTCGGCCGTGAGCAGCGGGATGCGGAAGAGCTGCGCCAGGTACGGCGGCAATCCCGTCGGCGTGCGCTTGCCGTTGCGATCCAGTGGCTGGCGCAGAGCATGGTCGGGCGTGCCCAGAATGAACGCGTCGGCATCGGATTGCGTGAATTCATCGCTGGGCACGTACTCGATCTTGCGCGCCCGGAGCTCGCGCGCCCGCATTTCCGTAATCGTGCGGTACGCCCATTCGATCGTGCCGTCGAAACGCGTGGCGATGGCCTCGACCGTCGCCCCGTCGACGTAGGCTTCCCACACGGCGAGGCGCTGGTCGTTCTGCTCGAGTTCCAGCGCCGACCGGTTGAAGATCCCCGCGCCCGGGCGGGCATCGTCGTAGCTCTTGAGAATCAGCCGGACCGTTTCGACCGCCCGGCCAACCTCCTCGGCAATCGTGCGGGCCACCGCGTTGACGGTGCAGTCGCTCTCGGCCGCCAGCTCCTGCGCCCGCTCGATGATCTTGACGCGCTCGGCCTTGCTGAGCTGCGAGAAGCTGCTGCCGCGATTCACCAACGCGGCGTTCTGCCCCACGAAACGCTGCACGCAGCGCTCGGGAAACAGCAGCCGCATACGCCGATCCGCGAAGCGGAACTTCCAACCCGCCAGGCCACGGCGGCGCCAGCGGAAAATGGTCTTGGTGCTGACATCGAACCGCTCGGCGACTTCCTCGACCGTCAGGAGCCGGCCAAGCCAGGTGCTGACGCGGATGTCGGCGTCTTCGCTGAGGTCCTCGGCCAGACCCACCAGGTCGCCAATCAGCTCTTCGCCCCCCAGCAGCCGGCTGTACTCGTCGCGACGGGTGGGCCGGAAGCCGGTCAGGCCGAAGCAGACGAAGTCATAGGGATAGTCCTTGCCGACCTCGACGACCGACAGGAGAAATTCGATGCTGAGCAGCTGGCGCAGGCGCAGGCGCTTGGGGCCGCGCTTGAGCTGGGCTGCGAGCGATGCGATGGCTTTGTTGTTGTAGTCGTACATCTGGGCACCTCGTTGCGGGTACATACCAAGACCCCACAACTTCGCCCGGCCGCGGTGAATCAAAGGAATGAACGATAATCCGCGATATTGATGATCTTTGGCCGAGTGTCGTTGTTGATCGATTCGGGCTCTTGTTCCCGGGTCTCCTTCCAGCCAATGCGAAAAAGGAGCTATCGATGACTCGCTAACTATTGTTTTCGGCCGAACGACCGCCGTCAAGGAGAATCCGGCCCCGCGACCCGGTCACGCTCCCGGAGGAAGATATAGTACAGGCGCCCTTCAGAGCCCGTGCGGCCGGCGAGGGCCTCGGCGGAAGGTCCGATCCCCATGTAGACATCGCACCGACCCGCCGCCCGGATCGCCCCGCCGGTGTCCTGATCGAGCGCGAAGCCGGCGTAAGCGCGCTCGACGACCTGCGTGCCATAACGCTGGGGCAGATCGCAAGTTAGGAACGTAATGCATGCCCGCGGGAAGACGGCCTTATCGGTCGCAACACTGTACATCGGCGTGACGGGCGTGTTGAGGCTGCCGAACGGGCCGCCGGGGGCTTCCTGGAAAAAGACGTAGCGGTCGTTTTTCCACGCGTAGTGGTAGACCTCGTCGGGATGCCGCTCGAAATACGTGAGCAATTTCTGGAGCGACAATTCATCGCGTCCGATAACCCCGTCGGCTATCATCGCCGCGGCGATGGGCGTGTACTCGCGGCCGTTGTTGCCGGCGTAGCCGAGCTCGAGCATCGTGCCGTCCGAGAGCCGCAGCTTGGCCGAGCCCTGCACGGTGACCACGTATGCTTCGAACGGGTCACTGAGCCACGCGATCTCGAGCCCGTCGAGCAGCCGCCCCTCTTCGATCTGCCGCCGGGTCGGGTAGGTCGGGTCGAACTCGCCGCTGGGCAGACGCTGGCCGAGCGTCTGGCCCTCTTCGTCTTTGACCAGATCGGGAGGCAGGCTGTAAAGCGGGTAGCGGAATTCGCCGCTGCGCTCGCGCCGGCCCTCGAAGATCGGCGTGTAGTAGCCGGTGAAGAAGACCGTGCCCTCATTGTCGCAGCCGACGGAGGTATAGACGTCGAACTCGCGGCGAATGGCCGCGTCGAACACCTCTGCGGACGGACTCGTCTCCAGCAGGGCCAGGAAGCGTTCGAGCGATGCGACGGCGCGGGCGCGCGTGATGTCGAGATAGGGAAAGTAGCGCCGGCTCGAATCCTTGCCCAGGTACGCCAGGCTGTGGCGCACGGCGTCGCGCAGCGCCGGCGTGCGATGGAAGCCCGGGCGGAAGTCTGGGTATTGCGCCGGGTCGATCTTGCGCAGGGCGAGCTGCCCCGGCGGCAGCGGCCGGCTGTACTCCTTCTCAACCGGCTGCCAGGCGGCGTATTCGGGGGTCGGTTTCTGACAGGCCGGCAGCAGCGCGACCGTCGCCATCAGGATGCACAATGCGACGCGGCTCATGGGATCCTCCCAACGCGTTCTTCCTCCCCCGTCTCGCGCCCCCGTCTGACCACACCGGATGCGATTGTGCCACGAGCGGCCGCACGTGACAAGCGCCGCGGCCGCCGGCGGTCAGGCAACGCCGAAAAGACGCCCCGTCCGCAAGCAGTCGCACAGCTCGGCATACGTCGCCATGAGCTGTGCGTGCGTCGGCGCCTCGCCGACAGAAGCCGCAATACGCCGTGCAAGACACCCGTGCGACAGGATTGCGCGCAGCGTCTCTGTCGTCGGGACGGTGTCGTCCGCCGAGATGCACGCGTCGTAGAGGTGCTGCCAGAGTTCAATGGCAGTGGGACTGGACGCACGGAGGCCAAATGCGGCGGCGTACGCAGGGGCATCGAGGGGCGCCCGGTCGCCGCGCTCGATACAGCGCAGCAAGATCGCCTCCAGTGGTTCGAGCGGGAAAGCGCGCTGCTCGTCGTAGCCGGCCCATTCCTCGGCAACGAGTGCGCGCAACGCGCCGACCACGAGCTGGAGAACCGCGACGTCGGCCCGCGGACACTCCTGAATGTCCAGCAGGCGGATCTCGATTGTGCTGCGCTCAAAGCGCGCGATGGCCCCGCGCGCATTCAGCCACTCGTATTGCAGCACGCCCCCGGGATCGTGCGGCGCGATCGCGCGGTACAGCGGCTCAAGGATGCGCTCTTCATACTCCCGGCGGCTGGCCGCGTCTTCCGGGATGACGCGGCCGGTAACCGCCGGGATGCGACGGGCGTTGTGACGATAGAACTCGAGCCGAGCGTCGGCCATGCGATGGCGCCGTCCGTCGACGATCGGTGAGCTGGCGGCGAGTGCCGGCAGGATCGGCAATACGAGGCGAATCGCGGCGTGCAGGCGACCGAATTCCTCATCGTCGGCGAACGGGAGGTTCAGGTGCGTGCTCTGCACGTTGGACCAGCCGTGCCCCTGGCACGAGAAGATGCGGTCAAACGCCGCGTACACGGGACTGTACTCGTGTGGCCAGAGCACGGTCTGCGTGTGCGGATTCATCCAGGGGTGCATGGCCGTCGGCATGAGCATCGCACCGGCAGGCGCCAGCAAGGCGTTGATCGTCTCAACGTCACGTTGGAAGACGTCGCTCAGCCCAGCCAGCGTGGCCGCCGGGCCGTTTGTCTTGAGCTCGATCACGTGCAGCACGAGCTCGTTCGACCAGCGCAGCTCACCGCGCTCGACCTCGGCAGTGTAGACGCCGGCGATTTGCTTGAGCACTTCGTCGGTGATCGGCCGAACGTCGAGCGTTCCCCGGTCGACGATCATGTACTCGAGCTCGACACCAAACCCCTCGAACAGGTGCAGCGGCGGTGTCATGCGGGGCCTCGCTTGCCGTTGCTCCGGCGGGCTTCGATGCGTTCGATGAAGAACTGCACGATGCGGTCGTAGAGCTCGTCCCCCATGAGGGCATCCTCGTTGCGGGCGTCGATGCTCGGGTTGTCATTGACCTCGACGACCAGCGCCCGCTTGCCGACCAGCTTCACATCAACGCCGTAGAGACCGTCACCGATGGCGTTGGCAGCACGGAGCGCAGTGCGCAGCACGACACGCGGGACATCGCCGATCGGCACGGCCTCGACGCGGCCGTAGGTGGTGGCGCCGGCCTGCTGGTGGGCGATCTGCCAGTGCGCCGCGACCATGTGGTACTTGCAGGCAAAGAGCGGCTCGCGGCCCAGCACGCCGACGCGCCAATCATAGTCGGTCGGCACGAATTCCTGCACGATCAGCAGCTCCGACTCTTCCAACAGCCGATCGAGAAGTTCGTCGAACGCGGCCCGGTCGTCGGCCTTGAACACGCCGGCGGAGAACGAGCTGTCGGGCTGCTTGACGATGCAGGGAAACGCGAACGTGCTCGCGATGCGCTCGCGATTCTCGCGATGCACGATCTGCGTTTGTGGCACGGCGACACGCTGGTGCGCCAGCAGCTCGGCAAGGTAGACCTTGTTGGTGCACTTGATAATCGAATCCGGGTCGTCGATCACGACGAGTCCCTCGGCGGCGGCGCGACGCGCCAGCCGGTACGTGTGGTGATCGACGCGGGTGGTCTCGCGGATAAACAGGCCGTCGAACTCCGCGAGGCGCGCGGCGTCGTGGCGGTCGATGAACTCGACACCGATCTGGGCCCGGCGGGCGGCAGCCACGAAGCGTTGCAGCGCCTTGTTGTCCGACGGCGGGGGCATCTCGTTCTCGTCGCGCAGGACGGCGAGATCGTAGCGCGTGTGCCGGGCGTGGCTGCGTGGCACGCGGCTGCGGGCGAAGAACGCCGTCGCGGCCTCGATGACGAATTCATGATGGAACTCGGGCACGTCACTGGCCGCCAGGGGGCGAACTTTCTCGAGGCGCCACTCGTCGGCCTGCCGGCGGAAATCGACCCGCAGCAACGGCGTCTGGAAGAGACGGAAGAGCCGCATGCTGAGGTCGTCGTACTGGCTGGCAACATTCCGGCCAAAGTACACGCTGAGCCGAAAGGCGTCTGAACGCAAGCGGCGGAGGCGCTTCTGGATCAGTTCGTCCAGGTCGCCGGCGACAACACGGGCCAGCGTCGGCGAGCGCATGTCCTGGATGGTCGTGATGCTGGGCAACGGGGTGTGGCCACGGGCCATGGCCAGCAACGAGACGTAGTAACCCACACTCTGGTAGCGATAGGACCGGCACAGATTGAACACCTTTACGCGGCGCCAGAGGCTGTACTCGGCGTGCGTCAGGTAGGCACGACCGCTGATTACCGGGATGTTCGGTACGCGCAGCGGCCAGTTCCTGGGATTATCGACGACGATGAGACTCTGCACGCAAGGTCCTCAGGCGCGGCGCGCGGGCGCCGTGGCCGGTCTGATCACCAGCAGGTTCGCATCATAGGTCAGTACGCCGAGCAGAATCGCATTGATCACGCGGTTAATCCCGACGGCATAGAGTCCGGTTTCCGACACGGGGTTGGGGTGCAGCGGATCGGCGATCAGCACCTGCCCGGTGCCGACGGGGTATTCGCAAAGCACGACGAAGTGGCCCACAGGGGCGCCGCGAATGTCGTCGTATTGACTGTTGCCGATCTCGCGCGGGCTGCGGTACAGAAAGGTGGCGCTGAGCCCCGTGATGATGGGGTGGCCGCGACGGAGGTATCGGCGCAGCACATCGCCGATGAGGTCTTCAAAGCGGATCACGCCGCCGAGGCGCAGGAATTCAAGGTAGCCCGCCGTAGCGAACTGGAGCTTGGGGTCGGGTTTGACACGGGCCTGGGCTTCGAGGCGCTCGGCGAGGTCGGTGCCGCCACTGCCAAACCAGCTCGGGTCGAAGACATGCAGATTATACGTGATGATGGTGGCACGATAGCCGCGGCGCAGCGCATGGCAGCCGAGGAAGACGGCGAGCGTGCCGCCGGCTTCCAGCATGCGAACTTCATCGAGAAGCTGCTCGAGCGGGAGCTGTTCTCCGAAGTGGCGATAGACGGCGTGCAGGCAGGTCGGCCCGCAGCTCGTGTCATCGGGTTGCGCGAGAATCTCGAAAGGGTGATCAGTGGCCACGTCTGGCGAATCCGGAAAAGGGCGACCGACAACCGCGGCGTGTCGCAGTCGCGGCGGCGGAATTGTACCGCAGCCGGACCGCAAGGGAATCGGCGACGGGGGTTTTCAATCTTCGAGCAGCAGCAGCGGCGACTCGCGCCTGGGGCGGTACTTTTCGACGAGCTCGCGGAGCTTGGGCTGGTCGGGGTCGAGCTCGAGGCTGCGGTGCCAGCTTTCGACAGCCCGGTCACGCAGGGCGACCTGCGCCGGGTCGTCCAGGTAACGCGTCATGAGGACAACACCGACGCCGGCATGGGCCGCCGCGTTCTTGCTGTTACAGGTGATCGCCCGGCGATAGGCGGCCTCGGCAGCATCGTAATCCCCTTCGCGCCAGAGGCAGTAACCGAGGCGCTCGTGAGCGGAAGACAGGTCGGGGGCCATCTCGATGGCGTTGTTCAGTGCGCGGCGGGCGGTTTCCCAGCGCTCCTGGTTCAGGTAGACGGTGGCGAGGTTGACCAGCACGACCGGCTGGGCATCGTTGCACTCGAGTGATTCCTTGTACGCCTTGATCGCTTCGTACGCGCGGCCTTGCGTCGCGAGGGCAGCCCCCAGGTTGCTGCGAATGTGGGCGTTGTCGGGGCGCAGCGTTACGGCCGCGCGATATTGCTCAACAGCCTGCTCGAGAGCACCCGTCTGATGGTAACACGTGGCCAGACGGTACCGGAGATCGAAGTCGCGCGGTGCCAACTCTACGGCCAGCAGGTAGGCGCGGATCGCCTGGGTCAGCTTGTCCAGCAGGCGATAAACCTCGCCGAGCTCGAAGATGGGTTCGACCTGCGTCGGGTCGAGGCGAACGGCTTCCTGGAGCGCTTCGGCCGCCGCTTCCCAATCGCCGCTCTCTTTCTGCGCGATGCCGAGCTTGTAATGGGCAGCGGCATACGTCGGGTCGAGCCGGACGGCTTCACGGAACTCCGCGAGCGCAGCCGAGAGTTGCTCGTCGCGCAGCGCTGCCTCGCCACGATCGAGCCGCCAAGCGGCGAGGTCACGCTGAATCGTGCAGCCGGCGCTGAGCACACCGACAAGTACGACCCCCGCCAGCAATTGAAGCTTCTGATTCCGCTTCCCCATCGTCCACTGCCAGACAATGCCGAGACACAGGCCGCCCGACCGCACCGGCGGCAAAACGCATCTTGTACCAGCGCCGCGCGGTCAACGTCAACGCGACCCGCCGGCGGATGCCATACCACTCATTATCGGCCGTTTTCGGCCTCGCTTGAGGGCTTCTCGGCGGGCGACCACTTGCGGACGTAGCTGTCGGCGAATCGTCGCACGAGATCGTCGGGGTCGTTCTTCGCCAGGCCCGCCATGCGATCGGCCAACGACGCGCCCTGCCGCGCCAACAGCCGGGCCGCCATCAGCCGCACCAGCCAGTGGCGGTGTTCCAGGCACTGTTCGACGCCGGCGACCATGGCATCGCTGAGCCCCATGATCTGGAGGGCCTCGAGCGTGCGCACGCGCGACTCCCACGAGTCACTCGAGAGGAGGGTCTGCAGGGCCTCCTCCATGCGGTCGGCCGGTACGCGCGTCGGCGTGTACTCGAGACGTTGCAGCGCGGCCCGCTGGTGCTCCCCGACCAGTTCGGCCATGACCTCCAGCCCCCAGAACCGCCGGCTGCGGGCGTCGCTCGCCACCGCCCCGAACAGGCCGCGCAGGGCGTCACGGCCGGTCGCCATGGGGACGCGATTGAAGTACAGCGGGCGGACGGCGACACCACCGGGACTGAGCAGCCACCGCTCGGCTCCCGCGCGCACCGCGTCGAGCAGCGCCCTCACCTGGATGCGCTGCAGCTTCTGCGGGGTGGCGCGGGCGACGCGGCGTGGCGGGCCGACGTCGAGGGTGCGTTCGACGCTGACGGACTCGGTCGGGTAGAGCGCCTGGGCCCGGTCGACATTGACGGTCATCAGGGCGGGATAGGCGCGCTCGCGGTCGCCCTCCATTTTGAATGAAAGCACGAAGACGGGATTCACCATACCGTCCGGGCCGAGCGTGATCGGGAAGGGGCCGATGTTCCGCAGCCGGAAGATCGCACGCCACGGGCAGCCGGGCAGCAGGCTGCGCTCGGGCATGTCGATCTCGACCGCGAGGAAGCGGGACGGATCCTCGTGAAACTCGAGGATTCGCTGGTCAAACGACGACCAGGCTTTCCGCAAGGCCGCCCGCGCGGCGGTTACGCGCGCCGGCCGCGTGGTCGGTTGCGTCGTGGGCTGGGTCGTGGGCTGGGTCGTCGCGGCGTACCAAGGCAGACTGGCGAGCAGGTCGGCCGCGGGCCCGCGGCCAACGAAGGCATCGAGTGCGTCGATCACGGCCCGGGCGGCGGCTTCGTCCCCCTGCTCGCTGAGCACCTGGGCGAGCTTGTAGGCGGCGAAGGGATCTTCGCTGGCGATCGGACGCAGCGTGCGAATCGCGGCGTCGAGGTCGAGGTTCAGCGCCTGGGCCCAGCCCAGCACGCGTCGGGCAAAGGTATCGTCCGGCGTCCGTTCGGCGGCCCCCCGCGCCAGCATCAGGGCGCGGTCGGGTTGCTGATCGATGGTGCAGTAGAACCAGGCCGCCTGGGCAATCTCGTTGGTCGGCCAGTCAGCGGGGTCGCGCAACTCGGCGAAACGCTCGCCGAGCTGCCGCGCTACATTGTCGCCCAGCCCGGAGGCGTTCTTCTCCAGCAGGTAGTACAGATACAAACCGGCCTCGGCCGCATGCCGCGGGTCGGCGTAAACGGCCTGGCGGGCGAGGTGAATCGCCTCGTCGAGGTTTCCGGACGCAAAGGCGTGCCGCGCCAGCGCCAGCACGAAGTCTCCGGGCAAGGGACCGCGGCCGGCGGCCTTGTGGATGGACAGGCCATAGTTATAGAGCTGATCGGCTTCGGCGGTCAGGCCGTGCTGGTCGAGCAAGGAAGCGGCCTGCCATACCGTGGCAATCGAGAACGGGGCGAGTGCGAGCACGTTCAACGTCGCGGCCAGGCGGCGCCCCGGCGGCGCGTCATCCGGCAGCGTCTCGAGTGCGAGGACGTTGGCGGCCAGGTTGGCGGGCGCCCGGGCGAGCGCGCACTCGATGTGCTCGCGCGCCGCGGCCCGATCAAACTGCTCGAGCGCGAGACGGGCCCGCGCGACGTGAATCATGGCGTGCAGCGGGTCGGGCCGCTCGCTGGTGGCGAGCTCGTCGAGCCACGCGCGGCGCTGCTCGATGGTCTGGCGCTGGCGCAGCTGGACATCGAGCCAGCGCTGAAACCCGCCCTCGTGCACCGGGTCGGAACGCACGAGCCCGTCGAGCGCGGCGGCCGCGGCGGCGTCATCGCCGGCCAGGACCGCCAGCTCGTACAGCCAGGCGTGGGCGTCGGCGTTGTCCGGGGCGAGGCGGACGGCGGCTTCGAGCAGGCACCGGACGTGTGCCACGTCGGCGGGCGTCTGGCGGCCGCGCTGTTGCAGGCCGTAATCGCGGGCCAGGTCGACCAGCAGGTCAGCGGTGCCGCGCGGCCGGATCGTCGCGGCGTCCGCCGGCACCATCACCCACAAGCACCCACAAAGCACGCACAACCGCGCCAGACAAGACATGGTCACCTCCATGATGGGGATCGGCGAAGCCGTCATGATAACGGGCCGCGACGAAGAATGAAGGATCGCGCGGGGTGAATTGGACCGCCAGCGACGAAGCGACGGCGCGACGAAGGATGATGCCAAACGCGGCGCCCGGGCCGTGGCAGCGCAAGGCAACGCCCGCGCTGCTCGCGGGAGACAGCTGCGGGCGTGGTCGTGTCTTCGGTATGGGCCTAGCGCCAGTCCCACTCGTCGGGCAGACCGAGCATCTGCTCCCACTCGTTTAGACAGTCCTCGGTCCACGGGGCGTTGGTCGCGACCGCATGCAGCAAATCGTCGAAGTCCTGCACCAGTCGGACCTGCAGCGCCGGCGACGTCGCCTGGGCCGTTGGTGTTCCCGGCGGCGGCATCGCGCCTTCGGCCACGGCGAGCAGCCCCTCGATGCGGTCGAACACCCGAATCAGCCGGCCCAGCGGCGAGTCGTTCGTCCAGAAGCTCACGAAGCTGGCCCCCGGGTTGCCGGGCATGGTGAACGCCTCGAAGCTCGCGGCCATCTCGACGTTGTCGCCCTCGCCCTGGCGAGCCGCCTCGGCGGCGGCGAGACGTTCCGCCTCCCGCTCCGCGGCCCAGCGGCGCAGCTCAGCTTCTTCAGCAGCCAGGCGCGCCTCTTCGGCCAGGGCACGGGCCTTTTCGGCTTCCTCCTCGCGGGCGGCGAGAACCGAGATCTGCCGGAGCTGGTCGCGGGCCTCGGCCAGGTTCGGGTTGGCTTCGAGCGCCAACTCGAGCGACTGCGCGGCGCCGGCATAATGGCCCGCCTCGGCCTGCACGACCGCGACGTTGTAATGCGCGTCGGCCGGACCAACTGCCACCTCGAACGCTTCGTAGGCCTCGTCGTACTTGGCCTGCCGCGCCAGCACCAGGGCGTAGTTCATCTGCGCCCGGCGGAACTCCGGCTCAATCTGCAGCGCGCGAAGGAAATGCTCTTCGGCCTCGGCGTACTTCTGCTCCAGGTAGAGGCTGAAACCGAGGTTGTTGTGCAGGTAGGCCAGGCCCGGATGCCGCACGAGGGCGCGGCGGAACTGCGACGTCGCCCCTTCGTGCTCGCCCAGCTTGTTGAGCGTGACGCCCAGACGGTTGCGCACGGCGACCGACTGCGGCTGGAGTTCGAGCGACTGCTGATACTGCTCGACCGCGCGCTCGAGGTCGCCACGACGCTCGCAGAGTTCGCCATAGGCCGCGTGTGTGGCGGCATTGAGCTGCGGTGCCATGTTGGCCTTGTGGGTCGGCAACGCCCCGGGCGCGCTGTAGCGCTCCTCGGTGGTGGTGCACGCCACGATCACGACGCAGGTCACAATCGCGCCAATGGCGCAGATTCGCCGGGTTACGGTGCTCACGTTCGCACTCCTGTGAGACGGTCTAGGGACGCGGGCTGCCCCCGCCGATCATCATGCCGCCCTCGCCTTGGGCCTTGGGCTTGTAGGTGGCTTCGTTGGCCTTGATGAGGATGGCCTGCTTGGCATCCATACCGCGGCCGCCGGGCAACTCATGGTTCAGAACCTCGGCCTGGGTGTCGACACCACGCTGCGCGAGGAAAGAGATCACGATATCGGTCCGCTGCTCGAGCAGATCCTCGTCCGTCGAGTACGAGTTGAACCGCACCGCACCGCCGTACAGCTCGATCAGGCCGGCAATGCGCTCGAGGCGTTCCTCGCCCAGCGAGTTGAGCATGGCGCGGTTGGGGACGAAGTGGATGTCCGAGATGCTCATGTCGATGAGCAGCGCGTTGTCCATCATGTGGCTCAGCGTGTCCTGCAGGTCGGCCGTCTCTTCGGCCACGCCGTGCGGCGGCGCGTTCAGACGCGGCACCGCCGCTTGCTGGCAGGCGGCGCAGAGCACGGCGAGGACAGCAGTGCCGAGAAGAAGGCGGTTCATTTCGCTCACTCCTGTGTGTCGGCAGTCACCCGGCGCCCGCCGTGACCAACGAGCCGCCGGCGGCGCAGGGGTCGTTACCCATAAAATCGGCCGAGTGCCCGTGGGCCTGAAGCAGGAGTTGTGTATCGTGCGCGGTATCGAATGGCCGCACAGGGCGTCGCCGGGCGCACTCCGCGTCCGCCCGGGCGGACGGCCCTCGCATAACACGCCGCCGCATGTCGCGTTACAATCGCCGCCATGCCGCGCGCCCGCGTCATTGCGCTCGCCCTGCTCGCCCTGGTGACCTATGGCACGCTCCTGGTCACCGGTGGCTACGCCTGGTATTGGCGGAGCGACGCCTACCGCGAGTATTGCGCGAAGGTGCTGAGCGAGAGCCTTCAGATGGACTGCGACATCGGCCAGGTGCTGCCGCTGTCGCACACCTCGTTCGCCTTTCGCGACATCCGCGTCTGGCTGCCCGAGCGGCGTGACCTGGCCGCCGCCTGCGACCGCGCCGCCCTGACCTACACCCCCACCACCGCCAACCCGGATGCGTACGAGATCGCGCTCACCGGCGGTCGGTCGGAAATCTCGGCCCGCACCTGGCTGCGGGAGGACTACCGGTTCGTGGTCGATTCCGGCCTGCGACCGGGCTTCGACCCGGACGGCCCCCGCCGGGTTACTTTCCGCGGGATGGACCTGACGCTGCTGCGCGAGGGTTTCCAGGCCCGGTTTGAAGGGGCGGCCGGTGAGATCTCATTCGTCGACCCGCAGCGGGGCTACGCGCAGGTGGTGTGTGACCGGTTCAATGGGCACACGCCCGGGCAGCCGGTGACGCTGGAGGTCGTCTTCTCGCCGCGGGCCAACGGCGTGCAGCTCGATCTTGTGGAGCTCGGTGTGCCCGACATGCCGATCAACGTCGTCGGGCTGGCCGACGTCACGGGGCTGAAGCTGCGCTCCGGCTCGTTTCGCGGGGCCCTGAGCTACGGCGAAGAGGCCGGGCAGCGGCGTGTGCTGGTCAGCGGCCACCTCTACGACGTCGACCTGGCCGAGCTGACGAGCGGGCTGCTCGCGCGGGCCTGGCACGGCGGCGTCCCCGAGCTCGAACTGCGCGAGCTGCGGCTGACCAATGGGCACCCGACGCGGATCGCCTTGCGCGGGCTGCTCGAGGGCGTCGCGCTGGGCGATGTGCTGGCCCCGTGGGGCCTGGCGGAGGTCGGGGCGGAACTGCTGCTGCGGGTGCGTGCACTCGAGCTGTCCGAGGCCGGCATCGAGCGCCTCATCCTAGCGGGCGTATGCGATGGGGTCTCCCTGGCGGAGGTCTCGGACGCGCTGGGCTGGGGGCAGATCACCGGCACCGCCCGGCTAGCGATTGACGACCTGACGATCGTGAACAACGAACTGGTCTCGCTCGACGCCCGTATCGAGACGCAGCCGATGGCGGGCGACGCGGACTACATCGAACGGGTGCTGCTGTCGGAGATTCTCAGCCGGACGCTGGGGATCGGACTGCCGGGCTTCTTGCCGGGACGCCTGCCGTATGCCGGCCTGGGCGTGCGGCTCGAAGTCCGGGACGAGCTGCTGTATGTCTTTGGCACGCACGGGCCGGGCGACAAGACGATATTGACGGCGCGGGTCGCCGGACAGGAGATCCCCCTGGTGTTCGAGCCGGAGGAGCCGATCGACCTGGCGCCATTGCTCGAGCCGTATCGCGAGCAGGTGGTGCGGCACCTGGCCGAGCGGCTGCGGCAATTCGAACCGGCGGACGCATGGCATCTGTTGCAGCGGCCACAGCCGGAGCCAACGCCCGGCCCGCTGCCGCCGGGTCCCGAACCATAGAGGAGCAGTGTGCGCGCAGCGGTCGAAACACGTTTTCTGGTGGTGGTGATCGTCGTGAGCCTGGCGCTGAGCGGGCTGACGATCTGGTCCGTACATCGCCAGGGTCGCGCCTTGCAGCAGCGCGAGCTGGCGGACCTGCGCAACGCCGCCACCGCCGCCGCCGCCCGCCGCGAGGCCGCGATCCGGGCGGATCTGCAGCGGGCCTGCGACGCGGCGGGGCACGTGTGGCGCGTGGGCGGCGTGGACGCCATGGACACCTGGGCCGCCGAGCAGCGCGAGTGGCCCCTGACGGCGCTGTGGTTGAACGAGGACGTCGCGCTGTACCTCCCACAGCCGCCGCTGACCCAGCCGCTGCCCGACCCGCGTGACGCGAACGATGCCGCCGTCGCGGCCCAGGAGGAAGAAGAGCCGGGCGGCGCGCTCGACTACCTCAAGCGCCTGACGGGCAGTTCGGATCCGCTGACGCGGGCGGCAGCGCTGCTCTCGTCGGCGGCGTACGAGCAGCAGCTGGGGCACCCACTGGGAGCGGCGCGCATTTTCGCCGACGCGGCGGAGGTGCTGCGCTCGACGCCGGGGCTGGCCCGGTATGCGTTTCGAGCGGAAATCGAGCGTGTGGACGCCCTGCTGGCGGCGCATGAGTTCGATCGGGCACATGACACGTTCGTGCTGTTTCTCAACGGGATTCTGACCGACCACCCGGGGCGGCTCAGCGAGCGGGAGCTCGAGCGGCTGCGCGAGCAGTTCACGGTGCTCGGCCTGGAAGGAGAGCCGGCGCTGGACCAGGTCATGCGCGAACTCGCGAAGCGCGTTCGCCAGCGTGAGGCGCTCGTCGCGACCCTCGACGAAACGCTGGCGTCGCCCGACCTCGGCAGCGCGGCCCCGATCGACCATCTCGCATTCATCAATGCGGAGACCCCCGCCGGCGAACCAATCCTGATCGCGCTGCGGCGGATCAGCGACGACGCGCGGCTGGCGCTGGCAAGCCCGCTGCGACCGTTGATCGAACGCTACTGGGAGCCGGCGGACGAGGGCGCGACGTGGCAGGTCGCCCGGCGCCAGGTCACCGAAGAGCAGACCGTGCTGGTGCGCCTCACCGCCGCGTTCGGCCACAGCGTGCTGGTGCCGTCGCCTCCCGTCGCCGCCCGGCTGCAACACGCGGCGAATCGGCGGCTCGGGATCCTGCTGGCGACGGCGGTCGGCACGGCCGGGGCATGGACGCTGGTGATCTGGATGATGATCCGGCTCATTGCGCGACAGCGCGAGCTGGCGCGCATGCAGAGCCGCTTCGTCGCCGACGTCAGCCACGAGCTGAAAACGCCGCTGGCGCTGATTCGCCTGCTGTCCGAGACACTGGCCGAAGGCCGGGTGCGCGACCCGGAACGGGCGCGGGACTATCACCAGACAATCACGCGTGAGAGCGAGCGGCTGGGAGCGCTGCTGGACAACATCCTCGACATGGGGCGCATCCAGTCGGGGCGCAAGCAGTACGAGTTCGCGCCCTGTGACGTGGCGGCGGTCGCGCGCCAGGCGTGGTCGTTGTTCGAGCAGCAGTTCGCACAGGATGGCTTCACCGCGCGGCTGGAGCTCGCCGACGACCTGCCCACCATCGAAGCCGACCCCCAGGCCATCGAACAGGTGCTGGTGAACCTGCTGCAGAACGCGTACCGCTACGGCGGCGAGGGCAAGTACGTGCGCCTGGCCGTGCAGCGCGAGGGGCACCTCGCCGTGATCTCGGTCGAGGACCGCGGCATCGGCATGTCGCGGCAACAGCTGCAGCAGCTCGGGCAGAGCTTCTTCCGGGCGGAGGACTCGCGCGTGCGGCAGCAGCGCGGGGCGGGGCTCGGGCTGGCGATCGTGCACCACATCGTCAACGCGCACCGGGGTCGGATTGACGTGCAGTCACGCCCGGATCACGGCACGCGGTTCACGATCTGGCTGCCGGGCGACCGCGCGAAGGCACCGCCGGCCGAATGAGCTGCGCGTCCGATGCTACGGGGTGGCGAGCTGCTCGCGCAGCGCGTCGGGCGTGGTGACGGGCGCCTGGCAAACGAAGTCCCGACAGACGTACGCCGCCGGCCGGCCGTCGCGCAGCTTGCGGTTCTCGAGCAGCGGCGTGGCGGGGCTGTCGTCCGGCCGGCCGGGGTCGTGCAGCATCAGAACCCGATTGGGCAGGTAGGTCTCGTGCACGACGCGCAGCAGGGCCTGCGTATCGGCGTCCTGCGGGTCGCCCACGATGGCGATTTCCACCGGCCGGGCGTGGGCGAAATCCACCGCTGCCAGAAAACGCTCGGCCGCCCACGGCATGCGGCGCACCTCGGCGGCGAAAACACCCATCTGCTTCTCGGCCATGTCGCGCAGCCGCTGGTCGTCCAGCATCACCGCCAGCCGCAGGAGGTTCATCAACTGCACCGAGTTGCCGCACGGGACGGCGTTGTCGCGCAGGTCCTTGGCGCGGGCGATGAGCTCCTCGTGGTCGTCGGGCGTGAAAAAGAAACCGCCGGCGTCGTCGTCCCAGAAGTGTTCGATTGCGGCGCTGTTGAGCGTGGCGGCGTGGTCGAGCCAGCGCTTGTCGAAAGTGGCCTCGTACAGCTCGAGCAGGCCTTCGACGACGTTGGCGTAGTCGCTGAGGAAAGCCCTGTCGAGCGTGATGCCGTCACGGTAGGACCGGTGCAGGCGGCCGTCTAGGTACTGCTTGTCGAGAATCGCCTGCGCCGCCTTTTTCGCCGCGTCGACATACTTCTGCTCGCCGAGCACGCGCCCGCCGCGGGCCAGGCTGGCGATCATGAGGCCATTCCACTCGCACAGCACCTTGTCATCGAGGGCGGGCGGGACGCGCTGCTCGCGCGCCGCCAGCATCTTCTCGCGCGCGTTGGCGAGCCGCTGCTTGAACTCCTCGGCACTGATCCCGTACATCTTCGCGCAGCACCGAACGTCGCGCAGCATGCGCGGAATGCTCTTGTTCACCCCGGGGGCATGCGGATCAGCCCAGTTGCCGCTTTCGCTGATGTCGTAGTGGGCGCAGAACTTCTCGCCGCACTCCTTGCCGAGCACCTCGACCACCTGCTCGCGCGTCCATACGTAATAGCGCCCCTCTTCGCCCTCGCTGTCGGCGTCGCGCGAGCTGTAGAAACCGCCGCCCGGCGATTGCAGATCACGCAGGACGTAGTCGAACGTCTCGCGCGCGATCCGCTCGTAGAGCGGGTTGTCGGTGAGTTGGTAGGCGTCGACGTAGATGCGGCTGACCAGGGCCTGGTCATACAGCATCTTCTCGAAATGCGGCACGTGCCACTCGACGTCCGTGCTGTAGCGATGAAAGCCACCGCCGATCTGGTCGTAAATCCCGCCATAGGCCATGTGATCCAGCGTGCGCTCGACCAGCTCGCGCAATTGCTTGCGCCGGGCGGCGCCGGCGGGGCGCCGCACCGCCGAGCGCAGCATGACGTCCATGGCCATGCTGGGCGGAAACTTGTTGGTCGTGCCGGAGGTCAACCCGCCGCTCTGGCGGTCGAACATCCCGGCGAGCGTTTCGGCGGCCTCGTCAACGGTCGCGAGATCCAGCGGCGGCGCCCCCGTGCCGGGCTCGGTCGTCAGGCTCTGCTGGATGATGTCCGTCAGCTTGTCGGCCTGGGCGACGATCTCGTCGCGATGCTGCTCCCAGGCTTCGCCGATCTTCTCACACAGCTGCCGGAAGCCGGGCCGGCCGAACCGCGACGTCGGCGGGAAGTACGTCCCGGCAAAGAACGGCTTGAGGTCGGGCGTGAGCCAGACGCTCATCGGCCACCCGCCCTGCCCCTGATTGAGCACAAGCGTGGCCTGCATGTAGATCTCGTCGAGGTCGGGACGCTCTTCGCGGTCGACCTTGATGTTGACGAAGTGGGCGTTCATCACCGCCGCCGTCTGCGGATCTGCGAAGCTCTCGTGGGCCATCACGTGGCACCAGTGGCAGGCGGCGTAGCCGATGCTGAGAAAAACGGGTTTGTCTTCGCGCCGGGCGCGCTCCAGGGCCTCGGCCGACCACTCGTACCAGTCCACGGGGTTCTCCGCGTGCTGGCGCAAGTACGGCGAACTGGCTCGCGCGAGCCGGTTTGTGCGCGCCGATTCAGCCGACGTTTCCACTGTCTCGCTGCCCTTCTGCTGCGTGCCGACGAGTCCGACCACGGTGACCGTAAGCGTGACAGTCGCGATCATCACGGCGCGTTGCAGCCACGTGCTCGGCACGGCTTCCCTCGGATGACGTTACAACGCAGGCGTCGCCTCGTTGGTTGATTCTTTTCGCGGTTCGGGCGAAGTCAAACACGCCCCTCGCCCGCGCGCAATGCCGCGCCCGCCGAATTGGGACGATTTTTGACAACAATTCGGCCGCCGGTTGAATCGCCAAGTGCGGCTCCGCAGAATAAGATATCGATGTCGCCCTTGGCGGCGGGCGCCCGGACGCTGCGCCGCCAGCTTCCACTATGTGACTGTTTGGAGCGAACCCATGAAGCATCGTGTTTTGACCGCTGTGGTCGTCAGCTTGACCGTTTCATCCCTGTGCGGCGCGGCCCTCGCAGCCCCCGAGGCCCGGGCACTGTTCATCGTCGACGAGTCGGTGTACCCGCACATCCGGACTGGCCTGGAGACCTACGCCCGCCACGTCAAGGCCATGCACGACGTGGCCTGTGAGGCGCGCCCCGACGACTACTACAACATGCAGCCGGCCGAGATTCGTGCGATTCTCGAGCAGGAGTACAAGAAGAGTGACCCGAAGCTGGTCGGTGCGATCATGGTCGGTCCGATCCCGCACGCCTGCCGCAGTCACGATCCGTCCGCGATCATGATTCCAGCGCCGATGTACTACGAGGACTTCGACGCCGTCTATGAGGACAAGGACGGCAACGGGGCATACAGCGACGACGAGATCACCAACGACCGCGAGACGAACCCGACGGAAATCTGGGTGTCGTGGTGGGTACCGCCGTCGATGGACCGCAAGGAGCAGGTCGAGTTGCTGCGCTCCTATCTCGACAAGCTCGACCGCTACTACCGCGGCGACATCGTCGGCCGCGACCAGATGCTCTGGACCGCCGGCAACGTGGTGAAGGTCGAGGACGTCGAGGGCTGGACCGTGCTGCTGAAGGACACCATGAAGCCACTCGGCCAGACGCTGCGGATCTGGTCGCGCATCGGCCAGGACACCGGCACGTTCCGTCCCAACAAGCGCAAGGATGAGCACGGGCCCAAGGACTTCATCAAGGCCTTCACCCTGCAGCCCTGGCAGCACGTACACGTCATCGCCCACGGCAACCAGCGCGGCTGGTACTGGGACAACACCGGCGTCTGCTTCGCCCGCGCCGCCAGCGGCAAGCCGGAGTGGAGCCTGCTCATGGACCTGTCCAAGTACGAGCAGGTCGGCGGCAACATCGTCACGACCTCGGGCTGCTCCAATGGCAACTTCCGTGGCGACTACGTGGGGCCGAACTACGACCGGGCCCTGCCGAACATCCTGCTGTTCTCCCCGCACACGATAACCGTGGCCTATTATGGGGCGGCCTCGCCACAGTCCACCAGCGGCTTCGCCTGCATGGTGACCGAGCTGATCGAGGGACTGAAGTCCGACGGCGGGAGTTACCTCGGGCAGGGCTACCACGAGCTCAAGAACCACGACTACTCGTGGGGGCTGCAGCACTACTTCTTCCGCGGCGGTGACGAGAAGGTCCTGCTTGGCGACCCGTTCGCGACCTATCGCCCCAGCAAGCCCTTCACCACCGACCAGGAGAAGGAGATTCAGGAGAAGATCGACCAGGCCAAGTGGGAGATTACCGGCCCGTGGTAAACCGGGGCTGAGCACGGCCTCGCGCGGGGCCCGGGCGGACATGTGCAGCAACGACAGCGGGCCGGCCACTCGTTTGTGACCGGCCCGTGTCGGGTTCGCGAAAGAAACTGCATCGGGAGGTTTGCGTCGGTTCATTTCATACTACGCGTCGCTGACGCTCGTTTCTCGCGTCGTGGGCGACGTCCGCAAACAACGGGGCTTGCACTTCGCCCTCACGCCACGCTCGGCCAAAAACCTCTCACTGCCCCCAGAATCGGCGCGCCTGGCTCATAAAAGCGGCGATTGCCATCAACGCGCCGCCGCCGCCGCCACCAGGGCCTCAAACAGCCCCAGGTGCGCCGGGCGATCAACCAGGTCCTCCGGGTGCCATTGCACCGCCAGCAGGAACCGCCCGTCACAATCCTCGGAGGCCTCCAGCACGCCGTCGGGCGCCCATGCCACCGGTCGCAACCCGGCACCTTGCCGCTCAGCGGCGACGATCTGATGGTGGCGGCTGTTGGCCTCGCACGACGTGCAGCCCATCGCCGTGGCGAGCCGCGAATCGGGCTCGATCCGGATCTCGTGAAACGCGTTCGCGTCGCGCGGCAGGTGGTGGGTGACGGCGGGCTCGCGCGGCAAATCGTCCACGTGCTGCACCAGCGCCCCGCCGCGCAGCACGTGCAGGATCTGAAACCCGAGGCAGATCGCGAAGACCGGCACACGGCGCTCGTCGGCCCGGCGAAGCAGCTCGACCTCGAACGCCTCGCGGCGCGGGTGCATGACCTGGGTCTGCGGGTGCGGGGACTGCCCGTAGCGCTGCGGGTCGAGATCGAAGCCGCCGATGAACATCAGCCCGTCCACGCTGTCGATGACAGCGTCGAGCCGCCCCTCGTCGAAGCGGTGTGGCACCGGCAGCGGGTGCGGCAGACCGCCTGCGGCGAAGACCGCTTCGGTGTATTCGGCCAGCAGGTGCATCTGCTCACGCGGCGGATCGCGGTCGGGGTCGACTTCGTAACTGCTCGTCACGCCGATGATTGGCGGCATGGTCATCTCCGGCGAACAAAGGGCCGGGCCGGCGAATCGGGGCGCCGGCCGTTGCAGGGATACCGTCCCTCGCTATAGTAGCGTGAAAGTCCGGCGCGGTCCCCGGGTGAGAGAGCGGGGACGTCCATTTCAACACGCCAAAGACTGGGTGCAACGTGCAAGCCACAGGCTCTTTCTGTCGTACTGCTCACGAATCGCGGCGGCCGCTGCTGTGGGCCGTGCTGCTGGTGCTGGTGGTGCCGGCGACACTCGCCGCGCAACCGCCGCAGGCCACCGAGGGCATGGTCATCCGCCGCGTCGACATCGTCGGCCTGGAGAACATCAGCGAGGCGTACATCCGCCGGCTGATCAAGACGCGAGCCGGCCAGCCGTTCAGCCGCCGCGACGTCGAGGAGGACGTCCGCGAGCTGTTGCGCTCGCGCAAGTTCCTGGCCGCCTTTGCCCGCACGAGCGTCGCAGATGGCGAGGCCGTGGTCGAGTTCCACGTCCAGGAGAAGGCCGAGATCTTCTCGGTCGAGATCGTGGGGAACAAGAAGTTCACCGACGAGCAGCTTTACGAGTTGACGCCCGTGGCCGGCGGCCCGCTGGACCGCTACGAGATCGAGCGCGGCCGCCAGGACATCGAGCAGAAATACAAGGACGCCGGACACTACTACGCCAAGGTGGACATCGACGAGCGGGCGCTGGAGCAGGAACGCCGCGTCGTCTACATCATCACCGAGGGCCCGCGCGTGAAGGTGCGCAACATCCGCTTCGAGGGCAACCGTTCGTATGGCGAGCGACGGCTGCGGACGATGGTGGAGACGCGCACGTACCTGTGGATCTTCCGAACGGGCGAGCTCGACGAGGCGCGGGCCGAACGCGACGCGCTCTCGTTACAGCGGTTCTACCGCAACGAGGGCTTCCTCGACGCGCGCGTCGGCTACCGGCTCCAGTTCGACGAGATCAAGCGCGAGGACGTCGACCTCGTCTTCGTGATCGAGGAAGGCGACCGCTACCGGATCGCTGAAATCGTCTTTGAAGGCAACAGCGTCTTCGACGCTGAGCGCCTGCGCAGCGTCATGTCGCTCGGGCCGGGCAAGTTCGCGCGCGAGGAGACGCGCGAGGCCGACGTCAAGCGGCTGCAGGACCTCTATGGTGAAATCGGCTATGTCAGCGCGAGCATCGGCACGCAGTACGACTTTCTCGAGGAGCCGGGGCTCGTGAGGCTGCGCGTGGTGATCCGCGAGGGGCCGCAGTCCCGCTTCGGCCGCATCACCATTCGCGGCAACACGCAGACGAAGGACGAGGTCGTGCGGCGCGAGCTGCGCTTCTATCCCGGGGAGCTGTACAACACGGTCGCGACCCGCGACGCCGAGCAGCGGCTGCGCGAGACCTGGCTGTTCCGCCCCGAAAGCGTACAGATCATCCCGCTGGAAGACATCAACGGCCGGCGCGAGGCGCTGGTCACGGTTGCGGAAACCGAGACGACCAAGTTCCTCATCGGCTTCGGCATCAGCACCGACAGCGGCGTGATGGGCTCGCTGAGCATCGATAACCGCAACTTCGACATCGGTGACTGGCCGCGCTCCTTCGGCGAGTTCATTCGCGGCCGGGCCTTCAAGGGTGACGGCCAGCGGCTGCTGTTCCAGGCCGAGCCCGGCACCGAGGTCAGCCGCTTCCGCATTACGTTCACCGAACCGTACCTGCTCGATCGCCCGATGCGCTTCGACACGTCGGCGTACCTGTTCCAGCGCGGCCGCGACGGCTACGACGAGCAGCGCCTGGGCTTCACCGCCAGCCTGAGCAAGCGCTTCCGCGGCGGGTTCCTGGACGGCTGGGCCATCGAAGGCGCCACGCGCTTCGAGCTCGTCGACATCCAGGACGTCGACCCCTTCGCCGCCCGGCCGATCCGCGAGGTCGAGGGCGGGCACTTCCTCAGCGCTCTCAAGGGCTCGATCGTGCGCGACACGACCGACAGCCGCGTCATGCCCAGCGAGGGCTACCGCCTCAGCTTCAACTGGGAGCAGGTCGGGGCGCTCGGCGGCGACTTCAACTTCGGCAAACCCTCGATCGGATACGCCTGGTACAAGACCATGCGGACCGACATCCTCGATCGCAAGAGCATCCTGGCCCTGCGCGCCGACGCCGCCTGGATCGTGGGCGACGCCCCGGTCTTCGAGCGCTTCTACGGCGGCGGCTTCGGTTCGTTGCGCGGCTTCAGCTTCCGCGGCGTCTCACCGCGCCGTGGCATCTACGAGAATGTCGTCGGTGGTGATTTCATCTTCCTCACCGGTGGCGAGTACTCGTTCCCGCTGTACGGCAAGACCTTCCGCGGCGTGACGTTCCTCGACATGGGCACCGTCGAGGAGAGCTTCGAGCTGACCGGCTGGCGCGTGTCGGTGGGTGTGGGGCTACGTGTCCAGGTGGACTTCTTCGGACCGGTGCCGATCGTCTTCGACTTCGGCTTCCCGATCGCCAAGGACGATGACGACGACGTACAGGTGTTCAACTTCGCGTTCGGCGCGTCGTTCTGACCCCAGCCCGTCCGCGTGACATGTCTCACACCGCCCGTTCCGGGTCCTCATGCAGCGCTACGGCCGCCGGCGTCGTCCGCGGCGCACCGACCGCGGGGATCCGCATGGTGAACACCGTGCCCGTTTGACCGTCCTCCCGCGGCGCCACACTCAGCACACCGCGGTGGGCGTCCACGATGCGCGACGCCACCGCCAGCCCCAGCCCGGTGCCCTTGCCGCCGGTCTTGGTCGTGAAGAACGGTTCGAAGATGTGCGGCAGCACCTCCGGCGCGATGCCGCTGCCGGTATCGGCCACGTCCACACACAGCTCGTCCGCCGGTCCGTCGCTGTCGGCAGCACCGCGCACGTCGCGCTCGCGTCGGACGGTGATGGTCAGCGCACCACCGGCGCGCATGCTGTCTGCTGCATTCATGAGCAGGTTGACGAAAACCTGCTCCAGCAACGGACGATCCGCCATCACCCGGTCGTCCGGCGTTGCGACCTGCCGCTCCAGTCGAACGTCGCGGTCCCCGATGCGCGGCATGACCATCGCGATGGCGCTGTCGACGACCTCCGCCAGGTGCACCTCCGTCGGGCGGATGACGTGCTCGCGCGCCAGCGTCAACAGCCGCCGCACGATGAGCTCGATGCGCCCGAGGCCGCTGTCGATCAGGTCAAGCATCTTCCGGCTGCGGGCCGCGTCGTCCAGTGAGCGACGCAGGATGCGCGAGCAGTTCTGTACGCCGTCGAGCGGGTTGTTGACCTCGTGCGCAACCGTGGCGGCGAGCTCGCCCAGGAACGCCAGGCGCTCGCGGCGGCGCAGCTCCTCGTGCAGGCGCTTCTCTTCGCGGCTCGCCTCGGCCAGCCGCGTGGCGAGCAGGTTCACCGCGGCGTTGAGCTTGTACATATCGTCGCCGGGCTGCACGGCCAGTGTCGGCACGGGGCGGTCGTGGCCGAGGTCGTCGGCGACGCGGCGCAGCCGCCCCAGCGTGGCCTGGAGGTACTTGCGCGCGACGCGTCCGACGAAGAGTGCCGTCAGCGAGGCGCCCAGCACACAGATGAGCACCGGCTGCCAGGCGTCGGGGCGCAGCACCAGCGCGGCGGCCCCGCTGCCGAGGATGCCGACCTGGAGAAGCAGCAGCAGCTTGTGACGAAAGCGACGAAACATGTGTTGCGGCGATGCCTCGCGAGTGGCAGCCCGGCGCGCCGCCGGGCGAAACGGAGAGGATGGGATTCGAACCCATGGACGGGAATACCGTCACCGGTTTTCAAGACCGGCGCCTTAAGCCGCTCGGCCACCTCTCCAGGGCGGCTTTGACCTATACCCTTGACCTAAACCCGATGCCGACCTATATACTCCTCTTGATTGCCTGAAATCGGTTTCGGGGAGCTTCCAGACAAGCATGGCTCGCCGCCGCTTCTACATTATTCGGGAAGGCCGGAAGCGGCAAGAGTTCAAAACCTGGCAGGAGGCACGGACAGCATACCAGGGGCAGCAAGCACCCGTTCGGAAGATGGTGGCGGTCGAAGACACCCAGCCGCTCAGCGCAGCCTGTCAGACGCTCGAGGCCGACATCCTCGATCCCGGCAGCATCAGCAAGCTGACCGGCCGGCTGAAGCGAAAGGTGGTACTGGGCTAAATCACCGTTGACCGTCGCGCAACCATCACTGTCCCCGCGTCCCAACTCGTCGGCGTCCCGTCGATCAACTGCCCCCGAAACCTGCTGCGCCAAGCGTGCCATTGCCGTTGGCATCATAAGTGTACACGAAGTCGCCCGCCGTGTCGGCCGGATCGCACGGGTCGTCCGGGTCACACACCGCCAGCAGGCCGCCGATGCCGCCGGCCGCCTCCAGCGATTTCAGCAGGCCGAGCTGCCCGGCCAGGTCCCGATTAGTAAGACACGGTTTCCTCCAGACACTTCAGCGCAAGTAGCCACAATGGCGTCACGCACAGGTGAACCAGAAGATGCAGCGCCGGCGTATGCCGGTCAGGCAGCCGAACGGCGAAAGCGAACATCAGCGACAAACCTACTAAGGCAGTGTTTAGAACCTATCCCAAAACTCGACACCTGTGTATTCCGTATACTTGAGCATGCTCA
>CAYUZU010000027.1:0-72538 GCA_964448675.1 uncultured Planctomycetales bacterium
CCTCGCACAACCGCACTACCCAAACTTCAACCTACCGATGAATAATCCGGGCTAACCGGCGGCGCAGCATCGGCTTGGCGGCACGGCCGTAAGGGCGAAGTTTGTGCGCACCGCGCGACAGGCCGACGTCTCACTCGGGCCGTGGCCAGAAGACCAGGTCGCCGGTTTCGGCGCGTGCATCGTGCTGGCCACCATCGTCGATGAGATTGCCGCCCGGTGAGTACAGCACGAATCGATCCCCTTCGCGACGGTAAACGAAATGGTCATTGCTGAAGGGGTCGACGCTGAAGGCCCGGTCGCCGAAAGCCGCCAGCGAGTCGGGGTAGTCGCCGTGCTGCTGCCGATAGGCCTGCAGACGGGTGACGAGCAGGGTGGCCCGGCGGACGGCCTCGCTGCGGGTCTTGATGAAGTGAAAGCGCGAGAGCGACGGGGCCATCGCTTTCAGAAACGGGTTGGCATCCGTACTGGCGGCCATCGTGTCTTCGATTCGGCGGAGTTGCTCGTTGGCCTGGGGGTACGGTAACGAGGTTACCTCGCTCAAGGCATCGAAGTAGATCTCGCCGGCGGCGACGGTGTCCTCGTAGCTGGTGTCGACGAGCGCCGCGACCGTGGCCGCAACCCGTTCCGGGTCGTCGCCAACCAGCTGCGCGAACTCGCGGGCGCGGTCCATGTCCAGCACAGTTGCGCCGGTATCGGGATCCACCGTCCACACGCGCTGCACCGTGTCCATGAAGAACGCCCGCTCCCCCTGAATCGACTCGGCAGTCGAGCGCGGGGTGCGGTAGGCCACCTCGGCCTCGTCCGCCAGCGCCGCGAAGTCCATGTCCTGCGCGGACGGACTCGCGGCCAGGTCCAGCAGCCCCTCGGCTGCGGGGGCCTGCATGGCGACGCCGACGAGGTCCTCGATCAGGGTCAGGCCGTCGCTGGTGTGGCTGCCGGCGGCAAGCACGTCGAGGTAGTGGACGGCGGCCTCTTCCGGCGCCCCCTGCGCCGCCAGCGCGCGGCCGGCCGCGGTGGCGGTCTTCGCGAGGTCCCGCAAGGGGGAGAGGCTCGGCAGTAGTACCTCGATCATCGCGCCGCTCTCGCTGTGGTACGCGAAGCTGCGGCCGTCGTAGCGCGACGCTTCACGGAACAGCGCCAGCGCCTCGGCGTTCGCATCGAGCCACGTCTGGAACTCTGGCGACGCCAAGGCTGCCGGATCACCGAGCATTGCATCAGCGAGTACATCGGGTCGCGTCAGGCCACTTTGCGCCGCCAACTCGCTGGCCTCTTCGTAAAGCGGGCGGGCGTCGGGGCCTTCGAAACGCGCCACGTCGTTCAACCACGCGACGTAGTCCACCGGTGCGGCGGGATCCGGTTCCGGCACGGTCACGAACGCCGGCGCCTCGTCGAACGATTCCGGCATGGTGGCCTCGTCGGTGGCGAGCTCCTCGGTCGGCTCGGGCGGCTCCGGCGGCGTGGACGCGACGGGCGCGGGCGCGGGCGGCACGTCGTCCGGCGGTGCGGCCGCGGGCGCAACGTTTGGATCGTCTGGCTCAGGCAACGCCGCCGGCGCGTTCGGATCCTGCGGTCCGACCTCACCAGCCAGGGCGGCGGCCACCTCCTCGGCCTGCTCGAGCTGCGCGGGTGAAAGCTCCGCCAGCCGCTCGGCGATCTTGCTATCCGGCGGTGCGGCGAGGTGATCGAACAAGGCAGCCAGCACCTCGGTGGGGAGCTCGCGCAGCGCGTTGCGGACGGATGCGGCCCCGTCCCCGAGCACATGCAGCGTTCGCAGATCGATACGCACCTCGCGCCCCCACTTCAGACGGACGACGAACTGATTACTCGTGTCGTCGAAAGCGAACCTCGCACCGCTGAGCCAGTCGAGCGAACGTCCGGCGGTCTTCACGTGCTGCCAGTCGGCCTTGGTGAGCAGGTCGGACAGCATGAAGTGCCGCAACAGCTCGCCCCGCTCGCCGTAGATGACGAGGGCATGGCGCGCTCCGCCGCGCTCGTGCTCGTTGAGCGTGACGACGAAGTGGCCGTCGTCTCGAATGCACACGTGCTGCGGGGCCACATCGTTGACCATGGCCCGCTGCCAGACGCGCTTGCCGCGGCGCCCCGGCTTGGATTGTTCGTACAGGGTGGCGCGGCAGGGTCGCCAGTTGCCGCCCGGTTGGCCGCGCTCGATACGCAGCAGAAAACGCCCGTTGTCGGAACGGGTCTCGCGGGGCGGCGACACGCGATCGGCCGCTGCCGAGTTGACGGCGAGCAGCGCGACGAGTACAGCTTGGCAAAGCGCAGGGTAATGCATGGTCCACGACCTCCAGATTCAGCGCGTATTATATAACAGGTCGGCGGCATGGGAAGCCCTTTTCGCGGGCCGGCAACGACAGGAGCCCTCCGATGCCCAACGAACGATGGCTGGTCACGGGCGCCGGCGGCCAGCTCGGCAGCCACGCCGTCCGGCAGCTTGACGTCGACGACGCGGCCGACGTGCTGGCGGTGGTCCGCGAGCACACGCCCGCGGGCGGCCGGCTGCAATGCGCGCGGGTCGACCTGGGCGACCTCGGGCCGCTGCGGGAGCTCGTCGCCGCGTATCGGCCGACTTACGTGCTGCACCTGGGGGCGATGACGGCCGTCGGCGACTGCCATGCCGACCCGGAGCAGGCCGAGCGCGTGAATGTGGCGGCGACGCGGGCGTTGGCGGAAGCCGCGGGGGCGGTCGGAGCGCGGCTGCTGTTCTCCTCGACGGACATGGTGTTTGACGGTGAGCAGGCGCCCTATGGCGAGGACGATCCGCCAGCCCCGCTGAGCCATTATGGCCGAACCAAGGTTGCGGCGGAGGGCGTGCTGGCAGGGCGCGAGCGGACGCTGGTGGTGCGGCTGCCGCTGATGTACGGCTTTCCGCTGACCGGGCGGGCGACGACGTTCGTGAAGATGATCACGGCGCTGCGGGCGGGGCAGGCGCTGCGGCTGTTTACGGACGAGTTCCGTACGCCGCTGTGGCTGGGGGACGCGGCGCGGGCGCTGATCGGGCTGGCGCGGAGCGACCTGGACGGGCTGATTCACGTCGCGGGGCCGGCGCGGCTGTCGCGCTATGACATGATCGCCGAGTGCGCCACGGCACTGGGGTTGACGAACGTGTCGCTCGAGCAAATCTCGCGGTGCGCGATCGAGGCGCCCGAGCCGCGGCCGGCCGACCTGTCGCTGCGGGCCGAGCGTTTTGGCGCGCTGTTCCCAGACCTGGTGCCGGGGCCGATCCGCGCGGAAGTGTTGGCCGAAGAGTACGACGGGGCGGCGTGATGCGACCGTGAGTATGCCGAGCCGCGCGCCGAGCTCGCGCGACGGAACCGTGCGCCGCGGCGCTGTGAGCCGTGCTTGTGTCCGGTGCGGAGCCCGGACGCCCCGTCAGAAGCTCTGTCAGGCGAACGCCGGCAGGTACTGTTGCTGCGCCTGGAACAGCTCGTCGGCCATCTGGCGGATTTCGGCCGGGCTGCAGACGGCAGCGGTGAGCGGGTCGAGCATCAGGGCGTGCACGGCGGCTTCGCGGCTGCGCTCGATGCAGGCCGTCGCGGCGAGGTCGAACATGCTCATGTTGCTGCGGCACAGGCCGGCGAGCTGCGGCGGCAGGCTGCCGTAATGCGTCGGATGGATGCCGTTGCGATCGATCAGGCAGGCGACCTCGACGCAGCCATCCTGCGGGAGGTTCTCGATCAGCCCGGTGTTGGCGACGCTGCCGTGGACGACGGCCGGCTTGTTGGTCGCGCGTGCCTCGATGATGTACGAGGCGTACTCGTGGCTGCGCTCGGTCCGGAACTCGTCCTCGCCGGTGAGGATCTTGCGTCGCTTGTCGTCTGATTCCTGGCGCCAGGTGGGCCAGTTGTTGGCGTAGAAGCCCTCTTCACCGAGGTAGCCGGGCCGGCAGTGGCGCTCCATGAGCTCCTGCCGCTTTCGGTAGTACGGGACGTATTCGGAGAAATGCCCGCTCGACTCGGTGACGAACGCGCCCAGGTGCTGCATGATGTCGAAGCGGACGGGGTCTTTCTCGTACAGCGGCTGGTCGCGCTGGACCTTGTCGCGCAGGGCCGGGTACAGGTCGCGCCCCTGGTGCTCGAGGGTGGTGAACCACGACATGTGGTTGATGCCAGCGCAGCGCCAGACGAGCTCCTCGTACGGCACGCCGGTGTATTCGGCGAGTTGCTGGCTGCTGCTCTGGACGGAGTGGCACAGGCCGAGCACCTGCATGTTCGAGGCGCGCTGGGCGGCGAGGCACATGATGCTCATGGGGTTGGTGTAGTTGAGCACCCAGGCGTCGGGGCAGGCGTCTTCGCAGTCGCGCAGGACGTCCAGCCACACGGGCACGGTGCGCAGCGCCTTGAAGAGCCCGCCGGGGCCGATGGTGTCGCCGATGCACTGCGACACGCCGTACTTCAGCGGGATGTCGTTATCGAGGCGCACGGTGTCAACGCCGGAGACCTCGATGCAGTTGATGACGTAGTCGGCGCCGGGCAGGGCCGCGGCGCGTTCGGTCGCGGCCTTGACGGTCCAGCGGCCGCCGCCGAGACGATCGGCGATGCGCTGCACGAAGTCGCGGGAGAGGTCGAGGCGTGCAGCATCGATGTCGACCAGGCGGAACTCGCCGCCGCCGATGGCCTCGGTTTGCATGACGTCGGTCGCAAGGAAGCCGGTGAAGAAGCTGCCGGCGCCGAGGAAACAGATGTTGGGCATGCCGATCTCCGTGGTGTTTGCACAAGCCCGCTAGTGTAAAGGGGTCTGCCGCGGCGACAAGGGCGAATCGGCCGGACGTATGGCCCGATAAGGGGGGTGCTTGCACGATCGCCGCCCGGACGCCAAAGTGTGCCGGTTGTACCCGAGAACGTCACCCGCGACAGGGAGATCCTGCGATGAACAATCCTGCTTCACTCTTTGCCCTCGGCCTGGGCAACATCCCGCTGCTCACGGATGCCGAAACGCGCTCCATCTGTGCCGAAAACCCGGACGGGGCGCGGGGCGGCGGCGCCAAGGAAACACCCGACGCGGGGAATCCGTCCTCGCGGCTGGGCAAAGGCTGGAAGGTGCGGCCGTGCATCTCGCTCGAGCCCGGCGAGACGGCGACGTTGGCGGAGATCGAGGGGCCGGGGGTGATCCGGCACATCTGGATCACGGTGCATCCGAAGGCGTTTCGCGATTTCGTGCTGCGAATGTACTGGGACGGCGAGCAGACGCCGTCGATCGAGGTGCCGCTGGGGGACTTCTTCGCCAATGGCCACGGCCTGCGGGCGAACGTCACGTCGCTGCCGATCGCCGTGAATCCGGCGGGGGCATTCAACAGCTACTGGCCCATGCCGTTCCGCCAGTCGGCCAAGATCACGATCGAGAGCAATCATCGCGAGAAGCTCGACGGCTTCTTCTACCAGATCACGTACAGCCTCGAAGCCGTGCCCGAGAACGCGGCGTACCTGCACGCCCAGTGGCGGCGCTCGATGACGACGCGGGAGTATCCGGAGCACGTTTTGCTAGACGGCGTCCGCGGGCAGGGACACTACGTCGGGACCTACGTCGCCTGGACGCAGTTCTCCAACGGCTGGTGGGGCGAGGGCGAGATCAAGTTCTTCTTCGACGGCGACACGGATCACCCCACCATCTGCGGCACGGGTACGGAGGACTACTTCGGCGGCGCCTGGGGGTTTTACGGCCCGGACGATCGCGAGGAGCCGTTCTCGACGGCATACCTCGGACTGCCGCTGGTGCGACACGAAACGAACGAGGTGCCGAAGTACGGCATGTACCGCTGGCATATCATGGACCCGATCCGCTTCAAGCAGGAGCTGCGGGTGACGTTGCAGGCGCTGGGATGGTGGCCGGATGCGAAGTTCCAGCCGTTGACGGATGACCTCGCGTCGGTGGCCTACTGGTATCAGACGGAGCCGCACGCGGCGTTTCCCGCACTGCCGGACGCAGAGGGCCGCTGGCCGCGTTGATCGGGCGGCGATCAGCCGGCGGATCGAGTGGCGGACTTAAGGGTTGCGAGGTGGCGGCGCTTGTGCCATAATTCAGGGTTCCTATGAAAAGTGAACCATATTCCAGCGACCGGAGAGCGTGAATGGGAGCAATGCTCGAAGCCTTGATCTCTCTTCAGGACGTCGAGCACCAGATTGTGGACATCCGCCGTCAACTCGCCGCCAAGCAACGGGCGGTGACCCGCCAGACGAACAAGCTCCGCGAGGTGGAGCAAGCCCTCCAGCAGGCTCACGACGACTTGCGCCAGACGCAGATTGCGGCCGACGCGGCCGACGTCGAACTCAAGAGCCGTGACGCCCACGTCAACAAGCTCCGCGACAACCTCAACAGCGTGCGCACGAACAAGGAGTACGCCGCGGTGCTGGCCCAGCTCAACAACGAGAAGGCCGACCGGAACCGCGTCGAGGGACGTGCCATGGAGTTGCTGTCGGAGGTCGAGAGCCGCAAGGCGGCCATGGCCGATCTCCAGAGCAACGTGGAGGAGGAGCAGCGCCGCCTGGCCAACCTGCAGGGCCAGCTGGAGCAGACGCAGAGCTCGTTCGACGAGCGGCTGGCTGCCCTCCAGGCCCGGCGCGACGAGGCTGCCGCCCAGGTGGATCCGAAGACGATGGAGCTGTTCAATCGGCTGTCGGAGCGGTACGAGGGCGAGGTGATGGCGCGGTGCACGCAGGTGCATCCGCGGCGACAGGAGTACATCTGCGAAGGCTGCAACATGTCGGTCACGATCGAGCGCGCCAGTGCGCTGATGTCGCGCGAACGGGACGAGGTCGTGCAGTGTGGCAGCTGCGGACGAATCCTGTTCATGGATCGCGGTGTGTGAGGCGTAAGCCGTGGATTTGATCATCCACGTCGATGGTGGTGCGCGCGGCAATCCCGGCCCGGCCGGGGCAGGCGTCGTGATCCGCGACAGCGACGGCACCCTCGTCTTCGAGGCCGCGTACTTCCTGGGGCGACAGACCAACAACACCGCCGAGTACCAGGCGCTCATCCGCGCGTTGCAGCGGGCACACCGCAGCCTGGCCCAATCCGTCACCGTCCACTCGGACAGCGAACTGCTGGTACGGCAGATCACCGGCGAATACCAGGTCAAGAGCCCGCGGCTGGCGGGGTTGCACGAGGAGGTCCAGCGCTTGCTGCTGCGCTTCCCGCGCTGGTCGGTGCGGCACGTCCGCCGGGCAGAGAACACCCGTGCAGACGAACTGGCAAACATCGCAATGGACGCGCAACGCGACCGCGTGGTCTTCGACGCGGATGAGGGCATCAACAACGACGGCCCCGCCGGCCCGCCGGCCCCCTCCGCCAACGAAACGTCGATCCAGGAAGAGCCGGCCGCGGCCACACGGCCAGCCGCTGGTGCGGATGGCGGCGAGGGCGTGCGCCGCGCGATTCGCGTCACCGTCGTAAAACCGGCCGATGCCTCGTGCTGTCCGGCGGGGGAGGTGGGGGGTGAGCAGTTCACCGTCGAGTCGCGGCTGCCGGGGAACTTGTGCGTGCACGCCGCGCACGCGATCCTGCCGACGCTGCTGGCAATCCTCAACACCGAGCCGCAGGAGTTCGCGTCGATCCCCACCCTGACCGTTCGCTGCGGGCAGGCCGGCTGTGGCGCCGTCTTCCAGCTCGCGCCGCTGCCGACCGGCAACGGAACCCGCCCGACAGTCTGAGACACCCGACTGCCCGATTCACCGACCAGGCGTCAATGGCCCCGGCTCAGGGCAATGCCCGCACGGCGGCAACGGCGGCGCCGAGGGCCGGCGCGGCACGCAGCCGCGACGGCACGATCAGGTCGTCCCGCAAGGTGGGTTCGGCCCCGTCCGCAAGGCAGTGCTTCTCGAGCGCGGCATCGCCGCACGCTGCCAGGAACGACGCCACATACCGATCCAGCCTGTCGCGAAAGATCTCCCGGCAGGTTTCGTCGGCATAGATCTGCCCGATCCGCTGCCCGACGATCAGCCGCTCGAGCAGCGTGCCGTGATAGGGATGCCGCGTGTCGAGCTCCATATAGCCGGCACCGCGATGGGACGCGTCCGGGCGCCCGTTCTTCACCGTCCACAGCCGCTCGAACAGCAGTTCCGCCAGCACGAGCGCGACGGTGTCCATCCAGGCCGCGGCCAGCGGCTGCCCGTCGCGGGCGGCGGCTTCGGGGAAATCGGCCATGCCGTTGATCCGCAGGTTGGCATAGATGCGGTTGACCGACTTGGCGGAGGCGAGCTTCTCGAACGTCGGCCCCAGCGCACTGGGCACCTGCCAGGACTTGAGCAGCCAACTGCGGGTCTGATCGAACGGCACGAGTTCGCCGCGCAGCTTCAGCGCATCGGCGATGCCCGTCCCGCCACCGAGATAGTACGCGTGCTGCACGTCGCGGAAGGCGCCCTCGGCCGCGAACTCCTCGCCCAGGCCGCAGTAATCCGCGTCGCTGCCGAGCGCCGCGATGGGGGCGACCAGCTCGATCCCGCTGGACGCGAGGCTCTTCTCCAGCGCCTCCAGGTAGCGCGGCATGCGCGGCCCGTTGTTGATCACCGCGATGCCACGGCCATCCTCGGTCTTGAGCCCCGGCATGCCCATCCCGATGAGCACGCGTCGCGCGCCGGCGGCCCCTGCCACCGCGACAATGGCCTGGGCCGCGGCCTCGATCCAGAACTGCCCCTGCTGGAGCTCGGACGGCGACAGGCGGATGTCCTGGTTTTCGCTCTGGATCAACTGCTCGGTAATGGAGGTCGGTTCGAAGTCCGGCAGGTGCGCGTACACGCGCGACGCGCTCTCTTCGCGCAGCTCGAACGCCGACGCGACCTGCACGTCGTCACAGGCGACCGCGTGCGCCTTGACCTCGGTGGCGCCCCCGTCCACGCCGATCAGTAGTACATCTTTCAGATCCATGAGCGCACCTCCGCGCTGAGTCGCGACCGGCGCCCTGCCGGCCGATCCCCCACTGCGAGTTCGCGAACGCCCTATTCGCGGCCCGCACCGTTCAACAGCCGGCGGCGCTGCAACGCCTCCAGCCGCATGTGATCCTTGGCATTGTCGTTGCGGTCGACCGTGGCCTGGTCGATCGCATGGTCCGTTCCGCCGGAATGCCGGATCACCTCGTAAATCGGATCCCAGACGCGGCCTATTGTATAGCGCTCGCTGATCCGCAGCACCAGGTCATAGTCCTCGCCATAATTGCGGCACCGCGGCGAGTCGTTCACGCCGAACCAGCCCGCGTCGGCGATGACCTTGATGTGGGCGGCGCGCGGCGCGCCCGCCCCGTTAATCCGCAGCAGGTTATTGCGGCCGTTCGCGGCGGTCCACTCGTCGTGCGTGACGACTGGCACGTCCTCGTTGCGGCTGAGCTCGCCGCTCGCCTCGAGCGTCCACACCTCGTACGAACCGATGACCATGCCGATCGTCGGGTCGCTGTCGAACACGGCGAGCAGCTTCTCGACCGCGTCCGGCTTGAGTCGATCGTCCGAATCGAGCTGGACGTAGTACTTGCCACGTGCCGCCGAGATGCCGGCGTTGAGGCACAAGCCGATGTTGTTGACGTCGACGACGATGAGGGAGACGCGCGGCGCATCGGGCTTGTACTGTTCCCCACCTTCCATGTAGCGCCGCACCTCCGGAGCGGTCGGGTCGTCTGGGCCCCCATTGACCACGACGACCACCTCGACCTGCGGCACGGTCTGGGCCTGGACGCTCTCGATGGCACGGCCAATGAACTCGGGCCGGTTGTTGACCGGGATGACCACGCTCGCCAGGCACTCCTTGAAGGCCGCCTGTTCGCCGTCGCTGTACCGCACGCTGCGGACATGATCACCCGGCGCAAGGTACGCGCCGGTGCGCTTCAAGTGCTCGGCGTGAGCCCGCTCCAGTTCGAGTTGCGCCTCCTTGCCCACCAGCAGATAATCAAAGACATTGTGCCCCTTGGCCGGCGCCGTGACGGCATACAACGCCCCGGCATAGCGGTTCGCCACGTGCACCACGCGCCCCCGCTCGGTGATCTTCAGCCGCACGTCATACCAATCGGCGGCCGTGTACGCTTCGTTGAAGCCGCCGACCTCGCGCAGCAGCGCGGTGCGCAGCAGAATCGCGTTGCCGAAATCGACCGTGTCGCGCATGCGGCCCTCGTGCCAGTCGAGCAGATGCACGTCGCTGTGCCGCCCGTCGGCTCCTACGCGCTCGTAGTCGGCGTAGACCATAGATACCGGGGCGGGCTCGGCGCTGCCGTCGCCGCGTGTCGCCGCCATGACCATCGTCCGAACCGCCGAGCGGCGCAGGGTGACCTGCGACTTGTCGTTGAGCAGCAGCAGCAGGAACTCGCCCGTGGCGGCCTGCAACGCCGCATTGCACATGGCGCTGCGGTTGTCGTAGCTGCCTGCGAGGTGACGGATGCGCGAAGTGTCCACGCCGGCGGGCACGAAATCTGGCGCCCCGCCCGCGCCGCGACCGTCGACAATGATCACCTCGCTCGGGGGATGGTCCTGGTCGACGGCGGCGCGGACCATTTCGCCGAGCGCCGCGTGGTCGTAGGGCAACTGGTCGCTGACCAGCAGCGCGATCGAAACGTTGACGTCTTGGAAGGTTGCTGACATGTTGCACATTCTATAGAGGCGCCCGGCACCGGCCAAGGGTCACGCCGACCCGGCCATGCCGCGCTGATTTCGTACCGGATCGTCCGCATGGCCGATCCACAGGAGACCGACCATGGCCGCCACCACCAGCCCGCCGACGATCCGCCTCACCGCGCCGGATGACCTCGACGCGCTCTACACGCTCGCGCGCGAGTCCTTTTTTCTGGACCGCTTCAGCCGCAACCTGCTCGCCGAGAAGCTCTTCCAGCAGTCGCGGCCGGAAGCGTTTCAGTGGCGGGTTTACCTCGCCGAGGACCAAGGCCAGCCCGTCGGCTTTCTGCAAGCAGCCGCGCGGCCCGCGGCGCACAAGGCCTGGCTCGGGCTGGGCGGCGTCGTCGCGGCGCACCGGCGGCGCGGGATCGCCACCGCCTTGCTCCGTCAAGCCGAGGCTGACTGGCCGGCCGACATCAACGAGGTCGAGGTTCTCGCAATCCCCGGCAACTACTTCCTGCCGGGGATCGACCCGCGCTATACCGAGGCGCTCTGCTTCGCCGCGCGGCACGGCTTTGAGCGGTTCAACGACTGCGTGAACCTGACGGCTGACCTGACACACACTTTTGACACCACGGCCGAGACGCAACGCCTCGCGACACAGAACGTCACGGTCCGTCGCGCGACGGTGGCCGACGGCCCGCTGCTCGACGCGTTCTTTGCCGACAACTTCGGCGCCGATTGGCGCTTCGAAGCCGGCCTGGCGCTGGGAAACGACCCGGTGTCACTGCACCTGGCGTTTCGCAACGATCAGATGATCGCGTTCAGTGCCCATTCGACGCAAAACGCGGAGTGGGGCTTCTTCGGCCCGATGGGCACGACGCCGGCGGCACGCGGGCTGGGCATCGGGCGCGTGCTGCTGTGGCATTGCCTCAACGACATGCACGACGCGGGACACCGCACCGCCGTCATTCCCTGGGTCGGCCCGATTACGTTCTATCACCAGTGGGCCGGCTGCCGGGTCGAGCGTGTGTTCTGGCGCTATCGGCGGCAGCAGGCGTAGAGGGCGCGGCGCAACCGGCCTTTCAGCAAGGCTCAAAGAGCCATGGCACGCGGAGTTGCCGTTGGGGCGCGGCGGCGCGCCGCCCTGCTGTCTCGTCCGGTACGGAGCCGGGCCGCTACTTCAGGTGCTTGGCGATGAAGTCGGCGGCGCCGTCGACCGTCTGGACCTGCAACGCCTGCTCCTGGTCCATGTCGATGTCGAACTCGGCCTCGAACCCCATCACCAGCTCGACGCTCTGGCTCGACTCGGCGCCGAGGTCGAAGATGAAGTTCGCCGCCGGATCGATCTCGCTCTCGTCCAGACCCAATACCCGCGCCGTGACCTTCCGCACGCGCTGCAAAACCTGTTCGTCTGCCATGTTTACTCTCCCGGTGTCGCCGTCGCGACGTAACTAACCTGAGGTTTTCCCGTCACCTTCCAGTCGAATGCGAATGTCGGCCACGTGACAGCCCTCGCCCTGCGGATGGACGATGAGCGGGTTGATATCCAGTTCCGCGATTCGCGGGAAATCGTCCGCCAGTTGCGACAAGCGTCGCAGGGCTTCCTCGATCGCCGGCAGGTCGCTGGGGGCCTCGCCGCGCAGCCCTTGCAGGACGGACGAGGTCCGCAACTCGCGCACCATCTTGGTTGCGGCCGACTCGCGTATCGGCACGATGCGGAACGTCACGTCCTTGAACGCCTCGACATAGATGCCGCCGAGCCCGAACATCAACATGTGCCCGAAGATCGGATCGCGGTTGATGCCGAGGATAACCTCCTTGCCGGCCGGAATCATCGGCCGCACGAGGATGCCGTCGATGTCCTTGGCGTCTACGTGCGACAGCAACCGATCGCGCATGCCGTTGAACGCGCCGCGCACCTCGTCCGCCGACTGGAGGTTCAGCGCAACGCCCTTCATCTCGAACTTGTGCACGATCTTGCTCGAGACGACGCGCAGCACGACGGGGAAGCCCATCCGCTCGGCGGCGGCCACGGCCTCTTCCGCGGTCTGCGCCAACTTGCGCTCCACCACGGGGAAGCCGTAAGCGTCCAGCACTTCCAGCGCCTGCGGCTCCAGCAGGTAACCGTCGGGCGCATCATCGATCACCTTGGCGGCCCGCGCGCGGTCCACGTCGTAGGTCACGATCTCACTGCGTTCGCGCTCCACCCAACTGCGATACCACGCCGCGTGCCACATCGCATCCGATGCCCATTCCGGCAGGATGTAATGCGGGATGCCGTGCCGTTGCAGGATCTCGATCCCCGGCGCGACGTCGCGTGAGCCCATGAACGAGCAACACAGCGTCTTGCCGCTGTCGGCAAAGCGCGCCTTGATCTCGCAAACGGCATCCGCGATCGCGTTGATGTCCGTCATCGACTGCGGTGTGAGGATCACCAGAACCTGATCGACGCTCGGGTCTTCGTAGACCGCCTGAATCGCGGCCTGATAGCGGTCCGCGCGCGCATCGCCGATCACGTCAATCGGGTTCTTCATGTTCGCCGCCGCCGGCAGCGCCTTCTTCAGCTTGGCCGTGGTGTCGTCGTTGAACTGCGCCAGCTCGAGGCCATTGCCGATGGCCGCGTCGGTCGCCATCACGCCGGGACCACCGGCGTTGGTAACGATCGCGATGCGCTTGCCGCGCGGCAGCGGTTGATACGCGAGGAGCTGGGCCGTGTTGAACATCTCCTCGATTGAGGCACAGCGGATGATGCCCGACTGCTCGAAGACGCCGTCGCACACCTCGGCACTGGCCGCCAGCGCCCCCGTGTGCGACTGTGCCGCCGCCGCCCCCGCCGCCGTCCGGCCACCCTTGATCGCCAGAATCGGCTTGGGATTGGTCTTGTTGCCGGCGATGTCGCGAGCGGCCTTCATCAGGGCCCGACCGCGGGTGATCTCCTCGAGATACATCAGGATCACGGAAGTGTCGGGATCCTCGGCGAGGTAGTACAGCAGGTCGACCTCGCCGACATCGGCCTTGTTGCCGAGGCTCACGAACTTCGAGAAGCCGATGTTCTTGCCCGCGGCATAGTCCAGCACCGCCGTACACAGGGCACCACTCTGCGACAGGAATGAGATGCGTCCCTCGCCCGGCATCGCCCGCGCGAAGCTCGCATTCAACCGCACGCCCGGCTCGGTGTTGATCACGCCTAGGCAGTTCGGCCCGATCAAGCGCATGTTGCCTTCAGCGGCAATCGCCTTGATGCGCTCCTCGCGCTCGCGGCCGGCGGGGCCCACCTCGCGGAAACCGGCAGAGATGATAATCGCCGACTTCACGCCTTTTTCGACGCATTGCTTGAGCGCCATCTCGCAGACCGCGCCGGGGAACACCAGGATGGCCAGATCGACCGGGTCGGGGATGTCGACGACGTAGTCGTACGCCCGCACGCCGGCAATGTGCTTCTTGCGGGGCGCGACCGGATACACGACACCATTGAACCGGCTGTCGAGCAGGTTGACGAAGATGTCGTGCGGCACGGTGCCGGGCGTATTGGTCACCCCGAGCACCGCAATGGACTTGGGACGGAAGATGGCATCCAGGCCGGCGGTGTAGGCGCTGGTCTGCTCGTCGGAGAGCGTCTTCTCGGACGTCGTTGGGCTCATGATGGTCACGCTCGTGTTGACTGGGGCTGTTTGCACACCTCGCCGGCCGCGACCGACGAGCACGGGTTTCTTACTTGGCGGCCATGGCCTTGCGGGCCCGCCGCACGTAGTTCATGCGGTCGTCGTTGGTCAGCTCGTACACGTGCCGGAGCAACTGCTCGTCGGCCTCGGTCAGCTCGATCTTCCGCCGCGACATGGCCTTGCGCGCGGTGTCGAGCAACGGTTTGAGACCGAAGCCCTTGCTGATCATGCCGTTGAGCATCCACGAGAACGCGGGGATGTACTTCGGCAGCGGCTCGCCGGTGGCCACCAGCACGGCCATCGTACCGACAACCGAGCCGGTGTTCATGAGGGTGCCGATGCTGGTCTTGACGTGGTCGCCGATGAAGCTGCCAACCTTGTTGGAGCCGGTGTCCATCGGCTTGCCGTTCATCACGATGCTGACGGTGCTGTAGTCGTTCTTGAGGTCGCTGTTGGTCGTCAGCGCACCCAGATTGACCCACTCGCCAACATACGCGTGACCGAGGAAGCCGTCGTGGTACTTGTTGGAGTAGCCGTGGATGATGCTCTCCTCAACCTCGCCGCCGACACGGCACATCGGCCCGATGCTGCAACCCTCACGCACCTTGGCCCCCAGCAGAATCGACTTGGGCCCGAGATAGCAAGGGCCTTCGATCCGGGTGAACGGGTGCACCTCGCAGCCCGCCTCGATCGTCACCGGCCCCTCACGCGTGTCAATACACACGAACGGGTGCACCTCGGCCCCTTTGCCGACATAGACCTGGTCCGCCGGCCCGTAGATCGCCGCCGATTCGTGCATCTGCCCGTGGATGCCGCTGCGTCCGGCCGCGTTGAAATCCGCCGTGATTTGCTCAGGATTGGCCAGCATCACATCCCAGATGTAGTCGAACCACGTGCCGTCGAAATCGGCCCGGTCGGCGCTCTGCGCGGCCGCGACGAGCCCGGCATAGTCCGTTACCTTGCTGAGATCCGCCGTGGTGCGCCAGGCGGCGAGCTGATCGCCTTTCCACAACGCGACGCGCTGTGCGGGCACCTTGAAGTCGGTGCCGCAGACGCGTGCATTGACGAGCAGCACCTCGTCGCCCGACACGCCGGCCAGATCATTCACCTTGGCCTGACCATAGCGCTGCCGCACCGTCGGCGCGAGGTAGTCACGCACCAGCAGCGCCTCGGCACTGGCGCCGGTGGCGCGCTCGATCTTCTGGGCCAGGGTGGTGGCACCGGTCTTCAGCTCGAACGTGCCACGCAACCACGCCAGCGGCACGAAATGATCGAACTGGTCGTCTTCGAAAATCACGAGTTTCATCAATCTTCTCCCGAACAAGTCTCCTGCCGCGTTAGGTCGCGTTGGCTGCCGCGTATCAGCCAGCCACCGCCACACCGCGCGGATTCGCCCAGAATCGCTGGCACACCTCCGCCGCGCCACCGACGGCGCGGTTCTGCGTCAATACCTCCCCCAGCCGCACGCTCAGGTCGCGTTTGTCCCAATCCAGTACGCGTCCTGCAAGGGCCCGCTCCACGCCGGTGCGCAAGCTCGGATTGTCCTCGAAGAGATAGCCGCCCAGCACGAGGATCTGCGGGTCGTACGCGGCCACCGCCATCGCCGCCCCCACGGCGAGGTGATCCGTCACCTGCTGCAGCAACTGCGCGAGCGGGTGTCGCTTGGCGCGCGGGCGGTTGCTGAACGCGGCGTGCACGATCTGGGCCACGGTGCCCTCTCCGGGCCGGTGCAGCAGCCTGGCCAGCGGCCCGGGGAGCGTCTTGCGCGGCAGCTTGCGTAGCGCCGCCACGATCGCCGGGCCGGACGCGACCGCCTCCAGACAGCCGCGATTGCCACAGGCGCAGCGCGGGCCGCCCGGCACGAGCACCACGTGACCCAATTCGCCGGCCCGGGCCGAATGGCCTGCCAGCGGCTGCCCGCGTTCGACGAAGCGCGTACTGATGCCGCGACCGGCGTGGTAGTAGACCAGGCTGTCCGCGTCGCGGCCGACGCCCATGATCGCCTCCGCCGCCGCATTCATCGCCGTCGCGCCGCCCTGCACGAGCACGCGGCAGGCAAAGCGCTGCTCGAGCGCCGCCCCGAACGGCACGTTGTGCCAGCCGAGCGAGGCGCAGGTGACGACGACGCCCTTGTCGTCGACGGCCCCGTTGATGCCCGCCCAGACACCGAAGAGGCTATCGATAGCGAGTGCCACGCGCGACAGCATGCCGCGCAGCGTGAGGTCGATCTGGTCGACGATGGCCGGCAGCCGGCGGTCGTCGCCGAGCCGGCTCGACGCGCGTTCGAGCAATGTGCCGTCGGCAGCCACCAGCGCGCAGTGCATCTCGTCCGCCCCGATGTCGATCCCGGCGAAGCAGCCCACCTGCCGATTGACGGCCAGCAGAATCGCCGGCCGGCCGCGGCCCTGCCCCGTCTGGCCGACCTTCTCCAGCCAGCCCGCCGCCAGCAGTCGCCGCACCGCGCCGTTGATCGTGGACGGCTGGCGGCCGACGTGCTCGGCGAGCTTGTGCTGCGGCGTGGCACCCAGGCGATGGATGACGCGCAGGATGGACCAATCCATCGGCGAGACCTTGGAAAGGGACATTTTGCTGGAATCCGAATCTATTTTGCCACGGTCAAATGCCAGCTTATCGATGAATAGTGGATCAATCAATGGGATCTGCTTGTATTTATCCGTTTTTCGTATTAAATTGGCCGTGTGGGGCGTGGTGGCCACATGGCCCCTGCGGCAAATACGTCGGCGCCGCCAACCCGTTACTGATCCGGCCTGATCAAGGAGCGCGAAGCTATGGAAATCATCATCACGGAAAGCTATGAGGAGATGAGCAAGGTGGCCGCCGACATGATCGAGCGGCAGCTGCTCCGCAAGCCCAGCAGCGTCTTGGGGCTGGCGACCGGATCCACGCCGGTGGGGACCTACCGCGAACTGGTGCGCAAGCACAAGGACGAGGGGCTCGATTTCTCCAAGGTCGTGAGCTTCAACCTGGACGAGTACCTCGACCTGTCGCCATCGCACGAGCAGAGCTACCGCTACTTCATGGATCAGCATCTGTTCAACCACATCAACATGGACCCGAAGAACATCCACGTCCCCTACGGCCACGCGAGCGAGGTCGAGGACTTCTGCCAGTGGTACGAGGACGAGATTCAGGCGGCCGGTGGCATCGACATTCAGCTGCTGGGGATCGGGGCGGACGGGCATATCGCGTTCAACGAGCCTGGCTCGTCGCTGGGTTCGCGCACGCGGCTCAAGACGCTGACCGAGCAGACCATCAAGGACAACGCCCGGTTCTTTGACAACCCCGAGGAGGTGCCGCGCTTCGCCATCACCATGGGGGTCGGCACGATTCTCGAGGCCAAGGAGATCATCCTGCTGGCCAACGGCGAGAAGAAAGCCAACATCATCGCCGAGGCGCTCGAGGGACCGATCACGGCCCAGGTATCGGCCAGCGCGTTGCAGTTGCATCGCCAGGTGACGGTGATCGTCGACAAGGAGGGCGGCTCGAAGCTCAAGCGGGCCGACTACTACCGCTGGGTGTTCAACGAGAAGAAGCGCCTGATCCCGCGGCTGATCGGCAAGGTGACCTGAGAATTCACAATTCAAAACGAAGAAAGCGAAAAGCGGGACGCGGTGAGTGAACGGCTGCCGTCCCGCTTTGCGCGATTTCGAGCTGCTTACAAGCAAGCCAAGCGGCGATCAGCAGGGTACGTGAAACCGCGCGCTGCCACGCGGCCGTGGCTTTGCGCTGCAGGCCTGAAGGCGTTTTCACCACGCCACGGCCGACGCGCCGACGGCCGCTGCCATGAGAGCCCCCAGCGCAAGCCGGGGGTAACCGTGGGCTGGCCCCACACCAGGCGGCATGGGGAGGCCCCGACGCCGCCCGGGTTTGCCCGTGAATCACGAGCCAACCTGAGCGGCTGGCGAGCCGACGGGCGACCAAGGCAAAGCGAAGCGGCGCCCCGCCAGAGTTCGGCGGGGGGAGACCCGCCCTACCTCTTCGTCAACGCTCTTCCCCTTTGTCGCTCCGTCACCTCGTCGCTTCTCTACAACGCCTCCGCCACGTGCCGCAGCTCGGCCGCCTGGTCGTAAAACTCCGGCAGCGTCATCTCCGACAGGTACACCACGCCGCGGCAGGCACGCATGCCATGGTCCTCGTTGTGCACGAAGAACTCCTCGCCGAGGAAGTTGGTCACCTGCTCGAACTGCTTGCACTGGATCTTGCGGGCCAGCTTGCTGAACGGACCGTCCATCTCGTAGCTGGGGAACGCGGCCGTCTTCTGCGTGTTGAAGCACGTGTCGAAGCAGGCGTCCATGTCGTTGAGGTGCGTCAGCGACGTCGGCACATACAGATTCGCCTCCGCGGGGTGGAAGCGGAACCACACGTTGCGGTAGCCCAGCACGCGGACGTCCGTGCGGCCGGTCTGCTTCTCGTAATGCTTGAGCGCCTCGGCCACGGCCTGCAGCACCTTGTAGTGCGTGTCGGGGCCGCTGCCCTCGGGGTCAAAGGCGACGGTGACGATGTCCGGGTTGATCTCGAGCAGCAGCTCGAGGATCGGCGGCACGTCGCGATCGACGCGCGGCACCTCGGTGAACAGGTCGCCCTTGTAGAACGCCAGGCGCAGGTGCCGCACCGACTCGCCGACGAAGCCGTAGGCCGCCCACTTGAGGTCGCTCTCCCACTCGCGTACCCGGCCCTTGAGCTGCTGCACCAGCGCCATGTCCTTCTTGCCGGGGTACTGCGTCGCGAAGTAGTTGAGCAGTTCGATGCAGCGCTGCTGGATGTTGTCGAGGCTCTCGTCCTCGTACAGCTCGATCATGTTGCGCAGCAGGCGCCGCGTGATCGCCTCGTTCTTCTTGTCCTCGTGCCCGCGGGCGGCCCCTTCGTGATAGTACGACACGTCGATCCGCCGCGCGAAGCGATTGGCCGGGTCGAAGTAGCCGACCTCCGCCAACTGGCGAAATTCCTTGCGCTGCAACCGGGCCAGCAGATCGCCGACGACGTCGTGCATGTACTTGTTGGTCACGGCGTTGAAGCCGGAGGTCATGTAGGCGAAGCAGTGCTTGGTGCTGCTGCGGCGCACGAGATTGGTCACGTACGGCAGGTACGCCAGGATGATGTCGTCGTGGTGCGGGGCCGTGTGCAGGAAGGTCTTGTTCTCGATCGGCTTGTTGCCGCGCGACAGCGCGTCGATCACGTACTGGTGCGTCTGGTCGCGCAGCTCACCGTACGGCCGCTGGGTCTTGCGCAACAGCTCGGCCGCGAAACGGTCCTTGTCGAAATCCGCCTTGTCGAGCCGGCCGATCGGCTTGCCGGTGTCGAAAGATACGTCCATCACGATGCGGTGGACCTGGCGGTCGCTCACCTTCTCGGCGCGCGAGAAATCGACGAAGCGCCGGTTCCGCAGCCGCACCGCCGACCCGTGCGTCAGGTAGAAACGCGCCTGCGGCAGCACCGCCAGCGCGGTCCCGGGATACTTGTTCGACCGCTCGCTCTCGATCGTGCGGGCCACGATCTTGGCCTTGGCCTCGCCGGCCGCGATGATCAGCGCCACGATGTCGGGGTTGTACGTGATCGTGCGCAGGCCGATCGTGATGACGTGCTTGGTGCGCGCGACCTCCATTCCGCCCAGGTCGCTCGCCGCCGCCGCGCGCGTCTCGTAGTTCGGCTCGATCAGCCGCGTGGTGGCGTAGAAGTCCGATCCCTTGATGTTGAAGCCGATGTGGCCGTCAGGCCCGATGCCGCCCAGGAAGAAGCCGATGCCCCCCATCTCGCGGACGCGGTGTTCGTAGTCGGTGCAGAACTGGTCGACGCCCTCGAGCACCGCCTGCTGGCGCTTCTCCTGCAGCGACTTGGCCTTGCGAATCCGCAGCGACAGATCGACCGTCATGTCGGGGAACACGTCGGCCAGCTGCGCCCCCGGCGGCATGCCGATCTTGTTCGGATCGATCAGCATCGCGCGGTCGGGGTCGATCCCGAAACCCTTGAGGTAGTACTTGCGCACGTAGTAGTGGAAGCTGTTGTGCTGGTGCGTGTCGATCGGATAGAACTCGTCGATCTGCACGAAACGCAGCCCGCGCATCACCGGCTTGCGCTCGGTCGCCAACCCCAGCGACGCCAACTCCGCCCGGATCTGCGGATCATCCCACCGCTTCAGGTAGTGCAGGACGTACTTGATGAAGTACTCCGGCGTCTTGCCCGTCGGCAGCGAGATCACGCCCTCCGGGTTCGCCTGCACCCACTCCAGGAACCGCACCGCCGCCAGCCGCCCCAACGCCGGAAAGTTCTCGACAATGATCGACGGGATCTTCTCTTCCGGCGGATACAGGAGATCGTAACCGGACGCCTCCAGCGCGACACGCTCGACGGGACTGGAGAGGGGCGCCGGCCCGTGGTCGCCGCCCGCAGCCTTCTCGGGCGCGGCCGCCCTCTGCTTGCCCCCGGTCGGCTTCGGTTCCTCTGCTTCTGCCGGCTTGTCGACGACCTGCTTGGCCATTGCGCGAATACTCCGTGTAGGAAAGCGGGGGTGCCGCGGACAGCAACCCCATGGTTTGACAGCCGCCCCGCTCGGCTTCATCGTACAGCGTTGCCCGCGCGGCCGCGCGGAAGCGCTAGAATATCGCCGGCTGCGACGAACGTCCAACAATTCACCCGACGAGGATATCCGCAATGTCTGACCGTTCGATCACGCGTCGGCTCGCCACGGCCCTTTCAATATCGTTATTGTTGATTCCGGGTTGTCAAAGCGGTGGCGAAACGACCCGCCCCACGGCCCCGCCCGCGGCCGAGCCCGAGCCTGACCTGACCGCGCCGGCCGCGCCGTCCGGGCCGCTCCATACCTTCAGCGAGACCGACCTCGACCAGTACCTCGCCACGATGCATGCCGAGGTTCCCGATTTGTCGCAACGCGTCGTCACCATCGGCCGCCGCAATCTCGGCCAGCCCTACGAGATCTTCCTGCTCGGCGAGTTTCCGTATGAGACGCACGACCCCGATCCGCTCTACTGCCTCAGCCGCAGCGACTGCCTGACGTTCAGCGAACATACCTACGCGATGGCGCTCAGCCGCGACTGGTGGAGCTTCCTGCGCGCGCTCCAGCGGCTGCGGTATCGCGACGGCGTCATCAGCATGGTCACCCGCAACCACTACACCATCGCCGACTGGGACCGCAATAACACGTTTCTCTTCACGGACATCACGGCGGGCCTTGGCGACGGGCAGGTGGCTGTCCCCCTGACGCAGACCTGCCGCCGGGCGCGGTTCTTCGAGCGATTCGGCCTGGGCCAGGACATCCCCGACGAAGCGGTACGCGACTACTACATTCCCAAGGAGCGCCTGCCTGACGCGCTCGACGAGCTCCGCGACGCCGACTTCGTCAACATCATCCGCGGCAACGAGAAAGAGCAGTATTGCGGGCACACCGGCCTGGTCGCCATCGGCCCCGACGGCACGGTCAACTTCCTGCACTCCGCCCGCCCCGCCGTCCGCGAGCAGCCCCTGGTCGAGTACGTCAATGGCGATCGACGCTGCCGCGGCGTGAAGTTTCTGCGGCTGCGCCCGGACGCCGAGCAGATCATTCAGCGCGAGCTCGCGGATTCGTCACGCGCGACCGACGTCAGCCGGGCTGCCCTGCAAGCCGCCCTCGATCGTCTCTGGCAGCAGGCCCCGCCCGAGGCCAAGCCGCTCCGGCTCGACTGGGTCCGCGCGACGCACCTGCAAGGCTATCGACTCGATTACGACACGCCGGTGGATCCCGAACTTCAGGCGCTGCTGGAGGAAGTGGACCGCGAGCTCTGTGCCCAATTCGACATCGATGACGAGCAGCGGGCCTGCGGCGTGCTGGAGCTCAACAACCAGCGGCTGGCCATGATCCGTCCGGACGCGATGTTCTACGCCGCCAGCGTGCCGAAAATCTGCATCCTCGCCGCCTGGCTCGAGCAGCATCCCGACGCGGTCCGCGACATGGCGCCTGAAATCGCCCACGAGCTGGGCCGCATGATCAAGCACTCGGACAACGCGCTGGCCGCCAAGTACGGCGAAGTGGTCGGGCTGGCGCAGCTCGAAGCGTTCGTGCGCGCCAAGCAGCACCGCTTCTATGACGAGGATCACGGCGGCGGGCTGTGGATCGGCAAGCACTACAGCAAGGCCAGCCCGCGCGTCGGCGACCCGCTGCACGATCACTCGCACGGGGCGACGGTGCGCCAGTGCCTGCGGTTCTACCTGCTGATGGAGCAGGGCCGCTTGATCGACTATCCCACGTGCATCCGCATGAAGCAGATCTTCGCGAGCCCAACCCTCGACCACCGCGACAGCAAGTTCGTCAAGGGGCTACAGGGCCGCAATGTGCAGATCCTTCGCAAGAGCGGCACGTGGCAGGACTGGCACCTGGACACCGCCCGCGTCGACCACGGCAATCGGGCGTACCTGCTCGTCGGCATGCTGCACCATCCACAAGGGGCGGCGTATCTCGAAGCCCTCGCCGACGCGGTCGACGGCCTGCTCATTCCGGGGGCGGATTGAGCGTCAGCTACTTCGCCAGCACCACGTGATAGCGACTGTAGCGGAAGCGATCGGTCACCGACTGCTCGGTCATCAGCCGGCCGGTGCGAATCTCGAAGTTCGTTGCGGCGAAGAGCTGCTGCACCTTGGCCCAGTTGAAGTAGCTCTGCACCGTGCCGTGTTCCACATCGGCGTCCACCACCTCTTCACCCGCGAACTCCGGATGAAACCGGCTATTGTCGCCGGAGATCAGATCCACGAACAACACCTGAGACACGACGCGGTCGAGCTCGCGCACCGCGTGGCACGCTACGTCGAAGTGCATGCTGTCAAGTACACCCACCGCCATGCCGACGTCGAAGAAGCCGTCCTCGAAAGGCAGCACGAAACCGTCGAACTGCACCAGCCGCTGACAGAGGTCGTGGTGGCCCATCTGGTCCGCCAGCCGGGCCGCGACTTGCAGGCTCTTGTCCGAGATTTCCGCGCCCCAGGCCTGGATGCCGAACTCCTCGAGCAGGATCGTCATGCGGCCGATGCCGCAGCCGAAGTCCAGCCCGCGCAGTCGATCGTGCCCTGGGCTGGGTACGAGGATGTCGCGGAAAGTGTCCGGCCCGGTGCGCTTGCGCACATGCCGATTAAGGAACTTCACGACTTCCTCTTTAGGATAGAGCGCGATGTTGTCGCCGTGCTCGTAGCTGGCGTTCCACTCGGCTTGCTGCAATTGCATCGTCGGCATGGGCATCTCCCTGAGGTCGCTGCGCACCGCCGGCCCCGGCCGCGCACAGCATCGCCACCAGTCTCTATCGGCCGCCACGCCGCACGCACCCGCGCGGGCCGCCGCACGCGCAATTGCCGCGCGTCGGCTGGCAGCACATCGCTCCGCTTTGTCGTCGAACCCATCGGGCAAGACGCCCGACCGACCCGCGCGCATTGCCGGGCAGGGCATGGACCACCCCGCTTAAGGCTGCTCCGCCGGGGCGGCCGATGAAGCTCACGGGGCGCGCGTTGCGCCCGCCGTCCGCCCATGGAGAACGCCTTGCCCGTGCTGCGACTGCTGAGCATAGGCTGTAGCAACTACACGCCGCTGGTCCAGGTACTCACACGGGCCGCCACCGACGACGTGAGATTCGACGTTGCGCAGGCGCCCTACGGGCAGGTCTTCCCGACGCTACTGAACGAGGCCGCCGACCTGTGGCAACCACCGCCCGACGTCACGCTGGTCTGGACCCGCCCGGAGCGCGTGCTGCCCGGCTTTGCTGCCCTGCTGGCTGGTGAAGATGTCGCGTGGGAACGGCTCGCGAGCGACGTGGACGCCTTCGTCGCCGCCGTCCGGGCGGGCGCTGATCGCACCGTTCGACTCACCCTGGTCACCACGTGGGCGCAGCCCCCGACCGAGCGCGGTCTCGGTGTCGCCGACTGGACAACGCCCGGCGGCATCGCCTCGACCCTCGCTCGGCTGAATCTGCGGCTGGCCGACGCCCTGGCCGATCGCCGCGACGTGTTGCTGTTGGACACTGCCCGCTGGCTGGCCGCAGCCGGGCCGCGTGCCGCCGACCCCAAGCTGTGGATGATGGGCAAGATCCCCTTCGGTGGGCCCGTCTTCGCCGAAGCCGCCGCCGACATTTACGCCGCGACGGCCGGCGCCCTGGGACTTGCCCGCAAGCTCATCGTGCTCGACCTGGACAATACGCTGTGGGGCGGGATCGTCGGCGACGATGGCTGGGAGCATCTCGAGCTCGGCGGAACGTCACCGATCGGCGAGGCTTTCGCAACCTTCCAGCGTGTGCTCAAGACACTGCAACGCCGCGGCGTCCTGCTCGCGATTTGCAGCAAGAACGAAGAGACCACTGCGCTCGAAGCCATCGATCGCCACCCGGAGATGCTCCTCCGCCGAGCGGATTTCGTCGGCTGGCGCATCAACTGGCAGGACAAGGCGCGCAACCTCGGCGAGTTGGTCGATGAGCTCAACCTGGGGCTGAAGGCCGTGGTGTTCATCGATGACTCGCCGGCCGAACGCGCCCGCGTCCGCGAAGCCTGGCCCGACGTGCTGGTGCCGGACTGGCCGAGCGATCCGGCTCAATACGCCGCCACCCTGCGCCAGTTGCGCTGCTTTGACCGCCCACAACTCACCCACGAAGACCGCCGGCGCACCCAGAGCTACGTCGCCGAACGGGAGCGGCGCGCCGTCGCGCAGTCGACATCGTCATTCGACGAGTGGCTACAGCGCCTTGAACTACGGGTCACGGCCAGCGAACTGACGGCCGCCGATCTGCCCCGCGCCACGCAGCTCATCAACAAGACGAACCAGTTCAACCTGATTACGCGGCGACTGAGCGAGGAGGACCTGCGCACCTTGGCCGAACAGCCCGGAAGGCACGTGTTCACCTATCGCGTGTGCGATCGCTTCGGCGACTATGGCCTGACCGCTGTCGCCACGTTGCGCTTCGAGCCGCCAACCGCCACGCTCATGGATTTCGTCATGAGTTGCCGCGTGATGGGCCGCCGGGTCGAGCACGCGGTCATGCGGCACGTGGAAACCGTCGCCGCCCGACTTGGCTGCGCAACCATCGTCGGACAGTACATCGCGACGGAACGCAACCAGCCGTGCGCGAGCTTCCTTCCTGACTGCGGCTTCGTGCAACAGTCCGACGACACGTGGCGAAAATCCCTGCAAGGGGCGCGCGCCGACGAACCGGCCGTCGTTGCGATGGTGGAGAACGCATGAACGAGCAATTGCAGTTGGTGCTGTCCGAGGCCTTTCAGAAGCCGGCACACGAGATTACGCCTGAACTCACCCAGCAGGACATTCCCGCGTGGGACTCCGAGGGACACCTCGAACTGATCATGGCGATCGAGCAGGCCTTCGGCGTCGAGTTCGAACTGGTCGAGGCGACAACACTGCGCAGCGTAAAGGCCATCGAGGAAGCGCTCCGCCGACATGCCGTTCTCGTGTAACCAGTACTGGGCAATCGATGAAAGCCGATATCCGCCGCTATACCGCCGACGACTGGCCACGGCTCCGCGACTTTCTACGCGAGCATTGGTCGCCTGATCACCCCATCCTGCACCGCCCACTCTTTGACTGGCAATACCGTGGCTTTCGCGAAGCAGGCGATCGCGCGTGCGACCCCCCGGCCCTACTCCTCTTTGACCATGACCAACTGGTCGCGTTCCTCGGGCTGATCTTCGGCGACTACCAGATCAACAAACCTCACCCCGACATCGTCCCCGGCTATGCAATCGCGATGTGGCTGGTGCATCCGGCCTATCGTCAGGCCGGGCTTGGACTGCTGCTGCTGCGCGACGCGGAAAAACGCGGCGACGTCGCGACCTGCCTTGGCGCCAACCCCGAAGCCGGACGGTACTACAAGCGCCGGGGGTATGCGTGCTGCCCGGCGCTGTCGCGTTGGGTCGCACCGCTAAAGGCAGACGGGTACACGGCACTTTGTGCGGCATCGGCGCGACCCAACGAGATCGCCGCCTGGTCCCGGCTGATGACCCGCGCCGCATCCCTCGCGCCGGAAGGCATGACGGCGTGCGACCTGGCCACTCACTGGCAGCAATGCACCCAAACGCCCGACGGCTGGGCCGTGCAAGGCCTGCAGCGCAGCCGGCGCTTCTGGCAGACGCGCTACCTCGACGCGGTCGGATTCCAATACCGCTTTTGGGGCGACCCACACACGGGCCCAGTGCTCGTCGGCCGCATCGAGCCGGTGCACGAGCGCGACACCGCCGTCTTCCGATTGATCGAGCTTCTCCCGACAGCCGCCGAGGGCTGGTACACGCAGCGCGACGATGCGCTCTTGTACTGGATACGCGGCGCGCTGGCCTGGGCCGCAGCGCAGGGCTGTGTTGCGGCAGATTACCAGGTTGCGGGGAACTTACTGCAGGATACGCTGACGGCCGTCGGTTTTCGTCGCCAGGCACAGCCCATCACGGCCGACGCCGTCACCAGCCTGGCCCCCGTCTTTCAGCCGCTGCACTTGAGCAAGTCACCGATCAACGTGTACTGGAAGGCCCCAGGCGCCGGCGATGCCACGCCCTGGTACTTCCCCAAGTCCGATGGAGACATGGACCGCCCGCATGCAATCGCCACAGACCATCATTGTCATGTACCACTATGTGCGACCCGTTGATCGAACGCGCTGGCGTGGCCTGCATCCACTCTCACCCGCCGAATTCGAAGCGCAGCTCGATTTCCTGGCGGCGCAGGGCGATATCGTGCCGGCCAGCAGCCTGGACGCCGCGCCCGCGGAACAGCGCGACCGCATCGTGCTGACCTTCGACGACGGCACACGAGACCATTACGACTTCGTCCTGCCAATCCTCAGACGACGCGGGCTCAGCGCACTCTTCGGCGTGATGTCCGGCCCGACGACCACAGGACTTGTGCCAAACGTCCACCTGATCCACTGGCTCAATTCCAAGGTGACCGATGATGTCTTGAGGCAACAACTGCGCGCGGCGTTTGGTGCGACCCGGCTCGGTGCGCTTACGCAGGCGCGGCAGCTCTACCCGCGCGACACGCCCATTCGCGCACAGATCAAGTTCGCACTCAACTTCGCGTTGAGCTACGAGGAGGCAGGTGTCTTTCTCGCTCGGGCCGTAGAGCACGCCGGCGGCCGCGTCGATGCCCTGGCCCGCGACTGGTACCTCACCGAATGCCAGATACGCGAGATGCACGCAGCGGGCATGGAATTCGCCGTCCACGCCCACCGACACCGGCCCTTCGACGGCAACGCGCCGGGCTTCTATCAAGACGAACTGGCCCCTTGCGAACAGTGGCTGACCAACCTGCTCGGTGCGCCCCCGGTTCACTACATCGCCGCTTTCGGCGGGAGCAACGCTTGCGCCGCCAGGCTGGCGCCGTTGGGCGAGCTCCTGCAACAACGCGGCTATGCGTTCGGCTTTCTGACCGAACGCGGCACGGCACCGGCGCGCCCGCGATCGTTCTTCCTGAAGCGGCTCGATTGCGCCGACCTGCCGCCGCGCGACGTACCGCAGGCGCTGGTGGCGCTGATGCCGTAGCGCGCGTCGGGGGCGAAAAGAAACGCGCCGGGCTGGGGGCCAGCCCGGCGCGTTCGGGTTGTCAGGATTGTGCGACGCGCCACGCGGCGCGTGAGCTAGCGGCGGCGGAACAGACCGACCGCGAGCAGCAGGAGCAGCGAGGTCGGCTCAGGCACCTGGATCACAAAGGCACCGTCGCGGCCATCCTCGAGCTTCGCCTCGAAGATGATCCACTCGCCGTTGTTGCTGAACTTGAAGCCATCCTCGCCGCTGGTGAGCGTGTCGATCAGGACACCGTCCACCATCGTCACGCCTTCCTGCACGATGAGCTGATCGTTCAGAAACAGGCCGGTGTCGATGTCGGTGTCGGGATCATCCCAGTCGCCGTACCACAATACGTTGCCGTCGTCGTCGAGGTCGACCGGCCCCGAGAAGCTGCCGACGGTGGTGAATACGAAGCCGGCAATAGCGGGCAGCGTGTCGCCCTCGCGGATCAGCACTTCGTCGTTCTTGATGATCGCGTAGTCTTGCGAAGAATCGGCGTCGAGCCGGGCGCGGAAGGCGTAGTCGCCATTGTTGTTGAGGTCGAGCCCGTACGTAAGCGTCCTATAATTGACGCCGTCGACGGGCGACGGGCTGCCTTCGCGGGCGACCAGCGTATTGTCGACGAAGATGGCCTGGTCATCGGCCGAGTCCCCGTCGAGATCGACGATGTACATCGCCTGGCCGGCATCGTTGAAGGCCGTGTGCGCCGGGCCGGTCTCGAAGTCGGTCAGGAAGCGCCCCGGAAAGACCTCATCGCCTTCCTTGAGAACCACGGCCTCGGTGTAGGCCCCCATCGGGTTGTCAATGCGGACCAGCGCGCGGTCCACCGAGCCGGTAGCGCCGTAGTCCATCGAGGCCATCGTCAACAGGTTGTTCATGTTGTTGATCTTGACGTCGAAGAAGCCGATGTACGGCGTGTTCGCCGGGAAACCCGGTGCCGTCGAGATCGTGCTCTCCTGGATCACCAGCGTGCTGTTGAAGTAGATGCCGGAGTCGTCGCCGCTGCCGCTGGTGCCATCCAGGAAGAAATTCCAACCGCTGTTGCCGGCATTGTTGATGTTTACCGAATCGAACGAGTCGAGCGTCGCGCCCGGCGGCGAGGCAAGCGGCTGCCCCTCCTGGTACGCGAGCCCGAACGGGCCGAACTGCGCACCGGCCACGAGCGCATAGTCGATGTCACTGTTCGCGTTGTCCGTGTCGACCTCGACGTACCACTGGCCGAAGTCGTTGATGGCCAGGTTCGCGATCGACGTCACGAACCCGACACCGGCCACCTCGTCGTTGTCCAGCACGACCGCCTCAATGGGGTACACCGCCCACGCGGCGCCCGTCACCAGCAGCAGAATGCCAATGCTCAATGCCCTGCGATTCATCATGCCTCTCCTCTTTGCCCTGTGGTGGGGACTGCTCTCCTCTCCAGCAAGCGCCACGCTGCTGGTGACAGCGCAGCACAACTGTCACGTCGCGGACACAACCCGCGCGCAACACGTCTCGCCCGAAAACACAAGCTGATGGGGACAGTTCTCCTCTGCTCTCCTGTCCACCCTTGGCCACCATAATAGGGCGCCCATGGTACTGATTCAAGACTTTTCCGCGGATCGACTGGCGGTGGCGATCCCGATCACTCCCCAGCCGCCCCGGTGTAGCTTCGCTGAAACTGCGCGAAATCACGCAGATTCAGGCTGCCGTTGGCGTCATCGTCGAACGTCTCCAGGCATGCGGTTGTCGGCGTCCCCAGGTGCCAGCACTCGAACAGGGCCTCGAAGTCATCCATATCCGCATCACCATCAAAGTCGTAATCGCCGAAAACGTCTGCAATTACGCGAATCGGCACCAGCCGGGTCGCCACCCGCTGCGACGCATCCGCCACGTGGAAGACGGGCTTGAACCGCCCCAACACCGTCGGCGTGCCCCAGACCGTGCCAGCGGGGTCCAGCATCATCCCCGGGGGCAACTGCGACTGGTCGAACTCGACCGAGATCGCGCCGGTCAGCGTGGCGTCTCCGTCGTATTGCGACAGCGTGTAGTTGACCTGGTCGCCGGCGGACACCCCGATGGTCGGCGTCAGGTTGGTGTTGCCGGGGCCATAATGACACCGGATGCGACCGTCATCGTAGAGCGTGGCGCTGAACGCACACGGATACAGCCCGCCGTGCGTGACGGCGTCCCAGCGGATCGTGACCTCGCCCGGCACGCTTTCGTCAATGAAGATGTCGTTGCCCGGCTCATCCGTGCGCAGGTTGTCCCACAGGACCGCAATGCGCTTGTTGTACGACAGCAGCAGTTCGCTGTTATTGTACGTCGCGCCGACGTACGGGCCGAAGTTGATCCAGCCGTCGGTCGCGATCTTCACGTCTGTATGCAGCTCGCCGTAGAAGGGGAAGGCGAACGGCAGCGTGTAGTCGAACACGTCGTTGCCGCCCTGCCACTCCTGCGCGACGCCGACCGGCGCGAACTGCGACGTGCCCAGCGGCTCCTCCCCGTAGAGGTCCAGCAGCGACCACGTCAACGGCTCGTCGCCGCCGAGCGCCGTCAGCGCATACGGCTCGTACGGCTCGTCGACCAGGGCGTGCGGCAGGCTCGAGGTCGCAATGACCGGGTCGGCCGTGCCCTGGATCAGGCGGATGTTGTCCAGGGCGATGCCGTCACTGTCGACCGGGTTGTTGTCGTACTGCTGGAAGCGGATACGGAACGTGTTCGTATAGCCCAGACCGAGATCGGCCACGACCTGGTCGAGGTCGATCAGCACGGTCTGGTAGGTCTCGGCCCGCGCGCCGCTCGGGTCGAACAGGTCGGCGATACGATGCCAGTGGATGCCGTCGGCGCTCACTGCCACACCGTCGCCCTGCGTCGAATCCGTCCAGGTGTCCGGCAGCGGGTGCGCCTCGTCGCTGAAGTCCTTCCAGTCGTACGCCAGCCGCACGAACGAGTGCCCGGCCAGGTCCACGACCAGGGTCAGCTCGCACAAGCTGTACAGCCCTTCGTACGAAGAGTCCATCACGAGGTGGTAGTCGCCGTCCGGCCCGTAGAGGTCGGTCACGGCGATGCGACCGGTGCTGGTGGTTCGCTCGAACCAGTAGATGTCCAGCGGCGCGCCCGCCTCGAAGTCCTCGGTGAAGGGGAACGGCGCCGGGCCGAGCACTTCGATCGCGACCGTCGCGACGTTCGACGGCAAGAGGCCGTCGTCGACCTGGTAGGTGAAGGCGTCCGCGCCGGCGTAGCCCCCGAACGGATCGTACGTCAGCATCGGCGCCGGCCCCGTGAGCACCCGTGGCACCGTGACGATCGGTTCGCCGTTCGGATCGCGCAGCGTGCCGTTCTCCGGCAGGCTGAGAATCGTGTACGTGAGCGGATCCTCATCGGTATCGACCCCCACGAGCTCGATCACTGCCGACGTATCCTTCGCCGTGGAGACATTGAGCGCGCGGGCGTAGGGTGGCTGGTTCGTAGGCGGCGTGCCGATCGCGAGCACCTGCACGTCGTCGATGTTCCAGCCGCCGTAGACTTCCGCGGCGTCGGTTGGCCCCATGGTCCAGCGGAATTGCACGAACGGCTGGTTGTCGGCGACGGCGGCGACGTTGTAGCTCTGCGTGCTCCACGCGGTTTCTTCGAGCGTGCCGCCGCTGTGGTTCCACACCGTGTACCAGGTGGTGCCGTCGTTGGTGACCTCGATCGACGCGCCGTCGTAGTTCGCCGACTCCACACCAAGCCAGCGCGCGAAACTCAGCGTCACCCGCGACAGGCCGGTGCAGTTCAGCGGCAGCGTCGTCAGGCGCCGCGGCGGCAGGTCATTCTCGTACGCGCCGGCCAGGTTGTAGCCGAACACGTACAGCCCGCTGGCTGCCGACGCCGGGTCACCGTCCTGCCCCTGCGGAATGCCGAAGCCCCACAGGCCTTCGCGCGCCCAGCCGGGGTCGGTGTTCAGCGGGAAGTCGTAGGCCACCACCGGCGTGCCGACCGAGAGGGTCACCTCGGCGTCATTCGAGACCAGCGCGCCGTCGCTGACGTGGTAGACGAAGCTGTCCGGGCCCTGGTAACCAGCATCCGGTGTATACCGCACCAACAGGCCATGATCGACGAGTGTGTACGGCACACTGGTGATGTCTGCGCCAAACGGGTCGGTCAGTGTGCCATGGGCGGGCAGGGTCGTGATAACGTAGTCCAGCGTTTCGGCCGGGTTCGGATCGCGTCCACTGAGCTGGATCAGGACGTCCGTGTCTTCCGACGTCTCGACATAGAGCGGGTCGGCCACCGGTGGCAGGGCAACGTTGCCCGCGACGACCACGCGGATCTCGTCGAGGAACCAGCCGTCGCGCTGGAACACGCCGTCGCTGACGAGGCGAAAGCGAATATGGAAAGTCTCGCCCGCCAGCGCGGACAGGTCATAGACCCGCCGTGTCCAATCGTAGTCGCCGCCGGTGTCGCCATCGATCGTAGCGATGACGTCGCCGGCGGGGTCGACGGCCTCGACGATGCACTGGTCGTAGTACGTTTCGAGCAGGCACCAGTCCCAGTACTCGAGGAACACCGGGGCGGCGACGCCGGTGAGGTTGAGCAGCGGCGTCTGGAGCCAGGCGTCGGCGTGGGCGTTGTACGGCGCGAGCAGGTCGGTCCCCCAGCAGTTGTCGCCGTTGATCGCACGCAGGCCGTTGAGTCCGGCGAGCGGGCCGCTGCCGACGACAACCTGGCCGAAGATCGAATTCGCCGAGGTCGGCGTGCCGCGCTGCCACTCATTGCCGGCGCCGCCGTGCGTCCAGCCGGGGGGGGGCTGCTCGCTGTTGTCGGCGAACAGCACCAGCGGCTCGAGGATCACGTGGGCCTTGGCCCCGAAGCCCCAGCGGCTGTCGGCGCTGCGCGGGTAAACGGCGTAGAAGAACGCGCCGCTCGTCGCGCCCGGGTCGGTGTAGGTGCCGAGCGCGCCGATGTGGATCACCTCGACGCCCGGGGCGACCACGTCGGAGACGGCGTACGTTTCGCCATCCGTCGGCATCCACGCGAACGGCGCCGACGATCGCACGACCAGCGTGTCGGCGTAGTCTTCGGTCGGCGTGTCCCACGACAACACCACGCTTTCGCCGGCCCAGGTCGCGCTCAGACCATCGATCCGGTCGGGCCAGCGCACCCCCGCACGGGCGGCGGCGACGGCGGCGCCGGCAGCGGCGCGACCGTAGCCGAAACGGTGGCTATGGCCGGTGATACCATCGAAGCGGCCGTAGGGCTCGTCGAGCCGCACCGCAGTATGCTGCGCGATCGCGCGGGCCTGGGCGGCGGTCATGGTCGGATCCTGCGAGAGGATCAGGGCCATGATACCTGCGGCCAGGGGCGTGGCCGAGCTCGTTCCACCGAACTGATTGGTGTAGTCGAGGTCGGGCAGGCCGTTGTAGCCGCTCTCTCCCGTGTTGTCGGTCGTGGTGATATCGAGCCATGAGAACCGCACGCCGTCATCGCCACGGTCGTTGGTGGGCGTCGTCAGCGCGACCTCCGGGCCGACGTCGCTGAACTCGGTGTGCCGCGCGTGGCTGTTGGTGCCGCCGATGGCCATGACCGTCGGCAACTGTGCCAGGGCGGTGACGCCGTTGACGGTGTGGTCGTTGTTGGCCGACGCGAAGAGGATCAGCGCGCCGAGACCGTTGCGGCCATTGGTCGCCACGTCGTTGATCGCCGTGGCCAAATCGCTGGGCAGCAGCGTCCCGTCGGCGAAGCCCCAGCTGTTGCTCATGACTGAAGCACCATCGCTGTGGTCGCCGTCGTCATTGGGATCCATGCAGAAGTAGAACGACTCCGCGGTCTGGGCGATCGTGCCGCCGAAGAACCGCACGCCGATGAGCTCGCAATTCGGCGCCGCGCCGCGCACACCAATGGTGTTCCCCGCGGCCACCGCCACGCCGGCGCAGCTCGTGCCGTGGCGCCCGCTGCCGTCGGGACTCGGGTCGTCGTCGGGCGGGTCCTCATCGTAATCCCGCCCGGTTGCCCAGTTCGGGTACAGGTCAGGGTGCAGCTTTTCGACACTGTCGTCGAGGATCGCTACGCGCACGGAGGGACGTCCCTGCGCGTAGGGCCCGTTGTCGGTATCCCAGGCGCTTTCGACGTTGACGTCGCTGTTGGCGTCCGCCCCTTTCAACGTGTCGCCGTCGAGGTGCCACTGGTGCGAGAGGTAGAACGGGTCCTGGATCACCGGCGGCGCGAGCGCGATCTTGGGTGCGAAGAAGTCGGGCTCGGCGTAGCGGGTCAACGCGTGCTCGTGCAGCGTGTTGGCGATCGCGACCGGACTGACCCGCTGCGGATCCCGCACGCTGAAGATGTAACGCCCCTTGCCGCGGGCCTGTCGCCGTGCCTCACAACCCAGTTCGTCGGCGAGTTGCACGATCGTCGCCGGGGCAACGTCGTCTCCGAACGCGACAATCACGCGATCGGTCTGGTAGTACGGCACATCACAGCCGACGCGGTACAGCACCGGCAGCGCCCACCGCACACCGGCCGTGCCGCTCAACTGTGCGCGGTCGGCCCCCCGCACGACGAAGAGCCCGCGCCGTTCCATGCGCGTTTCGAGATCGCTGGCCGCCGGATGCAGGTCTTCCGGCGCGACACGCGCGGGCAGGAATCCGGGGCGCTCGCCCGGCGTCCGTATGCGGCCGGGGTCCACGGCGACCAGGAAGGCATCCCCGGCGGCGACGATCGGACGCGGGCCGGTGGCGTCATAGAAGTACGCCGGCGTCGTGGCGGGCGTGTCCGCGGCCTGGACGCCGAGTGTGCACAGGACCAAGACGAGTCCGGCTCCCACGGTGCGCAATGCAATACTGAAACAATTCGAGCCGTCCATGGTGATCTCCCTGGGTAGGCAGCAGCGCTTGTCGGTGATGCGGGATTGCTCCTGTCCCGGCGTACGGCTGTCGAGAGCCGACCCGGGCGGGTTCCTGGCGGCCGCAACGCGGTTCGCGGCCGGCACGGGCTGCTTCTTTCCTGCTAACCCCGTGAGTCTACCCGGTCGGCGCAACGCGAATCAAGCAATTTTCGTTGACCCCGGCGCGACGCTTCGGCTAATCTGAGGTGTTCGCAAGGACCTCACGAGAGGTGGACACAGAGGCAGACCCCAATAAACGGGACTGGCGGGCCGTCACGCTGCCCGGGCGTGGCCCGTGTGCTGCGACGCGGCTGAACCGTTCTTGACTCCCGCCAGGAATCCACGCGCATCGCTCAGAAACTGAGCGAGAGGAGCCAATTCCCATGTCTTCAAGAGCCTGCTCGACATTCTACTGCAATCTGCGCTGCGCCAGCGTGCTGAGCGCCGCGCTGCTGGCGGCGTCGGCGAACGCCGCCGTGCCCGCACCCGCCAACGATACACCCGCCAGCGCCGAGCCGATCGGGCCTCTGCCGGCGGTGCACTACGGCACCAATGTCAATGGTACCGACGCCAACGGCACCACAACCCTCACCGGGCTCACGAGTGTTCCCGGTCCGGATGTCTTCTATACTTTCACCCCCGATACCACCGGCGACTATTGGATCATGATGATTCCGTGGCAAGAGGTGCCGGTGTATGCCAGTTCAGGCGCCACGGTGCCCGTACCGAACCTGTGCGTCTACATCCGTGATGTGGTGGCCGACACCTACGTCGCCGGCAGCGATGCCAATTTCCGCGGCCAGCCCGACACGGTGGTCGCTGCGCTGACTGCGGGCCGCACGTACGAGATTGCGATCGACAGCCGTGAAACCGCGCCGCGGGCGCAGGAATTCGAGTTCACGCTGCTTGTGGCCGGTGCCCCTGTCGCTTCGGCCGAAGACTGTTTCTCGGGTGCGGCGATTTCCGCGTCGTTGCCGACGGTGGTGGTGGGAACGCTGAGCGGCGCGGTGGACGACATCACGTTCGTAGAGGGTGGCGGCCGCTGCGATCTGGCTTATAGCGTTGCTGTGGCGGGGGCTGATCACGTCTACACGTTCACCACCGGCCCTGACCCGGGCGATGCCGGCGACTACGTTTTCGATCTCGTCCCGGCGGGCGCGACGTGGGACGGCTACCTCTACGTGACCGATTCGTGTCCGCCGTTCTTCCCGCTGGGCTGTTTGGGGGCGGCGAACCATGCCTTTGGCGGCGCGCGGCAGGCCGAGACGTTGGTTGTCACGCTGGATTACGACACGACCTACTACGTGGTGATCGACGCCGCGTCCTTCTTCCTCTCGGACGCGAAGTACGCTTTGGTCGTCGACCGGGCCCCGGGCTACGACGTCAGCGAGAGCGAATTCAACGACATCGCGGCCGAGGCCGCGCCGCTGCTGCCCGGGCCCAACGGCGGGCAGCTCGTCGGGCCCGATGATGTGGACTGGTGGGCGCTGCCCGCACTGGATGGCGAGAAGCTCTATGTGTTCGTCGACCAGGGGAATGCCGGCCTCAGCACCATCGACAGCGAACTGGGGCTTTACGCCCCGGATGGCATGTCGCTGATCGAGTTCGACGACAACGATGGCGAAGGATCCGAGTCGCCCTGGGCGAACTTCACCTGGCGCACGTCGTCATTCTCCCCGACCGTGGCCGGCGTGCCGGCGTTTGCCGATGGCGACCATCTCCTGCGTATCGCGCCCGCCGCCGTGGGGACCGTGTCGCGCTACCGGGTTCACTACGGGCGCCAGCCGGCAGGCCGCACGCCTGCGCCCGAGTGCGAACCGAATAACGAAGCCGACCTGGCCGACCTCTCCGCCAAGGACTACTTCGCCGGCACGATCTCGGTCGCGGGCGACGTCGATACGTTTCTGTTCGATGCCGACGCCGGCGACCGCGTGTACATCGCGCTCGACGGTGACCCGGAGCGGGACAGTGGCGGCGATGACGCCGACGATCCCTTCGCGCTCGACGCGGCGCTTGTCGTGCTCGATCCGGAGGGCGACGTGCTTATCGCGCGGCATGACGATCACAGCGGCGTGGAAGCCGAGCAGATCCCGGACTTCCCCGCCGAGGCGCTCTACTTCGCCGCCCCCCTCGCGGGCACCTACGCCGTGCAGGTCAGCGGCAGCGATGAAGACGACTACGGCGGCGATCGCACCTACGAGCTCGCGATCTTCCGCAACGACGCAGCCCCGGACCTCGGCGAAGACACCGATCCCGAGATCGACAGCTTCACCCCGAACTTCCAGACCGACAGCGTCCTGGTCGAGGCATCCGACGACGCCCCCGGCGACAGCGGGCTGTGCGCCGCCATGCTCGCCCCGGGCTCGGTCAACCTCGCGATCACCGATCTGCTGCTCGATCCCGGCGATCCGACCACGGCGTTCCATGTCGGGCTGGTCAACCCCGCCGCCAGCGGCAGCGGCAAGCTCATCATCACGGATTGCGCCGGCAACACGGTTTGCGCCGCCGTCCAGATCGATGCCAGCGCGCCCATCTGCAGCGGCAATGCCGTAACGCCCGGCGGACGCAGCTTCCACTACGAAGGGGACCCGATCCACGTGCCTGACAACCAGCCCGGCGGGCCCGGCATCCACGGCGATATTCCGGTCGCCCTGGCCGGCACGGTGCAGGATGTCAACGTCACGCTGACGATCGAGTCGTCGCGCGTGCCCGACATCGCCGCCTATCTCCTCAGCCCGGCCGGAACGACGGTGGAGTTGATCTACCAGGCCGGCAGCGTGAGTGACTACGACATCACCGACGCCACGTTCGACGACGACGCCGACGAACCGCTCAGCTTTTTCGGCGACGAGCCCTACACCGGCCGCTGGCTGCCGTCCGACCCGTTCGGCCTGGCGCAGCTCAATGGCGAATCGGTCGCCGGCACCTGGCGTCTGAACGTGATCGACACGTCGAGTTCGTCGTCCGGCGGTAGTCGGCTGGTCGACTGGTCGCTCGAAATCGACGCAGGCTTCGACAATCCCGAGACGTTCGTCGGCAGCGCCAGCGACACCGGTGGCCTCGCCACGCTCGAGCTGGTTGATGCCGACAACGTGCAGCTGAACGTGCCCGATACGTTCACGCCCGGGGACCTGACCGTCGCCTACACGGTCACGCTCGTGAACCCCGCCGAGAACGGATCGGGCCGCGTGGTGGTAACCGACGTTTCGGACAACACGTGCGAATCGCTCGTATCGCTGCAGGGGCTGCCCGACGCCACCGCCCCGGCCGTGGCGTACGAAACCACGCGTGACCTGGTCTTCGGAGCCGAAGCGCAGCTAGAGGTCCCCATCAGCGATCCGCAGGGCGTCAGCTCGACATTCGAAGTGCCCGACGACATTCTCGTCAGCACGGTGATTGCCGACCTGGTGATCAGCACGCGCGACGTCGGCCGCCTCACCGCCACGCTGAACCATGACGGCGCTCTTGCGTCACTGATCAACCGCGTCGGCATGGACGAGCGCGGCAGCGTCGGCCTGACCAAGGACAATCTCGAGATCCGGCTCGATGATGACGCCCCGGTCGCGGACGATGCGCACCTCGAACCTGCCCTCGGCAGCATCTCCTTCCTCGGCCGCCACCAGCCCGACGGTCGCGGCGAGTACATCGGCGATGCCATCGATACCGACGACCGTGACAACATGATGTTCGCCCTCGAGGGCCTCGCCAGCGGTGGCACCTGGGACCTGTACGTCGCCGACCTGCGTAACCGGCCATCCTACGGTGTGCGGTCGATCTTCCGCCGATGGCAGGCCATCGTCGTCTCGCCCGGTGCACCGGAGCGGCTCACCGGCGTGGCGCGCGACCGCTACCCGGAGGCCGGCCTGTGCGAAATCGCCCTCGCCGACGGCGCGACCAACCTGACCGTGTCGGCCGACTTCGCCACGCTCGCGCAGGAGGTGAGCTTCCTGGTCACCCTCGTCGACCCGACCCAGCCCGGCAGCGGCACGCTCGAGATCAGCGACTGTGCCGGCAATGTGCGGCAGATCCCCGTCGATCTGGCGCCCGCCGCCGCCGACCAGAATCTGCCGGCGCTCAGCGGCGCGGTCAATCCGACGACGCACGTATTCGAGGGAACGGCCACCGACAACGCCCCCGGCGACAGTGGCATCGCGACCTTTGAGCTCGCGCCGTACGCGGACAACCTGGAGATCCTGAGCGTCGATCCGACGCCGCCGGGCGGTGCTGCAAGCGTCAGCTTCACAGTCGGGCTGCTCGATCCCGGCGTGAACGGCCGCGGCTACGTCCGCGTGACGGACGTCACGGGGTACCGCCGCCACATCCTGGTCGAAATCGACGCCCAGGGCCCGGTGTGCTCCGGGAGCGTCGGCCACACCAAGCGCTATCGCAGCGGCCCCGAGCTGCCGGCGCCGATTCCTGACGACAGCGCGGTCGGCGCGTCGTCCAACATCCTCGTGCCCGATCCGGATCGCATCGAGGATCTCGACATCACGTTCAACATCACCCACCCGATGGACGCCGACATCGACATGACGCTGAGCAGCCCGAACTTCATCGAGCTCTTCACCGACGTCGGCTTCACCGGCAACGACTTCATCGACGTCACGCTCGACGATGAAGCCGAACTCCCCATCACCGACAACTTCGCCGAGGCCCCGTTCACCGGCTCGTGGCAGCCGGAGCCGCCGGCGTCCCTGTCCATCCTGTACAGCAACCCCGCCGCCGGCACCTACACGCTGAAGGTCGTCGACGACGCCGTGTACAACACCGGCACATTCGACAACTGGTCGCTGCTCATCACCGCGTCCGACTTCCCCGAGCGGTACGACGGGCGCGCCGAGGACAGCGTCCGCTTCGACAGCGGCCTGTGCAGCATCGCGCTGGCGCCGGGCTCGACGAACCTCACACTCGACGCCGAGCCGTTCACCCCCGGGGCCCAGATCGTCCGCTACTCGGTCGCGCTGGCGAACCCGGCGCTCGACGGCTGGGGTGAGGTGGCGGTAACGGACTGTGCCGGCAACACCTGCACCGTACCGTTGTGCCTGACCGCCATGATGCCGCCGGCCCGACTGGGCGATCTCGACGGCGACAGCGTGGTGAACTTCGACGACCTGGCGCTGTTCGCGCCGTGCATCAACGGGCCGGGCGCGCTGCAACAGCCCGCGTGCGACCCGTGCCGCCTGGCGGACTTCGACCTGGACCAGGATGCCGACCTGCATGACCTGGCCGCGTTCCAGGCGGCGTTGGATCCGCAATAGCACGCGGCCGCGGCGCGGCATGGCGCACAGCATGCCGGCGGCCGCGCACAACGAAGCCCCTCCTGACGAAAGACCGGCCCCGCAATCTGCCTGGCAATGGGCGATTGCGGGGCCGGCTGGTTTGAATCGCGGTCGTGCTGCCGCACGAGCGCTGGCTACATCGCAGGGCCCGTGAACAGCGGATCGAGCGTCACGAAGTCGTCAAAGTCGACATCGGTGTCGGGCTCGAAATCGAACAGGCACTCGCACGGCTCGCCCGCGCCGACATCCGCGCCCGCGTAGCACCGCTGAAAACGCGCAAAGTCCGCCAGATCGACGTCGCCGTCGTTCTCGTGGTCGGCCGAGCCGCAGACGACCACCGCGACGTCCGCGGTCCCGGAGATATCGCCGGTGATATTGTCGAAATCCAGCTGCATGACGCGTGTCACGCCCTCGTCCCCGAAGCTCGGCAGAAGCGACACAGTGGCATTGTTCGGCGCGGCCAGGGCCTGGAACTGGAGTGTCGTGATCACCAGCCCCTCGGGCGGCACCGGCGCCTGCTGCCCGCCGGGTGCCAGCGCGATGAAGAGCGCGTCGCCGTCGGTCAGGTCGGCGTTGATCCCGTCCGGGTCGGGCAGGAAGTGGTCCGGCAGGAACGTATAGCCGGCGTTGCTGTCGTCGGCGCCCACGAAGTCGAGCACCGCCGGATCCCAGTTCAGGATTGCCTCGAGCGTGGCAAACTCCTCGGTCTGGCCGCTGTTGGCGCGGGCCACCAGGTCGATCTCGACGAGGCCGCCCGCCGGCGCGCTCTGAAACGTCGGCGCAAAGAGCAGGTCGACCTCAGCCATCGCCGCGACGGACAACACCACCATTGTGCCGGCCAATACAGCGACGCGGCCCCCGCGCCGCACGATGGTATGATACATAATCCTCTCCCGCTTGCTCGTCCGAATCTCCGTCAAGTCGTCGCCCACGAGGCGCTCTTCTCAGCGACGCCGCAGCGCCATCAACAGCAACGCCACCCCCGCCAGCGACGCCGGCTCGGGCAGGATGGTCACAGTGGCGGTCGAATTGATCGCGCCGGTAACGTCGCTCCCATCCAGCCGCCGCACGCGCGTCAGGCCGTCATCACCCAGCGACGGCAGCATGCTCACCACCGTGCCGTCGGTCTCGGCCAGTGCGCGAAACTGCAGCGTGGTCACCATCAAGCCCGTTGGCGGCGCCGCGGCCTCCTGACCGCCGGGCGCCAAGGCCACGAACAGCGCATCGCCGTCGGTCAGATCGGCGTTGATCCCGTCCGGGTCCGGCAGGAAGTGGTCCGGCAGGAACGCATAGCCGGCATCGGTGTCGTCGACGCCGAGGAACTCCAGAAACGCCGGATCCCAATCAAAGATCGCCTCGATCGTCGCGAAGAGCTGGGCGGTGTCACCGTCCGAGCTCGCCCAGAAGTCGACCTCGACAATGTCATCGAGGTACGCCACCTGGCTCGCGGGATCGAACGACAGGTCCACCATCGCCGCCGACGCGGCCGGCCATCCCAGCAAACCGACCAGCATCACCGTCACCAGTGCATTTCTTGTTCGCATGAACCAACTCCTCCTTACCATCCTTTGTGCCCAATGCGTTACGGCAAACACCGTCGCGGCCGGGTCGTCACCGGGCGGCAACGCGCCGCGCCGTGGTTCACCTGCAGCACCGGACCGGCAACCGCGCCCGTCCGGTCGGGCGATCCCGAGCCCTCTCCTCGGGGGCCGCCCGCATCCTCCTGACAATCATGCCTGCGCCTGGCTCGGCTCGCGTGCCTTAGCGGCGCGCCGCGGGGTCCTCCTGATGCCGCCGCGCGGGCTGCGGCCGGGCCGCCGGCTTCTCGTGCGGCTTCGCCTGTGCCGGCTGCAGGGCCGCGGACAGCGTGTGCGGCAGCCCGTGGGCCTGCTCGAACGCCCGCACGTCACGATGATCGATTACGCCATCGCGATTGGCATCCACACGCCGAATGACCTGCGGCGGCAACGCGGCCGTGTCGGCTTCGGCCCGGACCGGCGGCGCGGCAGCCGGCGCCCGGCTGCAATCACAGGCCGCCCAGGCCTGCCAGTTCGAGCTCAGGAGCAGGTAATCCAGCGCCTGCAGGTAGCCGTTGCCGTCGAAGTCCGCGTCGCGCGTGCCGTCCCACGGACAGCCGGCCGGGGGCGCCGCCGCGGCGCCGAGATTCCACTGGTACATCAGCCACGTGACGTCGTTGATGTCGACGTCGCTGTCGTTGTCGGTATCACCCGCGAGCAGCAACAGCGGCGCCGTCGTTTCGTATTGCGTTCCGACGACCGCCAGCGGCTGCGTGTCGTACAAGGTATGCTGCTCGTCCTTGGCACACAACTCATCCCACGCGCCGCACGCGACCTCGACGATCTCCGTCGCGGTTGCCGGCGCCGGGCCGTGGAAAGTCATCTCGACGTGCACGGGCGCGGCACAGGTACCGCTCGCACTGTCGCGGGCAATGAACTTGATGCAGCGCGTGACCGGGGCTGCGCTGGCATCGACGCCCTGGAGCTGCAGCGCGGCCACGAGCGCGGCTTGCACGGGCTCGACGGTCACGGTGAATTCGCACGTGGCGCCGTTGCCGCAATCGTCTTCCGCAGTGCCGCGCACCGGCCACATCCCCACGTCAAACGTGTACGGATTGCTGATCGCCTCGTAGCCATCGCCGAAGTCGGCCTCGTAACTCACCGGCACCGGACCCGCGCAATTGTCCGCGACCGTCGCGGGCAGCGTCACCGCCGCCGTGCACGCGCCACCGGCATCCGCCGGCACCGTGATGTCGTCACACGCCAACGGCGGCGGCGTGCCATCGACGACGTCGCCGGTCGCCTGCGCTTGCCCCACGTTTCCGCAGCAGTCCGTCGCGTCGACATCCACCTGCACCGTCGCGAGGCAGCCGGTCAGATCGAACACGGACACACTGCCGCTGAGCGACACCGTGTTCGGATCGAGCTGGGTCCTGGTGACCGCCGGCGTGCCGAGCGTCGCCGTGCCGGTCGTCTCGGTCACCGCGACCGTGACCGCAGCCGCGTCGACACAGCAGTTGTCCGCGACGGTCGCCGAGAACGTGACCACCTGCGCGCACTCGTCATCCGCGTCACCGCCCGTGACCACCAGGTCGTCGATGGTCGGCGCAGTATCGTCCGACTGGAACGTCGCGGGCACCACGTTGGTACCCACGACGTAGCCACGATAGCTCAGTTCGGATTCGAAGATCTGGAACGTACGGTAGTCGAGCGTGGTCGCGTCGCAATCGGCCACCACATCGAACACCAGTGTCGCAAGCAGGCTGTCGGCCGCCGTGCCGTCCAGATCGGCGCTGACAACCGAACCGTCGAGGTCCAGCTCGCCGGCATCGGCCAGCGCGTCGGCAATCGGCACGACGTGCATCCCGAAGGGCGCCACCGTGTAGCTGCTGAGATCACCGCGGTAGCTCAGGGCGGCCTCGTCGAACGCCAGGAAGGCCTGGAACCCGGTCGCGTTGTGGTTGAGGTTCTTCATGCTCAGCTCGGCGACGACCTGGTACCCGGGCTCGGCCGGGTAGGCATCGTCCTGGCAATCCGCCGCCTCGAGCACGAGATCGCCGGCGGCCGGCACGAAGCTCACGCTCAGCAGGCCTTCGCCGCTCACCGCCTCATCACCGCCCACTTCAATCAGGTAGGACGCACCCGGATACACCTGGACCGCCACTTCAGACTGGCCCCCGCAGGCATCGTCGTTGCACGCCAGCTCGGGCCCGAGCGGATCACACGCACAGCCCTCGTACACCGCCAGCCGCGTGTCGAACAGGCTGCCGCAGAGGCTGACCGTGAGCACGCCGGTCTCGGTCGGCGTGTAGCAGTACCAGATGTTGGGCCCGGTCATGCACGCGCCGGCCGCGTCGGGCAGCGCCAGCGTCGTCTCGATCGGCAGGTTGGTCACTTCGTCGATCGGCTCGGCGTCGGCGCACGCATCGTTCGGCGGGCAGGGGTTGGGATCACAGGTCGTGCCATCCCCGGCGTAGACGCCGGTGCACTGGCATTCAGCCACGACCGCGCAGGTCCCGTCGCCGTAGCAGCACGCGCCGCGCGGCGCGGTGCAGGGCGTGCACGTAAGCGTCATCCAATACGTGTTGTCGTCGCCGCACGGCGCGTCATAGTAGCCCTTGTTCGAAACGAAGAGCCAATACGTCCCGGCAGGCAGACAGACCGTCGTGAGCTCGAGCTCGTCGCACTCATCCCCTATCACAAACGGCTCGACAAAGCCCGTCACGTCGCCACAGTCGCCGCTGCCGCACATGCTCGACTCGATCAGGCCGATCACCAGCGGAAACTCGGCCTGGCCAGTCAATGTCAGCTGGACGTCTTCGGTGACCACCACTTCGTACCAGTCAGTGTCGCGCGTGCCGGCGTCTGCCCAGACCGTGCCGCACACCGTCTCGCCACACGCGATCGGCTCAAAGGCCGGCAGGGCCATGCTGCAACCGCCGTTGCTGTTTTCACCGCAGAGCTCGATTTCGGGCGTCGCCCCCGGCGGGCATTCGACCTCGCAGGGTGGGACCCAGGCGATTTCGAGCGTATAGTCCCCGCACGTGCCAAAGGCCCCGTCGACGGTCACATAGTAGATCCCGGCCGTCAGGGCCGCCTTGAGGTAGGACTGCGATCCGGGACACTGGCCCGAATTGTCGTTGTAACCGATATCGTCACCGCAACAGGTGATCCCCAGGGCAAGCATGGTGTCGTACGTCGAGTCGCACAGCGAAAACGACCACGTGCCGTCCTCCGGAATGGTCACCTCGTAAACGTGGTCCTCGGAGTCCGATCCGAAGACATCGCAATCGTCGTCGGCTCCGCAGGTCGTGTTGGACCAGGACTGTGGCGCCGCCACGGAGGCCACCACGCTGAAATCCGCTTCGCAGGACAGTTCCGTGCCCGTCACGACGACCTCGTACGGCCCCTGGGCGTTGAACCACGGCGAGCGCATCACGGGCAGGTAGTAGGTTCCCGGCGGCAGATTCAGAAAGGTCAGTGTGAGGTTGCCGTTGGCGCAGCTCGAGAAATTCACCTGGTCGTAGTAGATCAGCCCCCCGCATGGACAGTCGTCCGCCAGCGTCAGGTAGAAGTTCTGCCAGGCCGCATCGGTGTTGCAGTAATCGACGGCCACATCCATCGCCACCGGTAATGTGAACGCATGCCACACCTGGGCATGGTTCATCACCGGGCAATCGTTGCTGGCACAGGTGTTGTCTCCGGCGAACACCTCCGGCACGCCCGCCGTCAGCGTCACCGGCGTCACACTGGTACAATCGTCGTTCGCAGGTGCGTCGCTGCAGCAGATTCCCGTCGTCGTCCCGCCGGTGGGCGTCGAGCTGCCCAGGCCGTCCGCGAGGATCACGCCCTGGCGCGCGTCGTACACGTAGTAGTAGTTCGCGTTGCTGCCGGCCCCCGCCGTATAGACCGTGTCGATCGTGTCACCGGTGTCGGCCGAAAAGAAATAGACACCAGGGCCGAACCCGTTGGCCAGGGTGGCGTCGTCGATCACGAGGTCGCCGTTGACCAGCACGTCAATCGAACCGCCGTTCCAGCCGTCACCATACGAGTCGTACAGCACCAGGGCGTGCTGACAGGCGCGATCGAGCGTCGTCTTGCCGGAAACCGGCGCGCAAGCCGGCCGTTGCGGCGCCGCCGCGTCGACCAGCCCCGGGTCGCCGAGCCCCACCAGGTCCGCCGACGGGCGCGTTACCCGGGGGTGGGACGAGTGGCGCTCGCCGCCGCCGGCGGCACGGACCAGGGCGGCGGTCCGCGCATATGGCGTCTTTCCACCGACCGCGACCACTGTCGCCATACACAACAGCGTCAGCACTGGCCACGCCAGCCCTCTTGTGAGCAACGTTCCCATCCTGCCCACTCCTATCGCTTCCCGGTCGCCGCCGGCCTCCAACAGCCGCCCGTAACCGGCCAACTCCCATCCACAGCCGCAGACATTGCGGCCAGGCGTGCCGAACGCACCCTACGGCGTTCACGCACGCCGGGCCGCAGCACCCGCTGCCGGATGCCCAAAGCGGTAAGCGGCCCCCGCCGCAGCATTTACTGCGGCGGGGTCCGCTTCAATGCTCAATGCCGCGTCTTAGTCACGACGCGATCGGAACTCGCGCACCGGCTTCTCGCTGGTGGTCAGCTCCATCTTAGCAGACAGCGTGTTCGGGAGACCGTTAATTTCCTCAAACACCTGCACGTCCCGATAATCGAACAGGCCGTCCTGGTTCATGTCGACCACGGCCGCGACCTCCGCGGACAGCTCCGTTGCCGACAGTCGGGCCCGGCTGGCCTGACGCAGCACACCGCCATGCCCCAGCGACTTGGCACACGGGCACACACTGTACGCGTGCCAGTTGTTGCTGAGCAGCACATAATCGGTCGTGCCGCCGGCGAAGCCGTCGTTGCTGAAGTCGGCGTCACGCGTGCCATCCCACGGGCAGCCACCCGCGAACACCATGCCACCCTGGCCCCACTGATACATTAGCCAGGTCACATCGTGAATGTCCACGTCGCTGTCGTTATCGGTGTCGCCGGCCCGCAGGAACAAGTTGACATTCGTGACATACTCGGTCCCGTTGTCGACCAGTTCCACCGAATCGTACAGCGTGTGCTGCTCGTCCTTGGCACACAGCTCGTCCCACATGCCGCAATCGACCTGGAACGTGGCCACACCGACCGCGGGACTGCCGAAGAACTCGACATCCATGTGCACCTCGGCGGCACACGTGCCGCTGGCCGTGTCGCGGGCGATGAACTTGATGCAGCGCCACAGGCCGGCGCCGGCATCCACGCCCTCGAGCTCGACCGCCACACCAACGACGTCGTTGTACGGCTCGACCTCGACCGTGAAGTCGCAGTCGTCACTGTTGCCGCAATCATCGGTTGCGGTCGCCCGCACGTTCGTCACGCCGGTCGGGAAGACGTAGCTGCCGCCTTCGGACACGGTGACATCGTCGTCACCGTCGAAGCCGTCGCCATCCACGTCCACCGTGTACGTCACCGGCAGCGCACCCTCACACAGATCCATGGCGCTGGCCATGTCGAGCGTCAGCTCGTAAGTGCACGTGCCCGCCGGCGGCGTGAGCGGCCCGACATTGCTGCACGTCACCACCGGTGCCGTGACGTCCGCGATGGTGAAAGTCGCAGTCGTGCTGGCCGGATTCCCGCAATCATCCGTGACGGTGAACGTCACGTCGATTGAGCCGGTGCCGCCGCAGCCCGCCACGAAGTTCATCACGTCGAAGTCGTTGCTCCAGGCGAAGCCACTGCAATCATCGGTCGCAGTCGCATTGCCGTTGGCCGCCAGCCACACCGCGATCTGACTGGCCAAGCCCGTGCCGTCACACTCGACGGTGCGGTCTTCGGCCGGGTTGGTGATCGTCGGCGGGGTGGTGTCCTCGATCGTGAAGCGGACCGTGTCCGTGTCCGTGCTGTTACCGCAACCGTCGGTCGCAGTGAACGTCACATCCACGTAACCGGCGCCGCCACAATCCACCACGAAGTTGCCGGCGTCGAAGTCGTCGCTCCAGACAACCGCACTGCAGGTGTCCGTCGCCATCGCACCGCCGTTGTTGGCCAGCCACGACGCGATCTGGCTCGCGATACCCGTACCGTCACACTCGACCGTCGCGTCCGCCGGCTGTTGCGTGATTACCGGCGGCGTGGAATCGTTGATGTCGACCGTCGCACTGGCCTGCGTGGCGGCGTTGCCGCAGCAGTCCGCCGCGTTGATCGTCAGTGCGACCGTCGCCGGACAGCTCTGTACGGCGGACACCGTCGCGAAGCCGACGATCTGCACCATCTTGGGCGAGAGCTGCGTCACGGTGAGATCCGTCGCCGGAGTGTAGGCCAGCGTCGCATTCGCCGTCGGCAGCGTCAGCCCCACGGCCACATCGGCCGCGTCGAGGCAGCAGTTGTCGGTCACGGTCGCCGAGAACGACACGGTCGATTCACAGCTACCGTCGAGCGCCGTCGCATCGAGCTGCACACCCGTGATGAGCGGCGCCTCGGTATCCTCGACCGTGATCACCTGCACGCACTGCGCGGTATTGCCGCAATCGTCCGTCGCGGTCCACGTGCGCGTGATGGTCTTCGGATCACCATTGCAGCCGGTGCCGCCGGTGATCACGTCGTCATACGTGATTGCCGGGACGGGCGTGCAATTGTCGATCACCAGCGGATAGCCGGTGGTGTTCGGGTGATTCGCCGTGAGGGTCACCGGACCCGCGTAGAAGTCCATCAGCGGATCGGTGTCCGTCGACGAATCGTACGTCAGCGTCCCGCTGAAGTAGAAGTCGCCGTTGAGCTGGAACAGCGCCAGCGGCGAGTCGGGCGTACCCGGCAGGTACCAGTGATGGAGGCCGTCCGACACCAGCTTGCCCTCGACGTACGAGGTGAAGATCGTGCCTGATTGCGTCCAGTAGCTGCGCAGCAGCTGCACGTCGGCCGGATTCGCGGGCGTGTTGCCGCGGATCAGGCTGTTGTACACGATGCCGGCGGTGATGTCGGGCGTGTGGGGCTTGTAGTCGTTGATCGCCCACGCGACCGTGCCATTGGCCACCGGACCACTGCCGTCATAGTCATACGCCGTCAGCGTCGGAATCGGCGTGACGCCGTCCCACGTCAGCGCCGGCAGCACGAGATCGAACCCGAACTGCGACTCGGGATGCGTCGCGCCGCTGAAGGTGTACATCGAGTACCAGCTGAACGACGGGTCGGCCCCGACCAGTTGGCTGTTGTCGTAGACGTACGGAGCGCCCGTGTTCGGATAGGCTGCGCCGAACGCCGCCTTCAGATACGCCTGGTTGAACTGGTCTTCGCCCAGACCGTTGTCGTTGTAGTGAATCGCCACGCCGCCGTTGGCCACACCGTACGGCAGGCCCGGCATGGCATCTTCCATGCACTGCACGGTCAGATCGTCCGGGCAGTACGTGAACGTCGGGTCGGTGTCATCCAGGCTGACCACCGGCGAATCGACGGTGGCCGTCGCGACCGGAACACCGTTGAGGCTCAGTTCAGAGACGAACGGCCCCATCGGCGTGCGGAAGGTCATGCCGGTCGTGGCACACTCGTCATCGACGGTGAACACGAACGTCGCCAGCAACGCATCGGCCGACGTCGGATCCTGCGCCACGGTCGTTGAGCCGCTGATGTCGATCTGATTGCCCATGGCCACGATCGTGCCCGGGATGTGCTGCCCGAACGGCGACATCGTGTACGTGCCGTACTCGAAGTCGAGCACCGCGTCGTCAAACGCCAGGAAGGCCTGGAAGCCGGTGACGTCCTGCAACAGATCACGCATGTGCAGTTCGAACGCAACCTGATGACCGGGCAACCCCGGGTCAACGTCGTCCTGGCAATCCGCGGCCTCGAGCGCCAGCGTGGCGATACCGCCGAGCCACGGGCAATAGTCCACGGTCAGGTCACTGACCACATCGCCGGCACCGTCGGCGTTGATCATCGTCGCCGGATCGAAGCACGGCGGGTTGTCGGCCTCGTCGACGCCGTTCGGGTCGACCGGACCGCTCGCCGCGCCCCAGTAGTTGTACTCGGCGTCCGCCGGCGTGGCCATGTTCGAAGCCAGGCCGTAGCTGAGGTTGCCGGCGATCTGGTTGTAATTGACGGCGCCGGTGAGGGTGCCGCCATTCTCGGCCAGGAAGACGCCGTAGTCCCAGTTGTCGATCATGCAATGCTGGATGTCCATATCCACCGGGCCGACGGCGTAGCCATAGATGCCGACACTGTCCGTCGCGCCGGTGCCGCTGATCGTCGCGTTCTGCACGGCGAACGTCACCGGGGCGCGCGACACGTACATTCCGGCGAATTCCGGATCCAGCGGCTGGCACACGACCCGCGGGCCGGCGTCGCTCCGCGCGCCGGAGCTGTACGCCAGAATGCCGTAGAAGGTGCTGCCGTTGGTGATCGACCCGTTGCTGAACGAGCCACTCGTGTCATACGCGTAGACACTCACCTGGCACGCATCCAGGGACACGCCGGTCATGTCGACGGTGGTCGCCTCGGACAACAGCACGCCGGACGCGGTCCAGGTCGGGCCGTCCCAGTGGAAGCCGCTGACCGAGCAGTTGTCGACCGTGCCGCCGGCCCCATAGGCGATCTGGATGCCGTTCTGGGCGGTGACGTCGGTCACGCCGGCACCGGTGATGGCGAGATCGTCCAGGTCCACCGTGAGGCCTGCGCCCATCAGGGCCATGGCGTTCTTCTGGAACTCGTCGATCACGACGCTATTCACCGCGAGGTCGTACGGGCCGCCGGTGTTGTTGTAGGCATAGATGCCCACGCCGTGCTGCGCCCCGCTGAACGTGCTGTTCATGATGTTGAGCACTTCGGCATCGACCAGGCTGCCGCCGGCGTTCCAGAAAGCGACACCGATGAAGCGGACGTTGGTGTCCCCCTGGTTGGCCCCGTCGACAGTCAGCCCCGACAGTTCGACGCCCGTGCAGCTGTCGACGAACACCACGGGGTAGTTGTCGTTGCTGCCGGTCGCGAATGACGCGGTCAGGTTGACCGGCGACTCGATAATCGTCTGCCCCGCGCCGGCACCCACGAGGTTCAGGTCGTCCATCGTGATATGGACCTGCTCCACGTAGGTTCCCGCGGCGACGTTGATCGTGCTGCCGCTGACCAGGCCGAGGGCCTCGGTGATGTAGCCGTCGCTGCCGGTCTGCGGGCTGTCATCATCGACATGCAGCACGGTGAAGTCGCCTTGGAAACCAGGGTCGGCACTCGTGTCTGACCCGGTGTCGAGCCACGGCGAGTAGTCGACGTTGGCGGAGACGTTGTCGCTCGGATCGGTGTCGCCCCACCAGTTGCCGGAGGCGTCCACTACACCGGCGTTGTCGTTGCGCGCGCCGTAGCCGTTGCCCGCCAGGCTGTTGTTGCTGATGGCCATTACCGAACCGACGGGCAGGCCGCCGTACGTCGCATCGACCGCATCGAACACACTGGCGCCGTCGTCGAACCCGGTGATCACGTTGTTGGTGACAGCCAGCTCGAGGTCATGGGCCCAGGTGTAATCGTCGGCGTAGTGCAGCAGGGTCACACCCGCCGATGCGCGACTACCGGCGCCACCGGTCGTACCGCCGTCGATCGCGTTGCGGCTGATCACGGCGTTGTAGAACGCGTCACCGCCCAGCAGGAAACTGATGCCGTACATGGCGTCGGTGTAGGGACCGCCACTGAACGTGATCTGGTTGTCGGTCACGGCCAGGTCGCACGACACGAGCGTGGCGTCGTAGGTCCGGAAGTCGATCAATGCCACATTCGCGCCGACATCGGTGCTCTGCGTGAACACGTTGTCGTCCACGACGACGCCGTCAAACGTATAGTCGGCGAACCCGTTCAGGCCGATGATGAAGCGGATGCCGGCGCTCCAGATCGAATCAGCAAACGTGTTTCCACTGATGACGAAGTTATCGACGACCGCGTCCGGGGCGTAATTCCACACGTAGACACCCCGGCCATAGTCGACGAAATCGTTGCCGGTGATGCTGATGTTCATGAGATCGAACGCCCCGGCACTGCCGTCGCCGATGTAGACGCCTGCGACGGCAGCCGTGCAGTCGTCCAGCTCGAACGGGCCGAAGGTGTTGCCGGTGATATCCAGGCCATCGATCGACGTCCGCAGATAGACGCCTACAAACAGGTACTCGAACATCGAATCGGCAATGGCGAAACCGCTCAGCACGAGGTTGTTCTTGGCGAAGATACCGATCGCACGAGACGCCTCACCCAGGTTCGTCGCCACGAACTCGCAGTCGGCCACGGACAGACCGCTGAAGTCACTTTGCACGTTCACGCCGTAGGCGTTCCCGCCCCCCGGGTTGTTACCCAGGTTCGTGAAGTGCACGGTATCCAGTGTCAGCCCCGAGGTGGCGCCATCGACGCGAATACCCTCGACGAGCTGCGTGGGGTTGGTGATCGTCATCTGGCTGATCGTCACGTCGTTCGCCGTCACCGTGAAGACCGCCGTGGCTCCGGTGGAGTTGACGAACGTCGCGGCGGGACCAGCGCCTTCAATGGTGACTGACGTGTCGATGCTGGCGGCTTCCGCATACGTCCCCGCCGCCACGTTCACCGTGCTGCCGCTGACACCGTCGACGCCACCCTGAATCGTGGCGAACGCATCAAAGCCGATGGTGTACGAGCCGTTGCCGCTGCCATACGGCCAATCCACGACGGTCCCCTCGGTCAGGCCGGCGTAGTCGTCATCCACGTAGGTGGTCGTGACCGGACCGGCAAAGGTGCAATCGCTGAAATCGGCATTGCACCACGGCTCGAAGTCGACATTGCCCTCCATCAGGCCCGCGACCTCGCCGTACGCGAGGGTATCCCAGTAGTTCTCCTCGGCGTCCACCGGCCCATTGGGGTCGCCCTGGTGCCGCACCGCGTACGCATCCGAACGGGCACCCCCGTTCAGGAAGGAATTGTGATAGGCGTGGATGGTCGTGCCGTCGATACCGGTGCCCGACTCGGGAGCGCGCAGCCGCATGCCGTGCGTCGGCTCGGCAGCCCCGGCCACGTCGTTGTAATGGATCGTGTTGTCCGTGATGGTGACGTCCGTGGACACCGCGGTGCCATACTGGCCACCCCACAGCTCAAACGCGCTACCCCAGTACCCGGGGTACGGGTAGATACGCTCGATCGTGTTCCCGATGACCGAGCCGCCGATGATCCCGACCTGGAACGGCGCGTACTGCAGATCGTGGAACCAATTGTCCTCGATCAGGATGTTGCCGCCCTGCCCGATGTTGATCGTGCAGAAGCCGGCACCGGGCGTGCCGTCCAGGGTCCCATCAAACTCGTTGCCGCGAATCACACCGTCCACCAGCGGGCTGGCCGCCCAGAAGACCGACTCACCCGCCACGTTGAACTTGTTGTACTCGATCGTCATCCCGTCGTAGGGGCCACCACCGAAGTAGAGCGTGTGGTCTCCCCGATCCTGGAAGAGATTGAAGTCGATCAGCAAACCCGCGTGGCTGCCACCGCCCAACTGGACGACGCCCTGCGTCGTACCCACAGTGTCGTTGTCAAAGATGCAGTTGGTCAGGTGGAAGTTGTTCGCATCGCTGTACGTGTCGATGATGCGACCACCCTGCCCGGTGAACATGAACCCGTCGACCGTGACGTCGTCCGCCTGCGGCCGCAGTGCCGGGTAGTTGTTCGTCAGGATGGACTCCGCCCCGCGCGTCCCGACCGTCTCGCTCGGGTGCGTGCCGACCGCGGGGTGAATGCCCGCGTTCGCACCGGCCAGCGTCAACGACTTGTTCAAGGTAACGCTGCCGCCGTAGCTCCCCGCCGCGACGTGCACCGTGCCGCCGGCCACGACCGCATTGACGCCATCCTGGATGCTGGCGAAGCGCGTGACACCCCAGCCGGGGGTCGTGTTGTCGAAGTCGTCGTCGACCCAGACCGCGCTCGGCCCCGCCGGTGCCAGCGTCACGCTGTAGTTCCCACCGCCCAGGTCGGTGATGGCCACTTCGAAGCCCGGCCGTTCCAGCGGAACGACCTCGCTGCCCCAGCTCCAGTCCATGTCCCAGGCGCCCGCGCCGCCGCCCTTGGACGCAGCGCCGCCGGGAATCTCGGGCGTGCCGGTGCCGGGCAGATACGCGCCGACATCCGTCTCGGCTGCAAACATGGACGACCAGTGCATCACCCCGGACAGGGGAACGCCGCGCGCGATCTTGCCGCCCGCGCCCCAATGGGCTTCGTCGTACCACGGATGGTCGGCAGTCGCCCCGGCATGGTTGCGGACGGCCCACTTCTGCACGCCGCCGTCGTCATGTAGGTGCAGGCTGTACTGGTACCAGTCGGGCGTGTCGGGCGTCCACGTCGGCCAGGCGTCGTGATCCGCGCCGATGGCCTGGCTCGTCCAGACCGGGCCGGAACCCGGGTCATTGCCAAACCACGCGGTGCCCCCTTCCAGCGCATAGATGTCGTACCCGGCTGCAGTGCCGCCTTCGTCGATCATCGGAATGACACCGTGGTAGACGCCGCCGCCGGCGCCTGTCAGCGTCCCTTCAAAGTGCATGGTCGACGATGCGATATCGTTCGCATTCGCCGCCATGGCGGCCAGCATACATGTGCCAGCCAGGGCCAAGCCTAGTACCGCTACTCTTCTCATGGTTGCCTCCTTTTCATACCAACATCCACGACATCAGATGTCGTGCCGGACCCCACCTGGGCCCCCTTTCTTTCAAACCTGATTCCGTTCAGCGCAGGACCCGCCAGGAATCGCTGCGCCGGGCAGCAACTCGCGCAGCAGCATGGCCATGCGTTGGTCCCTGGCACCGCCCTGCTCACACACATTGCTTCGTTCCCTTTCCATGCCACCCGGCAGCCGCCGATGGCCCGCCACCGCGGTCCATCCTGACATCGCGTCGCATCGGGCCGCCACCAGGGGTGGAGCCAGTGTGCTGCGCCCCTGCCTCGGCAGAAGACGCAACACACGGCGCCACCACAACCACTGGTCCTACAACCGTGCGGGTCGTGCGTCGCCGCGCCGCAGGCACGGCGGCCCACGCCCGGTATCACGCCTCAAACAGCCGGCTAGTCGCCGCGCGGCGCTGCCTCGGGCTTGAGCCCGGGCGACGGACGCGCCGACCGCTCCATCTTGGTCGACAACGCGTGCGGCAGGCCGCTCGCGTCCTCGAAATCACGCACGTCGTGATGGTCAAACACGCCGTCGCCGTTGCGGTCGACCACCGCCGCCACCGGTGCCGGCAGCTCGGCCGCCGGCAGCGACGTAACGATCCGCGTTGCCGGCCGCAACGCGTCGCCGCGGTGCGCAGCCTTGGCGCACGGGCACGTGCTCCAACTCAGCCAGTTGCCGCTCAGCAGCAGGTAGTCGCTCGTACCACCCGCGAAGCCGCTGTTGTTGAAGTCGGCATCGCGCGTCCCATCCCACGGGCAGCCGCCCGCGGCCGGCAGACCACCACCGCTCCACTGGAACATCAGCCACGTCACGTCGTTGATGTCCACGTCGCTGTCGTTGTCGGTGTCACCCGCCAGCAGCAGCAGCGGCAGCATCGTCTCGTACTGCGTGCCGACCACGACCAGCGCGGCCGTCTCGTACAGCGTGTGCTGCTCGTCCTTGGCACAGAGCTCGTCCCAGGCACCACAATCGACCTGGAATGCCGCCGTCGCCATGTTGCCGTACGGTTCAGTCCCGTTCGCCGGCCAGAACTCCACATCGACGTGCACCGGCGCCGCACACACGCCCGTCACGCTGTTCCGCGCGACGAACTTGATGCAGCGCACCAGCGGCGCCTCGGCCGGATCGACGTGCACGCCTTCCAACTCGAGCGCAACGTTGACGACGTCGTTGTACGGCTGCACCGTTACGGTGAAGTCACACGTGCCGACATTACCGCAATCATCCACCGCGCTCGCCCGCACCGGCCAGGTGCCGGCGTCAAACGTGTACGGGTTCGTGATCGCCACGTAGCCACCGCCGAAGTCGGCCTCGTAAGTTACCGGCAACGTACCAGCGCAATTGTCCTCGGCCGTCGCGGTCATCGTCACTGCCGCCGTGCAGGCATCGCCCGCGCCGGCATCCGCCACCACGACCACGTCGTCACACATCACCGCCGGCGGCGTGTCATCCACGACGTCGCCGGTGGCCTGGGCCGCGGCCGTATTGCCGCAGCAATCCGTCGCGTCGACCGCCACCTGCACCGTCGCCGGGCAGGCCGTCAGATCGGACACGAGCACAGTGCCGCTGATCGTCACCGTCATCGGATCGACCTGGGTCTTGGTGATCGCCGGCGTGCCGAACGTCCCGTTGCCGGTGGTCTCGGTCAGCGCCACCATCACGTCCGCGGCTTCGATGCAGCAGTTGTCCGTCACGGTGCCCGCGAAGGTCACCGTGTACTCGCAATCCGCATCCACCGCACCACCCGTGACGGCCAAGCCGCTGATCACCGGCGGCGTGTCGTCCGACCAGAACGACACCGGCACCACGTTGGTATCCACCAGGTAGCCACGATAACTCAGCTCGGACTCGAAGATCTCGAACGTACGGAAGTCAATCGTGGTCAGGTCGCACTCGGTGGCGACATCGAACACGAGCGTCGCCAGCAGGCTGTCGGCCATCGTGCCGTCGAGATCACCACTGCCCACCGACCCGTCCAGGTCGAGTTGACCCGGACCGACCAGCGTCGCACCGATCGGCACCACGTGCTCAGTAAACGGCGTCGCCGAGTAACCGCTCAGATCGGTGCGATAGCTCAGCACACCCTCGTCGAACACCAGGAACGCCTGGAATCCGGTGACGTCATGCGTCAGGTTTCGCATCCAGAGCTCCGCGACAACCTGGTAGCCCGGCTCGCCCGGATAGGCGTCATCCTGGCAATCCAGCGCCTCGACGACCAGGTCGCCCGTCGCCGGCTCACAACTCACGTTCAAGATGCCGGCGCCAGTGCTCGACGCATACCCGCCAACCTCGATCAGATACGACTGACCCGGGAAGACCGGAATCGTCACTTCCGACTGCAAGCCACAGGCATCGTCATTGCACGCCAACTCGACACCAAGCGGATCGCACGAGCAACCCTCATACACCGCGAGCTTCGTGTCATACCCGCTGCCGCACAGACTGATTGTCGCCAGCCCCGTGCAACTCGGTGTGTAGCAGTACCAGATGTTCGGGCTGTACATGCAGGTGCCCGCGCCATCAAACGCCGCCAGCGTGGTGTCAAACGGCAGGTCCGTCACTTCGCCGATTTCCTCGGCATAGGCACACTGCTCGTTCTGCGGGCAGGGGTTCGGGTCGCAGGTCGTGCCGTCGCCGGCATACGTGCCGGTGCACTGGCACTCGGCGAGCAACGCACAGGTGCCGTCGCCGTAGCAGCAGGCACCAAGCGGCACGGTGCACGGGGTGCACTCGAGCGTAATCCAGTAATCGTTGTTGCTGTCACACGGCCAGTCGTAGTAATCCTGGTGCGACACGAACAGCCAGTACGTCCCCGGCGGCAGGCAGTCCGTCGTGACACTGATGATGTCACACTCGCCACCCAAAGCGTACGGATCCAGCGAGGTCCCGAGGTCGGCACAGTCGCCCGATCCACAAGGGTTCGTGGGGGCCAGCCCGATCACCACCGGGAACTCCGCCTCCGCGTGCAGCGTCAGCGTCAGGTCCTCCGTCGTCGTGATCTCGTACCAGTCGGTGTCACGCGTGCCACCATCCGCCCAGATCGTGCCGCAGATGGTCTCACCGCACGCGATCGGCTGAAACGCCGGCATGGCCATGTTGCAGCCGCCGTTGGTGTCGTCCCCGCAGGCTTCGGCCTCGGGCGTTGCGCCGACGGGGCAATCAACCATGCACGGCGACACCCAGCTGATCTCCAGCTCGTAGTCGCCACACGCGGTGCCATACCCGTCAACGGTGACGTAGTAGGTGCCGGCAGTCAGGCTCGCCTCGATGTAGGACCGGAGCGTATTGCCACAGACCGAAGAATCGTCGTTGTAGCCGATCTCCTCGCCGCAGCAGGTCGTCCCGATCGCGAGCTTCGTGTCGTAAGACGAATCGCAGAGCGAGAACGCCCAGGTTCCGTCCTGCGGAATGCTCACCTCATAAACGTGATCACTCCCGTCGGACCCGGTCATATCACAATCATCGGTCGCGCCGCAGGTGTTGCCGGTCCAGACGTTCGGGCCCGCCACGGTTGCACCCACCGTATGGTCCACGAGGCAGTCCGCCACGTCGCCGACGACCTCGACCTCGTACGGCCCCTCTGCGCCGTAGAACGGCGAACGCAGCACCGGCAGGTAATACGTGCCCGCCGGCAGTTCGTCGTACCGGATCGTGATGTTGCCGTTGACACAACTCGTGAACTCGTAGCTGTCGGCGAACAGCAGGCTGCCGCAGGGGCAGGCATCCGCCAGCACGATGTAGTAGTTGTTCCACGCCGAATCGGTGTTGCAATAGCTGACCTCCACGTCCAACATCTCGGTTGTGGTGAAGGCATGCCACGTTTGCGCGCCGCTCACCTCCGAGCAGTCGTTGCTCGCGCAGGTGTTGTCACCAGTGAAGACTATGGGCACATCGGCGGCCAGGGCCACCGGCGTCGCAGTCGCACAGCTGTCGTTGAGCGGGGCCGTCGTACAACAGACCCCGGTCGTGCTGCCGCCCACCGGCGTCGTATCGCTAAGCCCATCCGCGAACAGCAACCCGGCCCGCGGATCGTAAACATAGTAGTAGTTTTCGTAGCTCCAGCTGCCAGCCGTGTAGACCAGGTCGATCGTGTCGCCCGTGTCAGCCGAAAACGTGAACGACTCCGGCCCACCGCCAGTGGCCAGCGTAATGTCGTCCAGCACCACGCTGCCGTTCACCAGCACATCCAGCGTGCCGCCGTTCCAGCCGTCGCCATAAGAATCGTACAGCACGACCGTGTGATCACAGGCGCGGCCGCGCGCACCGTCCGCCGTGACACATTGTTTCGGTTTGGCAACGACCGGTGCCGGCGCCGCCGGCGACTTGCCCAGCGCCGTCGCCAGGTCGGCCGCCATGCTCTGCGCCGCCGGCGGCACGAACGCATGCCGCGCCGCCTCCATCGAGGTCACCGGACGCGGGGCCGTCTCTTCCGGTCCCGCTGCCATCACCGCCGCGGATAAACACATCGCGATACTGATTGTTGTTACGTTCCATCGAATAGACGTGTGCATCTTGCTCTCCTTTCGCTCGATTCACGCCGACAGCCGACCCCCGGCTCTCAGCGCTCAATCGTCACCCGTCCCGTGAGTACGCCGACATGGTGCGGATGTATGCGCCTCGGGCGCCACGCCCGCCAGCTGATCCCGGCCGCATCCGCTGGACCGGCACCGTTCTCCCTGGCTGCGCGCACCACAACCACGGGGTTGCACCACGGCGCGCATCTGGATACTGGACATATCATCGCGCCCCTCCCTGGCGGCCCGATGCGACACACCATCTGCTGCAGAGCGCTGGCGGCATCTCTCCCCACACAGCCCGAAATACCTCTGCCTCCTTCCATCACGCGGCGCGCCCGAGAGTGCGGCGCGTTGCGCGCACCGACGTGGTACGATCAGGACATGCCGGCGCTACTTGATGCGCTCGCTGAGTTGCCCCATTTCGGCGAAATGCACAGCGACTCCGTCATGCCCCCAGTCGCAATCGACTGGCCAACGCCCGCCGCCTGCCATTTCCCCAGACCGGCGCACGTCGCGATTCCCCATTGCCGCCCGACATTCAGGCGCAAGTTCATGTATACCACGACCTGCGCTACTTTCGCAATCAGCCTATAGGATTATACCGTCCTCTGCCCGCGGCAGGAACGCGTTTCCCTTAGTCTCTTCGGCCACGGTGGTTATGAACGATTTCCAGGATGAGGTCGACCCGCGATCCGCAGCCGGTTTTCGCATACGCCGACCGCAGATGCGTCCGCAGTGTCGGGCGTGTGATGCCCAACTCCTCGCCGATGACCTCATAACTGCAACCGCGACATAGCAGTCGCAACACATCGCTCTCGCGCCGCGTCAGCCCATACGCCAGACAGAACGAACGCCAGCTTCGATCGTCCATGATCGGCGGGAACATCTGGTTTCTGTTGCGCGATCTTCCCGGCGCCCCGGTCACGTTTTCTGAATCCGCTTTCGTGCTGCCGTCGTTTTCAGTGACGCTGTCGGTCGCCATGAATGACCCCCAATCTTTGTATGCTGCGCGCCAAACGACCTGTCTTCCAGGTGAATCGGAATCTCACGGCACAAGACATGCCGGCGGAAAACGCAATGCCGCGCTGCATGAGATGGACGGCACCAACACGTCCGACAAACTTGGCCGCTCGCTCACGTACCAACCCCGAAGCGTGCATGTTTCGTCGTACCTGTCCGACTGAAAGCGCTCGCCGACTCTCTTCACCGAGTCAACCGTAGAGCGCCACCCTGAGCCACGCAAGAGCGCGCATCGTCGCTCGGGACTACTCCGGAACCCTACCCCTACGTGTTTTCACTCAAGTACCCCGTAATACCCGGTGCCCTGGTTCGCCGCGCGCTCGCCGCACCGCAGCTACGCCAGCGCCGCCTTAAGCGCTTCATACTCGTCGGAAACCGCAGGCATCGCCCCGGGCCGTGACGCGACCAAGCCGCCGACACGGTTGGCAAATGTCGCCGTCACGTGCAACGGCCATTCCTCGATCAGGCCGAATGTCAGTCCCGCCGTGAACGCGTCGCCGGCACCCACGGTGTCTGCAACTGTTACGCGCTGCCCAGGCACTTCCACCGGCGCCTCGCTTTCCGCAACCAGCACGCACCCCCGCGCCCCGCGCGTCACACACACAAAACGACACGCGAACCGCGCCAGCATCGCCGCCGCGAACGCGGCCGGCGTCTCGGCCGGCAACCCCAACAGGTCCCCCAACGTCGGCACTTCCTGATCGTTCAGCTTCACCACGTCCGCGTGCTGCAGCGAGCCCTCCACAAGAGCCCGCTCGAAGAACGGCGGCCGCAGGTTCACGTCGTATACGCGCAATGCCGCACGCCCCAGCGCCAGGGCCTCCCGAATGGTCGCGCGACTGGCAGGTTCGCGCTGCGCCAGCGTCCCGAAGCAGATCGCCGCTGCCTGCGACAGCACGCCGCGCCATGTGTCATCCAGCGTGAGGTAATCCCACGCAACGTCCTCGTGAATGGTGTAGCTGGGCGAATCGGCGCGGTCGGTGTGCACGGTCACCGTGCCGGTCGGGTGCGCCGCATCTTGCTGCACGCAGGCCGTGGCAAGACCGTGCTGCCGCAGGTACGCCAGCAGCTCGTCGCCGTCCGCATCCTGTCCCACGCGCGAACATACCACGCCGTTCGCTCCCAGCTGCGCCGCGTGGTACGCCACGTTGGCCGGCGCGCCGCCGGGCCGCCGCGAGTCAGGGAAGCAGTCCCACAGCAACTCGCCCAACCCAACCACGATCTTCCGGCTGTCCTGTGTCGCGCCCATAACCAACCTCGCATGCCGGGCGATCGGCCCGGCCGCTCAAGTTTCGCAAACCAGCCCGTCGTACGCCAGCGCCATCCCCGCTGGCAGTTCGGCATTCGTCGCCGCATGCCCCAACTCATGCGCGATATGCGTGAAATACGTCCGCCGTGCGCCGATCCGCCGCGCCTCCGCGACAGCCTGCTCGAGATTAAGATGCGTCGCGTGCGGGCGCCGCCGAAGCGCGTCGAGCACCAGCACTTCCAGCCCCGCCAGCAGCGGCCGCGTCGCCTCCGGGATGCGCCCGCAGTCCGGACAGTAGGCCACGTTTCCGATGCGGTAGCCATACACCGTCAGCCGACCGTGCTCGTACGGAATCGGGATGATCGTCTGCCCGAACAGCGTGAACGGCCCGTCAATGCCCGTCGCCTGCAGCCGCGGCTTCGCGCTCGGGTACGTCGGGTCGTGGTGGAACGCGTAGTCGAACATCGCCGTCAACCGCGACAGCGTCCGCTCGTGACCGTACACCCGCAACGGGTCACCACCGGTCTCACAGAACCGCCGCAGATCATCGAGCCCCACCACATGATCCGCGTGCTCGTGCGTGTACAGGACCCCGTCCACGCGCCGGACATCCTCGCGCAGGCACTGCAGCCGGAGTTCCGGCGGCGTATCGACGAGCACGGCGCGGCCGTCGAACTGGAACAGGGCACTCGTGCGCGTGCGCTGATCACACACGTCCGCAGACTTGCACACATCGCAGTCGCAGGCAATCATCGGCACGCCGTGCGACGTGCCCGAACCCAGAATCGTCAGTCGTACACTCACGGCGGCTTACTCGACGGGGACAGTACCGGCGCGCATTATACGGCAGGTGGATCACCAAGGCGCCCGCGGGTCGCACGAACACAACCCGCTGTACGGAGTCTATGATGCTGGCCGCGCTGCCGCTGGGTTTCCTTCTGCTCGCTGCGCTCGCGTTCCGTACCCTGCGCGCCCGAATCGGGGCGGGCGACGGCGTTCGCGAACCGCTCGTCCTGGCCGGCGTGGCGCTGGGAACCTGGGCCGTCCTCGGCTGTGAACTGCTGACGCTCGCCGGCCGGCTCGACACGATGCAGGTCGCCCTCTGGTGGATCGTCGGCCTGCTCATCTGCCTCGGTGTCGTCGCATTCAACCGCACACACCTGGCACCCATCCGCCGGCCCGGAGTGCCCCTTGACCGCGGTGATGGCGTCCTGCTCGTGCCGATCGCGCTCGCGCTGCTCGCCGCCGGCTGCTGCGCTGCACTCTGCCCCCCGAACAACTGGGACTCCATGGTCTACCATATGCCGCGCCAGATCCGCTGGCTGCAGCAGGGCAGCGTGGCCCACTTCGCCACACACGAAATACGCCAATTGCAGATGCCGCCCCTGGTGGAGTTCATCAGCCTGCACCTGATGATCCTCGGCGGCGGCGACCGTCTCGCCAATCTGGTCCAATGGAGCGCCTACCTCTTGTCTGTCATCGCCGGCTCGCTGCTGGCCCGCGAATGCGGCGCCTCCCGCCGCGTACAGATTGCCACGGCCGCGTTCATTGCGCTGATTCCGATGGCCTACGTGCAGGCCTCCAGCACCAAGAACGACCTCGTGCTCGGCCTGTGGCTGCTCACGGCCACCTGGCTGTGCCTGCGCTACTGGCGCAACCCGGACCTGCCCACGGCATTCGCCCTGCCGGTGGGACTGTGCTTCGGCCTGATGTTCCTGACCAAGGGCACCGGCCTGCTGTTCGCGGTCCCCGTGGCCATTCTCGGCGCCGTCGGGTTGCTGCGGCGCCAGCGGCGGACCCTGCCGGCGCAGGTCGTCCTGATCTTCCTGTGTGCCCTGGGGCTCGCTGCCGGCCACTACGGCCGCAACTGGGCCGTATTCGGGTCACCGACCGGCTTGGGGAACACGGCCGGCGAGCAGTACCAGAACGAGACACGCAAGGGCCGCGTGCTGCTCTCCAACATCGTGCGCAACGTGTCCCTGCACCTGGGCACCCCCAGCGATGCGCTGAACCAGAGGCTGACCGACGCCGTCGTCGGTTTGCACGGCCCGATCGGCATGGACGCCAGCGATCCGCGTACAACCTACCTCAGCGGGCGATTCAAGGTCTTCCGCTACTTTGATGACGATGACACCGTTGGCGCCCCCGTGCACGTGCTGCTGTCGATCCTCGCTGTCGCCCTGCTCCCCTTTGTGACACGCAACCCGGCAGCCCGCTGGGCATGGCTGGTGTTGGGCGTCGCAATCGCGTGTTTCCTGCTGTTCTGCCTGATGCTGAAATGGCAGCCCTGGCACGCCCGGCTGCACCTTCCCATCCAGGTCCTGCTCGCCGTGCCGATGGCCCTCCTGTTCAGCGGCCGGCACGCCCGCATCACCTTGCCACTCACGCTCGCCGCCATGCTGATCGTCCTCGTGCCGACAGCCTTGTGGAATCGCCCGCGGCCACTGCTCGGCCCCCGCAGTGTCTTCGTTGCGCCGCCCGAGCGCCTCCTGTTCAACAAGCGCCCCGACCTCGAAGAGCCGGCGCGGGCCGTCGTGGATTACGTCGTCGCACGGCAGCCGGCAATCGTCGCCCTGCCGGTCGCCGGTGACAACTGGATCTACCCCCTTCAACGCATGTTGCTCGATCGCCTCGACCCGCCGCCACGCCTCATCAGCTTCCACACCGGGGCCGGCCGCGGCCCGCAGCCCGACCCCGCACCGCCCGATATCACCGTCAGCGGCAACTACAGCAAAGGCGAGATCCGGCATCGACCCAGTGGCGTCACGTACAGACTGGCAGAGCGCATCGGGCCGTACGCCATCTTCCTTCCGGAAACCCGGCCGCCGCAAGCACCCAGCGAGTAATCCCCCTCCGCCTACTCCGCCTGTCCGACCCGAAAGCCATGAAAAAGCCGGAGAGCCGCCTTGTCGGGGCAACTCTCCGGCGATTCGTCATTCTACTGCGACGCGCTCGCGCGATCAGTCGAGATCGGTCAGATCGATGATTGCCCGCAGCAGCGTCAGCTCGCTATCGTACGACGTCACCGAGCGGGCGGCGTCCGACTGCAGCGTCGCCCCCGGCACATAGTAGCCGAACACGAGCTGGTTCGGGGCGTAGTTGTACTCGTCACCGTCCAGGTCCAGCACGCCATAGGGCGGGTTCAGCAACTCACCCTCGTTCTTGCTGCGGTTCTGGAAGCCGTACGCCTTGTACTCGAACGCCGTGCCGAGGTCGTAGCGCACGTGCGTCATCTCGCCCAGCAGGTGATTCCAGCGAATCTCCTGATTACTCGGGCTGACCGCCACGACGATGATATAACCCTCGAGCACGATACCGCCGGGATTGGACGGGTCGTCGTCGAACGACGGGCCCTGCTCCACGATGGTAAACGGTTGCAGCCCATTGCCGAACGGACCGGGCTGGCCGGTGGCCAGCGACCAGTACGACGCCTGGTTTCCGGTCAGCTGGAAGTGCATGTCCCGCATCTCGCACTCGTTCGGATCACCATTGACCATGAACATCGAGATCCGGACCGGCGCGTCGATGTCATTGGTCAGCTGGATAAACGCGTCCTGAATCAGCCGGCCGGTGGCATTCCACTTGAGCTCGACCTTCGGGAAGATCAGCAGCGAGCCCTTGTGGGCCATGTCGGCTCGGTTGAGGCCGGCCCGCGTGTCGAGTTGGCCTTCGTCCGGCATCGCCACCGGTTGGATGATCTCGGGGGCGATGCGCTCGTCGTCGGCCAGCGCCGGATCGGTGCCCTCGGGCTCCGCCGGGGCTGCCGCACGGCTCTTGTCGCCACCCACCTTGATCCAGCCGGTCTTGTCGCCGTCGGCCACGCCGACGCCGCGCAGCGTGTAGCCGGTCACGTCGCGCCGCAGGCCTTCCTGGTCCTGTGGCTGGAACTGAATCACGTGCATCAACACACCCAACACCGGCGTGTTGATGCTGCCGGGACAGACCACCGGACTCTCGTGCGCGTCAATGCGGGCATACGACCGATCCGTCGGCGTGATGAAGTTGTTCGGCGACGTCGTGCCGAGGGTAAAGGTCGTCAGCCAGCGGCTGATCCAACCCGTGCACGATTCGACACAACGCTCCATGCCGGAGTAGATGATCTCGTTCTCGTCGATGACGTCGATCGTCACCTTGAACTTCGGCGTATCGAGCTGCGCCGACACCCGCGCCTGGCACGGGACCGACGCGACCGCAGCCACCGGCGTCGGGCAGACACCCGAGTAGTCCGGCATGGCCACGACCTCGGCCGTGTTGATCAAGGCATCGTCGTTGCCGTCGGCGTCGAGCGTGAGGAACAACTCAAACTGCGGCCGATCCGGGAACTCGACGGTACACGTGAACGTGACCGCGTCGCCCGGATCCCCGGCCGGCGCCAGCCGCGGCAGACGAATGCAATCGTCGTTCGTGCCGTCGCACGCGGCGTCGCACAAGTCACAATCCGCCGAGTTGACCGTCCCGCCGGCGGCCAGCGTCAGCCCGACCAGGTCCGTCAAGTCGCAGATCGTGCCGACCACCTCGTCATCGACGGACGGATCCGTGGCAAGAATGCCGTTCGGCCCGGGTCGGATGATGACTTCATTCGGATCGAGGCCAGCGGTGCCCGGGGGCACCAACTGGACATCGCCACCGACCTTGGCCGTGTCCGCGATGCCGTTTGGCCCGGCCACGATCACCGCCTCGAGCGGCAGTTCGCCCGTATTCTCCACCGTGAACTCGTAAACGAGTGCCAGCGGGAACCACGCCTGCGGGTTGATCGCCACCTGGTTGGACAGCGGGATCTCCAGCACGCCGTCCACGCCGAAATCGACGCCCACGCGCTTGTCGCACTCGACGCCCGGCACCACGACGTCGATCGTGGCCTCTGAATCGAGCGCACAAGCGTCCTGCGCCGGCGGCACCTCGGGGAACGCCTCGGTATACGCTTCGACACGCACATCATTCTCGCAGTCGGAATCCGACCCGAACGGCGGATTGAACCCGGCCGGCACGTGCACGTCGAACGTCAGCGTGAGGGTCTCGCCCGGCGCCAGCCACGGGTCGCCACCGCCGGCCAACCGGCAGTCGAACGCGTAGCACTCGCGGGCGTTCGATCGCACCGCCGTCTCGAAGTCGGTGAAGCACGCCGAAACGTCCTCGATCCCGATCATGGCCGTGACCGAATCCGCGACGACCCAGGTGCCACAACCCAGCGTATCCGTGATGCAGATCCGCGGGATCGGCACCACACCGGTGTTCGCGATGTTGATTCGGAACCTGGCGCATGAATCGCGACCCATCTGCACCGAATCGCCATACGTGCCCACCAGCCCCGGCGGCGGCTCGGCCGGATCGGGGCAGTATTCGAGGCAGACCACTTCCTTGGTCACGTCGATATTGCAGTCGCCCGCCGCCAGTACGACACCGCACGTGTGCTTCATCGGAATCTGAAGCTCTTCCGGCAACACGCAGAAGTCGTTCGGGTCGTTCGGATCATTGGTCATGACACCGTAGACCGTCGCCAGGTTCACCAGGGCATTTGGATCGTCGTTGGGATCTGGCGGCACATCGTTCGCCGCCAGCTCCTTGAAGGCCGCGAAGGACTCGATATCGAACGCCGCCATCCAGGTCGCCGTCTGCCCCGGCAGCACCAGTCTCTTGGTCACCGCACGCGATTTCTCGCCGTTCTCACAGACCTCGTCGCCCGGAAGAACGGCCGCACCGGGCGTGCTGTTGATCAGGTCACAGAAATTGGGGTCCTCGACCCACATCGTCAGCGGGATGTCGCCCGTGTTCTCGCCCGTCACCCGCAGGTACAGCCGGATCGGGAAGACCACCGGGTTGGCCGGGTCGAACAGGTCGATCACGCCCGTCTGGAAGTCAATCCAGCCGTTGGGCCCGCGGATCGGATCATCCGGCGGCCCGGGCACGCCATCCGCATCGGCGTCGTACAGAATGCCCCACGCCTTCGACAGGCACAGCAGCCCGCGCCGCACGATGTCAACCTCGACCTGGTCGTCATCCTCGCAGCAGTAAATCGGCGCCTCGCCCGGCGGGCATTCCGGCGCACCAGCCACCACCACCGTGTTGATCAGGTTGCAGATGCCGTTGGGGTCACCCACCGGATCCGGCCCGCCGGTCTTGACGATCCCGCAGAACCGGATCTCGAGCACATCCCCCGGCAGCATCGGCCCGTTGCCGGCCGGACAGGTGTCCGGATCGAACTCAACCGAGAACTTGGTATCGCTGTTCTCCCACGTCACCGCCGGCTGCGGACACAACGTCCCGTTCAGCGTGAACGTGATGCTGTCGGGGTCGATGTCGATCAACGTGTCGATCTCGCAGGGCGACGCGTTCGGGTCGGCCAGCATCTCGTCAACGATCTGCAGCCGGCAGATCTCGTCACTGAAGCCGGCGCCACCCAGGTTCTCCACCTTGATCGAGTATTCCAACGGCGTGCCGGGGCCGATCTTCAGATCCGGCAGGTTCGGATCGCCGTCGTTGAGGAAGTCGGTCATCCAGGTGCCGTCCGGGCACGCGTTCTGGCAACGCACACCCTTAGTTACCTCGATGTTGCACGGCAGCGTGGCACAAACCGTCGCCTCACACGGCACCGACTCGATATCGATGTCCGCGCCCGCGTCGCAGATCGTCCCCGGCGTGTTCGGATCCGGATCGACGACCACCGTCGCCGACGCGACGCTCGTGTTCGTGTAGCAGGCCTCGCCGCCGGTCAGCGCCAGCCACGCCTCCTGGTCCGGCACGTGGATCTTGCAGATCGCGTACGCCGAATCGCCACACTCGAGCAGGTCCACCAGGTCCGCACACCCGTCGCCCGGCGTCATGCACGCCGGATCGTCACACAGGTCGCAGTCCAGGTACGTGACCGTCGAGCCGCGCTGCACGCCGGCCAGCGTGTGCTTGGGCCCCGGATACCAGGGCTCGGTGGACAACCGCCTGGGCGAAATGCCGGTGGAAACGTCGTCGCCGTTGTCATCGTCACCGTCGTCATCGTCGTTGCCGTCGACGCCGCGCGTGACCGCGTTCGGGTCGCAGATCTGCACGTTCGTCAGGCCGGTCTCGCCGGTGTTGATCACGGTGAGCTTGTAGACGATCGTGAACGGGAAGGCGTTGCACGGCACCGCCGCGTAGTTCGAGAACGCGTTCGGGTCGTTCGGATCGCACGGCAGGGCGTTCGGATCGTTCGTCTCGATGCAGACTTCCTTGAGACACTCGATCCCCGGCACCAGCACGTTGATCTCGGCGTTCGCCGAACCCGTCGCACAGGCGTCGACCGCGTCCGGCTCGGTCGGGCAGAACTCGGTGTAGCCCTCAACCGTCACGTCATTGCGGCAATCCGGATTCGGGCCGGTCGGCGGCGTGCAGTTCGGCCCCGCACCCGCCGAGTAATCCGCAGGCACGTCCACGTCGAACGTGATGATCAACTCTTCGCCCGGGCCGATCCAGGCCTCGTCCGGCCGGCAGGTCGCGCCCAGGAAGTCGACGCAGAACCGCTGGCCCGTGACGTTGAACGACGGGGAGACACAATCCGTCACCACCGTCGGCGTCAGCGAGCCGATCGGGCCCAGCGTCGCCACGACCGACGTCGGGTCAAACCAGTCGACGCATTCGCAACCCGTCGGCGCGCCGTCACAGAACACGTCCGTGACACACACCCGCGGCAGCTTCACGAACGCGCTCGTGTTCACCACACGCACCCGGTAGCGGAGCGACGAGCCCGGCAGCGCCTCGGCGTACGGGCCGTACGCCGTGTCATCCTCGTCGACGCACTTCACGTCCTTGAACACGTCGAACGAGCACACCGGCGGCGCGATGATCTCGGCACTGCAGGTGCTCGAAACCGGCCCGCCCTGGCAGATGCCCGTGTCGTTGAGCTCACCCGTCACCGTCACCGTATTCGTATAAATCGTGTCGTCGCCGTCGCTATGGCACGCCGACGCGGCCAGGGCCCGCATCGCATCCGCCGTCTCGACGCGAATCTTGCACTCCCAGGTCTCCGATCCGTTGACGGCGATCTCCTTCGTCGCCGCAGGATCGTTCGGGTCGCACAGCACGCAGTCACCCACGAACGACACGCCCGGCACCGCACTCACACAGGCACACAGCTCGGCGTCGTGCGCCGTGACCTTCAGCGGCACCTCGCCGTCGTTGGTCGCCGTCACCTTCACCGTCAGCTCGACCGGGAAGATCGCCTCACGCAAATCGAGCGGCACGCCCGGCGCGGTGAACACGCCACAATCGTTCGGATCCGGCAGGCACGCCGGCCCGGGCTCGCAATCGCCATCCGAATCCCACTTTGCCTGCCACTGCTTCTCGCAGGTCACGCTCGGCCGCTTGATGTCCAGCGTCACCGTCGCCGGCACGCCTGTCTGAATGAACGCCGGCGAATCACCAGGGCAGGTCACGTAGCCATCAACACGCTCCACCGTGTTCGATGCGTCCACGTCGTCCGGCGCGTCGGTCGTCGCGCCCGGCGGGATGTGGGCGTCAAACTCGAACCGCAGCACGTCGTTCGGATCGAACGTCGCCTGCCCGCAAACCGACGGCAGCCAGTCGAACGGGTCACCGTTGACGACGAAGCCCGCCGGCACGCTCGCGCACAGCAGGTCGTTGTAGAAGAACTTCACGTTGTCATCGAAGACGATCTGCCCCGGCACGTCCGCCAGCAGATCCTCGATCTGCAACCGGCACGCCCGGCACATGTCCATGTCTTCGCTGATGTTCGTGATGGTCACGATGAACCGCACGCACGAATCCGGGATGACCATGATCGAGTCGTTCGGATCGCCGATCACGATGCTCGGGTCGTCACAGTCGATACACACGACCTTCTTGTCGACGGTCAACTCGCACACCTGGCGGCAGATGCGGGCGTCGTCCGTGACGGTAATCGCCGGCGCGTCGTTGCACACGCTCGGGATGCCGTTCGGATCGACCAGCGCCGACACCTCGGCACAGTTGCTGTAGCAGTCCGGGTCCGTCGATCCCGGCAATTCGACACCGCCGCACAGCGTCGGGTTGTTGGGGTCGGCCACGTCGTCCACGCCGACGAACCAGTCCAACGCCTCCTGCGACGCGAACTCGAGCGTGCAGAACACCTCGGTGACACTGTTCGGGTCACCCACCGGCCCCAGCGTCGTCGTGTAGCCACTCGGGCAGACCGGGCAATTCACCGCCGTCACGCCGGGGTTGCCGGCGTCCGCCAGGTGCGCACACAGCTGCGCATCGGTCAGCGTCACCATCTCGGGGACGTCGCTGAGATTCTCGATCGTGTAGCGGATCTGCACGCAGACCGGGAAGTTCGCGTCCGGCGGCACCGCGGCCGCCTCGCCGAAGGCCCCGCAAGTGTTCGGATCGTTGCAGTCGGGGCAGTAGGCGACTTCTTTCTGAAGCGTGATGTCGCGGCAGAGGATGTTGACCGTCACGACGTTGTCGTCCGCCGGCGGCACGTTCTCGAACTTCTCGCGATAGGTGTCCGGCGGGTCGAAAGCGATATCCTCGGTCGTGACCGCGGGCGTTGCGTCATTGGGATCGTCGTCGTAACTGCCTGTCACCGAAACTGCATTCTGCACATCGAGTTGGACCGTGCCATCGCAATCGAGTGGCGCGTCCACCGTCGCACGGAAGATGAGCTCGATGCGGTCACCGGTGGTTACGTCATTGCAGACGTCGAGGCCGCGGAGCGTGCCCATGTCGCGCGGCTCGCCGCGCACAATTCCGTTGAGGAACGAAGGAGGCGCGTTGGGGTCAGGATTGGTACTGGGGACGAAGAAGTTCTGCACCAAGCCCAGCGCGCCGGCATTCGCGGGCGTCACAACAACAGGGGCACCATCGCGCGGATACAGCGTTGCCTGCAGGAACCCTGGCAGCACGGTCACGTTTGCATCACCAAACGCTTCAAGGATATCGGTCACCGTGACGTCGACCGCCACGTTGCCGGTGTTCTCAATCTCGACCTTGAATTCGACCTGCGACCCGGGCAGCGCCTCGGCGTGCTCGCGCCACTCATTCGATCCACCCGCGACTTCCACACAGCGGATCTGCTTGGTAACCTCGATCGACGGCAGCGGCAGGAACCAGGTACTGATGATGGCATCCTCAGCCGCCGAGTCACCGTTCGAGTCACTGAAGGTTCGGATGCCGCCCTGCGCCAGCTTGAGGCGATCAGCCGTATACGGCGTGCCGTAGTAGTCGTTCACCACACTCTCGACGTGGCAGATAATGAACTCCACATCCAGCGGGACCATGCTGCCATCGAGATCCGTATCGAGTGTGCCCGCTTGCGGGAACGTCTGAATCCACGCCGGCGGCACTTCCACCGTGCCGGGGCAGATTGTCGGAAGCTGGTCGAGCATCACGGCGCCGTTTGGCAACGCCCGAATCGCGATCTCGAAAATGCAGTCGCCGGTGATGGAGCGATCGTCGTCGAGCGTCAGGATCGGATTGTCCGGATCTGTACACGCATAGAGCAGCAGGCGATACTCTTCCAAAGACGTGTCACTCGGCGTCGCGCCTTGCTGGCCACACCCAGCGCCAGGCACGCAAGACGCGTCCAAGCCCTGCCAGCGTGTCACGTCTCGCGTGAATCCGTCGCTGTCAACATCAAATGGTACACCAAGATTGTCCGCCACACCGATCGGAGCAATGAGGTCTCGCACCCCATCCTCGCAGATGTTGTTCGGAGGAGCAGAATCAATGAGGTCCATGGGCCACCAATTGATGCCCTCGACGGCGCCCGGCTGTCCTGGGTCACCGACGATCTCGGGCGCACCGTTGAAGATGTCCATGCCCACATACAGCACGCTGTCATCCGTCCCCTCCGGATCCAGCGGGTCCACCACACCGTCGGTGTCCGGCAGGTAGATGATCGTAAGCTTCCCGCTGTTGACGGAGCTTCTTATCGATGGTTCGTCAAAGTCTAAGTCAGCACATTGCACATCCCCCGTACAGCCGCCGTCCGGGTGCGGAATATTGGGACACCGCAGGCCGGCATCACGAAACCCGTCTGGGCCGGCTTCGATTACGCCATCATTGATGTTGTCCAACTGGAACTTCACGACGCCAACCCGCCCAAGCGCCTCGAGCAGGTCTCGTCGGCCGCTGAAGTCCAGATCCAGCCCCACCTCAACCTCCGGCAGGAGAACACCATCGGCCGTCAGTTGGAGCGGCGGACACGGCTCCGTTGCCTGGGTTCCCACGGCCACCGAGCCCAAGAGCACCATCGCGAGGAGCCCCCGCAGCCTCTTCACCTGAGTGTTGAATCGCAACATGCCACGTATCCTCCGGAGGTTAGTCAGGCCTCAGGTGCATCCCCCAGCATCAGGTGTGAGTCGAGCGCTCCCCGCGGCTCCTTCCCCGCTCGGGTCACCGATCCGACGCGTCCAGCCTTCAGATCACAATCGCAATGCACCCCACTAATTGGCCCTGTTTCTCAAGCAACTGTCCTATAACGGCCTGCCCGATAAAGTAACCGGTTACGGAACCCGTGTCAACACTCTTTTTATAGGCCACGAACCTTGCGAATGACCGATAACAATGCTGAAAGCAAACAAGAAAGCCCCGCCGACGCGCAATGGTCGGCGGGGCTTGCGAAAGGTCACGTCGCGACTCGAATCACCGAAACGCGCCCCGCTCCTGTGAGCGCTTTAGCCCGGATTATTCATCGGTAGGTTGAAGTTCGGGATTCGGGTGGAGGCGGTG
>CAYUZU010000028.1:0-71619 GCA_964448675.1 uncultured Planctomycetales bacterium
CTCGCACAACCGCACTACCCAAACTTCAACCTACCGATGAATAATCCGGGCTAGCACGACGCGACGTGAACAAAAAGAACCCGGCGTGCCACGGTGGCGGCACGCCGGGTGATGGGCTCGCAGCGATGACGCGGACGCGCGTCCCTCCCGCGGGTCAGTCCACGCTTTCCACCGCCTCCTCCTCATCTTCTTCGATGGTGGAGCCATCGAGCTCGCCCACAGCGATCAAGGCCAGTCCGGCCGCCTTCTGCTCCGCTTCCTTCTTGGTCGGTCCCCAGGCGCTGGGGTACTGCTCGCCGCGGATGGTGACGGCGACCTCGAAGCATTTCGCGTGGTCGGGGCCTTTCTCGTCGAGTAACTCGTAAATGGGCGTCCCACCCAGCTCGCGCTGCGCCCATTGCTGGAGCTGCGATTTGTAGTTGAACTGATGCTGCGACGCCGTCGCCCGCTCCAGCTCGGCATTCATGTGCTCGAGGACCCAGGCGCGGGCCGCTGCCAGACCGCCGTCGAGGAAGATCGCCGCGATGACCGCCTCGAGCGTGCCGGCGGCCAGGGAGCGCGGCAGAATGTCGCCGCTGTCCATGCCCTGTCCGAGCACCAGCCCCGCTGTCAGCTTCAGCCGGTCCGCCACGCGCGCACAGGCGCGGCGCGACACGACCGCCGACTTGATCTTGGTCATATCGCCTTCGAGCGCATCCGGCAGGCGCTCGTACAGCGCCTGGCAGACGACCAGGCCGAGTACTGCGTCGCCGAGAAACTCCATGCGCTCGTTGCTGTCGCGACGATGGTCGGCCGACGAGGCGTGCGTAAGTGCGGCCTGGAGGAGACTTGGATCCTTGAATTCGTATCCGATGCGCTTCTGGCATTCGCCGAGCAGGGACATGCGATCTTGCCCTATCTACAGACCGGCGACGCAAGACGCTCCGCCCCCCGGAGCGCGTTGCGTGGACGGTCCGTGCCACCTTGCACGATCCGACGTGATGCGCCCACCCCTGCGGCGGACGCACGGCTCGGTGCCAGTGTACCAAACCGACCCCCCGGCTGGGTACCCCTGAATCAGCTTTTGTCAAGAATGGGGACCTCAAGCGCGGGGCGGCTGCGGCCTCCGGGGGAATCCGCTAAGATCGACAGGATGGAATCGGGGCCTCCTTTTCATGCCGCACCATCCGTCGAGCGTCCCCAAAGGGCGGTGCCGGCCGGCCGCGGCCGCGGCTGGTACCGTTCGCGCAGGTTCCGCTGGACGGTGCGCCTCGTTGCGGTCGCGGCCCTGGTCGGGTATCCCACCATCGTGGGACTCGACGGCCTGTTTTATCACCCCGACAGTCGACAATACTTCGCGCCGGGCGACTTCGGCCTGCAGCACGAAGACGTCGATTTCGTCACGCGCGACGGGCTGCGGCTGCACGGCTGGTTTCTGCCCGCCAGCGGCACGCCCCGCGGGCTCGTGGTGCACTTTCACGGCAACGCCGCGAATATCACGAACCACGTGGCCCTGGTGTATTGGTTGCCGGCGGCGGGGTATCACGTGCTGATGTTCGATTATCGGGGGTACGGGGAATCCGAGGGGCAGGTCACGCGCGAAGGGACGATCAGCGACGGGCACGCGGCGATCGACTATGCCCTGTCGCGGCCCGAGGCGGCGGACCTGCCGCTGTTCGCGTATGGGCAGTCGCTGGGCGGGGCGGTGGCGGTGTGCGTCGCCGCCGAGCGGCCGGCGGTGGCGGCGGTGGTCGCCGAGTCGGCGTTCAGTGATTATCGCCGGATTGCCGCGATGCACGCGCAGAAGCTCGTGTGGTTTGACGCGCTGGGCCACGTGCTGGCGTGGTCGGTGTCCGACGGCCACGACCCGGTCGACGTGATCGGGAAGATCGCGCCGCGGCCCGTGTTCGTGATTGCGGCAGAGAAGGATGCGATCTGTTTCCCGGAACTGGCGCGCGAGCTGTACGAGGCGGCGCGCGAACCGAAGCGCTACTGGCTCGTGCCGGGGGCCGAGCATCTGCGCATCGTCGAGGAGCACGAGGCGGAGCTGACGCGGCGCGTGACGGCGTTCTTCGCGGAGGCTGTTGCGAAGCCGTAACAGGGGGGCTCGTGCGAGCTGAACGGGCCGCATAGACTGGTGCGTGCAAGCTACGCGGACGTGGCCAGGGTTCTGTCCAGCAAGGGAGGATTCGGATGAGAAATGTGTTGATCGCCGGCGTGACGGCGTTGGTGGTGATCGCGGTGAGTGGCTTGGGCGGTTTGGCGCTGCGCGACGCGCAGGCGGCGGCCGATGACAAGCCGGTGCTGTTGATCAACCTGACAAGCGGCAAGGAAGACCTGCACGCGGTGACGATGGGGCTGCAGCTCGCGGGGCATGGGCTGGCGGCGGAGCGCGACGTGGTGCTGTTCATGAACGTGCGGGCGTCGGAACTGGCCCGCAAGGACCTGACGCCGTCGTTGATCTTCAGCGACAATCCGCCGGTCAAGCAGATGCTGGCCGACCTGATGGCGAAAGGGGTGCACGTGTACGTCTGCCCGGCGTGCGCGAAGGCGATCGGCGTGACGGAGGCGGACATCGTCCCGGGCGCGAAGATGGCGACACGCGAGTTGCTGTTCGGCAAGCTGGGGCCGGATGCGGTGGTGTTCACGTATTGAGAGAGCTGTCAGCCGTCAGCTATCAGGCGTCAGCCGGAGGGTAGTGGGAACCTACCTGGCTGACGGCTGAAAGCTGAGAGCTGCAGGCACTCCTACACTTGCCGCAGCTGGCCGCCTTCGAGCATGAGGATGCGGTCGGCCTGGGCGGCAACGCCGCTGTCATGCGTGACCAGGACGATCGTCTGCCCCTCGGCGTGCAGCTCCTTGAGCAGGGCCATCAGCCGGCCGCCGGCCTGGGCGTCGAGGTTGCCGGTGGGTTCGTCGGCGAAGAGGATGCGCGGGCGGTGGACCAAAGCCCGGGCGATGGCGACGCGCTGGCGCTCGCCGCCGGAGAGTTCCTGCGGGCGGTGCTTGAGGCGGTCGCTGAGGCCGACGCGGTCGATGACGGCGAGGGCGTCGGCCTTGGCCTTGGACCGTTCGCCGCCGAACCACCAGCGAAACGTCGGCTCACCGATCATGCGGGTCATCAGGACGTTCTCGAGCACGTTGAGTTCGGGGAGCAGGTGGTAGGATTGGAAGACGAAGCCGAACGCGTGGCGGCGGACGCGATTGCGCTTGCGTTCGAATTCGTCGAGTGCGTCGAGCGCGCTGGTACGCAGCCAGCGGCGGCCGGGTGGGGCAAAGATTGGCTCGTCGTCAAAGACGACCTGGCCCTGCTCGGGAACGTCGAGCGCGCCGAGGATGTGCAGCAGCGTGCTCTTGCCGCTGCCGGACTTGCCCATGATCGCGGTGAACTCGCCGGGAGACACGCGGACTTCGCAGCCGCGCAGCACGTGCAGTGACGCGCGCCCCATGCGGTAGGTCTTGTGGACGCCTCGGGCGACGAGCAGGGATTCACTCATAGCGCAAGGCCTCCACGGGCTGCATCGCCCCGGCGCGCCACGCGGCGAGCAGGGAGCCGAGGGTCGAGGCGCAGATGGCCGCGATGATGACGGTGACGATGTCGCCGGTGCGGACGGTGTTGGGGATCTCGTCGAAGGAATAGACCGAGCGGTCCCACACCTGCCACGCGGGGTTGAGCGATGTGAGGAAAGACTGGATGTCGTTGATGTGAATGACGAAGAAGTAGCCGCCGGTGGCGCCGATGGCGCTGCCGACCACGCCGACGGCCACGCCGTACATGATGAACACGCCGGCCAGGCCGGTCGACGAGCCGCCCAGGCTCTTGACGATGCCGATGTCGCGGGTTTTCTGCAGCACGATCATGTAGAGGATGCAGAGCACCAGCACCGCTGCGACGAGTGAGATGATCGCGAAGAGGATGGTGACGAGGATGCGCTCTTTCTCGACGGGGGCGATGATGTGGATTTGCGACTCTTCCCAGGTCATCGTGTCGATGCGCTGGATCAGGCTGATGTCTTCGAGGGTCAGGTTCAGGTCGGGGCGCTCCGTCAGCTCGTGGTAGGCCTGTTCCATCCGTTCGGCCAGTGCCTTGGCATTGATCGGTCGGCCGTCGACCTTCTCGCGGATCGCGACCTGGATCTGCGAGCAGCGGGCCGGGATGGTGCCAATGGTCTCGCCGGCGGCGTTGACGCGTTCGGCTGTGCCCATGAGCAGCAGCGTCTGCAGCAGGTCGAAATCGCAGTAGACGTGTTGCGAGTCGATCTCGTAGATGCCGGTGCGCGAATCGTCGGCGTAGCGGAACGGCTGCTTGATGGGGGTGTCGACACTGCCGGTGCCGGTGACGGGGAGCAGGGTCAGCGTCGCGACGCAGCCGCGGGGAAACGCATGGAAGCGCTTGTACGCGCCGCTGGGCAGGCGCTCGGCGACGATGTCGCGGCCGATGATCAGGCCGGGGTACGGCGGCCCGCGCATGGCGGGCGGGCCGGGGATCGCGCGCGGGTCGTTCGGTTCGTTCAGGGCGTACTGGCCCACGATCACCGGAATGCCGGCCTCGCGGCAGATCTCGGCATATTCGTTGTCGGGGGTGTCTTCGTCGCGAATCCCGGCGGCCCAGCTTTCCTCCAGGGCCTGTTGATACGCTGGTGGCAGGACCGGCCGGGCGGCGAGCATGATCTCGCCCTCGGGGCCTTCGAGTTGAATCGGGTCGGCGTCGGGGTCGATGCCGACGAGTGGCTGGCGCTGTTCGCCGAGGTGCGTGGTGTCGGGGTAGAAGTGCTCGTAGTAGAGGCTCTGCTTGAACGCGTTGACCGCGTAGGTGTCCTGCAGGCGGAGCCCGACCACGCGGACGGTGTTGGTCTGGGTGGTGCCCTGGAAGTGCATGAGCCCGAAGGAGTAGATCACGGGCGTGGCGACTTCGACTTCGGGCCAGGCCGAGATTTCGTCGATGAACTCGTCGTAGAGCGGGAAGCCGGCGTACGAGCGGTTGTCGACGATGATGTCGCCGAGCAGGCCGCGGGCCTTGGTCTTGAGCTGGTCGAGGAAGCCGCCCATGACCGACATCACGATCAGCACCATGGCCGTGCACAGCACGACGGCGGCGATCGCGAAGTAGACGATGCGGCGTTTGTGGAGATAACGCAGTGTCAGAAACAGCTTGTACACGGTGCGATTTATACCCGTAGATGCGCCACGCGACCATGGCCCGGTGCGCCGACCGTTGCGATCCCATTTCCCGGCAATTCCGTGCCGCGCCCCCCTTGGGCATCGCCGATCGAATGTGCTATACTTCCAGTTCTTTGTATCGCGCCGCGACCCGACCGGCGAGACATCCCCGCGGCGCTCAACGTATGAGCCTATGAAGTTCCTCGAGAAATTCTGGTTTGGTTGCGCTCACTGTCGCGACGGACATGGCTGTCCGGTCGCGGACGCGGCGGATCCCGACACGGGCGAGGTGGCCTTGCCGGTGCGCGGGGCGGCGCTGGTGGGCGTCGTGATCCTGGTGTTCCTGGTGCCGCTGGCGCTGGCGATCGTGGGGGCGTACCTGCTCGGCCAGGCGGGCGTGACGGTGCTGGCCGTGTCGCGGACCGTGGGGCAGGTGGTCGGCGCGCTGGTCGGCTTTTTCGGCGGCGTGGGGCTGTCGCAGGTGGTGTTGAAGATTTGGCGGCCGTTCCCCGCGGCCGATGGAGGTGCCCGATGATTGGGGTGCTCAAAGAACGGCTCTCGGGGCTGAAATCGTTCCCGCGGGGCATTCATCCGCCCCACCGCAAGCGTTATTCGGAGGGGGCGCCGATCGAGCTTTTTGTGCCGCAAAAAGACCTCTTGATCGCGATGTCGCAACACATCGGCTCGCCGTGCAAACCGACGATAAAGCCCCGCGATGAAATTACTTATGGGCAGAAGATCGCGGAAATCGATCATCCGATCTCGGCCCCGATCCACGCATCGATCGGGGGCAAGACCGCGATGCCGGCGATGACGCTCGTGCCCGGTCCCGGCGGGAAGCGCTGCGAGGCGATCCCGATCAAGCCCGCGACCGAAGGCGAAGTGTTGCCGCCGAACTTCAAAGAGCAGTTCCTCGATCGGAATTGGGACGGGGTTGAACCCACCAGGTTTGATCCCGACGAGATCATCAACAAGATTCGCGAGGGCGGGCTGGTCGGCATGGGCGGGGCGACGTTCCCCACGTACTTCAAGCTCAAACGCAACCCCGACCAGCCGGTGGACACGATCATCCTCAACGGGGCCGAGTGCGAGCCGTACCTGACGGCCGACCATCGGCTGATGGTGGAGTGCCCCGAGGGCATCGTGACGGGGCTGGCGCTGGCACAGCATGCCTGCGGGGCGAAGCGGGCGCTGATCGCAATCGAAGAGAACAAGCCCGACGCGATCGAGGCGATGCGCAAGGCGGCGGCCGGGCGGCCGGGGATGGAAGTGGTCGTGTGTGCGACGAAGTACCCGATGGGCGGCGAGCGGCAGCTCATCCCGGCCGTGGTGAACCGCGTGGTGCCCAGCGCGCCGAAGGGCCTGCCGCTGAACGTCGGGGTGGTCGTCGTGAACGTGTCGACGGCGCACGGCATCGCGCGGGCGGTGGTGAAGGACCTGCCGTTCACCCATCGCGTCGTGACGGTGACGGGCCTGGGTGTGAAGAAGCCCGGCAACTACCTGACGCCGCTGGGCACGTCGCTGGCGGAGCTGATCGAGTCGGCCGCGGGCGGCGTGACGGCCGAGGCGGTGAAGGTGCTGGCTGGTGGTCCGATGATGGGGCCGACGCTGCCGAACCTGGATGTGCCGCTGACGAAGGGTTGCGGCGGGCTGACCGTGATGATCGAGCAGGAGACGGCACACTGGCAGGAGGGGCCGTGCATCCGTTGCGGCCGGTGCATCGACAACTGCCCGCTGTACCTGTCGCCGACGAAGATCGCGCACGCGGTCAAGCACCGCGATTATGACCTGGCGAACGAGTTTGACATGCAGGCGTGCTGCGAGTGCGGCTGCTGCTCGTTTATCTGTCCGGCGCAGATTCCGCTGGCGCAGTACATCCGCGCGGGCAAGAACCAGTGGCGGATTATTCAGAGTTCGAAGAAAGCGACGTAGCGACGCAGGGTGAGCAAGCGACCGGCGGGTGAGCAAGCGACCGGCGATTTCTGGCTGAGAGCCGATAGCTGACAGCCACTGAAAACTGACAACCGAGAACTGAGAACTGCTCCATGAGTGACGCCACGAATGCGGCCAAGCCGACCTCGTTGCCCATCAGTGAAGGGCCGCGGGGCTTTCTGGTCAGTTCGCCCCCGCACCTGGCGGCGGGTGCGACGACACCACGCATCATGTTCGAGGTCTGTGCCGCGATGCTGCCGCTGTTGGCGGTCGCGGTGTACCTGTACCGTCTCGACGCAATCCTGCTGACGGTCGTGACGGTGGCGGGCTGCCTGGCGGCCGAGGCGATTGGCAACGCCATGCGCGGCCGGGCGCAGGCATCGCTGAAGGATGGGTCGGCGGTGGTGACGGGGATGATCCTGGCGTTCTCACTGCCGGCGGCGATGGCGGCGGATGGCCGGTTGTACATGGCGTTCATTGGCGGGCTGGTCGCGATCGCGCTGGGCAAGGCGGTCTTTGGCGGTTTGGGTAACAACCTGTTCAACCCGGCGATGGTGGGGCGGGCGTTTCTGATGATCTGTTACCCGGCGGCGATGGCGATGTGGGTGCCGCCGGCGCCGGTGATGGATGAGGCCAAGGCCGAGCTGGCAGCGGACAAGGGTGTGGCCGTGAGTACGCTGTCGAGTGAAGAAGTCGACGCGATCACGACCGCGACGCCGTTGTATCAGGCCGCCAAGGTGTCGGAGTATGTGAGCAAGGCCAACGCGGAAGCGGACGCCGCCAAAAAGCAGGATCTGATGGCCAAGGCCGCGCAGATGCGCAGCGAGATGCCGGGCTTGTGGCGGTTGGCGATCGGTACGGTCGGGGGTTGCATTGGCGAGAGCAGTGCGCTGTTGGCGCTGATTTGCGGGTTGTATTTGGTCTTGCGCGGGGTGGCGGATTGGCGGCAGCCGCTGGCGTTGCTGGTGGTGGTGGTGGTGTTCGCGCTGGTTACGAACCTGATCGCGCCGGACCGCTTCCAGGGGCCGCTGTATCACCTGACCAGTGGTGCGCTGATGTTTGGCGCGTTCTTCATTGCAACGGACTATGTGGGCGCACCGGTCAACCCGTGGGGTCGGCTGATTTTTGGCGCGGGCGTCGGACTGTTCGTGATGCTGATTCGTGTCTTCGGCACGTATCCCGAGGGCGTGATGTTCGCGATTCTGATCATGAATTCGCTGACGCCGCTGCTGGAACGGATTACGACCCCGGAGCCGTATGGCGGACATGTGAAGGCGTAGCGGAGCGCGACGAAGCGGGATCCGGGATCTGGAACGGGATTGAGGGATTGAGAAGAAGTGTAGGGCGGGTTTCACCCGCCGGACACTGACAACCGAGATCTGAGGACTGACAACTATCTGGCTGATAGCTGACAGCGGAAAGCTGAGAGCTCGCTTATGAAGAAGTTCGTGGACGAATCGTGGCTGGTTTTGGCGATGGGGGTGGTTTTTGCGCTGCTGCTGGCCGGGACGCAGCAGGTCATGCGGCCGCAGATCGACGCCAACGAGCAAGCGGAATTGATGTCGTCGATTGTCGAGGTCGTGCCGGACATGGATCCCGACAGCACGCCCGAGGCGGTCGAGATCGAGGGTGTGAAGGCGAGCGTCTATCGTTGTGCGGCGGCGGACGGGTCGCTGGCGGGGTGGGCGGTCGAGGCGGAGGGCACCGGCTTCATCGACAAGATCTCGATCGTGGTGGGGCTGACGGCGAGCGGCGACGAGATCACTGGCGTGAAGACGGTGAAGCACCTCGAAACGCCGGGGCTGGGGAACAAGATCGACACCAAGGGCGAAGAGAATTTCTATCCGCTGCAATACGCCGGCAAGCCGACGGTCGAGCCCATGAAGCTGGTGAAGGGGGAGGCGACGGGGGCGGACGAGATTCAGGCGATCACGGGGGCGACGTATTCGAGCCAGTACGTGATGGACATCGTCAATCGCGTGATCGAGCAGGTGGTGCCGAGACTACCTGAATGATGAATAGCGAATAGCGAATGAAGAGAAGTGACGAAGGGACTGAGGGATTGAGAAGACGCGCACGGCACAGCGTCTCGATTCGGCTGAGGGCTGAGAGCTGACGGCTAGCGGCGGGTAGAACCCGCCCTACTGGGAACTGATAACTGATAACTGGTAACTGAAGACTGACCCATTATGCCTGCTGAAACATCCAATCTGACGCAGTTCAAGTCCGGGATCCTGGACAACAACCCGGTGCTGGTGCAGCTCTTGGGCATGTGCCCGATGCTGGCGATCACCAACTCGCTGGAAAACGCCCTGGTGATGGGGGCGGCCGCGACGTTCGTCGTGGTGATGAGCAACCTGATCACCAGCGTTTTGCGGCATCAGATCAAGCCCCACGTGCGGATCCTGATCTTCACGCTGACGATCGCGACGTTCGTGACCATCGCGGACCTGACGCTGAAGGCGTACGCTTTTGAGGTCAGCAAGCAGCTCGGGGCGTTCATTCCGCTGATCATCGTGAACTGCATGATCATCTGCCGGGCGGAGGTCGTGGCGATCAAGAACGGCCTGAGCAAGTCGCTGGCCGATGCGCTGGGCATCGGGGTGGGCTTCACGCTGGCGCTGAGCATTCTGGGGGTGATTCGCGAGATTCTGGGGTCGGGCTCGCTGACGCTGCCGTTCGCGTTGCCGGGGATGGCCAGCAAGAAGATCTTCGAGCTGCCCGCGGGGTTCGATCCGCATGCCTGGATCATCATGATTCTGCCGCCGGGGGCGTTCCTGACGCTGGGGGTCGTGGTCGGGGTGGTGAATTACTTCCGGCAGCGCGGCGAAAAGGGAGGTGCGTAGATGGAAGGCGTGACCATCGGCAGCATCATGGGCGTTTTTCTCGGCGTCGTGCTGGTGAACAACCTGGTGTTCCAGGGGTTTCTCGGCATCTGCCCGTTTCTGGGCGTGTCGCGCAAAGTTGACATGGCGTTCGGCATGGGCTGCGCGGTGACGTTCGTCATCACGATGGCCGGCGTGATCACCTGGGCGATCATGCACCTGATCCTGCACCCGCTGGGGGCGAATCTGCTGGGGGACAAGCTGGCCCTGAACTTCCTGCAGTACGTCGCGTTCATCATGGTGATCGCGTCGATGGTGCAGCTGGTCGAGATGTACCTCAAGAAGTTCTTCCCGCCGCTGTATACCGCCTTGGGCGTGTTCCTGCCGCTGATTACGACCAACTGCGCGATTCTGGGCGCGTGCCTCTATATCTATATGAAAGACGAGACGCAGGCGTTCCTGCCGGCCCTGACCTACGCCTTCGGCGGTGGGATCGGTTTCATGGTGGCGATCTGCATCATGGCCGGCATTCGCGAGCATATCCGCTTCAGCGATGTGCCGCGGCCATTGCAGGGCGCGGGGATCACGCTGCTCGTGGCGGGGATTCTGGCGCTGGCGTTCACCGGCTTCACCGGGATCGGAAAATAGCCCGATACGCGAATAAGATCCGTTGGATACGGAGATGTGAATATGTCCATCGTCATGGCTGCGATCGTGTTGTTCGCGTTGACGCTCGTCTTCGCCACGTTGCTGGGCGTGGCCAAGGAGAAGCTGCGCGTCGACGAGGATCCCCGAATCGAGGAAGTGAACGAGGCCCTGCCGGCGGCGAATTGCGGCGGGTGCGGCTATGCCGGCTGTGCCGATTTCGCCAAGGCCGTGGTCGAGGGGCGGGCGGCGTGTGACGGCTGCCCCGTGGGCGGGTCCGAGACGGCGTCGCGGATTGCCGACATTCTCGGGATTGAAGTGGTCGAAACCGCGCCGTATCGCGTCGTCGTTCATTGTGGTGCGAAGACCGAGGACAAGCTCGGCGTGGTGCCGTACGACGGCGTCGAGAGCTGTGTCGAGGCCAACGTCGTCGGCGTGACGCAGGCCTGCACGTATGGCTGCCTGGGCTATGGTGATTGTGCGGCGAGCTGTCCGTTCGACGCCCTGCACATGGTCGAAGGCAAGCCGATCGTCGACTACGACAAGTGCACCGGCTGCGGGGCGTGCGTGGAGGCCTGTCCGCGGAACCTGATCGAGAAGATCCCGTTCAAGAAGGATCAGATGCTGGTGGTGGCCTGTGCCAACCGCGAGCCGGCCAAGGCGGTCAAGGCCGTCTGCAAGGTCGGCTGCATCGGCTGCAAGATGTGCCAGCGGCTGGCCCCGGACGTCTTCGCGGTCGACAACAACGTCGCACGCATCGACTACGACAAGTATGAGGGCGAAGAGAGCGAGGAGCTCAAGAAGGTGCTGGACAAGTGTCCGGCCGAGGTGCTGCTGTACTTCGGCAAGCCCAAGCCCGAGTATGCCGAGCAACTGGCCGCCGAGGAGGCCACCGCCAGGTAAGCGCGGACCGACGCGCCGCCATGCGTGGGCACTTGCGGACACGTCCGGCGCCGCGGCGTTTTGCGTCGGGTGCGGACCTGTGGGGGGAGCGGTTTCGGCGGCGGGCTGCGGGGGGGTTCGTTCCGGTCGATCACGATTCAGGCGGGCGCTCCCGGCCTGCCGGCCCGCGTCACGTCCGCTATGATAGGGGCAGTCGTGGAGGTGACCGTGTGCGACGGACTGAACGGATCGGGAGAAGCGCCGGGGCCCGAATCGACGCTGCGCGCGGCCCCGCCGGGGGAGACCTGGTGGCAGCGGGCCGTGCTGTATCCGAGCGCCTATGGCTGGTACGTGTTCCTGTCGGCCATTGACCTGATGTTCACCTGGATCATCCTGCATGTGGATGGGCGCGAGATGAACGCGATCGCGGATTGGGTGATTTCGCGTTACAACGTACGCGGACTGATTCTCTACAAGTTTCTCATCGTGATGACCGTCGTGACGATTTGTGAAACGGTCGGGCGGGCGAATGCGGGGCTGGGTGCGAAGCTGGCTCGCTGGGCGGTGCTGCTGAGTGCATTCCCGGTGATTATCGGCGCGGTGTTTCTGTTGCTGGTCGTGCTGGAACTGCACACGGTTCCGCCGGAGGCGGGCTAGGTCGCGAGGTGCCGGGAGCCGGTGGCGCAGCGAGACGTGTATCGCATTCTGGACGCCAATCTCAACCGCGTGCGCGAGACGTTGCGGGTGATCGAGGATCATGCGCGGTTCGTGCTGGATGACGCCGCGGCGGCGCTGCGCGTCAAGGAGTGCCGCCACAGCTTGCGCGAGATCGTGGCGGCGCTGGATGCCGATGAACTCCTCGCGGCCCGCGATATCGTTGGCGATGTCGGTCGCGAGACCAAGACGCCGGGGGAACTGACGCGTGCGGCGACCGAAGACGTGGCCCGGGCGGCGTTCGGGCGGCTGGCCGAGGCGACGCGCGTCCTGGGCGAGTACGCGAAGCTGGTATCGCCGCCGGCGGCGGCGGCGGCCGAGCGCCTGCGCTATCGCGGTTATGCGCTCGAGCAGCACGTCGTGTTGCGGAGTGATCGCTGTCGGCGGCTGCGCGCGGCAGGCGTGTACGTGCTGTTGACCGAGGCGCTGTGTGCCGGGCCGTGGCTGGCGACGGCGGAGGCGGCGATTCGCGGCGGCGCGGGTTGCATCCAGTTGCGCGAGAAGTCGCTGGCCGACGGCGACCTCCTGCGACGCGCGCACGCGCTGCGCGAGCTGACGGCGGCGCACGGTGTTCTGCTGGCAATCAATGATCGGCCGGACATTGCCCGGCTGGTCGGGGCGGATATCGTGCATGTTGGTCAGGAGGACCTGGCGGTGTGCGATGTGCGGCACGTCGCGGGCGGGGCCGCGCTCGTCGGCCGGAGCACGCACACGGTGGCGCAACTCACCGCGGCGTTGGACGAAGAGCCGGATTATGTCGCGGTCGGCCCCATGTATCAGAGCATCACCAAACCGCAGGACCAGATCGCAGGGCCGGCGACGTTGGCGGCGGCACGTGAGCGGACACCGCTGCCGCTGGTGGCGATCGGTGGCATCACGGCGCAGAACGCCCGCGCGGTGTGGGCGGCCGGCGCGGATTGCCTGGCGGTGTGTGGCGAGGTGATCGGGTCGGCGGATCCGGCGGCAGCGGTGCGGGCGCTGCTGGCGGAGGTGTCGTCGTGAGTGGCACACGCGACCGGCTGGACGAGATTCGCGCGGCCCGCCGGGCGGACCCACGACGGCCGGTGGCACAGGCCGTGCCCGTCGCGAAGCCGATCGCCGACGTGCTGGGGGGCCGTGAGCAGCGGTACGGTCGTGGCGCCTGCTGGTGGGTTGAGACGCCTTTTGCGCGGGTTTGTGAGCACGCGTCTACGCTGTCGGCGACGCTGGCGCAGCCGCTGCAATGGCCGGGTACGCGCAGCGCGTCTGCGTCGATCGATCCGCAACGGGCGCTGGTGGTCGATATCGAGACGGGGGGGTTTGCGGGGACGCCGGTGTTTCTGATCGGCGTCGTGCTGCTCGATCAGCGGCCGTTGCGGGTGGTGCAACTGCTGGCCCGGGATTACCCGGAGGAGGAGGCGATCCTGCACGGGCTGCAAGCACTGGCGGCGGAGCGCGACACGTGGGTCACGTTCAACGGCAAGAGCTTTGACGAGCCGTTCCTGCAGGACCGGGCCGTGCTGCACCGGGTGCCGTTGACGCGGTCGCGCGTGCACGTCGACGTGCTGCACGCGGCGCGGCGGCGTTGGCGCGGGGCGTTGCCGAACTGTCGGCTGGGGACGCTGGAGGAGCGGATCCTGGGCCGGCCGCGGGTGGGGGACGTGCCGAGCAGCGAGGTGCCGGGCCTGTTTCATCATTTCATCCACACGCGCAACGCGGGGCCGCTGCGCGGCGTGCTGGAGCACAATCGGATTGATCTCGTGTCGTCGACCGAGTTGCTGGTGCGGCTGGCGGCGGACGGTGCGTCATCGGCGAAGCACGGGCGGCGGCGGTGAGCTGGGGCGCCCGGAGCGCGGGCGCAAGAAACTGGTCCGCTCCGGGTGGGGAGTCCCGGAGCGGACCGCGGAGACGTGCGAAGAACGCGTCGTGTCCGGATCAGGCAACTAACGGCGGCGGGAGATCAGGCCGCCCAACGTAATCAGCAAGAGCGAAGCGGGTTCGGGGGTGTAGCTCACGCCGAAGATACCGCCATCCTGGTACCAGGCATCGACAGTGTCGGGTTCGTCGTCGTAGCCTTCGAAGAACTCGATGTAGAGCTTGCCATCGGGGATTTCAAAGTCGAGGTCCAGGTCGACCAGGTCGATGAGGCCGGCGCTGCTGTAGGGGGTCCAGACGCCGTTCGCAGCGAAGTTGTCGCCGGCCCCGGGGGCGAGCTCGACGCCATCGCCGTCGACGTTGAGGAAGGCGACGGTGGCTTCGGACAGCCAGCTCCCGCCGTAATCGCCGACGTCCATGGTCATGAGGGCGACTTCCCAGCCGATGCCGTCGACGGTCTCGCCCGGTGCGCCGAGGTCGATGACCCAGGTCACGTTATTCGGATCTTCGGGACCGTCCCAGCTGGGCAGGTCGCCGTTCTCGATGGTCAGGTTCTCGATGGCGCGGGTGACGGCGATCGAGTGGCCGCTGGCACGCGACAGCACGCTGCTGTTGCCTTGTTTGGCCGAGGCAGCGGCGGCGGCGAGCAGGACGACGCCGGCGATGGTGAGGTGGGCGATTCGCTTCATCTTCCGTCTCCTCCTATGGCAAGACGTTCGGTGATTGTCTGGCTGGCGGCCCGAGGGCCGACGCCGCGGTCTACTGTCTGTTGTTAAGCCGGCCGGCGGGGTCGTTTCCAGTTACCGCTGCGCAAAGCTCAGCCGTACGGGGACTTAGTGTGTGATGGCGCGTACTATGGGACGCCGCGGGAAGATTCGGCTTGCTGCAGGCGATTGTCCGGTAACGGCCGCGGGGGAGGCGGGGTGGCGCCGGGGCTTGTCTGATCAGGTGTTTCTCAGCAAGGCGGATTCCGGTGCGCGCCCCCGTGCAGTGGCGTGCGTTATCGGTTCTAATGCACAACCACTTCTCAACCGTCCGAAAGGAGGCACACGTGATCAAGTTCGGCGATGGGAACCTACGCATTCCCAAGTTCGAGAAACCCGTCTACTGCGTCGCGGGCGGGATGACCGACTTTCGCAAGAAGTACTACGAGAAAAACTCGTGCCAGCTCTGCACCGAGGCCCTGCGGATGGCCGTCGAGGAGAACGACCTCAAGGTCGATCCCGAGCAATTCCGTCGCATGGTCAACTGGGTGGTGTACTCGCAGTTTGCGGACCATTTCGGCGACCAGTTGCTGGCGGCGGCGAAGGTCCACGACTACATCGGCTTCGACCCGCTGGGCAACATCGAGGTGAAGACCGGCGGGGCGACGGGCGGCTCGAGCGTGCTGGCGGCGGCGCAGGCCGTTGCGTCGGGCTATGCCAACTGCGTGCCGGTGGTGGGCTGGGAGCGGATGGACGACGTCTCGACCAAGGTCGGGAACTCGTACATCGCGTCCGCCGCGTGCAAGGACTTCGAGAGCGAGCTGGGTTGGATGTATGCGGCGTACTACGCGCTGATGGCCCAGCGGTACCAGTACGAGAACAAGGTGCCGCACGAGACGCTTGCGAAGATCGCCGTCAAGAATCATGAGTACGCGTATTACTCGCCGTTTTCGCAGAACCCGGGCAAGTACACGGTGCAGGATATTCTCGAGAACGACATCGTGTCGGATCCGCTGACGTTCCTCGAATGCTGCGTGATGAGTGTCGGCAGCGCGGTGCTGATCCTGGCCGACGAAGAGACCGCGTACAAGATGACCGATCAGCCGGTTCGCCTGACGGCGATCTGTGGCGGGTCGCACACGCTGCGGACGGCGGATCGGCGCCACATGCCGATTCTGCTGCTGCCCAACGAGACCGAGGATACGTACAAGGACTACTTCGGCGGCCAGCGGCAGGATTGGCCGGGGTTCAGCTCGTTCCTGGCGTCGCGGATGGCGGCGTACCTGGCGTACAACATGGCGGGGATCAAGGACCCGGTCGAGGACCTGGACCTGCTGGAGACGCACGACGCGTTCACCATCTCCGATATCCAGACGTACGAGGACATTGGCTTGCGGCCGTATGGACGCGGGCGCGAGTTCATCGAATCGGGCGAGCCCTATTTTGGCAACAAGCTGCCCACCAACCTCTCGGGCGGCCTGATCGGCTCGATGCACGCGGTCGGGGCGACGGGCATCTTCCAGATTATCGAGCTGCTGTGGCAACTGCAGGGCAAGTACGACAAGTACCACGGCGACCCGGAGATGTGGGAGCGCTTTGGCAAGAAGAAGCCGGCGGACTGGAAGAGCCTGCAGGTGGACAATCCGAAGCGTGCCTGTGCCATCAGCCATGCCGGCACGGGCAGCCACGTGACGTGTGCGATTCTGGAGAAACCCTGAAGCAATGGACGATTTTCAATTATCGATGATCGGTGAGGAGAGGCCGGGCGCCCGATGCGATCGGTGGTCAGTTCGTGTCGCACGACGCTCATCCCAACTGATCATTGATCATTGATCATGTTGCACTATTCCGGAGGAATCCGATGGATTGGCCGACAACGACGCTCGAAGTGCTCAATGACGAGCCGATGGTCATCAAGAACCCGAAGACCTGGCATCACACGCACAGCTATGGCGGGTGGGGCAAGTTCTTCAAGGGCTTGCAGCAGGAGAAGCTGCTGGCGACGCGCTGCACGAACGCGGGCTGTGGCGAGAAGCGCCTGTGGCTGCCGCCGCGCTGCACTTGCCCCGACTGCTGGCATGACATGGAATGGGTCGAGGCGCCGCAGCAGGGAACGATCTACACGCACTCTTCGGTGAGTTATCCCGGCGAGCTGTTCAAGCTGCCGGCGGGCACGCCGCTGATCAGCCTCGAGATCGAGGGTGTGTGCACCAAGCTGATGAGCTGGCTGAAGGAAGGCAAGCCGGACTTCGGCATGAAGGTGAAGGCGGTCTTCAACACGAAGAACCCGACCAACACGATTCTGGACCTGGCCTGGGTGCCAGCGTAGGGAGGTGGCGGGCGGCGGCCCCCGGTGCGCGCGTCGTGGCGCCCGGGGGCCGCCGTTGCCGTGCGGGGTGGATTTCCGCAAAATGGCAGGGTGGCCCAACGTTGCGCGTCGGGCCGTGTCTGGTGGGGTGTGCTCAGGGTGCTCTCGTTATGCGCGGTAGGATTCTGCTGAGTTTGCTGCTGGTGAGCCAGAGCGGGTGCATCTCGCTCAGCGGCATCAAGAATGCCGCGCGCGACGCCATGCAGCGCTGTCGCGTCGAGTCCATCCCGCCCGGTGCCGTTGTGCATCTCAACGGCGTTCGGGTTGGCGAGACGCCGTGTGACGTCGGGCGGCCGTTTGGGGACGGCGGCCGCAGCCGGTTCGAGTTCGCCGTGAGTTGCACCGGATATCGCACGCAGGTGAAGGACTTCCCGCAGTTTCCCAGTTTCGTTACGGTCGAGCTCGAGCCGCTGCCGCGGGCGACGGCGCTGCCGGAATGTTCGCTGAGCAGCCTGCCGGTGCGGGCGGCGCCGGTGTCGGTGGTGGTGTTGGACTTCCAGGTGGCGGGCGACGTGGATCGCAACGCCGGCCAGACCCTGGCGGACTACTGTCGCGAGACGATCCAGGCGAGCGGGCGCGTGATCCTGGTGGATCGCGGGTACATGCGCGCGATCCTGAGCGAGGAGGACTTCGCTGCGACGTTCGAGTGTGACGACACGAAGTGCCTGGTGGACTTCGGCCGCAAGCTGCACGCCCAGATGCTGGTGCACGGGCGGACGACGATGCTGGGCCAGACGCGCGTGCTGACGCTGAAGATGATCGATGTTTCGTCGGCGGCGGTGGTGGCGCTGCTGAACGTGAAGACCGGCGGCGCGCTGGAAGACCTGCTGGATCTGACGCCGACGGCGACATGCCAGTTGCTGCACGATGCGCTGCAGGAGAAGCGCAGCCCAACGACGGCGCCGGCCGCCGGGCCGGCATGAGCGGCCCGGTTCGCGTGACGGGCTGCTGCGTGACGTGGGCTATAAGGTGCGGCGGGTTTTGTACTCGCACGAGCCTGGACCGGGCCCTACACTCCGTAAGGAATCCGTGAGTCCCCTGGCGCGAGGAGGGTCCCATGACCGAGCCGAAGCCGATCGATCCGAAGCACAAGCAGATTCGTCCCGTCCTGCGCGTGGTCGGACCGGTGCTGTTGGTGGTGGGGGGCCTGCTGTTCATCGTGGGGATCGTCAACTTCCTCATGTCCATGGGCTCGATGGATACGCCATGGCTGTTCATGGTCTGCGCTCCGATTGGCGGTTTCGTGGCTATCTTCGGGATTGGCATCACACACACCGCCTACGCCGGTCGCGTCGCGCGCTACATGTCGCAGGAGTACACGCCGGTCATGACCGACACTTTCAACTACGCCGCAGACCAGACCCAGGACGGCGTGCGCAAGATTGGGGGGGCGCTGGCCGCGGGCATGCAGGGCGCGGCGACCGACGGCGCAGCGCAGGTTCGCTGCCGCGAGTGCGACACGCCGAACGACACCGATGCGAAGTTCTGCGACCACTGTGGCGGGGCATTGCAGAAGACCGTATCGTGTGCGGACTGTGGCGAGCGGAACGACCCGGATGCGCGGTTCTGCGACAACTGCGGCACGGCGCTGGCCTGATGGCGGCGCGGCCCACTTTCTCACTCACAGTGAAGAGACGATGATCAACACCTTTGAAGGCAAGACCCCGCAGATCGGCAGCGGCACGTATGTGCATCCGTCGGCAGACGTGTTCGGTAATGTGCAGCTCGGCGCGGGTTGCTGGGTGGGGCCCGGCGCGCGGGTGCGCGGCGATTATGGCCGTATCGTGGTCGGCGACTGCACCGCGATCGAGGACAACGTCGTGATCCACGCGCGGCCCGATGAGCAATGTACGATCGGCGACCGGGTGACGCTGGGCCACGGCTGCATCGTCCATAACGCGACCGTGCACGACTGGGCCGTGATCGGCATGGGCGCGATCGTGTCCGACTGGGCGGATGTCGGCGTCTGGGCGGTGGTTGCCGAGGGCGCCGTCGTTCGGCAGCGACAGAAGATTCTGAGTGAGCGCATCGCCGTCGGCGTACCGGCCAAGGTCATCGAGAAGGCCGTCGACGATGCCTTCAAGCAGGAGTGGACCCGCTGGAAGGAAGTGTACGTCGATCTGGCGCGGCGTTACCCGGCGGGCCTGACGGAGTAGCCGTCAGTTGACCGTCGTCAGCGGGGCGGGCTCGGTCGCCACGCAGGCAATGCGGAATGCACAATCCAGAACGTGTAGAAGCAACCGCCAGCAGGAGCAACCCGGCGCGCTGCGGCGTGATCACGGGCCGATGGCATGGGAGAGTTCCGTGAAGTACCCAGATTGTCCTGGCCAACTGCGTGCGGTGTTCGTGGCGATCATGCTTGGCACGATTGCCGGCTGCCAGCAGGGCGCCGCTGTCGATCGTGTGGATGCCACCCTGCGCGACCATCTCGCGCGTTACGCCGACACCCGGCGGGCGGTGCTGCGTGGCGAAGAGACTGCGGCCGATCAACGGCGCGTGTGGCCGGCAGCGCTCGACGTGCCGATCCACGGGCAAGCCGCGACCGACCGGCTTCAGCGCACCTTTACTCTCGGCGTGCTGGGCGACGACGTACCGTCCGACCAGCTCGGCACGACCACGCAGCCGGCGACAGCCGCCGCCCCGGAAGGCTACTGGCGGCGCAACCTGCTGCACCAGATGGGCTACGAGGCCAAGCATTTTGGCGGTCGTGGTTTCTGGCGCGGCTTCAAGACGGTGTTCTGGGATGTCGAGAATGCCATCGTGCTGACCGCGACGATGGGCGCGAGCATCACGATTCGCGAGACCGGCGTCGATGGCACGATCCGCAACCGCACGCACGGCAACCGCCAGCTCGGTGACGCGGACGAGCCGATCCAGTTGCTCGGTCACCCCGCGACGCATTTCGCCGGCACGGGCGTGCTCTGGCTGACGAGCACGTTGACGAAGGACGTCGAGCAGCACGAGTTGGCGCGTTCATTGACGCAGGCGCTGGCTGTCAACGGCGTGACGACGATGCTGCTGAAGACGGCGGCCAACACGACGGCGCCCAATGGCGACGAGATGGCCTGGCCGAGTGGGCACACGTCCAGCGCGTTCACGGTCGCGGCGGTGCTGAACGAGCGTTACGGGCCGATGGTGGGCGTGCCATCGCTGGCGTTGGCAGGGCTGGTGGGTTATCAGCGGATCGACTCGCGGGTGCACGATTTCTCGGATGTGGTCTTCGGCGCGATGCTGGGGTACGTGGTGGGCTCATCGATCGCGCGTGACGAGAAGGCGCGATTCCCGGAGGTCTTCGGCATGCAGGTGGTGCCGCTGACCGATCCGTACACGGGCGCGACGGGGCTGGCGCTAATGAAGCGATGGTGACGGTCGCGACGTCGGGCTGTGCCGCACGCGGGCCCGTGGTGACTGATGCCGGGGGCCGGGCTTGACCAGGCGCACCTCGTTCGGCTGCCGGGCGGTCACATTGACCAGGCAACGGACGGCCCCGCCGCACTTGTACACCCCGGTCACGTCGATGCGGTGGACTTCGCAGCCCAGCGACTGGTAGATCTTTGCCGCGGCGTTGTCGAGCGTCGAGATGGCATAGGTCGGCAGGTACACGATGCGGCGGCCCTGGCGGCGCTCGAGCAACACGTTGTTGTACGTGATGACCCAATCCTCGTACGGGTCGAGCACGGCGGGCAGCCGGTGCACGGTGTAGCCGAGCGCTTCCAATTGCCGCGCGACCGCGTCGAGGCTCTCGTCGCCGTAGGTCAGGGGGTAGTCCGGGTTGACCAGCGGCAGGTCGTCGATGTCGCAGACGTCCATTTCGCCGGCCTTCATCAGCGCCAGTTCGGCGGCCGAGGGGTCGGCGAGCAGGATCGTGCGATCGTCGAGCGGCGTGAGGTACATGTCGACATGGCACCATGGCACGGTATCGTGTTCGTCGCGCACCAGCACGACCGACCGGCCGAACACGCGCTCCAGTCGCTGTACCAGCCGCGCCCGCTGTGGCACCTTGTCCTGGTTGTCGTCCATGACGTTGATACCGACGAACACGTGGCGGTTGTTGGCCACCACGTTACCGCCCTCGATGTGGATGTCGCCGCCAAGTACGCCCGGCAGAATGCCGCGGCGCGCCAGCATCCGCGGCAGCGCCAGATCGTTGCGCTTGTCGTCGTCGTAGTCGGCGACGTCGGCGGGGACGAACGTGCGCGCCGGCCGGCCGTTGCGCAGGTCGGCGCGGGCAATGCGCCGATCGCGGGCCCACACGGAGATGGGGCGGTTGACGCTGATCACCTGCAGTGGGCGGCCGTCGCCCGCGGCCTTGGCGCCCCAGTGCATGAAGAAGTTGGCGACGGCGTTCTGGTTGGGGCACAGGACCTGCACGCGCACCAGTGGCCCCAGCGCGCGAAACAGGTCGTTGTAGGTCGGGGCAAGTTCGCGAATGCACGCCGGGTCGTAGTGCAGCAGGACCTCGGTAATCGCACCGCTGGTGTCGTCGAGCACGCAGGCGGCGTCGAGTGACCGGTGGGGGCGGCTGGCGGGCTGTGCCGTGACAACGGGGGCCAGCAGCAGGCCGCTTGCCAGGATGATGGCCAGCAGGGCGGCGCGGAGGGCCGCCGTCGGCCTGCATGAATTGTCGTCGGGTATCACGCGGTTACTTCCACGGGCGCGAACCTCCCATGATGGCCGCCGGCTCCTTTGCGAATCGCCGGGCGGTGTCGGCGGTGATGCGACCCTCGCGCACCAGCCGTTGCAGGTCTTCGTCGAGGGCGATCATCCCGTCGCGCTTGCCGGTCTGGATGGCCGACTCGATGGACTCGATTTTACCCGTGCGGATGGCGGCCTGCACCTGCTGGTTGACGTGCAGGACTTCGAGGGCCAGGGCCCGTTTCTCGCCCTCCTCCGCGGTTGGCAGCAGGTGCTGGCAGACGACCGAGCGCAGGCTCATGGCGAGCTGGCTGCGGATGTCGTCCTGGTGCTCCTGCGGGAAGATATCGACCAGTCGCGTCAGGGCCCCTTTGGCGTCACGCGTGTGCAGCGTGGTGAGAATCAGGTGGCCGGTCTCGGCGGCGCTGAGGGCCATCTGGGCCGTGTCACGATCGCGGATCTCGCCCACGAGGATGATGTCCGGGTCCTGCCGGAGGCCGTGCTTGAGTCCGTCGGCGAACGAGTCGACGTCGCGGCCGACTTCGCGCTGGGTGACCAGGCCGCCGCCCGGCAGGTGGAGGTACTCGATGGGCTCCTCGACGGTGAGCACGCGTTTGCCGACGTTTTGCCGCAGGAGGTCGACCAGGGCGGCCAGGGTGGCGGTCTTGCCCGAGCCGGTGACGCCGGTGATGACGACCAGGCCGTTGCTGTGGCCGACCAGGCGCTGGGCGAGGTCCTCGGGGAAGCCGAGCCAGGCGAAGCTGGGGATCTCGTTGGGGACGTGGCGGAGGCAGATGCACCACTGGCCCTGGGCGAGGTAGACGCTGGCGCGGAAACGGCACGGCACGTCATGATGCATCAGCGACACGGAACAGTCGAGGTTCTTGTGCTCGTCCATGTCGGCGCGGACGCGGTCGGGGACGATGGAGGCGACGATGCGCTGCGTCAGTTCAGGGGCCAGCGGGCGGTCGTCGAGGGGATGCAGCCGGCCGTGGATGCGGACGGTGGCCGGGTAGCCGGGAACGAGGTGCACGTCGGAGGCGTGCTTGTCGACGGCGGTTTCCAGCAGGGCCAGCAGTTCGTCGGCGAGCATCAAATCGTCCTTGTCGGTCGGGTGGTCCGCCAGGTGCAGGGCCGTCTCGAGGGCCTGCGGACCGATGGTACTCATATCGACTTCGAGCATGAATTATCTTCCTGTTTCCGGCCGGCCTCGCCAAGCGTGTGGGCGGAACAACGCCGCCCCCCGGCAGCGCCGGTGAGTGCCGGTCGCCTCTTTTACGCCTGCGGTGTCGAGTGGGTTGCGGCGACGGGGGTGGGGCGGCCCGCGCAAGAAACCGGCCGCCGACAGCGTGTCGGCGGCCGGGGATTATCGAGACGTCTACGACGCCGGGCAGGCGTTAGCGCTCGGTCTGGACCTTGTGTGCGGAGGCGAGCCCGCTGGGCCAGGGCATGTTGCCGGCTAGCTTGACGCGCAGCAGCAGCAGGGCCGTCTCGAGCTGCGGATCGGTCTTGGGCGCTTCGTAGGGGTCGGACTCGATCCACTGGATGTCGTCTTCGGTCAGGAGTTCGGGCTCGCTGTCCTCGTCCTCCTCGTCGTCGTCCTTGAGCTTTGCGAGGCGCTTCTCGCGCTCTTCCTCGGTCAGCTCCTTGGAGTCGCCCTCGTTATGGATGATGTAGCTTTCGCGCTCCATCTCGATCACGCGGCGGAACTCCTTGGGCGTGAGCTTGAGCTCCCAGTCGGGCGACACGCCCCAGGTCTTGGCGTCGGGGCGCTTGTGCGGCGAGCGGCCGCTGGGGAGGTAGTACAGCGCCGTGGTGAGCTTGAGCCGGGCGGAGTCGGGCAGGGTGCGGATGTGCTGTACGCTGCCCTTGCCGAACGTGCGGTCGCCCAGCACGATCGCGCGGCCGTAGTCCTGCAGGGCGCCGGCGAGAATCTCCGACGCGCTGGCACTGCCCTCGTTGACGAGCACGACCAGCGGCAGGTTGGCGTAGCGGGCCTTGCCGGAGACCGGCTCGCGCACGTCGTATTCCTTGCGGCCGCGGGTGGAGACCACCTCGCCGCCCTCGAGGAAGTTGCTGACGACGTCGACGGCGACGTCCAGCAAGCCGCCGGGGTTGTGGCGCAGGTCGAGGATCAGGGCCTGCATGCCCTGGCGACGGGCGTCGCGCAGAGCGCGGTCGAGCTCGCGGTGCGAGCTGGGCAGGAAGTTGGTGAGGCGGACGTACGCCACGCCGGCTTCGTCATCGAGCATGTAGTTCCACGCGTCGCTGTCGGTCGGCGCGCGGTTCACGCCGCGGACCGACGTCAGCACGATGTTGCGTCGGATGAGCTCGAAGGGGATTTCCTCGCCGGTGCGCGGCCGCAGGATCGTGAGCACGACCTTGCTGCCGGCAGGGCCCATGATGTTCTTGACGGCGTCTTCGGTGGTCCAGCCCTTGGTGCTCGCGCCGTCGACGGCGATGATGATGTCGTCGGGCTGCAGGCCGGCTTCGAGCGCGGGGGAATCCTCGAGCGGGGTGATGACCTTGAGGCGGTTGGTCATCTCGTCCAGGCCGAGCTGGATGCCGACGCCTTCGAACCCGCCCATCATGATCTTGTCGAAGTCCCTGGCTTCGGCCGGCCAGATGACGCTGGTGTAGTCGTCGAGCTCGAAGTTGGCGCCCTCGAGGAACTCGACCACGAGCAGGCCGGCGGGCACCTGGATGCTGATCTTGTTGAGGCTGCTGATCTGATTGAACAGCCGCAGGAGATCCTGGTGCGTGAACGAGCTGGACCGGTGAACCTCGGCCTCGTAGTCCTTGAGGTTTTCGAGGAAGTACTCGCGGGTCTGCGGGTTGGCCAGGCCGTCGAGGTAGTCCTGCAGCGTCTTGGAATGGCAGACGGTGCGCAGGTTCTCGATGGCGCCCTGGGCCGCCTTCTTGAAATCGGGCTCTTCGAAATAGAGGTAGTTGATGAGCTGGAGGGCCTTGGTCAGCATGCCGCGGTGGACGCCGTCGATGTGCTCCTCCAGGGCTTCCTCGTCGTCGTAGATCAGCTCGATCCGGGCGTGCCGTGTGGCGTCTTCACGCAGTTCCTCGAACTCGTGGGTGTCCCTGTAGACGCGGTCGAGGGTCGCGTAGTAACGCAGCGCGTTCGACCAGTTGCCGGCCTTGGCATGGTCGCTGGCCGCGGACTGGCACTTGCGGGCGAGCTCGCGCACCCAGTCGGACTGGACGAAGGCGTCCCGGTCGGTGGCGTACGGTGCGGCGCGGTCGGCGAACGTGATGGCGGCGAAGAGCTTGTCCTGCTCCATGGCCTTGCGGGCCTGGGCGACGTTCCACTCGAAGGATTTCTGCTTGAGGTCCTGGCGGGACGATACGACCTCGTGATAGGCCTCCAGCCAATCGTGCGTCTCGCGCACGCGGGCCGAGCTGCTGTCCTGCAGCAGACGAGACACGACGGAGCGACCGGCTTCGAAATCCCCCCGCAGAATGGCGTTGTAGGCCTCGGCGAGCGAATCCCCACCGGCCAGGGCCCACAGCGGTGCGAGCCACAAACAGACCAGCACTGTCGCTGTCGTCACGTAACGTGATGCCATTTCCACACTTCCTTTCACTTCTCACCGGCCGCAGGCACCGGCGCTTGAACGTCCGCTTTACGGCGGAAAAACAGACCGCTCCATTATATGACGGTACGAAACGACTTCCCAGCAAGCCAACCCGACGTTCGAATTCGCGCACAATTTCGTACATCCCGGGTTTATTTCACTGCAGCCGCCGGTCGTGCCGGTTCACGGGCCCACCAGTTGCCTGGCCGCGAAAAACGCGCATGATGAGCGCATGACGTCTGCATTATCTCGACCGTCCGATGATCACGTGCCGACCCACAGCCAGCCCGTGGTCCTCGGAATCGACCCCGGTCTGCAACGGACCGGATACGCGCTGCTGTCGCCTGGCGGGGCGGCAGCCGAAGTTTTCCTGCTTGAAGCGGGCGTCATTCGCCTGCCACGCGGGGAAGCGCTCTCGCGGCGGCTCGTGCTGCTCCACGAAGGCCTGTGCGAGTTGCTCGACACGCATCACCCTGCGCTGTTGGCCTGTGAGGAGCTCTACGCCCATTACAAGCATCCGCGAACGGCCATCCTGATGGGGCATGCTCGCGGCGTGATTCTCGCCGCCGCTGCCCGGGCCGGTCTTGGGATCATTCCCGTGGCCGCGACCAATGTCAAAAAGCTCCTGACCGGAAGCGGCCGCGCGAGCAAGCGACAGATGCAATTAGCGGTCGCGGCGACGCTCAAACTACCCGCGGTCCCAGAACCCAACGACGTTGCGGACGCGATTGCGATCGCCCTGGCCGGACTGCGGCTGCAGCACGGGCAGGACGCCGCCAGTCAGGCGCAGCGGAGCGAATCGGCATGATCAGCCGACTTACCGGAACCGTCGTGCATGTCGGCGCAGACACCGTCGAGATCGAACGCGACGGACTGGCCTTCGAGTGTCTTATACCGGCCGCCACCCTGCACGAGTTGCAGCAGGCGATCGGAGAATCCCGGACACTCTTCACCTTTCTTTACCTGGAAGGCAACCCGGCGGGGTCGAACCTCGTGCCGCGCCTGGTCGGTTTCAGCAGCGCGGCCGAGCGGGCGTTCTTTCACCGGTTCACCCGCGTGAAGGGGGTCAGCATCCGCCGGGCGCTGCGGGCGATGAGCTTGCCGGTGCAGCAGCTCGCCGCCGCGATCGAGCACGGGGATGCGCGGCTGCTGACGGGGCTGCCGGAGATCGGCAAGAAGACGGCGTCGCAGATTATCGCGGATTTGCAGGGGCAATTGGCGGACTTCGTGGCGCCCGATGCGGCGGCGCCTGCGGTCGTGGGTGAGCTGACCTCGGCGCAGCGCGTGGCGCTGGACATCCTGGTGCAATGGGGGGATCGCCGGGCCGATGCCGAGCGGTGGCTGCGGGCGGCGGTCGAGGCGGACGCGTCGCTTACCGAGCCCGAGGACATGGTGCGGGCGGCCTATCAGCGCAAGCTGCAGCATGCCGGCCGGTGAAGCGGCGTACGGGGGGGCCGATCGGGTCTTCTTGTCGAGTGGGCGTTTCCGGCGGCTGGTGGGGAGTATCAGAACGCAAACGCCGTATCGGTGAGACCGACGTTGATCTCGACCTTGGTCATGGTGTAGCTGCCGAGCAGGATGCGGCGGTCGCGGTCGGCGTACGTATAAATGCCCACCGGCAGCAGCCACGCGCGATCGAGGTGCAGCACGAGCTGCGCGTTGGGATAGGCCCCGCCCTCGCCCGCGTACGGGAGTTCGCGCAGCAGGACATAGGTTTCACGGCCGTCGATCGCGCCGATGCCGAGGTAGCGCAGGTCCAGCTCGCCGCGCAAGGCGGCCGTGCGATTCACCGCTTCGATGGCGGCATAGGTGCCGGCGTGGCCGGCCTTGTCGAGGGTCTGGCGGCTGCTGGCGCGGGCGCGCTCGCCGTCCACTGCGATGCGCACCTCGGCGGCGAACATGCGCAGCACGCAGCCGGCGGGTTCGATGAGTGCGAGGTCGGCGCCGTCGGCGTCGCGATCGCGGCCGCGGACGTAGCAGGCGCGTTTCGCCTGGTCGGCGTTTTCGAGCCACTCGAGGTAGACGCTGTGCGGCTGCTGGCGGTAGCGCATGGCGACGCATTGCAGGGGGCCCAGCGTACCGGCGAGGCGCTCCTGGCGCAGCAACACACAGCGGTAGTCCTGCACTTCGCGCAGGCAGCGTTCCCGGGCCAGCCTGATCAGGGCGCGCGGCGACTCCTGCGCCAGCTGGTGCAGGGGATCGCCGGCGGTGCCCGTAAGGCCGCCGGCACGCACGACGCCCGATAGTGGGTCGGATACGCTTTCCCGGCTCAGGGCAACGTCCAGCTCGGGCTTGACGGCGGCGGCAGCCAGCGCGATCAGCAGGGGTAGATGCGCCCGTCGCGGGCGATACCAAGGCATAAATTCCTCCGCTTATTAAAGATCAGAAACGCACACGGGCCGGAGCAAACGCCGTGCCGAGGGATGCGCTGGTGTGGCGAGAATGGCAACGGAGGGGAGATGTGCGGCGGCGGGGCCGTTAAAGCGGGTAGTTTGTCCGGCAGGTCCGGAACGGAAGCGGGATTCGTAGATGGTCGAATGGCGCTGCTGCGTGTTATCGGAGCCGGCGGCTCAGGCCGTGGGGGCGAGCGCGGCGCGTTTCTTCTCGATGTCTTCGAGGAGTTGGGCGAAGGAATCGGCGAACTTCTGGACGCCTTCCTTGAGCAGGCAGCCAGTGACCCATTCCATCTCGATCTTGATGTTGTCGAATTCCCGCATGACCTTTTCGGCGTGGTCGAGGCCATCGTCGATGGTCTGTGCGACGACGGCGTGGTCGCGGATGGCGTCGAGCGTGTCGGGCGGAACAGTGTTCACCGTGTTCACGCCGATGAGCGGATCGACATACTTGGTGTCGGGGTAGTTCGGGTTCTTGGTCGAGGTGCTGGCCCAGAGGGGGCGTTGCACGCGGGCGCCGTCGGCGCGCAGGTCGGCGAAGGCGTCGCTCTCGAAGACCGCCTTGTAGTTGGCGTAGGCGATCTTGGCGTTGGCGACCGCGGCGAGGCCGTAGAGCGGCTCCAGATGCGGCTCGCCGTGCTCGATGCGGTGCTTGATCACGTCGTCGGCGAGGGTGTCGACGCGGCTGACAAAGAACGACGCGACCGAGGACACGGTGCCGAGCGGACGCCCGCTGTCCTTGAACTGGCGCAGACCCTGGAGGTAGGCGTCCATCACGCGCTTGTGCATCTCGGTGGAGAAGATGAGCGTAACGTTGACGTTGATGCCCTGGCCGATGAGCGTGGTGATGGCGGGCAGGCCGGCATCGGTGGCTGGCACCTTGATCATCACATTGGGGCGGTTGAGCAGGCCAAACAGACGCCGTGCTTCGGTAACGGTGCCCTCGGTGTCGTGGGCGAGGTTGGGATTGACCTCGATGGAGACGAAGCCGTCGCGGCCGTGCGTTTCGTTATAGACGCTGCGCAGCACGTCGGCGGCCTCGCCGACGTCCGTGAGGGCGAGCTGCTCGTAGATGTCGTCTGCGGACCTGCCGTCTTTGGCGAGTCGCTGGATGTCGCCGTCGTACGTGTCGCCGGCAGAAATCGACTTCTGGAAGATCGTCGGGTTGGAGGTCACACCGGTGATGCCTTCGTCGACCAAGGCTTGCAGCTTGCCGGAGCGCACCAGGTCGCGGCTGATGTAGTCGAGCCAGATGGCTTGTCCGAGGGCGGCGATCTGTTTGATGCGGTTGGTCATGTCGCGAGTTCCTGCGCGGAGAATAATGATCTTGCGGCGATTGGGCGAGGTGCCACGCGGCTGTCACTCGGGCCGACCGGCAAACCGGACGCGGTTGGGATTGCGGCCGCGAGGGACACATCCTCGCCGGGTTCTGCGTTCGTCAGGTGCGAGAACCTGATGCCCGTGATTATAACGGGCGGGCGGCCTTCGGGCAGGGGAGTAGCCGCTCAATCCGCGTCCGGCGGGCACTGCGCGACGTGGCGGGCGTCGTCAGGAGGGATGCGGGGTTCGCGGAGCAGGGCTTTGGTGCGGGCGAGGGCGGCGCTTGGCAGGGCCGCCAGGCTCGCGGCCTGTGTGCGGGCGTGCGCGAGAAGCTCGCCGTCGGGGACAACGCTCGTGACGAGGCCGAGGGCCCGGGCGCGGTCGGCGTCGATCATGTCGCCGGTGAGGAGGAGATGGTGGGCATGGCGTGATCCGGCGGCGTCGCGCAGCGGGTCGATGACGATGGGGGCGACCAGACCGCGCCGGATGCCGGGGTAGCCAAAGGTGGCAGAGGCGGCCGCGCTGGCCAGATCGGCGAGGGTCACGAGCAGTGCGCCGCCCGCGGCCGCGGGGCCGTTGACGGCGGCGACGAGTGGCTTGGGCAGTGCACGGATCGCGTCGACGAGCCGGGCCAGGTCGGTGATGTCGTGCTGCGTGGCGTTGGCGGGCATTTCGTCGAGGTCGAGGCCGGCGCAGAAGGCGGGCGGCGCGCCGGTCAGCAGCACGACGTGGACGGCGGCGTCAGCCGTCGCCTGGTGGACCGTCTCGATCATGGCAGCGATCAGGTCGCGCGACAGCGCGTTGCGGCGCGCGGGGCGGTTCAGGGTGAGTTCGAGGACGGCGCCCTCGCGGTGACAATGGAGTGGTTCGTTCATGGCGCGGGCTTGTCGAAGGTCGGGCCGCGGCGAATGCGCTGGGCATTGAGCTGGGCGGCGATCTGCCGGGCGCGCGCGGGCGAGAAATCGTCGTAGAGAAACACGGTACCGGCGACGATCGGCGACGGCCAGCCGGGTGACATGATGAGCGCGTCGTTGAGGAAGACGGCCATGCGGTGGCCGGGGTGCTCGCGCGTGACGCGTTCGAGAGTGGCGGCGCCGTCCGGTGTGAAGTCCAGGCGGACCATGGCACGCTGGGGGTTGATGAACGCGGCGGCGTTCCAGACGTCGCGATCGGTGAGGAAGGGGTCGGTGTCGAGGTAGAGCGGGCGATCGTTCTCGTCGGTGGTCTGGGCGAGGCCCTCAGCTTTGCTGCTCGAGGCGAGGTGGAAGCTGAGGCGTACGGGCTCGGTCGGTTCGGGAAGGGGCTTGTCGCTCTCGGTGCCGCGGAAGACAGCGCAGCCCGTGCCTGCGAGCAAGAGCAATGTTGCCAGCATGACGGCGGTATGGCTGTTCATGACGGCGGGCCTCCGGGCGTGAGGCCTTCGCGGGCGAGGATGGCGTCGAGGGCCGCTGCGGCCTGCGCACCGGTGGTGAGCTCTTCGTCGAGCTGGCGGGTGTAGAGCTCGTCGAGGATGCGTTTGAACGCCGGGCCCGGCACGATGCCGCGGCTGATCAGGTCGGCGCCCGTGACGAGCGGCGGCGGCGCGACGGCATCGGCGGGGATGGCGTCGAGGCGGTCGCGGAGTTGCCGGCGGCGGCGGTCGGTGCCGGGCAGGTCGGCGTACCGGGCTTCGGCCCAGGTGCGCAGGGCGCGCGGGGCAGGGCCGGCGAGGAGACGCTTGAGGTCGGCCAGCGACGGGGTGGTCGGGTCGTCGAGGTCGGCCTGGTGCGCGACGAGCCACTGGGCGGCTTCGCGTTCGTCGTTGGACAGGGTCAGCGCGCGGGCGATGCAGTCGATATCGGTCGGGGGGCGGTCGGCGAGCAGAATCGCCATGACCAGCTCGAAAGAGGCATTGACGGGGAGGCGGCCGAGCAGCGTGTCGATGCGGGCGATCTGTTCGGGTGTCCAATCCAGGTCGGCGCAGAGATGCGGCAGCAGGTCGCAGTCTTGCAGCAGACGCCACGCGGTGCGGCGGGCCGGGGCGGCGAGCATGCGCGCGAGCTCGTCGCGGACGCGTTCGGCGGCGACGTGGCGCAGGTTTGGGGCGTTTTCGCGGATGGCAGTGCGCGTGGCGGCTTCGATCGGGAAGCCCAGGCGGGCGGCGAAGCGCACGGCGCGCAGCATGCGCAGGTAATCTTCGCGGAAGCGTTCGGCGGGCGTGCCGATCGCGCGCAGGATGCCGGCGCGGAGGTCGGGCATGCCGCCGACGTAGTCGATGATCTGCCGGTCGAGCGGGTCGAGGAACATGCCGTTGACGGTGAAGTCGCGGCGTTGGGCGTCGTGGCGGGCGTCGCTGAGGGTGACGTGCACCGGGTGGCGGCCGTCGAGGTAGGGCCCGTCGCTGCGGAAGGTGGCGACCTCGACCCAGCGGCGCTTCTTCCTGACGAGCACGACGCCGAACTGGGCCCCGACCTTGCGTGTGGGGCGGAAGAGGGTGCAGACGCGCTCAGGCGGGGCGTCGGTGGCGACGTCGTAATCCTGGGGCGCGTGGCCGAGGAGCAGGTCGCGCACGCAGCCGCCGGCGAGCAGGGCCTGGTGGCCGGCGTCGGCGAGGGCGCGGACGATGCTCACGGCGCCGCTGGCGGCGGGCGGCAGGTCGGCGTTGTACGGGAAGACCTCGTCCATCGCGGTGGATGATAACGCAAACGTCGCAGTGGCGCGGGGCGGCGTCAGGCGGCGGACTGCTGGCCGGCGGGGCCCCCTTCGCAGGTCGGATTCCAGTCGCGAACGAAGGTTTCGTCGGGGCGCTTGCGGCCTTCGAGGACGCGGCGGACGAGGCGTTTGATGCGACGTGACAGCGGGCCGTTGAAGAAGAATGGCGAGTATTGCCGCAGGAGCAGGTACATGCGGCGGCCGAAGGGGGCATTGCGGCGGACGGTGGCCCAGACGGCGCGCCAGTAGCGGTCGGACTTGCGCGAGAAGATGAGATCGATGCGGTTGGTTACGAGCGGCGTCTCGAGAATGTGGTTGTAGAGCACGCTGCGCAGCGAGACGACCGGTTCGAAACCGGCACGGCGGGCGCGGAGGATGAGGTCGGAGTCGGCGTGGTACTGTGGACATTGCCGGGCGTCGTAGTAGCCGACCTGCTCGAAGACGGCGCGCGGGATAAGCACGCCGTTGCCGGCCAGCGTGCCGACAGGCAGCGGATCGGGCAGGCCGTCCTTGACGTCGTTCCAGCGCTGGCCGGCGAAGTTGAGCCGGAAGAGCTCGCCGCCGCGAAGGACGGGCGTGGTGCCGACGGACCAGATTTCGTCGCGGTGGTCCTGGCACATGAGGCGGCAGCCGACGATGTAGCGGGGATTCTGTTCGCCGATTTCGACCATGTGCGTGAGGAAGTCGGGCTGCATGACGGCGTCGTCGTTGATGGTGAGGATGTAGTCGGCGCCGTGGGCGAGGGCGTATTCGACGCCCAGATTGGTGCCGCCGGCCCACCAGAGGTTGCCGTCGCCTTCGAGGACGGGGACGTCAGGGTGGTTGAGCTCGATGGAGCAGCGGGTGCCGTCGGTGGAGCCGTCGTCGACGATGACGACGCGGTGGTTGGGGTAGTCGATGGCGGCGAAGTTGCGCAGGAAGCGCAGGGTCTTCTCGCAGCGGTTGAAGGCGGGCACGACCGCGAAGACGAGGGGCCAGTGTTTATGCTCGGGCGGTTTCGTCATGGGACCTGGCGCGGATCATAACTCGCTGGCAAGGTGACGCCAAACCTGCTTGCCCTTTTCGCGCCAGCGCGTGGGGAGCAGGCGGGCGGCGGGGCGTAGGACGGGCTTGAGGCTGCTGAGCAGGCCGCCGCCGCGGGCCTGGCCATTGTCGTCGTGGACGACGCCGACGCCGGCACGGACGGCGCAATAGCGTTGCATGACGGTGAGGGTGCTGGGGTCGCAGGTGGCGAGGGTGCGGCGGACGACGCACAGGCGGCCCTCACGGTGGGCCTGGCGCACGAGGGCCCAGCGCCATTCCGGCGGGTTGTCAGCGACGATTCGGCGGCCGGCGTCCCAGTCCCGCAGGGTGCGGGGGGCGATGAAGAGCATCTGGGGGTAGAGGTAGTTCTCGAGTTTCCAATCGCCGGTGTCGAGGACGCGCAGCCGGGCGGTCCGCAGCACGCGGTCGTCCTCTTCTTCCCACAATTCGCCGAGGTAGATGACCTTGTCCGGGTCGTGGCGACGGGCCCAGGCGAGCGAATGCAGGGCGGTGGGCAGCAGGCGGCCATGGCCGGCCAGGATTTCGCCGACGAGCTCGACGTCTTCGTCGCGGGCGAAGTCGAGCAGGTGGGCGGGGCTGGCCGGGCCGGCGTCGTCGCTGTGGTGCGAGGGCACCTCGCCGGCGCGCAGGAAGTTCCGCAGGTCGGCATCGTCACGTGCGGCGGGCGGCAGGTCGACCGCGAGGGTGGCGTTGACATAGCCGGTGCGCCAGACGTCCTTGACGGCTTCGGTGACGTCCTGCGGGTCGGCGGCGGCGGCGATGCGCAGGCCGATGCGCGGGCCGTCGTCGGGGCGGGCGTCGCCGGCGACCCGGTCGAAGCCGTAGAAGCGCTCGCAGGCCAGCTCGAAGATCGCGCGGATGCGTTCGGCCGAGCGTTCCCAGGAGAAGCGTTCGGCGGTGGGTGGGCCGGCGTCGACCAAGCGCCGGCGCAGGTCGGGGTCGTCGCGCAGGCGGCGGAGTTGCGCGACGAGGGCCGCCGCACTGTGCGGGTCGAAGTAAAGGGCGTTGCCGCCGGCGATCTCGCGCAGCGGCGGGAGGTCGGCACAAACGACGGGGCAGCCGCAGGCGAGGGCTTCGACGGCGGGCATGCCGAAGCCCTCGAAGCGGGTTGGCATGACCAGGGCGAGGGCGTGGCGGAAGAGCCAGCGGAACTCGTCGACGCTGACCTCGTTGAACACATGGCAATGCTGCTGGAGGCCGCGCTGCTCGATTTCCCGGCGCAGCGGGTAGCCGTGGGGCAACTCGAACCCGGTGAAGACGACGGGCGGGACGCCATCGCCGGCGTCGCGGAGCTGGACGAGCGCGTCGAGCAGCAGGGCATGATTCTTGTGCAGGTAGCCGTTCGCGGGGTAGAAGAGGAAACCGTCGGGCAGCGGGCGGCGGTGCCACTGGCCGTCGTCGCCGGCGGGGCGGTTGACCAGGCCGGCTTGGGGGGCGTTGTAGACCACCTCGATCTTGGCAGGATCAATGGCGAATTTGTCGACGATTGACTGTTTGCAGAACTCGGAGATGGTCACGAGCACGGTCGCGGCGCGGCAGATTTCGGGGTAGATCTCGCGGCGGGCGCGGAGGTCGGCCTCCTTGAAGTACTCGGGGAAGAACTGCTCCTGGATGTCGTGCAGGATGGCGACGCTCGGGCGGTCGTAGATCCGCGGCTGGAGGTTGTTGAGTGGGCCGAAGAAGAGGTCGAATTCGTCGCGGTACTCGAAGAGCTCTTCCTCGCAGGCGACCTCGATGACGCGCGGGATCGGGGCGGCGGTGGGTCGCGCGTGGCGGTGGGGGTGCACCTGCGGGAGCTGGTTTACGATACGTAACCCGAGTGGGTGGCAGAAGATAACGTATTCGTTTTCGGTGTCGTGTGCCAGGAGCCGCTGCATGAGCTCGCTGAAGACATAGCGCGCCCCGCCGCCGGAGACACGCAACGGTACCGCGTTGACGCCGATTCTCATGGGCCGGAATCACCTCCAGAGGTTGCAATGGTGTTCGCTCTCATCCTAACGGGAAGGGCCTGTCATCGGAAGGCGGGGTCAGGATTGGACGGCGCGGCGGTAGCAGTCGAGGGTCTGGGAGAGGCAGCGTTGCCAGGAGAACGTCGCAGCGCGGGCGCGGCCTCTTTCGATCCAGGCGGCGCGCCAGGCGGGGTCTTCGGCCATGCGTTGCATGGTGGCGGTCCAGGGGCCGGGGTCGTGCGGGTCGAGCAGGACGCCGGCGTCGGCGACGACTTCGGGCAGCGAGGTAACGTTGGACACGATGACCGGGCCGCCGCAGGCCATGGCTTCGAGCGGGGGCATGCCGAAGCCTTCGAAGAGGGTGGGCCAGACGAAGGCGGTGCAGGCGGCGTAGAGTGTGGCGAGCTGCTGATCGGCCATGTAGCCGAGCAAGCGGACCTGTCCGGTGAGATCACGCTGGGCGAGCTTCTCGCGCAGGGCTTCCTGCTTCCAGCCCCAGGCGCCGACGATGACCAGGGGGTGTTCGCGGCGGGTGCTGGCGGGCAGGGTGGCGAAGGCGTCGAGCAGGCCGGGGAGGTTCTTGCGCGGCTCGAGCGTGCCGACGTAGAGAAAGAACTTGTCGGGCAGGTCATGGATGCGGCGCAGGGTGCTGATGGCGTCCCTGGTTGGCGGGTGGAAGGCGGCGCGCGGCGCCTGGTAGGTGACGTCGATCTGGTCGGCGGGCAGGCCGCAGTGCGCGATCATCTGCTGCCTGGTGTATTCGGAGGCGGCGATGAAGCGCGTGGTCTGGCGGCAGCCGGCGGCGAAGGCGTGCTCGTACCAGGCGACGCGGTCGGTCGGGTGCCATTCCGGGTGCACGATGACCGAGAGGTCGTGGATGGTGGTGACGGTGGGCAGCGCGGTGCGGATGGGGATGTGGTTGGGTTCGTGATAGAGGTTGTAGCGGCGGCCGCGGCCGGCGGTGAAACGGAACGCGGCGTTGTAGCCGGCGTCGAGCATGCGGCGCAGCCACCAGGGCTTGCGGGAGGTGCCGACGCCGCGGCTGGTGGCGGTCGGATTGGCGGCCGGTGGCGGCGCGGCGCCGGCATTGGCGACGTCGCGACGGAGGATGCGGCCGAAGAGGAACGGGTCGATGGTGACGGGCTCGGTGGAATCGCGTGCCTGGAGCAGGATTTCGCGGATGTAGTGTCCGACGCCGGTGAGCGTGGTGCGGAGTGGTCGGTCGTTCAGGATGACCCGCAGGGGTGTCGCCATCATCGGCCCTGGCTAATCGACGTGGCGCTGGCTGTCGCGGGCGCGGTGGCGGACGAGCACGCGTTCTTCCTTGGCGATTTCGTGGTCGTGCTCGACCATCATGCGGACGAGCTCCTTGAAGCTGACGCGTGGCTCCCAGTCGAGTTTCTGGCGGGCCCTGGTCGGGTCGCCGAGCAGGAGGTCGACCTCGCTGGGGCGGAAGTAGCGGGGGTCGATCTCGACGTGCTGGTCGATGTCGAGCTCGAGCAGGGCGAAGGTCTCTTCGAGGAATTCGCGGACGGAGTGTGTCTCGCCGGTGGCGACGACGTAGTCGTCGGGCTCGTCCTGCTGGAGCATGCGCCACATGGCTTCGACGTAGTCGCCGGCGTAGCCCCAGTCGCGTTTGGCGTCGAGGTTGCCGAGGTAGAGCTTGTCCTGCAGGCCTTCCTTGATGCGCGTTGCGGCGCGGGTGATCTTGCGCGTGACGAAGGTCTCGCCGCGGCGCGGGCTCTCGTGATTGAAGAGGATGCCGTTGCAGTTGAACATGCCGTAGGCTTCGCGGTAGTTCACGGTCTGCCAGTAGCTGAACACCTTGGCGCAGGCGTAGGGGCTGCGCGGGTGGAAGGGGGTGGTTTCGCGTTGCGGCACCTCGGCGACCTTGCCGAACATTTCGCTGCTGGAGGCCTGGTAGAAACGGGCCTTGATACGCAGGTCGCGCATGGCCTCGAGCAGGCGCAGGGTGCCCAGGCCGGCGATGTCGGCGGTGTAGACCGACTGGTCGAAGCTGATGCGGACGTGGGATTGGGCGGCGAGGTTGTAGACCTCGTCGGGTTCGACGGTGCCGACGATATGGCGCAGGCTGGCGCTGTCGCTCAGGTCGCCGTAGTGAAGGAACAGACGCGTGCCGGTCTCGTGCGGGTCGCGGTAGAGGTGGTCGACGCGCTCGGTGTTGAAGCTGCTGCTGCGGCGGATGATGCCGTGGACTTCGTAGCCCTTGGCCAGGAGCAGTTCGGCGAGGTAGCTGCCGTCCTGTCCGGTGATCCCGGTGATCAGTGCTTTCTTGGTCATGGGCACTCTGCCTCCGTGCACGGCGGCCGCCGAAGGCCGCGACGCGACATCCGTGGCGGCGGCCGCGGGGTCGGCGACAAGGGGCGGGGGTCGATGCATGCGGCCCTGCGCCCGGGCGATTTCGGCTGGCGAGCATCGGCCGGGAGCGGGTGTTTGTCAAGCGAGGGGCGCGGGGCGGTTATTGCGAGTACGCCGTGACGCCGCACTCGCAGGGGATGCGGGCCAGGCCGACGAAATCCCGATGGCCGAAGGCGGTGATTTCGAAACGGGCGACGGCGGTGAGGCGGTCGAAGACATGGCCTTCGCCGCTGGCATCACCGTAGCCGACGTCGAGGGTGTATTCGCCGGCGCCGAGGCCGGGGTGAATGAGGAAGTGCACGTGGGACCAGGTGCCGCTGTAGAATTCGCAGACCTGGCCGGTGAGGCGTTCGATGCTCGTGCCCCAGACGGCGATGCCCATGCGGTTGGTGACCTGGATGCCGGCGGTGGCGGGCGTGAGGTCGCTGCGGATTTGGGCGAGCACGTGGACGGCGATGGTCTCGGTGGGGCCGTAGACTTCGCGGTCGCGGCCCTCGAAGTCGCAGACCTTGACGGCGATGATGCGGGCGTCGCCGGTGCCGATGCGAGCACCGTTGAAAGACTGCACACGGGCAAAGGGGCGGGCACCGAAGAATTGCGCGGTCTGCTCGGGGAGGCGGGCAGCGAGGCGAGATGCCTCGTCCGGCACCTCAGCTTCGTTGACGGCGGCGCGCAGCTGGCCGTCGTGCTCGGGCGTGAGCCGGCGCGCGACGGCGCCGGGGGCCATCGCTTCGAGATACATGTCGGTGGCTTCCAGGGCCGGGCCCAGGTAGCGGCACTGCCCGTGGTGCAGGTACATGGCCCTGTCACAGTACTTGCGCACGGCTTCGAGGTCGTGGCTGACGAAGAGCAGGGTGCAGCCCGCGCTGCGCATCTGGTCGAGGCGCTGGAAGCACTTCTGGGTGAAGTACACGTCACCGACCGAGAGCGCCTCGTCGACGATGAACACGTCGGGCTCGACGTGGGAGAAGATCGAGAACGCCAGCCGCACGAGCATGCCGGACGAGTAGTACTTGATGGGCTGCTCGATGTAATGACCGATGTCGGCGAACGCGATCATGTCGTCCATGCGGCCGCGGATGTACTCGGGGGTGAAGCCGAGCAGGCGGGCGCTGTTGACGATGTTCTCGCGGCCGGTGAGCTCGGGATTGAAGCCGGTGCCGAGCTCGAGCAGGCTGGTGACGCGGCCGTCGATATGGAACGTGCCGCTGGTGGGCCAGAGGACGCGGGTGAGGATCTTGAGCAGCGTGCTCTTGCCCGAGCCGTTGGGGCCGACGATGCCGAAGAACTCGCCCTGGCGCATTTCGAAGCTGATGTCGTCGAGCGCGACGAACGGGTGGTGGCGCTGCCAGCGGCCGAAGCTGAGCCACTCGAGCAGGCGGCCGGAAGCGCGGCGGTAGTTCTTGAAGCGTTTGGTGAGGTGACGCACTTCGACCTTGATCGGCTTCATAGCACGTCCCTGATGTCCGGCCGGAGGGTGCGCAGCACCCAGAACGCCAGCACGTTGACCACGAGCGTGATCGCGATGCAGATGAGCCAGGTGGCCGGCGCCACCCAGGCGTGCATGTAGACGGCCTCGTGGCACGCGTGGACGAAGTGGTAGGCCGGGTTGAGTGGCAGCAGGGGCAACACCCAGTCGTGGCCGGTCTGGTCGAAAATGGTGACGGGATACACGATCGGTGTGAGCCAGAACCACAGCAGGACCAGGACGTTCATCGCCGGCTGCACGTCGCGGAAGAAGACGTTGATGCAGCTCAGCAGCAGGCCGAGGCCGTAGGCGAACGCCATCATCAGCACCATGATCGGCAGGATCTGGAGCCACTCCCAGAACGGGCCGTAGCGCACGATGAGGGCGCTGAACACGAAGAAGACCGCCAGCGCCAGCAGTGACGAGAAGAAGCCGCTGCACGTGTCCTGGGCGACGAAGAGCTGTTCGGGAATGGGCAGCTTCTTGATGTAGCCCGCGTTGCCGGCGAGGCTCGATACGCCGCGCATCAACGTGTCGGCAAACGCGTTCCAGGGCAGCAGCGCCGAGCAGAGGTAGATGACGTAGTCGAAGCGGTCGCCGATCTCGGCGACCTGCGGCAGGCGGGCGCGCATCAGGGCGCTGAAGATGGTGGCGAAGACGATAATCTGGGCCAGTGGGATGAAGATGTTCCACAAGTAGCCGGCGACGCTGCCGCGATAGCGATTTCGCAGGTCATCGACGGCGTTGTGCAGGATCAGGCTGCGGTATTTCCAGAGGTCGGCAACCAAGGGTGGCGATCCATCTCTACCGGGCTCGGGTCGGTGCCCGCGGGGCGGCCGGAAGCGACGCCAGTGAACGGGCTCGAGCGAGTTAAGCTAGCTGGCGGCCTGCGGAGCGTCAAGAAACGCACCGCGACGCCTCATTCCGGGGGTTTGCAGCGCGAGCAGGGCGCGTAACCCTTGGCTTGCGCCTCGGCGAGCGTCATGCGGATGCCGCCCTTGGCGACGTAGTGGCAGTCGGCGCGGTGGTACTTCCTGCCGTGCTGCGTGACGTAGACGACGGTCGTGCCCGCGGCGTCGGCATTCTCGGCGGGACGGGGTGTGGCGGGTTGGGACGCGGCGGCGTCGCGGGGCTGCGGCTGGGAGGTGGCGGCATGGGGTGTCTCGCGCGCCATACGCGGGTGCCAGACGCCTTTCTGGTGACGCTGGGCGTGCAGCTCGTAGGCTCGCAGCAGGCGCCGGTGTTCGAATGGGCCGGCGCCGGACATGCGGGCGTAGCCCTGGCGGATGAGCTCGAGGTTGACGAACAGGCCGTCCGGCGCGCGATAGACATAGGCCCAGACACGGTCGTCGCGATCGTACATCGGCCAGTCGGGCTCGTAGACGATGTGGACGGATTCGCCGGCAAGCAGGCGCGTAAGGAACCGGTGCGCCTCGGCCCGGGCCGGCGGCAGTTGCGGCACGTAGACGCCGATGAGACGGACGGTGGTGTCCTTGCCGCCGAGCGGGATGGTGAACGTGTGGCCGTCGGGGACGTCGCGGACGGGGTACGGCTCGTGCTGCGCGAGGTCGACCGCCGGCGGCGCGGGGAGTTCCGGGGATTCGGCTTCGTCGCCGGCGGCGAGCGGGAGCAGCAGGGCGGCGCAGAGGACCAGGAGGCCGGGGCGGTGGCGGGTGCAGCGCGGTGGCCGGTGCGGCATTTGTGTTACCCCGTTTCGTCGCTGAGAGTCGCGTTGGTGTCAGAACGCCGAAACTGATGCATGCCTTATAGGGCGGCGCGAGCGCGATGTCGAGAGGCGGGGGGATGGCGTGGCCGTGGACCGGTGGTGGCCCTCCCCGCCAGAGGGAGGGGAGCCGTGCCTTGCTGTCACGCGGCCCCGCCCTGGTGCGAGCGGGGCGCGGGGGGCAAGTCGGTTACCAGGCGTAGGCTTCGGGCGCGCTGCCGCCGGGCCCGGGGAAGATCTCGTCGAGCTTGGCGTTGATCTCGTCGGTGACGTTGACCTCGAGCGTGTTCATGGCGCCGTCGAGCTGTTCCATGGTGCGCGGGCCGATGATCGGCGCGGTGACGGCGGGCCGCTGCAGCATCCACGCCAGTGCGAGGTCGGCTGGGCGGACATCGATCTCGGCGCAGAGCTTTTCGTAGGCGTCGATCTGGTCCTTGTGCTCGGCATAGATCTTTTGGGCGTGCTCGCTGCTGCGGCGGCCCTCCTTGACACTGCTCATGCCGCCGCCGAGCAGACCGCCGGCGAGCGGGCTCCAGGGGATCACGCCGACGCCGTAGAATTCGCAGGCGGGCAGCACCTCGAGCTCGATCTCGCGCTGCATCAGGCTGTACTTGCTCTGCTCGCTGACGAGGCCGAGGAAGTTGCGTTGTTTGGCGATCTCGTTGGCGCGGACGATGTCCCAGGCGGCGAAGTTGGAGGAGCCGACGTAGAGGATCTTGCCCTCGCGGTAGAGTTGTTCCATCGCCTGCCAGATTTCCTCCCACGGGACTTCGCGACAGACGTGGTGCATCTGGTAAAGGTCGATGTAGTCGGTTTGCAGGCGCTTGAGACTGGCTTCGCAGGCCCGCTTGATCCACAGCGCGGAGAGTCGCTCATGGTTGGGCCATTCGGCCTGCCTGCCGAAGAGCTTGGTGGCGATGACGGTCTTCTCCCGGCGGCCACCGCCCTGAGCGAACCAGCGGCCGACGATCTGCTCGGTGATGCCCTCGCCCATCTTCCAGCCGTAGACGTCGGCCGTGTCGAAGAAGTTGATGCCGAGCTCGTGGGCGCGATCCATGATCTTGAAGCTGTCGGGCTCGGTGGTCTGCGGGCCGAAGTTCATGGTGCCCAGGCACAACGGGCTCACGCGCAAGCCGGTGCGGCCGAGTTGTCGATACTGCATGCTGCCTCCCTTGTGGCAAAGACGTTCTCGCAGCCCCGTGGGGTCAGATTATACGCGGATCGTCGCCGCGTGACACGGGCGGGGTGATGCCGGCCGGCGCGACGCGTACAATCAGCTTTCATGAACAAAGACCACGCGCAACCCAGGGTCAGCACCGGCGTGTACATCGCGCCAACGGCCTACGTGGGCGGGAACGTCACCATCGGCGCCGACTGCACCATCATGCACCACGTCACGATTCGCGGCGACGTCGCCGCGATCACGATCGGCTGCCGCGTGAACATTCAGGACGGCACCGTCGTGCACACCAAGACCGGCGTGCCGCTGGAGATTGCCGACGACGTGTCGATCGGGCACCGGGCGGTGGTGCATTGTCGGCGCGTTGGCCGCGGGGCACTGATCGGTATCGGCGCCATCGTGCTGGATGATGCGGAGGTGGGCGACGGGTGCATCATCGGCGCCGGGGCGGTCGTGCCGCCGGGGATGATGATTCCGCCGGGCAAGGTCGTTGTCGGCGTGCCGGCGAAGATCGCGCGCGATGTCCGCGACGAGGACCGGCGCTATATCGACCTGGTCAATGACCGCTACATCGACCTGAATCGGCGCCACGCGGCGGGGGAGTACCCCAATTGTCAATGAACAGTTATCAATGATCAGTGATCAGTGAGCAATGGACGGTTGGCAGGGATCAAACCAGCGGTGGGGGCTCGCCCGGCGGCTACGTTGCTGACCTGCGGTCGATAACGCCAGCGGCGAGGCCCACCGAGCCGTGCGAAATCTACTGCTGACATACCAGTGCCACACCGGAGGATCGCTGAGACGACTCTAGTCCTCGTCGCCGGTAAGGAGCTGGCGGAGTGTCTCGTTGAGTTTGTGCAGTGTCTCGGTGGTGACGTCCGGCGCGGCGCGGGTGCCGCGGACGCGGTACTGCACGAGGTCCTTGCCGGCGGATTCGAGGAACTCGGCCAGCGGCCAGTCGCCGGGGTGGGCGCCCCAGAGCGTGAGATTGAGCTCGTCGGTCGCCATGTTCCACGTGCCCTCGCCGACCAGGCGCAGGTTGGGGCTGCGCAGTGCGATGCGCTGCATCTTGATCAGCGACCCTTCCCACAGGAACCGGATGTCGGCCTGCTCGACCGTGTCGGGCGTGGCGGGTTGCTCGGCCCCGTCCGGTTCGGGCAGGGACGAGAGCACGGGGGTCTTGAGGAAGGACGCCCCGCGCAGCCGCAGGTTGCCGCCGCCGCGGCGCGACGTCGTGTTCTCGCCGCGGCCGCGGAGGTAGACCTTGCCGTCGATGCGCCCGCGGCCGGACGGCTCCCGGGGCTCCTCCGCGGCGTCTTCCTTTTCCGCATTGTCCTCGGGCGACGGCAGCAGTCGCGCGGCGGAGACATCCTTGAGCGTGACGGTAAGCTCGTAGTCGGACGTCGCGGGGTCGATCCACACGGACCCGAGCGCCTCGCCGTCGCACAGCTTGCCGTGCAGGTCCTCCAGGCGCACCCAGCGGTCGCCGGCCTGCTTGTCGAGGCGGCCGTGCCAGTTGGCGATATGGCGATTAGCGAGCTTGCCGCTGGCGATGGCGAGCTCGGCGTGCAGCTCGATCTCGCCGTCGGCGGGCAGGTGCGCGTCCCCTTCGAGCGTGGCGACCAGGTCGGCCAGCGGCAGCCCCAGGTGGAGTGCCACGCCCTGCAGCACGACGCGGCTGTCTTCGAGATGCCAGGACCGCTCGTCGCCGCCGGTGAGTCGGACGCGGGGCAGGTCGGCATCGAAGCTGCCTTGGGGGGAGAGCCGCTCGAGGAGTCTGGCGAGCGGCGCGGGGAGCGACTGGTTGAGCTCCGGGCAGAAGCGCATGTTGGTGGCACTGACGTCGAGCGTGATGTCGGTCTGCTGCTCGTCCCACTGGCCACGGCCGGTGGCGGTGACCTTGCCGCGCTCCCCCCAGGTCGCGGCGGACGACTTGAGGTAGAACTGGCCCGGCAGTAATTCGATTTCGGCGTCGACGCCGCTCAGTGGCAGGGGCAGCGGCTGCGCCTGCATACGGGCGGCCTTGACGGAAATGCTGGCGTTCTGCAGGGGTGCTTCGGTGTGCGGCGTGGGCCGCAGTGCCACCGTGACGTCGCCGGCCCCACTGAGCCCCAGGGCCTGGACGAGGTCCTGCCAGGGCGTGGGGACGAACTGCGGGAACAGCGACTGCAACGCGTCGCCCGAGGCGCGCAGATCGAGGGTGAGGGGGGTGGCGTCGGTGCCGGTGGGAACGAGGCCGGCGGCCGCGAACTCGGCGTCGCCTTGCGCGCAGGTGAATTCGCGCAGGACCTCGCGGTCGTTGTGGACGATGAGCCAGCCGCGGGCGTCGGTCCAGCGCTGGTCGGGATCGAACGCCTGGAGTGTGCCGCGCTTGATCTGGACAGCGAAGTGCTCCTGGCGCGGGCGACCGGGAATGTCTTCGATATGCCCCCAGGCATCGGCGTAGCCGGTGAAGGTGACGTACTCACCCGCGTCGGCCGTGGCGAGCGCCAGGTCGGTCTGCTCGTGGACGGGCAGGTCGGCCACGATCAGCCGGAGATTGCTGGCCGTGGCACCATCCTGGGTCCAGAGGCGGCCGTTGACCCGTACGCCGGCGGCGCCCATGTGGCCGTACAGATCGCGCACCGTGACCACGTTGTCGGCCACGGTGAGGTGCCCGTCGGCCTGGTAGAGACGCTGGCCGCCGCCGAGCGAGAGGCTGCCGCCGCGTATGCGTGCCGAGACGTCGATTTCCGGTTCGCGCGGGCCGGTTTCGGGGGTGCCCTCGTCGCGGCGAACGGTGGCGACGACATCGCATAGGCCGAGGGGGCGGGTTGTTTGCCAGAGCTGGCGGTGTTGTTCGGGCAAGGCATCGTAGAGCTCACGATCGAGCGCGACGTCCTGCCCGCGGAAGACGAGCTCGAAGCCGGTCCACGATGCACTGTGATTGAGATGACCGTCCATGCGCACGCGGGCGGGGCCGTGGCGGGCACGGAGGTTGTTGAACAGCACGCGCCGATTGCGGAGCTCGATGCGGCCGTGCGCGTCGTTGAAGGCATAGGGGAAATGGTGATAGATGCAACCGGCCCCGTCCGGCTGAAAGACGCCGGTGACGCGGTCGATGCCGGCCCGGGCCGCGTCTTCGGGGGTGAGGACGTCGATGCGCATATCGATGCGGCCGTGCGGCTGGTACTTGCGCAGCACGGTGCGTACGGCGCCGGGCAGGCGCGGCGCTTCGGCGAGGCGGTCCTGCGTCGCGCCGGTGGGCAGGCCGAGGCCGCGCACCTGGAAACTGGCGGCGCGGACGTGGTCGAGGTTCAGGGTGCCGGCCTCTGTCGCGCCGCGCCACCAGCGCGCCAGCACGGCGCCGTCGATCTCGGCATCGAGCGAGACGGGGGCCTCATTGAGCCGGCCGACGAGGTTGAGCGTCAGGCGGCCCGTGTCGGCCGCGGGGCGGGCGGCGTAGCGCAAGGTGGTGGCGGCCTGGTCGAATTGCAGGAACTGGCCGGGCGCAGGGGTCGGGTCTTCGAGCGGTACGACCCCGTGCAGCTCCGCGAGCTGCAGCTCGGCTTCGCTGACGGCGACGTCCGTGGTGCCGGCGTAGTCGCGGCCGCGAAACACGAGGCGGGTCAGGCGGGCCTTGCCGGCGAGATTCCACGCGTCGAGCTGCGCGGTGATCTCGTGCGGGAGCAGCTGGCGCAGGGTGTGCAGGCGCAGCCAGTCGACATCGATGAGAAGCTCGCCGCGTTGACGATCCCACTGCACGGATGCGAGGGGCGCGGCCTGGGCGGGGTCGCGCTCGATGCGCAGCGCGTAGCCGCTGCTGGTGTGGCGCCCCGTGGCGCGAAGGCGGCCGCGCTCCACCAGGTTGGCCGTGTCGCGCTCGAGCAGGACGAGCTGGTAGTCGGATTGCAGTACGTCGATACGTGGCAATCGATCCGTCCATTGGCGCAGGGTATGCCACAGCGCGGCGGAATCGAAGTCGAGCGAGCGGGACAGCGGATCGTCGCGGTCGGCGGTGGGGGCGCAGGCGATCGTCAGGGTGGCACCGTTGATGTCGATGCGCTCGGGACGAATGTGGCCCAGGAGCAAGGCGCGCAGGTCGCAGGCGATGCGGGCCTGGCCGATGTGTACCAGTGGCGGTGCCTGACCGGCCGGGCGATCGGCGTCGTCCCCATCGAGCATACGGATGACAAGGTCCTGGATGGTGAGGCCGTGACGGATGGAGAAACTGACGCTGCCGACGTCGATCTTGCCGAGCTCGAAGCGGGCGATGGCGTCGAGCGCGTGGGCGCGGAGCCGGGCCGGATCGGTGAGGTAGAGGTAGGCGGTCAGGGCAAGTCCCGCCAACACCGCCACGCCGATGAGGAACCGCCCCACACGAATCCGCCAACGATGGGCCATGCTGCGCATTGTGGCGCGGCCGGGCGAATCGGGAAAGCGGCATCTGCCGCGCCGCGCCGGGCAGTTGCCGGCGGGGCGGAGGCGGGCTATGATGCCCGCGGTCATCAACCGACCCGGGTGACGGGGCCTGTGCCTCCGCCCGCTGCGACGGCCATGCTGTAGCCGGCCGAGCGCGTCATTTCTGGTTTACGAGTGAGAGTTGGGACGTTTTTCTGACCCCGCGGCCTGCGCTGCGCGGTCGAGGAGAGCCTGTAGATGATGGGATCGATGCGTACGAGCGCCTTGGCGGCGGGAATGCGGGTCAAGGTTCGCAACCCGGGCGGCGTGCCCGAGTGGTCGAAGTGGGATGATGATGGCCAGCGGACGTCGAACGCCGTGAAGCGCCGGCTGCAGCAGCTCTTTTTCCGCGGTGACCGGCGGATCGCGGCCAGCGTGGTGTACGTGTCGAACGAATCGCTGCGTGCGCGGCTCAAGGCGCGGAAGCAGCTCAAGGTCGAGCTGCGCGATCCGGCGGGTGCCCGCATCGTGATCCTGGCGGACGCGGGCAACGTCGTGGCGGCCTGACCGGGTGCTCTCCCGGGCCCGTGGCGTTTCGCCGGGATATGGCCCTTTCGGTGATGTACAATGGGCCCGCCGGTGGCGAGAAGCGGATTGCTCGCCCCTGAGCGCGGTTTGCTGCCGAGAGGAGCGCCCATGACGGTTTGGGAGTACAAGATCGTGAACTCGACCGAGGCTGAGGGCGGCGGATTACTCTCGAGCCCGAGCAAGGAGAACCTGGAGGCGTACCTCAATGCGCTCGGGGCCGAGGGCTGGGAAATCATCGATCTGGGCGTCCAGGACTTCGATACGATGGCGTTTGTCGGCCTGGCGCGGCGGCCGCGGCGCGCGGGCCGCCTGCGGGACTGAGGCGCTCGGCGGCGGGGGGTGCTTCGCGGCGGGCGCGCGATGGGGTATGCTGGAGGCGCAGCGATACCCGTTTGGGGGAGAAGGAGCGACCCGGCATGCGCCCGATTTCCGGCCTCGCATTCTGTCTGGCTGTGATCGTGTCTGCGGGGGCGACGACCGCGGCCGCCCAGGCGCCGGAGTTTCGCGCGCTGTGGCTGACGCGGTTCGAATGGCCGCGGGCGGATCCGGATGCCTGCCGCGCCTACATCGACAACGCGATGCAGGCGATGGCGTCTGCCAACTTCAACGCGGTGTTCTTCCAGATTCGCGGGCAGGCGGACGTGCTGTATCCGTCGCCCTACGAGGTCTGGTCGCCGCTGCTGGGGGGCGGCGACCCGGGTTGGGATCCCGTGGCGTACGCGATTGACGCCGCCCACCTGGCGGGACTGGAGTTCCACGCGTACATCAACACGCACACCTGCTGGCACAGCGACGAGATGCTGCCGCCGCCGGACCCGAATCACGTCTTCTATCAGCACTGCAACGCGAGCGACCCCGACGCGCGCGACTGGCTGCACCACAACAGCTATGACGACCCGGACCAGTTTGCCGAGAGCTCGTACGTGTGGTTTGCGCCCGGCGTGCCGGCGTACCAGGCGTACGTGCGGCAGCAGATCATGTACGTGGTCGAGAGCTACGACGTTGACGGCGTGCACTTTGACCGCATCCGCACCCCCGGCACGCTGCAGGTGTCGTACGATCCGATCAGCCGGCAGCGCTACCTCGACGACCGGACGAATCCGGGTAATCGCGATTTCCCGTCATGGACGACGGACCAGGTCACGCGGCTGGTGCGCGACATTTACGCGCAGATCGCCCTGGTCAAGCCGGACTTGCGGGTGAGTGCGGCGGTGTTTCCCGACTTCAACGCGTCTGCGACACGGCAGCACCAGGACACCCTCGCGTGGATCGAGCAGGGGGCGTTGGATACCGCCGTGCCGATGATGTACTCGACGGGTGGGCCGGGGTCGGCGTGGGATGCGCAGCTCAGCGCGTGGCTGGCCGCGACCAGCGGCCTGGATGCCCACGTCGTGCCGGGCCATGCCATTTGGTACGGGGCATCAGCGACGCTGGCGCAGATCGCGTTGGCGCGCGACCGTGGCGCGGCGGGTAACAGCGGCTTCTCCTGGAACTACGTGTATTTCTGGGATGACTATCGCGACGAGGTGTATCAGACCGCGGTGGCGACGCCGGCAATGCCCTGGAAGGCCGCGCCGACGGATGCGATCCTCTGTGGCTACCTGACGGACGCCGATGGGCGGCCGGTGGTCGATGCCCAGGTGACGTCGGACCAGATGGACTACGTGGCGTTGTCGGGGGCGGACGGGTTCTTCGCGCTGCTGCAGGCGCCGCCCGGGACGCACGCGCTGGAGGTTTTTCATCCGGATTTCGCACGCGTGACGGCGGCGCCGCCGGAGCTGGCGGCCGGCGACGTGACGCGTATTGATATCGAGCTCATCGAACCGGCGCCGCCGGGCGACTACGACGGCGATGCGGATGTGGACCTGGACGATTTCTGGATGCTGGCGTTCTGCTTCAACGGCCCGGATTTGGTGTTCATCGAGGGGGATTCCTGCCGGGACGGTGAACCGGACGGGGACGGGGATGTGGACCTGGCGGACTGGGCGCTGGTTCAGCAGGTATACGGCACGGATTGACGGATTCGGCCGTTATCGGTGCCGCCGCCGGAGTTCTGCTTGAAGTACAGCCATGCGGCGACGTAGACTGTTATAGAACAATCGCGACCCGGCCGGCATCACGGCTGGTGGTGCCGGGTGCGGGTCTGCGCTGGGATCTCTGTCCGACCCGATTTCTCTAGAGGGACGAAGCCATCATGCCACGATCAATCAATCTCATTTCGGCGGTCCTCGGGGCCGCGCTGCTTCTGGTGAGTTCGACGCCGACGGCTTGGGCGCACAGCGGCGACGAGCAGGTGGAACAGGCGTTGTATTGGGCGTGCGGCGAGGCGTGGCACCCGGTGGGGTCGGCCGACGCGGGCCAGCCGATTCGTACCATCGTGGCGGCGGCGCCGTCGCTGCTGAACCATGCCGGCCAGCCGATGTTGCCGCAGGGCACCGTGGTGGACGCCGTGCGTTGGGCGGGCCACGTGGTCGAGATCGACCTGACGGTGCCGGCGGCGGGAGCCGCAGACTGGACGCCGAGCGAGCTGGAGATCGAGAGCATCAGCGACGCGCTGGGGCGGCCGTTTGCGCATGATCCGCTGTTTGGCGGCGTACGGGTGATGGCGCGGGTCGGTGTGGACGGGACGTATGACTCGCTGGGGCAGTTCCTGCCGGCGCCGCCGGCGTCGTACCTGGCGTCGCAGCAGGCGGGGCCGCGCGAGGTATTGCCGCCGATGCCGCAATACGAGCAGGCGGGTGGTGCGATGACGAACGGGCTGGGTGGTCCGGTGGCGCAGGCCGGGCGGCAGCCGACCGGTGCGCTGAGCGGCGTGGTGGTGTTCGCGTCGGCGGGGCACGGCTGGACGGCGGGATCGTCGAACTGGTACCTGCAGCGGCCGGTGTTGTGGGACATGAACGAGGATTACGGCAACATCGATCAGCTCAACTACTTCGTGCATTACGCGTTCAACGCGGGCGCGACGGTGGTGCCGTTCCGGCCGGTGGGCTGGCAGCCGATCGAGATCGTGCTGGACAATGATGACGCGGGTGTGACGTTCACCGGGTCATGGACCAATGGCGACAGTCCGAAGTACTACGAGGACGGGGACGTGCTGTCGGGGGTCGTGTACAAGTGGACGGAGTCGAATCCGACGGAGACGGCGACGGCGCGCTACACGCCGACGATTACGCAGACCGATTTCTACCCGGTGTATTGCTTTACGATCGCATCGCACAATCGCACGGTGCAGACGTATCGGGTCAGCCACAGTGGCGGGATCACGGAAATCCCCATTGATCACCGCCTGGTGGGCAATGGCTGGATCTGGCTGGGCAATTACCACCTGGAAGCGGGTGGGGACAACTACGTCGAGATCACGAACGCGTCGCCGGAGGCGGGCGCGATTATCGCCGACGCGATTCGTTGGGGTGGTGGCTTCGGCGATATCTCGCGGCCGGGGCCGGGTTCGACCAGCGGTTACCCGCGCGATGAGGAGTGCCAGCGCTACTTCGCCCAGAGCGAGTTGGGCAACCGCGCGGTCGGCTTCGATTCGTGGATCTGGGACATCGAAGGGTTGGACGACGGCAGTGACAATGTGCGGACCGGGGCCAAGTGGGCGGCGGAGATGAACCAGGAGCCGGCGGACCTGATGCAGGATCGCTGGAAGCGCGTGCACCTCGAGTTCCACACCAACGCGGTGAACCAGTCCGCCCGCGGGCAGATCACGCTGATCACCACGATTTCGCCGACGACCTATCAGGAGAACTACGCCGAGATCCTGGCCGACGAGGTCGACAACGACCTGCTGGTCGTCGACGAGGAGTTCGAGCACGCGTGGTATGATCGCCCGTACCCGACGTACACGTCGGCCTACGGTGCGATTTCGGGCGAGGCCAACGGCAACGAATTCGACGCGACCATCGTCGAGCTCGCGTTCCATGACAACCCGACCGATGCCGAGCTGCTGCGCGACGCGCGGGTGCGGGCGGTCATGGCGCGGGCTTGCGTGCACGGCATCATTCGCTTCCTGAACACGCTGCCGGACAGCGAGGTGCCGCTGAACTTCGCGCCGGATACGCCGCGCTACGTGCGGGCGGAGGACCTGGGCGGCGGTGACGTGCGGATTTCGTGGCAGCCGCCGCTGTCGGACGACGCGCGCGGTGACCCGGCGACCGGGTACGTGGTGTACCAGTCGGACAACGGTTATGGCTTCGGCAGCCCGATCGTGCTGGGCAACGTGCTGAGCACGACGATTTCGAACGTGCCCACGGGCAAGACGTGTTACTACCGGGTGGCGGCGACCAACGCCGGCGGCGAGTCGATGCCGTCGGAGGTGCTGGCGGTGCGGCGTGCGCCGGCGGGCACGAAGAGTGTGCTGATCGTCAATGGCTTTGACCGGCAGCGGCGTTTCATCAATCCGATCCAGGAGTTCGACCATCCGGCGAGCTATGCGGGCGACGAGATCGACCGCGTCATCTGGCGGCGCAGCAATTCGTATGATTACGTGGTGCAGCATGCCGAGGCGCTGGCAGCGGCGGGCTATGGTTTCTCGACATCGTCGAATGACGCGATCGAGTACTCGTACGTGCAACTCGGCGATTACGACATCGCCGTGTGGATCTGCGGCCAGGAAAGCACCGAGGACGCCACGCTGTCGTCCAACGAGCAGAACAAGCTGACCGACTTCCTGCTGGACGGTGGGGCGCTGTTCCTCAGCGGGTCCGAGATCGCCTACGACCTGATCAATCAGGGCCACGGCGTGGGCTTCATGCAGAACCAGCTGCAGACGCTGTACGTGGCGGACGACGCGGGCACGTATGACGTGACGGCGGTCACCGGCAGCGTCATGGATGGCGTGGCGCCGTTCGACTTCGACCCGGCCAACGGCGCCGCCTACGACACCCGCACGCCGGACAAGCTGGCGCCGGGGTCGGACGCGAACGCGTGCCTGAACTACGCCGGCGGCGCGGGCACGGCCGGTGTGCAGTACACCAGTTGCGGCTATGCGGTGGTGGTGTTCGGCTTCCCGTTCGAGGCGATCAGCACGGCGGCGGCGCGCGACGAGGTGATGGCGCACGTGATGACGTACTTGTCGGAGGAGCGCGAGCGGCGCAACTTCGACTACGACCGCGACTGCGACGTCGATATCAACGACCTGTACAACCTGCTCTTCTGCTTCAACGGTCCGGAGGCGTACTTCACCCCGGGCAACAACTGCGTGGATGTCGAGGGCGAGACCGACCTCGACATCGACCTCGAAGACCTGGGCCTGTTGCAGGTGGACTTCACCGGCCCGCTGGACTGAGGCGGCGGTCGCGACAGTGAGCTGGATTAGCGGATTGGCGGCGCCGGGATTTCATCTCAGCGCCGCTGATCAATATGTCCAGATGTGTTTTATCGGGTGTTGCGGGCCGGTGCGCGGCCCGCACCCGCGGGTGGGGCCTAGAATCGAAGTGGCGGATGTTCTGCAAGCGAGCCCCGAGCTGGGATGAGAAGATGGCAGGATTGAGCACCAGGAAGTGGATCGGCGCCGCCTTGGCGCTGCTCGTGACGGCGGGGGTCGTGGCCCAGGGGAACGAGCGGACGCCCGCGTTCCGCGGCTTCTGGGCTGACGCCTTCCATAGTGGCTTCAAGAGCCACAGCCAGATCAACGCGCTGGTTGCGCGGGCCCAGACCGGCAACTACAACGCAATCATCGCCGAGGTGCTGGCGTACCAGGACACCGGCCCCGGCGGGCATGGGGCGTACTGGAACTCCAGCCTTGTTCCCAAGGCGTCGGACATCTCCGCCGGCTTCGATCCGCTGGCCGTGCTGGTGAACGCGGCGCATGCGGCCGATATCGAGGTGCACGCCTGGATCGTGCCCTTCCGCGCGAGCACGAGCTGGCCGCCGAGCGGGAACGCCACGCTGGTCGCGCACCCCGAGTGGTTCATGGTGCCGATCGACGACATGGGCAGCGGGCCGTCCGAGGTGGCCGGCTATTACACGCTCGATCCCGGCTCGCCCGACGTGCAGCAGTACCTGGTCGACATCGTGCGCGAACTGGTGAGCAACTACGACATCGACGGGATCAACCTGGACTACATCCGCTATGTGCAGGTGGACGCCGGCTATCCGGCGGACGAGACGTATGCCAAGTCGTCGCTGGCACGATTCCGCGAGCTGGAATGGTACAGCGGGACGCCGCCGCCCACCGGCTTCACGCCGTGGAACGACTTCCGCCGCCAGACCATCAGCGAGCTGGTGCGGCGGCTGCACGTGGAAATCCCGCAGATCACGGGCAATCCGCGCCAGCCGGTGGCCCTGACGGCGGATCTGATCACGTGGGGCAACGCGCCGAGCAACTTCATCTACTCGGATGCGTACGCGTTGCACCAGGACTTCCAGCACTGGTTCGCGCAGGGCTGGCTCGATGCGGGCATCCCGATGAACTACAAGCGCGAGCACGATGGTGCCCAGGCGGCGTGGTATCGCAACTGGGTCAACGCCGTCATCGGCATGGCCAACGGGCGGCACGTGTATTGTGGTCAGGGCAACTACCTCAACAGCAAGGCCAACAGCGTGACGCAGTTGTCGTATTGCCTGGGCGTGGGGGCGGACGGGACGTGCAACTACTCGTACTACGGCACGGCGGACGAAAACCTCGACGGCAACTGGGAGAACGACTGGACCTGGTACAACTACGTCTCGGCCAACCTCTTCACGACCAGCGTGCCGCTGCCGGCGATGCCGTGGCGCGACCCGGCGACGGCGACGGAGGGTGTCGTGTGGGGTCGGGCGGCGGATCCGGTGACGGATGCGCCGATCGACGGGGCGCTGGTTCAGCTCGGTGGCGTGGGCGCGGCGCGGACGGACGGCAACGGGTACTACGCGATCACGCGCGTGCCGGCGGCCCCGGCCGGTACGAACTACGTGCTGACGGCGGACATGTGGGATTGTGCACAGATCACGGTCGACGACGTGGTGGCGCTGCCGGGGAGCTTCGTGCGGGTCGATCTCGACCTGTGCAGCAGCCAGATCCTGGGCGATATGAACCAGGACACCGCGATCGACATGGATGACCTGTGGGAGCTGCTGTTCTGCCTGCAGGGGCCGGGTCACACGTTCGTCGAAGGGAACATGTGCCTGCGGGGCGATTTCGACGAGGACGACGGGATCGACCTGGCCGACCTGGCGGGCTTCCAGGTGGTCTTCGAGTCGCGCTGACGGCGGACTCAGTCCTTGTCTGACGGGGTGGAGACGGTGAAGTCGCGGAACTCGACCTCGGTGTTGCTCCAGGTGCGCAGGCCGACGAGATCGCCGGCGGGGGTGAGGTCGCCTTCGTAGCTGAGCACCGCGTTGCCATCCTGGTAGGCGGTGAAGTTGCCCTCGGAAACATCGAAGGTGAACTCGTGGAAGTTGCCGGTGTCGAGATCGGCATAGACCGGCATCAGCACGCTTTCGCGATCGTTGCTCCACTCGCGCAGGAGATAGGCGCCGCGGCCGTAGCCGGGGTCGTACTGGAAGGTGTAGCCGCTTACGCGGTTGCGCTCGTCGAGCCCGGCGCCGAACCACAGGCCCCAGCCCTTGCCCTTCTCGAGGTTGGCCGCGAGATCGACCTGGTAGGACGCGCTGTCGACCGGCACGTCCAGGAACGCGCGGTTTTCGCCGCCCCGGTCGTTGCTCATGCCGGTCTCGCCCCAGGCGAACCGGCCGCGGGTGACATTCCAGTGGTCGGACTGGCCGTCGCGTAGCGAATCACTGAAGAGAACCGCCGGGTCGCCGCCGCTGCTGCCGGCGGTGCCCCCGGGGCTGTCGGTGCGGGCGAAGCGCCCGGTGTCGGGGTCGTAGCGGTACTTGTGCCCGGTGGGGGTGTAGCGGTACTGGCGGGCCGCGATCTTCTCCCAGCGTGGATCGGTGACGCCCCGCTCGATCACCTTGGCGAAGAGCGGGTTGTCCTCGGCGGCGGCGCCTTTGCCCGCGTCGTCGAGCTTGTCGGGGAACGGCGACTGCCCGGCGGCGAGGTTACCGAGCCGCAGCAGCTTGATGCCGCTGCGCACGCGCGAAGCCGTCGCGATCTCGCTGGCTTGCGTTGCGTCGCCGCGGAGATCGACGAACTGGGGCGTGACCACGGCGGCGAGCAGGCCGATGATCACGATGACCATGATGAGCTCGACGAGGGTGAAGGCACTGGTTCGGGCGGGGGCGGTCATGAACGGGCTCCGCGTCAAGCAAGGCGTTTCGGTCTGCGAGCCGGCGGTCAGGCGCGGTCAATCCGCGAGCACGATGCGGTTGCCGCGGTGGCGGATCGCGAGGCGCAGTGCGCCGTCGGTGGCGCGGGCCCGCAGCAGAAACTCGGTCGTATCGCGAACGGGTTCGCCGTCGATTCTCTCGATGAGGTCGCCGATCTCGAAGTCGGCCCGGTCGGCGGGCGTGTCGGGCAGCACCTCGATCACCAGCACGCCGTGCACGGTCTCGTCGACGCGCATCAGCTTGCGGACTTCGGCGCCCAGGTCCACCAGCCGCATCCCGCGCCACAGGATCGAGCCGCTGCGCATCCAGCTCACTCGGCTGATGTCACGCCGCTGGACCGTGATGTATTGCGGTGGCAGGCGGCGCCCGGTGCGCAGCACCGCCAGGCGGACCTCGGCCCCCACCGGCGTCTGGCCGACCAGTTCGGCCATCTGGGCCGGGCCGGTGACGGGTTGGTCGTCGAAGCGGCGGATGACGTCGCCAACGCGGATGTCGGCTTCGGCGGCGGGCCCGCCGGGCTCGACGAGCTGCACGACGACCCCGTCATGTGAGCTCAGGTTGAACAGCTCGCGCTCGTCCTCTTCGGGGACGCGGACGGTCAGGCCGATGTAGCCGTACTGGACATCCTGGCCTTCGCAGAGCTTCCGGATGACGCGGCACTTGGTGGGCGTCATGGGGATAGCGAAGCCGATGCCCTCGTCGGCGGGGGCGCGCGTGTGCATCGCGGTAACGACGCCGATGAGCTCGCCTTCGACATTGAACAGTGGGCCGCCCGAGTGACCGGGGTTTATCGGGGCGGTGGTCTGGATCATGTTGTTGTAGAAGCGGTCGTCGACCTCGCCGAGCCCGGGGAGCTGGCGGCCGAGGTTGGAGACCACGCCGGTGGCGACGCTGAGCTGGCCGTCGCTGCCGAGGCCGAAGGGGTTGCCGACGACGATGGTCCACTGGCCCCGGGCGACGCGGTCCCACTCGCAGAAGCGGGCGGGCTGCAGCCCGGTGCGCGCAACGCGCAGGACGGCGAGGTCGCTGCGGGGGTCCGCGGCGTAGACCTGGGCCGGCAGCTCGGTCCCGTCGTGGAAGAGGACCGTGATCTGGCCCGCGCCCTGGACGACGTGCTCGTTGGTGAGGATCAGGCCGTCGGGATCGACGATGGTGCCGCTGCCGTTGACGACGACGTGGTGCTCGAGCGTGGCGGGTGGATCGCCGGCGTCGTGCGTGGCCAGGGCGGTGGCGTAGTGGCGCTGGGCCCGGATGCCCACGACGCTGGGGCTGACGTCCGTGACGACGCGCTGGAAAGCGCGCTCGATCGCGGCCAGGTCAGGGATGGCCGAGACGGTGAGCCGGTGCGACTCACTGCCGGCGCTCATCCGCGGTGCGAAGCAGATGGAAAGCAGGAAGATAACGACGGCGACCGCCCACAGGGGGGCGGCGCCGGCACGGCTGCGCAGCGTCTGTGGCAAAAGGGACCTCACGTACTTCACGGCACCTTCCCTACGTTCCGCACGCGCTGGCGCAGAGTCCGTCCCCACTTTCCGGCAAACCAAGCGCGGGTTGCAGGTTTCTTCGGTCAACCGTGGCGGCGTCATCAGGAGCGGTTGGCGCCGAACGGGGGGCGCCCCGTCAACCTGCCGGAGCTTAGCGTTTACGGGACGTTGTGCCAGCGGCTTTCTTGCTGGAGGTCCGGGTCGTTTCGGTGCCTGTGCCGGTTGCGGCGCCGACGGGCGCGGGTTCGTCGGCGGACGGGGCGGGGCCTTCGCTTTCGGCTTTGGCGGGCTTGGGGCACTTGATGTCGAGCACTTTGGCGCGGATCTCGGCGAGCATGTCGGGGTTGTCGCGAAGAAACTGGCGCGCGTTCTCGCGGCCCTGGCCGAGACGCGTGTCGCCATAGCTGAACCACGTGCCCGATTTGGTGATGACGTTCGTGTCGGCGGCGATGTCGAGCAGGTCGCCTTCACCGCTGATGCCGGACTCGAAGAGGATGTCGAACTCCGCCTGGCGGAAGGGCGGGGCGACCTTGTTCTTGACCACCTTGGCCCGAATGCGGGCGCCGATGACCTGGTCGCTTTCCTTGAGCATGCCGATGCGGCGGACGTCGATGCGGACCGAGCTGTAGAACTTCAGCGCCCGGCCGCCGGGCGTCGTTTCCGGGCTGCCGTACATGACGCCGATCTTCTCGCGAATCTGGTTGATGAAGACGACACAGGTGCGGCTCTTGGAAGCGATTCCGGTGAGCTTCCGCAATGCCTGGCTCATCAGGCGGGCCTGGAGGCCGACGTGCGTGTCGCCCATCTGGCCTTCCAGTTCAGCCTTTGGGACGAGGGCGGCGACGGAATCGACGGCGATGACGTCGAGCGCGTTGGAGCGGACGAGCAACTCGCAGATCTCGAGGGCTTCCTCGCCGCTGGAGGGTTGATTCACCATGAGGCCCTCCAGGTTGACGCCCAGCCGCTTGGCCCAGGTGGGGTCGAACGCGTGCTCGACATCGATGAAGGCGGCCGAACCGCCGGCCTTCTGGGCTTCGGCGACCACGTGGAGCGTGAGCGTGGTCTTGCCCGAGGATTCGGGTCCGTAGATCTCGATGACGCGGCCCCGGGGGATGCCGGCGCCGCCCAGGGCGAGGTCGAGCGACAGGGAGCCGGTGGAAACGCCGGCGACACTGGCGCCATGGTCCTCGCCGAGGCACATGATGGCGCCTTTGCCGAAGGACTTCTCGATTTGCTGGACGGCGCGGGTGAGAGCTTCGCGGCGGTTGGCTTCGCGCTCGTCGACCATGGTGGCCTCCTTGGTCACGCTCGTGTTCTTGGCCATGTCAGGTCCCTCGCTGCTGCGTTGGTCGGTGTCGGGGCGCCGGTCCGGATCTGGCGGGCGGGCCGGGCCGCTGGCTGCGTCCGCGGGCTGAGAACCGGCTCAGCCACTGTCTTCACTATACAAACAAACACCTAACGGTCAAGCCCCCGAGCTCGCTGATTTGTTGCGGCCGGGGATCAGTTCGGCGGGCATCCCGATGTCGACCACGGCCACGTGCCCGACGAACGGTCGTGCCGCGTCGCTCAGGAAACCCGTTTTGGCCGCCACCATGGTGACGGTCGCATCGGCGCGGAAGCAGGGGTCGCGCGGCTGGCCGCTGTCGCCGTCCAGGCCGCTGGGGATGTCGACCGCGATTCGGCGGGCACGCGGCGCGTCGTTCGCCAGGCGGATCAGCTCGGCAACGTGGCTGCGGGGGGCGTCCTTCGAGCCGGTGCCGAGCAGGGCATCCAGGATGAGGGCGGCGCTGGTGGCGGCGTCGCGAATCGCCGCGAGGTCGGCGTTGGCCTGCAGGCAGGTCACGCCCATGCGCTGCAGGATGCTGTAGTTGGTCGCGGCGTCGCCCTTGAGCTTGTCGGGCGGGATGGCCAGGGCCAGGTCGATCGGCACGCCGCCGTTGCGCAGGTGGCGCGCGACCACGAAGCCGTCGCCGCCGTTGTTGCCGGGGCCGCAGAGGATGAGCACGCGGTCGCGGGCCGGGTCGACCAGTCGATCGTAGATGAAGTCGGCGATGTGACGACCGGCGTTTTCCATGAGCACGATGCCCGGGATGCCGACGTGTTCGATGGCGAGGACGTCGGTCTCGCGGACCTGCTTGCAGGTGAGGGCCTCGCCCGCGGGATAGGGAATGGGCATGGCGTTGCTCCTTCGGTCGTGACGCAGTCCACGATACTGACGCCCGGGCCGAAATTCAAAAGGCAAAACGCGGCAAGGCACGGCGTACGGCTGACGGCGCGCAGTGCCGCCTCACGCGATTGCCCGGCTCCTGCAGGTATGTCGCGCGGGCCGCCGGCGGGTTACTTGCCGGGGCCGGCCTTGCGCAGCAGGCCCTGCTCGGCGAGGTAGTCGAGCACGACCTGGGCTGCCTGCTCGGGGGGCAGCTGGCTGGTGTCGAGCACGATCTCGGGGCGCAGCGGCTCTTCGTATGGTGCCGAGATGCCGGTGAATTCCTTGATCTCGCCGGCGCGGGCCTTCTTGTAAAGGCCCTTGGGGTCGCGTTTCTCGCAGACGTCGATGGGGGCGCGGACGTAGACCTCGATGAAGGGCAGGCCGGCCTCCTTGTGGATCTTGCGGGCGTTGTCGCGATCGGCGCGGTAGGGGCTGATGAAGCTGGTGCAGGTCAGCACGCCGGCGTCGGCGAAGAGCTTGGCGACCTCGCCGATGCGGCGGATGTTCTCCTCGCGGTCCTCGGGGGAGAAGCCGAGGTTCTTGTTGAGGCCGTGGCGGATGTTGTCGCCGTCGAGCACGTAGGCGAGGTGGTTGCGTTCGACCAGGGCGTGTTCGAGGGTGAACGCGACGGTGCTCTTGCCGCAGCCGCTGAGCCCGGTGAACCAGATGGTGGCGCCGCGCTGGCGCAGCAGGGCGTGGCGCTGCTCGCGCTCGACGTGGCCCTCGTGCCAGGTGATGTTGGTGGCTTTGCGCTCGCTCATGTCACTCCTGTTCGAACAAAGGCGTCGACAAGTACCGCTCGCCTGCGGAGGCGAGAATCACGACAATCATCTTACCGCTGTTTTCCGGGCGCTGCGCTACCTCGTTGGCCGCACACAGGGCCGCCCCCGAGCTGATGCCGCAGAGAATCCCCTCTTCGGCCGCGGCGCGGCGTGCCCACGCGAACGCGTCGTCATTGCTGACTTGCGCGACATCGTCGACGACGTCGAGATTGAGGATGTGCGGGATAAAGCCGGCGCCGATGCCCTGGATCTTGTGTGGGCCGGGCTCGAGCGGCTGGCCGGCGCGCTGCTGGCTGATCACCGGCGAATGTACCGGCTCGACCGCGACGCACTGGAACGACGACTTGCGCTGCTTGAGGGTCTCACCCACGCCCGTGATCGTCCCGCCTGTGCCGACGCCGGCGACCAGGATGTCGGCCGCGCCGTCACTGTCGTTCCAGATCTCCTCGGCGGTGGTCTTGCGGTGGATCTCGACGTTGGCCGGGTTCTTGAACTGCTGTGGCATGAAGGCGCCGGCGATGTCGGCGACGATCTCCTCGGCCTTGGCGACGGCCCCCTTCATCCCCTGGGGGGCCTCGGTAAGCACGAGCTCGGCCCCGAGTTGGCGCAGGACGCGGCGGCGCTCGATGCTCATGCTCTCGGGCATGGTCAGGACGAGCTTCAGGCCCTTGGCGGCACACACGAATGCCAGCGCGATGCCCGTATTGCCGGAGGTCGGCTCGACGATGGTCGTGTCGGGTTTGATCGCGCCTTCGCGCAGGCCGGCCTCGATCATGCTGACGCCGATGCGGTCCTTGACGCTCTTGAGCGGGTTCGAAAACTCCAGCTTGGCGTAGACGTTGGCGTCCGACTGGATGATGTTGTTGATGCGCACCATGGGCGTGTTGCCGATGGCGGCGGTTGCACTGTCGTATAAACGGCCCATGAACAGTCTCCTTCCTTCCGAAACACCCTCGTAGCGGGCATCTTCGTGCTGTGCCAAATCGGTGTCAAACCGCGCCCGACCCGGGAGGCGCGGCAAGAAGCTCGCGCTGCACCGCCTCAGGAGGTGTAGGGGGTGTCCTGGGGGTAGGCGATCATTTCGATCCAGTTGTCGCCCGGCGCCCGCAGGTAGAAGCTCCTCGTCCCGTCGCGGTGGGTGCGTACCTCGACACCGTGCTCGGCGGCCAGGCGCTCGAGGTCGGCTTCGCTGACGCGCCAGGCGACGTGCGCCGGGTGCTTCTGGTTCTGAATCAAAGCGAGCTTTGTGCCGTTCACGGCCAGAAACGCCCAGCTGTCGTCCTGGTAGAGCACCTCGCAGCCCGGCACGGTGCGGGAATACCATGCGACGGCGTCGGCAACGTCGGGCACCTGCTGGGCGACGTGGTCAAACTGCAGGTCGAGCTGTTGTCTTGTCTGCGACATGCGCCACTCCCTCTATTTGATAGCCCCGTGTCGATTGTAGCGCGACCCGTGCGGATCGCAGGGCGGGAGGAAGACGTCGGCCGCCGGCGACAACGGGGCGGCGGTGATCGCCGGCGCGGGGCCTGGATTGGCGCGAAGGCACCGCGCTCGTGGCGCGACCAGCGTCGAGCGGCGGAACCAACTGGAGCTGATTATCGGGCGAGTCAGGACGCTTCGGCGGCCTCGGCGTCTGGCGGTCCCGATGTGGCACGTTTCGGCGTATAGGCGCACAGCGGCGACGAGCCCGAGGTCGGGTCGATCAGGTCGCTGATGCGGCACGAGGTGAAGTCGGATTCGAGCTTCGCAACCGCCGCGTCGAGCCGCTTGTGCAGCGGGCAGAGTTCGGCGTGAGCCTCGAAGCCGAGGGGGCATTCGTGGATGCGTTTGATGGGGTCGACGGCCTGCACGACCTCCCACACGGTGAGTGTGTCGGGGGACTTGGCGAGCACGAATCCGCCGCCGAGACCGCGCTGCGAATGCAGCAGGCCGGCACGGCTGAGATTCTGCAGGACTTTCGCGAGGTAGCCGGCGGGAACGCGGGTGGCCTCGGCGATTTGTTGCGCGGTGAGCGGCTTCTCGGGGTTGGCAGCAAGCCACACCACCGCCCGCAGCGCGTATTCCGTTGTCTGGCTGATCACGTGTCACCTCCCTGGCGGACAAGCAGCCCTGTTTACCTCAAGATAGCGCCATTAGGCGGGGGGTCAAGCGCGATGTGAGAAAATAGTATCGAGATGGTGCCGGATTAACTTCCTGTAACACCCGAACTTGGCGAAAGCGTTTCGCAATGATGCGGTTCAGTCCGCGAGTCGCCGGGCAACCTGTTCGGCGGCGCTGGGTCGCCCCAACCCGGCGGCGGCCGCCGCCATCGCGCGGCGCACGTCGGGGTCGGCGGCCTGACGCAGGGCGGCCAACACGAGCGGCTCGTTGGCGGCGGGGTCGCGCTGATCGTCGATCAGGATCGCGGCGCCGGCGTCCACCAGCACCTGGGCGTTGGCGTGCTGGTGCCGGTCGCGGTGGTAAGGGTACGGCAGCAGAAGCGACGCCCGCCCCAATGCGGTCAGCTCGGCCAGGGTCGAGGCGCCGGCTCGCGCGATCACGAGGTCGGCGGCGGCCAGGGCCAGCGGCATCTCCGCCGTGAAGCTCAGCACGTGGTGCGGTACTGCCGCTTGGTCGTACGCATGCCGAACCGCGGCTTCATCGCCCGGACCGCTGAGGTGCAGCAGTTGCCAATCGGGATTCTCGCGCTGGAACGCCGGCCAGACGCGAACCATGGCCTCGTTGATCGTGCGGGCCCCCTGGGACGCGCCGGTGACCAGCAACACCGGCCGCCGGGGGTCGAGGTCGAATCGTGCGCAGCCTGCGGCGCGGTCGGCATTGGCGAAGCCGGGGCGGATGGGGCAGCCGAGCGTTTCGCAGTGCGTGGCGGGCGGGAACTGGCGGCGTGAGACCTCCCATTGCACGACGACGAGGTCCGCTTGGCGCGCAAGGTGGCGGTTGGCGCGGCCGGGGATGGCGTCGGGGTTGAGGATGGCGGTGCGCAGGCCCATCGAATGGGCGGCGACGACTGCGGGGCCCGCTGCATAGCCGCCGAGGCCGAGGACGGCACGCGGTTGGCGACTGGCGAGCCACGCACGGGCCGCGCGGACGCTGCGGCGCCAGGCGCGAAGAAAGCCGGGGATGCGGAGCGGATGCAGGGTAAAGGGGCGGACGGGCTGGATGACCTGTTCGCAGCCCATCGGCTCGAGCAACTGTCGATCGAGTGGACGGTCGGTCGTGAAGAACGTGACTTGGGCCGCAGGCTGCTGTTCGCGCAGGGCGTGGGCGACGGCGATGCCTGGGAAGAGGTGGCCGCCCGTACCGCCGCCGGCGAAGACGAAGGTGTTGGTGCTCATGGCGCGAGATGATAACGGAAGTTTTCGGTCTTCCGTTGTCGGTTTTCAGGGGGGGGCGAGCTGTCGTCGGAGAGGCGCGATCGGGGGCGGGGGGCCGTGTTACCGGTCGTTGTTGTGCGTGCCTGCGTTGGTGAGGGTGGCGGGGATGATGCGGTTCAGTCAACGCTTGCGGGGATGAGACGGGTCGCGTATAGGTACGCGGCGGTGGCGCGGCCAGCGCGCTGATAGCTGATCTGCGAACGCCGCCGTCGGCCACGGCCTTGTGAGCCGTGTGATTGTCCGGTGTAGAGCTGCAGGACCGAGCGGGGCGAGGCTCTACCACCCGCGCGACGAGCCATCGGACCCTACGTTCGGCCGCCCGAATCGACTGGTGACATGGAACATGCAGATCCCCTGGTTTTCGTGCTCGTCGTCGGCTTCCTGGTCATGGTGGTCTTCTTCATCAGCCGGGCGCGGCGGGGCAAGCTCCCCTACGTGCGGCCCATCGCGGGCGTGACGGCGATGGAGGAAGCGGTGGGGCGCGCGACCGAACTCGGCCGGCCGGTCGTGTTCGCGATGGGGGAGTCCGACATCAAGGACATCATCACGCACGCGACGATGGCGATCATGGGCCACATCGCGCGGCTCGCGGCCAAGATGCAGACGCCGTTCGTCGCCCTGGTGTATCGCCCCGACGTGTACCCGCTGGCCGAAAGCGTGGCCCACGAGGCCTATCGCGCCGAGGGGATGCAGGACGATTTCAGGCCCGAAGAGCAGGTCCGGTACCTCTCCGACAACGCCATCGTCTATGCCATGTCCGTCGCGCGTACCATCGAGGGCGACCAGGCCGGCTGCGCCATGTTCTTCGGCAAGAACAACTTCACCAGCCTGCTGATGACCGAGCCCGGCGCACAGCGCGGCGTTCTCCAGATCGCGGGTGATCCGCTGCTGGGGCAGATTCCGTTCTTCGTGTGCTCGTGCGACTACACCATCATCGGCGAGGAGTTCTACGCGGCCAGCGCCTATGTCAGTCAGGAGCCGGCGACGCGTGGCTCGCTGATCAGCCAGGACCTGGTGAAACTGATCTTTGCGCTGCTGATCGCAGTCGGCGTGGTCGCCATGATCCTGGACAACCTCGGCCTGTCGGGGTTCGACGCGGTCGTGGATTGGCTGAAGAAGTACTGAGCGGCGCGGCGTTGTCGCACGCGGACCGCGCTCCGGCAGATCGAGCTACGCGATTGGAGATGTTGTCATGCGGCGGATGTTCATCGCGTTGATCACTTTTGTGGGCGGCGCGTTCTTCCTGATCGAGTTCCTGTTGCCGGCGCAGGCACCCGCGGCCCTTGGTGGCTGGAGAAACCCCCTATCGCCTTTTCTCCAGATCGCCATCAACCTGGTGATCATCCTCGGCACGATGGCGTTTCTGCTCGGCCCGATCAACCTCGTACGGAGTAACGTCACCAACCTGGTCAAGAAGCGCGAGGGCTGGATCAGCAGCCTGGTGTTCCTGGTGTTTCTCGGCCTCGGCGCGACGGCGCAAATCAGCAACGACTGGGCCGAGGCGTCTGCCAACACCGTCAGTGAAACCACTGCGACCGAGCTGGACGAGCGGGTCGCTCCCGCCGCTGAACAGAAATCGCTCGGCGTACAGTTCTTCGAGTTGCTGTTCTACGGCTTGGTAATGGCCTTTGGGGCGGCGAGCATCGCGCTGCTGGCGCTGTATCTCGTCTCGGCCGCGTTCCGTTCGTTCCGTTTCCAGAATCTCGACGCGGGCGTCATGATGATCACCGCGGTCATCGTGCTCATCGGTCTGGCGCCACTGGCCGACCTGCTCACCACGTCGTTGCCGCGCTTTCTCCAGCCAAACACCTGGGCCCAGTGGATCCTCGAGGTGCCCAACACGGCTGTGCAGCGGGCGGTAGCGATGGGCGTGTGTGCCGGCGCGTTTGCCGTCGGCACGCGACTATGGCTGAGTATCGGCACGCGGACGGAGTAGACACGTGAAGCGCTGGCTGGCCAAATTGCAGACGCTTGATCGCCGCTGGATGTACCTGGCGACGCTGATCGTGGTCTTCTTCCCGATCGTTGTGTCGATCCCGGTGCCCGAGCTGTCGGTCTCGGGTCCGACGAAGACGTTCCACGAAGCGGTGGAGGCGCTGCCGGCAGGGTCGGTGGTGCTGATCGATTCGAGCTGGGATGCAGGCTCGCTGGCCGAGAACCAGTCGCAGTTACAGTGCGTGGTGCGCCACCTGTGCACGCGCGACATCGACTTCGTCGTCACCTCCGTGGGTATCACCGCCCTGGGCCCCAAGTTCGCCCGCGATACGATCACGCCGATCGCCGAGGAATACGGCTACGTCTACGGCGAAGACTGGGTGAATTGCGGGTTCGTACAGGGCGTGGAGGGGAGCATCGGTGCGATCATCGACGGCGTGTGCAAGGACTTTCGCGCGACTTTCCCGACCGACATCAACGGCACGCCGCTGGAAGAAATGCCGCTCACGCAGGAATTTCGCGGGATCCAGGACATCGAGCTGGCATACATCGTGACCTATGGCCCCGCGCCCGAATGGATCAGCTTCGTCAACGGACAGTTCAACAAGCCCGTCGCATTCGGCGCCATGTCAATCATGGCGCCGCAGTACATCAACAACTACAAGGCGGGCCAGCTTGTCGGCTTGCTGCTCGGCAACCGCGGCGCGGCCGAGTACGAGCAGCTCATCGGGCAGATGGAGGGGCTGGGCCATCGGCTGTCGGTGGCAGGCTCATTTGGCGCACTGGCCGTGATCCTGGCCGCCATCCTCGGCAACGTCGCCTGGTGGACGAGCCGCCGCTCGGGGAGGGCACGCTGATGTTCGAATCCCTCACCGTCTGGCTCGGGGCGATTGTGACGCTGTGCGTGTTCAGCTATGCAATCAAGGACAACCCGGCGTATCGGCTGGTGCAGCAGGCCACCCTCGGCACCTACATGGGCATGGCCACCGTCATCATGTGGAACCAAATCCTGCAGCCGCGCTGGTGGCAGCGCTTCGCCGACGGCTGGGCGGCGCTGATGGCGACGAACGCCGAGGTCACGCCACAGGACACGCCGGGTGCCGAATGGACCAGCGTGTTCTGGGGACTCGCGATCCTGCCCGGGCTGCTGTGGTACTTCCAGCTCTCCAAGCGCTGGTTCTGGGTCAGCACGATCATCAGCGGCTGGTTTGTCGGCGTGGCGGCGGGACTGGCGTTCAAGACGCAGATTCTGCTCATCATGCCGCAGGTCAGCGCAACCATTCAGCCCATCAATCCGTTCGCCGGCCCGCACGCGGTCGGGCTGGCCGCACTCGCGCAGTGGAACGCGGACGCATGGGCGACCGTCGGCGAGTGCGCAAACAACCTGATCGTGATCGTGCTGCTGCTGGCGACGCTGTTCTACTTCTTCTTCTCGGTACGCACCGAGCACCCCGTCCTGGCCGGATCGATCCGCTTCGGCCGCGTGACCATCATGATCTGCCTGGGGGCGCTGTTCGGCAACACGGTCATGACCCGCGTGGCCTACCTGATCGAGCGACTGCTGTTCCTCTACAACGACTTCGCGATCGGTGAGATCGGCGGGTGGTTTGCGTGATGCCCCGCGTCGCGGCGCCCGCCAAGCTGGACCAAGGGGGCCGCAATGAAAGGCGTGTGCCCAGGCGGCGCGGGGGTGCGCGTGCATGAGAAGATCGCGCTGTAACAGGGGAATCTGAGAACCTGCCATTCCGCGCCTATAATCGCCCCAAGGGTGTTTGCCAGATCGAACGGGCGTCCCGTTCAACCCGCTGACAGTCTGTTCAGAATCGTCCCGCGCGTGCGCTGCGGCGCGTGCGGCCGCATGTCCGCCCTGAACGGCGTGCGATCGCCCACGGTCCGGGCGCGGGGCGAATCGTCACGGAGGAAACCATGTCTTCCACGCCCCGTATCGGGAGTCATCGAATACCGCACATCATTCTGTCGACCATGTTGCTCGCCGGCACCATGGCCACGCCCGCGTTCGGCGCCGCCGATCGACTGTGGGTGACCGGCTACAACGGCCCCACCAGCGACGAAGACCGCGTGCGCGACGTCGCCGTCCACGACGGCGCCATCTACGTCACCGGGTGGACACTCGACGGCTATTGGCGCGCCTTCGCCACCGTCAAGTACGACTATTGCGGCGACGAGGAATGGTCGCAAGTCTACAACGGCTTCACCGGCCCGAACCAGCCCGACGAGGCCGAGGCCATTGCCATCGACGCCGACGGCTACGTCTACGTCACAGGCTGGTCGACCGAGCGGTTCGACATGGGCGCCAGCAGCGTCGACATCGTCACGCTCAAATACGACCCCGACGGAAACCTCCTCTGGGAACGCCGGTACCGTACCGACGGCGGCAACAACCAACCGAGTGACCTCGCGATCGGCCCGGACGGCGGCGTCTACATTGCCGGCGCTTCGTGGGTGGGCGCGGGGTTCGACCTGCTGCTGCTGAAGTATCAGCCGGACGGCACCCTCGAATGGGCGCGAACGACGGGCCAGCCTGGTGATCGGTGGGACGCCGGCTATGCACTCGCCGTCGATGGCGACAACAGCACGATTGTCGTGGGTTACACCGAGCCACTGGTGTCACTCGACTCGGGGGCGTACGTCGTCAAGTACGATGCGGCGGGCGATTTGGTCTGGGCGCGCGTTCGCGACGGATTCAACACGGTCGAAGCGGCCGAGCGCGTCGTCTTCGGGGAAGACGGTTTGATCTACGTGCTCGGGGAAGTCTCGCCGCCAGCGGAGCCGCTGCATATCTGGACGGCCGCCTATGACGCATCCGGGATCATGCATTGGGAAGACTTGCGGGCCGGCACCGCGGACCTGAGCAACTATGCTGGCGGATTGGCGTCCGTGCCCGGCGGCGGCGTGGCCGTCAGTGGGCAACGCTGGGACGATACCATTGCCATGACAACGCTGAAGTACGCCAGCGATGGTGCGCTGCTGTGGGAACGCATTGAACAGGCGGGCTACGCGGCGGCGTCCGCTGCGGACGTTGCGGTCGGTGCCGACGGCGCCGTGTACACGGTCGGCTACGGGTACAACAGCAATGGTGCCGAGGACATGCTCACCGTTCGTTACGAGCCTGATGGTGCTCACGCCTGGACGCAAGTCTACGCCGACCCGAATGGGCGCTCGGATCGGGCACGGCACGTGACGGTGGACACAGCACAGAATGTATTCGTCGTGGGCGAGGTTTGGGCGGGCTTTGCCAACTACTACGACTTCGCGACGATTCGCTACCGCCAGGGGGGCGGTGACCTGAATCTCGATGGCCAGGTCGACGCGCGCGACGTCGTGTTGTTGGCGGAATGCCTGAACGGACCGGATACGGCCGTCGATGGGGCCTGCACGACCGGCGACGCGGCGTGCGACGGAGACGTGGATCTCAGAGACCTGGCGGTGTTGCAGAACGCGTTCGGGCGCTGACGCGCACGGTCGCTTGTTGCAGCAAGACGCCTGGTCCGGGTCGCCCCCTGTTCGGTGCCGGCGCAAGAAGAACGGGCCGCCCGACGGCGTGTCGCATGCACGTCGTCGCGCGGCCCGTCGCGAGCGAGCGACCGTAAGGTCGCCGGAGACTAGCGGCGGCGGAGCAGCAGGCCGATGGCCAGCAGCGTCAGCGTCGCGGGCTCCGGGGTCGCAACCGCGGTGAAGTTGTCGACGAACACCTGGTCGGAGATGCCGTTGGTGTCGGCGTCGTGCGCCAGGTACATGCCCCAGCCGGTCAGCGAGTTGATGTCGGTGATGGCGAAATCGACATCGACGGCTGCACCGTCGTACCACGAGTGCGCCATCATGCTGACGAAATCCCACTCCATCGTGACGTTGGCATAGCGGCCGGCGATGGTGGGTGCCTCGGCGCCGGGGAAGCCGAATGGCCGCGTCCCGCCGACATCCCACTGCAGACCGTAGGTCGGCGTGCCGGCGTCAAACAGGTACCACCAGAAGTTCTGCTCGTTCTCAGTGGTCGGGCGATAGACGTCGAAGCTGACGACGAGGTTGGTGTAGCCCTCGGCGAGCAGATCGGCCGGGGTAAACGTGTGCTCCATCCACGACTGGTCGCCCTGGGTGCCGGTCGTCTCGAGACGCACGGCCTGGGTGTCGAGCACGGGGTCGGGCGCGGCCACGACCATCGGCTCGATGCCGCCGCCGGCCAACCCGGCGGCCCAGCCATCCTGTCCGTTCAGCGGACCGAGCCCGAAGGTATCCGGCTCGAAGCCCTGGGCGTCGTAACCCTGGCCGAAGGCCAAGGTCGCGGCACTCATGGCAACCACAATACAGAGAATTCTCTTCATCTCCCATTCCTCCTTCGATGTGATGCGCCTCGGACGAATCGAGGCTTCTCCTACCCTACCTGTTGCGCGAGAACGCCTCGCGTCGGCGTCACGTTCGACGGTGCCGGGCCGCGTGCTTGCTGTTGTCGATCGCTGGCACGAATCGGCCCTGCTGAAACGGTTCTCAGCGCGGGCTGCCCGGAGCGCTACCTGCTCCCGTGGCGGATCTGACAGTCAGCGAGCGCGCTTGGCGGACCAAGCCTGGCGAAGTGACGTTCCTCCTCTCATGACGATTCTACGGCAGAGTACGGTCGGCGGGCAACAGAATTACGGGTCCAAGTGGTTCCGATAACTGACTCGCGCCGGCGGGGGGCGAAATGGGGCCAGCGGTCAGTGGTGGAACGCAGCGGCGCGTCGGCCCGCGATCAGGGCACCGGGGCGACGACCGGGTCGGTGTCCCAGCCATCGGGGTTACTCGTCAGGTTGACGGGGTTGGATCCGTCAGCGTTCATGCGGTAGATCTCGTTCACGTCGCCACGTCTGGGCCCAGCTCAAAAATCGCCGTTTTTTGGCTCTCAGAGGGGGTCCTTTGAGGGGTTTAGGTCATAGGTTTAGGTCAATCGGACAGACGTTTTCGCCCTGTTCTTAGGGATTAGCGAGGGGTGGCATCCTGCGGCGTCCGGCGAGTCGGGAACCGACTCGCTCGTGAGCGAGCACGGGCCCGCGGCATGTGGTCCGAGCTTCAGGGGTCCGGGTACGTCGTAATTGCTGAGCAACGGCTTCGCTATTGGTCTGACCTTGCGGTCGTGACAAGAACGGCATCGTCACGTCTGAGAGGAGCTTCCCGCGAGAATCCGGCCGAGGTTCGAGAATTCTAGCGATGATTCTTGTGAGGACTTTTCCCGATCGCGCGGACAAACTCGATGACGTCCCGACATGTTTCGAGAATGGCGTGGCGTCCGCCAGTCTATCCGGCGCCTGTGATTGCTGAAGGAGAAAACAAGATGCAATCGAACGCAATGCACCGTGGGCAGGCAGGCCAGCAAGGCAGCCATGGACATCAGGGCCCGGGCCCAGGCACGTTTGCCCTTCACAGGTCGATCACGATGGGTCACAACCGGCGGCTGAAGCTCGTTTCCGTGGGGCTGACTGTCCCAGGGGTACTGAAGAAGATCAAAGCCCGGAAACGCGCTCGGCGACGTCGAAACCCGCTTGCAGCCTATGGGCTGATCACTCGCGAGGGCCGACTGCTGCACGGCAAAGCCGGTAACTACAAGCTGGTCGCCAACTTCGTTATCCATGAGATCCGATCGACGACACAGAGCTACTACGACGGTTGCGACGTGCCGCTGCACCACATTCACGGCCGATCGGGATCTGATGAGATGGCGCTCAAGCTGACCGGTTCCATCTATGAGGCACCGGCCTATGCGACGGCGAGCAACGGACGGTTGGTCGTGAACTCGCCGGTACAGTTCCGGACGTACCTGAACCACTTGGTTCAACAGGAGCGCATCCAGCGGGACGACCCGGCCGCACGCGAGGTGCTTGGCGTCGGCACGTTTCTCAATCATCAGGGCCAGCTCCAGCCCAGCGACGGCGTGCAATTCCCAGGTAAGGCGGAAGAGTGTGTCTACCACGCGCATCGCTTTGCAGACACGGGCCGCAAAGGTACGTTCCACGCGATCGCGGGCCTGTTCAATGATGGCAGCGTGCGCTTCCTGTTGACCTACGCCCTCGGCACCATCCTCAAGCCCGCCCTTGGCTGGGCCTACCCGCACATGGCTGTTGAGGGTGATTCCGGCGTCGGGAAGAGCACCGTGATGGATCTGCTCAAGGATGCGTTTGGCTGGTTATGCGTCGGTGGTCCGACCGAGTTTCGGACCCCATACCGCATCAAAAAGGTGTTGGCAAACAGTGTGCTGCCGATTCAGGTCGACGAGTTCAACCGCGTCTCGAACCGCCGGCAGGTCGTCGACGCGCTCAACGAGGCTTACAACTGCCAGCCCTCGACGCACGGTCAGCATAGCCGGCACTACTGCATCTGCGCCCCCGCGATCCTGTACGGCCAGGACGTCGCGATCGACGACATTGCCCTCCGCGGTAAGCTGGTCCGTGTCGAGCTGCAGAAGCCGGCTCGGAACGAATCAGCGCTGAGCGCCTACAGGGCGAATCGTACCAAGTGGCCCATGCGCGAGTGGGTTGACTTTGCTTGCGACTGGGCGAACGCGAAAAACCTTGACCAGCTCGTGTGGCGCAAGCAGCGGGCGTTTGAGGGCAAGGTCGACCAGCACGCGCTTCAGCACGTATCAAACATCGGCCGGATTGTCCAGAACTACGCGATGGTGGCCGTAGCCGGGGACGCCCTGCGCGCATTCGGCGTCAATGCGGCCACGGACGACGGCGTTCTGGCACGGCTCCAGGCGCATCTGCAGCGGCTGTTGGGTGACCAGGGCGGAGACGATCGCTCGACGATCGCCAGGCAGTTTATCACCGACGTTGCCCGACGGATTCAGACTTCATCCGCATCAGGCTTTCTGTGGACAGTGAAGGCGGAGGGGCTATTCGTCCATGTCGATCGCGCGTTGAAGGCCGTCGGCGGGCACTATGGCGTGCGCGACCCACGCCGGATCCGCAAGATGATCGCCGCCGAGAGTCTCGGCACGAACTCCCACACGGTCCGGATTCGCGGCAACCAGGTGCGGTGCACGCTCATCCCGAAAGAAGTCCTCGATCAGCTGGGCCTCGACCTGCAGGCACAGGAGGACACGGCGTGAGCAGTGACAGTCCAGCCCGCGAGTGTCACGGCATTGCTGCGGCGTAAGGTCAGGCTCGGCGGAAACTTAGCCCGGATTATTCATCGGTAGGTTGAAGTTCGGGGTTCGGGTGGAGGCGGTGGGGT